>NZ_JABBGI010000009.1 GCF_012927325.1 Chryseobacterium antibioticum | reverse complement strand
TCATAGTAATAATTCATTTAAATATTTGAATGTCAGAAACTTAAATATACGAATTATTACTTTTTCTTACAAATTTTTATCAGTTGCTTATCCCGAACTCAGGTTAATTTATGATGCGTTTGCCCTGGCCGACTTACAGATCAGTATCTCCAATCATCTTTATTTTCTTATTTTCGCAGATTAAATAAAGTTTTATAATGCTGACCGTAGAAAAAATAGGAGGAACTTCCATGTCTCAGTTTCATGATGTTCTTTACAATATAGTTATTGGAAAAAGAAAGGAAGGAGAATTTTATAATAGGGTTTTTGTAGTTTCAGCCTATAATAATGTCACCAACTGGCTATTGGAACACAAAAAAACAAATGAGCCTGGTGTGTATCAAAAATTTTTGAACAGTGAAGACTATAAAGCTGATCTCGATAAGGTATGCCAAAAACTGATTTCCATTAATGAAGGATTGGAAAATGTTGGCCTTCAGCTTTCTGAAGCTAATGAATTTATAACAAACAGAGTGGAGCAGGCAAAAACGATGCTTAGCAGCCTGAGTAAGGTTTTGGCATCGGGATATGTAAATGCACACGATATTCATCTTGCAGCAAGGGAAATTTTAGCTTCTATTGGGGAAGCGCATTCTGCGTGGAATTCTACTAATATTATCAACAATAAAGGAATTCATGCAAAATTTGTGGATTTATGCGGATTTGATGACAACGAAGCCCTTACTATTGATGAAAGAATTACAAAAGAATTCAGCGGAATAGATTTTAAAAATGTGATTTGTGTAGCAACCGGATACACTAAAGGAACTGAAGGAATTATGAGAGTTTTTGATCGTGGATATTCCGAAGTTACCTTCAGTAAGGCCGCTGTAGATATAAAGGCTGATGAGGCGGTTATCCATAAAGAATATCACTTATCAAGCGCAGACCCAAATATCGTGGGTGTGGAAAACTGTGTTCCAGTGGGACTGACCAATTATATCATTGCAGACCAGCTGGCTGATATAGGTATGGAAGCCATTCACCCAAAGGCAGCAAAACCATTAGAACTCTCCGGAATTAATATTCGTATTAAAAATACATTCGATCCGGATCATATCGGCACCTTGATTTCAAAGAATTATGTATCTCCTGACGCTCGTGTTGAGATTGTTTCCGGATCAAAAAAAATGCTGGCCATAGAAATTCATGATCCGCTTATGGTAAGTGAAGTGGGTTATGATGCCCAAATCATGACCTATTTCCAAAAGTATAATATAAGTTATGTGTTGAAATCTACAAACGCAAACTCAATAACAATGGTGATTTGGGAAAATAATGCCTCGGAAAAGCTTTTGGAAGAACTTAAACAAAATTTCTATCAGGTAACGGGAGTTCCGGTTGCATTAGTCTGTGCAATGGGAACCAATATTGCTACACCCGGATTCTTATATCGTGCGGCAAAAGCCCTGTATGAGAATAATATTAATATCGAATGCTATGCACAGTCCATCATGCAGGTTAACATGCAGTTTGTAGTAAAAAGGGAGCATTATGAGAAAGCTATTATAGCTTTGAACCAAGCATTATGCAATTAAGCATTTTCTGAGAACATATAAAAGCACCCCTAAACAGAGCGGTTTTAAGGCTTTTGGTCGCTTATGATAATTCCCTCAGATTTTAAGCACAATTTTTCCGTGAGACCTGTACAATCTGCGGGAAGTCTAAAATAAAAAACCTCAAATGCAATACATCTGAGGTTTCAATATGACTTAAAATCAAATTATTTTTTAGCCAGAATTTCTTTTTTTCCGCTTTGTAAGATCTTTTCAAGGATTCTCAAAGTAATCAGATAAGTAGGCTTTACTCCTGTAAGGCCTAAACCTCCTGAAGAAAGTGTACTTCCCGTTTCCAATGGATTATCTGAAGCATAGTAAGCGTAACATACAAACAGGTCCGGTGCAATGTGATGTCTGATCTTAGAAGCTACCTGAATCGCTTTCTGGTAATGCGCTCCTTCCATTTCAAGACCGATTGCCTTCCATGAAGTGTTCATAAAGTACGATAAGATATCTCTGTTCTGAAGTGATGTTCCTAATACAGTAATCATCGGGCCTTCAAATGCCTTCAGTTCGTCGTCTTTAAAATCATCCAGTTTCAAAGCATTTTCAAAAGGATAGTTATCTGCCGTTCCTTCAAAAAGATGGGATGTAGGGATCATAATATCTCCTTTTCCTCCGGCAAGAATTCCGGCTTTACCCATAATGGAAACAGATTTCACTTTCATCATATACACCTCTCCTTTGTGTTCGAAAGGTCTCAACAATTCGTCCATTACTTCAAAAGCCTGTTCTCCGAACGCATAGTCAAAAACCATGATCACATCGTCTCCACCGTATTTTATACCGTTGAATGGTGTGTTTTTAAGGTCTGTTTTGCTTAAATCAATAATCTGAACATCAATATTACTTCCGCTCTTATCATTAATATAAATCAATCCTTCTTCCAAAGCATATTTTGAAACTTTGTCGCGAAGTTCTTTTTTATCAGAAATCTCTCCGTAAAGTTTATAATCTACTTCTTTGTTGTCTTTTTTCTTTAAGGCATCATTTCCATACAGCATATTTTTCACGGAGTGCATGTTGGCAGAAATGATATGAAGCGGACGCATGTGAAGATTGTTTTCAAATAAAACCTCTTTCACTTTATTGGCCCATTTTTCGCCGAAGTAATGGTGTCCTACTCTTTCCTTTAATATAGCACTGAAATGAATTTCTCTTTCTCTCGTCTGTTTTGCGTCTTCAAGGCTTACTTTTCCTAAGTTGTAGATGATTTTAAATAAACGGTCAGGATTGTTGTCATCCCCGAAAGAATTATAAGCATTCAGTGTTTCTTCAAAAGTTCTTCCTATTAAAGAAGATAAATGAATAAGAGCAACCTCTTTTTCTTTTCTGCTGAATTTCTTTTCCCCTTTTACTACTTCTTCGATAATTTTGAAGGCACGTGTAGGCTTCCAGTTTTCATCCTGAATAAAAGCCAGATTTCTCACTTTATCGGCTTCTATAAATAAAAAGGTAAGGTGGGTAAGAATATCATAAATTTCAGAACGTCCCAAAAGAACTTCAATATTCATTT
The DNA here is from genome assembly GCF_012927325.1 of Chryseobacterium antibioticum. Lineage (GTDB taxonomy): Bacteria > Bacteroidota > Bacteroidia > Flavobacteriales > Weeksellaceae > Chryseobacterium > Chryseobacterium antibioticum. The sequence continues at coordinate 160,484 of NZ_JABBGI010000009.1, read as the reverse complement.
GGTGTTCGTCTATCCTGTAACAGTTTCTTCTTCTCTTTTTAGGGACAATGGGTTCGAAACTTCCTTTATCAAAACCCTCATCTGATGTAAGATGAATAAAAGCACATTCTTCAATTCCTTCCGGAAGTCTGTCTAAAACATACATCAAACCATCTAATTCCAATTTGTTAGGAATATTCATGGTACCATAAATCTCTGGATTGATCGTCTTTAACAAACTTCTGATACTTTCTCCAGAAACACCGGCAGGTTTAAAAAAACCTCTGTAAAAGAGGTGTCTCATAGAAATATACAATCTTTCAATTGCTTCCGTTGTTTCTCTAGCTCTAGAATTTGTCATAAAATAAATTTCACACAAATATACAAAATCTTTGCGCATTCTATTTTAAGTATCTTTTAACAAGCAGTTTAAATTTGTATCTTTAAAGATTGTGAATCGTACCTCATAAAATGAATTATGGTACTGTTATAAGGCCAAACATTACATTTCAAGAGTTACCTACCCCTATTAAAAAAGTTAAACCGCCGTTTATATTTATAAAACTTAACAATAACCCCTAAAAAAATTAGGGGTAAATCATTTTCAATTCATTTTTTTCGTAAATTTGCCCCACAAAATACAACCTTAATATGTCAACTTTAAGATTCAAAGCGTTAGAAACTTTACCATTTAAGGACTTCAGAAGAGATAATTCTGTTGAGGTTCCCGGAAAACTGTCAGAATTATTCTGCCAGAATGTTTTCTCAGAAGAGACCATGAGAGCATATCTGACAAAGGAAGCATTCCAGTCTATTATGGATGCTATTAAAAAAGGAACAAAAATCCAGAGACACATTGCAGACCAGGTAGCTGTAGCTATGAAAGACTGGGCAATGAGCAAAGGAGCCACTCACTACACTCACTGGTTTCAACCTTTGACAGGAACTACTGCAGAAAAGCATGATTCCTTCTTTACCCCTATTGAAGGAGGCAGAGCCATCGAAAGATTCAGCGGAAACTTATTGATCCAGCAGGAGCCTGATGCTTCTTCTTTCCCGAACGGAGGAATCAGAAATACTTTCGAAGCAAGAGGTTATACAGCATGGGATCCTACTTCTCCTGCATTTATCATGGGAACTACTTTATGTATTCCTTCTATCTTCATTTCTTATACAGGGGAAACTTTAGATTATAAAGCACCTCTTTTAAGAGCTTTGAACGCTGTAGATGAAGCTGCAACCAACGTAATGCAGTATTTTGACAAAAACGTAACGAAAGTAACTCCCACTTTGGGCTGGGAGCAAGAATATTTCTTAGTTGATTCCGCATTATTCCAATCTCGTCCAGACCTTGTTTTAACAGGAAAGACTTTATTAGGACATTCTCCTGCGAAAGGACAGCAGCTGGACGACCACTATTTCGGTTCTATCCCGACAAGGGTAATGAACTTCATGAAAGAGTTGGAAATCGAATGTATGAAACTGGGAATCCCTGTAACAACAAGACATAACGAGGTGGCACCTAACCAGTTTGAGCTTGCCCCAATGTTTGAAGAAGTAAACGTTGCCGTAGACCACAACTCTTTGTTGATGGACATCATGGCAAGAATTGCTCACAAACATCATTTCCACATTTTATTCCATGAGAAACCATTCGCAGGAGTTAATGGAAGCGGAAAGCACAACAACTGGTCTTTAGCAACCGATACAGGTGAAAACTTATTAAGCCCGGGAAAAAACCCTAAGAAAAACTTACAGTTCTTAACCTTCTTCGTTAATACCATTAAAGCAGTTTACGAATATGCTGATCTTTTAAGAGCAAGCATCGCTTCTGCGAGCAACGACCACAGACTGGGTGCCAACGAAGCTCCACCGGCAATTATCTCCGTTTTCATCGGAAGCCAGCTATTCAGAGTATTGGAAGAACTGGAAAAGGTAACAGAAGGGAAACTTTCTCCGGATGAAAAAACAGATCTAAAACTAAACGTTGTTGGAAAAATCCCTGAAATCCTTTTAGATAACACGGATAGAAACAGAACTTCTCCATTTGCATTTACAGGAAATAAATTTGAGATCAGAGCAGTAGGATCTTCTGCCAACTGTGCAGAGTCTATGACTGTAATGAACACGATCGCTGCAAAACAATTGATCGATTTCAAAAAAGAAGTTGATGCCCTTATCGAAACAGGACTGAAGAAAGATGAAGCGATCTTCAATGTATTGAGAGAGTACATCAAGCAGTGCAAGAGCATTATGTTTGAAGGTGACGGATATTCTGATGACTGGGCAAAAGAAGCTAAAAAGAGAGGTTTGAATAACTTAAAAACCACACCTGAAGCGCTTAAGCAGGAAATGGATAAAAAATTCGTTGCTCTTTATGAAGAAATCGGAGTATTCACTCACAGAGAGGTTGAGGCCAGAAACGAAATTAAATTAGAAAAATATTCTACTGTTATTGATATTGAAGCAAGAGTTTTAAGTGACATCGCAAGAAACCACATCATTCCTTCTGCTTTAAATTACCAAAACAGATTGATCGAGAACGTAAAAGGTCTTAAAGAAATATTCCCGGACAAAGAATTCAAAACATTGGCGAAAGAGCAAATGAGCTTAATCACTAATATCTCTGAGAATGTTTCCAAGATCAAACTTGGCGTTGAGGATCTTATTAAAGCGAGAGAAGCGGCGAAAGCCGTATCCAATAGTCAGAAGCAGGCAGAAACTTACTGCAGCAAAGTAATCCCTTTATTTGATGTGATCAGAGAAGCTTCTGATGATCTTGAAATGATGGTGGATGATGAGCTTTGGCCAATGACTAAATATAGAGAAATGTTATTTACAAAATAACATCTGTAAAGTTCCATATTAGTTAAGCTCCCTGGTTTTTCCGGGGAGTTTTTTTTGATTTATTAACAGCCTTGAAAATTAGAGTTGTGAATCTTAAAATCCGATAAATAAAGGAAACGCCTTTTATTTTGTTAAAGAATCATAATAAAAAAAACCGCGGACTCACCAAAAATAGGCGGTTGCGGTTTGTTTTTCTTTAACATACTTAAATAATATGTTAAAATGTGTTAAATAAAGAAGCTGACAATAATCATATCAGGGGTCTTTTGCTCGGAATCTCTACTTTTGTAATGCTTTGAGAAAATAAATATTCCTTTTAACACGGATAATCAAATATATATGAAGAAAAGAGTTTTGTTTTATTTAGTTGCTTTAGTGTCTACAGTATCAGTTCAATCATGCGCTACAAATTATGTAGTTTCACAACCAGCAACTTATGCTAAAGAATACAAAACAGATGCCAAACTAGCTTCTCTTGACAACAAGAAAATGGAGCAGGATAAGCAAAGACTTATCGATTCTTTTCTAGCTGAAAAGGCGGCATCTATAGCCAATGCAAAAAAATCCATTAAGAATTCTGAGATTGCAAAAGCAGTCAAATACAATAAAACGATCGATAATATCCTAACAGAAGCTGAAACATACCTTGGAACTCCATACAGATACGGAGGAATGACCAGAAGAGGTATTGATTGTTCAGCTTTCGTTCTTTCTGTATTCGGAGCAGCAGCAGGGCTTAGCTTACCAAGAGTAGCAGCATCTCAGGCTCAGGAAGGAGAAAGTATTGATAAAGGAGACCTTCAGAAAGGAGACCTGATCTTCTTTTCACACGGAAGAAGAATCTCTCACGTAGGTATCGTAGAAAGTGTAACTGAAGAAGGTGAAATCAAATTCATCCACGCAGCCACTTCTAAAGGGGTAATGATCTCATCGCTGAATGACTCTTACTGGGGACCGAAATTCAGGTTCGCAAAAAGAGTGATCAACGAGAACGGAGACGCTTATAACAATTTAGCTTCTTCTACTCCATCCGCAGCGACAAGTTTTTAATTTTAAATAATTGATTTAAATAATGAAGCCATCAGAATCTGATGGCTTTTTTATTTTCTGGCTGCTGTATATTTCTTGAGGAGTGTTTTACTACCCCGTCTTTTTTCTGAGCAAAAATCCACCCCTTCAGAGAAAGGGAATGGTCTGTACGTAACATGAATTTAGTCCCTTATTACAGAAGGGAGGGGCTAAGATCTGTTTAGTAGGCAGGAATAATAAGTTTTGGCTAAAGCCTTACTCTTGAACATTGAAATACAAAGGCGGGTTAAAACCCGCCTCTATTGAATTACTTAGTTATGAGTTTTCAGAATAAAAGAAGTTCTCACGACGTCCACCCTAACTTCTAATATCTAATATCTAATATCTAATCCCTATCAATTTCAATATCCAGCTTATACAGGAGTCCATGTACTTCGGAAAGTGAAAATTTAGCCTTTTTAAGACGATTTACGGAAGGATCTATAGAATAGTTGAAGGAAGTTCTCAGATCTGCTTTTTCAAGGTTTGTCCGGTCGAAAATAGCTCCGGAAAGATCGCAACCTTTGAGCACTGAATTGGAGAGATCACATTCTGCAAAATCGGTTTCAATCAATCTTGAATTTTTGAATATGGTCTTTTTAACCGATGTATTGTAGAACACAGAATTATTGAGGGCACAGTCGTCAAAAGTAAATGAAAGACCAAAACCGTTACAGTCATTAAACTGAAGTCCGAACATTTTACATTCTTTGAAACGGATACCTCGAAAAGCTGTTTTAAACAGTTTTGCCATACTCAGATTACACCCGATAAATTCACAGTCTGTGAAACTAAAATCAGAAAGGTCGGCATACTCAAAGCTGCAGTTCCTGAATGTACAGTTTTCGTATTCGCCTTTTTCAAAAGACTGGTCAGTAAAATTTATATTTTGAAAATCCTGGTCTGAAAGATAGGCTTGCTTCATACGTAGCTACATTCTTAATGATAATGATAATGATTATATTCTCCTTTATTAAGGAATATTGTAGGCTTTCAGGAAACATCAAAGATTTCGGCTTTCCTTTTCCCCTCACAACTTACACCAAGCTGTTTTTATCCGAATAATTAAGTTTAAAGAAAATAAAAGTCATCATAGAAAAGGCAAGCAACGAGCTTCCTCCATAACTGAAATAAGGAAGTGGAATACCCACGGTTGGGAAAAGCCCCATAACCATCCCTAAATTGATGGTAAAGTGCATCATCAGGATGGAAGCAAAGCAATATCCAAATACACGGTTAAAGGTGGATTTCTGTTGTTCCGCCAGATAATAGATCCGGCCGATATAAACCATATAGCATAACACGAGAACGGCACTTCCTACAAAGCCCCATTCTTCGCCTACCGTACAGAAAATATAGTCAGTTTCCTGTTCAGGAACAAATTTCCCCTGTGTTACAGAACCTTCCCGGTATCCTTTGCCTAAAACTCCGCCAGATCCGATGGCCGTTTTTGAATATAATAAGTTATACCCGGAAGTGTCTCTAAATGCTTTTTCTCCTTTAAAAAGAACCTCGATTCTTTCTCTCTGGTGTTTTGGAAGTTTTTCTAAAATATAAGGTGATGCAAAAGCTAACCCACATAATAGCAGAATAGATCCTACAATACTTCCGATAGAAATAACATTCCAGGACATTTTATAATAGTTAATGGCAATCCAGCCTCCTGTAACCAATCCAATAGCACCAACAACATAAAAAGGATCTATAGCTAATGAAATAAGAAAAACACCCGCAAAAAGGAATCCGATTCCAAAAAGCAAGCCACTTAATCCTTCTCTGTATAGCGCTATAAAAAATGCTGTAAAAACCAACAACGAACCAACATCAGGAATTGCCAATACAACAACTGCAGGAATCGCAATAATAGCTAATATGGTTAATAAGGGTTTCCTGTTACTTAAATTAAAATCCGGCCCCGACACATAGTTCGCCACCATCAACGCTGTGCCTATTTTTGCAAACTCTACAGGCTGCATGGTAAAGCTTCCGAATTTGTACCAGTTTTTCTGTCCCAGAATCTCCTTTCCAAAAGGAAAAAGCCCGATCAAAAGTAAAACACCACCGATATAAATAATACCCGCCATGTTTTCGAAGAATTTACTCCTTCCAACGAATATTATAAGTCCAACAAATAAAGAGATACAGAAGAAAACCAATTGCTTTTCTCCCAACTTCTGGTCAACACTGTAAATATTGGCGATTGCAAAGATACAAAGCGCAAAATACAGCCCAAGACCTAGCTTATCTATTCCTTCTGCCCATTTCATTGCTTTACCTTTTTAGTATTGTTCTTTGTTTCTTCTTCTATTTTTTTCTGCAGTTTTATTTTCTGCTCTTTAATAAAGTTCAGACTGTCCTGCTTTCTTTTTAGCTTAACAGAATCTTCTTTTGGGTCTTTATATAAACCTTTACGTTTAAGATCTGCTACCCATTGTCTTTTGTACTCAGGCATGAAGCTGGCACTGGTCATCTTCTTGTACAGGTTTTCTCTTTTCAGATCTCCGGTAATATATTTTTCGGCAATCACCGTACACGCAGGACCTGCCCATGTTGCACCGAATCCGGCATGCTCCATTACTGCAGCTACCACGATTCTAGGTTTATCTGCGGGAGCAATTAAAACAAAGATTGAGTTATCTTTCCCCTGAGGAACCTGTGCAGTACCTGTTTTTGCCAATTGAGTAAAGTCATTGGATTTCAAACTTCTTGCGGTACCTCGTAATACTACGGCTTCCATACCTTTCAGTACAGGCTCGAAGTGTTTAGGATCTACAAGCGTTTTATGTTTTGTTTTAAATCTTTTGTCCGGATTAGGTTTTCCATCAATAGATTTAACGATATGCGGAGTATAAAACCAACCTTTATTGGCAATGGCGGCAACATAATTTGCCAACTGAAGTGGAGTCACCAAAACATCTCCCTGTCCCATTCCATTGAAAATAGAACCATTCATGGTATAGTCACCCGTCCAGTCTTTCTTACCGCTTCTTTTTTCGTAAAACTTTCCGGTAGGAATTCTTCCCGGAGAACCTACAGCGATGTCATTATTCAGATATTCTCCTACGCCAAAGCTGCTCATGATTTTTTTCCATTCATCAACACCTCGGGAAGGATCTCCCGGATATTTGTTCATGATCGCAATAAATGCATGGGAAAAATAGCAGTTACTCGAAACCTGAATAGATGGAATCAAAGGATCGGCTCCTCCATGCCCTTTAATTCTCAAACCTCTGTAAAAAAAGCCGCCACCACAAGGGAAGACTGTATTTTCATCCATTACGCCCATCTGCATTCCCGCAAGAGCGGTCAGCAATTTAAAGGTAGACCCCGGAGGATAAGCTGCCTGAACAGATCTGTCAAAAGTAGGTTTGTTTTCGTATAAGGTATCTTTAGATAGAGCGTAAAGATTTTTTGATTTATAAGGTCCCGTGAATAAATTAGGGTCAATATCCGGACCAGTTGCCATGGTCAGAATTTCTCCGTTATTCGGATCGATGGCTACGATGGCTCCGTGTTTACCTACAAGCATTTCTTCGGCCATTCTTTGAAGGTCGTAGTCAATGGTTAAAGTAATATCCTTTCCGGTAACAACATCTTTATCTAAGGTTCCGTTTTTATAAGATCCAATATTCCGAAGTCTGATATCCTTTTGAATATATTTTATTCCTTTTATACCACGAAGTTCTTTTTCGTAAGATTTTTCAACCCCTGTTTTTCCGATAAAGTCTCCCGGAAGATAATAGGCTGAATCTTTCTTTATTTCTCTTTCATTAACCTCACTGGTATATCCTAAAAGGTTTCCGGAGGTTCCCACTTCATACTGACGCTGAGGTCTGGATACAATACTGAATGCCGGATATTTGAAAATAATTTCCTGTACTCTGGCAATGTCTTCTCTGCTGAGGTCCTTAAAAAAGGTCATAGGCGTCAGCTTCGAATAGTATTTTTCTTTCTTGATGAGGTCGATTCTTTTGATAAAATCAGATTTGCTGATCTGCATCAGATTACAGAATCCCAAAGTATCAAAATCTGGTTTCATTAAGGCCTGCGTAAAAGAGATTTCATAAGCGGGCTGGTTTCCTACGAGAATCTTACCATTTCTATCAAAAACAACACCCCTCTGTGGAATAACGTATTCTGTCTTAATGGAAGTATTCGCTGCATTTAAAGCATAACGGTCCGTCAGCAACTGTAAATAAGCAAGCCTCGCCACAAAAATAATGGCGATAACGACTAGTATGGAAAAGATTTTTAAATAACGTGTGTTCAAACTTTTTGTTTGATTTTAAATATTAATGCGTAAACAACGATAAATATAAAGGAAATTATACTTGTTATCACTACATTAAGTAATATTTCGAAAAAACGGCTCAATTTAAAAAATTCGATGTACTGCACTAAAAACTGGTGCAGAAAGATACTTGAAAACAGAAACAGTAAAAACTGCGCCCACTGAAGGGACTGAAAGGAGAAAAAGTCTGTGGAAGTATCTGTGGACGTCCTGAAAATCAATGTTCTGAAATAGGCGATCAGTGTTGTCGCAAAAGCATTGATTCCCCATGAGTACAGGAATGCATCAACGGAAAGTCCTATTAAAAAGCTTAAAGCTAAAAATTGATATTTATTTCTGAAGAAAGGATAAAACATGACAAACACCGGATAAAGAACCGGCGTATACTTTCCGAAAATGGTGATCCTGTTCAGTACAAAAATCTGTAATGCAACCAGAAAGATCATGATCAATATATCGGTAAATAAAGTCCTGCTAATCATTTTCTTTTTTTATTACGTTCTGCAATGTATCCTGGATTTTCTGAACTTCGGCTTTCTTAAGGTTTTTCACGACAAATACTTTGCTTAAAGCACCCATTTTTTCGCTCAGCTCTACTGAAATATCCCAGAAACCGGTTTTGTTGTCTACAGAATATCCTGCGATAGTCCCAATCATTACGCCTTTAGGGAAAATAGCTGATTTACCGTCTGTAACAACAGTATCACCTACTTTTAAAGCCACATATTTAGGAATGTCAGCAAGATGCATCACTCGGGAATTATCCCCGTTCCAGGTTAAAGTTCCGAAATATCCGGAGTTTTTCAACGAGGCATTGATTCTGATTCTATTAACACTCAGAACAGACTGCACCAAAGCATAGCTGTCTGTAGAGTTGATTACAATTCCGGCAATTCCTTTAGGAGCCATTACGCCCATCTGAGGAAAAACACCGTCTCTACGGCCACGGTTGATTGTAAAGTAATTATTTCTTCTGTTGATACTGTTGAATACGATTTCGCCGTCTACAAAAGTGTAGATCTGTCCGCCGCCTAAAGTATCATGAACTTTTTTGAATACAGGATTGTTCGCCCCTTCTTTTCCATAAAGCTGGATCATCAGAGACTTATTCTGAGCCACAAGATCTTCATTGATCTGTTTCAGTTTCAGATATGAAACTCCTTCATCAATATACCCCGAAATCCATGAATTCAGCGCAGCCGACTGGCCAGCTACCCATGATTTCTGCATGGCATTTTTAGAGAATACCAGAACCAGAGCAACAATCTGCAGGAATATAAAGAAGACAAAAAGAGCGTTCTTCGAAAATAGTCTCAGCAAAAATCCCATTCAGATATATTGTCGTAAAAGGTTAAAATTATTTAATTAAGAAATTGAATTTATCCATATTCTTAAGGGCAATACCGGTTCCGCGAACAACAGCTCTCAACGGATCTTCTGCTACAAATACAGGAAGACCAGTTTTTTTGTGCAATCTGTCTGCAAGACCTCTCAATAAAGCACCTCCTCCAGCAAGATAGATACCTGTTTTATAAATATCAGCAGCCAATTCCGGTGGTGTAAGAGAAAGCGTTTCCATCACAGCATCTTCGATTCTGATAATGGATTTGTCTAATGCACGTGCAATTTCTTTGTACCCTACCATGATCTCTTTTGGCTTTCCTGTAATAAGGTCTCTACCCTGTACCGGGATATCTTCAATATCAACGTCAAGATCTTCTACTGCAGAACCTACTTCAATTTTGATTCTTTCAGCTGTTCTCTCTCCGATGTAAAGGTTATGATGAGTTCTAAGATAGTAAGCGATATCGTTCGTAAATACGTCACCTGCAATTTTCACAGATTTGTCACACACGATACCTCCTAAAGCAACAACAGCAATTTCCGTAGTACCACCACCTATATCGATAATCATATTCCCTTCAGGTTTCTGTACATCAATTCCAACTCCTATTGCCGCAGCCATTGGTTCGTAGATCAACCTTACTTCCTTTGCATTAACTTTCTGAGCAGAGTCTCTAACGGCTCTTTTCTCAACTTCAGTAATACCAGAAGGGATACAGATCACGATTCTCAGTGCCGGCTGTATGAATCTACCTTTAATTCCAGGAATTTTTTTGATAAATTCTTTGATCATGTGTTCAGAAGCGTGGAAATCTGCAATTACCCCATCTTTCAATGGACGAATTGTCTTGATATCCTCATGAGTTTTACCCTGCATATGTTTGGCCTGCTCACCGACCGCAATGGGTCTACCCGTAGAACGTTCAATTGCAACAATTGACGGCTGATCTATAACAATTTTATTATTATGGATAATTAGGGTATTGGCAGTACCAAGGTCTATCGCAATTTCTTGCGTAAACATATCGAATAAACTCATATTTTCCTTCTGATTTTAAGTTTACAAAGATATGAATTTAACCCTACTAAAGAAATTTAACCTGCATATAATTTGGTTAAAATTTTATTAAAATTCACAATTGTTTATTAACTTTTGATTGAATCATTTAAAGAGCCTGATTTAAACCAAAATTAATGGGAGAGAGAAAGAAAGATAACAGATAAAAATATTCCCACCTGAAATAAAACAGGAAACCCTATTAAAAACATTTAAAGCTTTGATTTTTAATTATTTTTTAAAGAACAAATCCGCTTTTCAACCTGTTCCTAGGATCTTCATTAATTCTTTATTCCTGTCTTTCAACCATAGTTTTTCACGATAATTATCATATACATTATCAGAGGATGGTTAATTAAAAAAACCGTAAATTTGCAGCGATTATGTTACAATATTCCAACATCCATCAAACATCGAATTTTGCCGTACTTTCCATCAGCTACGAAAAAGCAGATGCAGAAACGAGGGGGAAATTTGCATTCTTTGACGAGAATATCAAAAACTTTGTCACCAGGATTCACAATGTGGATTTAGGAGATGCATTTGTGGTTTCCACATGTAACAGGACCGAGATCTATACCACTTCACCCAATTATCTTCTGGTAGCAGAAGAATATTGTAAAACCATCGGGGTACATCTAACCGATTTCCTTCAGTTTGCCAATATTCTTACCAAAGAAGAGGCCCTTATTCATCTGTTCAGGGTAGCAGCAGGACTTGAGAGCCAGATCATTGGAGATTTTGAGATCATCGGGCAGATCAAAAAAGCATACAGCCGGTTTAAAAAAGAAAGACAAAATTCTAATCCTTATCTGGAAAGAGCAATCAATGCTGCCATTCAGATCTCGAAAAGGATTAAAAATGAAACCGGAATTTCTACCGGTGCCGCGTCTGTTTCTTATGCAGCCGTTCATTATATTTTAAACAACCAGAAAAAAATTACGGAAAAGAACATTCTTCTTTTGGGCGTAGGTGAAATTGGACAAAATACGGTTGAAAACCTGGTAAAACATGTTTATCAGCCTAAAATTAAAATCGCCAACAGAACCCAGGAGAAAGCTGAAAAGATTTCCGAAAAATATAATATTCCTCATGTGGATTATTCTGATTTTGACCAGGAATTAAAAAATACCGACATTTTAATTGTTGCAACGGGAGCAAAACACCCTATTATCAACAAGTCTCATTTCCCGAACGGAAAAGAAACACTCGTGATTGATCTTTCTATTCCGCACAACGTTGAAAAGAACGTTACTGAAAATGAAAATGTAACCCTGATTGATGTAGATGAACTTTCCAAACAGATCCAGGAAACGATCCAGCAACGGGAAAAAGAGATCCCAAAAGCTGAAAAAATCATCAAAGAACTGATGAAAGAGTTTCTGGAGTGGGAAAAAAAGAGAAAGCTGGCACCGAATATTCACCATTTCAAGGCTGTTCTGAAGAACATGGAACGCAATGAAATGCATCAATTTTACAGAAAAAATAAATACATAAACATCACGGACATGGAGCTTTCTGACAAAATGATCCAGAAAATCACCAACCGTTTTGCAAAATTTATCATCGATAATCCTTTAAAAGCCGAAGAAATTAGTAAATTAATGCACGAAATATTAGTTGAACAACCAAACAACGAATTCAATGAAAAGCATTAGAATCGGAACAAGAAATTCCGCACTTGCACTTTGGCAGGCAAGAGAGGTTGCTAGGCATCTTCAAAACCGTAATTATTTAACGGACATCGTTCCTATCGTATCTTCTGGGGATAAGAACTTAAATCAACCACTTTATTCCTTAGGGATCACCGGGGTTTTCACAAGAGACCTTGATGTGGCTTTGCTGAATGATGAGATTGACATCGCTGTACATTCTTTAAAAGATGTTCCCACGCAACTTCCCCAAAACATTGAGATCATCACATACCTGGAAAGAGATTTCCCACAGGATGTCCTGATCAGAAAAGAATCTGCACGAAATAAAGAATTCCACGAGCTGAAACTGGCTACCAGCAGTTTGAGAAGAAGAGCTTTCTGGCTAAAGAATTACCCTCATGCTGAGTTTTCAGATATACGTGGGAATATCCAGACGCGTCTTCAAAAACTGGAGAACGGCGATTTTGATGCCACTATTTTATCTCTGGCAGGAATCAAGAGAATGAAAATGGATATCGATTACGAGATGCTTCCATTGATGATCCCGGCTGCTTCTCAGGGAGTAATTGCTGTTGCCGGACATTCTGACAAAACAGAGATCAATGAGATCTTAGCCCAAATCAATCATAAGAAGACTCACATCTGTGTAGAGATCGAAAGAAATTTCCTGAGCACACTGGAAGGCGGATGTACTGCCCCTATCGGAGCTTTTGCAGAAATCATCGAAAACCAGATTCGTTTCAAAGCGGTTCTTTGCTCTTTGGATGGCAAAAACTGCATCGCTACCGACGAAAGTTTTGAGTATAATGAAACCGAGAATTTTGGAGAAAAGTTCGCCAAGATTGTTCTTGAAAACGGAGGAAAAGAGCTGATGACTGAAATTAAAAATTCTTATTAAGAACTTTTAAGCCTATTTGTACTTTCATATTCTTACGTACAAACAATGAAAAAGTCCCTGTTTTTATTATTACTCACATTCTGTGTGTTTACCGCAAATGCACAGAATAAATTTGCACTCCAATTATCTGATTCTGCTTTGGGATTAATAGATCACACAGTTACCTATGATCCCACTTATTTCATACTTAAGTACCCCAATGGAGATGTCCCTGCCAATAAAGGAGTCTGCACAGACGTTGTTATAAGAGCCTACAGAAAACTGGGCATTGATCTGCAAAAGGAAGTGCATGAGGACATGGCAAAAAATTTCTCAAAATATCCAAAAATCTGGGGATTAAAAAAACCGGACACCAATATTGATCATCGGAGAGTTCCCAATCTTGCCGTCTTCTTTTCTACATTTGGAAAAGAAAAATCTATTGAAACCAATCCCGCACTTTATGTTCCGGGCGATGTTGTTACTTGGCTTTTACCAGGGAATTTAACGCATATTGGAATTGTCGTCAATAAAAAATCTGCTGACGGAAAGAGGTTTTTGATTGTCCATAATATAGGAGGCGGACAGGTGATGGAAGACGTGCTTTTTAAATATACGATTACAGGACATTATCAATACCAGAAATAAGCCCCCTTTTATGAAAAATCTTATTTATGCTTTCTTTGTATTGATGGCATGCTGTACGAAAGCTCAAACCAGCGAATTTAAAATCATTAATAAACCGATAGACTATTCTCCCGAAAGAGTGCGTTTAAGTTTAGAGTATCTTAAAAGTCATTATAATATCGTTCAGAATACGGTAACCATTTCGCCTAAGGTAATTGTCCTGCATTATACCGCTGGCGGAACTGTAGAAACAAATTACAAATATTTCAATAAGACCCATTTGGAATCTGCCCGAAATGTTTTAAAAAAACAGAGTACACTGAATGTTTCTTCGCAGTTCATCGTAGACAGGGACGGCACGATTTATCAGCTTATGGAGCCTAATAGGTTTGCAAGACACACCATTGGACTCAATTACTGCGCCATCGGTATTGAAAACATTGGAAGCAAAAGCCAGCCGCTTACAGAAAAACAAGCTGTAGCAAACGCACAATTAATTAGACACTTAACTAAAAAATACAGTATAGAATATCTGATAGGACACTCAGAATATGGTATATTTAGGAGTTCTAAACTTTGGAAAGAGACTGACCCAGATTATTTTACAGCAAAAGACGATCCGGGTAAAGATTTCATGAAAAAAGTAAGACTGCTCGTTACTGATTTACACTTAAAAGATAAGCCCTGATGACAATTCTATTTACCAAAACCATAGATGCCACCTTATTATCCAAAGAATTAGGATCGGATATCTCGGCTGAATGTATTGAGGTGATTAGGACTGAGCCTATAAAAATGGCGGCATTTGACTTAAAAAATCACTCATTGATTTTCACAAGTGTCAATGGGGTAAGATCATTTTTTAAAAATCAGTTTAAGCCCAACGAAGATTTTACCGCCAAAAACTACAATAAAATATACTGCGTTGGAGAAAAAACGAAGCGCGAGCTAAGAAAATACGGTTTCGGAACATTTAAGGTTCTGAAAAATGCCGATACCCTTTCGAGGTTTATCATCGGAAACTGCCAGCACGAACAGTTCTTTCACTTTTGTGGCAATCTGGCCATTGATGTCCTGGACAAGGACCTTCCTCTTCAGAATATCCGGTACAAAAAGATTACCATTTACAACACGGAAGAAATCCATCCTTCAGTACCTGAAAAATATCATGCTGCAGTTTTTTTTAGTCCAAGCGGAGTTCGTAGTTTTGCAAAACTCAACTCTTTAGAAGGAATGAAGATTTTTTCAATCGGAGAAACGACCTCCAATGAACTGCGAAAGCACACCACAGAAGAGATTTTCACCTCGGAAGAAAATAATCTGGCTTCTATTTTTGGGCTGATAAAAAAAGAACTTTGAGCAGCTACAAGTTTGGCTGGTAAAAATAATGAGTGCCGGGAACGGCCGTATTAGTTTAAATAAATTATGATTAAAAACGACTTATATTTAAAAGCACTCCGCGGAGAAACTGTAGAAAGACCGCCGGTATGGATGATGAGACAGGCCGGAAGATATCTGCCGGAATTCATTGCTCTTCGTGATAAATATGACTTCTTTACAAGATGCCAGACTCCTGAACTGGCTTCTGAGATCACTGTACAGCCTATCCGTAGGTTTCCTTTGGATGCAGCAATCTTGTTTTCTGACATTTTAGTAGTTCCCCAAGCCATGGGAATTGATTTTAAAATGAAAGAAAATGTAGGTCCGTGGCTTGACAATCCGATCAGAACAATGGAACAAGTTCAGAATGTGATAGTTCCTGATGTGGACGATACTTTAGGATACGTTTTTGATGCCATTGAGCTTACATTAATTAAATTAGACAACGAAATTCCATTGATCGGTTTCGCGGGTTCTCCTTGGACCATCCTATGTTATTGTATTGAAGGAAAAGGAAGTAAAGCTTTTGATATTGCGAAATCATTCTGTTTCCAGCAGCCTGAAGCGGCTCATTTACTACTTCAGAAGATCACAGATACTACGATTGCTTATTTAAAAAGAAAAGTTGAAAAAGGCGTTTCTGCTGTTCAGGTATTTGATTCCTGGGGAGGTATGCTTTCTCCTGCAGATTATCAGGAATTCTCATGGCAGTATATCAACCAGATCGTTGAAGCATTGAGCCCTCTTACCCATGTTGTGGTATTTGGAAAAGGATGCTGGTTTGCTCTCGAAGATATGACCATGTCTAAAGTGTCTGCTCTAGGTGTTGACTGGACCATTAAACCTGAGCTTGCAAGAACATTAACGAACCATACGATGACGCTTCAGGGGAATTTTGACCCTGCAAGATTGCATTCTACTCCGGAAACAATCAAAAAGATGGTGACCGAGATGATCAACCGTTTTGGAAAAGACAGATATATTGCGAATCTTGGACACGGAATCTTACCTAATATCCCTGTAGAAAATGCGGAAGCGTTCATCAGAGCAGTTGTAGATTGGAAACCGAATATTTAAGATTTATTTCATAAAAAACAAAAGCCCTTTCAATTGTTTGAAGGGGCTTTTCTATGAGAAAAAATTAGTATTTAATTCACTTCGGTAATGAAATCTTCTTTAGACTTTCTCACTTTGGTAAAATTCACCAACCAGTCCGATTCCGTATTTCTGTACCCGATTGGCAATAATAAAACACTCTTTAAACCTTTTTCTTTTAAGTTTAAAACTTCATCTACAGCCTCAGGTGAAAACCCTTCCATTGGGGTAGAATCTACTTCTTCAAAAGCTGCCGCGATAATAGCTGCTCCAAATGAAATAT
Source organism: Chryseobacterium antibioticum (assembly GCF_012927325.1). Classification (GTDB taxonomy): domain Bacteria; phylum Bacteroidota; class Bacteroidia; order Flavobacteriales; family Weeksellaceae; genus Chryseobacterium; species Chryseobacterium antibioticum. The sequence goes on along the minus strand of NZ_JABBGI010000009.1, from coordinate 143,981 downwards.
AAGCCTGTTTTGCAGCGTGGGTAAAGTTTTCTTCGGCAGATCTTTGAGGATAAGTTCCCAACAGCATCTGTCTGTAGTTTTCCCAACCTTCATTTTTAAAGCCTCTGATCTCGTTGGTAAGGTCAAACATACTGTTGATCCTTTCTTCCGTATAATTGTCCCAGGCAGCAAACACCAAAAGATGTGAACAGTCTGTGATCTGCGGCTGATTCCATGCATGAGGCTTGATCTGCTCTTTTACCTCCTGATTGGTGATCACAATAATCTCAAAAGGCTGAAGCCCGCTGGATGTAGGGGCTAGTCTTGCAGCTTCCAATATTTTATCCACTTTTTCCTGTGGTACTTTTTGACCGTTCATTGCTTTGGTTGCAAATCTCCAGTTCAGTTTTTCTATTAATTCCATTAAGTTAAATTTAGACAGAGCAAAATTACTTCAACAAGAAAGACAAGCAGGTATAAAAATTCCTATCTCAGAGATTGGCAAAGTCTATTATTTACAGGTTCTCTATAATATTCCATGAATTAAACTAATAAATCCTCCAAAATTGGAGGATTTATTAGTTTTCCAGTGATATTTTTAATTATCTTTATGTTACCATTAACATTTTAAATCATTGAATATGAAAAAATTAGACAAAGAAAAAATGAAAAAAATCGTAGCTGGCGGTGAAATCTGCCTTGAATGTGCAATTGGATATGTTCAAGTGATTGTTCAGGGAAGATGCTACTGTGTTTTTCAGGATTAATTTATCACAAAAAGCAGTTAACCAACTGCTTTTTCATTTTTATCCCAACATTTTCTGAGCTTTCTTCACGCCTTCTATAAGCTTGTCAATTTCTTCAAACGTATTGTAAACAGCAAAACTAGCTCTTACTGTTCCGGCTATATTGAAAAAGTCCATGATCGGCTGCGTACAGTGATGTCCTGTTCTTACTGCGATACCCATTTTATCAAGGATCATGCCTACATCAGAAGAAATCCCCACCCCTTCCAGATTAAAGGAAACTACGCCCGTTCTCTTGGCTTTTTCACCGTAGATCTTTATGTTTTCCAGTTCTAAAAGCTGTCTTTGAGCATAGTCCAGCAAGGCGTTTTCATGATTCTGAATATTCTGTCTGCCTGTTTTTTCAATAAAATCGACAGCAGCACCCAGTGCAATGTTTCCTCCTACATTCGGTGTTCCTGCTTCATATTTAAAAGGAAGCTCCGCGTAAGTCGTTCCGTCAAAAGAACAGGTTGCGATCATCTCTCCTCCCCCATGGAATGGTGGTAATTCTTCCAGTATTTCCTGTTTTCCGTAAAGGATTCCGGTTCCCATAGGAGCATACATTTTATGCCCTGAAAACACAAAGAAATCACAGTCCATCTTTTGTACATCGATCTCAAAGTGAGGAGCAGACTGTGCCCCATCGATCACGATATACGCATCTGAATTTTTCCTTGTTTTTGAAATGATCTCCTCAATAGGATTCACAATTCCCAATGCATTGGACACCTGATTTACAGAAACTACTTTGGTTTTTTCACTTAAAAACTCATCCAGATAGTCCAGTTGAAGAATACCATTTGTATCAATCGGGATCACTCTAAGCTTTGCTCCTGTTCTTTCACAAAGCAATTGCCACGGAACAATATTGGAGTGATGCTCCAGATAGGAAATAATAATCTCATCGTCTTTTTTAAGCTTCTGTGTTAAAATATAGGCGATGAGGTTCAGTCCTTCTGTAGTTCCTTTTGTAAAAATGACTTCAAAATCATGTTTAGCATTAATGAATTTCTGGATCTTTCTTCTTGAAAGTTCCATTTCTTCGGTAGCCAGCTGGCTTAAGGTGTGGATTCCTCTATGAACATTGGCATTAAGCTCGGTATAATAATCATTCCAGACCTTTAAAACAGAATCCGGTTTCTGAGATGTTGCTGCATTATCTAAGTAAACCAAAAGCTTCCCATTCACTTCGCGGTTTAATATAGTAAACTGACTTCTTATTTCCTGAATGTCAAACATTTATTAAAATTTTAAATTAGATCGCTCTTATTTAGAACACTTCAAATTTACGTCTTTTTTTCTTAAAGGACGCATAGGGCTGCAGGCTGATACTTATCAGCTGATAGAAAGATTCGATTGACATAATGGTAAGAAGGATCATTTATCCTTTTAGCTTTACAATAAAAAACCTGCCAATAAATTGACAGGTTTTATATGATTTGTTGAATCAGCAAATATTATTCTGCTGCAGTTTCTTCTGCTGGAGCTGCTCCTTCTTCAGTTGCTCCTTCTTCATCCTCATCTTCTGCTACTGCACCACCTTTCATTGCATTTCTAGACATCTTAACAGCTACTACAACTGCATTGTCCGGGTGCACGAAAGAGAATCCTTCAGTCTTGATTCCACCTACATAAAGTTTGTTACCAATTTTCAATGAAGTAACGTCTACAACTACCTCGTCTGGTAAGTTTGCAGGAATTGCTTTCACTTTTAATTTTCTGAAAGACTGACGTAAAACACCACCAGCCACAACACCTTTAGAACGTCCGGTAAGTCTTACAGGAACTTCCATAACCACTGGCTTATCGTCAGATAATTGGTAGAAGTCTACGTGTAAAATTTTGTCCGTAATTGGGTGGAACTGAATATCCTGAAGAACTGCTGGAATTGTTTCTCCGTTTAGTTCAATAGATACCGTGTGTGCTTCAGGAGTGTATACTAAACCTTTAAAAGCTTTCTCTTCAGCAGAGAAGTTTAAAGGAGCTTCACCTCCATAAACAACACAAGGAACTAATTCAGCATCACGTAAAGCTTTTGTAGACTTTTTGCCCACGCTTTCTCTTTTTGTACCTTGAATTGTAATAGATTTCATTTATAAAAAATTTAAAAATTTGTTCAGTTTAAATTTGCAATATGCTAAAAATCAATTAGATAATAAACTTACTACTAATCGATTGGTGCTCATGGACCATGGTCATAACATCCGCAAATAATGGGGCGCAAGATAGCACTTTTATTTTAGTTGACAAATTATTTTTAACAGGAATTGAGTCAGTTACAATAACTTCCAGCAATTTAGAGTTCTCAATATTTTCGTATGCTTTTCCGGAAAGTACTCCGTGAGTTGCCATCGCTCTTACTGATTTTGCTCCTTTTTCCATCAAAATATCTGCAGCTTTACAAAGTGTCCCCGCAGTATCAATCATATCATCAATAAGGATGACATTTTTCCCTTCTACATCACCGATAAGGAACATCTCTTCTATAACATTGGCTTTTTTTCTTTCTTTGTAAGCAATTACTACTTCAGCACCCAGGTGACCTGCATAATTTTTTGCTCTTTTTGCACCTCCCATATCCGGTGAAGCAATAGTAAGATTATCCAGGTTTAAGGCTCTGATATAATCCACAAAAATACTTGAAGCATAAAGATGATCTACCGGAATCTCGAAGAATCCCTGAATCTGGTCTGCATGAAGATCCATGGTCATAATTCTCGTTGCTCCAGCTGCTGTTAATAGATTAGCAACCAGTTTTGCACCTATCGGCGCTCTTGGCTTGTCTTTCCTGTCCTGTCTTGCAAGTCCGAAATAAGGAATCACAACAGTAATGCTTTTTGCGGAAGCTCTTTTCGCTGCATCAATCATCAATAGAAGTTCTAAAAGATTGTCTGCTGGCGGGAAGGTAGATCCGATTAAGAAAACTCTTCCACCTCTTACAGATTCATCCAAAACAGGCTCAAATTCCCCGTCGCTGAACTCCTGAAAGTTGATTTTCCCTAACTCTTTCCCATAATGTTGGGCAATGTTTTCTGCCAAGTCCTTACTGGTTCTTGTACAAAATAGATAACTTAACTGATCGGCCATTTTTACTTTTTAAAGATTTTGCAAATTTAAAAAAAAACCACAAGAATTACTCTTGTGGTTTCTAAGTTTTTATTTTCCTGTATTATTACGGGAATTTTATTCCTGAATATTTATTAGGATCTACCTGTGGCAGCGTAGATTTATACTTTAAGTTGATCGATTTGATAAACTCGTTGGCAATAACGGCATATCCTCTTCCTGTAAGGTGAACCCCATCAAGAGAGAAAGCTCCTCCGGTCACGAATTTGGCAGTATATCTTACCCCATCAAATAAAATACCTGACTTTCCATTAAGCTCAACCATTTTAGCATTACCATCTACAAAAGCTAATCCATAAGAATCAGCAAGTGATTTTATAGAAGTATTATAAGCATCTACTGCTGTCTTCACATAAGAAGCTTCTGTTTTTGTTAATACATGTTGGTTTTGTAACGGATAAGAAATTCCGTAAACATTTACAGGAGCCGGTACTCCAGCTGCAGTAGTCCCAATCAGAGAACTTGATGTAAGAAGGATATAGTCATCTGATGTAGCTTGTCTTGCCTGTCCAAAGATTTGTCCAAATGCAGCTGCTGTAAGCGGTCCTAAAGAAGGTGTCAAGGCAGCAGTAAGCTGTGCCGACAGATCTGTAAGAGCAACATCTTTAATTAATACAGGATTGGAAGAAGTGGAAGAAAGTAAATTAATTCTGTCTCCAGCTCCAAAAGCAGTCAATGCCTGCTTTAACGGCCCGTACAAGCTTGCATTAAGAGTTGCTAAATTTGCCCCTAAAGTTGTTGGCGTTAAAGGATTGTAGGGAACTGTCGTAAAGAAAGGAATAGAAGTAACATAAGGAATGTTTCCAATAACTCCTTTTGTTGTTCCAACACTTTTAAGACCATCCAATACATTTTTAATAGATCCTGCTACAAGATTAGGATCAGAAATATCATTTGATTTATAAGTTAGTGGATTTACATTACCACTCTGAACCGTTGCCGGAGTATAAGTAGTAACCCCACCTACCGTCTGAGAATTTGTTCCTCCGTTAGTAGCATAAGATAATACGTCATTGTTTCCAATCCAAAGAGAGAAAAATGTAGGTTTCTGAGCCATTGCATCCTGTAAAACAGAAGTTGTTGCAGAAGTTGCAAATCGCACAAAATATGGATTGGCAGCTCCTATGGCAAGATTGGCAGCACTTCCGTAACCAGGTGCAACCAAGTGGAAAGATTTTGCTCCAGGAACTCCCATATTTTGGTAAGGTCCACCAGCTGTCACATTATCTAATGCTGCTGCAGGGCTACTGGCAACAGGACCTAAACTCCCGTTTGCAGCCACCTGAAGATTTAATTTACCAGGAAAGCCAGGTAGTCCAATAAATCCTCCTACATCATTGGGCATCAAAGGCTGTTTAAATGCCCCGCCACCTGCAAGTTTCATCTGCATTGCAATGATACTTGGATATGATTCATTTTGTCCACTGCTGTAAAGTGCTCCATCCCTATAACCCGAAGTCAAAGAGTTCCCCAAAGAAACATAATTAGAAAAGTTGGCCTCCCCGCTTGTTACCTGGATATCTTTTACATCAGTATCAAAATCATTATTACAACTTGTTGTAAAAAGAAGTGCAGACACGGCAAGTGTTGATATTATAATTTTTTTCATAGTCTTTCAATTAAAAAGGGTTGTACGATAAACCTAAACCAAAGTAAAATGCTTTAGCTTTTGCCTGTCCGTTAAAGCCAAGAGCGGCATTTCTTACGTCTCTGGCCTGAGGAAGTGCATATCCTCCTGCTACATCAACTCCAAACTGTTTTAGTTTGAAACCCAAACCTCCCGTAATTACATACGTGTTAAATGAAGGTGTTTCTGCAATAAAATGATCATCAGAATATGGAGATTCATCATAATATGCCCCCAAACGTCCAAAGATCATATCAGTGAATGCATACTGAGTACCTAACCTGAACGTTTTTGAATTTTTGAAGTTTTTAGGAGCCACAAGTATAGTAGGATCGCCCGGCGTATTTCCAATTGGAGCATTTGCAAAATCTAACGTCAATTTACTGTATCTTTCCCATCCATGGTAGTTGAAATCTGCTGAAACCAACCACTTTGGTGTTACTTTATAAGTTAAACCAATCGTATATTCTTCAACTAAAGGAAGCGTTGCTGTAAATTTATCCTGTCCTGTACTAGGATCTAGCCCTAATAGCGGGTAAATAGATGCAGATGGGAACTGGAATGTGGCCGTCCCTTTTTTAGCCTTCATGTCCACAGGCGAACGGTACGCAATACTAACGTCTAATTTCGGGTCAGGTCTGAAATAGAATCCGAAACTATAACCGCTACCACTAGCTTTTTCGTCTTTAATATTTAGCTCACCACCAAACTGCGTTACAGCTTTATCCCAGTTTACTTTGCCTTTTGCGTAAATATAGCTTGCCCCGAATGACACCCAAGGCGCTAATTTCACAGAGACCATAGGCTGAAAATAGAAGCTCTTAAGCTCCAGTTTCTGTACCATTTCTTTCCCTTCCCAGTCACTAGGCCATTGGACGGTACTTCCGAAAGGTGTTGTAAAACTGAAACCAACAGATAGGTTCTCTATCGGTCTGTAAGCAACGGCAGCATATAACGGAGTCCCGATAGGGTTATCTGTTTCTGTACTCTGTAAAGTATTCAAGTTTTGAAAAGTAATTTTATTACTTGCACCAAACCCTCCTGCTACTATACTCAGTTTAGAAGGAATGAATGACATACCCGCTGGGTTAAAGAATGCCACACTTGCGTCTTCGGCATGAGCACTAGTATGCGCCATTGCCAATTGTTTTACTCCCTGCAGAGATACCCTGAAGCCTCCTGCGTAAGATAAAACACCCGCCAATAAAGCAGTTGATACTAATATTTTTTTCATAGACTGTTATTATATAACCCAAATATAAAATTAATTTGAATACACCTGTTAATATTTCTTAATATTTTAAACAATATACGAAAAGAAAATTATGTTTGAAATAACACTTTAAAAATATATCAGGCTAAACACATATACACTAGTAACTTATAAGCTTTTAACCTATTATATATTTTCTATGTTTAATGTTAAACGACGCCTATATTGAATATTTAAGTATTTTAGAATTGCATAAAGATAAATTTACATAAATTTGCAAGATTATAAAAAATAGTTATATATGAGTTGTGGATGCAAAACATCCGGCGATTCTGCCCATTCTTGCGGACCAAAAAAAACCGCGAATGGCTGTGAAAGTGTAAATACCTGTGGTAATAGTTATAAATTAAGTGTTTTCGACTGGCTTTCTAACATTAACAATCCTGCATCGAACAGGTGCGATCTTGTAGAAGTTAGATTTAAAAATGACAGAAAATCGTTTTATAAAAATGTAAATAATATTCCTTTACATATAGGTAGCGTAGTAACAGTAGAATCAAGCCCGGGACACGATGTAGGCGTTGTAAGCCTTACCGGAGAATTAGTAAAGATTCAGATAAAAAAGAAAAAATTTCCTGAAGAATCAATACTTAAAATATACAGACAAGCTAACCAAAAGGACCTTGAAGTCTGGCAGGAAGCAAGAAATAAAGAAGATGCTGTAAAGCTTGAAGCGAGAAAAATCGCACACAGAATAGGTCTTGAAATGAAGGTCACTGACGTAGAATATCAAGGGGATTCTTCAAAGATCACCTTTTACTACACAGCTGATAACCGAGTGGATTTCAGACAGCTGATAAAAGAATATGCCGGTGCTTTCCGAACTAAGATCGATATGAAACAGATCGGGTTCAGACAGGAAGCTGCAAAAGTTGGCGGTATAGGATCATGCGGAAGAGAACTTTGCTGTTCGACCTGGCTTACCGATTTCAGATCTGTCAATACGAATGTAGCCAGATACCAGCAGTTAAGCATCAACCCGCAAAAACTTGCAGGACAGTGTGGTAAGCTAAAATGCTGCCTTAATTATGAACTGGACAGCTACCTTGATACATTGAGCCACTTCCCTTCTTCATCAACAACGTTGGACACTGAAAAAGGAAGAGCGTTTTGTATCAAAATCGACGTTTTCAAAAAGAAAATGTGGTTTGCTTATGTTGACAGTTCAATGGCATGGTATGATTTTGATATTGAACTTGTTAAGAAATTAATCGCAAAAAATAAAAAAGGCGAAAAAATCCTTCCTCTGGAAGATCTGAAACAACCTGATACTCCTGTTCAAACCATCGACCTAATCCAGGAAAACAATATGGACAGGTTCGAAAAAAAGAACAGAGGGAACAATAACAGGAATAGAAACCAGAACAAACCGAACAGCGGCGGGCAAGGACAACAGGCACAAGGCCAGAGCCAGGGACCAAAGCAAAGCAGACCAGAAAGATCCGAAAGACCGGAAAACCCTAACGCTAATTCCGGAAACCAGCCAAGACCGCAACAGAAACCGCAGCCAAAGCCGCAACAGCAGCCAAAAGCACAAACGGAAAAAACGGATGCACCTTCTAACCCGGAAGCAAAACAGCCGAACCCGAACAAGAAAAATTTTAAAAAGAAATATCCTCCAAAAAAAGATAAAAATGCGTAAAATTTTAGGATTATTACCTCTCATCCTTTTCTTTAGCTGTCAATCTTCTTCGGGAGAAAACGTTATCATGAACTCTGTTAACAACAAATGGAGCAAGAAAAGCGAGCAAAAATTTAATCTTGAAGTTTCAGATCCGCAGAATCCTAAAAATATTATATTTGTCGTAAGAAATAACAACAGTTATCCTTACAGCAATATAAGGTTTATTGTAAACTTCACCAATCTCCAGAACAAAAAGAAGGAAACAGATACCCTGAATTATGTACTGGCAAAACCAAACGGAGAATGGCTTGGTACAGGTTTTGGTGATACGAAGGAAGCTTTATTTCAGTATAAACTGAACTATAAATTTCCGGAAAAAGGAAAGTATGAAATCAGCCTGATCCAGGCGATGAGAAATGACAACCTTCCGGGAATTGAAGATGTTGGAGTAAAAATAGAAACGGCTAAACCGTAACCATAAATGGAAGACAACAGACAAAACGCAGGAAATAAGGGGAAAACCTTCCCTCTTCCTCCCAAAAAAAAGAAAGATACCTCTTGGAAAAAGTGGGTTAAATTTATTTGGATTGGACTCATTGCAGTCGTTTTAGGTATTTCAGGACTTTTCTTTTCTGTTTCCCAGGGCTTTCTTGGAGAAATGCCGGATGTAAAGGAACTTGAAAACCCCGATATTTATGTCGCTTCTGAAATTATTTCTTCGGACGGTGTTACTTTAGGCAGGTTTGAAAAGGAAAAAACACAGCCTATTGTTTATAAAGACCTTCCCCCTTATCTTATTTATGCCCTTCAGGCTAAAGAAGATGAGCGTTTCAAAGAACACTCAGGAATTGACCTTCAGTCTATTGCCAGAGCTGTAGTCTATGGAGGGGGACGAGGTGGAGGTTCTACCATTACTCAACAGTTAGCGAAGCTTCTTTTCACAGGATCGGCTTCTCAGAATAAAATCGAAAGAGCATTTCAGAAACTGAAAGAATGGGTCGTTGCGGTAAGTCTTGAAAAAAGATATACCAAAGAAGAGATCATTACATTGTATTTCAATAAGTTTGACTTTCTTTTCAATGCAAACGGTGTAGAAATGGCATCCAAAGTTTACTTTAACAAAAAAACTTCGGAGCTTACCCTCCCTGAGGCTGCAACTTTCGTAGCCATGCTTGAAAACCCAAGAAAGAACAACCCATACAGATATCCTGAAAAAGCAAAAGAAAGAAGAAATGTAGTATTGGATCAGATGCAGAAAACAGGATATATTGATCAGGCTACGTATGAAAAAGCTATCAGTACCCCTATAGCTGTAGACTTCCACCCTATTAAAAACATTACAGACGGATATTCGGCTTATTATAAGTTCTATTTAAGAAAAGAAATAGACAGGTATCTTGAAGGTTATGAAAAGGAAACAGGCAAGAAGCTTAACCTTTACAAAGACGGGTTAAAAATATATGTTACCCTGGATTCCAAAATGCAGAAGTACGCAGAAGAATCTATCAAAGAACACCTTACTGATGTTCAGAAAAGATTTGATGCAGAACAGAGAGGAAGAAAGAACTGGCCATTTTATTATCTTAATGATAAACAGATCAAAGATGTAATGATGCAGGCGGTAAGAAGAACTGGCCGTTATAAGCTATTAAAAGCGGACGGTATGCCTGAAGACTCTATTATTATGGAGTTTAAAAAACCTACCAAAACTTCCCGTTTCACATGGAGCGGAGAAGAAGAAGTGGAAATGTCTCCGTGGGATTCCATCAGATGGCACAAAAAAGTGGCACAGGCCGGCTTAATGTCGATGGTTCCGGGAAGTGGAGAGATCAAAGCATGGGTAGGAGGTATAGACTGGCAACATTTCCAGTATGACCACATCAAACAGGGTAAAAGACAGGTAGGATCTACCTTCAAACCTTTCGTATATGCAACCGCTATTATGAAACTGGGTATGACACCATGCTCTACCGTTTCTAATGCTTCTTACAGCCATAACGGATGGAATGTTCCGGGAAGAGGAGGAATGCTGACGTTGAAAGACGGTTTAGCACACTCTCAAAACCCGATTGCTGCGAGACTTATTGAAATGACTGGTGTAGATGCCGTTATCCAGACAGCAAGAGACCTGGGAGTTACAGAAGATATTCCTAGAAACAATACCATTGCTTTAGGTTCATCAGATATTACCATCTATGAAATGCTAGGTGCTTACAGTACTTTCGCCAACTATGGAAACCACAATAAACCGGAAATGATCTGGAGAATTGAAGATGCCAATGGAAGGGTGATCAAAGAAGTAAACGTAGAGCCGAAAGAAGTCATGAACCCAATGTATGCCTACACCATGATTGAATTAATGAAAGGTGTTGCACAATATGGTACCGCTTCCGGAGAATTGGGAAGAAGAGGAATCTCTAAAGGTGTGGAAATTGCTGCCAAAACAGGGACTACACAGAACAACTCTGACGGTTGGTTTATGGGAATCACTCCAAAACTGGCAACAGGAGCCTGGGTAGGATGGGAAGACAGAGCCACCCACTTCCTTGGGACCGGTGAAGGTCAGGGTGCGAAAATGGCATTACCGATCTGGGCTATCTTCATGAAGAAAGTTTGGGCTGATAAATCTCTGGGAATCACACCTGATGACAAATTCACCAGACCATCTGACTGGAAAGACGGATGTTCAAACCTAAAAGGCCTGGGTGAAGGCTACGGAGACGATGGAGGACTTCAGACCATGGATGAGATCAAGAATCCAAAGCCTGTAAATACTACCCCTAAAAACAATACAGAAAAAAAAGAAGAAAATATCAACGACAATCTTCACTCAACCGATGAGGTAGATTTCAATAAATAAATTCTCTTTTAAAAATACACAAGACCTTTCAATAATCTGGAAGGTCTTTTCTTTTATAATTAATACCTTTGATCTATGAATATTGAACAGATCAAACAGCCCTTCACCGATATATTTCTAGGAGATTTTTCTGACAATCCAATGCAGAGAAACACCCCGAAAGTTCTATTTGCAACCGTAAAGCCGGCAGGTTTTGACGGACCAAAACTGATTGCCTTTAACGAAACCCTGGCAGAAGAAACGGGTCTTGGACCATATGAAGAAAAGGATCTGGATTTTCTCGTAGGAAATAACCTTCCTGAAAACGTAAAAACATATGCCACAGCCTATGCAGGACACCAGTTCGGAAACTGGGCGGGACAGCTTGGGGACGGAAGGGCAATCCTTGCAGGAGAAATCATCAGTAAGGACGGGAAAAAGACAGAAATCCAGTGGAAAGGTTCCGGCGCCACTCCTTATTCAAGACATGCAGACGGAAGAGCGGTATTGAGATCCTCAGTACGTGAATATCTGATGAGTGAAGCCATGTATCATCTGGGAGTTCCTACCACCAGAGCTTTAAGTCTTGCTTTCACCGGTGAAGATGTGGTAAGGGATATGATGTATAACGGAAATCCACAACTGGAAAAGGGAGCTGTAGTCATCAGGACCGCTGAAAGCTTTCTCCGTTTTGGACATTTTGAACTGATCTCTGCACAGCAGGAATATAAAACCCTGCAGGACCTCGTTGATTTCACTATTAAAAATTACTATCCGGAAATCACTACCGATGGTATCGAAAAATACAAACACTTTTTTGAAAGTTTATGTACAAGAACAGCCAATCTCATGACCGAATGGTTCAGAGTAGGATTCGTTCATGGTGTTATGAATACCGATAACATGTCTGTTTTGGGATTAACTGTAGACTACGGTCCTTATTCAATGATGGATGAATACGATCTGAATTTCACGCCAAACACAACCGATCTTCCGGGAAGAAGATATGCTTTTGGGAAGCAGGGTCAGATCTCACAATGGAATCTATGGCAGCTTGCGAATGCCCTTCATCCGCTCATCAAAGACGAAAAATTTTTAGAAAACACTCTCAATCATTATGGGTCGTATTTTTGGGAAGCTCACGACAAAATGCTCTGCAAAAAATTTGGATTCGATGAACTCAGAGAGAGTGATGAAGAATTTTTCACCAATTGGCAGGGGCTGATGCAGGAACTTCAATTGGATTACACTCTCTTTTTTAATCAGCTGGAAAAATTAAATCCTGAAAGTGACGTGAAGTCTCTTTTTGAAAATGTATCCTATGTCGTTTTAACAGATCAGAGAGTTCGAAAACTGGAGGACTTCGCCAAAAAATATGAAGCAAGACTGATATCCAACACGATTTCAAGAGAAAAGTCATTATCCCTAATGAAACAGTCAAATCCAAAGTTTACCTTGAGAAATTATCTTCTTTATGAATGTATCGAAGAGATCAATGCCGGGAAAACTGAAATGCTTGAAAAACTCACCCGTGCTTTAGAAAATCCTTATGAAGAATTATATCCTGAATTTTCAGCAAAAAGACCATCTGCCTATGATGATACGACAGGCTGTTCTACACTTTCATGCAGTTCCTAAAAGCTAAAACCCACTTAGTGAGCAATTTAAAATATATTTTTCAACATCAAAATAATAATTTTTCACTACTTTTGGAAAAATCTTATTATTATGAAAAAAATTCTCTTTTCTCTAAGTGTATTGCTTGGCATTACAGCATCGAATGCTCAGACGGTGCTTCTTGATGAAAATTTTGACTCTTACGGTAACTTCATTACTACAGGTTTTGGAAGCTGGCTCACTCTGGACCTTGACGGCAGACCTACCTACACAGGTGGTGGTCCTACAGAAGATGATTCCTGGACGGCAAACTGGGCAAATGCCAATGCACCAATGGCTTTTCAAATCTTTAACCCTTCTGCTTCAAATGTAACTAATAATGCTACGCCAATTCCAGGAGTGGATGAAGAAGTAAGAAACTTCTCTCCTCACAGCGGAGCTAAATACGCTGCCTGCTGGAATGCTACTCCACCAACAGGAGGTACAGTAGTTAACAATGACTGGCTGATCTCACCCCCGATAACTCTGGGTGCTGCTGCAAATACATTATCCCTATGGACAAAGTCATTGTCAAATTCTTATGGGCTTGAAAAATACAGGATAGGAATCTATGTGGGATCAGGTACCCCTACTGCTGCTGCTAACTTTACGATCATTGCAGGAGCAGGAGCACAACCACTGCTTGCACCATACCCCAATTGGGGACAAGGATCTTACAGCTTGGACACCTATGCAGGTCAAACCATCAGAATAGGCATTCAATGTGTATCAAATGACATTTACATGTTCATGGTAGACGATATAAAAGTTACAACTGGAACTTTGAGTACAAGTGAAACAGCAAAAACTAAAAATTCAGCAGCATTCTATCCTAATCCAACAAAAGGAGCGATCAACATCAAGACTGATAAAAAAGTAAAAATGGTCTCTGTTATGGATATGTCCGGAAGAACAGTAATGAAAACGGAGTCTGACAAAACAGATATTTCATCGCTTTCAAAAGGAACCTATATCATCAAAGCGGAATTTAACGACGGTACATCTGCTATCGAAAAAGTGATCAAGCAGTAATGACATGATCATAATCTTTAAAACTCACCACACAAGGTGAGTTTTTTTATTTTATTTTTGCAAAAAACTGACACGTGTCTCTTATTAAAACAAAACTCATTAATCTTTTAAAGCAGGTATTCCCTTCTACCTACACCGAGCTGGCAGTATTTCTGTTCTTCCTGACCTGTTACGGTATTCTGGGCTCTTACATTGCGCTTCATTACAGAATTATTTTTGACAGTAGAATTCCTTGGGACGCCTATTTCAGTTTTGACAATAAAGCGATTGTGATGACCGGTGGAAGTTTTGAGAGACATCCTTTGGCTTACTATTTTTTCAACTGGGTCAGAGAGTTTTCCTTACTGATTTCAGGTGGAAAAATGGACACCACCTTTAGACTTACGCTTGCCTGGCTCAGCAATACAGCGATAAGTTTGTGTATGGTTCAGATTTTCAAGTATCTTAAGAACATCACCGGACTTCCACTTACAATCAGCTTGCTAATCATTCTGTTTTTCGGTGCTTTTTCAACAAATATTATTCTTTCTTTCACCCCTGAAAATTTCACATATACGCTGCTTCTGCTCAGTATTTACAATTATTATGCTGCTGTAAAGATAAAAAGAGACGAAAAAATGCCCGGATCGGCACTTACGCTTGCCGGAATTACCATCGGAGGCCTTACCATTACCAATCTTGTTAAAGTTTTTATTCCCGTATTATTTGAAAAAGATCTTTTCAGAAGCTGGAAAAAATTTGGAAATGCCGTTTTCCGTGTAGCCCTTACCATGGTATGTTTTGTATTTCTTTATCTGTTGAGAATTGATTTTAAGTATGAAAACATCTTCTCCAAAACCAACCAACAGTATGAAAAGTTCTCCAATGTAGAATCAATTCCGGATTGGGATATGATGCTTTCTTATTTTTTTGGCGGCAGTGTTTTGTTTCCAAGCTTCATGACAACGGACAAACATAACATGAAAGGTTTTGACTTCAAAGGCCTTTTAATGGAACCTTATTCTTCTTCATTCTGTTATGCTTTTATCATTGGATTATTAGCTCTTATTTTGTGGAGTTATTTTAAAAATTTTAAAAACAAACTGATGCAAATCCTGGCCATTTCATTCCTGATTGACATTGTCATTCACTGCATTATGAGGTTTGGACTTCACACTTCGTATATCTATGGAGGACATTTTGTTTTTGTCTATCCATTGCTTCTGGGATGGCTTTTTAACAGCTACAGATCACACCAGAAAACCTTATCATTTTTAATGGCAACAATGGTTATTTTATTAGCTTTTCTATTGGCTAACAACCTGTTCCGAATGTCTGATTTTTTCCAGTTCCTGGAAACCTATTATCAGTAAAAAAGCTGAGAAAATTCTCAGCTTTAGTTTTATAATCTTTTCGTCTTTATCTCGCTTCAGCACAGAAAATCCTGTACTGTACAGCAACCGCCGATTTAAAGTATTCTCTTATTTTTGACAGATCTGAAGCTGCACTCTGTTTGGTAAAGTAGCTTCCTGCTAAAATCTTATAGTTGGGTCTTAAAGAAGCATCCGTTTCCACTTTAAGATTCGGGAATCTTTTTCTGAAATAAGATTTCACCTCATTCGCTTCCTCGTTACTCTTTACCGTTGTGATCTGAATTTTAAATCCTAAAATTCTCGGATTTTTTCTACAAATCTCTGCATTGCTCAATTCTCTGCTCGGAACATAGATTTTTGGAGGTTTTGGAGCCGTCACAATTCCATTGTCTGTATTATTTTCTCTTACCGAAGAACCCGAAGGACCTCCGGCAGTCCTCGAACATTTATCTTCAATTCCTCCTAAAGCAGCGCTTACTTTGGGGTCCATCGTCATTATTAGCTCCGTACCAGACAGAGTATCCTTTTTAACAACCTGTTGGGCTTCAACACTATAAAACCCAAATAAAGATATTATTGAAAATATTTTGATTAAATTTCTCATTTAAACTTGTTTCTGCAAATCTATTAAAATTAAAAAATTATACCAAACAACACTATTTAGAATCAATACAAATTAAACGTAAATGATATTTTCCCTTTTCCATATACCGTTAAATTCCTGTTAAAAATATTATTTTTGCGGAATTGATTGGTTCAATATTTTACTAACATAAGATAATTTAAATGATTAGTTGGAGAAAGCATTATAAACAAACGTTGATCGCAATAGGCTTATTGCTATCGACAAGTGCTTCAATTTACGGGCAAGACGGCGATCCTAAAAATGGAGAGAAACTTTTCAAAGCGAATTGTACTGCATGTCACGCGCTGGACAAACAGGTAATAGGACCACCTCTTAAGGGTGTTGTAGAACGTGTAAAGACAGAGGGTGGTGTAGACAGAGATTGGCTTCACAAGTGGATCAAAGACAACAAAGCTCTGAGAGCTTCTGGGGATAAATACGCCAATGAGATTTTCGAAAAATTTAATAAAACTGAAATGTTGCAGTTTCCTAATCTTACGGAGAAGGATATAGACGACATTTTAGCATTCACCACTAATCCTCCGGCTCCGGAAGAGAAGAAACCGGCAGCAGGAACAGCTACAGCAGACGGTGCCGCTGCAGCTCCAGCAAATAATACTACAACAAGCGTAGTTATTATTTCACTTCTGGCCATTGCAGCTCTATTGGTTTGGATCTTAATTAAACTGAGACAATTGGTTAAATTAGGTCAATCCGAAGACTTAGCAGGACTTAACGAAACGAGAGTTAAATCTTTCAGCGAAATTTATGAGAAGTACCACTACATAGGTAAAGCAGCATTGGGTATCCTTGCCCTTCTGGCCGCTTATGGAGTTTGGAACTGGATTATGTGGATCGGTGTTTACAAAGGGTATAAGCCTGAACAGCCTATCTACTTCTCTCACAAAATTCACGCTGGAGAACAAAAAATTGACTGTCAGTTATGTCACTCAAGTGCCAAATATGGTAAAGTATCCGAAATTCCATCGATGAACGTTTGTATGAACTGTCACAGAACTATTTCTGAGTACAATGCAGACCACTACATGGAGCCAGGAAAAGATAAAGCATTCTACGACGGTGAGATCCAGAAGATCTATGCAGCTACAGGCTGGGATCCTGCCAAACAGCAGTACACTGGAAAAACACAGCCGGTTGAATGGACCAGAATCCACAACATGCCAGACTTCGTGTACTTCAACCACTCTCAGCACGTAGTAGCAGGTGAACAAGCGATCATCAATTCTTTCAACAAAAAGAATCCAAACAACAAAATTGATGTTGTATGTAAAGCTTGTCACGGAAAAATTGATACAATGAATGTTGTTCAAATGGCTAACGACTTCACCATGGGATGGTGTATCGAATGTCACAGAACTACTGAGGTTGATATGAACAACGGTTATAATAAAGAATACTTCAAGAATCTACATGACAAGTTGAAAAAACAATATCCTCAGGATGGCGGTAAGATCACTGTAGATGCAATTGGAGGTCTTGAGTGTGGTAAATGTCATTATTAATAACTAAAAAATTAGAAGTATAAATGGCTTCAAACAAAATACAATTTAGAAGTATTCATGAACTTAGAGATCCGGCTTTAAACAATAAGCTGGCTCAGAAAGAGTTTCAGGAAGAAATTCCGGTAGAAAATTTCCTTGGAGATGCTGAACAAAACGGATCCAGTACTTCAAGAAGAGATTTCTTAAAAATATTAGGATTCTCTACAGCAGCCGTAACATTGGCTGCCTGTGAAGCACCGGTGATCAAAACGATTCCTTATGTGGTAAAGCCACATGACATTATTCCAGGGGTTCCGAATTATTACGCTTCAACATATTTTGACGGATTCGACTTCGCCAGTGTTTTAGTAAAGACCCGTGAAGGAAGACCGATCAAAATCGATCCAAACCCGGCAGCAGGTGATTTAGGAACAACCAATGCAAGAGCTCAGGCAAGTGTACTTTCTCTTTATGATAATGATAAAGTAAAGCAGCCTAAACTGGATGGTAAAGACGAAACTTTCGATAAAGTAGACAGTTTTATCCTTAAAGGTTTGGCAGATGCCAATGCAGTAGGTAAAAAGATTGTGCTTTTGTCACACTCTTTCCCTTCTCCTACTTTCAAAAAGTTGTTTGCTGAATTCAAAGCTAAATATCCTACTGCTGAACTGGTAACTTATGATGCTTATCCTCACTCTGCAGCTTTAGATGCAGCTCAGGAAGTATTCGGACAAAGAGCATTACCGGTTTATGACCTTAAAGGTTCAGAATTGGTAGTTTCTTTCCAGGCAGATTTCTTAGGAGATTACAACGGAGCAAGTTTAGAAACATCTTTCGCAGCAGCAAGAAAGCCAGGACCAAACATGTTGAGACACATTCAGGTGGAATCCAACATGTCATTGACTGGTGCTAACGCTGACTCAAGATACAGATTAAAGCCAAGTGCTGTAAACAAAACTCTAGTTGAAGTTTACAATGCAATCGTAGGTGCTGGTACTTCTGATAAGACGGCTACTGAAATTGCAACCGAACTTAAAGCGAAAGGCAGCAAAGCTGTTGTTTTAGCAGACGGTTCTAAAGGAGCACAGGTTTTAGCCCACTTAATCAACCAAAAATTAGGTTCAGTTGCTTTCACAGGTAAAGCGAACTTCCTTAAAGAATTTGATAAAGCAAGATACCAGGAATTCTTAGGGTGGGTAAATGCAGGTCAGGTTGGTGTATTGATTGCCAACAATGTAGACCCTATCTATTCTCATCCAAAAGGAGAAGATTTCAAAAAATCTTTAGCTAAAGTTGCTTGTGTAGTCGCTGTAGCTGACAAGAAAAATGAAATGTACAAAGCAGCGAAAGCTGTAATCCCGGTTGCTAACTGGCTAGAGTCTTGGGGAGATATCGAACCTCAGACTGGAGTATATTCATTAATGCAGCCAACGATCCAGAAGATCTATAAATCAAGACAGATTGAAGAATCTTTATTGGTTTGGAAAAATGGAAAGAACAATGCGACTAATAATTACTATGACTATCTAAAAGGAAGCGCCGCTTCTATCTTAGGAGCTACTTCTTTCAACAAAGCTTTATACAACGGTATCACGACTTCAAATAATGCAACTGCATTATCATATTCAGGAGGAAATGCTGCTCAGGCTATTGCTGAATTAGGAAACTTCAAAGCTTCTGAATTAGAATTGGTACTATACACCAAGCCTTCAATGGGTGACGGTACTCAGGCCAACAACCCTTGGCTTCAGGAATTACCGGATCCTATCACAAGAATGTCTTGGGATAACTACTTGACAATTTCTCCTAAAGACGCAGAAAAGTTCGCAATTGACAATGATCTTAACGCAAGAATGCAGCTGGACGGTTCTATCGTAAACCTTACTGTAAACGGAGTAACCATAAAAGACGTTCCTGTATTCATTCAACCGGGACAGGCAGAAGGATCTGTAGGTCTTGCGCTTGGATACGGTAAAAAAGATTCCGGAACAACTGCTGATACAGGAGTAAACGCTTATCCATTATTTGACGGTTCTAACTTAACTGTTTCAGGAGTTAAGATCGAAAAAACAGGAGAAGACCACGAATTTGCAGGTATCCAGCTTCAGAATACGTTAATGGGACGTTATGAAATCGCGAAGGAAGTTCCTTTGGCAGAATTCATCAACGTAGCTTTCGATGACGAACATAAAGGATGGAACAAACCTTTGGAATATCATACGATTAGTGGAGCTCTTCCGGCAAGAAAGATTGACCTTTGGGATGCTTTCGATGATACGGACGGACCTCACTTCAACTTATCAATCGACTTGAACTCTTGTACTGGTTGTGGAGCATGTATTATTGCTTGTCAGGCAGAAAACAACGTTCCTGTAGTAGGTAAAGAAGAAATCAGAATGTCTAGAGATATGTATTGGTTAAGAATTGACCGTTACTATTCTTCAAGACAGAAAGTAGAAGTATACGAAGGATTGAAAGAAGGAATGGCAGTACCTGAATTGTACGGTACAGCATTCGGAGACGGAGGTGCATTAAACCACCCTGCAGACAATCCAGATGTGATCTTCCAGCCGGTAATGTGTCAGCACTGTAACCACGCTCCTTGTGAAACTGTATGTCCGGTAGCGGCTACTTCACACGGTAAGCAAGGTCAAAACCATATGGCTTACAACAGATGTATCGGTACCAGATATTGTGCAAACAACTGTCCGTACAAAGTAAGACGTTTCAACTGGTTCACGTATAACTTAAATGACAAGTTCGATTTCAATATGAATAACGATCTTGGAAGAATGGTACTAAACCCTGACGTAGTAGTAAGAACTAGAGGGGTTATGGAGAAATGTTCAATGTGTATCCAGGAAACTCAGGCTACTATTTTAGCAGCTAAGAGAGATAATAGAAAAGTAACAGATACTGAATTCAAGAATTCTTGTGCATGTGCTGCTGCTTGTTCTACCGGAGCAATGACGTTTGGAGACATGAATGACAAAGAATCTGAAGTGAGAGAATTATATTCTAGCAACAGAAGATATTATTTACTTGAAGAGATCGGCACAAAACCAAACGTGTTCTATCACACTAAAGTAAGAAACAGAGTAGAAAAATAAAGTTTAAATAATAAATAGGTAAAAAATGTCAGGACATTACGAAGCTCCGATAAGGGAACCTCTAATTATTGGTCACAAAACTTATCACGATATTACAGAAGATATCGCACGACCTATCGAAGAAAGAGCAGGTAAATTATGGTGGATCTCACTATATGCAGCCTTAGTTCTATTCATCTATGGATTCGGGTGTATCGCTTATACTATCGGGACAGGTATTGGAGCATGGGGGCTTAACAGAACTATTAACTGGGGTTGGGATATTACCAACTTCGTATGGTGGGTAGGTATCGGTCACGCCGGGACCCTAATCTCCGCAGTATTATTATTATTTAGACAGCGTTGGAGAATGTCTGTAAACAGATCTGCAGAGGCGATGACGATCTTTGCGGTTGTACAGGCAGCAATCTTCCCTGTAATCCACATGGGTAGAGTTTGGGTAGGATACTGGGTTTTCCCATTACCAAACCAATTCGGTTCTCTTTGGGGGAACTTTAACTCTCCTCTACTTTGGGACGTATTTGCTATCTCAACGTATTTCTCAGTATCAACTGTATTCTGGTTTATGGGACTAATCCCTGACTTTGCAATGATCAGAGATAGAGCTAAAACACCTTGGACTAAGAAAATTTATACATTCCTAGCATTCGGATGGGGTGGAAAAGCAAAACACTGGCAGAGATTCGAAGAACTTTCTTTGGTTCTTGCAGGTTTAGCAACTCCACTTGTATTCTCGGTACACACCACGGTATCTTTTGACTTCGCAACTTCAGTTATTAAAGGATGGCACTCTACAATTTACCCTCCTTACTTCGTAGCTGGTGCGATCTTCTCAGGATTCGCAATGGTACAGACCCTATTGTTGATCGCTAGAAAAGTATGTCACTTAGAAGAATATATTACTATGTATCATATCGAAATTATGAACATTGTAATCGTTCTTACAGGTGGTATGGTAACCGTAGCTTATGCTACTGAATATTTCATCGGATGGTATTCCGGATCAAGATTCGAAGACTTTACATACCTTTCTCCAGGTGCTGCAGTAGGGCCCTACTGGTGGGCATTCTGGGCACTAATCACGTGTAACTTAATTGTTCCGGCTTTATTCTGGTTCAAGAGAGTAAGAACAAACATTATTGCAACATTTATTATTGCTTTAATTATTAACATCGGTATGTGGTTTGAGCGTTTTGATATCATCGTTATCAACCTTTCAAGAGATTACTTACCAGGATCTTGGACTATGTTTAAGCCAACGATTATTGATGTGGGTGTATACTTAGGAACAATCGGATTCTTCTCTGTATTATTCTTACTATACGCAAGAACGTTCCCTGTAATTGCACAGGCTGAATTAAAATCGATTCTGAAAATTTCAGGTGAAACTTATAAAGCAAAAGAAGGAGATGAGCACCACTAAAATTGTATACGGACTTTATGCTGACGACGACGATTTAATGAACGGCGTTAAAGCATTCAACGATAAAGGAATTGCGATCAACGAAGTGTATACTCCGTTTCCGGTTCACGGACTTGACAAAGCTCTAGGATTAAAGAAAACCAGAATTTCTGATGCCGCATTCTTCTATGCTCTTTATGGGGTTACCATCGGTGCTACTGTAACTTGGTATGTGATGAATCATGACTGGCCTCAAAATATTGGTGGTAAACCTGCTTTTGACTGGGCACACAACATGCCTGCATTCGTAGTTCCAATGTTCGAATTAATGGTTTTCTGTGCCGCTCACATGATGTCTTTAACCTTCTTGGTTAGAAACAAAATGTATCCCGGAGCTCCGGCTCAGAATCCAGATCCTAGAACTACTGATGATAAATTCATGATGGAATTTGTAACTGAAGACGTAGAGTCTGTAAAACAGTTACTTATTGAAACGGGAGTTGAAGAAATAACTGTTAAAGACGCTTAAAATGAAAAAGAATGTATTAAAAATTACAGCAGTTTTAGGTTTAACAACAGTTTTACTTAATTCTTGCGGACCAAAAGAAAATACACCCCTAGTCTATTTTCCGGATATGTACTTTCCGGTAGCTTACGATCCATTGATGAAAGCTCAGGATGCTTATTCAGATCATGAAAATGAAATTCCTGCTTTCGTTAAAAATAGTTTTGCTACAGGTCTTGCACCAGTAGAAGGATCAGTGGCTCAAAACAAAGACGGAGTTTTCGAAGAAAGTCTTCTTCCTAAAAATGTAGATGAGTATAATGCAGGTTATGATGCTTCTAAAAAAATGACAGGATCCCCTCTTAATCCGGCTAATGCAGCTAAAGATATTGAAAGAGGAAAAATGTTATTTGATCATACTTGTGCAGCATGCCACGGAACTGGTGGTGATGGACAAGGTCCAATTGTACAAACCGGAGCTTTCTCTGGGGTACCAAACTATGCTGACAGAGAACTTACTGTAGGATCTGTTCATTATGTATTAACTAACGGTAGAAATGCAATGGGATCTTATGCTGGCCAGCTGAATGCTGGTGACAGATGGAGAGTAGCCATGTATGTGATGAGCGCCTTCAAAAAAGGAGCTGCAGCACCCGCAGCAGCTACAACGGCTACAGCTACACCAGCTGCAGCGGCAACAGAGACTACTACCGAAACTAAAAAATAAGAAAAGAAATGTATAGTTTTTCACCAAAATTAAAATCAACTTCTCTAATACTTCTTGTTGTAGGTTTAGTTCTGTTTGGTATTGGTTTTTTCATGAATCATGGAATCAGTACAGAGAGAATTAAAGAAATGATGGAGGCAGTTCATTCTGCAGGTCATAATGCACCTACTCACTCCAGTGAAATGGTAGGACCTCAAGATGAAGCTTCTCATTTAGAGCATGCGACAATGCAGATTCACAATTCGCCTTTAGCATCCATACATTTCGTAGCTGTATTCTTCTTTGGACTTAGTTGTGCAGTATTATTTTTCTACTGTATTCAGCATGCAGCCCATGCAGGATGGCCAATCATTATTACAAGAGTAATGGAAGCTATTGCTTCTTATATTCCTTATGGAGGTGCTATTCTAGTAATATTAATGCTATTGAATATCTTCCACCAAGGTCATATATTCCACTGGATGGATCCGGATTTGACAGACCCTACGTCTGCCCATTTCGATGTAATCTTATTTGAAAAGAAAAGATTCTTAAACATCCCTTTCTATGCGATAAGAACATTTATCTACGTAATAGGGGCTTCATTCTTTGCCTGGAAACTGAAAGCTCAGTCTAAAAAAGTAGATGATACAAAATCTTTAGTTGAGTATCAATTCCTTTACAGATGGGCTGTTGGATATATCGCATTTTTCGGATTTGCTTCTGCCGCTTGGGCTTGGGACTGGTTGATGTCTATTGACCCTCACTGGTATTCTACAATGTATATCTGGTATTCAATGGTAAGCTGCCTTTCAAGTGGAATCGCTATGATTATCCTTCTAAGTGTTTACTTAAAGAAAAACGGATTCTTACCACAGTTCAATGACAATCACTTACACGATTTAGGAGTATTCCTTTTCGCTACAAGTATGCTTTGGACATATACATGGTTTGCACAGTTCATGCTTTACTGGTATGCGAACGTTCCAGAAGAAGTTAACTACTTCTTTGGACGATTCCAGCACTATGGTATTACATTCTTACCAATGCTGATCGTTAACTTCTTATTACCATTATTGGTATTAGTGAGCAGCAGCATCAAGAGAAACTACAAAGTAGTAACTGTTATGGCTGTAGTGGTTATTTTAGGACACATCTTAGATTACTTCAACATGGTAATGCCGGGAACGGTAGGTCCATACTGGAAAACTCCTGAAGTATTCATCTTAATATTAGGTGCTCTCCTTTTTGTAGTTGGATTATTTATGTTCACAGTATTAACAGCATTGTCTAAACTGAAACTGATCCCTACAGGTAACCCATACCTTCACGAATCTGAAATTTATGAGTATCCTTTCTAAGGATTTGTAACAGAAATAAAATAAAAAAGACTGATTGTAATGATCAGTCTTTTTTTGTGCAGACAAGTGAACATTTTGACTTGTTCAGGCAACCATTTTGAATTTTGTGTGTCTTTATAATAAGACTGATCGATTATTATTTCAATAAACAAAAACAAGCTATCATTATGAAAAGAAATTATCTGCTCTTTACGCTGTTCGTTTTCTTATTCAGCTTTATTCAGGCACAAACCGTAGCCTTTGTTTCTGAACAAACGAATAAACCGCTTCCCAAAGTTTCTGTCTTCGGAAAAGACGGAAGCATTCTTGCCTATTCTGATATTGACGGTAAAATTGATAAACAGGCAATCACCCCTTCACAGGAAAAGTTCCAATTGGTTTACAATAATTTCCGTGTTGCCACACTCTCCTATTCCGACTTCAGTCAGGACGTGATTAAAATTAATGATCAGGTCAAAGAAATAGAAACCGTGGTCATCAAAAACTCAAAACCTGCGAAATATATTTTCATCAAAGGAAATTTTAATGCTTACGTTACCGTAAACAGTAAGCTGAACAGTTATACCGACGGAATTGTCACTTACATTTTCGACAATAAAACCAAAAAACTGAAAAGCGCAAATGTTGAACAATACAGGGTTTTTAGATTAACGGGTCCGAAAAGTGAGAAAAAAGAAACTTCATCATGGGATTATGGTAATTCTTTACAGCTTCCAAAACTTAAAAATGTAGGAAACCCCGAAGAATATAAAACAAAAAGAAATACCATTAAAGAACTAAAAGGAGACCGTAAAGATCAGATAGAAGTGACCGGTGCTGCTCTTCAGGAGAAAGAGTTTTCTCTATTCGGATTCAGATTTTTTGATATCAGAACCATTCTGAATATGTCTTTCGAAAAAGGATCTGAAAAAACCCTGAAGGATTTCCTTGAATATAACGAAGTGGCTTTTGTAAAACTTAAACATAAAAGCGAACCTGATTACAACCAGATCATCCTGTACAATAATTTTTATCCTACAGAACTCAATTTCAGTAATGATGACGATATAGAAAAAGTGAAATTTAACAAGGAAAACAGCAATTATAAGACTCAGTTTTGGCAGGACTCCTCATTCCCCAATATGCAGACGATCTTCAGTTCATTTTTCAAAGATGATTTAAAAGAGCAGGAGAACAAAAAATAAGATAAAAAATAAATAGCTGGTCTATTGAAGAACTTGTTACAGAAAAAAGACTGACTGTATTGATCAGTCTTTTTTATGGAAAAAACCTGAAAACACAAAACAAAAAGAAAAACAAGCTATTATTAATAGGTTTTACTAAATTTGCAACAAACAAAATAAAATGAAAAAGTTTTCTTTTCTACTTGTTCTCAGTCTGTTGCTTTTTACAGCATGCAGGAAGGATCATGTAGATGCTACGAATACTAAAACGCTGCAGTCAAGTATTAATGATATGACTTCAAGCCTTTCAACAATTAAACAAATTAAATTCAGTGAAGCTCTTTATATTCTAAAGACTTTCGGTGTAGAAGCAGAAGGTGATGTAGAAGAATTGAAAGCTCTTGGAAAGCTGATCGACGGGAAAAAAGTTCCTGAAATCCTGACTCTGGCTGACCAGGTTGCCCAGAAAAACGGAATCGAATGGGCGAGCACATCTCCTCCTTCACTTGGAGAAATGAATATCTTCGGAGATGATAAAGCTAAAGAAACCGATCCGAATGATGTAAAAGCAAGCTCACTAAGCATTATCACCAGACCTACAGGTGATGACGGAACGGGTGCGCCTACAGCTATTCAAATTCTTCCTAGGCTTGTAGACACAGCAGGAAATCCTGTTTCATTTACCGGTGCAGGTTTAGAAGCTACTTTAGAAGTCTTCAGTAATGGAGTAAAGCTTTCAACCGCTAAAAACCTGATGCAGGATAATAATTTCAAAGGATTTAATTTAAAATTCTCTTCAATTTCTGCCGCAAAAGTGGTAGACGGCAAGATCGACATTACGGTTTCAGTAAAAACGACAGCGAAGACATTCAAAATGTCTAAAATCGGACTTGATGTCAATCCATCAGCGCTGAGAGTTCCTACAGTACCAAAAACGGATTCAACAGTTGTAACACAAGATCCTGCTGCAATTGATCCAAACAACCCTACTGCAACTCCAACAACACCTACAGATCCAAACGCGGCTACTCCTACACCAACCGCTCCTAAACAACCGGCAGCAGACCCAAAAAATACAGTCAGCAAGTTTCTGAACAGCGTAAGTTCTCAGAACCTTAAAGCAGCATACGATACTTCCAGTAACCCAAGTTGGGGAAGCTATGAATCCTTCTCCAATCCTACTTCAGGTTTTGGATCTGTGAAAAATGTAAATGTTAAGAACATTACAACCAATGCGAACAACTCCAGTGGTGCCAGTGTAAACGCCACCTATGATGTAACAGATAAGAACGGAAAAACAACTTCTCTGAAGGTAACTTTCGGACTTAAAAATGTAAATGGAGACTGGAAAATTTCCAGCTATAAAATAAACCCATAATGGCTTCACAAGAACTGATCAAAAGACTCGAAGAAACCATAGAAAATTTCCCTGATTTTCCCATCCCGGGAATCCAGTTCAAGGATATTTCCCCTATTTTTCTCGATCCGAAGCTTTATGAAGAGGTCATCGCAGATTTGGCTGCTTTCAGCAAAGGAAAAGTAGATGCCGTATGCGGAATAGAAAGCCGTGGGTATCTTTTCGGAATTGCCATTGCTGTCACTTTGGAAGTTCCGTTCATTTTAATCAGAAAAGCAGGAAAGCTTCCTCCACCGATTATTTCAGAAAAATATGATCTGGAATACGGAAGTGCCATCATTGAAACCCGTGACGGACAAATCAAAAAAGGACAGAGAATCCTTATCCATGATGATTTATTGGCAACGGGAGGAACTACAGAAGCTGCCGCAAAGCTTGTAGAAAAACAAGGGGCAACAGTTTCCCAGTTCAGTTTCCTTATTGGTCTAAAAGATCTTAATGGCGATGAAAAGCTGAAGAAATTCGGGGCAGAGGTTTATAACATCCTTGAATATTAAACTTTTTTGATATAAAAATATAGGTACTAGAGATGTAACGCTGAGCGGAGTTGAAGCGTTTTTACCATTAACATCTGACAATTCACAACATTTTCACAATAATACTTCAAAGTATTTTGTAAATCATTCAGAAACAATTAAATTTGCATTTCAATTTTTAAGAATTTATGGCAAAATTGGGTAAGAATGCTCCAAATGAGCAAGAAGGTAAAGAAACGGTTGAGTTCTTTAAAGACCTTGACAGAGAGGCTTTAAACACTGAAAGATTTCTTGAGAAATATTCAAAGCAATTGGGTATTGTATTCGGAGTATTGATTTTAGGTGTTTTAGGGTTCTTCGCTTACAAACAGTTTGTAGTAGCTCCTCAAAACGTTGAAGCTGTAAAAAGTTTCCTTGCTGCTCAAAAGAAACAGACTGAAGGTAAAGATAAAGAAGCTTTAGGCGGAAAATCTGCTGCAAATCCAGGTTTTGTAGGAACATATAACGAATATTCAGGTACGAATGTGGGTAAACTTTCTGCTTACAATGCAGGTTTATTGAAATTCAAAGAAGGAAAATTCCAGGAAGCTTACGATCTTTTAGACAAATTTTCATCTGACAACAAAACATTGATGGCATTGAAATTCGGTGCTATGGCAGATGCAAAATCAGGTCTTAACAAAAATGATGAGGCTCTATCTTTATTAGACAAAGCATCAACTGCTTCTGATGATCCTTACACGACTTACTATTTCACAAGAAAAGCAGGTATCGTAGCATTAGGATTAAAGAAAAATGCAGAGGCTAAGAAATACTTCTCTGCTATTGACGAGAAATATCAGGACTACGATAACGGAATGTCTGATTCTTATATTGAAATGACTAAATACTTTTAAAAAATGGCAACAGTTAATCTTTCTGATTACAAGCCACTTCATATAACAAATGCCGAAGATTTTTCTATCGGCATTGTTTTTTCTGAGTGGAATGATTTTGTAACGTACAATCTTCGTGATGCAGCCTTGGAAATCCTTGAAAAAGAAGGCGTAAAACCAGAAAACATCAGATTATTCCCGGTTCCGGGTGCATTTGAGCTTAACTATGCAAGCATGCAGCTTTGCAAAGAAAGAAAGTATGATGCAGTTATTGCTATCGGATGTGTGATCCGTGGTGAGACGCCTCATTTCGATTTTGTATGCTCAGCAGTAGCACAGGGAATCAAAGACTGTAATGTTTTAACGGATACCCCTACTATTTTCTGTGTATTAACAGATGACACTAAAGAGCAATCCATTGCCAGAAGCGGTGGAGATTTAGGAAACAAAGGGGTAGAAGCAGCCGTTACCGCTTTAAGAATGATTGATTTTAAAAAGAATCTTTCTAACAAAAAAGGAAACATCGGTTTCGGGCACTCTTAATTTTTTAATACATCTTAACAGCATACAGGACTATTTTTTAATAGTCCTTTTTTATTGATAATCAACTTCCCTCTGCTCTTTTTCATACATTTGGTTTTATGACCTAATAAGTTAATTCTTCATTAATAATTCAAAAAAATGATAAGAAATGTCATGTTTTCGTTTTTTCTTATTAAAAGTTATATACAAAAACTATCTTTGCGAAAATTAACTTATACTTAACGTACATGTTTCCAAGCAAAATAAAACCATTCTTATATTTAGGAATTTTCTACCTTATTATTTCACTGATCGTACGGATCGTATTCATTTTCCACCCGATCACTACGGCCAGTTTTAGCTTTTTTGAAGTGATAAAAGTCCTTTCTATCGGTCTGTTGAATGACATTTTTGTTTTCACCTTAGCCAGTACAATTTTGGCGGTTTACTTTTTATTTTTATCGAATTCAAAATATAAAAAACCATACGGATATATTATTTTTGGAGCCCTGGTGCTGTTTTTCCTGTACATTCTGCTTGTTCCCAATAATATTTTCAATCAGTATGGGGGATCTATTTCAGAAGTAGCTTTGGCCTTTGTAGGAATTAAGACTCTTTTTTTCGGTCTGATGCTTTTTATCCCTTCAAAGAGGATCAGGATCAGAAATACATTATATTTCATCACACTTTTGCTGTATGTTCTTCTGATCATCTTTAACGCAGTAAGTGAATATTTCTTTTATAATGAATTTGGGGTACGCTACAACTTCATTGCAGTAGATTACCTGATATATACCAACGAGGTCATTGGAAACATTATGGAAAGTTATCCTGTAGTTCCTTTGTTTTCAGCCATCCTGATCATCACTTTAGCCATTACCTGGTTTATTTATAAAAAAACGAAAGACGAGCTTTTAGAACTTCCGGATTTCAAACAGAAAATGATACTGGTCGGTACTTTTGTTGTTTTGGCAGGCATCAGTATTTTCGGTATATCTTCATTAATGCAGATCAGGTCAGATAATGTGTTTGCTGACGAGATCGAAGACAACGGACTTCCAAAATTCTATTGGGCATTTACCCACAATGAACTGGATTATTTCCAGTTTTATCCACAGATCGGTCAGCAGGAAGCTGAAAAGAACTTTTTGAGCCAGTACTCTGAACCTTCCTTAACACGAAATATAGTTGCGGAACAGCCGGAACTTAAGAAAAACGTCGTTCTGATCTCTATTGAAAGTTTATCTGCCGACTTTATGGCACATTATGGTGGTACTTTAAAGATCACCCCTTTCCTGGACAGTCTTGCAGACCGCTCGATGATGTTCACCAATCTTTATGCTACCGGAAACAGAACGGTAAGAGGGCTTGAAGCATTAACGCTTTGTATTCCTCCGACTGCAGGTGAAAGCATTATCAAAAGAGACGACAATAAGAATAAATTCACGACAGGAAGTGTATTCAAATCCAAAGGATATGATGTGAAGTTCCTGTATGGTGGCTACAGCTATTTCGATAATATGCAGGACTTTTTTGCTGGAAATGGCTATGGTATTGTCGACAGAAATAATTTTAAACCTGAAGAAATCACTTTTGCCAATGTTTGGGGCGTTGCCGATGAGGATATGGCTAAAAAAGCAATTCAAACCATGAATGCTGAGGCTAAATCCGGAAAACCGTTTTTCAACCACTGGATGACTGTTTCCAATCATAGGCCTTTTACCTATCCTGATGGAAGAATTGACATTCCGGGAACAGCAAAATCACGGGACGGAGGGGTAAAATACACCGACTATTCACTCAAAATGTTCTTTGAAATGGCTAAAAAGCAGGATTGGTACAAAAATACAGTCTTTGTTATTATTGCCGATCACTGTGCATCCAGTGCAGGAAAAACAGAACTTCCTATGGACAAATACAGAATTCCGGCGATGATTTTTTCGGAAGGCTTTATTCAGCCTCAGAAGTTTGACAAACTAATGTCTCAGATCGATGTGATGCCTACCCTGTTCGGGTTATTGAATTTTAATTATCAATCTAAATTCCTTGGTCAGGATGTCTTCAAAAAAGAATTCCAGCCAAAGGCTTATATCGCAACATATCAGGACCTTGGGTTAGTAAAAGACGGACATCTAACGATCATTTCACCGGTCAAAAAGGTAAAACAATATTCTTTACAACTGGAATCCAGCAGCCTGGCTCCTGAATTCAAACTGCATTATGAGGAAAAACTGGTAAAAAATCCAGAACAGAAACTGGTTAATGATGCGGTATCTGCGTATCAATCTACTTCATTCTGGCTTAAAGAAAAGAAACTTAACCGATAAGGTGAGGTACAAAACGGCTCTGGTTATTGGTGATCAGGTGAACACTCTCTCTGATCCCAATACCGGCAGGCTCCTGCCCGATTACCCAGCTGCCAATCACCGGATAATTGCCTTCAAAATTGGGAAGATCAAATAATTGCTGATAAATAAAACCTTCTTTGCCATATATCCCATCGTTCTCTTCAACAGGAATATTATTTTTGTGTAAGATCACATTGGCTCCCTCTCTGGAATAAACAGGCTTTTTAGCAAAGTCTTTCAGATGTCTGGGTTCAAAATAAGACTCCAACAGATACGGATGATCAGGGTACATTTCCCAAAGGACCGGCAGAATTGCTTTAGATGAAAGCAGGATTTTCCATGCAGGTTCAATCCATTGAGATCTGAAGCCATTTTTCACAAGCTTTTCTCCAAAACCATCTGCAAGAATCCATTCATAAGGATAAAGCTTGAAAATATACTCCATCACGGATAGGTCACCGGCCACGAATTCTGAAATATTCTCGGCCCAGCCAATATCCTGAACAGGAATAAACTCCGTATCAAAACCTGCCTGTGAAGCACAGTCACGCATGTATTCCACATTGGTGACATCTTCAATATTGGTAAGCGATGCGAAATAAACATGATGAGGATTCAGGTAGTTTTTAAGATGTTTCCAGTACTCTACAAGCTTCTCATGAATAGAATTAAACTGATCTTTATAGGGAAACTGTTCCTGAAGCCAATACCATTGTATTACTGATGCTTCATATAAAGAAGTAGGTGTATCGGCATTAAACTCCAGTAATTTCAAATTTTTACCATCAAAACCAAAATCAAATCTTCCGTAAATGGACGGATGATCTTCTTCCCAGCTCGTGATGATATAATTCCGGAACCATTCAGGAATACTGAATTTTTCCCAAAGATTTTTTTCAATAATATAATCTACTGCTTCCAGACACATTTGCCAGAGTTCAGCAGTGGCACTTTCAATTCTATTAATTTCCTCTGGGGTCAACTGATAATAATGACTTTCGTCCCAGTAAAGCCCATCCAGAGAATGATATCCGAAGCCCAGATTTTCAAGTTTATGCTGCCAGTTTTTCCTGAACTGTGATTGAATTCTTTCCATAATTTATGATGATGCACTGAAACCGCTTCTTCCCAGTTGGCCTCTTACGACATTTCCTTTGTAATTATTTCTCCCGATATTGGATTTATTGCTTATTGCATCACTGTAATAGCCAGCCTTCCGATAAGAACCGTAGCTGTAAGCTCCGTATGGTCTGAATGCATGGTATAGAAGGATTCCAGCCATAAAACCATGCGTCCTTGTATAGGAAGCCGTAGTATCAGACCTCATATAGACTTTCTTTTCTGCTTTATCTTTAGGCTTTTCCTGAGAACAGGCTGCCAAGACACCTGTTACAAAAAGTAATTTTATAGAACCGGACTTTTTCATTATTGAACCGTTATAAAAAATTGATAATCTTTTTTTGTTTTGGCAGTATGGTCGTAGCCATTACTGTCTTCTCCTGCTACCAGAGTATCTCCGAGACTCGGGATGGTATCTCTTTTAACAATTTCTTTAAAAAGCTTTTTGTCCTTCCAGATTTTGTGTTTGGTGATAAGAATATCTGTATTATCAAGATGTTCCACAGAAAGCTCAGTCTCAATAGAACCACTCTTATCGACACTGCTTACTTCATCTTCTTTTTCTTTTTCACATCCTGTAAGTGCCATTATGCCAACTAATAACAGGCAAAGTTTAATTTTTTTCACGAGGGCAGTAATTTTTCACAAAAGTAGTAATTTAGTAATGATATTATTTTAAATTTACAAGGCAAAAATTTTATATTATGAAATGGACAGACGATAGAGGCGGGAACGTAGACGACCGCCGTGGTTCTGGGGGTAGTGGAGGTATGATTGTAGGTGGAGGACTCGGAACTTTAATTGTAGCTGCGATTATTTTCTTTTTGGGAGGTGATCCATCGGGGATTTTGAACTCCGGAAGCATACAATCTTCCGGAAGCGGACAACAACGAGAACTCACCGCCCAAGAAAACAAAATTGGAGAAATGGTTGATATGATGGGTAAATGGAACATCGTTACCTGGGATCAGATCTTTAAAGAAAATGGAATGACATATACAAAGCCGGGGATTGTTCTTTTTGAAGAGACCACACAATCCGGATGCGGAACAGCCCAATCTGCTATGGGGCCATTTTATTGCCCTGCAGACCAGAAAATCTATATGGATATGAGCTTTTTTAATGAGCTTCAACAAAGATTTGGAGCCCAGGTAACCGAATTTACTGTTGCTTATGTTTTAGCTCATGAAGTAGGACATCACGTGCAGACTCTTCTTGGAACCACGCAAAAGGTAGACCAACTGAGAAGAAGCGGAAGGTATTCTGAGGCAGAAATGAACAGAGTTTCTGTTGCCACCGAACTTCAGGCAGATTTTTATGCTGGTGTTTGGGCAAAAAGAACAAATGATACAAAAGGTATTCTTGAACCTGGCGATATACAATCTGCCATAGATGCAGCTCAGGCTGTGGGTGATGACAATATCCAGAAAAGGTCTCAGGGTTACGTCAACCAGGAAAGCTTTACTCACGGTTCTTCAGCCCAGCGTAAAGAATGGTTTATGAAAGGGTACAATACGGGAGATATTAAGCAGGGAGACACTTTCAACCAGCTTTTGAAATAATCCCCTTTTTATACAATTAAAAACCCCTGAAGAAAATCTTCAGGGGTTATTTTTTACTGCAGCTCTATAGGATTGCTATTTCTCTTAGCTTCTTCTTTTGCTCGCTCTTCCATCCTTTTTCTCAAATCGGCCGGATTTTGATTTCCACCTCCGCCACCGGAAGCTCTCGGTGGTGCCGGAAAACCGCCTCCGCCTCCACTGTTCTGCATAAATGACATCGGATCTTTTTTATATTTTTCCTGTTGCTTTACATAATCTGATCTTTTTACTTTCAGGACATTTCCAAACTGGTTCAAAGCAGGAATTTCAGCAATTTTATAATTCTTCATTAGATCAAAAGAATATTCTCCTTTATCATCTTCCACTTTAACGATCAGTCCCGGAAGTTCATTAAATTTATACGGTCCGTCCTGATAAGGCAGATCTGTGGTAAACCAGGCTGTCCATTTTCTTCCGCCAAAATCCGTGGTTGCTTTTTGAACTTTGTACTCTCCTATTTTGGTGGTTTCAGAAGACATCTTCCAGTCCAGATGACGATCTTCCTCGTAAACATAAATATCTCTTCCTATCCTATCCTTATAAGACATTTTCTGGGTAGACTTATCTTTTTCAATAGAATAATTGATATTGGACCTGAATGCTTCCAGCTGCTCTCTATTAATTGAACCTCTTCCACCGCCGCCCTGAAAAGCTTTCTGCAAGGTAGAATCTCTCTTGTACCTGTTTTCAGAATAAAAAATTGATTTTTCTGCGGAAATATCTAAATATGCATTTTCAGTTTTAATATCGGATTTATTTTCCGCATCAGGTTTCATGGTTACCTGGTACACAAACCTGTTGTTTTGTGCAGAAATATGCTGCATAAACAGTGCTAAAGCAATAATGCCTATTTTTTTCATTGTACAATAAATTTATTCTTTGGATGTCAAAAGATTAACAAAGTTAAGCCATCAATAATAAAAATCGATAAAATAAAAATGCTAATTTTTATATCCTGATTTTTGTTCGTATTTTTGCATCATTAAATCATTCTAAATAAATACAATGATAAAAGTATCAGACCAAGCAAAGGCAAAAGCCATCCAACTTATGTCGGAAGATGGCTTCAACCCTGCTGAAGATTATATAAGAGTAGGGGTAAAAAGTGGAGGATGTTCTGGTTTAGAGTATGTTTTGGGATTTGACAATCAAAAAACAGACACAGATCAAGTTTTTGAAGACAATGATGTGAAAATTATTGTTGAGAAAAAGTCTATCCTTTATTTAGCAGGAACAATCCTTGAATATTCAGGAGGATTAAACGGAAAGGGGTTTGTTTTCAACAATCCTAATGCATCCAGAACGTGTGGTTGTGGAGAGAGTTTTTCTTTATAATTAGAAGTTAGAAACCGGAAGTTAGAAATAAGCTCATTGCAAAAACTAACGCCTAAAAACTAACATCTAAAATCTATTAAAATGAGTAAATATACTGAAGACGACCTAAGAGTTGATCTTGAAAATAAAAAATATGAATTCGGGTGGGAAACGAAGATCGATTATGAAGATTTCCCAATCGGGTTAAACGAGGATATCGTTCGTGCCATTTCTGCTAAAAAAGAAGAACCGGAATGGATGACAGAATGGCGTTTGGAATCTTTCAGAATCTGGCTGAAAATGACGGAACCAACTTGGGCTAACATTAAATATGAAAAACCTGATTTTCAAGCCATAAAATATTATGCTGCTCCGAAGGTAAACGCTGAATTGGCAAGTCTGGATGAAGTGGATCCTGAATTATTGAAGACTTTTGCAAAATTAGGAATCAATATCGAGGAACAAAAAAGACTTTCAGGAGTTGCTGTCGATATTGTAATAGACTCTGTTTCCGTTAAAACAACTTTTCAGGATACCTTAATGGAAAAAGGAATTATTTTCTGTTCTATTTCTGAAGCGATTAAAAACCATCCTGACTTAGTAAGAAAATACCTTGGAAAAGTAGTTCCAAGAGGAGATAATTTTTATTCAGCACTTAATTCCGCAGTATTTTCTGACGGAAGTTTCTGCTACATCCCAAAAGGCGTAAGATGCCCAATGGAACTTTCTACTTACTTCCGTATCAACCAGGCAGGAACAGGACAGTTTGAAAGAACGCTTGTGATCGCTGACGAAGGAAGTTATGTATCTTATCTTGAGGGCTGTACAGCACCTTCAAGAGACGAAAACCAGCTTCACGCAGCTGTTGTGGAACTGATTGCCATGGATAACGCTGAGATCAAATACTCAACCGTTCAGAACTGGTATCCGGGAAATGAAGAAGGAAAAGGGGGTGTTTTCAATTTTGTAACCAAAAGAGGATTGTGTGAAACAAAAGCAAAAATCTCATGGACACAGGTTGAAACAGGTTCTGCTGTAACGTGGAAATACCCTTCTTGTATCTTAAAAGGTGACGGAGCCATCGGTGAGTTCTACTCTATCGCTGTGACAAATAATCACCAGTATGCAGATACAGGAACAAAAATGATCCATATTGGAAAAAATACGAGATCAACGATCATTTCAAAAGGGATCTCCGCAGGAAAATCTCAAAACTCATACAGAGGTCTGGTAAAAGTAATGCCTTCTGCCAAAGGAGCCAGAAACTTTTCACAGTGTGACTCTCTGTTGATGGGTAATGAATGTGGTGCACATACATTCCCTTATATTGAAATCAAAGATCCTACTGCTCAGCTGGAACATGAAGCAACGACTTCGAAAATTGGGGAAGATCAGATCTTCTACTGTAATCAGAGAGGGATCAATACAGAAAAAGCGATCGCATTGATTGTCAACGGGTTCAGTAAAGAAGTTTTGAATAAACTTCCAATGGAATTTGCCATTGAAGCACAAAAATTATTAGAAATCTCTCTGGAGGGGTCTGTTGGATAATTTGAGTATGGAGACTACAGAAAACTTAATTTTAAGAAAACCTGAAGAAAACGACTTTGAAAGGTTTTTTGAAATTAATAAAGATCCACAAACTAATCTGTATAACCCAAGTGGACCTATGAGTTCTGCTAAAGCAGAAAATACATTCAAAAGAATGCTGGAACACTGGGATCAATATAATTTTGGAGGTTGGACCATTATAGCAAAAGAAAGTAAAAGCATTATCGGCTTTGGTGGCTTGAGCTATAAAATGTATGGAGAAGAAGAAAAACTAAATCTTGGATATCGCTTTGCCGTGGAAGCATGGGGAAAAGGATATGCAACAGAGTTTACAAAGAAAGCTATAGACCTGGGATTTACCGGCATCGGTAAGGACGAGATATTTGGAATTGTTCGTCCAGATAATATAGCTTCTGTTAAAGTTTTGGAAAAGGCAGGTATGACACATATAGGGAAGTTTAACGATGTCCCTGGTCAGCCTGAAAGTTTAGTATATAGAATTCAAAAATAATTTGTTTAGCAAATAAAAATGTTAGAAATAAAAAACTTGCACGCCAGAATTGAAGACGGCGCAGAAATTTTAAAAGGTATTAATCTTGAAATAAAGCCGGGCGAAGTTCATGCGATCATGGGACCGAACGGAGCTGGAAAATCTACTCTTTCTTCTGTAATTGCAGGAAAAGAAGATTATGAAGTAACGGACGGAGAAATACTTTTTCAGGGAGAAAACATCAGCGAAGATGCTCCTGAAGAAAGAGCACATAAAGGAATTTTCCTTTCTTTCCAATATCCGATAGAAATTCCGGGAGTTTCTGTAACCAACTTTATTAAAGCTGCTTTAAACGAAACAAGAAAAGCAAACGGACTGTCAGAAATGCCGGCAAAAGAAATGCTTGCCCTGATTCGTGAAAAATCTGAGCAATTAGGTATAAAAAAAGATTTCCTTTCAAGATCACTGAACGAAGGATTCTCCGGGGGTGAAAAGAAAAGAAACGAGATCTTCCAGATGATGATGCTTAATCCGAAACTGGCAATCCTTGATGAAACAGATTCAGGTCTTGATATCGACGCCTTGAGAATCGTTGCAGACGGGGTAAACCACTTTAAAAACGAAGGAAATGCAGTTCTTCTGATTACTCACTATCAGAGATTGCTTAACTATATTCAGCCTGACTTTGTTCACGTTCTTGCCAACGGAAAAATCATCAAAACCGGTGATAAATCTCTGGCTTTAGAACTTGAAGAAAAAGGATACGACTGGCTTCTTAACTAAGAAGGAATTTTTCAGACGGGATTTTATCAATCCTTTCCGAAGATGCGGAAAACCCGCAGTACATAATGTTATTTTTAAATATATAAAATAAGGTGTGATGGCCGAAATATCAGTAATGGCTTTATACGATCAGATTATTGACAATCACGGTGAATTTTTGGAGAGTCTTCATCACAGATTTCTGGATGAAGAGAGAAAATCTGCTCTTCAAAACTTCGAAAACTCAGGTTTTCCGACTAAAAAAGACGAAGAATATAGATATACCAACGTAAAAGAGATCACAGAGAAAAATTATAATTTTTTCCCTAAAGAAAGTCATAATATCACCAGAGAACAGCTGGACCAGCTGCATTTGGGTGAAGCGAATTTTGACTGGATCGTTTTTGTGAATGGTAAACTTCATAAAGAACTTTCGAAAGTTTCTATCGAGAACGTAGAATTCCTTTCATTCAACTATGCTTTGAATGATGAGAAACACAAAGAAGTATTTGACAAGTATTTTAATACCATTGCTTCTAAAGATACTGCTTTCACGAACTTAAACCTTGCCTACTGCAAGTACGGTTTCTTTTTGAAAGTTCCTAAAAATGTAGTGATCGAAAAACCGATCCACATTTTCTATATTTCTCAGAATCAGGAAGAAAACACATTCTACAATACACGAAATTTACTGATTGTAGAAGAAGGCGCTAAGGTAGAGGTTATAGAAAGTCACCACAATTTTGACAGCACCTATGTGCTAACGAATTCTGTGACAGAGATCTTTACTTATCCCAATGCAAAAGCAGACTGGCACAAGCTTCAGAATGACAACAATACGTCATATCTTATCGACAGTACTTTTGCAAGACAGGAAAAAGACAGCTTAACGACTGTGAATACGTTCACTTTCGGAGGAAAGTTGGTAAGAAACAATTTGGACTTCATTCATAACGGAAGCAATATTAATTCGTTTATGAACGGAATCACGATTATTGGGAAAGATCAGCTGGTGGATCACCATACAGCAGTTCACCACAATTTCCCGAACTGCGAAAGCTACCAGAACTATAAAGGTATTTTCGACGGAAATGCCCATGGAGTTTTCAATGGAAAGGTTTTCGTAGATAAATTGGCTCAGAAAACAAATGCTTACCAACAGAACAACAACGTCCTTTTAAGCGAAGGAGCGACGATTGATACCAAACCTCAGTTGGAGATCTTTGCAGATGACGTAAAATGTTCTCACGGCTGTACAGTAGGCCAGCTGAACGAAGATGCCCTGTTCTATCTGAGAGCAAGAGGAATTTCTAAGAAAGAAGCTCAGGCATTGCTTTTATATGCTTTCGCGAATGATGCGATGCAGAATATTGACATTGAGCCGCTTAAAGAAAAAATTTCGAAACTTTTAGCTGAAAAGCTGAAAGTGGATTTAGAGTTTTAAGACTTATATAAATTGATACCAAAAAAAGCACTTCTCATTTGAAGTGCTTTTTTATTGATACCCGGTGCAGAATTATTTCTTCATCCAGGACTGATTATCTTTCTTATCAGAACGTTTTCTCCCGTTATCGATATTATAGGCGAAACCAACTCCCAAAGTCTGTTTAAGCTGTGTTTTTTGGATCTGGTTGTGGTCATACAACAGATCCAGCGTAATATTGGTTGAAATAAACTTATTGATCTTCATATTAAGAATTCCGCTGTATCCAAGAACCAGTCTGCTAGGATGGTCAAGATAGTTGGAAAACACAGAAGCCGTATTCGTCAGATTAATGTTCTCCATGATTTTGATCTTATATATCGCTGTCCCCAGAAAACCGAACTGGAAAAGAGAAGAATCTCCGTCATTTTTAAGCCCGTACGTTCCTGCTGTCTGAAGATCTTCATCCAGAACAAAAGTCCATCTGGCATTGGCAGGACGAAGCGTCATCGTAAAGTTATCATTGGGACGGTAAGTAACCCCCGCACCGATATTAAGATATCCCGGAGCCATAAAATTGGAGATCTTTTTGGCTCCGGGATTATTTCCATCTTCATAACCACCGGCAAATTGCGTCTGAAGACCTATACCTCCTGAAATATACCAATTCTTGGCAAATTCCCTCCCGTAATTAGTCGATAGATTGATCACATCCTGCGTCTTTCTGGTACCAATACCTTTTGTATTGTTCTGGCCATAGCCCAGAATAATAATGTTTTCCCAAAGGTCTTTGCCTTTTTCATAGGTAAGGTTATAATTCACTCCGGCAAGCCATCCAACATTGTTGGCTCCACCACCAACCCAGTTTGAAAAGGCAGCCTGATTGAGCATTAGTGTGTTTTGTCCCTGGATAGACCATGCTTTTACAGTATCTGCTGTAGCGGCATCAGGCTTAGCCTCCTGAGCCATTGTGCATACTCCAATAGATACAGATGCGGCCAATAAAAATTTTTTCATAAGTAAGAATTTTTCGTTACAAAAATATACATATAATTTTTGTTAAAAAAATAGTCGCCCACCATTGAAATATAAAAATTATTGTTTAATCCATTATAAACAGGCATGTTACCACCAAAAAACATCTATAAAAGCGAAGAAATGAACTTATCAATACTTAAAAATACCTTTAATTGTGTGACGAAAAAAAGCCTCGTACTAAAGCACTTTCTATTTAATATGCGATGTACTCTATTTCTTAATCCACCATTGGCTGTCTTTACGGTCTGAACGTTTTACCCCGTTATTCAAGATGTACGCGAATCCTATCCCCAGAGTCTGTTTCAGCTGTGTTTTCTGGATCTGATTATGGTCATACAGAAGGTCTAAGGTAATATTGGATGAAATAAACTTATTCACTTTAAAGTTGACAGCAGCTCCGTAGGCAAGAACAAACCTCTCAGGATGATCCAGATAATTGGAAAATACGGAAGCCGTATTGGTGATATGGACATTCTCCATTAATTTCACCTTGTATAGCGCCGTTCCAAGGAAACCGAATTGTAATAGCGAAGTATCACCGTCATTTTTCAAACCGTAACTTCCTGCAAACTGGAGTTCTTTATCTAAAACAAAGGTCCATCTGGCGTTGGTAGGACGCATTGTTACCGTCAAATTATCATTAGGCCTATACGTGATCCCCATACCGACATTCAGATAACCGGGAGCCATAAAATTGGAAATCTTTTTGGCAGCAGGATTATTTCCGTCTTCATATCCGGCGGCAAACTGCGACTGCAGGCCCGCACCCAAAGAGAAATACCAGCTTTTGGAAAATTTACGCCCGTAATTGGTGGAAATATTGATCACGTCCTGTGTTTTCCTTACACCAAGGCCTTTGGTGTCATTCTGACCATAATCCAGGGCGATAATATTCTCCCAGAGATCATTGTCTTTTTCATAAGTGATATTGTAATTCACCCCGGCAAGCCAGCCTACATTGTTGGCCCCTCCACCAGCCCAGTTCGAAAAGGCAGCCTGATTGATCATTAAACTATTTTTCCCTAATACCGACCAGTATTTTACCGTATCTACGATTACTGAATCTTTTTTCAATTCTTCTTGTGCACTTGCATAAATCCCCATAAAAAAGGAAAGAATCAATAAAAACTTCTTCATTATCTTACATGATTTTCATTACAAAAATATTAATATAATTTTTTTTAAAGCAAATATTGGCTTATAAAAACCCATAAACAGGCTAAACTCTCTTTAACCAACCAAAAACAAGCCACTTTAATACATTCAATGTCAAAATATTAAGCTTCATCTGTTAAAATTGAAACCTTTTGTCTTAAATTAAACAGGCCTGATCAGAATACATCGACAAATTTTCCGAAATTTATCATTGGCTTTTGATTTGACGTACTCTCCACATGTTTAAAAATATAATTTCCAAAAGAGCTGTTATAACCCCATTGCTGATGCTTTCGGCCATGTGGTTCGGCTACTTTCTGCAGATGCAGGGCTTTTTTCAAAGCTGTTTTGGGGCTATTATACCTCTGTTGCCGGAAGGCTTGCTGGGAATCGTTACGGCTCCCCTTCTGCACGGAAATATTGATCATATCATAGGAAACTCCATTCCGGTAGCTGTCCTTCTTTTTCTTCTGTACCAGTTTTACCCATTAGTGGCCAATAAAGTCTTTCTTATCGGCTGGCTGGCTACAGGACTTCTTGTATGGATGTTGCCTCCAATAGACATCATTACGGGCGACTATATGTACACCTGCACCATTGGTGCCAGCGGAGTGGTATACGTCCTTGCATTCTTCCTGTTCTTCAGCGGCGTTTTCAAATGGAATACGAAGCTGCTTACCATATCTCTTCTTGTCGTTTTGTACTATGGTAGTTTGATTTGGGGAATGTTTCCGGAAGAATTATTTTACAATCTGCAGGAACCAAGTAAGATTTCATGGCAGGCTCATCTTTCGGGAGCTGTTGTAGGAAGTATTATTGCTTTTGCGTTTAAAAATGTTGGGGGAAGAAAGAAAAAATACATCTGGGAATTTCCTAATTATTACAGCGAAAAAGATGATAAACTATGGCAGGAATACAAGGAAAATCATCCGGACGACTTCCTAGAACTACCTTATAAAAAAAGAGATGACATTTGGGATCATTTGGAAGAATTAAGAAGGAAATAAAATTGAACTGGACGCTCGGAGAGGAAGGTTGGAAGTTACTATTAGACTTAGTATATCTTAAAGTTATCGAAAGTTCTGGTGAGTCCTATTAAAAAAGTAATAAAAACTGACCTATGGCTATTCATTAGGTGATCAATAACTTTCCTCATCAAACTTCAGGCTTCCTGACAATATTCAACTCAGGTTATTTTATTACTTTTGATAAAAAACACACATGGTCTCTGAAGAACACCTGTATGCAATCGCCCTGCGTGAATGCAGCCTGATTGGCGACATCAATTTCCATAAACTTGTACGAACTTTCGGAAGTGCTGAAGAAGCCTGGAAAACAGCAAAAAAAGAGTATAACAAAGCGGATGGTATAGGCCGGAAAACAGTCGCTGATATCGGAAATGAAGACTATTTGAAATTTGCAGAAAAAGAAATACAATTCTGCGAAAAGAACAATATCAAAATTATGTTGAGGCATCTCAATGAGCTTCCTTATTTACTCAGTGAATGTGATGACGCTCCTGCTGTCCTTTAC
This sequence comes from Chryseobacterium antibioticum, assembly GCF_012927325.1. Taxonomy (GTDB): domain Bacteria; phylum Bacteroidota; class Bacteroidia; order Flavobacteriales; family Weeksellaceae; genus Chryseobacterium; species Chryseobacterium antibioticum. The sequence goes on along the minus strand of NZ_JABBGI010000009.1, from coordinate 100,687 downwards.
CAAAAAGGGAAATTTGATGATTCTTTGCAGAAGATCAGCATTGTGGGAACCCGAAATATGACTTTGTACGGGAAACAGTTTATTGGGGAGTTCTTCGAAGCTACAAAGGCTTCCAAATATATCTCTGTCAGTGGATTAGCTCTTGGTATTGACAAAGAGGTTCATGAACAATCTATTCAATGTAAAATTCCTACGGCCGCTGTGCTGGCTCACGGTTTTCATATGCTGTATCCTTCCAAAAATAAAAAACTGTCCGAAAAGATTCTGGAAGAGGGTGGCGCGCTGCTCACCGAGTTCAATTCATCCCGAAAACCGGACCGTGAAAATTTCATTCAGAGAAACAGAATTATAGCAGGGCTTTCCCCTTCAACCATCGTTGTGGAGACCGGATTCGGAGGAGGATCTGTAAGCACCGCTGCCTTTGCCAATGACTATAACCGGGAAGTTTTCGCATTGCCCGGAAAGATCACAGATCCATACAGCCAGGGGTGCAATCAATTGATTTTCCAGAATAAAGCATCAGCTATTTCTTCCATAAAAGATCTTATGGATTCGTTGGGCTTTAATCATTCAAAAGAGAAAGTAGCCGATCTGTTCTCATTTAATGAGATAAGTATACAACTTACTGAAAATCAAGAAACCGTTTATGAGTGCATAAAAGCCAATCCTCAGGTATCTCTGGACGATCTGGCACAGATGATTTCGATGCCTTCCTATAAAATTCTTCCGGTAATTTTGGAATTAGAGCTTTTGGGGAAAGTAAAATCATATTCCGGGAGGCAATTTACCGTAATTTGAGAATTAACGATTTCTTAATATTGCATTATTTGAGACTTAACTTTTAATTTTCAACAAAATTTGATCATTAATTATCAATTTAATAATATTTCGGGACATTATTATTTAATTTTCAGCAATGTTGAAATACAGTATTGTGAATCTTGAAAAAAAAATTAAATTTGTTGACAATAATAATCAACCCTAATATATGGAACAATATAATATTGACCAGAAAATCCAGGAGTTTATTGCCAAGATTGAAGCAAAAAATCCTAATGAACCAGAATTTTTACAAGCCGTAAAAGAAGTAGCTGTGACTGTAATTCCGTTTATTATGACCAAAAAGGAATATACGGGAATGAAGCTTCTAGAGAGAATGGCTGAAGCTGAAAGAATCATTATCTTCAGAGTTCCATGGGTTGATGATAAAGGAGAGATCCAGGTAAACAGAGGATTCAGAATCCAAATGAACTCTGCGATTGGACCATACAAAGGAGGAATTCGTTTCCATCCTACTGTAAACCTTTCAGTTCTTAAATTCTTAGCTTTCGAGCAGGTATTTAAAAACTCATTGACGACTCTTCCGATGGGAGGAGGTAAAGGAGGTTCAGATTTTGACCCACAAGGAAAATCTGATATGGAAGTAATGCGTTTCTGCCAGGCTTTCATGACTGAATTATGCAAGCATATTGGTCCTGAAACAGACGTACCTGCAGGAGACATTGGTGTAGGAGCAAGAGAGATCGGATATCTTTTCGGACAATACAAAAAAGTAAGAAACGAATTTACAGGAGTACTTACAGGAAAAGGTCTTGCGTACGGAGGTTCACTGATCCGTCCTGAAGCTACAGGATACGGTGTGGTATACTTCGCAGAGCAAATGCTTAAGACGATCAATGAAACTTTCAAAGGTAAAATTGTAAGTGTATCTGGTTTCGGAAACGTAGCTTGGGGAGTAATCAAGAAGGCTACTGAGCTTGGTGCTAAAGTAGTAACGGTTTCTGGTCCTGATGGATACATCTATGATAAAGATGGTATCAGCGGAGAAAAAATTGATTATTTGTTAGAACTTAGATCTTCCGGAAACAACAGAGCGGAAGACTATGCTAAGAAATATCCTTCTGCCGAGTTCCACGCTGGAAAACGTCCTTGGGAGGTTAAATGTGATGTAGCATTCCCTTCTGCCACTCAAAATGAACTGGATCTTGAAGATGCTAAACTTTTGGTAGAAAACGGGTGTGTTTGCGTTACTGAGGCGGCTAATATGCCTTCTACTTTAGATGCAATCAACTATTTCTTAGATAATAAAATCTTATTCTCGCCTGGTAAGGCTTCCAACGCTGGAGGTGTTGCTACTTCAGGTCTTGAGATGACACAGAACTCTATCCGTCTTAACTGGACTTCTGAAGAAGTTGACGCAAGACTGAAAGAGATCATGATCGGAATCCACAAGGCTTGCAGAGACTACGGAAAAGATGAAAATGGCTATGTAAACTACGTGAAAGGGGCAAACATTGCCGGCTTCGTGAAAGTTGCAGAAGCAATGCTCGCTCAGGGAGTAGTATAAAAAATAATAAAGGTTGGGAATGTTCCCAACCTTTTTTGATAAAGCCTGTTCCCGGGATAATGGGAAAAAAGTAAAAAGTGAAAGGAGAAAGCGCTGTACATGTACAGCGCTTTTTTTATTTTGTGAGGACTAAAAAACCAATTGAATTCCAAGAAGCTTTCCTATCTATTACTTTAAATATTCATTGGTTTTTATATTTCTGTTTTCATTATTTGCATCTTCTATAGCTTTCAGAATGGTTTTGATTTGTTTCTTGTTAATTACATACTTATTAAAAAACACGTATTCGATAGTCTTTGTATTTTTAATATTTTCCAATGGATTTCTACTAAGCAGTACCAGATCCGAATAATATCCCACTTTTATTTTTCCTGTTTTACTTTTCATCCAATTGCCCGGCGCAACAGTCGCGGAGTAAATCGCCTGTGAATTGGTCATCCCTGAATTAGATAAAGACTCCAGCTCATTGTGAAGAGAAAACCCGGGAACAACAGTAGCTACGTTAGCATCCGTTCCGGCCATAATGGTCACTTGATGATCTGTCAAAGCCTTTGCCATCATGTGGATCGCTTCTACATACGTCTTCCAAAAAGTCAATGACCGTTTCTTTGCTGCAGGCTCATCTTTTCCATCATATTCGTATCCGTTTTTACCTGGTAACCAGCCCAGTTTGTAAAGTGGAGTTCCTTCAATAATGGGGGGATTGACATACTTTAATTCAATTTCTTTAAGTTTAGACTTTAAATCAAATCTTTGACCGATAAAACTTTCAGATAACCAAACCGTTGAAGTAACACTGATGTTTTTATCCTTCAATTTTCTTGCTATCTGCCCTGAACGTATTTTGAGAAAGCTGAGGTATTCTTCCGGATTTTCAGAAATGGATTTTCCAAATTCATCGATCGTCTTAACTGTAATTTCTTCAATATGAGCCACCTCAATTTGACCTGACTGATAAAAAGTATCCAAATTAATCAATGGGATATGCCCGATAACCGGAATGTGATTTTCTCTGCCCATTTCTATGGTTGTTTTAAACATTTCCGGATTCACAAAACCGTACATTTTAACGGCATCATAACCTTGTTTGCTTATTTTACGGATTGCTTTTTGAGCATCGCCTTTATTGGAAAAATTAATAGACTGTCTTGTCCAAGCGTAATAATAACCCGCTAATCCTTTTTCACTAAATATGGGTGGAGATGCAATAAACATTCGCGGCCCGAGACCGTTTTTACGTATTGATTTCCTCCATTCTAAAATAACCGGCTGGCCTGCCATTTCTCTAATGTAGGTCACCCCATTAGCCAGGTATAAAAACAAATCGTTTTTGCTTTCTTTTAAATGAACATGACTGTCTACAAGGCCTGGAATAAGATACTTTCCTCTACCGTCAATACTGGTAACCATTCCATTCACTATCTGATTTTCGCCTAACTGAACGATCACGCCATCCTTAAGGAGGACATTCTGGTTCTTAATAAAATGACTGCAATCTTCTGACAGGACATTCACATTCCGTATCTGAATTATTTTTGACGGTTTAATCATTGAAGAGAAATCTACAACCTTCGTACCCTTACCCAAGACCTTATTTAATTCATGATCTGCCCACATAAATCCAAAAATAAGAACGCCTGACAATAGCATAACAGAATACAGAACTCTCCTGACCCAGAGCTTTTTCATAAATTATTTATTTTTATTTGAAAGGCAAAATAAATACAAATGCTCCCTGAAACCATGTGATTTCAGGAGTTAGGGATAAAATATGAGGTTTTAGGTACGAAAATTATAAGGATAGTAAACGTTCCCTGTAATTTTTAGAAACAGGTATTTCAAGCTGGGTAAGAAAAATGGTATCCTGATTTTTCCAGGCCTTAAAATGAGACGGATTTATTAAATGGGAACGATGAACCTGAATCAAAAAATCACAGTCACTCTGAATTTTTTTTAGAGTACTTCGAATAAGCTTTGTTTTTAAATCATTACCGTCTATAAAGAAAATTTCAACATAATTTTGTGCATTGGAAACACAGATTAAATCACTTTTTTTAATGTTTAAAATATCCAGTTTATTCTCCCCTCTGATTATGATACGATCATCCCTGGCAGGAATTAATGTAACAACGTACATCCTGGCCAAAACTAATATTGGCGTGGAAATTAAAGCTAATTTAAGGGTAATTGTACTTACAAATTCAAGGAAATCATATCCTCCATCTAAAACAGGACTTTTATAAAACCCATATGTACTTATCGCGTAAAAAAGTTGAAAAAAAATGAGGCTCATTATTTCAAATCCAACGTTCCATTCTGACCGTTTATAATAAATCCTTTTCTGAATTACTGCCAGTACACCATAACATAGAAAAGCAATCAAGCTAAATCCGGTACTGATAAGAACCCATACTTTAAGGCTTATTGTTCCATCATCAAATGGTCTTATAAGAAAAGCGAAGATGAAAAGCCAGATACCGAGGAGGATTCCTATCAGTAAATGATGCTTAATCGAAGGGTTTAATCTTTTCATTGAATAAAAAGGCTGTTGGCCTGGTTGGTTTCTGTTATATTTTTCCTCAACAGGAAATATACATAAATAATACTTTGATTAATTGATTACCAATAAAAAATCCTGAGACATTACGCCCTAGGATTTCCTTTCTACTTTGTTCAATATTTACTTCGATGACTTTGCTTTTTTCTTAGCTTTTCTTTCTGCTCTTGTGGCTTCTGAAGGTTTTGCAGCATCTGTAGTAGTCTCTGCATTCACTGTGGCCGTAGCATCAACTGTTGTGGCCGGAGTGGCTGCTGCATCTACCGTTGCAGTAGCAGTGGTATTTTGTTTCTGAGCATCAGTAGAACTGCCCGTTTGTGTATTCTGCTGTTGAGTTTGAGTGGTCTGGTTATTAGTGGTGGTATCGGCTGGCTTTTGCGGTTGTGTCTGTGTTTGTGCCGATACTGCGATTACGCCGACTAAAGTAAACGCTGCTGTTAAAACTAACTTTTTCATAATACAATATTTAAATGGTTGTTTAAATTAAACGACACAGTTTTTATTAAATTATGTGTAAGAGTCTTATTTAACGTACTTTATTATTATTTAAGAGATTTTACAAAGTAGGATTTATTTTGAAATATTCTTCATCATCTTTTCAACGAATTCAAATGCAGCGGGACAGATCACTGTATTTTTCAGCATCAGATCGTTGATCTGGTAGATTTTTTTCCGGTCTGTATGCGGGTATTCACGACAGGCTTTCGGCCTTACTTCATAGATGGAGCAAGTATTGTCATTATTCAGGAAAAAACAGGGAAGATTTTGAAGTACCTTGTCATTATCTTCATCTACCCTTAAAAATTTTGATTCGAAATCAACCTGCTTCATGCGCAGATGCTTGGAAATGCGTTCGATGTCCTTTTCGGTATATAAAGGTCCGGTTGTTTTGCAGCAATTGGCGCATTGAAGGCAATCTACTTCATCAAAAACTTCATCATGGGTCTCCTGGACTATATAATCAAGGTTTTTGGGTGGTTTCTTTTTCAGTCCTTCCAGAAACTTTTTATGTTCCTTCTGCTTCTGTAAAGCCTGTTTTTTATAAAGGTCTAAATTCATTTATTCATTATCCTCGGCCATAGCCGGAAGGTCTGTTTTTTGGTATTCGTTAATTTTATCCAGATCCAATATCGTTGTCTGATCATTGGTATCCGGGTAGTACATCGGGGTAAATTTAGCTCCATACACAATCTCTTTCGAGACATACGAAGATCTCTGCACCACAGTATTGGAAAAGACTTCATCAAAGGCACGGACCTGAACAATAATCTCAATATCCGTATTCTTAAAATCCTCATCCGAAAAGCCGTAAAATGGTGAGTCTTCTTTGATCTCATGAACCACTGTCCAGTTCAGTGCCAGCGTATTGATTTTGCTTAAATGGGTCTTTAAAGAATAAAAATTACTTTTCGGAGACCCGTTTTCTATGACTTCAATAGCTGCAGAAACAATGACATCAGCATCAGTCAAAGCATTATTTTTAAAAGGTGCCAGCCTGAACATCAAAGCCCGCGACTCTTTGAACGGAGCAATAACAGCAATATCCGAAAACCTCAGGTAAGCTCTCGGCCGTGAAAATCTTCCGTAGAAAAGTCCCGTTGCAATGGCAAAGGTAAGCAATCCCAGAAAAGCTTCAAAAGTAGCCACCAGACTCGCTGTAAAGCCTACAGGCGCAATCCTCCCGTACCCTACGGTGGTAAAGGTCTGCGAACTGAAGAAAAACACATCAATGAACTCGTTCAGCGGATCACTTTTATCGATTCCGGTAAGGTGCTCTACTCCAATGAGGTAATAGATCATCGCAAATACCAGATTAATCAGAATATATGCGATTACCAGATAGGATAGGAAACGGAAAGTCGACAGGTTCAGCATGGTATGATACCAGCTCAGTCTGTTGAATACATTTACGCCTCTTCGCTTTACATTCGGAAGCCCGTCTTTATTGATGAACCTTCCGGATGCATTGCTTCCAAAACCACTGTTTTCAGTGTTTTTCTGACGAATCTTCTGTCTGAAGCCTCTTGCCATTTTATATGATTTATTTTTTGTTCAGATTAACCTCAAAAAAACAAATTTGCTTTTTTGCGATGTATCCCTTTTACCATGCAAAGATAAAATATTGTTTTCATGAAATTTATCAAGCTGATGATTGAATTTTTAATTTGATTTTGCAGTACTTTTGAAATATGAAAAAATTGGAATCAAGAGAGGATATTGAACACCTTGTTAACTCATTTTACACCAAAGTTATTAAAGATGAGACGATTGGATTTTTCTTCAGCGATGTCGCGAAAGTAGACTGGGACAAGCACCTTCCGAAAATGTATTCATTCTGGGAATCTATTCTGTTTGGGCAGATGAGCTACAAAGGAAATCCTATGGGAGTCCATTTTCCAATCAACGAAATCCAGGCTATGGAGCAGAAGCATTTTGACCGTTGGCTTGAGCTTTGGAGAACAACGATTGAAGAGAATTTCGTCGGAGAAAATGCCGAAATGGCCATTTATAAATCCGAAAATATTGCTAAGCTGATGGCTTTTAAAATGGAGCTCGCGAGGAGGCTGTGATACAAGTTTGAGAGTCGGAGAGTTTTGGGTTTGAGAGTTTGCTAGTGAGGAATGTTATGGGACGATGACCGTAAAGATATAGGCGGCAAGATTCACCAATAAAACAGTTCCATACAGGACATTCGTTTTTCCGCGGCTTAAAGAAAGCATGACAATAAATACGGATAGTGAAAGCAGAATAATATCTTTTTTATCAAGCCCTAAAACCAATGGAATATCATACACAATACAAACGGTAGATACTGCCGGGATAGTCAGTCCGATACTTGCCAACGCAGACCCCAATGCCAGATTTAAACTGGACTGTATCTGATTGCTTCTTGCGGCACGTATGGCAGCCACTCCTTCAGGAAGAAGCACAACACCTGCAATTATTACCCCAACCAACGATTTCGGAGCACCTATGCTCTGTACCATTCCTTCTATGGTTCCGGAAAGTCCTTTAGCCATCAACACTACAATAACAAGACATACGACCAAAAAGCCAAAGCTTATCAGCGTTTTATTTAATGAAGGGATATAATGCGCCTCAGGATGTTCATCGGGAACGATAAAGTAGCTTCTGTGACGCACGGTCTGCACCATTAGAAAGACTCCGTAGATCACAAGACACGCAATGGAAATAAAAATAAGCTGAGCTTCGTTATAGAAAGGTCCGTTGACACTTGAAGTAAAATTGGGAAGAACCAGAGTAAGCACCAGAATGGAAACAATGCTCACTAAATAGGTTGTCGCAGAAGTTCTTGCAAAGAACTGTTCATGATATTTAACGCCACCCACAAGGATACAAATCCCCAGAATTCCGTTAAGAATAATCATGACGGCAGCAAAAACGGTATCTCTGGCCAGCGTGATCGCCTGATCTCCGCCGGCGACCATGAGCGAGATGATCAGCGCAACTTCAATAATGGTAATACATAAGGCAAGAATGATCGTTCCGAACGGTTCCCCTACTTTGTGAGCCACCACTTCTGCGTGATGTACTGCGGATAAAACACTTCCGGTAAGCAGAAGTCCTGCGATAATATCATAAAAAACTCCGCCCCCCATCAGTCCGGAAAAATAATATCCTACCGCTAAAACAGGAAAAATATACGTATAATGTAAAAGTTCTTTTAATCTCATAAAGTGTCTACAAAATACAAAAAATCTATGAAATTTGAAATATCAAAAGAAAATATTAATCATATTTTAATCTAATAAGTAAGAAGTCTGAAGTTGGAAGAGAGAAGTTATTGGGGTCATAAAGGATAACCACTACTCCCTTTTTATTCTTTTACATCCTACTTTGTTAATTTACTATCACCGCAATTGATATTAAAACTGAATATTAACTTCCAGCCTCCTTCTTCCATCCTCTTAGTGCACCCACAGGTTAAAATCCAGAAAATCCGTCAGCATATGAAACAAAAGACCAATGGCTACAATTCTGATATTTCCCTTAAAAAAGAACAGCAAAAAATACACCGCCATGGCATAATAGGAATGTAAAACATGAAAACCTATGCTGTTTCTTGATGGATTGAACACCGGATTGGCAAAAATATGGTCCAGGTCTACCAGCATCGTGGCCAGCATAATAAGGTATGCTTTTTTCCAGTTTTTGCGGAAAAAGATCAGGACAATGAAAACCGGAAAAACCAGATGTAAAAAATAATGGGTGAACGTTTTCAGTAATGCAATTTCAGATAAAGTCATTAATACTCAGTCAGTTTTTTAGGATTACAGGATTTTTACCATCTTAAAATTAAAGGCAGTTTTCCCTTCTTAGCTTTGATCTTCACCCAATAATTTTCTGCTTTATTTCCGTAAAATATATACTCAAGGTCTGAAAGCAGTTTTTTCTCTGTTGATGTTAAAATACTTAACGATGAGAGGAGCAATGGGCTATTTTTGATGAAGATATAATTTTGTGCAAGATTTGGGGATAAAGATACCGGTTTCCTTGTAGATTGAATGACAAGCCCTCCGCTCCGTCTATCGATATGGTTGGGTTGAAAAGGAATCGCTGTGAATTGATTCTGGGCATTGATCCATTTTTTATGCTGAAAATATTCCCATGTTTTTTCGGGAACAGAACTCTGAAGATTAATCGCATAATTGGGCTGAATAATTTTCTGAACGGTTTTTTTCTCGATTTCATTAAAATTATCGTCATAGCCGTAGCTGATAACGGTATCATTCACCTGCTCAAGATCAGCGGTTGCTTTAAAATAATTGATTTGAGAGGAGTCTATTAAGCTTTTATTGAAAAATCGGGCGTAATTTTTCACATTACGGGCATCTAATTCTGCTTCTAAAAAGTGATTTTTTTTCTGAACTTCTGAAATAAGAGAAGCTAAAGTTCCGACATCTGTTGTATTCTTTATTTCAATTTCATCTGCTTTTAATTCGATAGAAAAATTCTGAATTTTCTGTCCTGAAATGAAGGAGATACTTCCTGCGGTATGAGCAATAAACTGATCGGCAGTCAGCGTATTTTTTCCGGAAGATTGGAAGAGCTGATTTTTGATAGTCTCAAAAGCTGAAGCGGAAGTTCCTATGATTCCGTTTTCACCTTCTATCTTAATGAAAATCTGATCTTTCTGGAAGAGGTCTTTCCCTTTGTTTACAAAATGATGGTTTTTTAAAAAAGTGATGAATTTTTGCGGGTCTTTCAGTTCAACCACGCTGTACCATTCCGAGAATCTGGTGTCTTTGAGATGGAAAATCTGTAAAAAATCCGGAATTCTGATGCCTGAATCTTTTAACGAAATCTCCTTTTTATCTTTTGTTTTGCTTCCCGACCATTTTGAGGGATGCACAACCAGGTTTGAAATATATTGCCTCGTTAATTTTTTCACATCGATTAAAACAACCGCATCTGCATTTCTAGGGACCAGCTTTAATGTTTTGTCTGTATAAAAAAACACAAAATAAATCGCGGCTGCGAGTAAAAGAATTAACGGGGCAATAAGTTTCTTTTTGTTCATTTACAGGATTTGAGGCTTCTTTTCTGATTCTTTAATTTTAAAAATTTCATCAAACAGATCAAAGAAATACATCAGGCTGTTTTCCGAAGAATTCTTGATGTTATAATCTATTTCTGTTTCGAAACTTTCTCCTTTTACTTCAGTTCTGAAGTAAACTTCACCTACATTTTTTCTGAACAGATCCAATGTTTTTCTTTCAGAAGGTGTTTTAAATTCTTTTTCCAAGCCGATCATAAGTTTCTGCATATCCAGTCTTCCGGATAACGGATATTTAGATGAATCTTTAGCCCATTGTTTAGAAATATCAGATTGGCTTTGAGGGGTAATATTGTCTGTAGAACTTGTCAGATACACGATCCCATCTTTTACCGTCATGTACAATTGATCCATATATCCGTCCCCTTTTTCATCCTTAAATGAGTAAAAGTTTCCGATTTTTGAGAATTTCTTAGACAAATGTTTATTGGTAGCCATTACATTGAACACACGGTTCCAATAGCCTTCGTTTTCTGTTGCAAAAGCAAACGTAAAATTCGGAACGGCTACATCTTTAGTTTTCTTTACTTCTTTTTCATTGTAGTCATCATCATATTCGTAGTCTGTATAATCTACCTTTTTGGATTTTAATTCATTCAGTACAAAAATTCCGTTTCCTGGGGCTATTTTAGCGATAGCTTCTTCATCCAGAATAATTTTCATGGTTTCCATCACCAGTTCCATCTCCTTTTTATATTCGCCTTCTCCTGAATCCTGAAGCAGGCTGTACATCATGTCAAAAGATTTAGCTCCATTGACATTCATTACGTAGTAACCAATGCTTTTTTCATTGATAAGTTCTGCCAGTTTTTTGTTCTTCTTCCCTTTATAAACGGATGAAATCGTTTTCTGGGTTTCCGGATTTTTATGCTGATAATTATTCACCAGCTTTACTTTGTCTTTATCAAAATATAAATTGTAAGATGAATCTGAATTGTATACATTTCTCAGGAACTGCCAAAATTCCAGTTGCTTCATCATTTTTCCGTAGATCCCGTCATTCACCATTTTCCCGTAATCTGTGTAGACGAACACATCAGAATTCGGGTCTCTGAAATTGAGCATGGATTTAGGAACTTCAAGTTCTAAATTGGAACTGAAATACTGATCAAAACGATCTTCTGCAATTTTCTTGACGATCTTGAAATTCTCAATATTCATGGAGTCCAGTTCTTTCTGATATGCAGAATCTACTGCAGGTTCTACATACTCCTCTTCTTTAGGATAAACATCCGGTTCACCTTCAGAATGCTGCGTATCAACGTTTTCCTTCGGATATTTATGATTCTTTTCCAGATACTTGATATCTTTCTGAATTCTGGTAATCTCCTTGTTATTTTCTCTGATGTTATCTTTTAAATATTTGATCTCATCCTTCAGGTTGATGATTTCTTCTTTGTAATCGAAAGGTTTTTCCGGCTCTATGGCATAAGCACTGTCCGCTACAGCAGCAGCCTCAACAGCCGCTGTCGCAGCACTATCTACTTCAGCATCCCATTCCAGAGCTTTATAAGGTTTGGTATAATTCACCATACTCAAAACAGCACGATCATTGTTCCAGGCCACAAAGATATTATCGTTGATATCTACAAACGAATAGTTCTTTTTCTTAGAAATTTCCAGGCCTTTTCTTTTGGTAGAGTTGATGAACTCCTGGAATTTCTCTTTATTGTCTACAATAAAATGAGTGGTATACGTTTGTATAGAATCATTAAAACTGGCGTAATGATATTGTGTAGCATCATATTTAATCCCTGTTTTGGAATAGTCATTCCACGAGGATTTTTCTTCGCTCTTTTTGCTTAACTCGTGCAGTAAAGGATTAAGCTTCTGCCAATTGATTTTCTGATTGAGTTGTTTCCCGTTGATTTCCATATAAAATACGGCATCAGTGGGAAGTTTCATGCTTTTTTGTGCGAAAACAAGCATAAAACCAAAAAGTACGAAAGTAATTGTTTGTGTTTTTAATAGAATGGATTTCATGGTTGAGTGTTAGAATTTATTGAAATAATATCGTGTTTTGTAATTGTTTTTTTTGAAAAATAAGGTCTAAAATATCCGCTTCCAGCTTCACTGCTTTTTTATTCGGAGCCAGTACATAAGAGTTGTTGGTTTGAGATTTTACCGTATTTTCAAACTGCATGATGGAGGTATATTTTGCATCATTGAAGACTTCTCTGTCTGCCTTCCCCATCTTATCATAATCTGCCTTAAAAGTATTCACCTTGTTTCTGGTCAATGACTTCTTTTGAAGACTCTGACTGTAAATCTGTGTGGGAATCATTTTGCCAAGGATATGTTTTGCCTTCAGCTGTTCAAGTCCGGCGTTGATATTTTCTATCTGTTTAAAATTACAGCTTAATTTGATGATGTAATTGTCAAAATCCATCGAGGTTTTTACATTGCTGATTCCCGGTGTTCCCTTGAAAATTTTGGCAGCCTCATTGATTTTATTTTCAATTTCAGACTTTTTTGGAATCTTTTTTCCATTAATGGTCTCCATTTTAGAGATGGAAGCCAGTCTTGTTTTGCTTTTACTGGCGTTTAGAATAATAGTGTATTCTCCGGTTCCATCAGCTTTCACATTCACTTTATCCAAAATATCAAAACAGCTGGTCAGTAATAATAAAGGAAAAAGCAGTACAAACAGCTTCAGAAAATTTTTCATAATTGAGTTTTAAAACACAAAACTACTTAATTCCGTTTGAAAATACTTTATGGACTCTGTTATTTCACTGAAAACAACCATTTTTTTTTAAATTCTGCCTTTCAAATAATCCTGTCTTACTTCTTCATCCAGCTTTTCGATGGCATATCTCAGACAGGTTCTGGGCATCTCCTGATAATGTTTATTTAAAAAATGGATTAGCTCGGATTCATTTTTCTGTCCCATTTCCCGAAGCAACCATCCGTTTGCTTTATGCATCAGATCATGAGGATGTCTCAGATTTTTGGTCACAAATTCTTTAGTCAGTTCAAAAGATCCTTTTTTTACGTAATGCATCGTGCCCACCACAGCAATTCTCTTATGCCACATTTCTTGAGAGTCCGAAAGATTCCTCAACAGCTCTTCCTGACCATTTTCATAGGCATATCTCCCTAAAATTTTATAACAGCTTGAATCTACCAGATCCCAGTTATTGACATGCGGAAGATGATCCAGATAAAACGCAATGATTTCTTCTTTCACTGCCTTATCTTTCGTTTTTTCAAACTTGGAGATCAGCATGAAAAGTGCGGTAAGCCTGTGTTCGTGATATTTTGACGACAGCAAAGTACTTAGGCCCTCTAGGCTTATTTTTGAATAATATTCTTTGGCCACAGATCTCTGATCCGGAACTTTCACCCCTAAAAATAAGTCTCCTTCGCCATATTCTCCTTTTCCTGTTTTGAAAAATTTTGGAAAGAATTCAGCTTTTTCAGGAATGGACAGTACCGCCAATGCTTCCTGTATTTCTTTGATTATAGTGCTCATGCAGATCTCAGTTAATAGCCCCGAATTTAATTAATTCTAAATAATTATCAATGATCATTTATTAAGCATGCCCATCCAAAACAACCGTTTCCTGTGCCTCTTCTTCTTTCGCAATAGCTTTCGGGTTGGCCACCTTAGCAATAGTAAGTCCCTGAACAATAATTGAGAATACAACCACACAATAGGTGATACTTAAAATGATTTCACTGTATTCACTTTTGGGAATAGACATTGCCAAAGCAATAGAAACACCACCGCGGATGCCTCCCCAAACCAGAACTTTTATCGTCTGTGGACTGAATCTTGATTTTAATGACATGAATCTTGCAGGTACCCAAATAGAAATCAAACGGGCAAATAAAACGACTGCAATGGCCAGTAATCCAGGAACCATAAAGTGTTTCAGATCTTTAATCATCAATAGTTCAAACCCGATGAACAAGAACAATACGGCATTCAGAATTTCGTCGATCAGTTCCCAGAATTTGATCAGATAATCCTGAGTCACAGACTTCATTTTAAACCTGACATTAAAATTACCCATGAATAAACCTGCGGCAACCATTGTCAATGGTCCAGAAATATGCATCTGTCTTGCAATAAGGTAACCTCCCATTACTACAGAAAGGGTTACCAAAACGGAAATAATATAGTCATCCACTTCACGCATCAGCCTGGAGGTAATCCATCCCAATACTACTCCAAGAAGAATTCCTCCACCGGCTTCTTTTATCAGAAGTAATCCTATGCTTTCAACGCCCAGATCCACTTCTTTTCCAATCGCCAGCTGCAGAACCACTGTAAACACCACTACAGCCATACCATCATTGAAGAGCGATTCTCCGGCTACTTTTGTTTCCAGCGATTTGGAAACATTAGCCTGTTTAAGGATACTCAAAACAGCAACCGGATCGGTAGGTGAAATAAGCGCCCCAAAAACAAGACAGTAGATAAACGGAAGCTGAATTCCTAAAAAGGGCAACAGATAAAACATTCCGAATCCTACGATAAAGGTGGAAATAACCACTCCTGCGGTAGAGAATATAAGGACCGGCCTGAACTGTTCCTTGAGATCATTGATATTAATATGGATTCCTCCCGCAAAGAGAAGGAAATTAAGCATAGCGCCCATTAAAACCTCTGTGAAATCTATACTGATCATTAACTTGTTAAGATGCCCAAAAGTACGCGGAAGAACCGCTTCTCCAAACATTACCAGAAAAATGGAAACTACAATGGCGATCACCATAATCCCGATGGTACTCGGAAGTTTCAGAAATCTGTAATTAAGATATGCAAAAATCGATGCTAATACTATTAAGGCTGAAAATGAATAATATAACTCCACTAAGTGTCTTTTTTAATTAATTTTTATAGGTTTAAATAAAGTATTTTAATATATAGTTTACGTCCGTCTTTTTCCCAGATATCAAACATTCCGTCTTTAGTGACCTTGGATCCTCTGGTATACTCTTTTCCAATATTCAGGATATTCAGAAGGATGTATTCATCCCCTACAGAATTCACCAGATAGGCTGTTTTTTCAGAGGCTCCGTCTCCTGAGTTCCTTATCGATTCGGTAAGCAAACGGAATTGGTTCAGGTGATGCATAAAATTGGTCCCGTCCTTCTGTGAGTCGTAAGCCCTGAGAAGTATAAGCAGAATATCCAGGTTGGTAGGATCTTTATCATAAAGAACTTTCCCTTGCTTGATACATTCTTCAAAATTACTTTCTTTAAAAGCGTCCGCCAGACTCTTGAAACTGTCGTCAAGTGTCGAAACTTTATCATCCCTGAAATTTCTGCCATAGTAAAGATACTGGGCTTCAATGCTGTCCAGGGATTTTGGATATCCTTTGTATTTAAAAATCAGCTTCTCATAATTGTAGGGAGAATCTGGTTTTTTGAGACTTTTTTCAATGTCTTTTAAATCAATCTTTGACTTCTGGCTGAATCCAAAAACTGAAAACAGAGCCAATAACAGGAAAAAGTGATATTTCATTAATCGTTGTTTTCGTCTTCCTCGTCGTTGTCGAAATATTCAAAAAGGAAATCATTGTATGGGAATCTGGAGATATGAATCTTCATCACCTCATCATAGATCATTTTCTTCATTTCGGGGAAGTTTTCTTTCGTTAAAGCAGAAATGAAAACAGTAGGATATTTAGATTTACCCATCCATGTTTTCGTCCATTCCTCCAGAGAAATATTCTTTTTTGTGGACGGTGTAAGATCATCTTCATCTTTTTTGTCGTAGCTGAAATCATCAATTTTATTGAAAACCATGATCATCGGTTTTTGATGAGCATTGATCTCCATTAAAGTATTATTAACAGATTCCACCTGATCTTCAAAGCTTTCATGAGAAATATCCACTACATGAATAAGGAGATCTGCCTCACGCACCTCGTCCAAAGTAGATTTAAAAGATTCTACAAGCTGTGTCGGAAGTTTTCTGATGAATCCCACCGTATCTGTAAGCAAGAACGGTAAATTTCCAATCACCACTTTTCTTACCGTAGTATCCAGCGTCGCAAATAATTTGTTCTCTGCGAAAACGTCAGACTTGGAAAGCGCATTCATCAGCGTAGATTTCCCTACGTTGGTATACCCTACCAAAGCAGCACGCACTACTTTTCCACGGTTATTACGCTGGGTAGCCATTTGCTTGTCGATGGTTTTCAGTTTATCTTTTAACAGGGTAATTCTATCGCGAATGATACGTCTGTCGGTTTCAATCTCCGTTTCTCCGGGACCTCTCATCCCGATTCCCCCTTTCTGACGCTCCAGGTGAGTCCACATTCTTGTCAGACGAGGCAAAAGGTATTGATATTGAGCCAATTCTACCTGAGTTCTCGCATAAGAGGTCTGTGCCCTTTGTGCAAAAATATCAAGGATAAGATTGGTTCTGTCCAGAATTTTTACTTCAATTTCTTTTTCAAGGTTTTTAAGCTGTGAAGGGGATAATTCGTCATCAAAAATAATGGTTCCGATCTCGTTTTCCTTTACATATTCTTTGATTTCCTGTGCTTTTCCACTTCCAATAAAAGTTTTGGAATCCGGCTGAGTTAACTTTTGTGTAAAACGTTTTTGAACCGTTGCACCTGCTGTGAAGGCCAAAAACTCCAATTCATCCATATATTCCGTAAGCTTATCTTCATCCTGATTTTGGGTAATAACCCCCACCAAAATGGCTTTCTCGTAATTATGTTCTTTCTTATCTAGCATTAATTTCTTTCTATGTTTATGATTTTTACAAGTTACCATTTTTCATTAAAAAAAACAAAATCATTTTTTAATTCTCTTATATTTTAATGTTAATTTAAGGTTATAGTCATTTTATTCTATGAAAAATGAATAACTTTATGAAGCAGATTTCTAATCCATAAACATTAAAAATTATAAATCTTATAAAAAACTAACACGCAGATCATGATTGCCCACATTAAATGTATGATCATTGATGATGATGAACTGGACAGACTGGTTCTTCAGCATCACATGAGACAATATGATAATATAGAGATTGTTGCGTCTTTTAATTCGGCGGAAAAAGCATTCCCCTATCTTGAATTCCCGATTGACCTTCTGATTTGTGAAACTAAGCTCGATGGCATGAGCGGTTTGGAATTCAGAAAACTGGCTCACAAGATTCCGGCCTGCATCTTTGTAAGTTCCCATCTGGAACTGGCAGCAGAAGCTTTTGAAATGGATGCCCTGGATTTTATCACCAAACCTTTTAAAACTGAACGCTTCCACTACTCGATGCAGAAAGTCTTTAATTTTTTCGAAATGAAAGAAAAATGTGATTGTTTTGATGCTCTTCTTGGGGAAAACTGTATTAAAATAAAAGAAGGCGGCCATATTTCCCAGATCAAACTTACCGACATTCTTTATCTTGAAGCTCTAAAAGATTATACCCGCCTCGTTACCCATGATAAGAAACACTGCATCCTTGATTCCCTCGGAAACCTCCTCCATAAAAGCTTCTTCGACTCCTTCGTAAGGATACACCGCAGCTATGCCGTACCGCGTCATTTTATCCGCGGAAAAAACAGTCATGAGATAGAACTCATTCATCAAATCAAGCTTCCCATAGGCAGAACCTACAAAGAGAGCTTATCTTTCCTTGATCCCTGAAAATTATTGAGTACCAACATTTTGGCGATAAAATGCTGTTGGTCGATTTTTTTAACCGTTAGTCTATTTTCCTCCGATCCGGTTGGGATATGTGGTAATTTAGTGTTCACAAATTTTCTTTTGAAAACTTGCATAACCCATTAATAACCACAAAACTATTTTACATGAAAAGAACATCTATTCACTGCTTCTTTCTCATTCTGTTCACCTTTTCCGTCAGTATTCTGAACGCCCAGTCGACAGTTCTGGCAACAGGAACAAATGCATCAGGAAGCAACGGCTCGGTTTCTTACAGTGTCGGCCAAACAACTTATCTATACAAGGGAGCAAGCTCCCAAATATTGGAAGGCGTACAACAGGCCTACGAAATCACGACACTTTCTGCCAGTGAAACCGTATCAAAGCAAGAAGGCATTTTACTCTACCCCAACCCTGTCAGAGATTATCTGTACATAGATTTTACTTCTGCACCATACAAAGGATCAGAATGCCAACTATTTGACGCTCAGGGTAAACTCATAAAAAAAGGCGTGATATCACAGTCAAAGTCTGAACTCGATCTTTCCTCTCTTCCTTCTGCGGCTTACATCCTAAGGATTAATCAGAATGGAGAAAACCTAAAAACATTTAAAGTTATAAAAAAATAACGCCATGAAAAAAATATTACTAACGCTGGGGATCATGCTTGGTCTATTTATAGGACACGCACAGGCTCCGGAAAAAATGAGCTACCAGGCAGTGATGAGAAATGGCACCGGCCAGCTCTTAACCAATCAAAGCATTGCTGTCAAAGTAAGCGTATTACAGGGCTCTCCTGTGGGAACACTGGTTTACTCAGAACGATTGACCGGAAGTACGAACGCCAACGGACTTATCAGCATGGAAATAGGAACAGGAACGGTACTTTCCGGAACATTTTCTACCATTAACTGGCCTTCAGGAAGCTATTATTTAAAAACGGAAACCGACCCTGCTGGTGGTACTAACTACACCATAGCGGGAACGAGTCAATTGTTAAGTGTCCCTTATGCCATGTACGCTAAATCTGCAGGGGGAACGGGTGGAACTTTTGCGATTCCTTATACCAATACAGTAAATAATGCATCAACTCTATTCTCATTGGTCAATGATGGGGATGGAACATCTTTGGAGGGGGTTAACAATACAACCAGCTCAAGCATTGCCTCTGTACGTGGAATTGTAAGCAATGTAGCACCAGGAGGATTCTCTAGTGGGATTCGCGGGATCAATAACGGAACCGGAGGACTCGGAATAGGTATTTGGGGAAGCCAGGCCGGAACCGGATGGGGTGTTTATGGAGTTACCCCTGCCGGTCTTGGTGTTTATGGGAATTCATCTGGTGCCGGAACAGGAGTTTTTGCCAACAGTAATACAGGAACAGGTCTTACTGCTACCAGTACTAGTGGTATCGCAGCAAGTTTATCTATCTTAAACAATGCCAACAACAGCAATGTTCTTAATGCCAATACCCTTGGAAACGGAACGGTCATCAACGTTTCCTCATCAGGAAGTGGAACCGGAGTCCTTAGCTCAACAGGAAACGGTTTCGCAGTACAGGGTATTACCAGCGCACAAACCTCCGCAGGTATCATAGGAGATAACAACGGAGCCGGTGAAGCAGTCGTCGGGAGAACAACCAGTGATATTGCCGGAGCTGTAGTGGGCAGAAACGATGGTGGAGGTTACGGTGTAAGAGGTTTTGTATCCACGAATACTACGGGAACTTCGGTAGGGGTTTTCGGACAGGTTGGCCTTAATAGTGGAAAAGGACGTGCAGGAAGATTTCAAAACTTAAATTCCAATAATGACAGAAATGCTTTTGAAGTGGAAACCAACGGTGCAGGGAATATTCCTGATAATACACAAGGTAATGCATCATCATTTCTTGTGAATAATACAAACAGTGTAGGAGCTGCAGTAAGAGGTGAAGTGAATACCATTTTCGGAAACTTTGGTGCTGCAGGTATTTTTGGGGTTTCGTCAGGGACAGGAGGACGTGCAGGATTATTCTTTGCATCCAATCCATCCGGAAACGGAGCTGCATTAATTGCTTTAACCGATGGAAATGGAAATGCCATCACCGCTAACGCGGGTAAAGATGGAAACGGTGTAGAAACCAATATCGACGGTGCAGGAAACGCTTTGTATGCATGGGTTCCTACCTTTGCAACAGGACGTGCCGGAAAATTCAACATCTTTAATGACACCAATACCAGTGATGTTATCACAGTCACCACAGTAGGTAACGGTACAGCCGGAAATTTTAAGGTTGACAGGGTATTAGGTACTTCTCCCGCTGTAAAAGGAGAAGTAAATTCACAATTTTCCAACTTTGGGACCGCTGGAATCTATGGTATTTCTTCAGGAACCGGTGGATTTGCCGGGTTATTCCATGCCAGTAACCCATCTGGAAACGGTCCAGCCCTTATTGCTATTGCTGATGGTAACGGTAACGGTATAACAGCCAACGCTTCAAATAGCGGCGATGGTATAGAAACTACTGCCGACGGAACTGGAAATGCAATTTTTGCATGGACCCCTAATTTCAGTAACGGTAGAGCGGCAAGATTCGTTAATTTTAATACAGCCAATACTAATCCGGCCCTTACAGTAGAAACCCACAGCAGCGGGTCACTAGCTGTATTTAAATCCGGCAATCCGGGGACTGTAAATGTTGCGAGAATAGATGCAACAGGACGCGGCTTTTTTAACGGAGGTACGCAGAGTAGCGGAGCCGATGTGGCAGAAGTCTTTGATGTAGAGGGAAACATTTCTGAATATGAAACCGGAGACATTCTTGTGATCTCCACAGATTCGGACCGAACAGTCGAAAGATCTTCAAAACCCTATTCAACCCTTGTAGCGGGAGTATATGCTACCAAACCGGGAGTACTGCTTACCGAGGAGCATATAGATTCTGATATTTCCGGCAAAGTTCCTATGGGAGTGATCGGTGTTATCCCTACCAAAGTATGTCTGGAAGGTGGTAAGATTAAAAGAGGAGACCTTTTGGTAACCTCATCACAATCAGGAACTGCCATGAAAGCGAATCCTAAAAAAGTAAAAATAGGACAAGTGATCGGAAAAGCGCTTCAGGATTACAATCAGAATGAAACAGACAAAATCCAAGTATTGGTAAACATTAAATAAACTATCATGAAATCACTATATATCATTGCATTTTTAGCATTAAGCATTAGTATTTATGCTCAGGAAAATAAAAAAGCTCAGGAACCTGAGGATCAGGCACAAGTTGTAAAACAACTCAGAGAACATGAAGCTCAGGCGACAAAAGCGGCTCAGGAAAATGCTCCCCGGAAACAGACGGCAACTGCTTTGGCTTCAGATCAAGGTCTTGAGGTGAAAAAACAGGACACCAAAACTCCGGCTTCCAGTTCAACTAATAATTCAGGAAAATTGCTGCCCAATACGGCAAGTATCGAGGAAATAAAGGCCTCTATTCCCAACAGACAGGCTTCCCGATCTACTACAACGAATTCTAGGAACACAAATAACAACGTCGTAGGTCTGCCCAATACAGCGACCTTAGAAGAAATAAAGAAAACGATTCCAAAAAACTGATAACCAAACAGATTTCAAAAGAAAGTCCGCTCAACGCGGACTTTTTGTATTTTTAAATAGGATTGCTTAACAATTGTAAGCTCTATAGGTTTTATTTCAAGTCTATTAAAAGGACCTAATCCCAGTCTGCTGCAACAAATTTCATAGAATTCCCATTATCATCAGATAAAGTAAGGAAATGCCCTTCGATGGAATAGTTGGTCATTTTATCAAATTTTTGACTGAAAGCGGTTTCCAGTTCCATATTCTGGCAAGCTTTCAATGTACTTCCTACTCCGGATATTTTCACTTTTCCCCCGCTTTTAAATTCAGAAGTAAAGAAGATATTATTGCATCCCATACTGGCTCCACCTTTTATTCTTCCTTTCTCCATTGCACCTGTCAGATTGACCTCTGCTTTATTTTTAATCAGTTCTTGTTTGGAGAAATTCCCAAAGGAAATGAGCATCCACTGTCTTTGGAGGTTCGGATTTTTTTCCGGAACTGAAGAGCAGCTGACAACTGCTCCTAATAGCAAAACAGCAAAAAATGATGTGAGTATTCTTTTCATAAGGATTATCCTTCCATTTTCATACCATTCCGGGACAGAATATCGTAAAAATTAGTAAATTAGCGACACAAAAATTATTTTATAAAATGAAAAGACTATTTCTACTGTTCACTTTCTTATTGGGCTTTGCTCAGATGAGGGCGGATGAGGGGATGTGGCTGTTAATGCTCATCAAAAGACTTAACGGGGTCGACATGCAAAAAGAAGGACTGCATTTGACACCTGAAGAAATTTATTCGGTCAACAATTCAAGCTTAAAAGATGCTATCGTAAGCTTCGGAGGTTTCTGTACCGGGGAAATTGTTTCTGACAAAGGACTTATTTTCACGAACCACCACTGCGGTTACGGTGCTGTTGCTGCCGCTTCTACTCCGGAAAAAGATTATCTGAAGAACGGATTCTGGGCTATGAAGCAGAAGGATGAATTTAATGCAAAAGATCTTTATGTAAGATTTTTGGTTAGAATGGATGATGCTTCGCAGAGAATCAATTCTAAGCTAAACAACAATATGACCGGAGCAGAGAGAAAAGCAGTTATTGATGCTGAAACTAAAGCAATCCAGACTGAAAACTCTGAAAACGGAAAATATACGGTAGTGGTAAAAGATTTCTTTAACGGAAATGAATTTTACTATTTCGTATACCAAGATTACAAAGACATCAGATTGGTAGGGGCACCCCCTTCATCATTAGGTAAATTCGGAGGTGATACAGACAACTGGGAATGGCCAAGACATACTGCCGACTTCACCGTATTCAGAGTATATGGAGATGCAGCAGGAAACCCTGCAGAATTTGCTCCAAGCAATGTTCCATTGAAACCTAAGCACTTCCTTCCGGTTTCTCTTAAAGGAATCAAACCTGGAGATTTCTCTATGATCTTAGGATATCCTGGTAGAACCAACCGTTACCTTACTTCTTACGGTATCCAGCAGATGGTGAACAAAGACTATCCGGCCTGGGTAGAAGCTTCAAAACTGGCTATGGATGTTATGAAAAAGTATATGAACAAAGACAAAGCGACTCAGCTTAACTATGCGTCTCAATATGCTTCTGTAGCCAACTACTGGAAAAACAGACAGGGAACTATCGATGCTGTAGACAAAAACGGAACGATCTCTGACAAACAAAAAATTGAAGATACCTACAGAAAATGGTCTGCAATGCCAGGTAACACAGCTTATGACGGTATTTTAGAAGATATTGAAGCTTATTACAAGCAGGTTTCTGAGAGAAATGTTGAAAGAAATTATGCTTCACAGTTCTCAAGAAATGCAAAGTATATTACCCTTGCTTTACAGGTAGGATCTGTGCTGAAAGCTTATTCTGCTCAGGACATGCAAGGAAGATTAGCCATGAAGGCTAAAACTGAAGCTGCTCTTAAAGCTGCTTATGAAAACTTCAATCCATCTCTGGAAGGTGAAATGCTTGCTTCTATGACTGGTCTTTACCAGACGAGGGTAACTAATAAGGAAGTGGCTTCTGCTACTATTTTAGGATTAGATTCTAAAACGCTTTCAAACGTAGCTTATTCTTCAATTTTCGCGAATAAGACTTCTGCTACGAATTTCTTACTGAACCCGGATGCATTGAAGCTAGATGCTGACCCACTTTGGAAAATTGCCAACGGAATCGTTGCAGACCAAAAAATGAGCATGGAGAAATATGCGAAAGTGGATGACAACTTCAACAAAAACAACCGTTTATTCTTAGCTGGATTAATGAAAGCTATGCCTGAGAAGAAATTCTATCCGGATGCTAACTCTACCATGAGATTAACATACGGAACTGTAGATAAACTTCCGGTTAGAAATGACAGAAACTACTTCGGTGTTACTGATAACTATTATACTGACATGACAGGTCTTGTAGGAAAATACAAGAAAGGTGACGAAGAATTCGATCTTCCACAGAGAGTGATCGACCTTTATAACCTTAAAGATTTCGGACAGTATGCTGATGCTGCAGGATATATGCCTGTTAACTTCCTTTCTAACAATGATATTACGGGTGGTAACTCTGGCTCTCCGGTAATTGACGGAGACGGAAACCTTATCGGTATTGCGTTCGATGGAAACAGCGAAGCATTAAGTGGTGATATCGTATTTGAACAGGACTGGCAGAAAACGATCAACGTAGATGTACGTTTCGTTCTTTGGACTATTGACAAATATGCCGGAGCAAGAAGACTGATCGACGAATTAAAGCTTGTAAGAGGAGAAAACACACCTCCTGATACAAAGACTAAAAATTCAGGAACAACTCAACTGCCTAAGAAAACAAAAAGCAAAAAATAATCTTTTCTGATCTATTTTTTAAAACCGTGAATTTAGGTTCACGGTTTTTTTATTTTTGGACTATAAATATTTCATCATGAAACCCATAGACTTCACAGCCGTTATAAAACAAAATGGTGAAATGATTCTGGAGGGGAAGAAAGGAGTATAAAAAGAGCTCAGGATTTCCTGAACTCTTTGATTTATTTTGAATTATACAGTTTGATAATTTTTTTATGCAAACGGAGGATTCATACTGTTGACAATATTGACTGGCAGTCCTGAAATACCAGCATATTTTACATTATTAACCAAAGACACACTGTTAGCCGAAGGAAATACATAATTCCCTGTAAAAACACAGTTTTGAAATAGAGCATGGCTCAGTTTGTCAATGCTTCCACCTTTCCATTCTACGTTTTTAAACTGGATATTGCTGATATTTAATTCCGCGGTCGAATTATCATTTTCAAAATTATTCATCTCTCCACTCTCTACAATAACATTTTTCACACTCATTCCACTAAAGCGAAACTTCTTATATCCAAAACAATTTGTTAAAAATATATCTGCTCTATTATTATAATCATTATTGTTCCTTGAATGTACATATGCACTTATGGTATTGGTTACATTAGTTGTCAATCTACCTTCAATTTCTACTGTAGTATTATAATCTTTTTGATTTACACTATCTTTTATAATAAGTGCAGCAATATATGAGGATTCAGGTTTTGCTGTCAGTATAGTATCTGTTATCTTCAAATGTTTAACATTGGTATATTCTGTATTAATTGCTCCTAAATTATAACAATAAATTTCAGTAGCATCCGTATTAATTATTGGACTTATAATATTTACTCTTTCGGGAAAAATTGGCCTAGTGGTAAATGCAGGTGGTGTAACTATGCCACCCGGGGAGGTAAGAGCAAACATATAAATATCCTTTACCGAATATGTATTAAATATTGGATTATTTATATTCACTATCCCACCTAAACTAGGGGTATCCGCCCTGATACCAAAAAAAAGTCTCGCCTTACCGTCTACTCTCGGTGAATTGAGCGTGATATCATTCCCAGCAAATTGAAATGCTGCAAGCTCTAATCCTGTTTTTAATATCGGTTCATTTGCCGTAAAACGATCCGTCCAATGGTCATCTATGCCTTCTTCCCAAACGCCTCTGTTGATGGTTACATCCACACTGTTTCTGCCGGTATATCCATGCCTGCATTCTATTACATTCCCATCATTAATGACAACGCCTATTGATTCATAGTTTGCGATACCATAGCCTACACCATCTCTCTTAAACCCTTTAACAAAAGGACAATTTACTATAATATCAGCACATGTATTTATTTCCAAAGCCGTTCCACCTACACCTACATTATTTGGATCCCCCGCCTTACTGATCTTATTAATAACCTGGGGATAATTAAGTGTTACATTATCTCTACTTACTAACAAATATCTATTCGTATTTAGATTTCCAGCTGTTTCAATATTCAAGTTGTCAATGGTAATAGAATCTTCTAAGATATATTTAGTAACTGTAAGTTTCGTTTTATCCTTATAAGTACAAACTAAAGGGGTAGTCAATTTTCCACCGTTACTTCTTACAAATTCTCTTTTCGTATAGGGATCACCGGGAACACCATCACGCTCAATTAAGATCTCTGTAGAATAAAAATGTAGATTTGCGAAACCTTCGTTAATAAAGCCTACATCTAAAGTACCTCTTAACATTTCTTGATACCAATTGGCAGTATTAATAGCTTCACCAGCGAAACGACGGGCAATCGTTATAGCTACATCCCCATTCACATTTGTAAGAATAAATTTCCCGTCACATCTTCCGCTGGTTTTAATCTCAAAGGGCTGTTTTACAACAACTTTAAACCCGCCCGGAATAACCCAAAACAGATTATTGACATTAACGTAATTAAAATAAGGCAAAACAAACGACGTATCATTGTACGTTCCATTTCCTTTCACCCCAAAGTATCTGACATCCAGATCGTGAGCAAAATTATGTTCCAGCTTGATGCCTCCTGTTTCAATAATGCTTCCTCCATCATCCGTGCCTGGTGTAGCAGACAAATGATAAATAATGGGACTTGGAGTATCTCTTTTCTCATAATATCCTAAAAGGCAAACTCCTTTATAAATGCCGTTTTGTAGATCAGCGATTTCTGCTGTTGACAGATTTCTCATCTCTGCCATCGTGTTTTTTACAATACATTGAAAACTCATAAAAATATTTTTTGTTGGTTAATTTCAAAACGAAGATCTTATTCACTTTTCGTCCTGAAGCAAATATCGTCCGGCACAGCGACAGAACTCGACGTGTTATTTTATTAAAAGAATAAAAAGGCCGAAAACCTTTCTTTTCCGGCCCTATATTCAATAATTGAAATTGAAATTATGATATTGGAATTCCCAGATATTTCAAATAAGAATCCAGCATCTGCTTATCAAATGTAGGTTCCTCAATCCCCGAGTTTTCAAGAAACTGAATAACATTCGAGCAATCCCAAACATAGGTATTCTGATACAGTTCCACGGTGGAAAGTCCTTCATGCATATTATCCTTAAAAAGGCTGGTCAGCGGGTACAGCCGGTTTTTTCTGTCATCTTCCCATTGTTTTCTCCACTCTTTATAGGGAAGTCCTTCAAAGGCAAACGGATAATATTTCTTCAATAAACCAAAGAAATCTTCAAGAGTAAGATTGGTTTCCGGTCTTGCGATGAGATTGAACTTCTTCCCTACCGCTTCTTTATTTTTTGTGATATGTGCCATGGCTTTAGTCATATAATCTACCGTGATCAGCCCTTCCCTTAATTCTGTTAATAAAGGATAGGATTTAAATTCAACACAGTTTTTAACCAAACCGGACCACCACTGATAGGGAGCACTGGCTCCCGTCTCACTATGACACATGGCATAGCCTAGACGGTAGGTGATCAGGGGAAGACCTTCTTTAGCAGCAAGATCAGCAACGGCTTCCATAACCCATTTACTTCTAACATATCCGATGTCCTTACTGACAGACATTAAGTTCTGTGCGATATCATCATTTTCCATCATTACTGTTTTACCTGTAAATACATGTCCCCAGCTATACACAGAAATCGTAGACAGAAGCGCAAGGCATTTGGTTTTTTCGGCCCCGGCAAGCTTTATAATTTCTCTTAATCCTTCCACATTGGGAGCTTTCATATAAGAATAGGGTTCAATAAAATTTACAGAACTTCCGGAGTGATAAATAAGATCCAGCATCCCTGCAAGGCTTTTGAAAAGTTCTTCAGAAAGTCCCAATAACGGAAGGGACAAATCCCCTATTACCGGAATGATCCTTGGTTTCTGCTCTTCTTTCCTTGCAATATGGTACTGTTTAAAACATCCGTCTATTTTCTCCACCGCATGAAATTCATCCTGAGCCCGGACCAGACAGTAAATATCAGCCTCAGTAGTATCCAAAAGTTCCTGAAGCAGATGAATTCCTACAAACCCGGTCACTCCAGTCAACAACAGGGTCCTGGGGTTTTCCAATTGTTTAGGATCGAAGCCGCCGGCAAAAACTGTTCCCGGAGCAAGATAGACATCCTGTTGAAGGGCAACATAAGGCTCTACATCTTCTTCTGGAATCGTATTATGTGTTTCTGTTTCTTTCGCTCTGATGATCAATTCATCGGCGAGTTGTTTAAGTACCGGAAACTGATATAGATCCCGCATATAGACTTTAGTATCAAATCTGGAATTCAGCGCGGTGGCAACTATAGCTACAAGAAGGGAATTCCCCCCAATATCAAAGAAGTTATCTGTAATATTAATCACAGGAAGCTCTAATTCTTCCGCCCAGATGTCTGCGATAATTCTCTCTGTTTCATTGGTAGGAGGTTCCGTAGAAATAGTTTCTTTCGCTTCTTTATCGGCAAGTGTCTTTAGCAAATGGGTGTCTGTTTTTCCGTTGCCGGTTAATGGTATTTTATCTATACTGATGATCTGGGCAGGGATCATATACCCCGGTAATTCTTCCTTCAGCTGTTGTCTTACCCATGCGGCATCTACTTTTTTTCCGGATTTCGGCACTATAAAAGCGACAATATATTTATTGCTTCCTGCATGATCTTTTGTAATAACGGCAGCCTCTTGTATCCCCTCCAATCGGGCAAGAATCCCTTCTATTTCTCCTAATTCCACCCGAAATCCACGAATCTTCACCTGGTTATCTATTCTTCCTAAAAATTCAATATCCCCGTCTGCTTTCCAACGGGCAAGGTCCCCGGTTCTGTACAGTTTCTCGTTTTCTCTGAATGGGCTACCAATAAATTTTGATGCGGTAAGGTCTTCATTATTAAGATAGCCTTTGGCAAGAATGCTTCCTCCGATGTACAGTTCTCCAATAGCTCCAACGGGCAGTAATTCCTTATTTTCTCCTAAAACGTAGGCCTGTGCATTGGCAACCGGTTTTCCAATTGATGATATATACTGTCCGTTCACCTCTTTAACCTTTCTGAAAGTAGCATATACCGTACATTCCGTAGGACCGTAATAATCAATCAATTCATAGGTTAATTCGCTGGTCAGTACGGGTTTTAATTTTTCCCCACCCGTAAAAAGATATTTGAGTTCAAGATCAGTATAATTTCTGGTTTCAGCAACCACAGCCGGGACAAGAACAGTAGGAACAAACCCATGCGTAATCCGGTTTTTACGGTAATAATTGACTAATTCTGAAGTTTCCATCCTTTCTTCATTATCAGCGATAAAAATCACGGCCCCGGCAGTAAGTGCCGACCACACTTCCCAAACGGAGATATCAAATGCCAATCCAGCAACCAGAGTAAGGCGTGACGTATGATCAACATGAAAATACTGATTGTGCCAGGTTACCAAATGCTGGATACTTTGATGGGAAACCATAACTCCTTTGGGGTTTCCTGTAGAACCCGAGGTATAAATCGTATAGGCTAACATATCCTGGTGAAGGGTAATTTCCGGCTGCTCAACAGATAAATGCAACAGACTTTTCATCTTCTCCAGATCAATAATTTCTGTTTTATTAGTTTCTGCCAATACATTTCCCCTGTAGCTATCTGTAAGAATGATTTCCGCAGAGGTGTCTATAATAATGTATTCTACCCGCTTTACGGGATAGGTAGGATCAATAGGAACGTAGGCTGCTCCCGTTTTTAGAATGGCAATAATAGCAACAAGCCATTCTAATGAACGATCAAGCCATACAGGAACGTACATTCCTTCTTTAACTCCTTTCGATGTCAGCACATTAGCAAGTTGAGTACTTTTCTGATCAAGGTCCTGATAGGTGATCTGCCTGTCCTGATAGACCGCAGCTGTATTGTCAGGAAAAAGGGAAACCTGTTTTTTGAAAAGAGAAACCAGTGTTTCTTCTTTTGGATAATCCCAGCTTGTTTTGTTGAAATCGTTGAGAAGTTTTTCACGGTCTTCAGAAGATAAAAGAACCGGAGCACCAGCGGACTGCCCCGTTGGCGTTGATTGGGTATTTGGCATATTAGTTTTTATTTTGGTTGATGATTAGGGTAACATATATGATCTGTATATGTAGCACAGAACAGTAGACATGCTTAAAAACAGTCTATAACAACTCAACCGGCAAAGAATTTGATTAATTCTTCAATAACATTGAACCAACGGCATCCCTAAGTGCTGTTCATTAATTGTTCTTTCATAATAATATTTTCTAAAATCTAGTAATCAAATTTAACATAATATTTTATACAAAAGATGAAATACAGTGAATTTTATCCCGAAAAAGAGAATTAAAACCACAACACCCGTGTTTATCGGCATAAACAGATATGAAACATTTAATTGGCTTAAAATCAAAATTAAACAAAACTGAATCCAGCCTATTATACCATATCAAATAAGAAGAATTTAAAATTTTCTGCCAAGATACTGAGTGTTTCTGAATTATACATTCCAAAACCCACGGTCTAAACTTCTGTACTGTATGGCTTCCGAAATATGCTGGGAAAGTATAGGTACAGATCCTTCGAGATCGGCTGCTGTTCTTGCTACTTTCAGGATACGGTCATATGCTCTGGCAGAAAGATTCAGCTTCTCCATAGCCTGTTTGATAAGGTTAAATGATACTTCATCGAGGCTGCAGAATGCTTCGATTTCTTTAGGCCCCATTTGTGCATTATAACTGATTGCAAGGTTTTTGTATCTATCATTCTGAATACTGCGTGCCTTCAGTACACGTTCTCTGATCTCTACACTCTTCTCCCCTTTCCTTTTTTCGGTTAACTGTTCGAATTCCACTTTCTGTACTTCAATATGAATATCGATCCTGTCTAGCAAAGGACCCGAAAGTTTACTCATATAACGCTGCATTTCATAAACGGATGAGGTATTCCCCGGATCGTCCGGAAAAAAACCACTCGGGCTGGGATTCATAGAGGCTACCAACATGAAGCTTGCAGGATAGTTTACGGTAAATCGGGCTCGGGAAATTGTGACTTCACGGTCTTCAAGAGGCTGTCTCATGACTTCTAAAACCGTTCTCTTAAACTCGGGCATTTCATCCAGAAACAAAACACCGTTGTGGGCAAGAGAGATTTCTCCGGGTTGGGGATAACTTCCACCACCTACCAATGCAACATCTGAAATGGTATGGTGGGGCGATCTAAATGGGCGAACGGTCATGAGGGAAGTTTCTGCTCCCATTTTACCGGCTACAGAATGGATCTTTGTGGTTTCCAGAGCTTCTTTTAAGGTTAAAGGAGGTAGAATACCGGGAATTCTTTTGGCAAGCATTGTTTTCCCACTTCCCGGAGGACCAATCAGGATAATATTGTGTCCGCCGGCAGCAGCTATTTCCATTGCTCTTTTGGCTGTTTCCTGACCTTTAACTTCAGAAAAATCAAATGGAAAGTCATTCATTTTTTCCTGAAATTCTTTTCTTGTATCCAGTACGACTCTTTCGATGGGTTTTCCTTCGTTAAAAAAATCAATGACTTCTTTAATATTTTCTATACCGTAGACTTCCAGACTATCTACAATGGCCGCTTCACGGGTATTCTGCATAGGGAGTATAATTCCTTTAAAACCTTCTTCCCTCGCCTGAATAGCAATAGGCAACACTCCTTTTATAGGCTGTAAACTTCCATCAAGAGAAAGCTCCCCCATAATAACATAGTCATGAATATTTTCGGCAAGGATCTGATCTGAAGCAGCGAGAATACCTATAGCAATACTGAGGTCATAAGCCGCCCCTTCCTTCCGAAGATCTGCTGGGGCCATATTAATGGTGATTTTCTTACCCGGAATTTTGTAGCCAACATTCTTCAATGCAGCGGATATCCTGTAACTGCTTTCTTTGATGGCATTATCGGGAAGCCCAACCAGGTGATAGCCTACTCCACCCGTGTCTACATTTACCTCAATGGTAATGGTCTGTGCCGCAACTCCATGGATGGCACTTCCATAAATTTTAACTAACATGATCTGTGTGTTTTTGTAAAAATAAATAATATATTATTTCAAAAAATCAGTCTTCAAATTAACAGAATTCTACTTCTGAATCGATTTTAAAAAAAATATACCTAAAAAAGACAAACCGGTACAGACTGTCTCTATACCGGCTTATCAGGATTAAAAAAAACTAACTAAGGATGTATCTATTTACTTTTTTATGAATTTATTCTTGTAAGAATTTCCTTCAGAGTCTTTGGACAGGATGATATAATTTCCTATGACCAGTAGGCTCACATCAATAGGCTCATTAAAGTGGTGACCGCTCTTTTGCAGGACTACTTTTCCGGACATATCGATAATGGAAATCTCTTTGTAGGTTTTATCAGATTCTTTCCCAATATAAAGAAACTGTGAGGTAGGATTGGGATATATTTTCAGACTGGATTCCTTACGTTTTGTTTCGTCTGTTGCCAGACTACAGAATTCAAAGTTTCCGAAATTCAGTTTGACAAAGCTTCCATCTCCTAAAAATTCACACTGATCGGGACAGTATTCGGTGCAGGCATAAAATCCATATACTCCTGAACCTGTTGCGATATAAGTATCTCCGTTTGCCCCGCTAATTTCGCATGGATCCACTGAAGGAGGCAAACTGCCAGGAATACATTTATACCAGGTATGGTTGCCATAAAGATCCGGAAATACATCATCAAATTTTACAGATGCTCCTGCACAGACGTTATATTCTCCTTCTCCCAGATCCTGATAAGTTCCGGGGGTAAAAGTGCTCATCATCGCAGGAAGTGCATAAGCAAATCCATCGGCCATAATAGCGGAACTTTCTGCCGTACAGTCACCGTCTATGACCTGAACTTTGAAGTAATAAAGCTGGTCATCATTCCCGTTGATGGTCAGCGTTTGTGAGGTTGCCCCGGGAATTGCGGTCCAAGGATTGGTATTCGGGGTCTGCCAGGTCCATTCCTGTTTGTACCATTGGTAACTTCCGAATGCCTGGGTGGAAAGGGTCTCCGTCTCGGTATTACAGAACACAACCTTGTCGGGAAATTTTACACCAAGCCTAGGGCTGGTAATGGTTGGATTACACTGTGCTTTTATATTCAGAATAGTCATGAATAATAAAGCCAAAAAAATCAGTTTGGTTTTCATATTTAAATATTTAATGGTTTGGTTTAGTCTTTTTTAGGGCTGTCAATCCAGCAACACCCTGATCCCGAACTTCATATTAAAGTTTAAAGGTTTTTCTTTATAAATAGTATTGAGCTGACCGTCATTCTTGAAGTGGTATCCTATTCCCGGTTCTGCATAAATTCCGAGCTTATCGATAATTTTTACCTGCAGCCCAACGGCCGAGTTGACGGAGAACTGCACAGGTTTGACATCAATACGTTCTTCCTGGGTTTCCTGGACCTCATCATTGACAATATATTTTGTCTTCAGCTTTCCTGTCACTGCTTTTTCTACCACGACTCCACCAGTCACATATCCTGTAAAACGTCCTTTCTGAATTACTTTATAATTTACCTGTACGGGAATTCCTATATAATGGACACTTTGTTCTCCTTTTATATAGTTCGAATTGCTTCCTGAGTGCAATTCTGATGTAAGTTTTGTATAGTTGACGCCTGTGCCAATTCCCCATCTTTTTCCGAGATTATAATACATGGATAATCCAATGGTGACAGGAATTTTATGTCTGATTCTGGCTTCAACTTCTTTGCTCTGATTGGCTAACAATAAGTTTGTAAGGGGATCGTTTTCTGTACCGGATATCCATACGTCACTAAAAGCCATCGGGCTTCCACTCATTGAAGCATAACCCGGAAACTTCTGTTCGGAAGAATTTGAGGAAACATTTCCTGTAAGCATGCTCAGCATCCATTTTTTTTGCTGATGGCCGGGAATTTTAGGTTGGTTGGTATCAGCCAGCTTTTCATGGAGCTCGTTTTCAGTTTGATTAAAAATTTCTTCAACTTCTTTTTGCTCTTTTAACACTGAATTTTCATTACCAGAAGAAGAACTGTGGTCAGGCAGATTTCCTGCCGTTAAAGGAGCTAAAATTTCTTGTCTTCCTATTGATTCCAATAAAAGGTTGGTTCGATTGATTTCTTTATTAATCCTATTTTGTAAAACTTTATCAATGCTAATTTTATCTGGGACTCTATTTCCTACACCGCTATATTTTTCATTAGCATCGGTGTTGATCTTATCCCTTGTATCAATGCTTACAGGTTCGGTGATTTTTCTTCCTTTCTCATTGCGATCACCTGCATTTTCAGACTTTTTTGCGATATGTGAACCTATTTTCTCTCCATTCATTTCCAGCAGTAGCTTTCCGGTAAAGAACAGGATAGCAAGAGCTGCAGCAATTCCTCCTACATGGTATAATATGGACCTTCTACCGTTGGCAGGACGGGTTATATCTTTTTTATCATCATCAGTTCCCAGCATCATAGCTCCGGCAATTCCCTTTTCTTCTTCTTCAGAAAAAAGTTCATCTTTAATATCTTCCCACACCCCATCCGGAATATCCTCTTCGTGGTCTTCCATTTTCCTGTGCAGGTCATTGAGCCACTGATTATTCATATTGTGCTTTTTTTGACATTTTAAATTCTTTAATTTTCTGAACCAGCAATCCTTTTGCCC
This sequence comes from Chryseobacterium antibioticum, assembly GCF_012927325.1. Classification (GTDB taxonomy): domain Bacteria; phylum Bacteroidota; class Bacteroidia; order Flavobacteriales; family Weeksellaceae; genus Chryseobacterium; species Chryseobacterium antibioticum. Next base: position 66,027 of record NZ_JABBGI010000009.1, on the reverse strand, counting down.
TGTGAAACTGAGAGGCGGAAGAGTTCTCTGCTATTCCTAAAAGTCCGGCAATCTCTTTGTGACTTTTTTTCTCAAATACAAACAGGTTAAAAACTGTCCGGTACCCATCAGGAAGCGACTGTATGAGTTTCATAATAGCAGCCTGTGGAATTTCCTCAAGATCAGGTTCTTCATCATTGGGGATATCAGGAAATTCGGCCAAATCCATATCTGTTGTCATCCCGGAATGCTGTTTTATATGTTTTAAAGCTTCATTGACTGTGATCCTGATCAACCAGGCTTTCAAGGAGCCGCTGCCCCGGTATTCAAATGTTTCTATGGACCGGAACATTTTGATAAAGCTGTTCTGAAGAACATCGTGAACGTCATCTTTTCCCGGAATATAACGAGCGCAGACTCCGGCAAGGTTTCCGGAATAGGTTCCGAAAAGTTCTTTCCAGGCAGCTTCTTCCTTCGTGAGAAGGCGTCTTATCAAAATCTGCTCTTTGTTTTCTTCCATGAATGAGATCCGGTTTAATGTGACCGGTTAAAATTTTAAAGCAAAAATAGACTGCATCCGGGCAAAACACAATCTATTGTTCTATTATCTATCAATTAATTCTTTATACAGTAGGGGAAATTATAATAAATAATTTCGAAAGGACTTAGAACCGTACCGTCTACTGTAATCTTTTCTGCTGCCAGCGCAAATCTCAGCGTATGGTCTAATCCTGCAAAGTATCCTTTCTGTTTTGCCACCAGTGTAACCACTGTTTTTTTATTTACTCCGTCTACAGGGATCTGCAGTTCCAGTTCTTTTGGGACAAAAGTGAGTTCTACCCAATTTTTATCTGCATTTAATACTGATGTATATTGGAGATTATATTTCACTTTTCCCATTGCTGCCAAAGCATTCTGTGTTTTTACAGGGTCTTTCACCACTGCCATTACAATTTCTTTGATGGGAAACTCCGGAAATGTAAGGGTATCTTTTTTTATTTTAAAGTCTACAATTTTCTCAGCCCTAAACTCTCCCTGCATCGTGATCAGCCTTCCTTTATAATTTCCGTTCACATCTTCCAGCTTTACCGGTGGTACTTCTATCCTGTCCTCATTCATGCATGAGAACAGGGAGAAGATGATGGATATGATCAAAACGGCGGTAATCACCTTAAGTACTATTAAATTCTTCATTTCATTATTTTTTTAACATTAAACATTAATTGTATTGAGTACTCATCTATAAAATCCGTTTTTTAGAAAATCTTGCGTGGAATTCTGAAAAAAAGGAATAATTTTTATGTAACTGATTGATTTCATGTGAATAAAATTTCACTATTTATTTTTGGAAAATAAAAAACCAGCGTGGGTTTCACGCTGGTTTGGTACTGTTGAACATCTAAAATTTTTCTAGTTTAAAAAGAAAAACCGCCTCAGAAGAAGCGGTTTAAATTATCAAGAATAATTTTTAAATTTAATCTAAAGAATTCCTCAAGGCTTGCTCAGAGACAAAAGAGGAAAAGTTCGAAAAACGGATAGTTTTTCATAAACTAAAATAAAATTCTCTTCCGTTGAAATTCCTCCCAAGGGAAATCTTCTACAAGCTTCTTTCATTCTCTTTTTTAAACTTACACGTTAATAATAAGAAATTGAAGTTTATGGTCTTTTTTCTATAATAAAATATTTATCTTTTTCTTCATTGTAGTCAATAGTGATAGAACCATTGCGTATAGATATACTTTTTTTAACTACTCCAGTATCATCATCAATCATTAAATTTCCATAAATATATCTATCAAAATCCTCAAAACCATATGGAAAACTCAACAGCCAGCAATTAAAGTCATAATATTTTCCTTTTTCTAAATATCTAGCATCAACTTTAACATTATTATCATAATTAAAATTTATATCAGACATTACTTTTATCCCCAAAGCTAATGCCTCTTCTTCTGTTAAATTCATAGTTTTCTATTTTAATAATTGTTCTAATTCGTCTATAATTTTTGGCTCAGCTCCTTGTCTTAAACATTCATCTCTGTAATACTTATATGAATCAATTAATTCCTGTTTTGTCCAACGGTATTTTTGTTTCCAAACTCTTTCCCAGACCAGTTCTTCTAATCTCCAATTTGGTATACTATGAAATGCTTCAAAACCAAATTTTTTAAAATCATCCATATGCCACATTTCGTGCTGTATGGTAAGTTCAGTTGCATCAGCTCTAAGAAACATTATAGGAGGGATTTCATGTGTTCTACAACTTGCCAAAATATCGTTTGGATAATTGGTCCATCTTCTATATCTTTCTGGATGACTACTTTTGGTAACAATTTCAACTTTTAATCCAATATCAGAATATCTTTTTTCGATTTCTTTTGCAATTTGTCTTAAAGTACTCCTCCTATACCTTTCTCCTCCTCCAGAACCTTTTTGGGCCTTCCTGAAAATTTCTTCATCATCACCAGGAAGAAAGCCTCCATTTTTTTTTCTTGCCAACTTTTCCTGAATCTTCCGCTGATTCTCCTTCACCCTTCTCTCCGCAGGAGTCAAAGCATGATCGGCAACTTCATCTCCAAAACCAAAAACTTCGTCTAAAATTTTCTCCAATTTAGCAAAAATTTCTTTTGTCCCCTTTTTAAATTCACGAAGGATCATACTGATAAACTCCATAATCCTTGTCATAAAATTTCCTGCCTGTGTAATCGCTTTTGATATTTTTTCCAAAGGATTCAGGATAAAGCTTTCTACTGTTCTGGCTAGCTTTGCTACAGCTGCTGCCCCGCCAGTGAGGAGGGTTTCAACAATAAGATCTATGATAATTCCAATGATATAACCATAATAATATGCTGCTTTTTCTAAGGTAAGCTGAGACACTTTTGTATCAACCCACTTCACAAGACGGATAACTGTTCTTATCTGAAATGTAATGCACTGCTTAAAAAACTCTGTATAGTCAAACCTGATCATCCCTTCCATCAGATCTTCCATCAGCTCAAGAAACATCTCACCATATTCAACTTTACGGTCATTTACTTTATCCATTGCAGCCACAGCTTTAAAAATAAAACCGATGATGGAAAAAATCCCGGCAACAATATCAATCAGACTGTTGTAAATTCCACAAAGAAAAGCATTGACTATCTGGTGGCTTCTATAGATTATATGCTGCATTCCCGTGATAGGATCAACAAGAAATTGCTCTATTTTATCTATCTGTCCAAAAAACAGGTTTAAAGATTGTTTTATTTTTTTAAAGATAAAAGCAGGAAAGAAATTCTCTGCATTACTCAAAAGATTATTAAAATCCGCCTTAACTCCGCTTATTCTCTCAAATAGGGTTTTAACTATTTTAGAATTGATCTTCTTTTGGCCTTCCAAATTTTCGTATGGATTACCGGAGTCTTCATGTTCATAAAACTTTTTAAGCTCTTCATAAAGTGTAGCAGGGATAAAAGCAGGATTGTATTCCCCTTCTTTCATATGTGGATTCCATCCATTTTCTGAAATTCTCAACTTAGTAATGTTATCTGCAATACCTTCAATAAAAAAGCTTGCAGCTCCTTCTAATATTTCCTGCTTAAAAAAGGTAAATATTTGTCCTACACTGGCGTCTTTCAGCCCCAGAAACCAGCTAATGAAACTAACTTTGTTTCTATATATCCCATTTTTTATAAGATCTTCAAGTGCCTTTGGAGGAACGCTAACTTCATGCTTTCTTGTAAAAGTAAGTATGTCGTCAAATGATTTATCTTGATTTTTCGTAAGATATGCTCCTGCTACAACACGCATTACGGTACTGTAATTATATTCATCATTAATTTCCAGAAAAAGGATCAACTGTTTACTGCTTGGCAGCGCTTCCATATAACGCTGAAGAAGAAATGCTCCGTTTTTACTCGCAAAAAGAACAACATCAATTCCTCCGATCATTTGGCTAAACCTGCTTTTATAGACAACTACTTCCTCTATGCTTCCTCCGAATACCGGCTCATCCGAATAAATTTGAAAATTGTTGCCTTCCAATGTAGGTTTACCATTATAATATGTATTGGCAATCTGTCTTGCTGTAAGTTGTTTAAGTTCAGGAGGCGAAGCAAGGACTGAAGAGCTGGGAAATTTTGGTTCCTCGTTTTTAAAAAAGGAACTCACAGGATTTCCTAATAAAGGATTGTTTAATATTTCTAAACTCATTTTATGTTTTTTAATTGTTTAAAAAGGCAGAGCATTACGCTCTGCCATTAATCAATACTTCTTAGGAAAGCTTATCCAGCTGTTCTTTGTGGGTTTTCACAAATTCATCCAGGTAAGAAGCAAGAAGCTCCGTAAAGCCAACCTTCTTATTCTTTAGCATCCAAAGCATATACTGATAACTGGGAACTTTCACTTTGTCGACGACCATATCATTTTTAGGTTCAGCCAGAGGCAGCTCAATTGGCTCGCCGTAATTATCACGGAGATAGCTCCATGTTTCCTTATAGATTACCCACTCCGGGGCAGGAAGAGCAATATTGATCTCTTCGCCGGTTTCTTTGTCTTTCAGTACCTGTTCATAGTTGAAACAGATAAACTGCTGTTTAGATTTGGCATCAATATCCAGCACCCGAATACTTCTGTCGAATTGCGGAAGCTTTGGATGTTCAGATAAGGGTAATTCTGCAAGATTTAATTCAACATTTTCAATGTCATTGATTAAAGCCTGGATTTGAGTCGGTATTTCTAATTGTTCGTTCATAATAATAAATTTTAAAAAGTGTACATATCTTTAATTCTCATACTTATATACTTTGGAACAGCAGAATAATAAGTTGAATTTTGGAAAATTGCCGTGATATAGAATGCTGTTCCATCAGGTATTGTAACATTGTCTGTGTAAGTTGCAGAAGCTGTTCCTCCGGCAAGTCTCGTTTGGAATATACGTGTCAGAATATTCCCCCTCTTTATAAGAATCATCACTGCGGTTTGATTATAATCAAGACTAGGTAATGCTGCACCATTATAATTCGTCCATTTCATATAATCCTGCCTGATCCCAATATCCACGCCTCCAACACAATCATTGTTTAAGTCGTTATGGTTAGATAAGGCTGAAAGTCCAAAAGTATTGGTATTGACATTCCCGTTTACCCAAAACATAGGCAACTCAAATTCAAAATAAAAATCAGAATTTGCCGGGAATATTGGAGTTTGTGTTTTTGCCTTAAACAAGTATACAGGTTCATCAGCATTTGGTTTGACGTTTGCGTCTAATCCGTAATACACAGTATTTCCAGCTGCGTACATTTTTGAAGTCGTTGCATCGTTATAGACTTTTGTATTCCATGCCAGAGTTGAAGGATCTATTGTAGTTACTGTGTCAACCAACTGAAATGTTACAGGAGTAGTATATTCTGCGACTCCGTTTCTCAATCTTATTTTATATGTTCCAAGAGACAATGAAAATAAATTAGCCCAAAATACTAAATCCAGTCCTGTTGTATACAGTTGTACCTGTGAGGAAGGGATATTTAAAACGACATTACCGTTAAGATCTACAATGGCAACCTGAAAATTTGTAGGATTGAGATTGAGATTGGCACCCTTTAATGAAATATAGCTTATATTATTTTGCTTTTTAATGATTACCGGATTAATAATCGCAACGCTCATGGTTGCGGTAGTCCAGCCTCCATTCATAAGAGTTCTCCATGAGGATTTCTCGCTTTCTGTTAACTGGTTAGGCAGGTTCATAAATGCGCCTTTCCCGTTTGATTTCCCCATTCTGCCAGATGCATTTTGAGCTAATAAAGTATTGAATGTTGAATCACTCGAAACATCAGCTAATCCGGTTATTGAATAATAAAGCCCGGAAGTGTTCAGTGCCCAGTTGGCACCGAGTGTCAATCCGGCACCGGACACCGTAGTCAGAGAAGAATTGGCAACGTTTTTCCCTAAATCACCTGCGGGCAGTTTTGCCGTATTGCCGTTATCATCCAGGCCTACAATTTTTGTGAAATTCTGTGCATTTCCGTCGATCACTGGAGTATTGAGTTTAAGATCCAGATCCTCATTCATGTTTTGATTGAACTGAGCCTGGGTTAAAAATCCTTCAGATACCAGACCTGGATCAGAAATTTTGATAAGATCATCACTAAGATTCTGGGCACCAGAACCTGCTGCCGGAGTTTTCATATCGCCATTTTCATCAATGGCATAGTCTGTATAAGTAGCTGCACCGGGTGCAGCTACTTGGTAAATAACATTTGTTTCTCTTTCCCCTTGCGGAGGTAATGCATTTACCCTAATAATTTTTCCTATATTAGACATATTGTTTTTGTTTTTGTTAATTGTGATTAATTAATTTGTGCGGCCCAATCTCCAGAAATCACTTGCTCAGAAGATGTCCCCGATGCCTGAACGCCCAGAAGGTTGGTATTGGATTCAAAATTGAACTTATCCTCCGTAATCACTTCTGAAGGAACTTCAAAATCATCCGGATTCTCTGTACTGAAAGGCAATGCATGTTTTACTTTCAGCCCTATACTTTCTGCCTGAAGGATATTCAGAGAAGTAGGAAGTCTCGTGATCCATGATTTTCCTTGTTTTAAACCTTTAGGTTCTTTCATTTCATCAACAATTGATAAGTAAAGCTCATCTCCGATTACAGGGACTTCTCCTCCATTCCAGATCTTTCCGGTTGCCAGATAGAACTGTACAACTTCTTCAAATCCCGGACGGACTGTTACCACTACTCTTGCCATTCCGCTCTGCATAAAGGACCTGAACAACGGATCGGTATCTTCAGACTGGTAAAGATTCAGCCAGTTTTGCTTATTTCCCCAGTAATAAGGATATAGATTGTAAGAAAGGTTTTCCCACTCAAAAGCCTGCTCCATAAATTTCACAAAAGCCGTATATTTATCCAAACTGCTATTTAAAACCGTTTCATAATTGCTGAAAGAAGAACCGCTGGTCAATCCTTCCAGACCATATCCATGCGTAGATCCTGAGGCTCTGTCTGCCATGTAAGAAATACAGTTTTTACGTAAAATTGTATTTTCAATCTGACGGTAGAATGTTGGATTGGATCCTTTAATCTCCACAGCTTTGCTCTTTTCTTCAGCAAGCTTATTATTGTATTCCACCAATACATCTTCATAAGCGTCCATAATTGCCTTAAATACTTTCTGATACCATGCATCTCTAGCTTCCTGTGTCAACTGAAGATCCAAAACACAATTCGCTGTTCCTGAGAAAATTTCATAAAAAGTAGCTGAAATAGGAACTGTCTTTGAATAAGGTTTAGCAAAAGTTTCTCTCCTACGCACTTCAAGCTGAGAATAATATCCATGGAGATAAAAATCAATATCTCCTACTAAAATACACATGGCCGATTCACTACCATCGCCAGATGCGCTGTAGCCCACTCTGCAACCTACTGCCACGTAGTTGTCCGGCACTTGAATCTCGTCTTTAAAAGCAGCATGCTGAATTGCACTTTGTTCACCTGCAAACTGTCCGCTTAAAGATTTTCCAATGCTGTAATTTTCTACAGGCTTTTCAGGCACTTCAACATTGTATCTTGATACCCAGTATTTTAAAACAGCATCTGTACTAAGATCTCCGTAATTTTTCATCGCCATTACTGATGACGTTCTTGGATCTTCCGGCTTAATTAGATTAACCTGATCCGGATTTTGCTGAGAAACCATTCCTAATAAATGCAGTTTGGCGGGTTCAGGAACCATGAACTCAAACATCATACGTTTACCGTAGTTATAGATCTGGTTTTTCATCAGTTTATCTACCCATCGGTAAACACCTACTACATTTTTATCCCCCTTTCTGTTGTCAAACCCGTGAGAATTATTTTCCTCAAATTCATCAATGATCTTTTCGATTCTTTCTTCATGGACTTTTGTTACGATTCTGTCCATCGCTCTTGCCGTAATGTCCTGAGCCTGTGTGACAGCCTGTCTTGTACTTTCATCTTTTGATCGATGGTTTGCGTAATTGGCACCGACGCTCATTGAGAACATTTTGCCTCCATAACTTGCATTGGCAAAACCTGCAAAATCATTAGACTCCTGTAAGATCTTGGAAACTTCAGACTGCATTTCAAAACGATTGGCTGTCGTGGTATCAGAAAGCTGTTCTCTTTCCGTATCAGAAGATGAAGTTGTGGTATTTTCGCTTCTTCTTAGCTTTCGGGTAGATTTTTCACGGTATTCTCTTGCCATGATATTCTCAATATGAGCAACTTCTCCCTCTACATAAGCATGGGTACTCTGCTCAACTTTTAAATAATCAGCAATTCCGATCTGCTTGAAACCGAAACCTGAAGGAATAAAATTCTGTTCCTCATCAATAATAACAGGAGGATTTTCAGTTCCTTCAACCTCAAGTTCAAACTTAGAAGAAATACAGTTTTTTACAGTAATTCCCGGTGTTTTAAATTTAGCAACCTGTCCATTTGTAAAATACAGCTCAATATGAAAAGATGCGCCTTCAAATTCTGAGAAATCAGCTCCCTGTCCTAAAAGATCATTTAAGAAAATAGTATTCCCGTTTCTGGATTTTACAAAATCATTCCCCGTTTTAGTTCCAATGCTGGAAACCAGCTCATGATATACTCCTGAAATATCCCATGAAGCATCAGGAACATTTAAAGACATATTAAGCCCATAAAATCTGAAAAGATCCTTTGGACACAGCTGATAAGTAAACGGAACGGCAGCGGCTTTTGCCATTGGAACAATAACTCCTCCGATACTGGTATAAACTTCAGTATCCGTTTCTGTATTTTCTGCAATAACTCTGTTCCTGTTTTCCGTTGATTCTGAGATGAGAGAATTGATTTCCGAAAACGTATTTCTTCCTTCCAACAATTGATGCAGATCAGATATTCCATTTGCAGCAGCGCGTTCTTTATCTGTTGATCTAGGTTGAAAATCATAACCTAAAATATCCAGTAAAGTATCCATATTTTCAGGTTTTAATACAGTTGCCAGATATTCAGCCTCAATTTCGGGACGGAATTGAAAGTCGAGCTTGGGCAATACTGGTTCAGGAACTTTGGGAATCTGCTGGCAGGGATCTTTCGGGTCATAAATTTCTCCCGGCACTCTCACTAGACAGTATTTCTCTCTGTTTGCTGCTACATCATCGTTATATTTTTCAATAATAGGGGCAATTCTTAACTGATGTTCTTCGTACCGGATTTCGTATTCTTTTTGATATTCATCCCTGTACTGTTTCTCCAAAAGAGAAAAATTCTTGGTCAGTTTTTCATATCTACCAAGCCTTAACCTTCCTTCGGAAATAAGCTGCTGTTTTTTCATTTCCTCACTTGGAGAGGTTTCCTTAAACTCATTGACTGCTATTTTTGAAAGCCTCTGAGATGCGGAATCCGCATTTTCATCCAGCATAAGTTCTTTAGGAAGGACCACTTTAGCATTCAATAAAAGCTTAAATTCTTCTTCATTGAAAGCAGAGGAAACATGTCTTACCAGAAGAAACTGCATAACAAGTTCTTTTATATAAAAATCTTTTTGTACGGCTACCTGATAAATTAAATTATTCCAAAGATCTAACAGATCGGGGGCAATATTAAACTGTCCGTTATATATTTCAGCTTTTTTTGCTGTAAATTCTTCATACGTACACGTTCCTTTATTCCTTGCCAGCCAAACAGCCAATTGATGATCTAAAGAATAAGTTCTCTTGAAGCTTTCAAGACTGTGTATACTATTGGGCCCAGATGAAATACATTTCGTGTTATTTGCAAAAGTAGCTGCACACTCAAGAAGTTTTCTACGTTTTGATCCTGAAGCCTCTACTACCGGTTTGTAAAAAGTACCATCATCTTTTAATTGCTGGGGAGCTAGAATAAATCTTTTATCCTGTTCATTTTCATCTGACAGCTGTGGGCTTCTTAAGCTTACAAACCTAAAAAGTGTCTGTGTTGGAGTGTTTTCTGCCGGCAATTCGGCAGGGAGGTTTTCAATGTTGTTCATTTTGTGATTTTTGTAATTGTATATTAATAATAGATTGCAAGTCATTTTCTCATGACTTCTCATTTTAGCCCTATTTTTTTAGGTGGTTTACGGCAAGAAGATTTCCACCTTTTGTTTTAAAGTCTATTTTCATTTGTGTGTTTTCCTGAGGCAAATATCAGAGCCGGAAGCGACAGAACTTGACGTGTTGAAAAAGAATTTTATTTTTTTTGAAACGATGTACACAAACAACCTAAAGCAATGAAATAGAGAGTTTTAGATCACAAAAAACCGTTTCACTAGTTGTGAAACGGTTTTTTTTATAGAACTTCCCAGTACCTTCCCTGCATTTTATGGGAAACAATTCTGCATAAGTGATTATAAACCAGACTATTGAATCATGAGACAAATTCTAAATAATTTGATCAATCCCTTCTAAAATGAATTTAAGAAATGATCTATCAATTTTGTACAATCTGCGGATTATTATTAATCTCTTTATTCGGGATCTGGAATATGAATTTATCAGGCGAAAGATTCAGTCTTCCAAATGTATGATTCGTTCCCGGATAGATTCTTTCCAGAGGTGTACCCAATCTTTTCATATCAAACCAGGCGCAGCCTTCCCCCCAAAGTTCAATTCTTTTTTGAAGAATAATTTCGTTGATCAGCTCGTTTCCTGAGTTTGAGGACAGCGTATAGGCATTGTTTCTTTTTGAAGTGATTTCATATAAAACCTGTTTCGCTTCTGCCTCTCTACCCTGTCTGGCCAGCGCTTCAGCTTCTATATAATAAAGCGAGGATGCTCTGATATAGATATAATCTCCTTCAAAAAGAGTGGGATCCTTAAATTTCCAGTTTACATATGCAGGGTAATTTTTCTTTTTTCCATTAAAAGTATACGCCGCGCCCTGACTCCCATTAAATACCTTTTTACGATAATCCGTATCCGGTATTGCCTCATAGAGACGTTTATCGATCAGCTTGTAGATCCTTGCGGCACCCGCATACCCTTCATTGGTATTATCAAACATAGAGAAGAATGAAGCATAGTAGTTTCCGATACTCATGGTAGATACGGTGTTATGAAAACCCCATAAGACCTCAGGATTATTGATATTAGAGAATCCGGTTGTAGTATAATCATTTTCAGTCATCAGTGCTATTCCCTGCTTGCTTTCATGCGCATACTTCCCTGCTTTGATATAATCTCCTGTTTCCAGATAGACCTCAGCGGCAATAGCTTTCGCTGTTCTTTGATCGATCTGGGCTCTTGACGGACGTGCAAAGCTGTCCAGAAGGATAATAGATTCTTCAATATCTCTTGTAATCTGCTGATAAACATCCGATACTGACGACCTCGCAAGACCCTGACTTTGGTTACTGCTGGTAAGAACAAGCGGAAGACCCGGTGCTGATTGATTGCCCTTGTAGCTTTTTGCGTAGAAACGGACCAGATAAAAATAGGAGTAGGCTCTCAGAGCAAGTAATTGCCCTTTGATGGCTGTATTATTGGATTTCGTATCGTTTTTTAAATCATCAAGCAGTTTATTGATGACAAATATTCTTGCATAAAAAGTAGTCCACACAAATTCTGCGGCAGAATTACTGGCATTGGTCGCTTCATAATTATAAAACATCCCCAAATGCTGATTGGTGGCCTGTATCACATCATTAGACATCAGATCTGATCCTCCTTTGATGCCCATAATCCCAAAATCAGAATGCGCTGTAGAACCTCCGGCACCGTTACTCCGGAAATCAAGATAGATTCCACCTAAGATTTTTTCGGGCTTTGACTGGTCATTATTCAATTGTTCCCCGGATATATCTCCTTCCGGGAGTGTATTTAAATCATTGGCACAGCTACCCGTTATCAAGGTGATAGAGAGAGCTGCTATAAAGTATTTTATTGTTTTCATCTGTTTTCTTAAAAGTTAAATTTAAATCCTAAAGAAACACTGGACAGCAGTGAGTATCTGTATGGGTCTGAAACTCCGGTTAATGAAGCTCTTGGATCATATCCTTTTCTTTTGGACCATAAGTAAAGATTGTTCCCCGTCACATACACTTTAAGACCTGACAAACCTGCCTGCTGTGCGAAACCCTCCGGTAGCTGATAAGACAAGGTCACATCCTGAAGGCTGATGTAATCTGATTTGATCAGATAAAGTGTAGAATGTCCGTTCTGATTGGTTGAGGTCAAATCTACCCTTGGTAAGGCTGCATTTGGTTTTTCCGGGGTCCAGGTCTTATTTAAATCCGTTGAATAATTAGAAGCATACGTGTCTGAATGGAATAAACTTCTGTAGATATCATCATAGCCATATCCCCCAAACTGGTAGGCAAAATTAACCGCCAGATTGAAGCCTTTGTACGTGAAATCGGTTCCGAATCCACCATATACTTTCGGAATGGCTGATTTTCCCGTGTTGTAATCGGTAGCCTCTTTATAATTGGCTGTAATCGTGGTTTCTTCCTGTTGTGTATTTGGGTTAACAGCTGTTCTATACCATTGTGCATCTCCATTTTCAGGATTTACTCCTGCAAATTTCTTCAGATAGTAGGTATATCTGTCATCTCCTTCGTTCAGAATAAACAGACCGCTTACAAGGCCTGTATTTCTTTGCTCGGCAGGCAGTTTGGTAATTTTGTTTTTATAATGGGTGGCGTTTCCGTACACATTCCACTGGAATTGTCCTGACCGAAGAATTTCCACATTCAGATTCGTCTGAACCCCTTTGTTGATCATGTCTCCGATATTACCGTATTTCACATAAGAACCCGCATTGGAAGGAGGTAAAGGAAGTGCATAGATCATATCTGATACTTTTCTCTCAAAATAATCCGCATTCAGGTTGATTCTGTTTTTAAAAAGAGAGATTTCGAAACCGGCATTCAGATTTTTGGAAGTTTCCCATTTTAAATCTTTATTTCCCTGTTTTTTAAGGGACAGAACGGGTTTGTCATCTCCAAAATTGTTGATTCCATAGATATCCTGATAGGCGTAATAGTCTCTGGTAGAACCATCCAGCAAAATATTATCATTTCCCTGTTGTCCGTAAGAAGCTTTCAACCTAAGAGAATTGATGACCTCATTGTCTTTAAGGAAGTCTTCTTTAGCCACATTCCAGGCTATGCCCAAACCGTAAAAATTACCCCATCTGCTCTCCGGAGAAAAGACAGAGGAACCATCTCTTCTCATGTTGGCATTAAAGAAATATTTCCCGTCATAATTATAAAGCAATCTTGTAAAATACCCTTCTACGGCATATTCATAGCCATTTCCAGACAGATCGGTTATTCTTACAGCATTATCAAAAGACAATGAGTTCGGCAATAAAAGCTGTTGTTTGGATCCTGAAAATCCATCGCTTTTTATTTTGTTTAATTCATGCCCGATAAGAATATTAAAGTTGTGTTTATCCAGTTTTTTCTGGTACGTAAGCAATTGCTGGTGGTTTAAGGTATGTTTAAATACAGACCCCATATTGATTGTTCCTCCTACAGATGAGGAAGTTCCTCCTAATGTATTTCCAAACTGAAGGTTTTTTGTGTTTTCCAGATACGCTCCGAAATTGTAGGTGAAGTCTAACCCTTTAATGATTTCATAATTCAGACCCAAATTGACATTGGTAATATTATTGGTGGTCTGCGATTTGTCGTATTGGAGATTCCCCACCGGGTTTTCAAAAACCGCATAAGACCTCGTTGCTCCGTTTGGCCCTTGTCCATCCCCATAATCGTATAACACCTGTCCACTGTTGTCATACAGGATCTGGTAGTTATTATCCCTTAGAAAAACAGGATAAAAAGGCGCTATATTTCTCGCAAACTGAAAAGGATTGGAAAATCCACCAGATTCACCAAAATCCTGTTTGCTATAGGTATAGGAAAGGCTACTGGTCAGTTTCAGTTTTTGGGTAATCGCATAATCCAGGTTCGATCTTATTCCAAATCTTTTAAATCCGGAACCGATGAGATATCCCTGATCGTCTAAATAATTTAATGACGTATACGATTTTACCTGATCATTATTGGCTGTGATCCCTACACTGGCTTCTCTTCTTAATCCTGGCTTAAAAAGCAGATTTTTCCAGTTATCCTGATACAATAGTTTGGCATCAGGATTAAAAATACCATCCTTCCCTATCAGTGCGCTAAATGGCACATTATAAGCACTATACCCCAACTTATTCAGGGCGGCAATACCAACATCATGAGGGCTCGCTCCGGAAGGAACGGCTCCCGGCTGTTTCAATCTCGCAACTTCACCAACTCTTGCCCGGTTATAAAATGCAGTGTAGTAATCCTGCGGCGAAGTATACACCGAATAATCTTCGATGGATCGGAAATTCACTCCTGTTTTCACATCTGCTTCTATGTGCAGACCTTTAGATTTTCCTCTTTTGGTATTAACGATGATCACCCCATTCGCTCCTCTTGAACCATATAAAGCATTGGAAGAAGCATCTTCAAGAAAAGAAATACTCTCAATATCCGTTCCCGGAATACTGTTCAGGTTTCCATTGTAAGGAATGCCATCCAGTACAATAAGCGGATCGCTGGATGCATTAATAGAACCAATTCCTCTCATTCTGATGGTAGGCTGCGATCCCGGCTGCCCCGAAGATATGACCTGTACTCCGGCCACCTTTCCCCCAATGCCCTGAAGTATATTTCCGTTTTGAAGATTAGCCAGATCTTTCGTTTTCAATGATTGTACCGATCCTGTTATTTCCTCTTTTTTCTGCTTCCCAAAAGCAACCACTACAACTTCCTGTATGGCATGCTCTTTGGAAAGGCTGTCCCTGTTTTGTGCAAAGCCAAATTCTGCAAATAAAATCATGGCCAATGCACCCATTTTACATTGTCTTTTCCTCATTATACTAATTTTGTTTTTAAAATTGATTGATACATTACTTTTATTCCTTCCGGTTATGAAACAAGGATTCCCTTTCCCCCTTTTTAGAGAGATTGCCAGAGAGAAAATTTTGAAACCGGCAGAAAGTAAGCCTGCCTTAAAAAGATTTTGAAATTACTGTGATTTAATTTCTACAGTAATATCCGTGTTTTCGGAAGTTTATACCTGCATCATTCTGCACATCATCAATTCAAAACACATATCAGGAATGATAAGATTGTGTTGTGAAAGGCAAGCATCTGCACAACATTGATGTTGAGTAGATACAGAAGCCATACCGGTGCATAAGTAAGAATTGAATGAATGCTTATTCATGAGAATAATTTTAACTTTTTTTTAACTGTGTCAAAAGTATTTAATTATTTACGAATCAAATCACATGATAGCATGAGATAAATCATACAAACCTACTAATTTTGTAGACTATTAAAAATATTTAAACAGAATGTGAATTAATGGAGTCATTTGATGAGATAAAACAGGAGTAATAAGAACGTTTGAGCTATTCCTCGTTTTAAAGGTTCACGTCTAAAACCCTTACTGGATAAGCATTATACAAAAATGATTTATCTCTCTGAAAGTCAAATGAAAATGTTGTAAATTTAATAAAAGACAAAAACAGTGTTTTCCCTCTTTTGTAGAGTCAAGCAGTTACCTAATTTTGTTTTATAAAATTAAAAACCATCAACATGAAAACTCCTTTTCTATTCAAAAATCTAAGACCGCTCTTTGTCGTTCTTATTTTAAGCTTTTGCACGCTGAGCTGCACCCGCTGCTCCGAACCGCCCAAAGAACCTGTCAGTAACAGTTATAAAAAGAAGCTCATCAGCTACCGTGAAGGCCGGGTACTTTATGATGAATACTCTAAAACAAACAACATCATTCTCACCAGAGCCAGAAACGGAGAACCCGATTCACGCTGGTATTGGTTTTCTGTAGAAGATTTGGAAGGATATCTTCAATATGTAAAAGAAACAGCTAAAAAACAGAAACTGAAAAATCCGGGAATCAGAATTTATATGGGAAAATACCCTATGAATCATCCTAAAAGTAAAATGGCAAAACCGGAATATGCAGGTTATCAAACTATATTTCTGGTACCCACTGCTCAAAACCGGAAAAAGGACAGCACAACTGCTATGTCCAGAACAATGAAGTCCACAGAAGAAAATACCAATGTAACGGAGATGGAAGTCCTGAATATGACCAATCTGGCACCTCCACCTAAAGTATCTACAGTAGATATGCCGTAAAAAATAAAAGCCATGAACTGGAACATAGAAATCGGGAAACAGATATCCATGACCATCCCCGTTGTAGTGATGGTCCTGATGATCATTAAATCCAGGAAAATCGGAAGAGAAAATTTATTTTTTATCGTTGGATACGGATTGCTTTCAATAATCGATATTTTCTGCTATTTTTATTTCAAGGCTACCAATCAATCTACCGAAATGTTTTATGTGATTGGGTTTTTAGTGATCGCCTTTTTTCTGTATTTGCTGTATTACTACCGATTATTGTATCTGCCTGTTCTTAAAAAAATACAGTTCATCTTGCTAATCCTCTTTGTCATTAATATTGTGGTGATGTTTTGTATAAAAGATGATCTCCTGCATCATTTTTCATTTAACATACTGTATACCGATATTCTTTTGCTGATGTTTTCCATTATTTTATTTTTATATCAAACATTTAACTCGGATAAAATATTGGATCTCAATAACTATTTCCCTTTTTGGGTATCGGTCGCCCTGCTGATCCTTTTTATAGGAAGTATTCCGATCTTTTATTTCAGGACCACGGTTTCAGAACATATTTATTTTTTCATTCTATTTATGTTGAATATCATCAGTAACGGAATACTCCTGTTAGGCTTAATATTGAATAAACAGGAAAAACCCAGCTAATTATCCATTGAAGTATGGAAGAAAATAATTTGGTCATTACTTTTACGATTACCTTACTTATTGTCGTTTTGACGATGATCTTCATCTATGTGGTCTTTATCAAAAAGAAAACCACGCTTCTGATCGCTCAAAAAGAAAAAGACATGCGGTTTGAAAAAGAGCTGGCTACTTCACAGGTAGAAATCAAGGAGCAGACTTTGAATTATATAGGTCAGGAACTGCATGATGATGTGGGACAAAAACTTTCGGTGGTGCGCCTAAGGCAAAATCAGCTCATTTCCAAGCTGAAAAACACAGAAAAAGAAGAACTCAACGAGCTGAGCGAACTGTTGGGCGAATGCATACAGGATATCCGGAACTTATCTAAAACATTGATTACCGAACAGATCATTCATTTCGGGTTAACGGAATCCATAGAAAGAGAAGTAAAAAGAATACAGAAGCTGAAATTATTAAAGATAGACTTCATCACCCAAAAACAGGATATTGATATTTCTCCCAAACACGGTTTGATTCTCTTCCGGATCATTCAGGAAAGCATTAATAATATCTTAAAACATTCCAGAGCCAAAAATGTAACGATCCGGCTGGATGATGATCAGGAAACTTTACATATTAATATTTCTGATAACGGAAAAGGCTTCAATACCACCAAAATACAGGACGGTTCTGGATTGAAAAATATGGAACTGAGAGCCAAGCTGATTCACGCAGAATTTTCCATACAGTCGGAACTTGATAAAGGAACACAGACCTCAATAACCTATTACAAACACATCACATGAAAACGATTCCCATAGCCATTGTAGATGATCATACTTTAATGTCTAAAGCATTGGAAAATATGATCATGGAAAACCCTCAATACAGCGTGATCATGAATCATCCTAATGGAGAAGATTTTATTGCCGCGCTGGAAAAGGCCTCAGAATTACCGGCTGTAGTACTGATGGATATCAATATGCCCTACAAGAACGGTATAGAAACCACAGAATGGCTCACCGAGCATCATCCCAACATTAAGGTCATTGCCCTTACCATGGAAGATGATGAAAAAGTATTGATCAAAATGCTGAAGGCAGGGGCAAAAGGCTATCTGCTGAAAGACATGCAGCCCTCCATTCTGTTTCAGGCAATTGATACGGTATTCGACAAAGGAAGTTTTTATACTGATTTTGTCGCCCAGAAATTATTGAAAGTCAAAACAGAAGATATCAAGACCGCTTCTCTCCTTTCCGAATTAAAGGAACGGGAAAAAGAATTTATAAAATGGGCCTGCAGCGAGCTTACCTATAAAGAAATAGCCGATAAAATGTTCCTGAGCCCCAAAACTATCGATGGCTACAGAGATTCTGTTTTCACCAAACTGGAAATTAAAAACAGGGTCGGCCTCGTTCTTTTTGCCTTAAAACATGATCTGTACTGATCTGGTTTTCCGCTTAAATCATTATAGTCCAAAACCATTATAACTCAATCATTCATCCGGTAGATTTTTACAATCTATCGGATTTTTTCGTTTTTCCCTTCATTGGTATCGCCCATAAAATGGTTCAGTTGCAAAGACAGAATGCTTATTTTTTTGACGTAAAGTTCTATTCTAATACCGTATAGTATAAGGAGAGCAAAGAAGGAATCAATTTCATTGATTCAACTAAGCTCACGTTTATCCACCAGCTTCATCAGCGACGCAGTCGAATTCTTTGCCTTCCTGAAAATCATCCACTTCCTAAATAACCTTTGCGTTAAAATGAATTTTATTCACCAATACCTGGAAGCATCAATCATCCGTGCAAATCCGCAGTTAAAAACTTATTCAAACCTCAGAAAAGGTGTTTTACCTACCACATAATTAGGCTCTTACCTCTGTTTTGGTGCTATTTAATAATGGAATTTTGTCCTGTAAAACTAATCCATGAAGGCCGAACCCGAAAAGCCGAAACAGAGTAGGGAAAATTTAAAAAACTAATCGAAATGAAAAAAGCACTAGTAGTAGGAATCAACGACTACGCACCTATTGGATCAGGTGGACCGGATTTAAACGGCTGCATCAATGATGCACGGGATATGGCCAACACCTTGGTCATTTGCGGTTTTGATCCTGCCAAAATCAAAATTCTAACGAATCAGAATGCAACGAGAGCCAACATATTAAATTATCTTAAATCCCTGGTCAACAGCAGTGTAAAAGGAGATTCATTGGTCTTCTATTATTCCGGGCACGGAACAAGAGTCGCTAATATTGGAGCAGATCTGGAAATAGATGGTCTGGACGAAGCTATTTGTCCTCATGATTATGCAAGTGCTGGCGTTATCCGTGATGATGATTTCAAAGCGGTACTCAGCAAACTGAAAGCAGGCGTTAATCTGGAGGTTATCTTCGACTGCTGTCATTCGGGAACCGGAACCAGAAAAATGGATCTGGGACTGGACTTAGAGCTCTCTTATGAAACACCCCGTTTCATTCCACCGATGCTTGAAGATGAATTTTATATGACCTACGCAAGCGAAATGCAGGCCTCCAAAAATTCTAAAAAGGCAATGACCATGACGAAAGCCCTAGTTCCGATTGCCGGAATGAATCATACGTTATGGGCTGCATGTAAGGACAATCAGGTGTCTATGGAAGGAAATATGAGTGGCCAGATAAGAGGCTATTTCACCTATCATTTCTGTAAAATACTGCGCGCTACCAACGGTAATATTGTCAGAAAAACACTCGACAAACAGACTGCCATGGCATTGGCGGCAATGGGAGCAGCTCAAATCAATCAGACAGAAAGCATCACAGCAGAATTTTCTCAAAAAATATTCTCTTAAAAATTCATTGGCGGAATCCGAAAAGCCATCCAAAGAGTAGGAAAAAACTGATTAAAAAAACTAAATAATCATGTCTAAAACTGAAACGAACAAACCCATGACGGCGGAAGAAGTATCAAGACTTAAAACCGTTAAAGCAAAATCAGCTGAAAAACTGACCAACACCGAAAAACTAACCAACCAGGGACCAGCCATGGAAACCATCGACGGACGGTCTTTCCCAAAAGGAATGAAATCAATAGGAATGTCTGCCAATGAAAAAGCAGCAGAAGGAAAAGTTCTTGAAACCGATCATTTCTATCCTACCCATTCAGATTTTGAATACCTGCCTAAACTGGAAGCTAAAAAAGACCGTAAACCAAAATTCATTGAAAGAGAATCTTTCCTAACCACAGAAGGGGTAAAAACTATATTTGGTCCCGATCAGAGAAAAGTATATAATTCTACTGCGTATCCGTGGCGATGCGTGGGGAGAGTAGAAAGCGCATTGGGCTCAGGAAGCGGAGTGATGATCGGCCCGAGACATCTTCTTACCTGTGCCCATATCGTAGACTGGCAGCCTAACAACAGCACGGGCTGGTTAAAATTTACACCGATGTATTATAATGGAAGTGCTCCTTACGGAAGTGCATGGGGAACACTCACTTATTACAAATACAAAGTAGCCGGACCTACGATTGATTCTACAGAAATTCAATATGATTACGTCGTAATTGTTCTGGACAGACCTATCGGAGACAGCACAGGCTGGCTGGGTGCAAAATCATATTCCGATTCATGGGATGGCGGTGCCTACTGGACTCACGCGGGATATCCGGGAGATTTAACCGGAACTCAAAGACCAACGTATCAGACCGGGATTGCATTAGATGGCGATTTCTGGAGCGCCGATGATAATGAAAGTATGACTCATAAAGCAGATATCTGGCCAGGACAAAGCGGTGGCCCATTCTGGGGCTATTGGGATGGCGCTCCTTACGCTGTGGCTACCCAAAGTGCCCATAACCCAAGTGAAAACTTTGCGAGTGGCGGCTCTGATCTCGTTAATCTCGTAATAAGAGCCCGAAACGAGCATCCATAACCAATTTTTTTCTTTATATGAAGAGCCTGACTTTTAGTTGGGCTCTTTTAATGGTAATATTTTGAGATCTTACAAGGTGTGAATTTTTACACCTTATTTTTTAATTTATTTTTCTCAAAAACTCATGTCATTAAACAAAGTTTCATAAATTTATGAACTTTGAGTTTAATGTAACAAAATATGAAAATTGGGTATGCCCGGGTTTCAACCAAAGACCAAAATTTAGATTTGCAAATTGAAGTTCTAGAAAAAGCAGGATGTGAAAAAATTTATCAGGAGAAAATTTCGGGAGCAACAAAGAATCGCCCTGAACTTGATAAAATGATTGAACAGTTTAGAGAAGGCGATGAACTTTATGTCTGGAGACTGGATAGATTAGGAAGAAGCTTGAAGCACATTATATTGTATAAAATAATAGATGAGTACTTTATAAATTTTATTTTATGAAACTACCACATGAACTAGAGGATGAATATGTAAAAGATGTTCTCTATAATTATTCCTTAGAAAACCTTCCTGATGAACAATGGAAGCCGATTGAAGGTTTTGAGAATTATGAAATATCGAATTACGGAAGAGTGAAGAGCCTGAGTCGTCTTTCTCATATATCATTGGGAATAGAGCATTGGGTTTCCGAAAGAATCCGTAAGTTGCTTTTTACCAGACAGTATAATAAATATCTTAAAGAGTATGTTTATAATGTTCACTGTGGGTTATCCTTGGAAGGATGTAAATATACAAGATCTGTTGCTCGTTTGGTGTATTATCATTTTGTTGAAAAGTTTGATATCGAGGATCGATCTTTTATGATTTGTTATAAAGATAATAACGTATTTAATAAGCATAGCAGTAACTTAGAGAAAATTTCAGTCAAAGAGAAACGTCTTACTACTTTTCGCAATGATCGGTCAAGAAACGTGCATGTTGATTACATGAAGCCTGTCAGTCAATATACTGTAGAAGGAGAATTTATTGCTAGTTTTGAAAGTATATATGCAGTGGAAGAAAAATTGGGTATTGCTTGCGAAAGCATTATGGACGTTATAAATAAAACCATTATAACGTCAGGAACATTTCGATGGTTTTTGCGAGATAATCCTCCGAAAAAAGAGGATTTTTACATGGTCAAAACTTCAGATATCTCAAATGGTTCACTTAATAAGTATCTTTGGGAGAAGTTGGGTAAACCTATAATCAACAAAGATAATCCTCCCTCGTGTTTTAATTTGTCAGTTAAAGATATTCTTGGAGAGTACTGGGTTCCAGTTCCCATTTCCGGTTTTGAATCTCGATTTGTCTTATCTAATAAAGGTAGGGTAAAACGGTTAAGTGGCTGGATTTCAAGAGGACGTATTATGTTTTTGCAGGAAAAAATATTATCCCAAAAATTGATCATTAATAGTGAAAAAACGTACTCTCTATCATGTACATTAAGTAATGAAGGGAAATATGTTCGGGTTGTAATGAGTAAATTGCTCTATTGTTGTTTTGTAGAAAAATTTGATTTATCAGACAGAAATTTGATGGTCGTCAATGAAAATGATCCTTTATGGGATATTGATATTTCAAAACTATCACTGCATCCGGCTAATTATGTGCTGAAGGAAAAATATAGAAATTATGATAGACATGGTTTTCATCCCAGATATAAAAAATAAAAATCTCAAAAAACGATATTAAATTAGATTTTCTTCTCTTTGTTATTTTATCGTTTTGTATAAATTATCTGCTTCTTTTGTAATTGATGGAAAGAACAAACCCTATCTAAAATTCTATTTGTAAGAAAGCCGCACTACAAATATTTTAATACATTTGTTTAAAACATATTCTGAATGAATTTCGAGCAGATCAACTTGCACCTTGAGGCTTACAAAGAACACGACCAAATTCTGGATGCCACTAAATTTTTAATCCATTCCTTTGACCTGGAACATGAAAACTTTGCGGGTTTTGGATTCAGGGAAGAACTCTCTCCTACTTCTATGCTTTTGACAGCAGAAGGCGTATTGGGAGGTCCACAAACCGTAATGATCCCGAAGAATTTATTTGATTTTGATCTGACCCTCGTTCTGAATATGGTCGCCCACGAAATGCTTCATGTCCGTCAGAAAGCACCCGGACAGGTGGTCGAAGACAAAAACGAAAGGGAATTCCAGGCCTATTCTGAAATGCTTTTTCATAAAGTATTTCCGCAAATTCCTGAACTCTCGGATCATTATAAAAAATTCTTTGGAGGCCAGGCACTCGAATATTACAGGAGAATGGGTGAAGGATCAGAACTGCAGCAGAAATATGCAGTAGAAAAAACAGAAGTGGAACATTTAATTAATTCATTATCATGACCATAAAGCCGGAAATATCCTGGACAGACTTTGAAAAAATAGACATCCGATGCGGAACCATCGTTTCCGTGAATGATTTTGAGAAAGCTAGAAACCCTTCTTACCAACTTCAAATTGATTTCGGAGAACTTGGAATTAAAAATTCGGCTGCTCAGATCACTTCCCTTTATCAGAAAGAAGAATTAGTAGGAAAGCAGGTCATGGCAGTAGTCAATTTCCCAAGAAAACAGATCGCTAATTTCTTCAGCGAATGTCTGGTTTTGGGCGTTTATGGTGAAGACAAAAAAGAGGTTACTCTTTTAACGCCATCCCTTCCCGTGAAAAACGGAATGCAGGTAGGATAAAACACAAACACATATGATACAACACATTCCATTAGAAAAAGTTTTATTTATTGATATTGAGACCGTTCCGGGATCCGGATCATGGGAGGACCTTCCTGAAACCGAACAGAAGCTCTGGGACAAGAAAACAAGATTCCAGAGAAAAGAAGATGTTACTGCTGCAGAGTTTTACGACCGTGCAGGCATTATGGCCGAGTTTGGAAAGATCATCTGCATCACGATCGGAATGGCAGAAAAGAATGATACCTTAAAAATTAAAAGCTTTTCCGGCCACGATGAAAAAAAGATGCTCCAGGAATTCGGAGAGCTTTTCAACAGCCCGAGGCTCAATAATATCATTCTCTGCGCCCACAACGGAAAAGAATTTGATTTTCCGTGGATTGCCAGACGATTCCTGATTAATGGGATGCAGCCTCCGGTTCCGTTTCAAATGTTTGGGAAAAAGCCATGGGAAATTCCTCATATTGATACGATGGAGCTTTGGAAATTTGGGGACTATAAAAGTTTTGTTTCCCTAGAATTGCTGGCTCATGTCTTCGGAATTCCTACGCCCAAAGATGATATAGACGGTTCAATGGTTTCATCAATCTACTACATAGAAAAAGACTTGCAGCGAATTGTTGACTATTGTGAAAAAGATGTCTTAACTTTGGCAAACGTTTTCCGGCGTATGCGTCAGGAAGATTTGTTGAAAAGGAATATCAATCTAGATTAAAAAATGAAATTTACAGACGATCAAATTGCTGACATTGGTGAGGAAATCATCAAGGTATTAAAATCCGTATATGACCCGGAAATTCCGGTAGATATTTACGAACTAGGCCTTATATATGATGTACAGATCTCCGAAGATGGCGATGTAAAAATTATAATGACCCTTACTACTCCAAACTGTCCGGTTGCAGAGACCCTGCCACAGGAAGTTAAAGACAAGGCAGGAGAAGTAGAAGGAGTAAAAAGCGTAGACTTAGAACTTACTTTCGAACCTAGCTGGCACAAGGATATGATGAGTGAAGAAGCGAAGTTTGAATTAGGAATGCTTTAAATTGGAGTAAGAAAGATGGAAGTTTTTGGAGTTCATACAATCACTCTTTCCAATATAAAACTCCATTTTCTACATCAAGCATAACATAAAACCCGGAAATTTTCCGGGTTTTTCTATTTTAATAAGGTAAATCCATAGAATAAAGAGGAAAGTTATTAAGGTCAAACTATCAGAAATGATATGACTAATGGTAACTTCCAACCTCCTCTTCCAGCTTCCAGCCTTTAAATCTCTTTCGCAATCTCTTTTCCTTCCCTCCTGCTCCATTCGCTCCATGAACCTACATAAAGATCAGGAATCGGGAAACCGGCATAGTCTAACGCCAGAATAGTATGACACGCCGTAACACCGGATCCGCAATGGATGATAAGATGCTGAGGTTGATCTTTTAAAAATTCTGCATATTTTTCTTTTAACACGTCAGGTTTCAGGAAGTTTCCGTTCTCATCCAGGTTTTCAGAAAAAGGAATATTGATCGCTCCCGGAATATGTCCCGCCACCAGATCAATAGGTTCAGACTCACCTTTATAACGATAAGCATCTCTTACATCTATTACTGTTGAAGAATGGTTCGACAGCTCATTTTCAACATCTTCCAATGTTTTAACAGACAGAAGCCATTCCTCTTTTTTAATGACAGAAGATTTTTCAACGGTTTCTTCCCCGGATGAAAATTCTATACCTTCTTTTTCAGCTGACTGTAGTCCGCCATCCAGAACCTGAACGTTTTCAAATCCGAAAGATTTCAACATCCACCAGGCTCTTGCCGCTGCATTGGCTCCGTTTTTATCATCATAAATGACAATATGTGAACTTTCAGAAATACCGAGTTTTGAAAGGGTCTCAACAAACTTTTCAACAGCCGGAAGCGGATGTCTTCCGCCAAAAGCAGCATCTTCCCCTATACTGGCCAGATCTTTATCCAGATCGATAAAACGGGCCCCTTTGATATGCTTACCAAGATAGGTTTGATACACAGCTTTTCCTGCTCTGGCATCAAGGATGATGAGATTGGGATTCTGAAAAACACTTTTTAGTTCGGATGGTGAGATGATTGGTGACATTTTGTTGATTTTGGTGTTAAATGATACGTTTTGGCTAAAGCCGATCGAGTTTTTAATATACGAGAGCGGGTTAAAACCCGCTCCTATTTGATTATGTTCCCGCCAATTTCACGGATGACACAGATTATTATATTATCTAACTTATTTAATTCCTGTATATTCTGTGAAATCTGCGGGAATTTACTACATGTTCATTATTAAAAATGAAAAATATCCTTCGCTCTATTATAAGAGCTTTCGAAGTTCAATAAATTCAGTTTATGATCTACTTTTTCTACGCTCATAAAATTGATCACCTGTTCTGTAGGCATATTTCCTACCAGATCATCTTTGGCCATAGGACAGCCCCCGATTCCTTTGATCGCACTGTCGAATCTTCTGCAGCCTTCGTCGTAAGCCGCTTTCAGTTTTGAATACGAATCTTCGTAACGGTTATGGAAATGACCGCCGAAATTGATCTCCGGGTATTTTGGGGGAATTTTTTCGAATAAGAGGGCAATAGTTTCAGGAGTGGCAACCCCTGTGGTATCAGAAAGCAGAACATCTTTAATTCCAATCTCTGAGAACCTTTTCGCCCAGAAATCTACATCTTCCCACTTCCACATTTCTCCGTAAGGATTCCCAAAAGCCATAGAAAAATAGATATTAAGCTGTTTTCCTTCACTTTTAGCCAGTTCACGCATTTTAATGATCTCATCAAAAGCCTCCTCCTGGTTTTTGTTGGTATTCCTGTGCTGGAATGTTTCCGAAATAGAGAACGGAAAACCTAAAATATCAACACTTTGATGTTTTAATGCTTTTTCGGCGCCTCTGTAATTTCCGATGATTGCGGAAACTTTGGTATTGGATAAAGATGTATCAATATTTTCTGCCACCTCATCAGAATCAGCCATCTGTGGAATTGCTTTCGGGGAAACAAAGCTCAGACAGTCCAATACATCAAAGCCAACCTCCATCAGAGAGTTGATGTAATCTATTTTTTTGCTGGTAGGGATAAACTCTCCCCAACCCTGCATGGCATCTCTAGGACATTCAGTAAGAAACATTTTTACTTTTTGATTTTCTCAAATATAATAAAACTAAACAAGTTTATATACGGCACACACAAATCTAACAT
Source organism: Chryseobacterium antibioticum (assembly GCF_012927325.1). GTDB lineage: Bacteria > Bacteroidota > Bacteroidia > Flavobacteriales > Weeksellaceae > Chryseobacterium > Chryseobacterium antibioticum. The sequence continues at coordinate 39,430 of NZ_JABBGI010000009.1, read as the reverse complement.
TATTTTGATTTTCAAAGATTTATATCCGATATAAAATTTCAATAACTGATATTTCATTACAAATAATATAACCTACCTCCCCAATCTGCTTATCTTTTATAAATAACTACCATATTATTTCTTTTTTGACTTTACTACTCAAACAGAAGGATCGATGACCAAAAAATCGCATTTTTATTTATAATGATTAAAAATAAAAAGCTCTTATATTAATATATTATATAATTATACTCCTGCCTCCTGCTGATATTTATTGAGTAAAATATTGAAATATTATTTAATGATCCTCTTCATCACATCAGCCATTCCTATTGATCAAAATAAGACCATCAAATAGTCATTCAGTAAAATTTATTCAATTAAATTGATAGACAAATTATTTGAGATAAACCACAAAAAATGATTCATTTTACTCTTTTTAATAAATTTTAAAACACCCCGAATCAACTTTACAATATTCAGAAAAAATTAAATAACTCTACTAAATGGGATCTGTTATTATTTGATAAAAAAGATTTTGAAAAAATTCCTATCCTCCATTTCAGATTAAAAAAAAGAGTCCCACTTCATTTAATTTAAAAAAAACAATAACTCCACTTTTCATTTCTTAAAAACAACTATATCACATGAAATTGATTTATCAATCTCAAATTACAAATTAATAAACATTCACAGACGCCCATAAATAGAGGACTTAACATAATAAAAAAAATCTCTTGTAAATGAATTAACTTTGTACATTTGTCTATATCGATATTAAAGCAGAAATGAAAAGCGCTAAATAATACGATATTCATTAAGATATTGAGGAACTAATTCAATTACGTTGATTACAATTTTATTTTGTTTTTATGAATGCTTTGGTCAAAAATTTTATTTTACTTCTACTCCTATTTAGATCAACATTTGGGTATTCTCAAAATAGTTTTGCTTTTCTTGAAAAAAAGGTTGACACATTATATTATTTTAAATCGGGATACATTAATTATAATATCCCAAGCGTAGATGAATTCAATATAAATGGACCAACAATTAATTTACTTAATCAAAAAACAATAGTTTTAGACAAGAAAATCATTGGACACGCGGATAAAAAACCAAATATAAAATTTCAATTACTAACCAAGAATGTAAAACAGATCACTTTACTAGATCAAAAAAGTAAAACTGTTTTACTGAGTCTTTTCCCAAAAGATGGTATAACTGAAGTTGATGCTCCTTTTGAAGACATTGGAAGTATTGAAATAGAAGTAATTAAGGATAAAGACGAGGATTCTGTCTGTGAAATAAAAAATTTATTTTTAGGGTATACTACTATTAATAAAAAAGAATTTACGCCTAATACCCTGTCTGGAAATAGACTCGGAATACCATATGATTCTTATGGGCTCTATACCTATTATCCGAAATTTGACAAGGAAGAAGACAATAAAGGAACCCTCTATTTTGGACTAAAAGATAAAAACAGATCTATTTATGAAAATCTTGATCATCTTACAACAGTTATAGAGCAAAATTATCCTTTCTATTCTAAAAGAGATATTAATAAGCAAGTAACCAAGCCTACAGATACCACCAAAGGCGTGTGCAACTACGTTTCAGAGCTCAACACCTATTTTCGTATAAAATTTAACGATCCTCATTTTTCCGTAAAAGATAATGAGTGCCCGTCTAAAAATAAAAATACCCCAATCCTGATTTATAAAATTGGTCGTATATATCGAATTTCCGGAATTCTGGACGATAGTTTAGGTCAAAAGATGAGTTTGGGAGAAACCATCATTGCGATAGATGGAAAAAGTATAAAGAAAATCTCTGATGAGAAGGTAAATGAATTGCTAATAAAGGCTCCTGATACCAAAACAGAATTAGAGATTGAAGATTTAAATGGAAAGAGGAGAAAAATTGAATATGCTCATCATAATACGTATAAGATACCTTCAAATTTTATTCAAAAAACACAATTTTCAGCTATTGGAGACAGCATAGCTTATTTGAAGATGAAGCACATTGATAAAGAATCATTATACGAATTAATAGCCCGTAAAGAAGAGCTCAAAAACAAAAAAAAACTGATTTTGGATTTGCGTAATAATGGTGGTGGAGATTTTTTAATAGGCGCACAAATTCTGTCTCTATTTATAAAAGATGAATTTAGCTATTATCAGCTAAAAGACAAGTTTTCAGATCAAGTAGATCAGGTAATTATGAGTGACAAAAAGCTGGCCTTCAATATCCCCTCAGAAATGGAGATCAGAGTTCTCGTCAATAAAAATACATCCTGTGTTTCTGAATTGATTGCTTATAATTTAAAAAAATATTCAAAAAAGGTGAAAATAGTGGGGATTGAAAATACAGCAGGAGCTCTTTCAGTTTTGTATGAAGTTTTTTTAGAAAAAAATAACAATATTAAATTCAGAACCAATGCTTTTAGCAGAAGTACAATAATGCTGGACGGAAAAAGTATCGAAGGGAAAGGAATACAACCAGATATTCATGTGAATATCAAAAATGTAAAAGATTTACAGCCTTATGAGGATAAGGTTTTGATAACGGCTATTTCGAAATAAGCATAAATTATTATTAACAAATTTCAAAAATTAAAAAATGAAAACAGAAATTAACAATCCAGAAAACGTAGAAAACGTACAAATTGAATTAGAAAAAACAGAATTAGTAAAGCCAACTCCAATCGACACAATGCTGTCTAACGAAGTTGAAGCTTTATGCGAGTCTTTCGGATGTGGTTACAATGCTGCTAAAGGGAGCGGAGATACTACAGAAGATACAGATATCTTATTCTAAGACGGTCCAGAGGCATTTAGCAATGCTAAATGCCTCTTTATTTTTCATTCTTGTTAAAACATAGAACTTATTTAATTGATGGGTGTAAGAAAGAATGCGCAAAGCTATTCTTCAAACGGATATAGCACAACCTTCTCCGCGCTTCCATTAGGATTATGATGATGGAACGGACTATAAAAAGCGGTCCAACGAATTATTCTATCATTGATTTTAATACCAATATTTAGCTTGTTAAATCTTTAATTCTAATCATTATGATTTTAAAACTTAAAACAAATCCTTACAATTTTCTTATTCCTGTTAAAGAAGAAAATCAGATTATATTATACAATTCTCTTACAAGCGGACTGGAAATACTCAATTTTGAAAGCGGCCAGTTTCTCTTAGAAAAAAGTCAATATTCTTTCTTTGAATATGATGATGAAAAAGAAAAGTACAATGAACTTATTAAATATTTATATGACAAAGAATATTTGATAGATCATGATAAAGATATAAAAACATTATTCTCCCGTTATACGGATGAGAATCAATACAAATTTGCCAAGACCATTAATCTTACTATTGGCACTACTATCACCTGTAATATGGGATGCTCTTACTGTTTTGAATTTGTAAAGCCCAACCACACCTTAAAAGATGACAAAGTAAAAAAAGGGATTAAAGATTATATTGAAGACTTAATTTTAAAATCAGGAAAAAAAATTGAAACCTTATCCATAACCTGGTACGGAGGTGAACCTCTCATTAACGTAAAAGCGATAGAGGATCTTACCATAAGCCTCACAGAGGTTGCCCAAAAATACAACCTTAAATATGTTTCCAATATCATTACCAATGGTATCTATCTGACAGAAAAAAACATAAAAATTCTTGAAGACTGCAATGTACATAATGTACAGATCACGATAGATGGAGCCAAGGAAACTCACGACAAAAAAAGACCTCTAAAACAGGTCAACAAAAAAAACTATGAGGTTATTTTAGAAAACCTTTCTAAAGTTCCTCTTGATTCAAAAATCAATTTTTTGATAAGGGTAAATGTAGATAAGGAAGTTGCGGCTTCCATAGACCAGTTTTTAGATGATCTGAATGATTTTGGTATCTGGCCACAAAGATTCAAGAAAGTTTCTTTTGACCCGGCATGGTTAAGAACCTATGATGAGATTGATACTTCAGAGGAAGAGCTTGATAAAAGAATGAATCTGGATGAATTTTTCGATTTTAAAATGAGTTTCAGAAAAAACATCATGAATAGATTTAATTCATGGAGTGATCGTACGGAGCTAAAGATAAAATCAAAATTAAAATGGGATCTCCCCACCTATCAAACCACTTGTGCCACTTGGGCATCTCCCATAAGTATGACCATAGATCCTAACGGATACATCCATAAATGCTGGGAAACCATTCATGATGATTCTCAGGCACCAACATCAGTATTTGACGGTTATAATGCCGAAAAATTCGCAAAACATTCTTCATTTAACAGATTCAGTCATAACGAAGTCTGCACCAATTGTAAGATTTTGCCTATTTGTGATACTTTTACCTGCTCTCACGAAGCCATAAAAGCCAATGTCCCGGTATGCAGCTCATGGAAATATAAGCTGGAAGATTATCTTAAAGAACAGTATATCAATATGCTTTATTCTCCGGAAACCATTTCCCGACCTCAGGTATTTACATTAGAAAACACAGGACACTCTGCAAAATAAATATTTCAAAGACTTATGACTATTGGTATTATTGATACGGGAGTAGATTATACCCATCAAAGACTTAAAATGTGTACTATTAATGGGATTACCTTATTTAAGGATTCCCTTGGTAATATTATTACAAAAAATGAAGATTTTAGTGATCATAAAGGACATGGTACAGGTATAGCCTCTATCATTAAGTCTCATTTAGAGTCTTGTAACTTATATGTTATAAAACTGGACTCCCACAATAGCTTTATTTCAGAAGATCTTCTGACGGAAGCCATATTTCAGATGATCAACACTAATGTAAACATCATCAATATCAGCATGGGCATTAACTCAGAAATTATCCCTGAGAAAATGCAAAAAGCCGTCAATACCTGCCACGAAAAAGGAATTCCCATTTTTGCAGCTAACTATTATGATTCCACAAAACAATGTTTTCCGGCCAATTTTTCCAATACCTTTTCAATAGGCACAGGGTACATAAAAGAAAAACAAAAGTTTAAAGTTCTTAATAACGACTTTGATATTATAGCCAAAGGAGGCTTTCAGAGAGTGGCTGTTCCGGATCATTCTTTTGCATTCAGTGTGGGAACAAGCCTTGCAACAGCCCATATCACAGGAATTGTTTGCAACGCTTATACAAAAAATGAATGGAAAACAATTCCGGATCTTAAAAAATGGTTAAAAGAAAATTCCGATGAAAGTATTTTTAGCTTAACCAAGCATGACACGGCTGTAACCCGTAATTTATTAAGCATAAGAGAGTATATCAAAGAAGATATTCAAGCATTAGACAGCCTGTTAAAACCCTCAGAAAAAATAAAAAAAACAGCTTTGTTTCCGTTTGATGAGAAGGAAATACAATCGATTATAGAAAACAAAGAACATTCAGAATATGAAATTTCTTTAATTATAGACACCCCAAGGAACATTATTAATAAAGAAAAGAATACAAGAGATATCCCGTTGAAGAAAAAACTTGAAGACGATGACTTCTCTTTATTCGACACCCTTATTACGGGATACTTTAATGATTTAAAGGACGAGGTGAACACGCTGTTCGGACTAAATCTCATCAGAGAATGCTTGCTAAGAAATAAAAACTTTATTCTGTGGGATCATTCGGTAAAAGATATTATTAGAACTCTTATTAAAAACGAAAATATAGACTATAAAGGAGATATCTTTTTAACCCATATTGACAATAAGATCAAAAAGAAGATATATGCTAATATTTCTTGCTCTTTTGAAGCGACCATCCCTTCAATATGTGTCATAGGGACCAATAGCAGACAGGGAAAATTTACGACTCAGTTAAAAATTAAAAAAATTCTTGAGAGCAATAATTATAACGTTTCCTTTATTTCGACTGAGCCTCAGGGTGCTGTTTTAGGCGCAGATTCTGTATTTCCGTTCGGACATAAAAGTTCCGTGAATATAGACGCCGAAGAATGGTATCATGTGATTAATGCTTTAAAAAATTATTCAAAACAGAAAAAAAATCCCGATATACTGATTACAGGAATTCAAAGTGGAATTATTCCCAAATATCCTGTATACGCCAATAAACTTCCAGAAAAATTGATCTACACGAATGCTTTTTATCCGGATGCACTTATTTGTACAATCAGCCCGGATGATACCCTCGATTTTATTGAGAGAACAACATCTGCGGTAAAATCTTATAATTTTTGTGAAGTTCTTTTCTACTGTCTGACACCATGGGTCATCAAACATGAAAAAGGAATTACTTTAAAAGTAAAACTTTCGTCTGAAGAGTATCAGGGAAAATTACAGTTTTTCTCAGAGAAGCTCAACAAACCGGTTATTGACATAAAGGATGATAACAATTCAGATTTAATAATAAAGCAAATTCAAAATTATTTTAAAAAATGAAAACCATGGATTACACTATTTTTTTTGACCAGATAAAAGACCTTTTTCCAACCATAGAAATCAATAACTCATCGGATCTTACAGAATCCGAATTCAAAATAAAATATGGATATCCTGAGGTACCGGTATTACTAAAATCCAGGTTCAATGATCTGTATAAAAGCATTAATTTCAGAGAGTTAGATGAAAAATTTCATTCCAAAGAATGGAATTTTGATTCCACTACAGGAAAAGCAGAAACGAAAATGTCTTTAGAGGACTATTTTCTGAAAGAAACTACTGAATATTATCTTAAAACGAATATAAGGGATCTCGACTTTACAATAGATTATCCGAACCTTTTTAAATGCTGGTATAAGTCTTACCCTACAGAAAAGGGAAAAAAGGAACTCGTCTGGCTTTACTACGGTAACAAAAATACCTTTACCAATATCCATACAGACATTTGGAAATTCAATTCCTGGCTACTGCTGCTGAAAGGCAAAAAACTATGGTTTATTTATCCGAAAGCTTATAACTCTATTATTAAAGAAAATAAAGAAAAGTATGGTATCGATATGATCGATACCCTTATGAATGGAAGTATAAAGCCTTTTATCACGGTTCAGAACCCGGGAGAAATGATGTACGTTCCGAGTGATACCTTTCATTTTGTCATTAATCTGGAAGCATCGCTGGCCTACACCGGAAACTTTATGAATGAAACCAATTATGAAAATGTAAAGCAATATTTCGCAAAATCTGATAATTCCAATAATAAAAAGTTTATCAACAGTATTATTGCAACAGGAATGACTCAATTAAAAATAAAAAATCTATGAAACTGCGACAGGAAATAATAGATAGCAAAAATGTATACATCATTGATGATATATTATCGGAAAACGAAGTGAATTCATTTCACAAATTTGCATCTTCTTTAAGCTATGCAAGAACAGAAAAAAGCATTCAGGTAGATCAGTTTCCAAAATATGTTGTGAATTTTGAACCTGAAAAATTTGAAAACACCACTTTCCTTGGAAAAAAATCTAAAGAACTACTGAACCAGTTTGTTGAAGATTCTCATGATTATAAGGTTTTCAGAGCTTACATCAACCTGTCTCTTTACGGAGATGTTGAGTTTCCTCACAGAGACTGCCCACAGGGCCGTGGAGACATCACGATCCTTTATTACATCAATGAGTACTGGGAAAAAAACTATGAAGGGGAAACTATTTTTTATTCTGAGGGAGATTCAAAATTTTGTGTTCTTCCTAAACCGGGACGATTTATTGTTTTCAATGGAGATGTAGAGCACAAAGGCGGCCTTCCTTCAAGAATTTGTAAAGTACCCAGATATACATTAGCTATAAAATATTGTTATAAAAACCTAGAATTATGAGGCACACAGTAGAACAAAAAGTAAGCGAGATCCTTCGAACAATTACCCGTGAAAGTCAGCTCTTTCATGATCTTACTGATGAAGAAAAAATTCAGATGCTTCCTTCCGAGTCTATGCTTACATTACAGTTTGTAACATATCTGGAAGAAGAATTTGATATAGAATTTGATGATGAAGAATTAGACATTTCTTTCTTCGAATCATTTGAAAATGTTATCAATGCGGTTACGAATCATGTAAATGAAAAAATTGCTTAAAACCTTCATTTTTTATTTCCTTTTTGTAGGAATATCCCTTCATGCCCAATATTCTGTTTCAGGGATTGTTACAGACGGATCATCCAATAAAGTCTCAGATTTACCACTTTTTCTGAGGGCAAAAAGTGATTCTTCAATTATTGCAAATGCTACAACAGCAGTTGATGGAAGGTATATTTTCAAAAATATTCCTCAAGGAAATTATATCCTTCAGATATTGGACCCCAAACGGGAGCAGTTCAAGAATATAACTTTGGAAAAAAATCTTCAGCTGGACTTTTTGGTAAGTACTGAGAAGGAAACTGCTATAGAAGGTATTGTCATAAAATCTCAGCGTAAATTCATCACAAGAGAACTCAATAAAACAACGATTAACATCTCAAATTCCATCTATAAATCAGGAGATAACGGATACACCTTAATGAATGTGATTCCTGGTGTAAACGCCAATATAGCCAATGGTATACAGTACCGTGGGCAGCAAGGCGTATCAGTCTACATCAATGGAACAAAAGTAAGGATGTCCGGAGCCCAGCTGCAGAACTATCTGAAAACCGTTTCTTCGGCATCCATTGAGAAAATTGAATTTATTTCGGAAACAGGAGCTGAATTTGAAGGTGATGAAAAAAATGCAGTCGTTAATATTATTCTTAAAAAAAATTACAATTACGGACTAAGTGGATATGTCTATCAAAATACGCAACAACATAGATATACGAGTCTTTCTTCAGGATTTGGTCTTAATTATAAGACGAATAAGGTGAACTATTTTATTAGTCACAATAATTATTTTGGTAAAAGTTATTCCGACAATGATGAAACCCAGCGCTACTTAAGTTCCGGATTATCAACTATTCAGAAAGAGAAATATGTAGAATCACCTACTTATAATGACTTTAAATTCGGAATAGATTATGAACTGTCATCACATCAGGTTTTGGCAGCAGATTACACTTACTCGATCAACAAAACAAACTCATCAGGAAAAACTGATCTGGCGTATATCCGTAACTCGCTGGATTCTCTCGATTATATAGAAAATGATAAAAAAATCAATTTAAAAAATCACTTACTCAATGTAAGTTATAAATATAAACTCGATACGTTGGGAAGTAAGCTGGAAGCCGGGTATAACTATATTGGTTATTTTAATATATACTCTTCGGCTATCAAGTCTTCTTATTTTACAAATGGTAATACGGAAAGAAGACCTTCGGATTTCCTTAATATCAATAACCCTGTAGATATAGATCTTCACATAGCCTATGCGGATCTCAGCTATGTATTCAACGAAAATAATAAAATACAGTTAGGAACAAAATACAGTTCATCAACAAGTAAAAATGAAATTGAATATTCAAGTAGATATCAAAGTTCAAATTACACCTATAAAGAAAGTATTTTTTCAATGTATTCATCTTATCAGAGTAAAATAGGAACATTGGTATTCAATGCGGGAGGAAGATTGGAACATACAAAATACAATGGGGAAGATTATTTTTCAAACTATAAGATCGCGGCAGACCGATGGAATTTTTTCCCATCCGTATTTGTTCAGAAAAATCTTCAGAATGGAAACATCAATGTTTCATACAACAGAAAGATTACCCGCCCTTCTTTTCAGTTATTAAATCCGTTTAAAGATATTGAAGACACCCGGTTTATCAATGTGGGAAACCCATCATTAATGCCTTTCTTCAAAAACAATTATAAGATCTCTTACCTTCTGAATAACAAATATTCTTTTGATTTGGGATACAGTACTACAAAAGGAGTAATTAATGAAATATATTATTTAGATCCGATAGAAAACATTACATATAAAACCTATGCGAACCTAAATAAAGAAAAGGAAGTCTACTGGAACGTATACATTCCCATAGATATTACAAAATGGTTTAAACTTAATATTTTCACAAGCAACAGCTATAAGGAGCTGATGACCAATAATGAAAAGATAACTTTATTGTCACCCTATTATTCTTTATCGGCAAAGCTTACCCTTCCTTCGAAATATTATTTGGATATCAATTATGATTATAAAGGCAAATCACTCTGGAATAAATATTTCCTGGAAAGCCAGCAAAGTTTGAATTTCACTTTGAGAAAGTCATTTTTTAATGATTCTTTTTCTTTAAGTTTTGATGCTTCAGACCCCTTTCGTTTAAGAAAAATCAAAATTAATATTTCGGAGAGCGATTTTACAAGAAACATCATCAACAGGCTGCCCACTACATTTTATTCTCTCAGTATGACCTATAATTTTAACTATGGCAAAAAAAATACACAAAGAGAACAATTTGACAATACGAACGAAGAACAACAAAAAAGATTAAATAAATGAGAAATCTGACCGTAATAATTCCTCTATTATTCATGTGCTTTTTCAGTACATCATTCATTGATCACCAAAATCAATGGGAAAACGAAATCACAGACTGTGGTTTAAGAATGAAATTTGTGAAGCTCCGCAAAACTCAGGAGTTTGAAGTACCCTGCAAATCTCAGACAAAAAAATTCGTCATAGAATATAAGCTGAATAGTGAAATTGTAAAACTGGATTTCTATAACAAAAACAAACAGCTTTTGCAAACCACTGAGCTAAGCGGAACCTCAAAAAAAGAAATTTCATTAGACTATAGCGGAAGTTTTTTGGTCCAGATCAGTTCTAAAGGAGGCACAGGATCTGTTTTGATCAAAACCAATTAAAACCCCTGAATTATTTTGAAAAGAGATATATTAATACTCATGGATTTCCACTGCCTTTTCAAAGAAGGCAGCTGGGATCTTGATGTTATACGTCAGTTCATTGCAGTATTACATATTTTTAAGCAAGATCATATAACTCTGATTGATCGCGACAATAAGGTATTTTCTACCCTCGTTTCTAAAATTGAATCTATTGAAACGGAAAATATATCGCAAAAAAGCTATTTTGATCAGACTTTACTGGATCAGTATGATGTTACAATAGCTCATTATAAATTAGAGGCAGACTTTGTTTCATTAAGCAATAAAAGAGAATCCATCACTTCCTTTTATTTTTTTAATAACAAATCAAATCCAAATTTATTATTTCCCAGCATTTCTCTTTATATAAAGGAAAATAAGATTTCTTTTGATCTGAAAGTGATTAATGATCTGGTTAAAAATCTGGTAGAGACCATCGGTATTCCATTACACACAGAACCCATTGAAATGGTATTAGAAAAAGAAAAGATTTCTAAAATCTGTATTGTTTGTGATTTTAATCAAAGGTTTTTCATTGGAGACAGTTGTTTTTGGTATTATGACCTGAATCAGAAACTTCACATTGTCAACCAAATAAATTCTCTTCCAAAAAACATGGACCTCTATATAACCAGTGTGCGAAATTATTTGGATATCAAAAGAATATTTAATTCTTCATTTCCTGAAAACGTAACACTTTATAATTCTTCGATTAAAAATATCAATTTTGAATCCTATGATCTGGTGGTGGTTGAATATTTACTTTTCCTCGATGTAAAAACCCTGACAGAAAATAAAAAAGGTAATATGGTAACCTATACCTTCCCTTTAGATAGTGAAAAGATAAAAAAAGTACAAAGCATCTCTTTTGCTAAACAATTTCCATTTTCAGATATTAAGGATCAGCTACAGTACAACAAAAAATACTATAATAATATTGAGATAAAAAATGATGAGATTGATTTTGCAAATCAGTGGCTGGAATTACACGGAGTAGAAAAAAAAGATCAAATATTTGCGCTCAATAACGCCGCCTCGCAGTCTGAAAAAATCATTGATGCTACTGCATTACTGAACATTATCCAATGGCTTATTGAAGAAAAAAAATACAAAATTCTGATGTTTGGTCATGATCTTACGGTGCAGGAAACTCTTAAAAGCTTTTTGAATATCAGCACGTATAACCATATTATTTTTCCAGGAAAGCTGGAATTAAGAAAAGAAATGGCCCTCATGGCTTCAGATCATGTTCATGGGTTATTGTCTCCCTGTACCGGTCTTGCACACTTATTCAACGGAATCAACTATTATCTTCATCATATTTTAGGAAAGGACAAGAAAAAATGTATTGTGTATACCGGCAAACAAACCTATACGGATAATTATCATCCTTTAAAATGGTGGAATTTTAAGGATGTAGACTGCCTCTCCTATATTTATACGAATGATACATACTTATTAGCAGAAAAAAAAGATCTTCTGAATATCAAAAACTTTGATGAGGTATCGGTCCCGACCAAAAAAATCCCTTATGCAGTGTTACGAGATAAAATTGACGAAATTCTTCTATCCTAAATGTTTAAATTTTATTACCATATCGTTAAAAAATATACCAGCCAATATCTTTTGCTGATCATATTATTCACCATTACTAATGCCTTATCATTAGTGACGCCTTATGCATTGAAAATAATCATCGATAAAACGATACCCCATGGAACTTATAATGATTTGGTTCAAATTATTCTCGTGCTTTTGGCCTGTTATATCATAAGAATAGGGCTTGCTTTTTATTCCGGCATTTTATACGTGAATGTAAGCCGGAGAATTGTGGCGGATATAAGAAGAATCCTGTACAAAAATCTGCTCCATAAAGAGACCTCTTTTTTTAAGGAAAGCAAGACCGGAGAGCTTATTTATTTTCTGACGAATGATGTAGACAAAGTGCAGAACTTTTTCTCTTCAACATTGTTGAATTATATTAATAATGTCATGGTCGTCGTTGGAGTCATAAGCGTCATGTTTTATTTTAACGTAGGCCTTACGCTGATCAGTTTGGTCATTTTTCCATTGGTTATCATCAATACCTTCGTATTAAAAGGGAAAATAAAAGAAAGCTATCTGCAGTTAGTAGATATTGAAGGAAATATTTACAATTACTTCTTAGAAAGAATAAGAAACATCAGAGTATTAAAAAGCAATAATGTTTTCCTCAATGAGATTCAGACTCTGAACACCTATCATGATCAGTGGAGAGAACACGCTGTCAAAAACACCTATTGGAACGGAATCAGTTCAAATATTACAACTTTCCTTATCGCGATAGGCCCTCTAATTGTGCTGCTATACGGAGGAAAGCTGATCTATTCAAAGGTATTAACCATAGGAACGCTGATTGCTTTTATTCAATATTTAAACAGAATATATGCCCCTATTATTGCTCTTGCCGTGGGAGTTAACGAATTTTTCCAGTCTAAAGTTTCTATGAAGAGGATTTACGATAATATTGATACCAACCACGAAAACGACTCTTCCGGAGAAGAAGTAGAGGAAGTACATTCTATTGTATTAAAAGATATAGACGTAAAATATAATGATAAAGTGATACTCCACAACTTCAATTATACCTTCAGAAAAGGGAAAACCTATGGAATAAAAGGGAGAAGCGGAATTGGGAAAAGCACCATGGCCAATCTCATTATGAAATTTGTAAAAAGTGATTCAGGACAAATATTTATCAATAATATTCCACTCGAAAAGGTTAAAAACCTCTATTCCTTGGCGGCTCTGATCGAAAAAGAAAATCAGCTTTTTCATGATACGATAAGCAATAATATCCGCTATGGTTCCGAAAAAAAAGAGAATATTGAATTGGAAGAAATACTCCGCATGAGTTGTCTGGCGGAAGTTGTGAATAAATTACACGATAAAGAGCATACAACCATCACTTTTAGCGGCAGTATGCTGTCTGACGGGGAAAAGCAAAGAATTGCCATAGCAAGGGCTTTTCATAAGCAACCGGATATCATCATTTTTGACGAAGCTACGGCATCTTTGGATATCAAACTGGAATACAGCATCATTCAAAGTATAAGAGAAAAATTACCTCATGCTATCATCCTGATTATTTCACACAGAAATAATCTGAATGAGTTTTGTGATGAAATAATAGATTTTGAAAAAATAACCCATGAAAATAATACAAAGCTACTGGTCACATCCTGATCTGTCTACCAGAAATCAGAGAGAATTTATTAAACTCAACCTTAATAAGTATATGACCTTTGCCCTTAGCGTTTTAAGAGCAAAAAAACACTATGATAACGTAGAACTATACACAGATAAAGTTGGAAAAGAATTACTTATCGATCTGCTGGAATTACCTTACACAAAAGTTCATGTATGCCTGGATGATCTTACCGACAAATACGGAGAATACAATCATCTTTGGGCACTCGGGAAAATTTACACCTATTCCTTACAGAATGAACCTTTTTTTCATGTAGATAATGACGCTTTTATCTGTAAGCCTCTTGATGATTTCCATGATGCTCCTATCGTCGCTCAGTCTTTTGAACGCAATAACGGACATCATCAATATAATCTCAGAAAACTTAAAAAGCAGCTGTCTTTTTTTCCGGAAGTACTTAATACAGATTCGGAAATGTTAAAAGACGGATCCCAGTATAATGCGGGAATTATTGGAGGAACCGACATTGCTTTTTTTAAAGAGTTCTGCCAGACTTCCTTTCAGTTTGTTGATAATAATTTAGACTTTTTAAATGATCTGAAAGGCGAAAACATCTGTTTCCCATGCATCTTTGAACAATACCTGTTTTCATGTCTTGCTTATAAAAAAGGGATTGATGTGAAAACTTTACTCCCCATATCGGACACTCCTTTGGATAACTTTAATAGTCTGCTCGATTTTCATGACAAACAAAACGTATTATTCATTCACCTGATAGGAGATCATAAAAAAGAAGCTCATAATATGTGTCTTGTAGCCGAAACGTTGTGGCAAGAATTCCCTGAGTATTATGATAAAATAATCAAAAAATATAACGCGTATGAAATTACTGTGTAATGAAATAACTACCGCCTGGACTAAAAATAACATCTCTCTTTCCGCAATAGAAAAAGAGATCATGAAAATGGAAGATGAAATCAGGACTCATATGAAACCTCTTACAAGTGATCAGCTTATGTTATTTGAGAAAGATCATCTTTCAGAAGCCAATCGTATTCTCCATCTGTCTAAAAAAGATTTTTTGAATGTAAAGTTTCAGCGTAATCCTTTTATCGTTGTCTTCAACAGTGAATATACTTACAACAGTGAGAGGACTGAAAAATCTATCGCTCTAATCCCCAAATTTATTGCTTTTGCAGAACCTAAGATTCTTCCGCTTTATCTTACGTATGAAAGAAGATTTTTTACCCAGTTTCATGCATTGCCCGCAGAGTTTTCCGGTTCTGATTTAATAGAAAAAAGTATTAAAAAAAATGGCATCGAACACCAAGAATATTGGGAAGGTTTCTATGAGTATATCTTAAAAAGATTTTTATCCTTTTTTCTTATAACCCCTATAATTAATTAACGAAATGGAATCAACTTATCATTATCCTTTTATTCGACAGATAAAAGATTTTTATCGTTACAGAGCACAAGGAAACATTTTTTTAGAAGTTGATGTTTATTTTAGAAAAATAGATCTCAATAAAATAAATAACGCTATCACTCAACTTCATAAAAAATACAGTTTATTAAACTGTCAGTTTATATTGAAGGATGATCTGCTTTATTTTCAGGATGAAGCAAAAGATCTGGACGGCTATTTTAAAGAAATTCCGGAAAATAATAGCGTTAAGAATCCTAATGATTACTTTCATCCGATAAGAATCATGAATCAATCTTTAGACATTCACAATGTCCCTCTCATTTATTATCATCTCTATAAAAATGAGGATGTCACTATCTTTAAGATCTTTGCCCATCACATGCTTTGTGATGCGAATGGCCTGCAGAAAATAAAAAATGACTTTATTGGTTTCTATAATGGAGCAGAAGTTACGGAAATCTATAATTTTGGAGAATATTCTGTAAAAAGGAATAATAAACTATTTAAATCACTGGAAGACAATTACAAATACTGGAAAAATGTTCTTTCAGAATATGATGAGTCCATCATCTCTCCTATAGACTTTACGGATTTTAATTCCAAAAGCTATGGCGAGAAAATAGCCTCATTAGTACAATCATTTTATTACACACCTACCGATGAATACTCCAGACAGGGGAAATCTTATCATGATCGTTTCTTCATAGAAAACTTTGAAGAAATACAGTCTTCCATGCAGAAAATAAAGATAAGCTGGATAAGTGTCTTTATGATCGCTTTCTCTAAAACAGCCTACACCCATCAGGGAAAATCTTTAATTGGCCTTCTTGTGTCCGGTAAAAATGATGTATTTTCAATGAACAGCATTGGAGAATATTCTGGGGAATGTTTCTATCCGGCTGAAGATAAAATTTTAGATTATGAAAATATATTGGCTGCAGCAAATTCCTTTATGACCGTATCCAAACATCTCGTTTTTAATTATGCTTTATTGAATTGGGATGAAAAAAAATTTTTCAGAAGGATATGCAAATCGTTCATCAATTTATCAATCGTAGAGCACTTCAATTGTGAGGAAGAGAAACTGAAAAAGTTTGAACCTATTGATTTAATCTTTCTTGAATTGGAACCTTTATTTTTCCTTTCAAAATCCAATGGCCTGGTCTATATTAACTGGAGGTTTAATACGTCCAAAATTAGCGAACAGATGATGGAACAAATTGCTCAGGATTTTACAGATCATTTCAATACATGTTTACAAGCCTGTTTAACGATGCATACCCAAAGTCATAGCTTGTCTGATTAAACACCAAATAAATCCCGCTTAAGCATTTCATAGTAATGATTTTACAATCGTAATAAGGCTCATCACAATCACCACCACGCCCACTACCGCAAACATTTTTTTGGCAGGAAGGCGTGAGGCAAACATCGCTGAAAAAGGAGCTGTAAAAACACCTCCCAGAAGAAGTCCCAGGACAATGTTCCAGTGGTGAATTCCAATGGTGAAAATAAAGGTTACAGCACTCACAACCGTTAGTAAAAATTTAGCCATCGTTGAGCTCCCCACTACATACCGGGGTGTTCTCCCTTCTTTAATCAATGTTCCGGTAACCAATGGGCCCCATCCTCCTCCCGCGAAAGAATCAATAAATCCACCAACCAATCCCAATACTCTGAGATTGGTTCTTTTTTTCTGTCTGCTACTTCCTGATTTTTTATCTTTTCCTTTAAAAGCATTTCTAAGAATATTGATTCCCAAATACAAGGTATAACAGGCTATTACCGGCTTTACAATATGAGCATACTCCTCTCCGAAATGAGACAGCGCAAAAGCTCCGATAAAAGCACCTACAGCCGCCACAGGAAATAAAACCCAGACCATTTTTTTGTTGACATTCCCTAATTTATAGTGACTGATGCTTCCCGCTGCAGAAGTAAACGATTCTGCCGAATGAATACTTGCACTCACCACCGGAGGTGGAACGTTCAGAAGCAAAAGGATGGTTGTACAGATCACGCCATATCCCATACCCATAGATCCGGCTACAATCTCCGCCAGAAAGCCTGCCAGCAGCATCCAGTAAAAAATATACCCGTCTTTACTTAGAAAATATTGAATATCTCCGGACAGATTGAACTGATAAATGATGAGCGCCAAGACTCCGACAAGGATCAGAACGCCTATGATTCCCAGATAAATATTCGCTCTTCTCTGCACTGTTTTGGTAATATTCATCAGTTTTTCCATCTCCAGTTTTGTTTCAGCTGGCTGACTGTTCTTTTCACCCAGATAATTCGTTGTCAGCCTGTTCAGCTCTTTTACTTTATAGGTAAAATCACCTTTTAACTGATTCCGGATGTTCTGCATATTATCCAGAAGCCCGTCCATATCCTCGTCAGGAATGGTTTCCGTTAAGATCTCACGTAACCTTTTGGCCACTGTCGGAGATTTTCCATTGGTTGAAACCGCAATTTTAAGATTTCCTTTCCGGACAATGGAACCTAAATAAAAGTCACACAAACCCGGTTTATCAGCGATATTGACCAGTATATTATGCTGATGGGCCCTATTGCGGATCCGCTCTGCTAAAGAAATATCATTAACGGCCACAATCGCAAGATCAGCACTGTTAAAATCATTATCAGTATAAGACCTTTCATGAAGGGTAAGATTGGGATAATTTTGTTGTAGTTCTTTAACCTGATCACAGATTTCTTTAGCCACCAGCTTAATACGGGCTTCAGGAGAATTAGCCAGAACAGATTCCAGTTTTTCCAAAGCAATATTGCCCCCGCCAATGATGAGCAATGACAACTTTTCAAGCTTTAAGAATATGGGATATAAGGAGTTACTCATCGTATTTAAAGTTTTAGATCATAGGTGAATGCTACATAATACAGTCCTCCGACTTCAGGTCCTGCTGCATACTGAAAATATCGGCGGTTAAGCAGATTCGTTGCTCCGATTTTCACACTTGCCTTAATGTCCGGAATTCTCCATGTTGCCTGTGCATCAATGGTATAATAGGCCGGAATATTGCCGGAGGCTAATGGACTTTCCCATAAGAAACTGTCCTGCCATCTCGCCGCAACCGTAAATCCAATATTTTTAATAATCTCCCGGTTTCCTATACTTAAATTCACTGCCCATTTAGGGGTATTGAAAGCGGTAATGAAGAGATCCGAAGTATTGGTTGAAACCAGATCATTATATGAAACGTTGACATTTACATTATAATTTTTCACCAGATTATAGCGAATTCCCAGAGATGTCCCCAGACTCTTGTATTTACTGTTGCTATTGGTATACACTCTGTATCGGTCCTGCTTACTTCGGTCTAGCATTGCTAAAACGGCATTATCACTTCCGATATTTTCATTTTTTGGCACCGCCACTTCTACCTGCCCGAGAAATCCTTCATAAACATTGTAATAAAAATCCCAGTCGATAACCAGTCTGCTGTTGAATAAGGCTGATTTATAACCTATTTCAAAAGAGGTTACCTTTTCAGGCTGCAATTTCGGCAGATTGGCAGCGGTCAAAAGATTTCTGTTTTTCAAGGCTGCCTGGTTCTGATTGAGTCCTCCATCTACGTCTTTATTGACAGCAGAAGTAAATTGATCAATAGAAGCCAGCGTATATGAATTTTCGAGATAGCCCAATCCTTCATTGGCTTTCGACAAGCCTCCCACTCTTCGTACATTTCCGTTGTTAACGAATGAAAGGGCTTCAAATAAAGAAGGAAAACGGTATCCATTTTGAAAAGAGACCCGGAAATTATGCTGGTTCACAGGAGAATAGACAACGCTTACTCTTGGATTTAATTTAGTGTCAAACTCAGGGTTTCTGTCTGCGCGAAGAGCCAGATTCACCTTTAATTTATCCTGGAAAAAAAGCTTGGTAAGCTGGGCAAAAGCACCGTATTTCTGATAAATGACATTATTACCGAAAGTCCCATCTGATAAAGGAATATTTCTCTCGCTGACCGGTCGTGCAAAATCAACAAAATTATTTCCGTCAGGGGTGATGCTGTAAAGGCGGTAATCTGCCCCGACAAGAAGATTAAAAACCTTTACCAATCTCGTCAGGTCATAAGTCATTTCTGTCTGATAAAAACGGGACTTCTGTTCAAGCTTTGCTCCACCAGTGGCAGGTGCTCCAGCAATTCCGGAGTTGGCAGAATCCCAGTTATTAATCCCGATAATTGTATTTTTTAGTTGTTCAAAAGCAGGTGTCCCCGGAAGTACCCTGTTTTTATCTGCTTCCTGGCGGGCCAGAATAAAAGCGTCATTCAGATTCACTCCTGAATTAAGCCTGTCCTGCAAAGTCGTCTGAAAGATATTTTTCCAGTTGGTATTGGAAAGGTTCGTAAGATCCAGATTATCAGCTAAAGGCTTGAGATTATAAGAGTCTCCTGTATTCTCTATGGACATATAGGCTCTGAATGTCAATTCTTTACCTGTAAGTTCCACCTTATGATTTTGAACCGTTGCATTCTGAAGACGGATCTTGTTTCCTCTCTGAAAAGTGCCATCCAGTAATCCGTAACGGTATACATAAGAAGTTCTCCACTGATCTCCAAAACGATAGTACAATCCAGCATCGAATTTTACATTCTTCACTTCGGGGCTTATCAAATCTTTCTCATAATATCCAGTCCTTGACACATTAAAAGTGGCTGGCTTTCCGTTATAATTTACTTTTACCGATGTCCGGTTGTTTCTTTCATCTCCATATTTGTTCCAGAGATCTTCGGCCGGGTTATTAGTCAGAGAAAAGTTGGGATTGGCGGTGATCAGTGAATTGAGATTCTGATCTGTACGGTTGTCAGAGATCCAGTCGACTCCGCTGAAATAGGAAGCATTGATCTTTACGGCAAAGTTTTTACTGAGGACTTTTGCAATTCTGACTGCACTTTCTCCCAGAGCAGCTGTTTTGTGGTTGATATGATCCACATGATTCACTCCACCTCTGAAATAAAGGCTGACTCCTTCCGAAGTAAACGGATCTTTGGTCTGTAAGCTCGCCAATCCGTTAACAGCATTCATTCCATACAGCGCGGAAGCTGCTCCGGGCGTAATTTCCATGGATTGGATGTCCAGTTCTGTTGGACCTATGGCATTTCCCAATGGAACGCCAAGCGTGGCGGACTGTACATCTACACCGTCTACCAGCTGCATGAAGCGGAAGTTATTCGGAGAATTGAATCCTCTGGAATTGGGAACTTTTAAAGTAAGACTTGAAGTTAATAGCTGTAGCCCTTTTACATTTTCCAATGTTTCATAGAACGAGGCAGCAGGACTTTCCCGGATGGTTTTAATGTCAATTTTTTCAATCGCGATGGGAGATTTCATTATTTTTTCAGGTACACGGGAAGCTGAAATTACGACTTCATTGATGATCGTGTTCTGAGGATTTAATTCCACTGCGATTTTACTAGACAGCGATAATATTTCAGCAGTCTGACTGGCAAAACCTTCTTTAGCAATCACAATTCTGAAGGGTATTTTCACCCTTGTTCTCAAGTTAAAATTTCCGTCCTGATCGGTTATTGCGGCATCCTGGGTATGCTCTACCTGAATATGAACTCCGGCAATTCCTTTATGCGTATCGGTATGTTTAATGATTCCGCTTACTTCAATAAGCTGTTGTGCCTGTACAAGGCCAGTGAAGAAAAGAGTAAATACTATAAAATATATTCTTTGCTTAAAATAGGTTTGGTGTATGGATTTCACTTGATTAAAATTTTAGGATTAAAAAATGATTTATGCGTCGTCAACTAATGAACAGCACATACACATTCGCATTCCTAAAAATTGAGCAGCTTTTTTGTTTCGGTAAAGAGAATTGATCATGATCTTTATTTTATGGTTTGTAGATATCGATAGGAGAAATCACCGAAGGTTTCTTCTGAATGCCTGCCTTCCGAATAGATTCCAAAAAGTTCATCCAGGGTTTCGAGGATTTCTTCTTCTCCAATATTTTCCTTAAATTTTGTATTGAGGCGCATTCCCAGTCTGTCACCTCCGATATGAAGGTTGTATTTCCCGTAAGCAGTTCCTACCAGACCGATCTCCGCATTCGGTGATCTTCCGCAGCCGTTCGGGCAGCCGGTCATTCTGATGGTAATATCTTCGTTCTGAAGTCCGTATTTTTCCAGCACAGGTTCTATTTTCGTGACTAAAACAGGTAAATAGCGCTGGCCTTCTGCTAAAGCCAGTGAACATGTATTTAATGCGACACAGGCCACAGAGTTTTTACGCAGTGCGCTGACCTCATCCGTATATGTTGAAATTCCATGCTCTTTAAGGAGATTCTCAATTTCAGCTTTATCTTTTTCCAGAATATCGGAAAGAATAAGATTCTGATTGCAGGTGAACCGGAAATTCACGTTTCCCGTTTCTGCTATTTTTAACAATCCAGATTTTAAAGGATAGCCGTCTATATCAAGGATTCTTCCATGCTCTACAAAAACTGTATAAAACCACTTCCCTTCATGATTCTGCACCCAGCCGTAGCGGTCTTTTCTCTGTTCAAACTTAAATTCCCGGGCAGGTTCAAAGGTAAAGCCACATCTTTTTTCAACTTCACTTCTGTATCCTTCGATGCCGAGCTTATCGATTGTGTATTTTAATCTTGACAATTTTCTGTCGCTTCTGTTTCCAAAATCACGCTGTACCGTAATAATTTCATACACCGCTTTCAGCACTTTTTCTTCTGTGTCTACGAAACCTAAAAGAGATGCCAGACGCGCATAGGTGGCATCATTTCCGTGGGTGGCACCAAGTCCTCCTCCTACCGCGATATTATAACCGACGATTTTGTCATTTTCAATAATGGCAATCAGAGCAATATCATTAATAAAAACATCTACATCATTATTGGGAGGAATGGCAATTCCAATTTTCAGTTTTCTTGGGAGATATCGGTCCTGATACAGAGGATCTTCTTCTGTTTTTCTGTCAATAGCCAATTCATCATCGATCCACAGATCATAATAAGATTTTGTTTTCGGAAGACACATTTCACTGATCTTTCCTGCTAATTCATAGATCTCCTGATGCAATGGTGATTCGGAAGGGTTTGAGGTACAGGTTACATTTCTGTTCACATCACCACATGCCGCAATTGAATCCAGGTGCTGAAGATTGAAGTCCCGGATGGTAGGTTTCACATGAGATTTCAAAATTCCATGCAGCTGAATGGTCTGTCGGGTGGTAATTTTGATCACTCCCGTAGAGTGGTTTTCTGCAATTTCATGAAGCCCCGCCCATTGTTCAGAAGTTAAAAATCCTCCCGGAAGTCTCAACCGGATCATATACGAATACAGCCATTCCAGTTTTTTGGACACTCTTTCTTCCCGTCTGTCCCTGTCGTCCTGCTGGTACATTCCATGGAACTTGATGAGGGTTTGGTCATCTTCTCTAATGGCTCCGGTAAAGTCGTCTAAAAGGCTTTCTTTTAAAGTTCCCCGAAGTCCATTACTATTTGTTTTTATTCTTTCTACTGGCGAAAGGTTATTCTTATCTGTCATATTCTTCATTTACAATTTAATACACATCTTTTACGTATCTGCCACTGAGCTCCAGTTCTTCGAGATATCCCTGAGCTTCCTCCAAGCTATGTTTTCCTTTATCCTGAATAATGTTCAGAATAGTTTTCTCCACATCTTTACTCATGGGTTCTCTGGCTCCGCAAACGTAAAGTGATGCTCCGCTTTCCAGCCAGTGATATACTTCCTGGGCTTTTTGCTCCAGTCTGTGCTGTACATATATTTTTTCCTCGGTATCTCTGGAAAAGGCAAGATCCAGATGGGTCAAAGTCCCTGTTTTCAGAAAATCCTGAAGTTCGGCCTGATAAAGGAAATCTGAAACAAAAGTCCGGTCTCCGAAAAAGAGCCAGTTTCTTCCCTCTGCTCCTACAGCATCCCGTTCGTAAAGAAAAGACCTGAAAGGCGCAATACCCGTTCCGGGACCAATCATAATGATATCTTTATCCGGCTTGGGAAGTCTGAAATGTTTAGCTTCCTGAATATAAAATTCAATGGTTTCTCCTTCCTTAAATTCAGCCAGGAAACCGCTGCACAATCCGTTTTGTTTTTTATCATGAATGAAAAACTCAGATTTGGTCACTGTGATATGAATTTCGGTATCGCCGTGAGCTTCCAGGGATGAAGAAACAGAGTATAAACGTGGCGACTGGCCTGTTAAAACGGTAATAACCTGTTCAAATTCATCAGCATTTTTTACCGGATAGATTCTCAGCAAATCCAGAAGGCTTAATCTTACTTCAGGAATAGGATGCCCTGTAATTTCTGCATACTGAATAACTGTTGTTTTAAGCAGATAACTGATATTAAGATGTTTATATAGCAATTCTTCTGCGCTGGCCGTAATTTTTGGAGTTTTAATCTGCTTTTCAGGGTCAATTCCTGTCAAATTAATTATTTCCTCCACGTCATCTTTTGAATTGAAGGCTATAACGCCCAATGCATCACCCGGATTGTAAACAAGGGGTTCTTCCGTTTCTATTTCTATGTGGTATGTTTCTTTGTCGGAACCTATATCGTTGAGATTGATGATTGTTGAAATCTTTCCCTGGTATTTTTTTCTTCCTGTCGATATTTTTGGAGATGCCGTACTTTTCTGGCTGCTTTCTTTTGTTTTATTAACGACATCCAGGATATGTTCTGCCCAGGTGTGAGCTTCCTGTTCATAATCGATATCACATTTTTTCAGAGGAAGGATTCGTTGTGCACCAAGCACTTCAAAACGGAAATCGATGTCTTCCCCTGTTTTGCAGAATAAGGGATAGCTGCTGTCTCCGAGAGCAAGAACTCCAAATTTCAAATGATTGATGTTCAAATCATTTTCGTGAATATGATCATAAAATTTCTTCGCAAGAATGGGTGGATCTCCTTCTCCCTGAGTGCTGATAATGATGAAGAACAAATCTTCTTTAGCCAGATCTTTTGGTTTGTATTGGGAAAGATCTGCCAGTTTTACCTGCACTCCTTTTTTCTTGATGATTCCGGCAAGTTCTACCGCGAGTTTCTTACTGTTTCCAGTTTCGGTACCATAGGCCAGAGTCATTTTCTTTGGAGAAATACTTTCGGTAGTGATTTCCGGGGGAAAAGCCTCTGCCGAAGAAGAGTGCTCTGCAAGACCCGCCAGAAAGCCACTGGCCCAGACGGCTTCATCTCTTGAAAAACCACCTGATATTTCTTTGAGAGCTTTTAATTTAGTTTCAGACAGCATATTCTAATATATTTTGAGGGTTGGAGACTAAGGTTCCGTTCGTTACAGATTTGAAATAAATCCCTTCCTGTGTAGGTGTTTCCAACCAGGAAAACTCATCGTGCAGGTTAACTACTTTTCCTATCACCACTAGTGACGGAGATACAAAGTCTTTGTCTCCAAGGTCTCGATGGAAATCTTCCAAAGAAGACGTGTACACTTTCTGATAAGGCGTTGTCGCCTGCTCTATAACCGCAATTTTTTTATCGTCAGATGTACCCAATGCTAAAAATTTCTCTACCAGACCATTGAGGTTTCCTTTAGACATATAAAAAACAAGGGTGTCATCGGATGTTCCAAGCTCTTTCCAATAGGCATCACTAAGAATTTCCTTTTTATAATAGGTCAGAAAACGTACGGAGGTAGCATATCCTCTGGCTGTTAGAGGTATTCCCGCATACGCCGCCGCTCCTGAGGCCGCTGTAATTCCAGGGATGATTTCGAATGCTATATGATGCTCTTTCAATGCTTTCAATTCGTCTAAGACATTGGAAAAAAAGGAGATATCTCCACCTTTAAGTCTTACCACTGTTTTTCCCTGAGAAGCGTAATCTACAATCAGGGTATTGATGTGAGCCTGAGGCGTAGAGGCATTTTTACTGCATTCTTTTCCTACATATATGATTTCGGTCTTTTTATTCGCGTAACGGTCTATTATTTCATGACTTACGAGACGATCACATAAGATGATATCGGCAGCGGCAATGGCTTTTACAGCTTTTACAGTGATCAGATCAGGGTCGCCAGGTCCTGCACCGACAAGGTAAACCTTTGGTGTATTATTTAATTCTTTCATTTTAAATCTTCTTATTAGTGGTCTCTAGAACAGTCCTTCGATGGACAGGTATCTTTCGCCTGTGTCGTAATTTATAGTCAGAATGGTAGATCCGGCGGGAATTTCAGGAAGTTTTTTAGCGACTGCAGCCAAAGCCGCTCCGGTAGAAATTCCTACGAAAAGCCCTTCTTTTTTTGCGGCTTCCTTAGTCAATTCATAAGCTTCTTCTTTATTGATCTGTACAATTTCATCAAGGATTCCGGTATCAAGTATCGAAGGGACAAATCCGGCTCCCAGACCCTGCAGAGGATGCGGAGCTGGAGATCCGCCACTCAGTACGGGAGATAATTCTGGCTCTACCGCAATCACTTTGATATTGGGAAATTTCTGTTTCAGCACCTGTGCAATTCCTGTGATATGACCTCCGGTTCCTACCCCTGTAATCAGGTAGTCTAATCCTTCGGGAAAGTCTTTCAGGATTTCCTGAGCGGTGGTTTCAATGTGCACTTTCACATTCGCGGGATTGTCAAACTGTCTAGGAATCCATGAATTGGGGGTTTCTTTCGCCAGTTCCTCTGCTTTTTCAATCGCTCCTTTCATTCCTTTTTCCCTTGGGGTGAGGACGAATTCTGCTCCATAAGATTCCATAATTTTCCGGCGTTCCAAACTCATACTTTCCGGCATCACGAGAATCAGCTTATAGTTTTTTACAGCCGCTACCAGAGCAAGTCCAATACCTGTATTTCCGCTGGTAGGTTCTATAATAACGCTGTCTTTGTTCAATAATCCTTTACCTTCAGCATCTTCAATCATGCTTAAAGCAATTCTGTCTTTGATGCTTCCCCCGGGATTGGCTTTCTCAAGTTTGATCCAGATTTCATTTTCTGTACCGAAGAGTTTATTAATTTTTACGACCGGGGTATTTCCGATGGTTTCTAGTGTGTTTTGGAACTTCATACCGACTCAATTTTATGTTGTTTTTTGTTGCTTTTAAATCACAAATGTTAAAGATTCGGGAAGGGTTCCGTTATCTTTTATTTTTATTTCACTTTTATGATAGACCAGAGAACCGGAAGGAACATCCTGGGTGATCCATACGTTTCCACCAATGATGCTTTCTCTGCCTATAGTTGTATTCCCTCCCAGAATGGTGGCTCCGGAATAGATAATAACATGGTCTTCAATATTCGGATGTCTTTTTTCATTGGCTTTATCCTTTGAAACATGTAACGCTCCAAGGGTTACGCCCTGATACAGTTTCACATGATTCCCAATGACAGTCGTTTCCCCGATGACAATTCCTGTTCCATGATCAATAAAGAAATGTTCTCCAATGATTGCCCCGGGATGAATGTCTATTCCTGTTCTGCTGTGTGCATATTCTGAGATCACACGAGGCAGGATTTTTATTTTTTGAATCCAAAGCTGATGGGAAATCCTATACACATACGTCGCAAAAAAGCCCGGATATGCGAGGAGTATTTCTTCCAGGGATTCTGTCGCCGGATCAAATTCTAAAATAGATTCAGCATCCAGGATCAGTGTATTGTAAAGATCCGGCAATGCAAGAAAGAAATCATCGGTCTGCTTTTCAGCAAACACCCCATCCTTTGATGTATTTTTAACCAAATCAAAAAGAATTTTGTGCAATTCACCGAACTCTATATTAATCTGATCTTCAGTATTTAAACCCTGTGAAAGAAACAAAATATGATACAGCTGATTTACAAAACCTTCCATCTTCCTCGTATCAAAGAATCCCCGGGAACTGGTCTTCTTTTTTTCAAGAATTTTCTTTATAAAATGATCCGGCACTTTCATCGTCTACTGAATTATACAGGCTGCAACGGTAGCATTAGAGGTTTCATCAACCAGAATCGCTGATCCCGTTTTTTTATTACTTATAAAATCATCAAATACCAAAGGCTGCGCAGTTCGTATCGTTACTTTTGCAATCTCGTTAAGCTTTACTTCTCCTTCTGCAGTTTCCTGTTCCAGTGTATTGACATTGATCTTATAATCGACCTGTTTTACCACGGCCTTCAGCTGTCTGCTATGATGTTGCAGCAGGTATTTGTTGCCCGGTAACAGGGCTTTGTGATCAAGCCAGCAAAGTAACACTTCCACTTCTTTTTCAACGGTAGGAAGTTCTTCTGCCACAGCAAATAGATCTCCCCTGCTGATATCTATGTCCTCTGTGATTTGAATTAAGGCAGGCTGTCCTTCAAAAGCTTCCTGAACTTCAGCTCCATTCACTTCTATGGATGCAATTTCAGTAACAATTCCCGCAGGAAGTATGGCTATTTTATCCCCTTTCTGAAAACTTCCACTGATGATCTGCCCTGCATAACCCCTGTAATCATGTAGCTCTTCAGTCTGAGGGCGGATGACGTATTGTACCTGAAAACGGCTACCTCTGTTTTGCTCCTGATCAAGCTGTACTTCTTCCAAATATTCAAGAAGTGAACTTCCCTGATACCATTCTGTAGTGGACGACAAGGAAACAATATTATCTCCTCTCAATGCGGAAATGGGGAAATAGGTAACATCGTTTAAGCCCAGGCCTTCTGCCATTTTAGCATAATCTGCTTTTATGGTTTCAAAAACATTTTCTGAATATTCTACCATATCCATTTTGTTAATCGCAACGGCTACTTTTTTCAGCTTAAGCAATGATGCGATAATGGAATGTCTTCTGGTCTGCTCAATTACTCCTTTACGGGCATCAATGAGAATAACCATAAGATCTGAATTAGAAGCTCCGGTAATCATGTTTCGGGTGTACTGAACATGCCCCGGAGCATCTGCAATAATAAATTTTCTTTTTGATGTCGAAAAGTATCTGTAAGCGACATCAATCGTGATTCCCTGCTCTCTTTCTGCACGGAGCCCATCCGTTAAAAGAGCCAGGTCTACCCCATCATCATTTTTGTTTTTAGAGTGTTTTTCCAGAACCTCCAATTGGTCCTGTAAAATGCTTTTGCTATCGTAAAGCAGTCTACCGATGAGGGTGCTTTTCCCGTCATCTACGCTTCCTGCTGTTATAAATCTTAATATATCCACGAGTTTTTTGTTATAAATGATTAATGATGATTGATTAATGATGAGCAATAAATAATACATAATGAGGAATATGTACTCTGATACTATTTTCCAAGTTGTATTATTGCTTATTACTCATTGCTCATTACCTATCAGAAATAGCCGCCTTTTTTACGATCTTCCATAGCCGCCTCGGTTACCCTGTCATCAATTCTGGTTTCACCTCTTTCTGATATGCGGGTAGCCACGATCTCTTCAATTACCCTATCTACTGTCGCTGCTTCCGATTCTACTGCCGCCGTGCAGGTCATATCACCCACGGTGCGGTAGCGTATTCTTTTTATGATAACAGTATCTTCTTCCTCCAGAACAGCATGCTCGGAATTTGCAATCCACTGTCCATTAAGGTCTACCACTTCTCTTTCATGCGAAAAGTAAATAGATGGCAGTGCTATATTTTCTCTCCGGATATAGTTCCAGATATCAAGTTCTGTCCAGTTGCTGATTGGAAACACCCTCACATTTTCTCCTTTATGAATTTTTCCGTTAAAGATATTCCATAGCTCAGGTCGCTGAAGTTTTGGATCCCATTGTCCGAATTCATCGCGAACAGAGAATATTCTTTCTTTTGCACGGGCTTTTTCTTCGTCTCTTCGCGCTCCACCGATGCACGCATCAAACTCGAATTCTTCAATCGTGTCGAGAAGGGTAAAGGTCTGCAACCAGTTCCGGCTTGGAAATTTACCTTTAGGTTCTGTCAGTTTTCTTTTGTTAATGGTATCTTCCACTTTTCTTACGACCAGCTCTACATCCAATTCTGCAGCCAGCTGATCTCTGAAGCTTAAAACCTCCGGAAAGTTGTGCCCGGTATCGACATGAACAAATTTGAAAGGAATCTTGCCATAAGGAAATGCTTTTGCGGCCAGATGTGCAAGGACAATACTGTCTTTTCCTCCGCTGAACAGTAAAGCCGGACGCTCAAACTGCCCTGCTACTTCCCTTAAAATATAGATGGATTCAGATTCTAACTGATCTAAATAATTGAAATGATATAATGACATATTTTATTTTTTTATTGATGAACATGCAAGCCGCATTCTTTCTTATCGGCATCTTCCCACCACCAGCGGCCTGCTCTGAAATCTTCTCCTTCTTTGATTGCTCTTGTACAGGGTTCACATCCTATGCTTACAAATCCTTTTTTGTGAAGATGATTATAGGGAAGATGATTCGCTTTGACATAGTCTGTCACCTGTTCTGTAGTCCAGTGAAGGATGGGATGAAATTTGATGATCTGATGATCTGGGTCCCACTCCAGCTGCGGCATTTCTTTTCTGCCTGCGGAATGTTCAGACCTTAAGCCTGTGATCCAAACCTTATATCCGTGAAGTGCTTTTTTCAAAGGAATAACCTTTCGGATATTGCAGCAGGCTTTTCTCTGTTCTACCGATTGATAGAAGGAGTCGGGTCCGTTTTCTGAAACAAATTGCTGCAGCGATTCCGGATCCGGATAATAAGCCTTAATATTCTTTTTAAAAAACGCTCTGGAGGAAGTCCAGGTTTCATAGGTCTGCTCAAAAAGTCTTCCCGTATCGAGGGTGAAAATATCAATATTCAGGTTTTTTATCAGATGAGTGACGACCTGATCTTCATAACTGAAGCTTGTAGAAAAGATGACTTCACCAGGGAACCTGTTGGAAATAACTTCCAAAAAATCATCACTGAAAGCACCTGCAGAGGCCTTTTCCAGCAATTCATCGAATTCTATTTTCAGGGTATTTTCCATTTGTAGTTGAAATTAACTCCTGCAAATATATATAAATCCCACTTATCCTACCAAATTAATAGGATATAAAAATTAAAAAAATTTTCAGCTGTTTTTTATAAAGGAAGTAAGGGTAGCTTCCATCATGCTTTTTCTTGTCTTTTCTCTGACAATCATGAGTTCATTTCTGAGATAGCATGTTGCCTCATCGACGCAATCATCGCAAGGTTCATAAAAATTCAAAGAAATACATGGAGTTAAAGCGATAGGCCCTTCAAAAATACGGTAGATGTCGGCCAGTGAAACCTCATCAGGTGACTTCAGGAGATAGTACCCTCCGGCGGTTCCCTGTTTACTGTTGACCAGCTTGGCTCTTTTCAGTTCTAGAAGAATCTGTTCTAAAAATTTTTTGGAAATATTCTCATCCTGTGCAATAATAGCGGTTGACAAAAATCCCTGATTGTAGTTTCTTGCCAATCTAACCATTGCTTTCAAAGCATATTTGCAACGTTTGGACATCATAATAGATGCAAGTTATGATAATTTATTTGATTAACGAAATTGGAGCTCCAGATTAAAAAAATGAATCTTAATTACCTTCTGAAAATATCCCTTAAAGTCCAAATTTGAAAAATTTACATTGTATATTTGTTGGAAATTTATGATCGATGAGTATAATAGAATTCAACCCATTGTGGAAAGAGAAATTATTAAACCGTTTTCTTACCTATGTAAAAATATATTCAACCAGTGATGCTGAAAGCGAAACAACACCTTCTACTCCCCGACAGTGGGACATTGCCAATCATATTGCTGAGGAACTGAAAACAATTGGTTTAGAAGATGTCTCCATTGATGAACATGGTTATATTATGGGCTATGTTCCTTCTAATGTAGAAAATGATAAAAGGCCAACAATAGGTTTTATTTCACATTATGATACTTCTCCTGATTTTAGCGGGGAAAATGTAAAACCTCAGATTTGGGAAAACTATGACGGAGGTGATCTTCTTTTGAACCAGGCTACAGGATTTACCCTGTCTTCTTCTAAATTTGAAAGTTTAAAACAATACATCGGACAAACACTGATCACGACAGACGGGAATACTCTTCTTGGAGCTGATGATAAGGCAGGATGTGCAGAAATTGTAACAGCTGCGGAATATCTTATCGCCCACCCGGAAATTAAGCACGGGAGAATTGCTGTAGGATTTACTCCTGATGAAGAGATCGGAAGAGGCGCACATAAATTTGATGTGGCTAAATTCGGTGCTGAGTGGGCTTATACCATGGACGGCAGTGAAGTGGGAGAATTGGAATATGAAAACTTTAATGCTGCAGGAGCTGTAGTAAAAATCCACGGATTGAGCGTTCACCCTGGTTATGCTTACGGAAAAATGGTTAATGCTGGACTTTTAGCTGCTGAATTTATACAAATGCTTCCAGCGAATGAAACTCCGGCTACAACTAAAGGTTTTGACGGCTTTTATCATTTAATGGATATTACGGCTGATATTTCTGAGGCAAAACTTCAATATATCATCCGTGATCATGATGAAGAAAAGTATGAAGCCAGAAAAAAATTCATGGAGGAAAAAGTAGCCGAATTCAACCAAAAACATGGTGAAGGAACTGCTGAAGTGGAAATCAAAGAGCAGTACCGAAATATGAAGCAGCAGTTTGAAGGAAAAATGCACATCATTGACCTTGCTGCAAAAGCGATGAAGGAAGCGGATATTGAGCCTAAAATTAAGGCAATCAGAGGAGGAACAGACGGAGCTCAGCTATCTTATATGGGACTGCCTTGTCCTAATATTTTTGCAGGAGGAATGAACTTCCACGGACCTTACGAATATGTCGCGCTGGAAAGCATGGAAAAAGCAGTGGAAGTCATCATTAATATTGTAAAAGCTTAATTCTGATGAAAAAACTTTCAGCATTAGCCCTTATTTTGATTTTTTCTTTCAGCAGTGCCCAGGTCTCTGAGTTTCAGAAGGCAGACTCACGGTATGAAAGAAAAATAAAGTCTCTGTACAAGAAATATCCGAAGCCTAATGATGAAAGGACTAAGCAGGAGTGGCTTCTTACCGAAGAAAAAATCTCGGCATACAAAAATGCTTTAGAGAAGATTTCCGAGGAAGAAAAGAAAATGACAGCGGATGTTCCACCTCCTATGGCGCCTAAGATCACCAGGGAAGCAGAATATGAAGCGGGAAAAGCCTCTTTTCAAAAGCTTTTAAATGAAGCGATAGATCTTACTTTCCTGAATTTTTCAGTCAATCCTTATAAAATAAATTTAAAATTTACTTTAGACTCTAAAGGGAATGCCTCCCATGTGAAAGTAAAAGGGAATAATGAAGATGTGAATGCATTTATAGAAGCCGCTTTTTACCGGATAAGGGATAAGGGCAAATGGAAACCTGCAGAATCAAATGGACGACCTGTCCTTTCTGTGGTCAACCTTCCTTTACAATTGAATTTCAGTAAATAAAACAGATCAACCCATTGCAGATGCAGTGGGTTGTTTCTTTTGTGTTCTGTGAAATTTTTATCTCTTATTTCTCCTATTGATGAAAAGTATTTAATTTTTTGATTATATTTACTTATACATCAGACTATTAACTTACAAAATCAATTAAGTATGAGAAAAATGAAAAAACTATTAAGAAAGGACCTGTCGACGATCCTGGGTGCAGGTATCAATGGCTGTCATATGAACGGTGAATCTGCGTATTGCTGGACGGATTGTGACTGTGCTTTTGGAAGAGCCTGTGAAATGGATGATGATGGAAATCCGGGAAGATGCATCTCTGTAGGAAATCCTGGCGGCGGCGGCGGCGGAGGGTGTAATCCCCCATCTAATTGTGAAGAACAGCCTTTTTAATCATTACCATCGGAAGTACCCTCTTCCGATTTTTTTTTGCTTTTCAGCTAAAAACAGATCCTTGTCAATGCATTTCTGCCATTCATCAAATAAAGTTTTATCCGGCTTGTGATAGTTGTTGTTTTGCATCACATTATTAACAGCAATTTATGAAACAGCAGTTTTTAGCATTAAGCTCACTTTTATTATGTATTACCTGTTCGGTAGAAACCAAGGCCCAGCAGAACCCGGCTTTCCATATCGGGATCAAAGGTGGCGCCAGTTTTACAAAAACCTCAACGGAATCCTCAGCACTGGAAGGGAAATACGGCTTCGGCTATCAGGGAGGAATTATGACCAGAATGGATATCGGAAGTCTTTATGTACAGGGAGAGGCGTTATTCAACAAAAGAAAAACATCGTTTGACACTAAGGATGGAACTTCAGCAAAACTAAGCTGGAATTCTATTGACATTCCGATCGTGATCGGTTATAAACTCGTCAATACGAAAGATTTTAATGTAAGAGCATTTGCGGGAGGCGTTTACAGCTACGCCTTTAAGAACAAGCTTTCCACGTCGAAAGCCCTGCAGGAAGGCTTTAAAAGCTTTGATAAATCGAATATTGGAATCACAGGAGGTGTGGGTGTAGATTATAAAAATTTCACGGCAGACCTCAGATATGAAACGGGACTTTCAAGCATCAGCAAAGAGTTTAAGTCTAAACCTCACAGTTTGACACTGGGAATAGGATATTTCTTATTCTAAAAACTTAAATTATCTTTACCTATTAGAAACTGCGCCCTGCAGTTTCTAATTTTTTATCAATCTGCTTTACCCTTCTCCATGACAAAACCTTTTATTTTAAGAGAATATATTTTTGTTAGTCTTTTCTGGCTCGTTTTTGCAGCGGCTGTGTACATCAACTTTCAGGCTACCTCTGACAAACCATCTGCTGTATTTCAAACGATTGCTCTTGTCATTACTTCTTTTATTTTCACTCATTTTCTCACGACAAGACTCCTTCCTAAAGCTTTACGGGCAAAAAAGATGAAATTATTTCTGATTCAGGCAACAGGCGTTATTCTTTTATTGAGCTTTATTTATTCTTTGATTTTCACTTATATTGAAGTGAGCTCAAAAAACCAGCTTCCTGCTTATTTTGCGGGTCATCTTCCTTTTTTATGGAAAGGTTTCTACCTTGCACTTCCAGCTTCTTTTCTTATCAACGGATCTGCTTGCGGCATCAAATTTTATCAGGAACACGGAAGGATAGAACGGGATCACATTTTGCTGCAACAGGCTCATCTGGAAAATCAACTTAAGTTATTACAGGATCAGATCAATCCTCATGTGGTCTTCAATATTCTGAACCACATTCATATTCTGATGAAAACGGATACTCAGCTTGCGGATTATTTATTGCTTAAATTTTCTGATATTCTACGTTATCAGTTGTATCACTGCAGCCAAAATGTGGTGCCTCTGGCTCAGGATATTGAACATCTTCAAAATCTGGTAGAAGTGGAGAAATTAAGATGGGGCAATGAACTGGAGGTGAATGCTGATTGGAACATCGGAAATAAGAGATCATTTATTGCTCCGCTCCTGTTGGTTCCCTTCATCGAAAATGCATTCAAATATGTCTGCAGGCTCCCTGGCCATAAGGGTTATGTGAAAATTTCATGTATGGAAAAAGACCATTTTCTTGTATTTAATGTCGAAAACTGTTATTCCGAACTGGCCACCTACAAAAAGAAGGAAGGATCCGGCGGAATCGGGCTTCAAAATGTACAAAAACGTTTAAAATTACAGTATCCGGATGCTCATGAGCTTAACATTCAGGCAGACAATAATGTATACAAAATCACTTTAACCCTACAATTATCCGACAACAATGAGCAGTAATATCCCCAAAATGAAATGTCTGATCGTAGATGATGAGCCATTGGCAAGGTTTCACCTCAAAGAATTAGCAGATCAGATCGATTTTTTATTGGTTGAAGGTACTTGTGCGACGGCATTGGAAGCCGATACTATAGTCAAGGAAAAGGAAATTGATCTTCTTTTTCTGGATATCAACATGCCTTATTTAACAGGTCTTGAATTTCTGGAACAGCTTGAAAATCCACCTTTATGCATCCTCACAACTGCCTATTCTGAATACGCTTTGGAAGGATACCGCCTTCAGGTTGTAGATTATCTTCTGAAACCCATTGCTTTTAACCGTTTTTACCAGGCGGTCAATAAGGCGCAGCAGCAGTTTATCGTGTCTGAAAAGATGAGGAAAAATTCTCCTTTTGATGATCCTTTTCTCTACGTGAGGCAATCGGATAGCTTTATCAAGGTTTCCTGGGTAGACATTTTGTATATCGAAAGTATGCAGAACTACACAAAAATTCACTTTAAAGATAAGGCTCTGGTGATTCATCAGACGATGAAGGCTATTGAAGAATCTCTGCCTTCTGAGCATTTTTTCAGGATCCATAAATCTTTCCTGATCAATATCACCCACATCGATATGATCTCAGGCGGACGCTTATTTATCAATAAAACAGAGCTTCCGATTTCTCGTACCCGAAAGGAGGAGCTGCTCAATCAGGTGGTGTACAAGAAGCTTATTAGCAAATAGAAAGGAAGAGGGAAGCTGGGAGAAGGGAGTTATTGTTGTCGAAAATTAAATGATTGTCTTTTTCATTTGAATCTACAAGGATGCTAATAATCAACAGACTAAAAGCAAATAATTTTGGATAGTCACTTCCATCTTCCTGCTCCCATCTTCCATCTATGCTCTTAAGGCAAGTTCCACCTCAATGATACTGCGACATAAAATGTGCTGGCAAATTTGGGGTCTGCTATTTTTTTGTCTTTGAAAATACTGTTGATCTTTCTGTCGTTTTCATTGAAACTTCTCAGCAGAGCGGTTCCCCCCGTTAGCCGAAGGCTTAGCTTATCATTCAGCTTTAATTCCGGTCTTATTCCTGCTGTGATCTGCTGGTACCCCAGCAACATGGATTTTCCGTCTTTATTTCTTTCTACCGTCATTCCGCTGAGGTTTACCACCGCTTTCAGGGCAAATTTATCTGAAAACAGGTAACCGGCTTCCATTCCTTCCGGGAAATTGATGTTCAATTTAATTTTTCCGTTGGTTTTCCAATCGAAATAAATCCACGGTAAGATCATAGGAACCCCAAAAGCAGTCGTCAGTACAGGGCCCC
Source organism: Chryseobacterium antibioticum (assembly GCF_012927325.1). Taxonomy (GTDB): domain Bacteria; phylum Bacteroidota; class Bacteroidia; order Flavobacteriales; family Weeksellaceae; genus Chryseobacterium; species Chryseobacterium antibioticum. The sequence continues at coordinate 3,068 of NZ_JABBGI010000009.1, read as the reverse complement.
CTCCAAGGGCCAGATTAGGATTAAAATGTCTGATAAACAAGATTCCCCCTTGTCCCAGAATGTCGTCAGAACTTATTTGCTCAAGATCCGTGTAAACACCTACTGATGCTGTCATCATCATACTCCATTTTTTTCCTAAGGGTCTCATGTGCTGGATTCCGACTTGTGCATTCAGCATCTGATCCGGAAATAGCGGTCTTTCGTAATCTTTATGCGCCATTTTTGCATAAGATCCACTCAACAGAAGTGACCAGGCTTTTATTCTTCCACTGCTGTCTTTTTTCATTGACAATGGAATGCTGAGATTAAGATCGACTCTTTTAAAATTGCTCTTAGAATTTGTTTTTGCACTGTCTTCGGGACGGATGTAACTGGAAAAAGGAATATATTCTGTTTTAAGCTCTCCGGATATTCCGGACTGTGCACTGACATAACATCCAAACAATCCGCAAACGGCTGCCAAAAGATTTCTCTTCATAATTTAAATTTTATGCAAAGAGATACCTTTGGAGGTCGTTTACAAAAATTACTTGATTAAGTGTTGGGATGGTATGACCAAGCGGGGAAATGGTAGGATCATATCAATACAATGATATTTTATTTTAAACTAAATCGTCCCTTTGCATTTCCCTTATACGGAAACTTTTTTATTCTTAAATGAACGGTAAGCAAACCAGACTGCAATCAATGCAATGCCTGCACGTAAAATAACCATCGGCATGATGGAGTCTGCTTCTAAAAATCCCGCCAGTCCTGAAAGTAAAAAAGTAACCATCAGCTGCATAAATCCCATCACAGCCGCCGCCGTACCACGGCCTTCTTTAAAAGGCGACAAAGCATGAGCGGAAGTAATAGGGAATAAAATTCCGATAGCCAGCAATGACAGATACAGCATCATAATTTCCAGTACTACCGAAAGATTTCCTGCAGCAATAAGGATATGCATGCTACATACGATCAACAATATAAGGGTGGCTGCTAATAAAAGCTTTGTCTCGCTTATTCTCTTTATTAATTTAGGCGTAATATATGCTGCGGTTATTAAGGCTAATGAATTAAAGCCAAATATCAAACTGAAAGTCCCACTGGAGAACCCATGAAGTTTCATAAATAAAAACGGCGCATTAGAAATATAAATAATCAGAGAAGCGAAGGCAATACTTCCAATCATTGTACTGTTGATAAACTCTTTATTAGAAAGTATTGTTTTTAGGTGATCCTTTAATCCTTTTTCATCTGCCGTATGATCAGAAAGCGCCATTCTTGAATTGGTTTCTGGAACATATTTACATACCATTAACAGGGTTAAAAGACCCATTATGCTCAAAAAAGCAAATGAGCTGTTCCATCCCCAGAATTTGAGAAATACACTTCCCAATAGCGGAGCAACAATCGGAGCTATTCCACTGATCTGGGACTGCTGAGAAAAAATGGCTACAGATTTTTGTCTGTCGTAAAGGTCAATAACGATGGCCCTCCCGATTACAATGCCCGCACTTCCACCAAATGCCTGCAGAAATCGCATCGCCCAAAGCACGTAAATATTTTCTGTAAAAAATATCGCTGTAGCCCCTACAATGAAGAGGAAAAGTCCGCAATACAACATGGGTTTACGCCCTGTCCTGTCAGACAAAGGTCCCCAAAGTAATTGTCCGAAAGCAAATCCTGCAAAAAACACAGAAATTGAAATCTGAATATGTCCGATATCGGTTTGGAAAATCTGGGCCATGCTCGGAAAAGCGGGCAGATAAAGGTCTATACTCAGTGATTCCAGGGTGTTGAGTAGTGCCAGAATAAACACAACGATACTTAAGTTTCTCATAAAGGAGTTCAATCATTAACCGATCTACACAGATCTTTTTTTCTTCCGGCAAAATTCCGGTAAAAAACAAAGCTTTTCAATACAGGAACTGAAGGAATACCAGCACAAACTGAGGACTATATTTTATGATTTTTATGAAAACTTATTATTTTAAGATGAATTTAAAAGAACTTTCTGAAGATTATGGTTTCCCTTCTTTAAATCCCTCTGGATTCCGGCCGGTATGTTTTTTGAAGAAACGTGAGAAATAAGACGCGTCGCTGAATCCCAGTTTAAAAGCAATTTCCTTAATGGTCAAAGCTCCAAAACTAAGTTCTCTTTTAGCTTCCAAAATAAGTCTCTGAGCGATCATTTTTTTCACTGTCGTTCCTCTGGAAAGGCGTACAATGTCATTGAGGTGGTGAGTGCTGACTTTTATTTGATCCGCATAGAAACGGGTCTCTCTCTGAATGGTATAATATTCTTCGATCAGGCTTACCAACTGTTGGATGCGCTGTCTATCATTAATTGAAGGATCCTGCTGCCCGATCTGTTCTGTGATAATGATACAAAATGCTCTGAGGTAGGTTTTTAATAAATCGACCCTTGATGCGCCAGTATATTCCTCTTTCATAAGCGAGATAATGGTATTGCAGGTTTCTGCGCTTTGAGGATCTAAAGAAAAGGGACACGTTCCGCCCGTGAGAATTGTTTCGATATCACAGGCTTCTTTAAATATCTCCCTGCTCACGGCCAATACATATCCTTTTTCACCTCTGAGCTTCATATTGAATACCTGTCCAGGTGCAATGATACAAATCTGATTATTTTTAAGAGCGTGACTTTCAAAATCCAGTTCTAAGCTGCTGCTTTTCCTGACATCGCTGAACCAGATGATTTCAAAGAAATTATGCCTATGAACATCATTAAAATTTTCCGGATGTCCTGTATCAAGAGTCATCAGCTGAAACGGTTCAGAAGTGAGGTGGTGGACGGGGATATTTTTTTCTGATGGAGGCATTAATGCATTCTTTAATGTGATTCGAATAAACAAAACCCTCAGCGAAGAATACCGGAATTTCCACTGTCCGCTGTATGATTGTTTCTTTATAAATGTAAAAAATTATTTACTTTTATGCAAAGAGTCCGTCTCACAACCAGTGAGGCGGATTTTTTTTGTATTTATTCGTTTTTCTTTTGAAGTTTTTTCCAGTTTGAAAAGTGTCTCTTATGCCACTTTCTTTCTTAGGTTGTGAGCTAAAGCATG
>NZ_JABBGI010000008.1 GCF_012927325.1 Chryseobacterium antibioticum | reverse complement strand
GAAGAGAAGTAAGAATATCATTTACTTTTTTTCTTCTCGATTTAACTGCTTGATTCACTGTTAAATATACAAAAAACAAACCAAAAAAACAATTAAAATAACTGATAATCAACGTATTAAATCCATATCTTAATGACATTGGGCTTTAGCCCACTCCTATTGAATTTTGTATTGTTTGAATTCATTCGATGTGTATCCCGAAATAATCAAACAGCCTTATGGATTGGTAGAGAAAATAGAAGCATTGGCAATCAGAGCTCTTCTGTTCATTTTTAAAATATCTCTTACCCATTCTGCAAAATCTTCAGGCTGCAGAACTTTATCAGGGTTTCCGTCTGTAAGCCCTCCCTGAACACTCATATCGGAAGCAATCGTACTTGGCGTCAATGTAATGACACGGATGTTCTGTTTTCTCCATTCTGCCATCATCGACTGGGATAAAGAGACTACCGCCGCTTTTGAAGCCGCATATGCAGACATATTTGGGGCCCCTTTCAAACCAGCTGTAGAAGCTACGTTGACGATATCACCCTCGCCATTGGCTTTCATAAATGGATGAACTGCTTTAGCAGCATAGTAAACGCCAAATAAATTCGTTTTGATTACCTGCTCCCAGGTATCAGAAGACATGTCTTCAATACTTCCAAAATCTCCGATCCCTGCATTATTAACCAAAATATCAACACCTCCCAATTGCTGTGCAAGAGACTCAATACCTGCCTTCACTTCAGATTCATTATCGATACTGAAAACAGCATACGCCGAGTTTACCCCAAGAGCTTTGATCTCTTCGACTGTATTTTTAAGATTTTCTTCGTTTCTACCGGTAACGGCAACATGTACTCCTTCATTGGCTAAAGCTAGTGCAACCGCCTTTCCAAGTCCTCTTCCGCCACCTGTTACGATGGCATTTTTTCCGTTTATATTCATAATACTATTGTTTCGTGGAACAAATTTACGAAAGAACATTTTGACAAGGCCGGGAGAATGGACATTTAATAGAATTTTAATACTTAAATTAAGTTCTGAAGGATTTTTTAACCACAAAAGAGACAAAAGTTTTTTTACTCTTAAGCTATTTGAAATGTAATTGCTTTGCAAATAAGAAAATCACATAAGAGCCTGTTTACAAAAGTAAGAATAAAAAAGAGTAAGGGTTAGAAGTTGCATAAAAATTGTCATTTTAGAGTTGCAAAACAAAAAATATCAATGTATACAAACGACTTAACCCAAACTCAGTGGCAATTTATAAAAAAAGCATTAGATGTTGATGATAGAAAACGAAAATATGATTTGATTGTCATTTGGAATGCTATCAGCTATTTGGTGAAAATAGGCTGCCAATGGAGACTTTTACCTCGTGATTTTCCAAAATGGCAATTGGTTTATTACTATTATTCAAAATGGGCAAATCTGGAGATTTTCGATTTATTATTATCAAAACTAAGAGAGAAAGTACGACGAAACAGAGGTCAGAAATCACAGGCAAGTTTAGGAATTATGGACAGTCAAAGCGTTCGTTGGGGAAATAACAGTTCACTCAATGGCTTTGACGGAGGTAAAAAAATAAAAGGAATCAAAAGACACGTTGTGGTAGACAAAAACGGCTTTTTATTAGCCGTAATGGTAAGTGTAGCCAATGTTCATGATAGTAAAGCGGCATTATTACTGATGAAAACGCTGCGATATTTACTGATCCCGCTTCAGGTAATCCTGGCGGATGGAGGCTATAGAGGAGAGATTATTGAGGAAATAAGAATTAAGTTTAATTATATCATTCAAATCGTTATGCGGAATGATAAAAAAGAAAAAAGGTTTGAGCCAATTCATAAACGATGGATTATAGAGCGCACTTTTTCATGGTTTGATAATGATAGAAGATTATGCAGAAATTATGAACTCCTAATGGAATCCTCTGAAAACATGGTCAAATTATCTGCTATAAAATTATTACTGAATAAAATTTAAACAGGCTCTAAGTTTTAAAAAAAAAAAGATTTTTATATTGATGAATAACAATTATTAAACCGACAAAAATTTCCTTTCTATGGAGGCGTGGCGAAATTCAAAGAATTCTTGACGGGGTGGTTTATAAGTCCAAAAAAGTTCACGCTGTTTTAAAATAAGTTCAAAACAAAACCGGCTTTCTGAAGCCGGTTTCTAAATTAAAAGTATAGTAAAAAAATGAAAAGCTATGGAATAAGAACCGGATTCTGTACCTCAAATTCTTCTGAAGCTGTAAACTGATTTCCATACATATCTGAAGCTTTTACTTCAAGTTTATGCTTTCCTAAAGCCAGTTTCTTCGGGAAACCTGCGGTCCAGATGTGTTTTGACATTTCAGGATTGGAAGGTCTTCTGCCAGGAAAAAGATTCTGCGTTGAGTCCCATTTGAACACGGAAAGCGCAAAGTTCGGATCTACTGCTTCATCATAGTCCATTTCTTCCCAGTTTCCGTTGTCTATCCTGTATTCTACTTTGTCTTTTTTACTTCCCATAAAGAAGTTGGCCAGGATTTTCGCAGAGGTTTTTGAAGGATAAGGAATCACTTTCGGAATGTACAGCTTGATCTGGTAGTCATCCGGTTTTCCGGCTGTTTTGTATTTAACTTTATACTGGTTATCATTAAAGCTGATGAATGAATATCCTTTTGACGTTCCATCTCTCATGGTGGAAGTAGGAAGACCTGCATCATCAGGAGTTCCGGAATACCAGTCTCCGCAGGTTGTCCCTACATTATACTCATGAAGGTCTTTTGAGCCATTCCAGCCAGCCTTTTTAGTGTAAAAGATTTGTTGCTGAATATGGGTATGTGCCGATAAAAGCAGAACATTGTCAAAAGGATTCAGGAAGTCAAATAATTTCTGACGGTCTGCATTCCTGAAATTATCCTCGTTGTTATGTTCTAATGGAATATGGAAAGAGATCACGATCAATTTATTTTTATCAACCAGTTTCAGATCATTCTCAATAAATTTCAATTGGTCTTCACGGAATCCACCCCAATATCCTTTGCCGTCTCTCGGATCAGGATACAGAATATCATCTAAAATAATAAAATGTACGTTTCCATAATTGAAAGAATAGTTGGCAGGACCGAAATTTGACTCGAAGGTTTCATCTGAAAAATGATCTTCTTTTGCATCATAATTCATATCGTGGTTTCCCATCACATTATACCATGGCAATCCGATCTCTTTCATCACATCTGCATAAGGTTTCTGAAGGCTCAGGTTATCACCTACCAAATCTCCCAGACTGATGCCCAATACAGCATTTTTCTTGGTATTTTTCACTTCATTAACGATGCCTCTTTTGAAATAATCAAGCTCTTTTTCTGTATAGGGCTGGGGATCTCCGAAAACAAGAATGTCAAAATTTTTGCTTTCTTCTTTTTTATAAAGGGGGAAATTCAGCTCCTTGGGAAGTTCTCCGGTTGGCGCTGTTCCTTTATATTTAAAATCTGCCGGCGAACCTTTTGGTTTGTGATGATGATAGAACTGTGGCAGGTTATTACCGTTTAAAGCAGTTTGGTATCCTGAAGGTTTGATCACAAAGAGGGTCTGGTCTTCCTGAACCGGCAGGCTGTATCTTCCATTTTTATCGGTAAGAACCACCTGAACTCCGTTTGAAACCGCTACCCCTTCAATTCCTTTTTCACGGTTTTCTTTCTTCTGATTCCTGCTCATATCCTCAAATACATACCCTGACACAGAATCCTGAGAGAATGCCATCGCTGAAACCAGCACACACGGCACTAAAAGTTTTATACTGATACTCATATCTTTATTCTTTATTCTTTATTCTTTATTGGTCTCAGAAATAGTTAAAACTATGCACTTTAGTGCATTTTACTTTCAGTTTCTAAAAATGTTATCTTTGTTTTGTGGATTATCAACGTAGCAATGGTCATAGTGTAAGTAGGTTAACAGCACATATTGTATGGGTTACTAAATATCGTTTTCCAGTATTGGAGGGTGATATTAAATTACGCTGTCGTAGTATTTTGCTTCAAATTTGCCAGGCAGAAGATATTAGAATTTTGAAAGGAGTTGTCTCTAAAGATCATGTTCATATGCATATAGAATATCGCCCTAATCAAGATATAAGTAGTCTTGTTAAACTATTCAAAGGTCGAAGCTCTAGGAAACTTCAAATTGAATTTCCTGAATTGAAACAACGTTATTGGGGACGTCATTTTTGGGCAATAGGATTTGGTTGTTGGAGCACTGGCAATATTACGGATGAAATGCTTAACGAGTATTTGGAACATCATCGAAACCCAACTGATCAAGACCAAAGTAATTTTATCATTGAGTAGTAATACTCGAATCGTGGACTTTAAGTCCACAAACCAAACCTATGGACTTTAAGTCCATAGTGGTTTAGTCTTTATTCTTTATTCTTTATTCTTTATTAAATCTTATTTACTTATTCCACCACATTTTCACATTGATGTGGTCTCCGCCCATCGCCTGTACTGCGGCATTGTAATTTTCAGCATTCATCACCTTTGTCGTGGTTGGATACATGAATCTTACCGGCATTACCCCTCCGTTCTGCAATCCTCCGTTGTTAGGAAGCACCGGAAGTTTAGTCCTTCTGAATTCGTACCACTGCTGATGGTCTACAAAAAACAGGGAAATATATTTCTGAAGCATGATCTTCTGCAATGAACCGTCATAGGTCAATTGAGCATTGTTGAAATAATTGGCAGGCACTACAGCACCCCACTGTTCTATGATGGATTTAACCCCGGTTTCATAAAAAGTCTGCTGGTTTCCGGCAATAATTCCTCTGTTGACAAGCTCCGCCAGAATAAACTGTACCTCGGAATAGGTCATTATCAAAACTTTCAACGGTGCTTTTGCCAGGTTCTGATTCAAATTAGAAGGCTGATAATCGAATACGGTTCCTAAAGCATAGCCGGAAGGTGCTCCTTTATATCCTAAATCAACCCCTGCTGTATTTTTCGCTTTGGTAAAAAACAGGCTTAACCTTGGGTCATTATTATTTTTCAATGCTTCAACGAAAAATTCACCTGCTGCCCTAGATGTTGTAAAATCCTGTGGACGGGCAATTGGTGGCAAATAGGGCGAGATTCCGGAAAGGGACAGAACAGCGCTGTCATTGTTATTTTGGAAAACTGGATATTGGATTGGATTGTTAACGATCTCCTGGATTCTTTCATACACATTTACTTCTCCGTTTCTGCTTAGAATTCTCGTCAGAAGTCTTAATGAAAGTGAATTACAGAACTTTTTCCATCCTAAGATTCCCGTTTGGCTGTTGGCATTAGCATTATAAAACAGATCTGTTTCTGACAGTGCTTTTGTGGTGTCAAATAAAGAATTGGCCGTCTTCAGATCATTTAAAAGCTGTACGTAGATATCTTTCTGTTTATCATACTTAGGTTTTAAAATTCCTTCTTCAATTCTTCCGGCTTCAGAAAACGGAATATCTCCGAAAGCATCCGTAAGATTGGCGGTGATCCAGGCATTCAGAACCATTGATATAGCCAGATAATTGTTGTTTTCCTCTTTAGCAGCGTACTTTTTCAGATCGTTGACCTGTTTCAGCCATCTGTAGGAATTGTCCCAGTATCCGGCACCACTTTTCTCGTTAAAGTAATATCTGCTGAATGTATTGCCTTCATTAGGAAAATCCAGGGCACCCTGCATGATATCAAAGGTAAAATCATCTGCCCTGTTGTATCCGTAACTTCCCATTTCATACTGGATCGGTGCCAAAAGGCTTCCTACGGACGGATCCTTGATCCTGCTCGTATCGGTATTGATCTCTTCAAAAGTTCTGTCGCATGAATGAAGAGCAAAAACAGAAATAGCCAGTGCCAGATGTATGATTATTTTTTTCATTTTTTTAAGATTTAGAATTTAAGATTTAACTGAAAACCAACTGTTCTTGCTGTCGGAAGCTGTCCCATTTCAACACCGGGAGTGATGGTCGCATTATCTAAAGTAGCCACTTCGGGATCGAACATGGGAAACTTGGTCCACATCCAAAGATTCTTCCCAAAAATAGCCAGGGTAAGGTCCTCAAGTCCAAGAGGCTGTATAATTTCTTTTGAGAAGGAATACGATATTCTTGCATCTCTAAGTTTAATAAAGTTGGTGCTGAAGCTGTTGGTTTCTACGTTGGCTCTTCTATAATAATCCCCGTAATAGGATGATACCGTCACCGCTTTGGTATTCGGGCTGTAGCTTCCATCAGGGTTTTGAGTGACACCGTCTCCAATAATCATTCCGCCTGGATTTTCTCTTCCCGGAAGCGTAGATGTAAGCTTACCCTGTTCAGACATTTTGTGATGCGATTGGGAATAAGCGATACCACCGTATTGCCCGTCAAATGAAAAGCTGATGGTGAAGTTTTTAATTTTAAAATCGTTCTGAAGACCTGCTCTCCATTTCGGGAATGCATTTCCAACTTTCTCTATTCCTGCAGGAATTTCCGTTAATCCGTCTCTGTAAACGACTTTTCCATCAGGTGAGCGCAACAGTTTGTACCCATACATGTCTCCAAGAGAACCTCCGACTTCCATTTTATAGAAAACGACGCCTCCGACATTGGAAACAATTCCGTCAAATCCATCAGGAACGCTCATGACCCTGTTTTCATTAGTCGACCAGTTTCCTCCGATCTTCCATGAGAAATTCTTAGATTTTACAGGATAGGCATCTATGGAAAGTTCAAGACCTCTGTTTCGGATCTTTCCGGCGTTGATCACTCTTTTAGAGAATCCACTCTCAAAAGGTAACGATACGGGAATGATCTGATTTTCACTGACGTTCTGATAGGCAGTGAAATTAAAATTTAACCTGCTTTTGAAGAGACTGAAATCCATACCGGCTTCGATATTGGTATTTTTTTCAGGTTTAAGAGTAGGATTGTTAAAAGTAGTTGGTGATATAACACTTCCTGTAATGTTGCTTGCGGTATAATAGTTGTGCAGCAAGTAAGGATCACTGTCTATACCTACCTTTGCCCACGAACCTCTCAGTTTCCAGAAATTCAGCTGATTGCTTTTCAGGTTAAAAATATCAGACAAAATAAAACTTGTACTTACCGACGGATAGAAGAAAGACCTGTTGGCTTTAGGAAGTGTAGAGCTCCAGTCATTTCTTCCTGTTATATCTACAAAAACCTTATTGTCATAGCCTGCTGTAAATAAACCGTACACACTGTTCACCTCCTTATCCCGGGGAACCGGGTATTTAACAGGAATGGAAAGTGCGTTGGTAAGGCTGTATTCTCCGGCTGTTTTGAGACCGATCGCCTGATAATCATTCATAACGTACTCATTATAACGCATACTTCCTCCCGCTGAAGCTGAAAAGCTGAATTTGTTCAGGTCTATTTTATAAGAGAATAAGAGGTCATTGTTATATTCATGATTTTTGATCATCTGCTCTCTGTAATAGCCTTTCAGATAATTGGCAGAGCTCCAGGGTCTTCTTGTGGTTCTTTTTTCATTTAAAATTTCAACACCGGACCTCAACATTAAGCTAAAATTACTATTAAACTGATAATCTGCTGTAATATTTCCGGTGATGGTCTTTTTCTTAACGCCATTCAGCATTTCATAAGCGATAAGGTAAGGGTTATCGATATAGGAACTGAACGGGTGGATCTGATCTACCTGCTCCTGTCCGTATTTCCAGACAGGTTTATACCACTCAAGATCTACGTTCGGATTTTGGAAGATCATGAAGTAGGAGATCGACTGGTTGTTATATCCTGTAGCAGGAAGATTATCGCTGGTCGTTGTATTGTATGAAAATTTCGTAGAGATTTTTAATTTTTTCGTTAACTGATGGGCGAAAGACAGGGCAAAATTGAATCTGTCAAAACCTGTATTAGGCATCATCCACTCGTTGTTAAGGTACGTAAGAGACGTTCTGAAACTGGTCTTTTCATTGGAACTTTCCACGGAAATACTGTTGGAATAGGTAGAACCGGTTCTCCAAAACCCTTTGATATTATCTTCGTAAGGTCTCCAAAGCTTCCTTTCCCGGCTTTGTCCCTGTTGGGTAGGATCATACTGAAAATAATATTGTCCGGCGAATTTAGGCCCAAATGCACTGCTCGTTCCACCCGTACTTACTCCGTCTGCGGACAAGCCGTAGGAATAGTAAAACTCGCCTGCTTTATTTTTTGCCAGTGTTCCCTGACCGTATTCATATTGCCAGTCCGGCCATTTCAGTACCGTATCAAAACTTGAGTAAGAGTTAAAAGTTACCTTCAGCTTACCGTCTTTAGTCTTCCCGGATTTTGTGGTGATCATTAAAGCTCCGTTGGCAGCACGGGAACCATATAAAGCTGCGGCAGAAGCTCCTTTCAGAACAGTGACAGATTCTATATCATCAGGGTTGATGCTGTTCAGACCATTTCCCATATCAATGGGAACATCACCTCCGGAACCGGCACCATAAGCCGGCGTATCGCTACCCGTGGTGGAATTTCCCATGGGAACACCATCCACTACGATCAGAGCGTAGTTATGATCCATCATGATCGATTTTTCACCTCTGAGGGTAATTCTGGCAGTTCCCAGCGGTCCGGCTCCTGCTGTTTGCACTTTTAGGCCCGCTACTTTTCCTTCCATCGACTGTGCCCAGTTGTTGTTCTGGGTTTCCTCAAAGGTGTCGGAGCCTACTTTTTCGGCAACATAGCCTAAAGCTTTATCATGCCTCTTAATCCCCAAAGCAGTTACCACTACCTCATCAATGCCTTTAACAGTATCTTTTTTTGCTTTTTGCTGAGCTGCCAGATTGACGCTGACTAATCCTAACAGCGACAAAACCAGCAGTTTTTGTGTCTCTTTACGCATATCCTTTTTGTTTGCGCAAAATTAGAACGACATTACGGCTATGACTTTAACATAGGTTTAACATTTATTAAAATAATATTAAACAAAACATGAACGCAACCTTAACAATATTGAATACAACATTGATAATCAGCCACCTAAATAGTTAATAGTTTTTAATGCCATACTCCACTTTCATTGATGTATCTTTATTGTCTTGCTCCGAGAAAATAACATAAAAAAAGAATTAAAATACTGACTCACAACCTGATAAATTAAGTTCATATACAAAACAGCCTGTCCCTACAAAGAGACAGGCTGTAATTTTAATATTAGACTTTTTAACTTTTTACGAGATCAAGCTGTTATTTATTTTTTAGCTGATTAGGAATATTGGTCGTAACGAAGCCTATTCCCTGATTTTTTAACTGTTCGTACACAGCCGGATTATTCACCGTCCAGGAATTTGTGATAAGGCCTAAAGCTTTAGCCTCGGAGATCCATGTAGGATTTTTCTGGAAAACACTGTAATGGTAGTCCATTCCGTCAAGACCTTCTTTTTTGATCTGCTCAGGAGACAACTCACCGTTCAGATATTGTACCTTGAATTTCGGCTCCAGCTTTTTGATCTCTTTACAGATGTTTAAGCTGAAAGAAATATATTCACTCTGACCTTCCAGTTTCATATCCTTAATCATTTTAAGGGTCTTTTGAGTGATCTCATTTTCTATTTCCGGAGTTTTGGCAGGTTTGATTTCCACGATCAGCTGTAAGGAAGAATCTTTTTTCCCTTGTTTCAGGTAATCTTTTAATGTTGGAAATTTTTCGCCATTGGATAATTTCAGAGCTTCCAATTCTTTGAAAGAGGTTTCAGAGATCTCCATTTCCCCGTGGTGCTCGTCATGATTGATCACGAGAATGCCGTCTTTAGTCATTCTAACATCGAATTCCGATCCGTATATTTTTAATTTCTGGGCATTTTCTAAAGATTTAATAGAATTTTCCGTGGTAGGCGGCTCTGCCTGGAAATAGCCTCTGTGTGCGATGATCTGGGTTTGTGCCTTCATTAGGACTGTACTTAAAACTGCTAACCCTAAGATAAAATTTTTCATAATACAATTTAGATAATTAAATAAAAATCTTAAAAACGTTTGATAAAGGTAGTGTTTAAATGTTAAAAGCTGTATTTGGCACCGATCTGGATCTGGTAAGGATTCCCGGAAAGAGGGGCTAAACCGCTGGTGTTTTTAATGTATTCAAACTCTTTGGTGGCCTGATTGAATTTTGTCACTCTATACAAAGCTGTATTTCCATACGACTTATTTACTCCCCATTCTTTATTAAGCAGATTCGCTACATTGAAAATATCTACAGAAAGTTCAAACGCCCCGATCTTTTCAAATTTAATTTTTTTAGCAACACGAACATCCCATACTCCGAAGAATCCGTTTTTACCGCCATTACGCTCTGCTATAGCATTATTATATTTTTCCACATAATCTTTTAGCGCCTGTCCTACTTCCGGATCATTTAGAAGCGGCTGAGTAATAATTTCCGGGAAGATGTAAGCCAAATCATTGGAATCTACGAAATCTCCGTTGATATTTCCACCTGCAGTTACCGAGAAACGTGTTCCACCGATTCCAGAATATCTTACACCCAGTGTAAATCCTGCAATGGTAGGTGAATTTCCATAAAGAACGATTTTGTTTCTGAACTGATTATCAGAATAGGTCATTTTTAAGTCTCTCGGATCTCCCTGAACCATCGTTGACAGTGTGGCTGAATTCGCTACGTTTCCGTTGTACGAGGTATTGTCTTTGATATCAGACCACGTGTAACTTGCTGTGATCTCCCCATCCTTCCAGTAACGGTAGCTGGTATCCACTACAAATGAGAACTGATTTACTTTTCCATCGCTTACAAGCTCCAGCACTCTTCCGAAATTAGGATTAATCCTTCCGGCCTTCCAGTCTACTTTTGCGCCCTGAATTGAAGAAGCTGGTACATACACTCCTCTTCCTCCTTCATTCGCCAACGTAAAGTATGGATTGGACACCATATTTCGGTCATAATAGAAGTAGTTGTTTCTTCCTAGAGCCATATAACCTGCGATTCCCGCTCTGAATCTTTCGTTAAAGAAGTGCGTGTAGGAAACATTCGCTTTATATACAATTGGAATTTTTGCATCTTCTCCGGTATAGTTGATTGTAGGGATCTGATACTTTGAAAGCGAAGGAACCGTATTGTAATCGTTTCTGTAGCTGTAGAAATCAGGTGTAAGACCGATCGCAGAAGGATCTACATCTACCGTTGCCAGATGTTTCCCGTCAAACACAAGGTTATTGATCACCATATAATTGTTGATATCGGAAGAGAAGATTCCCGCACCAAATTTCAGGAAGTCTTTGTTCTGCTCATTGAAGTTCCATTCAAACTGGAATCTTGGCTGGATCACAAATGATTTAATTTTATTGTCCGTTCTGATCCCCATTTCATCATAAAGCTTTTGGTTAAATTCAGCCTTTGGATAACCTCCGTAGTCTAATCTTAAACCTGCCATTAAATCCAAACCTTCACCAATTTTCGTCTGAAGCTGCCCGTAAAGGCCTATATTCCAGATACTGGATCTTACGGACGGATCTTCCATCAAAGGAACCTCTCTGTAAAATCTGTACGCTGTAAGGTTATTAAAATTATAAAGATTCCCCGGGTTCAAGGTAGGATCTTCCCTGAAATGGAATCTTCCGTTCACTTCGCTTCCATACACGGATTTCGAAGTGGTATACGTCAGATCAGCACCGAAGGTATATTTTACTTTATCCGTATTGTAGTACAAGTTATCAACAACCTGAATCACATTATTTCTAAAACTTTCCTGAGCAAAACGATGTCCCCCGATCTGAATATTGGTAGCCCCAACCCCCGGAGAAACAATATTTTCTACGATAGCTCTTGGAACAGGTTTTCCTAATTCATTATTCTGATAACTGTTCTGGAAAGTATAAAGATATTGCGCCTTCAGCTCATTTGTCAGATTAGGCTTTAAATTTGATCTTAAGGTTAAGAGTAAGCTATTATCAAGGTTTTTATCATTCCCGTAAGATTCAAAGAAATTGATTGCGGTATTATCTACCAATCCGTTTTTATTCAGATCGTAAGTGAAATTGTTTCTTAAGGTCAATAAGTTTTTTTCGTTAATCTGCCAATCCAAACGTAAAAATCCCGCATCAGAATTTCTTACTTTATCAAACGAACCGAACTGGGGTGAATTTCCGACTCCGTATTTTGATCTTGCAATATCAAGAAACTGATTCAACGTCTGCGTGGTCGTATTAAATCTTTTCTCATCATCCGTCGACTTGATATCTGCAATCTGCAACGGTCTTGAGTCCAGCTGGTGATCCCACGCAACGAAGAAATGTAATTTATTTTTAATGATCGGCCCACCCAGTGAAAACCCGAATTGAGAAGTAGAGAAATCGTTCTCCCTTTTGTTTCCTCTGATGTCATACGGGCTGGAAAGCCAGTTTGTTCTTAGATATTCCCAGGCACTTCCTGAAAATTTATTCGTACCGGATTTGGTAACCGCACTTACTGTTCCACCTCCGCTTCTACCCAAGGTTACATCGTACTGATTGGTTGTGATTTTAAATTCACGAACTGCTTCAATCGATATCGAAAATGGTGCACCACTTCGGCTGGTTGTAGATCCTGCAGACGTTGGATTTTTGGCTGTCATACCATCAATCGTAAAGTTGGTTGAAGATCCCAACTGTCCGGAAAGGTTTCCTCCTTTTCCGCTTAAGGGAGATAATTCAGTAAGGTTGGTAAAGTTTCTTCCGTTGACCGGAAGCATGCTGATATTTTTAGCAGAGATTGCAGTAGCAGCTCCCAGGTTTCCGATCTTGTTTTTAAGGTTTCCGGTAACTACGACTTCTTCTATCTGCTTTTCGTCTCCGCCTAAGCTCACGTTTACTGTCACCTGATCTCCGAAGTTGACGTTGTATCCTTCTTTTTTGTCATCATTCACGATCACTGTATAAGGTCCGCCAAGGGGAATTTCTTTAAAAATATATTCTCCTTTCGAATTGGTCTCTGTCTCCGTCCTGAACCCTGTAGACTCGTTCACGATCGTTACTTTCACTTTTTCCTGAGCCGTACTGCCCAGTCCTGTTACTTTTCCCACAATAGATGCCTGCGTAGTCTGCGCATAAGCCAGTGTTCCAAATCCCAAAAACAATAATCCTAGTACAATCTTTACTTTTCTCATCTTAACAAATTAGATGTGCAAAGGTATTTTGACTTTCCGGACCTGCTGTTTAAGGGAGTTTTAACAAATTCTCAATTAAATCATAACAATATGTTAAATTAATTTAAACAAGCGTTTTAAATCCAACACAATCAATAACTTATATCACATTACGCGTTTTTAATCTTTCTATAATATTTAATTATGGTATTTTTTAATGAAATTAGTTTAGCTATTTTTGCTCAAAAGATAGAAAGGAATGTCCGAAAATATACAGCAAAAAATAGAACAACTAAGAAAAGAGCTCCATCAGCATAATGAAAATTATTATCATTTGGATGCTGCTACAATCTCTGATTATGAGTTTGATATGCTTCTGGAGCAGCTTCAGGATCTGGAAGCAAAACACCCTGAATTCTACGACGAAAATTCACCTACGGTACGTGTAGGCGGAGGAATTACCAAAGTGTTTCCTACTATTCAGCATAAGTTCAGGATGTATTCTCTTGATAATTCCTATGATTTTGATGATCTTGAAGACTGGGAGAAAAGAATTATCAAAACCATCAATGATCCGGTAGAATTTGTAGCAGAGCTGAAATATGACGGAGCTTCTATTTCTATTCTTTATGAAAATGGAAAGCTGGCTCAGGCCGTAACGCGTGGTGACGGTTTTCAGGGTGATGAAATCACTCCGAACGTTCGTACGATTTCCGATATTCCGCTGACTCTGAAAGGTGATTTCCCCGCCTCTTTTTTTATGAGAGGTGAAATTTATCTTACCAGAAAAAACTTTGATAAGCTTAATAAACTTCGTGAAGAGGAAGGTTTGGATCCTTTTATGAATCCAAGGAATACCGCCAGCGGAAGTTTAAAAATGCAGGACAGTGCGGAAGTAAGAAAACGTAGCCTGTCTTCCGTACTTTACCAGTTTATTTCTGAAGATGTTCCTGCAGAAACGCATTGGGAACTGCTTCAGAAAGCACAGGGCTGGGGCTTTAAAACCTCGCAGCAGGCGAAACTCTGCAAAACGATGGATGAAGTAAAGGAATTTATCAGTTTCTGGGATACTGAACGTCACAATCTTCCTTTTGAAATTGATGGAATTGTTTTAAAAGTGAATTCTTTACAGCAGCAGAGACAGCTGGGCTACACAGCCAAATCACCACGATGGGCAATGGCGTATAAGTTTAAAGCTGAAAAAGTTGAAACTGAACTTCAGAGTGTATCCTATCAGGTGGGAAGAACAGGAGCGATTACACCGGTGGCGAATCTAAAGCCTGTTTTACTGGCAGGAACGATCGTTAAAAGAGCCTCTCTTCACAATGAAGATATCATCAAAAAACTAGATCTTCACGAGCATGATTTTGTGTATGTGGAAAAAGGCGGTGAGATCATTCCTAAAATTGTAGGTGTACACACAGAGAAAAGAACTTCCGAAAGCAAAGAAATTGAATATATTACAAACTGTCCTGAATGTGGCACTGAACTGGTGAAAATTGTGGATCAGGCGATTCATTTCTGTCCGAATGAACTTCACTGCCCGCCTCAGGTTGTGGGAAGAATGATTCATTATGTTTCCAGAAAGGCTTTGAATATTGATAATCTGGGAAGTGAAACAATAGAACAGCTTTACAGAGAGAAATTAATTGAAAATCCGGCCGATTTCTATGCTTTAACAAAGGAACAGATTCTTCCCCTGGAAAGGATGGCGGAAAAATCTGCACAGAATATTATTTCGGGAATTGAGAAATCCAAAGAAATCCCTTTCGAAAAGGTTCTTTACGGGATCGGGATCAAACATGTGGGTGAAACAGTTGCCAAAAAACTGGTAAAAAACTTTGCTACCATCGATGAACTAAAAGAAGCTAGTGTAGAAGAGCTTTGCCAGGTGGAAGATATCGGAGCCAAGATTGCTGTAAGCATTGTGGAGTTTTTCAAAAATCCTGAAAACATCCTGATGATCGAACGTCTGAAATCTTACGGAGTACAGCTTGAAAAAGGAGAAAGTACAAATGAAGTTCTGTCTAATGTTCTGGAAGGAAAAACATTCCTTTTTACAGGAAAATTATCGTTATTTACAAGAGAATCTGCGGAAGAAATGGTGGAAAAACATGGCGGAAAAAATATTTCTGCAGTGTCTAAAAACCTCAACTTCCTTGTGGTGGGAGAAAAGGCCGGAAGCAAGCTGAAAAAAGCTCAGGACATCGGTACCATTGAGATTCTTGACGAACAGCAGTTTTTAGATTTAATAGAGAAACAGTAAGATCTTTAACAAATTATAATTAAACCATTGAGATTAGATTTCAATGGTTTAATTATAATTTGTTCCTATGATTTGGAAATAAGTAAATCCAGGCTGTAAAAAACAGTTGTTTATTTAAAAACCAGAATGGTGTAGTTATCCTTTACCGTTTTGGGATAAACCATCCTGATCTGCGCTTTGTCTTTAGAGTAGTCAATATAATTTTCACCTGTAAGAATCTTCCCCTTTTCGGTCTGTTTGTAACCTGCTGCGAGAATTGTTTTTATATAGACATCATGTTCTTTTTTATCTTTGAACTGAAACTCTATATGGTCCTGAGATTTATCCTCGGTGTATTCAAATTTTCCGATCTTGTAGGTATAACCCGGGCTGTCGTATTCATACAAAATAAATGCAGGACTTTCTGTTTTGTCGTAGAACGTGTACTTCTGCTTTTTAATTTCTGTTTTGAAAGTGGCCATATCAAGCCTGTTGAATGCGGCCAGCTCTTCCAATTTAAATACCTGCCCAGACATCTGTGCATGCAGAAGGGTAAGAAACAAACCGATTAAAAAGATTTTTAAAATATTCATCGTTTACTTATTCTTTAATGTTATTTTCTTTGATAAAACTTATATAGTTTTTTTCCATACCGGAAATTTTTTAAATTCTGCTTTTCTGCTGACAATAATAGCGGCTCCTTCACTGAAAAGCGTTTCATCTTTGAGCATTTTCAGACCCTCCATGATCGTGAGGGCACCATAAGCATTTTCATTATTTCTAACCCTTTCCAGAAGAACATCCTTATTTTGAAGTATTGACTTATTATCTCCCAGCTTTGATATGAAACGTTCAAAATTAAGATCACCGAGATACTGAAGAGAACTTCTTAAAGCTTTCTGATACACTTCACCAGAAATCTTTTGGGTTCTTTCCAAAAGTTTAACGAGTCTCAGATTACCATCGTAAGTCAGATCACCAGATATGTCGTCTCTTGTATGATCCATCTCGAATGTATTGAAAGGAATAACTTCAGCTTTTCCCGGTTTCAGAAATCCATCCAACAAAAATTTTGCTGTTTCTTTTTGAGTATGCGTTTTTTCATAATGATCCAGAATATCAAAAGAGATGATCTTATCCGTTAGCCAAAGATCTGCGAGCAAAGGATAATACAGCGTACATTTTTCCATATAAGTATGCTGATAGATCGTGGAAAGACATCCATTTCCACAATCTTTGTCTTTGTTTTGTTTCTTTTCAATCTCAATAGCTTTGATCACAATTTCCTTAGCTTCCTCACTGCAAAATTTGGAGAGCGCAAACATCACATGATAATCAGAAACATCCGAGATATTTTTTTTTATAAATGGTAAAAATTTTGGATCTGGAAACTCTTTAATGGCCGGATAAGCTTGTTTTCCAAAGCTTTTAATCAGTTCTATATCATTAGGATTTTTATATTTTGCAAGATTCACAAGCAGTATCGGTGATTTTGTATCTATCACCAACTTTCTGATTTTAGTGTAGCTATCATTATCTAGCGGTAAGTCATAGGTCAGAGCTTCCAGAAGCTCTATGTTAATAGGGTTGCCATTCAACGCGACAGATACCATCTCGCCATGAATATTCTCTATTTCCTTTTCTGAAAAATGATCACCTCTGTAAATTGCTTCAAAAATATAGGCCGATAAAAGATATTCACTTATAATACAACCCACTCCATAAGTGAATTTTTCCTTTGAATGAATATTTTTTTTAAAAACGTCCAGTATTTTTTCACCTTCTTTTTTATTGGCCAGAACGTCGATGGCTACAACTTATATATAAGCATTTTTGCCCTTATCTGCTAAGTATACAAGTTCTTCTGTACTTGTTTCTTTAAAAAGTAATTCTTCTGCCTTTTTTATTTCCTCGTCATCTGAATAGAATAATCTTGTTTTTTCAAGAGGTTTAATAATAGCAGCTGATCTATCTGAAACCTGAGAGAAGGCACAGAAAAAAAACAGGAATAATAAAAGGCTGATGGTTCTTTTCATGGAATAGTTTTGCTGTTTTGTAAATTTAAAAGAATTTTGCGAATACAGAACAGAAGGCATCCATTGGTAGCCATTAAATTAATATTTTTTTGGTTGCTTTACGAATTCTCCTCCTTTATGTGGAAACTGAACATATAATTCCGAAGGTTGTGGAATTTTTGCTTTACAGCTTTCTGAGCATATATTCACCAGCAGAGGAAGAACATCAGTTCCTATTGGTAAAGAAACCCAAAACTGATCCACTTCATTGTCCGGTATTTCATTTTTACAAATACTGCATTTTGTGATTTCAGAATCATAATATCTTAAAGGGCGCTGATATAGATTGGGAAAATGGAGTCGGAATTTGTAATTTCCATAGAGGGCTCTCGTACTCACGGTACTCCTTTTGAGGTTCCTGCATTGTGTTATTTCATAAGGAAACCACTTAAGATTATAGGAAGTATAAGGAATAAACTCTTCCAGTGATTCCATTTCTCCTATTTCTGGTGGTATCTTCTTTAAATGACTTCCATAAAGCATCATTTTTTTTACTTTTTTGAGCTTGGAAATAGACTTTGGAAGTGTTTCGATTAATTCAAACAATTCTGAACCAATTCCTTTTCTGGGTTCAAATTCCTCATGCTCTTCCTCTGCTACTTGATCAATATAAAGGCATAGTTTTTTCCAGGCTTCAGAATTTTGATCCTGCGTAACTTTTTTAACCTTTGGAACTCTGTTCATCTTGTGTGATTTTAATTCAAATTTAAACAACTTTACCAGAACCAACTCTCTTCAGATCGTTAAAAGTTTCAAGTCTTGTATTCAAAAGTTCCAGTAAAAATTTTGCTTTGACATTTAAGATATCTGCCTGTATCATATGAGAAGAATAGGCTGGAAATTTACCATTCTTCTTGTTTTTTTCAGGAGATTTTAAAACGATCAAAATATGTTCTGCTATTTTAATTCCACGATTTCTAGTATCTGATACATAAAATGAATCAATATCTTCAAAACCTATTGAAGAACTTTTTCCCAGCATATGATAAATAATAATCTGCTGATCTGTGACGGTAAGCAGTGGTTTTCTCCGAAGCAATAAAACAATTGAAAAAATAAGACTGGAAAGAAATAGAATAAAACCTAAATTATGCATTATTACGACAAACATAGAATATCGATCTTTATCTAAAGAAAAAAATATGTACACAAAAATGGCAGAACCTCCAAACATAAGAAGGCTTGTAATTTTACTTGAATAAAAATGTACTTCTTTCACATTTGTATAAGCCAGATATTATCTTCCCGGACATTTGGAGTCCAAATATATAAAATATTCAGCTTTAAACACTACGAAATTGGCAACCTGAAATAAAAAGTACTACCCTGATTGGGTGAGCTTTTCACTCCTATTTCGCCGTTCTGTTTTTCAATAAAGTTTTTGGAGATAGCCAGTCCCAGTCCGGTCCCGTTCTGATGGTCTCCCGGAACCTGAAAATAACGGTCGAAGATCTGGCGGTGGTATTTTTCATCAATTCCACTTCCGGTATCGGTAATACTGAACTGGATCATAGAGTCCAGTTTTTCCACCAAAATCTGGATATTTTCGTCCTGGAAAGAGTGTTTGACCGCATTGGTAAGGAAATTATTCATGACCCACACTGTTTTATCAAAATCTGCAGCGATGAAATCGGTATCACCTACCAGATATGCGGTATTGATCAGAATATTCTTCTGTTCTGCCAGCTTTTCAACATTTTTCACAGCGGTCTGTACCACTTCTTTCGGTGAACATTTCTCAACAGTCAAGCTGATATTTCCGGTTTCTACCTGCGAAAGATTCAATAGTTCACCTGTTATATTCAGAAGCCTTTGTCCGTCATCATTAATGCTTTTCAACAGTTCTTTCTGCTGGTCATTCAATGCTCCGAATTTTTGATTTCCGAGAAGCTGCACACCCATTTTTATAGCGGATATAGGTGTTTTGAGCTCATGTGAAATAGTGGCTATAAAATTGGTTTTAGCAAAATCCAGTTCTTTGAAGGGAGTGATATTCCGAAGAAGGATCACTTTTCCAATATATTTGGTTTCCTTCTCACCGGTCTTCACAATATTGATGGGAATTATATCCTGTTCAAAATAGTTCTCTTTATGATCACGAACAATCTTGATCGGTTCTTTTACCGGCTGATCAATATTTTTAAGCAGTTCACGCATCAGATCATTATTAATGGCCACTTCATGCGCTGTTTTACCGATGATTTCTTCTTTACGGAGATTCGTGATCTTCAGCGCTTCATCGTTGATCATGTAAATAAAATGATTTTCATCCAGCCCAATCACTGCATCATGCATATTATTCACCAATGTTTCGATCCTTTTTTTCTCCATCAATTGCTTAGAAAGGCTGCTGCTTTCGTATTCCTGAAGTTTTTCCGCCATCGTATTAAATGAATCTGCGAGACTTTTGAATTCTTCACTGCCTTTGAAATGCACCCTTTCATTATAATTTTTAGCAGCAATTTGCTTGATACTGAACGTCAGCTGATTGATAGGTTCCGCAATGGTCTGGGGTAAGTTAAAAAGCAGAATAAAAGCGATCAGGAAACAGACTGTTCCCAAACTTACAATCCAGAAAGTAGCATTTTCAGCGGTAATGATAGCAATATCACTTTTTCTTTCAATCCCCTTCATATTCAGGGACATGATTTTGGCAAGGTCTTCACGGATAAGCTTCTCTTTTTCCGGGGAAGACTGTTTAAGATAGCTGTTGAAATGAAGGTTCAGGCTTTGGGTAGCCTCCTTTTCCCCAAATTCTGTAAGGTTTTTCTCCTGCAGTTTATTATTTTTCTGAAAATCATTCACTGCAATAGCGCTGTCTGTGCTTATTTTATCCAGAGCAAGAAGCATATTTTTGGAAAACTCCAGACTGTTGTAATTGGCCGTAAGGATTTTCTCAGTATCGGATTTCAGTTTATTGATATAGACGGATCCGATCACTGACATGAGAACGATCAGTAAGAATAAAAGACCTACGCCTAAAGTGAGTTTTGTTTTAAGTTTCATTACTTCTAAGATAAAATAATAATATCTATCTGCTTTTCATTCAGCCTGTTCATCAACGTGTAAATCCAGCTATAGCCAGAAAGACGCTGCCAGAGCTCTGCGTGAGGCTTTCCGATGCAGACCGTTGTGATATTATGAGCAATCACATACTCCAGAATTCCTTTGTGGACACTGCTTTCTTTTATACGAACCACTTTTGCTCCCAATTCCTGTGCTAAATTAAAATTATTAATCAAATACCGCTGTTTGTCGAGGGCAATTTTTTCAGGATTTTCTGACGGCTTCTGAACGTACAGGACCGTCCACTGACTGTTGTAGTAACTCGCCAGTCGGGCTGTTTTCCGGATGATATTTTTAGCGATCTTCTCATTGCTGCTGATGCAGGCCAGAAATTTTATGGGTTTAAAATTCTCTGTTTTAATCTCTGTTTCGACCTTTCTTTCTACGTGTGCAGCGACTTCTTTTAAAGCAAGTTCCCGAAGTTGCAAAATATGTCCGCTTTGAAAGAAATTGGTAAGCGCCGTCTGAATCTTTTCTTTTTTATAAATTTTTCCTTCTTTCAGACGGGTCAGCAGTTCATCGGCGGTAAGGTCTATATTGACCACCTCATCGGCAAGACTTAAAATCTTATCAGGAACACGTTCAGCCACTTCTATTCCTGTGATATTTTTTACTTCTTCATTCAGGCTTTCGATATGCTGGATATTCATGGCACTGATGACATTGATCCCGTTATCAAGGATTTCCAGCACATCCTGCCATCTTTTTTTATTTTTTGAGCCTTCTACATTCGTATGAGCCAATTCATCCACGAGAACGACCTCCGGATGTTCATTGATAATGGCCTGAAGATCCATTTCTTCCAGACTTTTACCTTTGTAGAAAACTGATCTTCTTGAAATTTCCGGAATTCCATCTGTAAGAGCTACCGTTTCTTCCCGGTCGTGGGTTTCTATATACCCGATCTTTACGTCAATGCCGTTACGCAGAAGAGATTGTGCCTCCTGAAGCATGCGGAAAGTTTTTCCCACGCCTGCGCTCATCCCGATATAGATCTTGAATTTTCCTTTCCGGGATTTCTGGATCAATTCTAAAAAATGTTTTGCTGATGACATTGATTTTTTTTGCTTTATTTTTTTTAATACAAAAGGCACAAAAGGTTTATTTTCCAACACTTTAGAATGTATAAGTAAGTTACGATTATTTGGGTATTTTTTCTTGAACTACCTTGAACCACCCTTTCAAAATTCTTTGAATCTTAGCCACCCCTCCATCGGGGAATTATCGTCGGTTTGGTTTAGTAGTTGTCTTTGTTATAACTTTTGGTTTTATAAAAACATACATATTATAAGGCTTTGTTACTCTTTTGATACATATTTTTTTATCTCCCGCAGATTACACAGATCTTTAATCATTCGATGGAATAAAAATCTTTGATTTTTTTTAAACTTATGTGATCTTAATATTGACAAAGTATTTAAACTTTAAATAACTTAAGTGTCAAAATCTTTTGTGCCTTTTGTGGTTAATTATTTTTCACTCTTCATTATTCACTTTTCACTTTCTAAAACCATGCAGCCAAACTTGTTGTAATAAAGAAATTCCCTTGTTTCATCTCATCATTCTTTACAAAAATGGCATCTTTGGATGTGAAGCCCCTTGCTTCAGTACGGAAAACCACATTTTTCAGAATTGCATAATCTACATTCAGGGAATATCCGAAGGTTTGGAAACCATTGGGCGTTTTGGTACTGATGATCACGCCGTTTTTATCATTGTAATACTCAAATCTTCCTGCCAGAGCCCATTTACTGTCAAGCTGGTATTTCATCAATACATTGGGAGTGTACCAGATATTGTAGCTGCTGCTTCCTTTGGTTTTCTGTTCTGCACCGATATCAAACCCCAGCAACGCAGAAAATTGATCTGTCAGCTGAAAACTTCCATAAAGATCATGGAAATAACGCATCCTTTTTTCATCCTTTGATTTGTCGTTTCCGATGAAAGAGCTGCTGTTAAGCGTAATCTTTTCTGTTGGTTTGTAGGTTACCTGATGCCCAAAAGAAATGGTCTGGTTTCCTTCCGGCTTTGCGATCCGCTGCCAACCATTCAACACTAGTCCGCTTACAAACCATTTTCCGCTATCTGATGTATAAGAAACCTTCGCTCCGGTTTCAAAATAAGGAGAATTTTCAGCGGCAAAACTTCTAGTCAGGTTGACATTGTCCTTTCCTATAGCACTTTCCCAACCGATGTGGGAAGGCATAATTCCGGCATCGATCCACAAGTTTTTGTTCTTTGAAATCTTAATCCCAATATTTGCTTCATTAACATAACGTAATGCGTCCTGTTCTGCAGCCATATTATCCTGTGCATACGTTCCGGCCATTAAAGCCACATTAGCACGAAGGTTCTCACTCTGATAATTCGCTTTTATCAATCCTAAATTCAGATTGAGCTCATTATGTCTGTTGTAAGAATATAAAAAATTCTGACGGAAATGATTGGCAGGTTCATTAAGATCATAAGTGTAGAAAAGTTCTGCATAAGCAGAAAATGTTACTTTATTTTCTGTTTTTAATGAATCTGATGACTGTGCTTTCGGGAAAAAGATCCCGAATAATACTGCACTGGTAATGATATATTTTTTCACGATAATAGCTACATTATTTTAATTGATCTAAAGCGAGATTAAGCTTCAGCACATTTACTTTTGATGGACCTAAAAGCCCTAAAAACGGTTTCTCTGTTTGATTTTTCACTAAATCTCTTACTTTTTCCTCAGAAAGATTTCGTACTTCAGCAATTTTCTTTACCTGATACAAAGCGCCTTCTTCAGAAATATCGGGATCGAGACCGCTTCCACTAGCTGTAACCAGCTCTACAGGAACTTTTGTATTCTCCATTCCCGGATGTTCCATTTTTAAAGTGTCTATTCTTTTTTGGACGGTTTCCAGGTATTCTTCGTTACTTGGGCCTTTATTGCTTCCACCGCTTCCTGCTGCATTATAATTAACAGATGATGGACGCCCGTGAAAGTATTTTTCAGATTTAAATTCCTGCCCGATATTCGCATAAAACTTCTGCCCGTTCCGGGTAATGATCTCCGCATTTCCTTTTGTAGGCAAAACTTTTGAGCCTCCGTACACGATAAGCAGATAAATTCCTACGATAGCCAGCATTACAAAAGTGAGTCTGAATGCTGTAACAATATGATTTTTCATTTTTTAAATTTTAATAGAATAAACTAACCACTAAATCAATGATCTTAATGCCGATGAAAGGAACGATAACACCACCCAAACCATAAATAAAAAGGTTTCTTCTCAATAATGCACTGGCACCGATCGGTTTGTAGGCAACTCCTTTTAATGCGAGTGGAATAAGGAAAGGAATGATCACGGCATTGAAAATAACGGCTGATAAAATCGCTGTTTCCGGGCTGTGAAGATTCATGATGTTTAACTTCTGCAGTGATGGAATAAAGGTAATGAACAGTGCCGGAATAATGGCAAAATATTTAGCAACGTCATTCGCAATACTGAAAGTCGTCAATGTTCCACGGGTCATCAGCAGCTGTTTTCCAATTTCTACGATCTCGATCAGTTTTGTAGGGTCATTGTCAAGGTCTACCATGTTACCGGCTTCTTTTGCGGCCTGTGTTCCACTGTTCATTGCTACCCCCACATCGGCCTGAGCCAGTGCCGGAGCATCATTGGTTCCGTCTCCCATCATGGCGACCAGCTTTCCTTCTTGCTGTTCTTTTTTGATGTAGTTCATTTTGTCTTCGGGCTTGGCTTCCGCAATGAAATCATCTACGCCTGCTTTTTCAGCGATGAATTTTGCAGTCAGAGGATTATCTCCGGTTACCATCACCGTTTTTACCCCCATTTTTCTCAGTCTCTGGAAGCGTTCCTGAATTCCTGTTTTAATGATGTCCTGAAGTTCGATGACGCCCCAGACTTTTTCATTAACGCTGACAACAAGAGGGGTTCCCCCGTTTTCAGAAATTTTGGTAACGGCATCCTGGGTTTCTTTCGGAAAGATGTTCCCGGCTTTTTCTGTCAGTTTTTTTATCGTGTCATAAGCTCCTTTTCTGATCCTTGTGTCTTCAAAATCGATTCCTGAGGTTCTCGTTTCTGCTGAGAAATCAATATAGACCGGGTTGGGAACAAGAAGATCTTCTGCTTTCAGCTGGCTTAGTTCTATGATGGATTTTCCTTCCGGCGTTTCATCTGCTACTGAACTTAATGCAGAAGCTTTAATGAAATCCGGTAATCTGATTCCGTCAGCAGGGTGAAATTCTGTTGCTTTACGGTTTCCGATGGTAATGGTTCCTGTTTTATCAAGCAGTAATACATCGATGTCTCCGGCAGTTTCTACTGCTTTACCACTTTTGGTGATTACATTCGCTCTCAATGCTCTGTCCATTCCGGCGATCCCGATTGCAGAAAGCAGACCTCCAATGGTTGTGGGAATCAAACAAACGAAAAGTGATATAAATGCCGCAATGGTAATGGGAGTCTGCGCGTAGTCTGCAAAAGGTTTTAAAGTGAGTGTGACGATAATAAAGGTCAGGGTAAATCCTGCTAAAAGTATAGTTAATGCGATTTCATTAGGTGTTTTCTGTCTTGAAGCTCCTTCTACAAGGGCAATCATTTTATCTAAGAAAGATTCTCCCGGTTTAGTCGTTACTTTCACTTTTATTCTATCAGAAAGCACTTTTGTTCCACCTGTTACGGAGCTTTTATCACCTCCGGATTCACGGATCACGGGCGCACTTTCTCCGGTGATTGCCGATTCATCAATGGTAGCAAGCCCTTCTATGATCTCCCCGTCCATCGGGATCTGATCTCCGGTTTCACAAAGGAAAATATCGCCCAGTTTCATTTCGGCAGACATCCTGAGAACAGTTTCTACCTGAAATCCTGGTTTGTTGTCTACCACGACTTTGGCCGGAGTTTCTTCACGCGTTTTTCTAAGCGTATCCGCTTGTGCCTTTCCTCTTGCTTCAGCAATAGCCTCAGCAAAGTTGGCAAAAAGAACCGTGAAAAATAAAATAATGAATACGGTAAAGTTATAAGCAAAGCTCCCCTGTGATTTGTCCCCTGTAAGACTGAAAAGACTTACAATAAACATCACCACTGTTCCGACTTCCACCAGGAACATCACGGGATTTTTAAACATGATTTTCGGATTCAGTTTAACGAAGGACTGTTTGATCGCTTCGTTCACCAAATCTTTTTGAAACAATGTCTGTGATTGATTTTTCATTTTTTTGAAAGAGTTATATCATTATAAATCAATGGTAACCATTAAGAAAGACTAAAATAATAAGGAATGAAAATGGATAATATATTCAGGTGAATGTTTCGATGAGTTATAGACTGATTTCCTGATATTTCAATCCTCCTAATGGTTGACTATTGATTGTAATTTTAATTATTGATACTTAAACCATTAAGAGCTATTTAGGGGTGAAGAAGAATTAAGATTATATTCAAAAGAATATTTTTAAGATTGCTGCATATTGTCCGTACAGCTTAGTATTCTTAACCTCTTTTATCTTCTTAATGGTTTAAAAAATTAATTTTCTTTTATTTAGAGAAATACTGGATCTGTTCTGCGATAGGTCCTAATGTTAATGCAGGGAAGAAAGACAGCGCCGCAATAAGCAGGATCACCGCCAGCGTCATAAAGCCGAAAGTAGCCGTATCTGTTTTTAGAGTTCCTGAACTTTCCGGGATGAATTTTTTCTGTGCCAATAATCCTGCAATCGCTATCGGTCCTATGATCGGAATAAATCTGGATAACAGCAATACAATTCCTGTTGAGATATTCCACCAAGGAGTATTGTCGCCAAGACCTTCAAAGCCGGAACCGTTATTCGCAGAAGAAGAAGTAAACTCGTACAACATTTCACTGAACCCGTGGAAACCTGGATTATTCAATGTTTTGGCACCAAATTCCGGCAGATAGGCAGTTAACGCTGTTCCCACAAGTATCAGAAAGGGATGGAAAAGAGCAACGATCATTGCGATCTTCATTTCTTTAGCTTCAATTTTCTTACCCATGAATTCCGGTGTCCTTCCCACCATCAGACCACTGATGAATACAGCGAGAATGATAAAGATGAAATAATTGAGAATTCCGACACCGCAGCCTCCGTAGAAGCAGTTGATCATCATGGCCAGCAGCTCGTTCATTCCTGAAAGCGGCATGGTACTGTCATGCATCGAATTCACGGACCCTGTTGAGATCACCGTCGTTGCAATACTCCAATATCCTGAAGATGCACTTCCGAAACGGATTTCTTTGCCTTCCATTGCACCAAGGTTACTGTCAGCGCCCATCTGCGTGATGAGAGGGTTTCCGTTTGTTTCATTCACAACGTTCGGAACGGCAAGTGCCAAGAAACCAACCGTCATTACGGTAAAGATCACCCATGACAGTTTTCTCTTTTTCAGATAAAATCCTAATGCAAAAACCAATGCAAACGGAATGATCATCTGAGTAACCATTTCGGTCATATTCGTCACATAGTTCGGGTTCTCAAGCGGATGTGCTGAGTTGGCTCCGAAGAAACCTCCCCCATTGGTTCCCAAATGCTTGATCGCCACAAAAGCGGCTACAGGACCTCTTGAAACATCAATTTTCTGTCCTTCCAGCGTTGTGATATGATCTTTTCCTTCGAAAGTCATCGGACTTCCGTTGGCAGAAAGAATCAGGGCAACAAGGATACTGATTGGAACGAGTATTCTGATCACAGATTTAGTAAAGAAATCATAGAAATTCCCTAATTCTGTCGTTGTTTTCTCTTTAAAAGCTTTGAAAAGGACGGCCATTGCTGCCATTCCGGTAGCTGCGGTCACAAACTGCAGGAACATCAGATAAAGCTGGCTTAAATAGCTCACTCCCGTTTCTCCTGAATAGTGCTGAAGGTTACAGTTCACCAGGAAGGAAATAGCCGTATTAAAGGCGAGATCAGGTGACATATTCGGGTTTCCGTCAGGATTTAAGGGAAGCCAGGACTGAGTCATCAGAATCAGGAATCCGATCACGAACCAAACCAGGTTGATCGTCAGCATGGCATACATATTCTGTTTCCAGGTCATCTGACGGTTTGGATTGATCCCCGATATTTTATAAATTAATTTTTCAACAGGTTCAAAAACAGGATCTAAAAAGGTCTTTTTGTACCCGTACACATTAGCAATGTATTTCCCCAGAAATATTCCAATAACTAATGTAATGACAAACATGGCAATAACGCCTAAAATTTCTGTATTCATGACCGGTTAAAATTTTTCAGGTTTCAGCAAAACGTAGCAGATGTAAACGAAGGCCAGAATTGAAAGGAAAAATAAACTCCACATATTTTTATATTTTATCAAAAAATTCAACGGATTTATAAAGAAGCCAGAATATCACTGCAAAAAGCAGGATCAAACTTATCAGCATCATATCGTTATTATTAAAGTTAATAGAGTCATAAGTACGTACGATACCATCAGCAGACTGAAGCCTGCATGCTCACGTTTTTTGAACGTTTTTCTTGAAATTGTCATTTTTAAAATATTTTATTCACGTCCTATAGGCCAAAAAGAGGTCCACTCTGAAAACTAAACAATCAAACAATTAAATAACAGATACTTATGTAAAATAACTCAATCGTACCAAAACACAAAAGCCTATCATTTTGATAGGCTCGTTTATTGAAATGATAGGGAGTAGAAGTTAGAAGCTAGAGATTGATGTTAGATTTCAGATACGAGACATGAGACTGTTAGATTAAGGCGAGAATTGGAAAATGGTAATGGTGAATTTTGTTTTGCAGATGAAGGATAAATTCAAGAAACAAGATTTCAGATGCCAGGTATGAGACATCAGATTTCAGACGTGAGATTTTAGCCTGAGGTCAAGGCTAAAGTTTATTTTGAGACGTGCACGTCCAAACACCTGAATCCCGTATTTTGCATTCCGAAACTCTAAAACCCTCAAACTCTCAAGCTCCGCAATCCATTTACCTCCATCCATACTCCTCCAGCTTGCGGTACAGCGTTGCAATGCCGATTTCCAGTAGTCTGGCTGCTTCGGCTTTATTGCCTTTGGTGTATTGCAGGACTTTTTGGATATGTATTTTTTCCAGGGATCTCATGCTTAATGAGTCACTTTCAGGAACAATTTTATCTGAATAATGCGGCAGACTTTCAGCATCAAGAATATTGTCTTCCATTAAAATAAGACTTCTTTCCACCGCATTTCTAAGCTCGCGGATATTTCCTTTCCAGTCGTTTTTTTCCAGTGTTTTAAAATAATCCGGATTGACCTCAAGGTTTGAAAGATGAAGTTTTCGGGAGAAAATATCGATGAAATTTTTGGCCAGCATTTTCAAATCTTCTTTTCTTTCACGTAATGGCGGAAGATGAATTTCGAATACATTCAGTCGGAAATAGAGATCCTCCCGGAATTGACCTTGTTTTATTTCATGCTCCAGATCTCTGTTGGTCGCAGCAATCAGTCTGAAATCTGATCTTGAAACTTTCGTTTCACCCATTTTGATAAACTCTCCGGTTTCTAGGACACGAAGCAGTTTGGCCTGCAGCTCAATAGGCATCTCTCCTATTTCATCCAGAAATAATGTTCCGCCATTGGCTTCTTCGATCAGCCCTTTTTTATCCTTTACAGCACCCGTAAAAGCGCCTTGTTTATGTCCGAAAAGTTCACTTTCCAGTATTTCTTTACTGAACGCAGAACAGTTGATGGCTACAAAATTATTTTTCTTTCTATCGCTTCCTTCGTGGATGGCATTGGCGAAAACTTCTTTTCCGGTTCCTGTTTCTCCGGTCAGAAGAACGGCAGCATCCGTTAAAGCTACTTTTTCAGCAAGCTTTTTAGACTGAAGAATCAAAGGAGAAGTTCCGATGATCTGTCCGAATCCTTTTGATATGGTTATTTTTTGAACAATTTTAGAACGATTATCCTTTACTTTTTCTAATGCCTTATACACCAACGGAATGATTTTCTCATTGTCGTCTCCTTTCACCAGATAATCATATGCCCCGTTTTTCATGGCCTGGACAGCATCGGTAATATTCCCGAAAGCAGTCATCAGAATAATTTCGAGATGTGGATATTTGGTTTTGATGGAGCGTACGAGTTCTACCCCAAAAGCATCGGGAAGCCGGACATCACATAAAACGACATCAAATTCATGCTGCTCGAGCATGATCATCGCAGAACGTGCTGTAGAAGCTTCTTTGACATTAAAATTTTCTTGGGAAAGGATCATCCCCAGTAGTTTAAGGAGCTTGATCTCATCATCGATGATCAGAATGTTTCCGGACATAGTGGTTGTTTTTGGAAAACCTGATGCAAACTTATTGAATTTTTTGAGCAAATGACTAGTAGTTGGAGTAAAATTAGTATTTCCCCTCTTAGCTTTTTCATCTTTACAAATCGAAACTATAGATGTAATAGTAACAAAAACACACCGAAACTTTCTTTGATTGCTTACATTTGTAGTTCATTCGGATCTAAAAGAATGAAATGAGTTAGCTTATGATTGACAAGAGATACAGAGAAACGGTTCATACAGATAAAAACAACTACGAATATACTACAGTAACCCATGATGAAAATAAGGTAAGAATTTATACGCTGAAGAATGGCTTAAAGGTTTTTCTTGCCCAAAATTTTGATGCACCCAGGATACAGACGTATATTCCTGTGAGAACGGGGAGCAATAATGATCCTTCTGACAATACGGGTTTGGCACATTATCTTGAACACATGATGTTTAAAGGAACTTCGAAGATCGGAACGCAGAACTGGGAAAAGGAAAAGGAACTGCTTGACCAGATTTCAGCATTGTATGAAGATCACAAAGCGGAACAGGATCCTGAAAAGAAGAAGGAGATCTATAAAAAAATAGATGAAGTATCCCAGGAGGCAAGCCAGTATGCCATCGCCAATGAATATGACAAAGTAATTTCTTCACTGGGCGCCAGCGGAACAAATGCCCATACCTGGTTTGATGAGACGGTTTATAAAAATAATGTTCCGAACAATGAGCTTGAAAAATGGCTTAAAATAGAAAAGGAAAGATTTTCAGAGGTTGTGCTGAGACTTTTCCATACGGAGCTGGAATCGGTATACGAGGAATTTAACAGAGCTCAGGATAATGATTCAAGACTGGTTAATTATGAATTGATGGATGCTCTGTTTCCTATGCACCCGAATGGTCAGCAAACGACTATCGGAAAGCCGGAACATCTGAAAAACCCTTCCATGAAAGCTATTCATAAGTATTTTGATGAATATTACGTTCCAAATAATTATGCGATGGTTTTGGTGGGTGATCTGGATTTCGAGGAAACGATTCAGCTTGTTAATCAATATTTTGGAACGATTCCTTACCGGGAACTTCCGAAAAAGACGCCTGTCATTGAACAGCCATTAACGGAAATTATAAAAAGAACCGTAAAAAGTCCAACGACGCCAAGAGTTCAGCTGGCATGGAGAACAGACAGCTATGGAACCAGAGAAGCGATGTTAGCAGACATTACGGCTAATATTCTCAGCAACAGAGGGGAAGCGGGATTGCTTGACCTTAATATCAATCAGACCCAAAGGATGCTTTGGGCACAGGCTTTTTCTGTAGGCTTAAAGCAGTACGGATATTTTTCTATTGTAGCTGTTCCAAAAGAAACACAGACGATGGACGAAGCGAAAGAAATGGTTCTGGAACAGATAGAGCTGATCAAAAAGGGAGACTTTCCAGACTGGATTCTTCCTGCAATCATCAATGATTTTAAACTGCAGCGTTTGAAGGGCCTTGAAACAGCAGATGGACTGGCTACGAATCTGTATGATACGTACATCAAAGGAAGATCCTGGGAGCAAGAACTAAATGAAATGGATGAGTATGAAAGCTTCACCAAAGAAGAGGTTATAGATTTTGCTAATACATTCTTTAAGAATAATTATGTTGAAGTCTATAAGGAGAAGGGCGTTAATGACCAATTGGTAAGAGTTGAAAATCCAGGAATTACTCCGATTAAGATCAACCGTGAAGCACAGTCTGCCTTTTTAAAGGAAATTGCAGAAAAAACGGAAGACATACAGCCAGAATTCATTGATTATGAAAAGGAAATCCTTACGGATACCATCAAGGATAAAAAGCTGAGCTTCGTTCATAATAAATACAATGATATTGCACAGGTTCACTTTATTTTTCCTTTTGGAGGTGATCATGACAGGGATCTTGGAATTTCCACGCAGCTCCTTCAGTATCTTGGAACTGAAGATCTTTCGCCTGAGGATTTAAAACAGGAGTTCTTTAAGATTGGGGTCAGCAATGATTTTAAAACCACCAATGATCAGCTTCTGATCTCACTGAGCGGGCTGGAAGAAAATATCGAAAAAGGGATTGCCCTTCTTCAACACTGGATGTATGAAGTAAAACCGGATCAGGAAATCTACAAACAGTTTATAGAAACCGTTTTGGAAAACCGTCAGGCTTCAAAAAAAGATAAAAACCGGATCATGACTGCCCTGACCAATTACACAAAACTGGGCAGCTTCTCACGTTATACAGATATTATTTCACAAGAGGAACTTGAAAGCAGCCATGCAGAAGTTTTCACAGACCGAATGAAAAAGCTTTTCAAATATCCATATCAGGTATTTTTCTATGGGAAAAATCTTGAAAACTTCAAACAGTATATTGGAAAATATGTAGAAGATGCAAGTTTCCAGATTCCTGAACCAAAGCAATATCCCGAACCTGAAACCAACGGAAATGTCTATTTCACAGATTACGATATGGTACAGATGGAAATGAGCAAAATAGGAAGAGGACATGAGGTAAACACTTCAAATTTCGGAAAGATCAATGTGTTTAATGAATATTTCGGAAGAGGACTTTCTTCTATTGTTTTTCAGGAGATCCGTGAAAGCAAAAGCTTAGCCTATTCAGCTTACGTTTCTTATGCCGCCAATTCTGAACTGGGACATCCGGATTATATCACAACATACATTGGAACCCAGCCAGATAAGCTTCGGACTGCGGTAAGCACGATGAGCGAGCTGATGGACGAACTTCCTGAAGTTCCAATCCAGTTTGAAAATGCCAGAAATGCAGCATTGAAACAGATTGCTTCCACCAGAATTACCCGAAACAATATATTTTTCAATACATTACGATTGAAAAAACTGAACATCTACCATGATTTCAGAAAAGACATCTACGGACAGATCGAAAATCTAACATTTGAAGATGTGAAGAAATTCTATCAGACAGAGATCAAGCCGTTACATTTTAACACCGCTATTATCGGCAAGAAAGAAAACCTAGATATGGAGGCCGTCAACGAGATGGGCCAATTCAAAGAATTAAGCCTGAAAGATATTTTCGGACATTAAAAAGATTCAAACCGCCTCAGTCATATGGGGCGGTTTTTTTGAATTCATTGAAGACATCAGATTTTAGATTCCAGATATTAGACATCAGATTTCAGACATGAGATTTGAGACTTTTAGGGCATTGATTCAATGATTCCCAAACTATTTGGAGTAGAAAACGTCCATAATTAATGCTGAGCTCATTCACTCTAAAACCCTAGTACTCTCAAACTTTACGGTCTTGCATCCTGAAACATTAAACCCGCAACTCTACGTCATCATACAGTCACCATCTCCATCCTGATATTCCGGATCAAAGCCTTTCGGAAGATGTTCGATAAGCTGTTTGTGGAAGAGGTATCTTCTTTCAAAATCACGGTTGTAGATCTTAGGGAAAGTTTTAGATTCTTCCAATTTTTTATTGAGTTCTTGCTGATAACTCGTTAGGGTTTTCACTTTATTTTTGACGATAAAATAGCTTAGAAAATCAATGAAATGGTTTAAACCAGGAACTTCTGAAAACAGATAAGGGATCTTAAGGTTCCCGTCCCTGAGCTGGAGCAGTGAACAGGCTGTCAATGCATTATGGGCATCATATAACTTAACCCAAACATACTTGAAAACCTCAGCATAACTTGAAAAAAGATATTTTTCTTCTTTCTTTTTACTTTGGATAACCCAGGGATTTTTTATAAACACATTGATCTCATCGGCATTTCGTCTGCTCCGGAATTTTGACATCCATTCTGAACTTTCGGTATCGATATGATCAAGGATTTCGAATCTGAAACCAGGCTTTTTTATGGATGAATTTTTCACAGCAATTAAAGAATTGGCCGCGGCATCTGTCAATTGAAAAAGAGGTTTTGCAGGCTTCAGTCCGGGTTTTTTCGCAGGAATAATATGAGCTGCATCTGAACGGAAATAATATCTTTTTCCTGATTTTGGAAAAGCATATTGAAAAACGCCCAGCATATTGTACAGGGTTTCTGCTTCTTTGGTGAATTCGGTTGCGATGATATTGCCGTCATATTCTTCAAACATTTTGTTCAACAATGTTTTTGCAATTCTTTTTCCACGGAATTCTTCACTCACATACAGCGTACTCAACCACGCATAGTGGAATATTTTCCCGTCTATCAGATAATTATCGGGAAAACATCCTACATATCCGGCTAACTTTCCGTCATAAAATGCCAGAACTAAAAGGGTCTGATTATCCAGAGCTTTTAGGTTTCTGATATGGGATTTTGCCCGGTGTTCTGAAATGGGAAGAAAGTCAAAATTGCTGAAATCTCCTGATGAAACAAAATCGTCAAGTTCTTTTTTATTCAAGGTCTTCAACTCCATCATCTTCTCACTATTTTATTTTTGTTTATGATCTTTTTCAGTCTGAAATAGGCAGTTTCTTTTTTTAAAGTTTTTTCTCCGCTTTCGCCCATTTCCATTGGAATTCTGTGGAAAAGCCGTTCTATACTGTCAGATTTTACTCCTGCACTTCCAAAACAGCAGAATATCTCCTGATTTTTAAACAGCTCATCAAAAAAATCTTTCTTCACGCCAAAGTCTGTGAACGGAAACGCAAAACTGTCGTACATCAAATTATTTTCTTTTAAATAACTAAAGGTAAGTTCAGTACTTTCCATCTGTTCCTGCAAGGATAATTCGTTGTATTTGGGATGATCCCAGCTGTGAGAAGAAATGCCGTATCCTTTCTGAGTCAGTATTTTTAATTGATCAGTTGTCAGATAAGGACTATGTTTTTTTAAGTAGGCTTTACAGTCAATTTCAAATTTTTCGGTGAGCTTATCCAGCAGGTCTCTTTTATGATAATTAATCTTTAATATCTGCTGTTTAAGCTGCTCTCTTGTTGGATTCTCCAGTGAAAGCACACTGAAAATTTCTGGATCTATCTTTTGTCCTCTTTCTACTTCGTCGATGATTAAACTGGTCTTACATCTGAACATCAGTTCCTGATTATCAATAAAAGCCGGATTTATAAAATTGCAGGCATAGATTCCTTTCCGTTCCAGAATAGGAATTACGGTATCGTAAAACTCTCTGAAACCGTCATCAAAAGTCAGCAGAGCCATCTTTTTTTTAGGCTTAAAATTGCCACTGATAAAGTCTTTGAACTCTGACCAGCTGACCCACTGGAAATGTTTTGAAAGGCAATCGAGATCTGCTTCAAACTGCTTTGTATTCTTATATTGAATGATGTGTCTGATGTGTGGTAAATTTTCATCAGAAACACAATGATAAACAGGCAGACAGTAATCCATCGGGAAAGACTTCCCCAGATTTTCCGTTTCGAAAGCAGCCAGTAAACTGATGATCTTATCTTTCATCTCTGTTAAATAAAAAAAGAATCTATTTAAATGGTATTCAAATAGATTCTTAAAGATATTACTTTTATGTATTATTTCACCACCTTCATTTCGTCGATAAGCCATTTTGAATCGGCAAATTTTTCGATAATGAAGAGTATGTATTTGGTATCTACCATAATGTTTCGGCTGAAACGCGGGTCGTAATTGATATCACTCATTGTTCCTTCCCACTGTCTGTCGAAGTTCAGGCCTACAAGGTTTCCGTTGGCGTCAAGAGCCGGGCTCCCTGAGTTCCCTCCTGTGGTGTGATTGGTAGCTGTAAATCCTACCGGAACATCTCCCGTTTTGTCTTTGTAATTTCCGTAATCTTTTTTGTTGTAAAGATCGATCAGTTTTTTAGGAACATCAAATTCATAATCTCCGGGAACATATTTTTCCATCACTCCCGCAAGATGCGTTTGATAACCGTAAGAAACAGCGTCTCTAGGTGTAGAACCCTTTACTTTTCCGTAAGTAACGCGAAGCGTAGAGTTTGCATCGGGGAAGAATTTCCTGTCTTTATCCGTTGCCATTTGCTGCGCCATAAATTTCTTCTGAAGGTCATCAATTTTCCCCTGAAGAGAAGTAAATTGAGGGTCTGTCGTTTTCATATAGGTTTCCTTCATTGAAGCATACAGCTGATAAATAGGATCTTTTTTCAAAGTCTTGATCAGCTTGTCCTGGTTAGAAAATGCTTTTTCGATATCTCCTGTAAGAGCAGCTCCGTTTACCTGTGCTCTTCCTGTGACGATTGAATTTTTAGACATCTCCTCGATCATCGGGATATTCTGATTTTCGTCTTTATACTTATTGAATCCTGCAGGTAAGAATTGTGGTGCCGTTTTATTAGCGTATAAGGCCAGTAATTTGGCTGTTACTTTAGCATCAAGCTCAGCACTGTAGTCTTTGTAGAATGAGGTTACTTTTGATTTTAATTTGGTAAGCTCTTTTTCTTCCATTTTCCCGGATTCCACAGAAGCTATATAATCGTAGTAATCGCCAGCCAGTTTCAGGGTTTCTGCATTTCTTACAACCTCTGTATAGTAGGCATTGTTTAGTGCGTATGGAGCCTGATCATTGTACAGTTTATTCAGCTGGTCCAAAGTCGTTTTGATCTCAGGGTTTTTAGCGACAAGAGAACCTTCATACATTACTTTTTTCTCAACTGCATTGGATTTTTTTAACCCTTCTACTTCACCGATCCATTTTTTCCAGTAATTAGCTACTGAAGCATATTTTGAGGCATATTTGATACGTGTTTCACTGTCTACACGCATTTTCTCGTCCAATGTTTTAAGAGCTACATCACGTACAGCAATTCTTGCAGGATCAATATCTGTCATGATTTTCTCTACCGCTACTGCAGGAAGATATTCCGTAGTTTTCCCCGGGAATCCGAATACGAATGTGAAATCGTTTTCAGCTTTATCTTTAATAGAAACCGGCAGGTAATGTTTTGGAACGTAAGGGATATTGTCTTTTGAATATTCCGCAGGCTTGTTGTCTTTACCCGCATAAATTCTGAACATAGAGAAATCTCCGGTATGTCTTGGCCAAACCCAGTTATCTGTATCGCTACCGAATTTCCCTATGCTTTGAGGCGGTGCCCCAACCAAACGGATATCCTTGTAGGTTTCGGTAGTAAACGCGTAAAATTTGTTACCATAATACATTGATTTTACAATGATCGACTGGTAAGATTCTATTTTCTGAGAGTTTTTATAAACCTCGATATTTTTACTGATCTTTTTAGTCAGTTCAGGCTCAACCAGGTTGTCTGTTCCTTCTAAAATATGATCCGTTACTTCTTTGATGTCTACAATGAAATCTACTTTTACCCCCGGATTCGGAAGTTCACCGTCTGGATTCTTAGCCCAGAATCCATTGGAAAGAAGATCATTCTGAACCGTAGAATGTGCCTGAATCTGCCCGTATCCACAGTGGTGGTTGGTCAGTAGCAAGCCTTTAGGCGAGATGATCTCGGCAGTACATCCACCGTTAAACTGTACAACAGCATCCTTTATGCTCGGCTTCTGAGTATTGAAAATGTCTTTGGCAGAGATCTTCATTCCCAAATCCTTCATTTCCTTCTCATTCAACTCTGTCGGAATCCACATTCCTCCATATTGTTGTGCGAACGCCATAGCAGCCGGCAAAATAAATACGGATAAAAGTATCTTTTTTGTCATAATCAAAATTTTGCCCCAATTTACAAAGAATATTATACATATGCCTTACGTGGACAGTGAAATATGGGGCTGAAATTCAAGATTTCAGATTCAAGAAACAAGAGCCAAGATTTTTAGATGCCAGATATTAGACATGAGATTTCAGATATGAGATTTGAGACTTTAAGTTATTGATTCAATAATTCTCCAACTATTTAGAATAGAAAACGTCAATAATTAACACCGAATTCATTCACTCTAAAACCCTAGTACTCTCAAACTCTACGATCTCGCATCTTTAAACTCAAAACTCGTATTCCATATCCCGAAACCCCTTCACTGGCTCAGTTTTTGTTTCAAATACAGCACTTAAGTATTAATATATCTAAATTATTTCATTATGATGAATAACAAAATGTTCATTCTCGGAATTGCATCAGCTGTCTTTTTAGCATCTTGTAATCCAAAAGAAAAAACAACTGAAACGACTGACGCCACCACAGATTCTGCCGCTGTAGCAACCACACCATCAGACAGCATTACAAAAGCCACTCCTACGGCTGCAGGTGATACTTCAGAAAATGCACTGGATTGGCCAGGCACTTATGAAGCTGTGGTTCCATGTGCAGACTGCCCGGGAATTAAGACTTCTCTTACTTTAAATAATGACAAAACCTTCAGCATTACGGAAGAGTATATTGACAGAAATTCAAAAAATCAGGATAAAGGAACTTTTGAATGGGACGCTTCGGGAAGCTCAATTACACTGAAAGGAAAAACTGCCAGTTACAAATATAAAGTGGGCGAAAACATTCTTATACAACTTGATATGGATGGCCAGGAAATTACTGGACCCAACAAGGATTTGTATGTTTTCAAGAAAAAATAAAGGCTCAGGCCTTTATTTTTTTGCTTTATTCTAAAACTGATAGGCTGTAATTTTGGGGTCATTGATGAGACTTCTTACCACCTCATCGTGTTTTGTATGCTTCCCCGTAAGTCTCCAGGTTATGGAAAGATTCCCTTGTGTATACTGCATTTTCAGCATAAAATATTTCAGATGATGCTCTTCAAATATCTGTTCGCAGTGTTTAATATCTTCTGACCCTATGACCGTTATTCTATATTCCCTGATTTTATGGCTGCTGTCTATAAAATTCTGCAGATAAATCAGCGCACTAAGGATCAAAATGACCAGCACTGTTCCCAGAAGAGAAAGATAGACATATCCTGAACCTACAGCCATTCCTATTGAAGCAGTGGCCCAAATGGTCGTTGCCGTTGTGATTCCATCGATTTTATTGTCCCCTTTAAAAATTACACCTGCTCCCAGAAAACCTATCCCGGTAATGATATTGGCCGCAAGACGGTCGGGATTTTGTACGCCTATTTTAATGGAAAGGATGGTGAACAGGCAAGATCCGAAACACACCAGAATAAAGGTCCGAAGACCCGCAGATTTATTCCGGTATTCTCGTTCTGCACCAATCAACAGTCCTAAAAGAACGGAGATCAATATCAGCAACAGTTCGTTTTGGACTGTATAATGATCCTGAAGAAATTCCATTGTATACCAATTTTACCTGAATAAAATTACGATAAAAAAGTTGATCTCCCTATTTTTTGAGGTCCTGACTTTATCCTGTTCAAATTCTCATTTAAAAGAAAAGTTTTGTAATATTACATTTTAATACCCATAAAAACATTCCCCATGACTCCTATATTTTTTGCAACCCCCGAAGATTTCAGAAAATGGCTGGGAGAGCATCATATGAAAGAAAAGGAAGTTCTGGTAGGTTTTTATAAAAAAGGCACTGGAAAAGCTTCTATGAACTGGTCTGAGTCTGTAGATCAGGCTTTATGTTTCGGATGGATAGATGGGGTCAGAAGATCCATAGATGCAGAAAGTTATTATAACCGGTTTACTCCAAGAAAACCGAACAGCAACTGGAGCATTATCAATATTAAAAAAGTTGAAGAGCTGACAAAAGCAGGACTTATGACTCCTGAAGGACAGAAAGCATTTGAAGCAAGAAAAGAAGAAAAAACAGGAATTTATTCGCATGAAAAAGAGCTTATTCTTGATTCTGCGTATGAAAAAGAGTTTAAAACCCATCATAATGCCTGGGAATTTTTTGAAAAGCAGGCGCCGTCTTATAAAAAGACCATTATTCATTGGCTGATGAGTGCCAAACAGGAAAAAACAAGGCTTTCAAGACTGGAAAAGGTCATTAATGAAAGCGAACATTCGAGAAGATTACAATAAACATACGGTATACTTAAAAAATAATTTATGGAGAAAGAGATTTCACACTTTTGGTTGGGATATTTTAAAAATGAAGATGACTTTAATGATTTTGCTGAAGAAGATGAAAGTTATTATACAGAAGAAGAAAATGAAGACCTTTACGTCTCAAAATTTGCTAAATCGCAGAAAATACAATGGTTTGACTATGATTTTTTGGAGTATGGTTTTGAAGATGAAAGTTTAGGTATTTATGAAAAGTTTACAGATTATTCTTATGCCGATCAATGGCTTCCCATTGTTGAACAAAAGATCAACGAACTTGGCCTGGAAACTCCGGTAAATGCTATTATTTTTGCCAATAAACATGCCATCCCCAATCCTGTTTCTGTGAATGAGGAAGAGTATGCTTTATACTACATCGGTGAGATTGCATATAACATCTAGTCTTCAATGAAAAATGCTTCAATAAAGGACTACGAAAATCTGCTGAGGGTTTTCGTGGTCCTTTTTCTGTTTTTAAGTACTTCAACTATTTATTTTTTTAAGTATCTTAGGATTAATAATTTATTGATGAAACAGGTTCTATTTATTGCACTGGTATTCTACACTTCATGTTTATTCGCTCAGGATGAATGCACATTACGACTTGAGCCTAATACCTCCAGCTTACAGGAGAAGGGAATTGTAAAGCTTTCCGTCACCAATACAGGTAACAAGAAAGTCAAGATCAACAAAGATTTCTCAGCCTACAGAATGCAACTTATAAAAATTACAGAAAATAGTCCCAACGCTGGAAACAAAATCAACTATACTGCTGACGTAGATTGTTTCAAGGACTGTATCAAAAGTACAGTAAAACTGAAACCCGGGCAGGCTTTCACCTATACCATCCCTGTCAAAGAAACCATCCAGTATACTAAGCTAACCAATGAACACACCTACAGTTTTCACCTGTTTTTTGATCTTATAGATCTTACTTCAGAAGATTGTGCTACCTATGGATTAAAAGATCAGGAGGTTATCTATAGGAAAGTAAATCATGAATAGAATTTTACTATTTCTTATCCTCTTTCTTTTGTTTTTTTAGCTCAAAGTATTGAAATTATAAAACCGTTTATCTGTTAGTATCGGTAGAAAACCTTATTTTTAAATGAGTAAAGTTCTCTGATATGTACAAAAAACTTATTATCATCAATTTAACTGTCCTATTGCTGGTGACTGCCATGTATATTGCAAGCTATTATTTTATGAATTATCCTATGCAGTTTGATTTGTGGTACATGATTAAAGAGTGTCAGCTCCAGTACCTGCCAGCCATTTTTGCTGTGACTGCATTGGCTTCTTATCTGGTGAGTAGTTTGGATTTTAAAAAATTAAACTTTAAAAGTAAATTTTTAAGTGTGTTTCTGCTTCTAA
This sequence comes from Chryseobacterium antibioticum, assembly GCF_012927325.1. Lineage (GTDB taxonomy): Bacteria > Bacteroidota > Bacteroidia > Flavobacteriales > Weeksellaceae > Chryseobacterium > Chryseobacterium antibioticum. The sequence continues at coordinate 124,108 of NZ_JABBGI010000008.1, read as the reverse complement.
ATGCTCTGGCTCTGGCATTTTTTGTTTACATAGCTGCCGATGGATTTATAAAGAACAAAACAGAGCTCAGAAATCAAGAGGATTCTTATACCAAGGAAGCTGAAAAAGATATTAGAAAAGGTCAGATTGTGATTAGATATGCAGGTGGCTTGTCTCTTTCTGTTCATGATGAAAAAACAAATAAAAAGGTAGACAGTATCTGTAAAAGATATGGTATTGTTTATAAAAACACAGGATGTAGCATTGATCGAATTGATCAAAAAGCTCAGGAAAAATATAGTGAATTGACCCATCCGTATCTTGACAAAAGGAATGGAAAAGGTTGGGAGGGAAGAATGGAAAAAGCAATTCATGATCTGAAGAAAATATCTAAAAAATAAGAGATAGTATGGCTTTAGCAAAAAAAGGACTGCGGAAAATTGTCATCGATGATCAGGTTTTTTACTGGAAAATAAGAAAGATTGTTTCCCATAACGAAAAGCATAATGAAGACTATGGAATTCCTGTACAGCATGGAAGTGAAGGGCAACTTCTGCTCATATATACAGGTTTCTGCAGATCCATTGACTACGGTCGGGAGTCGATGACTATTACTCCAAAACTCATCAAATCCAAAATAATGGAAGCTATTGATCTGGGATGGAAATTTGAACAACCCGGGAAAACAATAAAGCTCGTAAACGGAGAATTGATCAGCTGATGAAATATTCATTTCAAATTCATTAACCATTTTCAACTTCCAAAATTAAAAGTATTTTTACAGTCAATGAATATTTACTCTGCCCTTCAGATGGGAGATTATCATACCCATCACTGTGAAGACGATTTGTTAATAAAGAAAATTGGTTCCGATCAATTGATATGTGCCATAATGGACGGCTGCTCAACAGCAATGGACAGCCACTTTGCATCAACCCTTATTGGAAAGCTTCTGCGAAAAACGGCAATCGAAAAAGGCTATAAAGATCTTTACGAAAACAGCGGTACAAAAAGCCTGGATGAAGAATTAAAAGAAATTGTACGGAATCTATTCAAAGAGTTGGTCTTTGTTAAAAACCGCCTCATGTTGGATGAAAAAGAACTGTTGTCCACGCTCGTCATTCTTCTCTATAACAGCAAGGAAAATAAGGGTGTTGTTTTATCAATCGGAGACGGAGTGATCAGTATTAATGGCAAAATAACGGAATTTGACAGAGATAATAAGCCAGATTACTTAGCATATCATCTTCATGAAGATTTTGAAGAATGGTATGCTCATCAACATCAAAAAATATTTTTTGACCATCTGAGTGACATTTCTATTGCGACAGACGGTATTCTGACCTTTACCAAAATCAAAAAAACGGATAACGAGGAACAAATAAATATTGTTGAATATCTGATGACCGATCAATCTTATCATGACACCGAAGAAATGCTCAACAGAAAACTCAAAAAACTGGAACATCATTATGGATTAAAACCAACGGATGACCTTGCTATGATCAGAATTATACGGGAACATTAACCACATCCCTTGACAAAAAATAGATTTACAAAACACACAAACTAAACCACTATGGACTTAAAGTCCATAGGTTTGGTTTGTGGACTTAAAGTCCACGATTCGAGTATTACTACTCAATGATAAAATTACTTTGGTCTTGATCAGTTGGGTTTCGATGATGTTCCAAATACTCGTTAAGCATTTCATCCGTAATATTGCCAGTGCTCCAACAACCAAATCCTATTGCCCAAAAATGACGTCCCCAATAACGTTGTTTCAATTCAGGAAATTCAATTTGAAGTTTCCTAGAGCTTCGACCTTTGAATAGTTTAACAAGACTACTTATATCTTGATTAGGGCGATATTCTATATGCATATGAACATGATCTTTAGAGACAACTCCTTTCAAAATTCTAATATCTTCTGCCTGGCAAATTTGAAGCAAAATACTACGACAGCGTAATTTAATATCACCCTCCAATACTGGAAAACGATATTTAGTAACCCATACAATATGTGCTGTTAACCTACTTACACTATGACCATTGCTACGTTGATAATCCACAAAACAAAGATAACATTTTTAGAAACTGAAAGTAAAATGCACTAAAGTGCATAGTTTTAACTATTTCTGAGACCAATAAAAATATATCGAGAGACTTTCTATTGAAAGTCTTTTTTTTTACCTGCAAGTCTTTCGGAATTTCTTCATCATGTCCATTGCCAGGAATCCGGATGTCAAAAACTTTTTTTTAAAATATAATTATCAATTGACAACTTATTCAATAAAAACACTCAGTATATTTACAGTTCAATAGTACTCTTAGATATGAAGAACACCCTAATTTATCAGATAGACTCTTTTACTACGGAAAAGTTTAAAGGAAACCCAGCTGGTGTTGTCCTTAATGCAGATGGACTGAGTGATGAAAATATGCAGGCAATAGCAAAGGAGCTTAATAACTCAGAAACAGCTTTTATTTTTTCGCCTGCAGACGACGAAAGTGATTATATGATCCGGTATTTCACTCCATCTATAGAAGTTCCGTCATGTGGACATGCTACGATTGCAGCACTTTATGCCAAAGCACTGGAGGATAATCTTAGCTCCTGTACTTTGCGGATTCGTACTAAAATTGGAATCCTTCCTGTTGAAGTCGAAAAAACAGATGATGATTATCAAATCACCATGACACAGGGATCTTTTACATTAAGTCCGGAATTCGATGATAAAACCACTCAAAAACTGCTTTCCGCACTACACCTGGATTCTTCTGACCTTGAAGAAAACTGTCCCATACAGATCGATTCTACCGGACACTCTAAAGTGATGGTTGGCATAAAAAGCAGAGAAAAGCTGAACAGGCTTCAGCCTGATATGACCGCTCTGACTGCATTAAGTAAGGAAATAGGATGTAATGGCTATTTTGTATTTACATTTGATTCCGATCATGAGGATATCCTGACCTACGGAAGAATGTTTGCCCCCGCCATAGGAATTACAGAAGATCCCGTAACCGGAAATGCAAATGGCCCGTTAGGAGGATATCTGGTACAGAATCAACTGGTAAACTATCAGAAAGATTATTTCGAGTTTAATGGCAGACAAGGTGAGCAGATTAATCGCCTGGGAATGGTGAATGTAAAAGTAACGGTAAACAATGGAAAGCCGGAACTGGTAAAAATCAAAGGAAATGCCGTTGCTATTTTCAAAACCACCCTGTTGTAACATAAAACAAAAGCACCTGTAAAAAGGTGCTTTATATATTTGTAAGCTTGAAAATTATACTTTCATAATTTCAGCTTCCTTGGTCTTAAGATGCTCATCGCAAAGCTTCACATACTTGTCAGTAAAACCCTGGATTTCGTCTTCAACACCTTTTAGAATATCTTCAGAAACACCTTCCAGTTTTTTAAGTTCTTTCAAACCATCCTGTCTTGCATTTCTTACCGTTATTTTTGTATTTTCTGCTTCTACTTTAGCCTGTTTTGCCAGTTCCCTTCTTCTTTCTTCTGTTAAAGGCGGAACGTTAAGGATAATATTTTCCCCGTTATTAGAAGGTGCAAAACCTAAATTTGAATTGATAATCGCTTTTTCAATAGCACCGATAGCCGTTCTGTCCCAAGGCTGGATAGAGATCGTCATCGCATCAGGCACAGAAACGTTAGCAACCTGGTTAATAGGAGTCGGAGCTCCGTAATATTCTACCATGACATCCTGAACCATAGACGTAGAAGCACGTCCTGCTCTAATTCTTTGAAATGCATGATCCAGGTGCTTTACAGCCCCATCCATGTCGTGCTTTACAGATTCTAATATAAGATCTAATTCTTCCATTATATAGTTAAAATTTGATAAATTACACATTTTTATAAATGATGATTGATAAATATAAATGATCAGTAATGAATAATAAGCAATCCGTAATTTCTAAATCTTCAAATTACCTGCAACCTACTATCTGCCACCTGGCTACCTATAAATCAACTAAAGTTCCTACATTTTCACCATCAACAATCTTCTCTAAATTCCCGTCTTTATTCATATCGAATACAATAATCGGCAATTTATTTTCGTGGCTTAAAGTGAAGGCAGTCATATCCATTACTTTAAGGTTTTTAGCATATACTTCGTCGAATGACAAGGAGTTATATTTTACAGCATCTGCGTTCTTTTCAGGATCCATGTCATAAATCCCGTCTACTCTTGTCCCTTTTAAGATCACATCAGCCCCGATTTCGATAGCTCTTAATGTTGCAGCTGTATCCGTTGTAAAATAAGGATTTCCTGTTCCGGCACCAAAGATCACTACTCTCCCTTTCTCAAGGTGTCTTACTGCTTTTCTTTTGATGAAAGGCTCAGCTACTTTATCCATTTCGATGGCAGACTGAAGTCTTGTTTTGATTCCTGCATCTTCAAGAGCTCCCTGAAGCGCCATTCCGTTGATTACTGTTGCCAGCATTCCCATATAATCACCCTGCACTCTGTCCATTCCTTTTGCAGCTCCTGCTACTCCACGGAAAATATTTCCTCCTCCAATGACGATCGCAACTTCGCAGCCTTTGTCTACTACGGTTTTGATTTCAGCAGCGTATTCCTGCAGTCTTTCATTGTCTATACCATATTGTCTGTTCCCCATTAAGGCCTCGCCACTCAGTTTTAGAAGGATTCTTTTATATTTCATCTTTAATTTTTAATAAACTTTACCGGAGTAATTTTCTCCGAAATTTGATTTTGCAAATATAATCATTAAAAATATTGAAAAAAGAAAAATATTTACGTAGAAATAATGTCAGAAATATTTTGATAAGTACGAAAAAGGATTATTTTTGCATTAATTATAAATTGAATTGAAGAAAATTGTCATTTTTTCATTATTTCTGTCAGGAATTGTTTCTTATGCACAAACAGGAACAAATGTTTATCCTTTCTTAAACATCCCTGTATCTGCCCGACAGGCTGCCCTGGGTGGTGATGCAATTTCTATCAGAGACCATGATGTTTCCTTTGCTATTGCAAACCCGGCTCTATTAAATAAAGATTCAGACAAACAGCTTTCAGTGAACGCCGCAGCTTACCTTGCTGACTCTAAATACGGTACAGTCTCCTATGCCAGAGATTTCGATAACGGGCATATGGCTACCATCAATGCCAGATACATGACTTACGGAAGTATTCCCAGAACCGATGAAAGCGGTTACGAAAATGGAGAATTCAAAGCTTCAGACGTGGCCATTGGCGCTGGTTATGCCTATCAGTTCGAAGAAGACTGGACCATTGGTGGAGGCATCAATTTCATCACTTCCAAAATCGACAACTATACTTCTTCTGCAGTTTCAGGGACAGCAGGAGTTACCTACCATAATAAAAAGAATAAAGAAGTCCTTTCCCTTGTTATGAGAAATTTCGGTTTTCAACTGAAATCTTTTAACGGAACAAGAGAAAATCTTCCGTTCAGGGTAGATATGGGATATACAAGAATCCTTAAAGCCATTCCTTTGGCTGTTACCATTACCGCCCACGATCTTCAGCAGTTTGATATTTCTTCGGAATTTAATGTAAACGGACAGGAAGTCGGTTTCGGAAGAAAAGTGGCAGATCACTTTTCTATCGGAGCAGAACTTTTTCCGGAAAAAGCATTTAATATCAGACTAGGTTATAATGCAAAAAGAGGAAATGAACTTGCCGTAGCAGATCAGAGAAACTTCTCAGGACTTTCAGGTGGATTTGGAATTAAGCTGAGAAGATTCCGAATAGACTACGCTCATGTTCGCTACCATAACTCTTCCAATGTGAACCAGATAGGCATCTCTATGGACCTTAGCAGTCACGCAGGAGAATAGCTTTCAATAAAAAATCTTTAGAATAATAAATATTTTTTTCTGCGTTGTCTTGATTTTTTAAAAAAATTCTTGAAATTTGCGGTATGAAAAAACCTGTAATAGCTATCGATGGGTACTCGTCTACCGGAAAAAGTTCAATTTCTAAAGTCATTGCCGATAAACTGGGTCTTATACATCTGGATACCGGTGCGCTTTACAGGGGAGTTACATGGTTTGCCTTACAGAACTCTATGGATGAGAATGGCTCCATCAATCTTCAGGAACTGTTTTCTTCATTAGACCAGATAGAACTTGAATTCAGAAATAATGACGGCGAGCTGGTTCTTTATCTCAATCATATTGATATTTCCAAACAAATTCGTACCCATGAAGTTTCAGACAATGTAAGTGTTGTTGCCAAACAGAAAGAAGTGCGCGATTTCCTGCTTCATTCACAACGTTCGCTGGCAGAAAAAGGTGGCATTATTATGGACGGACGTGACATAGGGACAGTAGTTCTGCCAAATGCGGACTATAAATTTTTTCTTACTGCCAGTATAGACGAAAGAACCAACAGAAGATATTTTGAACTGGCAAGCTTAGGAATTCAGGCAGACAGAGATCAGGTAAAGCAAAACCTTATAGATCGTGATAAGATCGACAGTGAAAGGGAAATCGCCCCTTTAAAGCAGGCTGAAGATGCTATTGTTATTGACAATACAGAGCTTACAAAAGAGGAAACGATAGATCTGATTTTATCTCACATCAAAAAGATTTAACAATTTTTAATAGGCACAAGCCCTCCTTTGGTATACAAATTGTACATTTCATGGCAGTAAAAAACTAATATTTATTAACTATTAAAAAAGCTTAAAATGTCTAAAAACGGAAAAAATACAGCAGGTATATTAGCAGGACTTCTTGCAGGTGCTGCAGCGGGTGTAATCTTAGGAATGCTTTATGCACCAGAAGAAGGTAAAGAAACCAGAAAAAAAATCAAAGATAAAGCAGAAGACCTAAAAGATCAGGCTAAAAACAAGTACGGTGAAGTTTCTGAAAAAGTAAAAGATCAGTATGGTAACATCTCTTCTACTTTCAAAGAAACAGCAAGTAGTGTAGCCCACACGGTCAAAGATGGATATGACAAGTACAAAGATCAGATTGTTTCCAAAACTGCAGACGTAGTAAAGGATGTAGAAGCGGAACTGAATGATCTTAAAAAATAAATAGTTTATTTTTTGAGTAAATTATGGGAAGGAACTTTTGGCACGAAAGTTCCTTTTTTTGTAACTTTAAAAAAAAACAATGATAGAGACTATTAAAGAATATGCATCAAAGAGAATAGATCTTCTGAAAATTGAAGCTACCGAAAAATCCTCTCTTTCTGCAGGGCTCATTACCTACTTTGTAGTGCTGCTAGTTGCTTTTACTTTTTTTATTATCCTTTTTAATTTTGGAATGGCATTTCTTATCGGTAAGGCACTTGATAATACGTCTTACGGATTCTTGATTGTCGCTGGATTTTATGTTATAGTAATGGCGTTTATTATTGCTTTTAAAAATAAGCTTGTTAATATGGTCGCAGATCAGGTTATTAAATTTTTAAATCATTAAGCTATGAGCAGAAAATACGAAAGCATTGAAGAACTGAGAAGAAAGAAAAAGCTGCTCCAGGCTGAGGTTAATGACCTTGAAAACCTACTTACCTTTAAAAATACAAAAGAGAGTTTGAGTGCATTCACCAATGGCCTTACAGACCAGTATCTGCAGGAAAAAGTAGATGAAGACGGCGATGAAAAAGTAGTTCTTCGTAAAGATGTTATTGCCAGACACCTGACCTCCGAAGTAAAGGATATGTTCATCAATAAAGAAACTGCTGTAGGTATTGCAAGCACCGCATTGGGTGGTAATGTCACGGATAGCCTGATCAAATTAGGCATCACTGCAGTAGTGGGCAATTACGCCAAAAAGAACATGAAAAGCCCGAACTGGAAGAAAAAACTTCTGGGTGCTGCGATGATCTACCTCGCTCCTATTGCATTGAAATATGTCAGAAAGAAATTAGAGGTGTATCAGAAAAATAAAAGCGTTTCCAGTTTAGAACAGTTAATATAATATAGAAATTAGAAGCTAGATATTAGAAATGAGTTGATAAAAGTCCAAATACCATTATTGGTTTTTTAGAATAATCTAAAGTTCAACAATGAGAATATTTTATTTTTAACCTCTAATATCTAGCTTCTAACCTCTAATTTCTATTGAAATTTAGACTCCGAAAACAATTGTCCCAAAATAATTCCCGCAGCCATAGAAACATTCAAGCTTTCTGTAGACTGGGATTTTCCAAACCTTGGAATGGTGATGCATTTCTGCAGAAGTTTCTCCGTTTCCGGTCGCATCCCGTTTCCTTCATTACCAAGGATCAGGTTTATTTTTTCAGGTCTTTCAAAAGTATAAATATTTTCTCCTTCCATATCCGTTCCTATATTCATATTCTCCGTTTTCGAAAGATATTCAACAAGATCTGTATATACTATATTAACTCTGGTAAAAGAGCCCATAGTAGCCTGGATCACTTTTGGATTGTAAAAATCAACCGTATCCTCGCTGCAGATAATCTGCTCTATTCCGAACCAATCTGCCAAACGGATCATGGTTCCCAAATTCCCCGGATCCTGGATTCCATCCAAAACTAACTGAACATTCTGATCCTCCTTCTTTTCTTCTTCCGGCAGATAACACACGGCTACGGAATCTTTAGGCGTTTTAAGGAAGCTGATTTTTTTCAGCTCGTTTTCAGTGATCTGGATAACGGGAATATCTTTCCGGTCCAGTTTTTGCGGATCGGTAGAAAATATTTCTTTAACTTTAAAATTAGATTCAGGAAGTTCATTAATGATTTTATTACCTTCAACCAAAAACAAATTGTATTTTTGTCTGAACTTCTTTTTATCTAAAGACTGTAAAATTTTTATTGTATGAGCTGTAAGCATTATAAGTATTCTCCTCAAAAATATTATAAAATTATTTCATTCGCAACATTTGTTGGTCTCCTTTATGCCTGTAGTACAACAAAAAAAGTTCCGGAAGGTGAATATTTGCTTACTAAGAACAGCTTTGAGTTTGAAGATAAGAAAGAATCCATCGATGAAGAACTGAAAAATTACGTACAGCAGAAGCCCAATAAAAAGCAGCTTTTGTTCGCTCCGCTGAGTTTAGGATTTTATAATATGGCTAATCCTAAATATGATACATTGCTCAATGAGTACATGACCTATCCCAGCGAAATGAGAAACCAAAAACTGAGAGATTCTCTTTTCCTTAAATATAATATGAAAAGCAGTGTGGGAAAAACGCTATTTTTAGACCGTTTACTTCACAGTTGGGGAACTCCACCCATAATTCTGGATCAGACCAGAAGTGAAAAAAGCATAGAATCTATCGAAAAAAGGCTTACCTACAGAGGTTTTTGGGATGCTGACGTACATTTAAAACATTCTCTCGATTCTGCATCCAGGAAAGCAACCGTTAATTACATCATTAAACATAACGATCCTACCTATATTAAGGATTACTATTATAATATTACCGATCCTACTGTTAAAGGTCTTTACTGGCAGAAACTAGACAAAAGCCTTATCAGATCCGGACAGAGGCTTGACCAGACTGTTCTTGAAAAAGAAGTGGCAAGAATTACTGATCTGATGCGTGAAAACGGATATTATAGATTTAACAGCTCCAATGAAGAGATTTATTTTGTAGCAGATTCCCTGAAAAGTAAAAAACAGGTTCCCCTTACACTGGAGATCCATAAAGATTCAGCGGATCATCCTTACAAAGTAGCGACAATAGGAAATATAGATGTGGCCATCGTTAATGAAGCGGGTGATTTTCCTAAAAATACGGTCAAAGACAGCTTAAGAAGAATCAGGTTCCATAAAATGGACAACAGCTACAAAACATCCTCCTTGTGGAGAGCAGTCATTGTGGACAGTAAGAAAGTTTACGACCAAAAAAATCTTGATCTTACAAAAAGAAATTTCATTGCGATGAATAACTTCAGTATTCTGAAAGCCAGAGATTCTTTAAGAAGAGGCGGAGGTACTTCACCTAATGACAGTATCGTTGATGTTCTTTATATATTGAAACCCCTTCCGAAATATGAACTTAAACTAGGAACAGATATCAACTACTCCCAGCTCCTGAATCTTGGGGTATCACCTTCTGTAGATCTTACGACGAGAAATGTTTTCAGAGGGGCAGAAAACCTTTCGACCAGCATTTCCGGAACATTCGGTTCCATAAGAAGTACTAAAAATATTGACAAAAGAGATCTTGCTTACGAAATTTCAGCGCAGGCTTCCCTGAATTTCCCAAGACTTCTTCTGCCGTTTAATTATTATAAGATTCTTCCGAAAAGATATACACCGACCTCTTCCATTCTTTTGGGAGCATCCATACAGAATAACATCGGCTTGGGAAGAGTTAACTTTAATACAGGGTTGAATTACCAGGCCACTGTTAATGATCAGGTATCACACAGACTTACCCTTTTCAATACCCAGGTCAGTCTTACGAAAAACAAAGATGCTTATTATGATTATTTTGCCAATGACGAGTTTATCAGAAGAGATATGTTTGCCAGCTATTTTGCCACTAAACCACCAGAGCTTGAACAACAGTTCCTTTCAGGGCAGCTAAGCATCGATAATATTTCAAAACAGATCGTTAATGACACTAATTATGAGGGGACACTTGATCAGAAAGGACAGGATCTTCTTACAGCATTCAAAGGTACTCTTGTTAATAAAGACAGACAAACTCAGGATATCCTTATTTCTTCCATGATCTATAATTTTGTGTATAGTGAGATCGGTAAAAAAGATTATCCGAACGCCTTCTATTTTAATGGAAAAGTAGAGCTTGCAGGTAACATTTTAAGCATCTTCAATCAAAAAAGAGATGCCGGAGGTGTTGTAGCAAGCCCGCAGAGAACGATCTTCGGAATTCCTTATGCCCAATTTGTAAAATTTGATATTGATACCAGAAAATATTTTAAATTTAATGGCAATCAGACGTTAGTTTTACGTCAGTTCATTGGAGTAGGTATTCCTTACGGGAACTCTAAAGACATGCCTGTTATTAAGTCTTATTTCAACGGTGGATCAAATGATATCAGAGCGTGGGTAGCATTTGGGGGACTTGGTCCTTCAGACTCTCAGATCGATGAAAGAGTTCGTACTTATATGACAAACAACGTAAAGCTAACTACCAATATAGAATACAGGATTCCATTTAATGAAATGTATGAAGGGGCTGTATTTACCGATATAGGAAACACCTGGAGTATTAGAAAAGCTGGTGAAAGCGGCAACTATGGGGATGAATTTAAATTCAATAAATTCTTAGGACAGATGGGAATAGGAAGCGGATTGGGTTTAAGGGTAAACGTGGCTTATATCACATTCAGACTTGACTTAGCTTATAAGATCTATGACCCGAACAAACCTGAGGGAGACCGATGGAGGTTTAAGAATTTCCAGCCTTTCAAGCCTACCCTGAATATTGCATTCGGATATCCTTTCTAATCAGGAGAAATTCCCAATATGAAATAGACTACAGCAATCACTCTGGCGAGTACTTCTCTGGCTTGGTTTCTGTAGTAACTTTCAGGTTTTGTAACATCCTGTGCGTCAAATCCCAGCGCATTCATATTGTTATTCCTTGCAAAAAACAACGCACGGAGGTTATGAAAACCCTGTGAAACAATGATCACATCTTTCTTTTTGTAAACGTCTTTACAACGCAGAATACTTTTGTAGGTATTGAATCCTTTCGGATCTTCTACAATGATATCACCGGGAACTCCTTCCTGATTGACCAGATAATTCTTCATCGCAGCAGGTTCATTATATCCTTTACTCTTCTCCCCGCTTACAATGATTTTCTTGATTTTTCCATGATGATATAAAAGTGCGGCAGCATCCATTCTTTTCGTAAAATACGGATTGGAAAGTCCTGATCTCATTTTGGGAGAAGTTCCCAGAACTAATGCAATTTCACGTGGAGGAATTTTGGATATTTTGGTATAGGTACGCCCGTTCGTCAACCCGAAAACCCAGGCATTACACAGACATATCACCAGAATTCCTATTTCTGCTGATATAAAAGTTAAGTTAAATATGTTCCTAATAATTCTCAACTAAGGTCAAAGTTAAGCTTTATTTTCTTACTTTTTACAATCGACATACACGCTAGTATTTTCCCCTGTGCCTCCTCTTTTTCCGTCAGATATTCATTTTCAAGAAGTTCCACTTCTCCTTCTTCAAGATAACATTCACAACTTCCGCAGATTCCTGATTTACATGAATAAGGAACCGGAAATTTCTGGATCAAAAGCTGTTGCAGGATTTTCTCCCTGTTATCAGGAAGATGTGTTTGGTAATCTTTTCCAAAAATCTTAAACGCTACTTCTACATCTTCGATCAGAGGAAATTCCTTTTCTACAGGATAAATATCGTCATTATATTCTTCAAAAAGCTCAAAATGGATATTCTTTTTCGGAATCCCGTGATGATAGCATGCATTAGCCAGCGATTTTATCATCTCTCCTTTACCACAGATCAACACTTCATCTACTGCATCCCAGATGGTAGATTCCTCGTCGGTATCATCCAGATGCAGAATCTGGTTAATGATCAGGTTGAGTTTTTTTTCATCCAGCCTTCCGAAGAAAAACTGGTCGGCCGTTTTCTCCTGTGAAAAAAAGTAAAAAATTTGCAGTCTTTCTCCCCAGGTTTTCGCAAGATGATCCAATTGTTCTCTATAGATAAGCTCCTCCGAACTTTTATTTCCAAAGAACAAAAAAAGTCTGGTACGTGGTTCTGTATGAAGAATATTTTTAAAATGACTTAAAATCGGAGTAATTCCAATACCTGCCGCAAAAGCGGCAATTGTTCTGAATTCGCTGGGCTTAGAAACAAGGGTAAATCTTCCGGAAGGTTCTCCTACCATCAATTCGTCCCCAACCTTATAATTCCTGAACAATTCTGAAGTGGCTCCTTTGGATGAGTTCACTTTGATGCCGAGGCATATCTTTTTTTCATAGGGAGCTGAAGTCATTGAATAATCATTGATGACTTCCTCTCCGTTCGCCATAAATTTTATGCTTACATACTGTCCTGCTTCAAACTTGAAATTCTCCTGTAAATTCTCGGGAATATCGAATTCCAGAGAAAAAGTATTTTTGGTCAGTTGTTCCTTTTTCGTTACTTTTAACGGATGAAACTGTATCAGTTTCCCTTTATAGATTTGTTGTTCCATACTTCAATTCAAAAATAGTCAAAAAATAATTTATGAAGAAGATAATTTTATCCACGCTTATTCTCACCGCTCTTTACAGCTGTAAAAAAGAAGGTCATAAAATAGAGGATACGGCTGTGACAGATTCAGTTTCGGTAACAGAAAATACGGCTTCTGCAACGGGTGCCTATACTTCAAAAGAACTTTCTCCGGAGAATCTTGGGAAATATTTAGCGCAAAAGAATGACACTTTGTATGTGACCAACTTTTTCGCTACATGGTGTGGACCATGTATGAGAGAAATCCCTCATTTTAAGAACAAAATGGAGGAACTGAAAGGCAAACCGGTAAAATTTACTTTTATCAATCTTGATGATAAATCTGAGTGGAACACTTCTGTGAAGAAATTTGCACAGGAAAATAATCTTGCTGCTAACATCATTCTTTTAGATGGTCAAAAATTAGATCAGACTTTTTTCAAAGATAATTTCAAGCAGTGGGACGGCGGTTCAATTCCTTTTACGTATTTAAGAAAAGGAGATAAAACAGATGAGTACTTAGGCATGATGACTGAAGAAACCTTGAATTCCAAAGTCGAAGCCCTTTTAAAATAAAATATCCAGATTCTTTCTGAATAATGTCAAAAAAATTTAAAATCCTGTGTTTACTTCTGACAGCCGCCATTATTTTTACTGCGGTCATCAACCTGAACACAGGATTTTTAAGTTTAAAACTGGAGGATTTTTTTCAGGATTCTGCGCAAAGTCAGATTGCTGAGATCCGGATTAACCGTGTTCTTGTGATGCTTCTGGCAGGTATTTCAATTCCGACGTCAGGTTTTCTGATGCAGGAATACTTTCAAAATCCGCTGGCCGGACCCGATATATTGGGAATCACTTCTGTAGCCAGTTTGTCTGTTGCATTTTACATTTTCTTTTCCCATGATTTCCTGATTCCTGAATTTCTGCAGAACAGTTTTCTCAGTCTTTCAGCCATTGTGGGAAGTCTTGTGCTGATGCTGGTCCTGCTTTCCATATCGAATAAATTTCAGGATAAATCTTATCTGATCATTTTTGGATTCCTTGTTTCAGCATTTGCCGGTGCAGTCGTTTCTTTATTGCAGTTCTATGCAGAAAATCAAAGTCTTAAAAACTATATTTTATGGTCTTTTGGAGCCAATAATATGGTGACCAGAAACCAGATTTATGTTTTGTCTGTTCTGGTTTTTGTAGGACTCTTTTTCTGTTTTAAAACAATAAAGCCCTTGATTGGAAATTCATTGGGAACTTCTTATGCACAGAGTTTGGGAGTCAATCTCAATCAGCTAAAGATCCTGATCATTGCAGCCTCTTCCCTACTTTCTGCCTCTATAACTGCATTTCTGGGCCCTATATTATTTATCGGGATCATTGTTCCGCATTTCTGCAGACTGATCTATAATCCGTCCAAATTATGGCAACAGTGGATCCTCAATATGTTTCTCGGAATGCTGGTCATGATGCTGTTCTCGGTAATAGCAGAAAAAACACAGATTCCTCTGAATGTGATCAGTTCTGTATTTGGAATTCCTGTGATTTTATTGATGCTTTTGAAGCAGAATAAGGTTTAAAAGTGAATGAGTAAATTTTTAATTTTTAAACTGTTAATAAGATCTGAGAGATTTGTAAAATATGTGGGAAAATAAAAATTACGCTCGCTGATTTTACAGATGAAAGATTTTTAAAAGAATTAAGAATAATTGATCTATCTGAAATTCCGAAAAAGATCTGATTTGTTGGTGATTCACAAAGGCGCCAAGAAATTGATATGGATTATGTATTAAGGCGCAAGGATTTTATCTTCGATAAAATTGTAACTGGATATTTATAATGGTATACTTGCTAAAAATCTTTGATTTTCTTGCGCCTTAAAACAGCATAAAAATTAAAAACTTTGCGCCTTTGCAATTTACCAACCATCCCTTTATTAGTATAAAAACACAGCACAATGACAGAAAATGAATTATCAAAAGTAGTTTTTGATGCAGGTTTAAAAATCCACAAAAAACTTGGAGCCGGATTATTTGAACACGTTTACGAAGAGTGTCTTTTTTATGAACTATCAAAGACAGGTTTATGGATCGAAAGGCAAAAGCTCTTCCCTATTATATATGAAGATTTAAAAATTGAAAACGCCTTCAGGTTAGATATTATCATTGAGAATAAATTAATATTAGAAATAAAAACGGTAGACTATATCAACTCAACTCATAAAGCTCAGCTTTTGACCTATTTAAAAATGACAGATTGCAAATTAGGTTTGCTATTAAACTTCCAATCTGATGTTTTTAAAAACGGTGTCACCAGAATGGTCAATCATTTATAAATTATAACAGCATAAAATTTGACGGAGTCGAATTCCTTGCGTCTTAAAAACAGTATTTTTGTAAAAAGAATTACGCCTTTGCAATAACCAACAAGCCAATGCATCTAGAAATCAGAAACGCCAATATTGGCTACGACACCACCTTAATTTCAAATGCTCATGCAGGTCTGAAACTGGGCGACGTATGCCTTCTGATTGGAAATAACGGTGTAGGAAAAACAACGCTTATTAAATCTATATTACATCAGGTTTCTCTGTTAAGCGGAGAAATTTTAATTCATCAAAAAAACATAAAAACCCTTTCCGTTAAAGAAATTGCAGAAAATATTGCCGTCGTTTTTTCAAAATCAAATGTTCCGCTGCATTATACGGTTGAAGACCTTATTTCATTAGGCAAATACATTTATTATCCTTTTTATTTTGAGCTTAAAAAAGAGGACAGAGAAGAGGTTTCTCATATCATAGAGGAGCTGGATCTTGCACAGTACAAACATACCCTTCTTAAAAACCTTTCAGACGGAAATCTGCAGAAAGCATTCATCGGACGTGCTATTACCCAAAGCTCTCCTGTTATCATACTGGATGAACCCACAACGCATCTGGATGAAAAAAACAAGCTTATCATCTTAAAAACACTTCGCAGACTGGCCAAAGAGCAGAATAAAATTATTTTGTTTTCTTCCCACGACTGGAGACTGGCCAAAGAGTTTGCAGACAAAATATGGTATGTAAAAGATAGTCAGCTTTTCTCCGGACTCGTAGAAGACGTATTACTTCAGCATGATGAACTCACCAATGTTTCCTTATTTCAGGTGAATGAGAATTTCATCCCCCCTTTCATTACCGCTCCGCAGGTTCACAAGGAAATGCTCTATTCTTTGCTGCAGAAAAACTTCGAAAAAGACCTTTCATCACTGCATTTTGAGTACAAAGATGGTTTTTGGGAAATCCTCAGCGGTACTACGAAGCAACAATACGAATCTTTCGAAAAAATAGTTGATTTCGTTAGAAACATTCATTAATACTATGTTTTTACTAAATATTTCACATACTATGCATGCATAGTATTATGCTAATCATACAATTTAACCTACTTACTATCAAGTTATTAACAAAATTTAACGTTAATAAATACTATGCATGCATAATATTTACTAAATTTGGGTAACACCATTCGTACATAAATGATGGATAATAATAGAGAAAAAATAGAAAACGTAGATTTAGTTTTAAAACAGACCTGGTTGGCTGTTTCAAAAATGTATACAGAACTTGCTCAAGAGCATGATTCTACAGCTGTACAAGCCCTCACCCTTCTTAAAATTGATCCCAAGGAAGGTACCCGAAGTACAAACTTAGGTCCTAAAATGGCGATTGAACCCACCTCTTTAACCAGAATCATCAAGCTTCTGGAAGACAACGGATATATCTATAAGGAAAAGACCACTGCCGATAAAAGGGAGGTGATCATCAAGCTTACAGATAAAGGCCTGAATTCAAGAAACATGTCAAAAGAAGTGGTCGTTAATTTCAACAAGAAGGTGATGGAGAAGATTGCTCCTGAGAAAATTGAAACCTTTAAGGAGGTCATGTCCGAAATCATGAAAATTGCAAACGAATTATTAAATAACAGAAAATAAATTATAATGAAAAGAAGAATCAAACATGTAACGGTTCTTGGTTCAGGAATTATGGGTAGCGGTATTGCGGCACATTTCGCCAACATTGGTGTGGAAGTGTCTCTATTGGATATCGTTCCTTTTGAACTGACGGAAGCTGAACAGAAAAAAGGTTTGACCAAAGATGACAAAGTGGTAAGAAACAGAATTGCTTCTGAAAACTTTGAGAAACTGAAAAAAGCGAGTCCTGCCCTTCTCTATTCTCCAAAATTTGCAGATAGAATTAAAGTAGGAAACTTTGATGATGATCTTCAGAAGATCAAAAATACAGACTGGATCATTGAAGTTGTCGTTGAAAGACTTGACATTAAGAAATCTGTTTATGAAAAAATTGAACAGTTCAGAAAACCGGGAACATTAATATCTTCTAATACATCAGGAATTCCTATCCATTTCTTAACGGAAGGAAGAAGCGATGATTTCAAAAAATATTTTGCGGGAACGCATTTCTTCAATCCGGTAAGATATCTTCCTCTTTTAGAGATTATTCCAACCCATGATACAGATCCGGAAATTGTAGATTTCTACATGACTTACGGAGCTAAATTCTTAGGTAAAACTACAGTTTTAGCCAAAGATACTCCAGCATTTATTGCCAACAGAATCGGAGTTTTCTCCATGATGGATCTTCTTCACAACGTACAGAAATTAGGATTAACCGTTTCTGAAGTTGATAAATTAACAGGTCCTGTTATCGGGCGTCCAAAATCAGCAACTTTCAGAACAGCGGATGTTGTAGGTCTGGATACTTTGGTGATGGTTGCTAATGGTGTTCGCCAAAGCGGTGCCGAAGCCAATAATTTCAATGATGTTTTTGCTCTTCCAAGCTATATCCAGACCATGATGGATAATAAATGGCTGGGTTCTAAAACAGAACAAGGTTTCTACAAAAAGGTGAAAAATGCAGAAGGAAAATCTGAAATTCATGCTTTAAATCTTGATACTTTAGAATATGAGCTTCAGGGAAAATCATCGTTCCCTACATTAGAATTAACTAAAAATATTGATAAACCAATTGACAGATTCAAAGTTTTAATTGGTGGAAAAGATAAAGCAGGAGAATTATATAGAAAATCGTTGGGTGCATTATTCGCGTACGTTTCTCATAAAGTTCCTGAAATTTCTGACGAAGTCTACAAAATAGACGACGCTATGAGAGCAGGTTTCGGATGGGAAAATGGTCCATTTGAAATCTGGGATGCTGTAGGAGTTCAGAAAGGTATTGAACTGGCAAAAGACGCAGGTTATGAAGTTTCAGACTGGGTTAAAAATGTAGAAACTTTCTATAAAGTAAATGATGAAGGTCAGAGTATTTTCGTTGATAAAAATTCAGGAGAATACAACAAAATTCCAGGTCAGGATGCCTTTATTATTTTAGATAACATCAGAAAAAACAAAACACTTTGGAGCAATTCAGGGGCGGCTATTGAATATCTGGGTGACGGAATTATCAACTTCGAGATCCGTTCTAAAATGAACTCTCTTGGAGGCGAAGTCCTTGACGGATTGAACAGAGCCATTGATTTAGCTGAAAAAGAATACGACGGATTGGTCGTTGGGAACCAGGGAACGAATTTCTCTGTGGGCGCCAACCTTGCCATGATCCTGATGATGGCTATCGAGCAGGACTGGGATGATTTGAATATGGCCATTGCTTATTTCCAAAAATCGATGATGAGAGTTCGCTACTCTTCTATCCCTGTAGTGGTTGCACCTCACGGAATGACTCTTGGTGGTGGTTGCGAAATGACCATGCACGCAGACAGAGTGGTTGCAGCAGCTGAAACGTACATCGGATTGGTAGAAACCGGAGTTGGTGTAATTCCTGGTGGTGGTGGAACAAAGGAATTGACCTTAAGAACTTCAAGAGAATTCCACAGTGATGATGTTAAAAATAACAGACTTCGTGAAGCTTTCATGAATATCGCAATGGGTAAAGTGGCAACTTCCGCTTACGAAGCTTACGATATGGGAATTCTTGAAAAAGGGAAAGACATCGTTTCCGTTAGCAAAAACAGACAGATTGCAGAAGCTAAGAAAGTAGCAAAACTACTGGCAGAACAGGGATATACTCAACCTATAGAGCAAAAAGTGAAAGTTCTTGGTAAAGATGCCTTAGGTATGTTCTATGTAGGAACAGACCAGATGTTGACCGGAAATTTCATCTCAGCACACGACAAGAAAATTGCAGACAAACTAGCCAACGTAATGGTTGGAGGAAATCTTTCCGAACCAACGGTCGTTACCGAACAATACTTATTGAATCTTGAAAGAGAAACTTTCCTTCAGCTTTGCGGCGAGAGAAAGACCTTAGAGAGAATTCAGTATATGTTGCAAAACGGAAAACCACTTAGGAATTAGACTTGAGATGTAAAGACTCGAGACTAAGAGACTAGTAAAGAACTAAATTAAGGGTAAGATTATGCATAATATTAAAAAATTGAAAATCTGGAATGATTCAATTGATTTATGTGTTGACGTCTATAAAGCATTAGCAAATATGCCAAATGATGAAAAGTATGGACTTTCTTCACAAATTAAAAGATCTGCTGTTTCAATTTCTTCCAATATAGCAGAAGGTGCTGGAAGAGAAAGAGAAAAAGAATTTTACTATTTTTTAAATATTGCATATGGCTCTTCTTATGAACTTCAAACTCAACTTATCTTATGCGAAAAGCTAGAATTTATTTCTGAAGAAATAAATAAGCCATTGCTAGATAGGCTTAATGATGTTCAAAAAATGATTTATGTTTTTAAAGAAAATATTAATAAAAGAATAATTTAAGCGACAAGAGTCTCAAATCTCTTGTCTTAAAATCTCTAATCTAATGAAACAAGCATATATAGTAAAGGGTTTCAGAACTGCCGTTGGAAAAGCTCCAAAAGGAAGTTTAAGATTCACAAGACCCGACGTGATGGCGGCTACAGTTATTGAAAAATTAATGGCTGAGCTTCCCCAATTAGACAAAAACAGAATCGATGACCTTATCGTAGGAAACGCAATGCCGGAAGCCGAACAAGGCCTTAACGTTGCCCGTTTAATTTCTTTAATGGGATTGAATACCGATAAAGTTCCCGGAGTTACCGTAAACAGATATTGTGCATCAGGAAGTGAAGCGATTGCGATTGCTTCAGCAAAAATCCAGGCAGGAATGGCAGATTGTATCATCGCAGGAGGTACAGAATCGATGTCTTATATTCCGATGGGTGGTTACAAACCGGTTCCTGAAACAGAAATTGCCAAAACAAACCCTGATTATTACTGGGGAATGGGTTATACGGCAGAAGAAGTGGCTAAACAATATAATATTACAAGAGAAGAGCAGGATCAGTTCGCTTTTGAATCTCACATGAAAGCTTTAAAAGCTAATCAGGAAGGGAAATTTGCCAACCAGATTGTTTCGATTCCTGTAGAATATAATTTCTTGGACGACAATCAGAAAATGCAGACTAAAAAGTTTGATTTTTCTGTCGATGAAGGTCCAAGAGCTGATACTTCTTTACAAGGTTTGGCTAAATTAAGACCTGTATTTAAAAACGGAGGAAGCGTAACAGCCGGAAACTCTTCTCAGATGAGTGACGGAGCCGCTTTCGTAATGGTAATGAGCGAAGAAATGGTGAAAGAATTAGGTCTTGAGCCGGAAGCAAGATTAGTCGCGTATGCAGCGGCAGGTCTTGAACCAAGAATTATGGGAATGGGGCCTATTTATGCTATTCCAAAAGCTCTAAAACAGGCAGGTCTTGAATTAAAAGATATTGAACTTATCGAGCTGAATGAAGCATTTGCATCACAGTCTGTTGCGATCAAAAAAGAATTAGGTCTAAATCCTGATATTCTTAATGTCAACGGAGGCGCGATTGCTCTTGGCCACCCGCTTGGATGTACCGGAACAAAATTAACTGTTCAGCTTCTTGACGAAATGAGAAGACGCGGCAACAAGTACGGAATGGTTTCTATGTGCGTAGGTACGGGACAGGGAGCAGCAAGTATTTTTGAGCTTCTTTAATTAATTATAGATTTTAAATTATAAATTTTAGATGAAATGAGTTTCAAAGAAGACAATTTGATTCAGACAAAAACTTTTGACTTTGCTTTAAGGATAATTAAATTTTATACTCAATGTAAATCTCAGAATGAATTCATTTTATCTAAACAAATTCTTCGCTGTGGAACTTCAATTGGCGCAAATGTAGAAGAAGCAATTGCTGCACAATCTAAAAAAGATTTTATCTCAAAACTTTCTATAGCCAATAAAGAAGCAAGAGAGACAAAGTATTGGCTAAGACTTTATCAATCTTCAAATTTAGTTCAAATTGAAATAGACTCTTATTTGAAAGAAATTGAAAGTATTATTAATATTTTGACCAAAATCATCAAAACTTCATCCGAAAATTTATAACAGAGAATCAATAATTTAAAATTTATAATTTAAAATTTAAAATCATAAAATAATGAGTAATACACTTAATAAAACACTGAAGGGAGGAGAATTCCTCATCAAGGAAATACCTGCACATGATATTTTCACTCTTGAAGAATTGAGTGAAGAACAAAAAATGCTTCGTGATTCTGCAAAAGAATTTATCGACAGAGAAGTAATTCCTCAAAAAGAAAGATTTGAGAAAAAAGATTATGCTTTAACTGAAGAAAAGATGCGTCAGTTGGGTGAAATGGGTCTTTTGGGAGTTGCTGTTCCTGAGGAATATGGCGGCCTTGGAATGGGCTTCGTTAATACCATGTTAGCTTGTGACTACTGCTCGGGAGCCAATGGTTCTTTGGCAACAGCTTACGGGGCTCATACGGGAATCGGAACCCTTCCTATCCTATTATATGGTACGGAAGAGCAAAAGAAAAAGTACCTTCCGGATTTGGCTACAGGTACAAAATTCGGAGCATATTGCTTGACTGAGCCGGATGCAGGTTCTGATGCAAACTCTGGAAAAACAAGAGCAAAACTTTCCGAAGACGGAAAACATTATATCATCAACGGACAAAAAATGTGGATTTCCAATGCAGGTTTTGCAGAAATTTTCATTGTCTTTGCTAAAATTGATGATGACAAAAATATAACAGGTTTCATCGTAGAAAAAGAAGGAACAGAAGGGCTTACTTTCGGTGAGGAAGAGCACAAACTGGGAATCCGTTCATCTTCTACAAGACAGGTTTTCTTTAATGATATGAAAGTTCCTGTTGAAAATCTTTTAGGTGAAAGAAACAACGGTTTCAAAATCGCTTTGAATGCATTGAATGTTGGAAGAATCAAATTGGCAGCTGCTAACCTTGACGGACAGAGAAGAATCTTAAACCACTCTCTTCAGTATTCTAATGAAAGAAAGCAGTTTGGCGTTTCTATCTCCACTTTTGGAGCGATCAGAAAGAAACTGGCAGAAATGGCGACCGGAATTTTCGTTGCTGAAGCTGGTTCTTACAGAGCAGCAAAAGATGTTGAAGATAAAATCAACGAATTGGTTGCTGGTGGAATGAATCACCAACAGGCTGAATTAAAAGGGGTTGAAGAATTTGCTGTGGAAGCTTCTATTTTGAAGGTTTTCGTTTCAGATTTAACACAACATACTGCTGACGAGGGAATTCAGGTATATGGTGGAATGGGATTCTCTGAAGATATGCCAATGGAAGCAGCCTGGAGAGATTCCAGAATTGCAAGAATCTATGAAGGAACCAACGAGATCAACCGTCTTTTAGCGGTTGGAATGTTGATTAAAAAAGCAATGAAAGGAGAACTGGATCTACTTTCTCCGGCAATGGCTATCAGCAAAGAATTAATGGGAATTCCTTCATTTGATGTTCCTGATTACTCAGCATTTATGGCTGAAGAGAAAGCGATTATTGCCAACCTTAAGAAAGTATTCCTAATGGTTTCCGGAGCTGCCCTTCAAAAATATATGATGGATATTGAAAAACAGCAGCACCTATTATTGAATGCTTCTGAGATCCTGAACCAACTTTATATGGCAGAATCTGCCATATTAAGAGCTGAGAAACACTTCTCTCCTGATTCTGTAGAAGCAGCAATGGCACAGCTTAACCTTTATAAAGCTGTTGAAAAAATCATCGCAGCGGCTAAAGAAGGAATTATTTCTTTCGCAGAAGGTGATGAGCAGAGAATGATGCTTTCAGGATTAAGAAGGTTCACAAAATATACAAACCATCCTAATGTAGTGGCTTTAACTGAAAAAGTAGCAGCAAACTATATCGCTAAAGGACATTACTAAATATCAGTTTGAAATATAATAGTAAACGCTCCAAGTTTTTGGAGCGTTTATTATATTAATATGGGTTGTAATTTTTTTTAAATTACATCTGTTTTTGTCCAATTTCATTTATTTCATTGAAATTTTCTTTAGGATTTACGCCATACTGATTAGCTCCTGGAGTTCCGTCTGTTGCCAGAAGTACAAGTAACCAAATAGTTCCAACAATAGGGATCAAAGATATAAAAACCCACCACCCGCTTTTATCAACATCATGTAATCTTCTAACCATAACCGCTAATCCCGGAATAAAAGTAGCCAATCCGTAAATCAAATAAATAAATCCATAAGGGATTTCCTGATTAAATTTCAATCCTAAAAGATTGTCTAATACTGCGGCTATAATTGCGAAGATCATATTAAACAATATGTACATCCAGTATTCGGTTCTTCTGGCTCTCCCTGTAAAATCAGCATACTGTTTTAATACTTTTAAGTACCATTTCATAGTTTTTGTTTTTTTTAATTGCAGCCAAAAATAAAGATTTTTTCCAGATTCCCAACTACTTTTTATTTTTATTTAGTATAACTAAAAATCTGTCCTCTAAAAAAAGAATCACCCAAACATATCAGTTATCAAAAACTGAAACAACTCAATATGTTTTTTTGTTTATTGAAACCCTGCACGAAGTATACTAATCACCCCAATGTAGTAGTTTTAACTGAAAACGTAATAGCACATTATATTGCTAAAGGAGCTTATTAGTCTTTTTATAAATAAATTTGATTTAAAGCGTCTCATTTTTGAGACGCTTTTTTATGTTATGCTTTAAACTTCTCTGATCATTTCAAACTGTACGACCTTTTTAGAAAGTCCGATTTTTTTCAGGAAGCAAACAGTGGGAACGGAGCGATTATCTACATTATAAACATACACATCACGACCTTTGACCGTATCATTGATATATGAAAATAAACTGCTTCCAATTCCCATATTCTGGCAATCAGGAGATACTGCAAACTGATGAATCTTTCCTGAAACTGCATTGAATATCACATATCCCACCTGTACATTATGCTTATAAGCTATGGCAATGCTACAAAGGTCTTTGATGTTTTCTAATGTCTGAACCGCATTTTGCCAGGTAGGCTGTATTTCCCAGGAAGCAATAAATTCATTCCACTTCAATTCGGAGGTTTGCTTTATAACAACCTCTTTGTTGTCTTTCAAAATATCAAGCGTACCAGAAAAACAATCCAGTTTTCGGGAAACAGTATATCCCATCTTCTCATATGCCCTAACAGCAGGTTGGTTCTCCTGTATCACTTCAAGAACCATTTTCCTGACATGAAGAGCTTTTAGTTGAGGAATCAGTTTTTCATACATTTTACCGACCAGGCCCTGACCTCTGTAGTCCGGTATGACTCCCGTCCCGGCATTATATACTGTTGACCCCGAATCATCAACCCTTAGACCATGTAGCATAAAGGCCACGATCCTACCAGCATCAAAAACACCCAGAGATAAATCAGGTTTGATATCCTCTGCCTCAATTTTAAATTTCAACTGCTCCAAAGTCAATTGAAAAGGCACTATATAATCGGAAAATGACAGATTGAAAACAGTAACCAGTTCTTCTATTGTGACACCTTCTAAATTCTTAATTTCCATATTCAGCAACATCTATTTTTTTTAGTTAAAACTTTATAAAGAATAATCATTAAAACCTGATTAAACAGGCTCTATAAAAGTACTTTATTTCTATAGAAATTTAAATACTTATTATTTTTCAAAGCTGAAATTTTTATAAATATCAAGCATTCATTGGGTTGACCAGATTGGAAAAGCTGCGCGAAGTCTTCGACTTCGCGCAGCTTTTTTTTGCTGTTTTTTATTTTTTTGTTACTTTTAATTAATAAAGATGAATACAAAGTGTTTAAAAATCCTGAATGGAATTTCACTCAATCATAACCCTAAATAAAAACTAGAAATGAAGTCATTATTATCATGCTCACTGATATTATTGTGTACAACCGTTTTCGCGCAGCAGAAAAGAGATAAAAAACTGGTTCTGCCAAAGATGGATACCACAAAAATGAGCCCCCTGAAAGATTTAAAAAAAGAAATACCAGCCAACATCCCTACAGATCAGAAGGAACAATATAAAATATTGACCGTAATGCCAAAGGATACTTCAGCCTATATGGCCTTAAAAGAAGCAAAGAAAGATTATTCAAAATACAGAATACTCAACACCGCTGCTCCGGAAAAAACAGCCACAGATCCAAAAAAGGCAACGCCTTCCAAATAACAAAAAAACAAACAAATCAATCCACAAACATTAATTACTATGGGAAAATTTATTATTTCTAAAAGAGCCAACGAAGAATTTCAATTCAATCTCAAAGCAGGAAACGGACAAGTGATTTTAACAAGCCAGGGATATGGTTCAAAATCTTCCTGTGAAAACGGAATAGAATCTGTACGAACCAATTCGCAGGATGATTCGAAATTTGAAAGAAATACAGCAAAAGACAATCGCTGCTATTTCAATTTAAAAGCCGGAAATGGGCAGATTATAGGAACCAGCCAGATGTACGAATCCGAAAACGGGATGGACAACGGCATAGAATCTGTAAAAAACAATGCGTCAGGGGCTTCTGTAGAGGATGAAACCGATCTTTAATAATATCTAAAATAATCTCAATAAAAATGTCTTATTTTTTAAGGCATTTTTTATTTTTGTATTCTATTTTCTATTTGAAATGACAAAAGAAGAAATGCTCAATAGAGCCATCAAAATAGCCGATAAGGCACACAAAGGACAAACCGACAAATATCATGCTCCGTACATTGCTCACGTGATGCGTGTCATGGGATACGGTAAGACACTGGATGAAAAGATTGTAGGCGTACTGCATGACGTGGTGGAAGATCATCCGACAGAATTTAGCCTCGAGTATTTAAGAGCTGAAGGCTTTCCCGAATACATTATTTTTGCTGTAAGCTGCCTGACCAAATTTGACCCTGAGGAAGATTACGATGAATTCATTAAAAGAACAGAAAGGTCTCCTCTGGCTGTTGCTGTAAAACTTAACGATCTCCGTGACAATATGGATCTAAGAAGGGTAAACCGCGAACTTACTCCTAAAGACATCAAAAGGTTCAACAAATATTTAAAAGCCTACCATTATCTGATAGAGAAATATTAATCCGCTCCTGGGAAATCATACGTTTTCGTTGGATGATCTGTGCCGTCAATGTTGATGTTTAGGGCCAGATAGATAAAGTGAAGGTTTTTATTACCTTTCGCTTCAAATTCACGCTGCCAAAGATAACCCGTCAGGATTCCGAAATGGTCATCAATCTGATAACCGAAACCACCGTATACTCTATTTCGTGCGAAAGTAGGCTTCATAGGACTTACCAGGAAGATTTCGTCATAGGCATTCGCGAAAACAGTCCCTTTCTTAACGGTTTTTGCATTCAGGGGAACACTTATGTTCAGACGGTATCTGTAACGCATTCTTTGCGAGCTTTTATCCGTAGCGGGCTCGTAGAACCAGCTTTTCTCTGCACGGAAACGGTTTTCAAACTTCACGATTCCTTTTTTCAAATCGATCACGTCCTGAAGCCATACCCTGAATTCTTCTCTGCTCAAACTGTGTTCTTTATAATTCACATATCTGCCAAGACCTACGAAAGGTTTGTGATTCTTGGTAAGATTGTATCCCACTCCCCCTTTGATCTCGTAATAATCCGGGTAGGTATAATCTTCGTTACCTCTAAGCTGTCCTTCTGCGTAAAGGAAAAATTTCGGATGAAACTTATAGGTTAGAGTCACTGCATTGAAGCTGGAAATATGTTCCTGTGCTTTTAAAAAGGTCATACTCAAAAGTAAACTCAGACTTAAAAAAAGTTTCATAAAAAATTTTTGCAAAAATAAATTATTTAACAATTTGTTAATATTAACTTTCATTCATTTCGAATTAACATTTACTTAATATTGATCGTATACGAGAAACCTAAATGGAACCATCTTTGAGGCATTTCAACCCCAAAAGCTTCCGTATATTTTGTATTGGTCAGATTATTAATCAGCACATATACAGAGAAGTCTTTTTTAACAAAACTCAGTTTCTCATCAAGAAGATTATACGTTCCCAGATTCATTCTTTCATTATATCTGTATACTAATTCATTCGTGAAATATTTCAGGAATCTGGTTTCCAGCTTTGCAACCACCTGATGCTTCAGATTGTCTAGAATATACCTCGAAACAAATTCATTAGACGCTTTCATTTTACTGTCCAGATAGGTATATCCGGCGGTGTATTTCAACCAGTCAAAAGCTCTGTGACTCAATTCTACTTCAATACCTTTTGTGTCGATTTTTCCTACATTCTGAGCATACCACACCGGATCAGTGAGGCTTTTTTTAACCCAGTCTATAGAATTGTTTGAGTTTCTCATAAACCCGCTCACTTTTGCCAGAATTCTGCTGTCTTGGTACTGATAGCCCACTTCCGAAGAAACCGCATTTTCAGGAAGAAGATCAGGATTTCCCTGCTCCGTTTTGCTTACGTAATAAAGATCTGTAAATGTCGGAACCCTATGGACTCTCGCAATATTTCCGTAGATCTTATTATTCTGATTGAAATTATATCCAACATCTAAACCCGGGTAGAAAAAATTTCCTTCCTTGGAATAATTGGCCCATGAAATGCCCGGACTGATGTTCAGTTTTTTATCTAATAATGAAAAATGATGCTCAAAGAAAACCTGCGAAACAAAACGATTTCGCTCGCCTAAATTATTACTCGCCAGAAATTCCTTTCTCAGCTCCACACCTACACCTGTAGTCCCTAATCCCCACTGATAGCTGGAATTCACTTCTCCCCCTACATTATTCCCGATATGCATATTTCTATAAAAACCAGGATTGCCTCTTGTATAAACATACATATCTTCACCTCTTCTCCAGTATACATTAGAACTCAGTTTTAGAGCCCCAAAGGTCTGCTGATGTGCCAGACTTACAATAGAAGCCTGCGTTTCCTCATATTGTTCCTTTGCATCTTTAGACGCATAAAAGCCATTGGCTCCGAATTTCTTTTCAGAAAAACCGGCCTGCAGCTTAAGATCCCCGTTTTTAATATTCAGTTTGCTCTGGTAGAAAACATTTCGGATCTCATAGTCCGTATTGTACATATACCCTTGTGATGAAGCTGAATTAGCCTGAAGAGCATTAGAGAATTTCTCATTTCCCAACTGTGCATTGAAGCCAAATCCATACGTTTCATAATCTCCGCCTTCAGCACTTATTTTTACCCGTTTCCCGGGTGTCGTTTTTGTAATAATATTGATGACTCCTGCATAGGCATTCTGCCCAAATCTTCTGGCGGCCGGACCTTTGATGATCTCTATCCTCTCCACATCATCCATATCTACTGGGACATTCATAGAATTGTGTCCCGTTTGAGAGTCATTCATTCTGATTCCGTTCAGAAGCAGCAATACCTGTTCAAAAGAACTTCCTCTGAAACCTATATCACTCTGCACCCCATTGGCCCCTCTCCTTCTGACATCCATTCCCGGAACCTGCTGAAGAACCTCGTCAATGCTTTTTGCAGGGGAGTTTGCGATATCTTCTTTGGTAATCACTGTAATATTCTGATTGGCACTCTTATAAGGGGTAGAGATAAATTTTCCCTGAAATTCAATGCTTTCAATATCTGTTGTCTTTTCCTGTGCATAAGCGCAGAGCATTGATCCCAATAAAAATATGCTTCCAATCTTCTTGATCATAGTAGTCCTAGTTTTGTTCTTAATCAGTTTCTTTAATAATGGCTTCAAAAGTAAGGGAGTTCCCGAAGACAGGCAAATGATAGTTATCATAAAAAAAAGATGCAGTATGGCTCATACTGCATCTTTTGCGGGAAGTAACTTTTTATCTTTTTCTCATTAAATGTGTAACAAGATCTCTGAATAACTTTCTCATTTCTTTATTACATATTTATGAATACAATTTTAAATAATTTTAAAATATAAAACAAGAGGAAAATAGAAAACATAACGAAAATCATAGATTTGTGTAAAACTTCATGGCAATACGGCACTCATATAACCTTATAATTAACAATCACACACTACCCATTATTGCTCCGATTCACCATATATAAGTCTTCTTTTTGAGGTCTCAATCAGGATAATATATTTGTGTTGAGTAAATATATTAAACGTATTATTTCCACTAAAAATTCGTAATTTTGTGGGTCTTAATTTTTTAAGATACGAACAATCTTTTTCAAAGATAAAACATGGCTAAAACAATAGAAATAGATATAAAAAAACAGATCTTCGTTAAGAATGCACATCTTAACAATCTGAAACATATAGACGTTCTGATCCCGAAAAATAAACTGATCGTGATCACGGGAGTGTCCGGAAGCGGAAAATCTTCCCTGGCATTCGATACGATTTATGCAGAAGGACAGCGAAGATATGTAGAGAGTTTGAGTTCCTATGCCCGTCAGTTTTTGGGTAAATTAGAAAAACCAAAAGTAGACGATATCAAAGGACTTGCCCCTTCTATTGCTATCCAGCAGAAAGTAATTTCTTCCAATCCACGATCTACAGTAGGAACTTCTACGGAAATCTATGATTATATGAAACTTCTTTTTGCAAGGATCGGAAAGACATTTTCTCCGGTTTCAGGGGAAGAAGTAAAAAAAGATTCTGTTTCTGATGTGATTGATTTTATCAAGGCTTCCAAAAAGGATACTTCATTTTTACTGACAGCTCCTCTGGAATATGATGCAGATAATTTTAAAGAAGCACTGAAAGTTTTAAAGCTGGCCGGTTTCACCAGACTTGAAATCAATGGTAACCTGGCAGGCATTGAAGATCTGGAAAGCTTCGGTTTTACTCCCGAAAAAGGAATGATTATCAATCTTGTCATCGACCGTTTTTCTTATGAGGAAGATGAAAACTTCCTTCAAAGGCTGGCAGACTCTATTCAGATGGCATTTTACGAAGGACACGGCTACTGTGCCCTGAAGAATGCAGATACGGGAAAAGTAAAAGAATTCTCCAATAAATTTGAGCTGGACGGTATGGAGTTTCTTGAACCGAACGTTCATTTTTTCAGTTTCAACAATCCTTACGGAGCATGTCCGGCATGTGAAGGTTATGGAAAAGTAATCGGGATAGATGAAGATCTTGTTATTCCCAATAAAACGTTATCTGTTTACGAAGATGCTGTCGTTTCCTGGAGAGGCGAAACCATGAGCGAATGGAAAAAGTCATTCATCAAAAAAGCAGAAGACTTCCCTATCCACAAACCTTATCATCAGCTGACCAAAGAACAGAAAAATTTCCTTTGGAAAGGTGATGGAAAAAGCAGTTTCCCTTCGATCAACAATTTCTTCAAAATGCTTGAAGAAAACTTATACAAAATCCAGTACCGCGTTATGCTTTCCCGATACAGAGGAAAAACACTCTGCTCTACCTGCGAAGGCCTGAGACTACGCGAGGAAACAAGCTGGGTAAAGATAGACGGGCACAATATCCAGTCCATGATCGAGCTTCCTCTGGATGAATTATATCCTTTAATAGATGGATTGAAGCTTTCTGAACATGATCAGGATGTTGCCAAAAGATTACTGTACGAAATCAAAACCCGTATTGAATTTTTATTAAAAGTAGGTTTAGGATATTTAACGATCAACAGAACATCCAATACGCTTTCCGGTGGTGAAAGTCAGAGAATCAATCTTGCAACAAGCTTGGGAAGTTCACTGGTAGGATCTATCTATATTCTGGATGAGCCTTCCATTGGTCTTCACTCCAGAGATACAGAAAACCTGATCGGAGTTTTAAAGAATCTCCGTGATCTCGGAAATACTGTAATTGTTGTTGAGCATGACGAAGACGTTATGAAAGCTGCAGACTATATTATTGATATCGGTCCGGAAGCAGGTTATCTGGGAGGTGAACTGGTGTTTGCGGGGGATTATCATGATCTTAAAAATGCAGATACCCTTACCTCAAAATACTTAACCGGAAGAATGGAAATTGAAATTCCTAAAAAGCGAAGAAAAGCGAAGGAATGGATCCACATCAAAGGAGCAAGACAAAATAATCTTAAAAATATAGACGTAGATGTCCCTCTGGAAAGCCTTACGGTGATCTCGGGAGTTTCCGGAAGCGGAAAGTCTACGCTGATGAAGGAAATTCTAACCAATGATATCCAGATACAGCTTGGAATGGGTGGCAAAAAGGGAGATTACGACTCTGTAGAATTTCCAAAGAAACTGATTAAAAATATTGAGCTGATTGATCAGAATCCTATCGGGAAATCATCCAGATCCAATCCGGTTACTTATCTGAAGGCATATGACGACATCAGAGATCTTTTTGCGAAGCAGAAAGTTTCAAAAATGATGGGTTACAAACCTAAACATTTCTCTTTCAACGTAGACGGTGGAAGATGCGACGAATGTAAAGGGGAAGGCGTGATCAATGTTTCCATGCAGTTCATGGCAGATATCGAGCTGGAATGCGAAGTATGTAAAGGAACCCGTTTCAAAAGCGAGATTCTGGAAGTGAAATTCGATGAAAAAAGTATTTCCGATATTCTTCATATGACGGTTGACGAGTCTTTAGAATTCTTTAAAGATAATAACGAAGACAAAATCGTTACGAAACTGAGACCGCTTCAGGAAGTAGGATTAGGTTATCTGCAGTTAGGACAGAGCTCTTCTACCCTCTCCGGAGGTGAAGCGCAGCGTGTGAAACTGGCTTCATTCCTTGTTAAAGGAGTGACCACAGACAAAACGCTGTTTATCTTTGATGAACCTTCTACAGGATTGCATTTCCATGATATCCAGAAGTTACTGAAATCATTGCAGGCTTTGATCGATCTTGGACATTCCGTTATCGTTATCGAACATCAGCCGGATATTATCAAAAGCGCAGACTACATTATAGACATCGGCCCTGAGGCTGGAAAATATGGTGGAGAAGTGGTTTTTGCCGGAACACCGGAAGATCTGGCGAAGGATAAAAAATCACACACCGCGAAATACATCAAGGAAAAACTTGACAACTAAATACCAATAGAGAGCCAAATGGCTCTCTATTTTTTTGATCTAAACTATAAGATTTCTAATCCGGGACATTATACAAAAACGGACTCTTCTTGATATAGGTTTCATCATCAATCTGGGAAACCAAAAATTCCGACAGATCTGCTGCACTTATTTTCTCGCCTACACAGTCTACCAGATTGGTTTCTGTCCTAAACTGCTCAGAAGTCGGGATAATCAGTGGTAGTCTGACCAGTGTCCAGTCCAAAGAACTGTTCACAAGAATTTCATACTCATCTTGTTTGTCTTTTGTTGTTTTCGGATAATTCTGGTACATCCAGTCGGTGGCTGCCTTTACCTTATCACTTTTGTGATCAAAGGGGGTGTTCACATTCAAGCCGGTAATAGCAATATATCTCTTAATTCCATGAGAATTCATAGACTGGATTATATTTTTTGTAGCGTCAGTGAATATAGATTTCTCTCCGACAGGCTGTCCAATTTTACTGATCACTGCGCGGCAATCTTTAA
This sequence comes from Chryseobacterium antibioticum, assembly GCF_012927325.1. Classification (GTDB taxonomy): domain Bacteria; phylum Bacteroidota; class Bacteroidia; order Flavobacteriales; family Weeksellaceae; genus Chryseobacterium; species Chryseobacterium antibioticum. Next base: position 91,120 of record NZ_JABBGI010000008.1, on the reverse strand, counting down.
TCAAACGGTCTACAGTCTCAAAATCTCTTGCATCTCCCTTTACAATTTCAATGAAAGGATTTTCAAGGGTGAAATTTTCGGGAGTTCGAAGTAACAGCTTCATGGGATATCCTTTTTTCAGAAGTTCCTGAACAAGGTAGTTTCCGGTTTTTCCTGTGCCGCCTATTACGGCTATTTTATTGGGTTTCATAATGATCTCTTTTGTTGGTAAAGAAGTAAGGCCATAGTCAATGATGAACAATTCATACATCGATGTCAACTTTCTTTGTTAGTGTTAAATAATACTAGAATCAGGTTCAGAAAACTCGAACCTTAGGGTTTCAGGCGCTTGGAACGCGCTTGATGAAGTAATGATATTTATAAAGAGATATTAATGGGCCAAATATAGTCATTTATATAAAGGACAATGAATAAATTATAAAGAAATAAAAGTGGATGATTAAAGCCTGTTTTTAAACCCATTTTTTTATCTTCGAAAAAACAATTATTTACCATTATCAGAATACTTCTCTATCCTTTTAACATCAAAACCATGAGCTATAAAATCCTCCTCACTTCTTTCATTATTTTATCACTCTCTAACTGCACGTCCAGGAAGAACATCAGTTCAGACAAAACGTTCGAAGTCAAACTGGATACGCTTACCTTGTTTGATCAAAGCCGAAACCGTAAAATTCCGGTTGCATTCTACAGCCCGAAAACCAATCAGAAAATTTCCGGACAAAAGGTCGTTATTTTCAGTCATGGCTACGGAGCCAATAAAGGAGGTGATTATTTTGTCTATTCATATTTAACCCAAATGCTGGCTTCAAAAGGATATTTCACGGTAAGCATCCAGCATGAGCTTCCAACGGATGAACTGATTCCTATGGAAGGAAAACCACAAATTGTAAGAATGCCTTTCTGGGAACGGGGTGCAGAAAACATTTTATTTGTTCTGAATGAACTTAAAAAGACCAGACCTGATCTTGATTATAAGCATCTGACACTGATCGGGCATTCCAACGGTGGAGACATGACCGCTTTGTTCGCCAATAAGTATCCATCTCTTGTGTATAAAATGATTGCCATGGACAACCGAAGGATGTATCTTCCCAGAACCTCACTTCCAAAAGTATATACCCTCCGTTCTAATGATTATCCGGCTGATGAAGGCGTTCTCCCATCCTCTGAAGAGCAGAAAAAGTACCACATTACTATAATGCCCACCCAAATCAACCACGGGCATATGGATGATAAAGGCAGTGATGAAGAGAAGGCCATATTGAAAAATACGGTATTAAAGTACATTGAAGAACAGTAACTTACAGACTTATCCACAGGAAATTGTGGATAACTTGTGAATTTTAACATTAAATTCATGTTTCGTATTAAAAATAGTGCTACATTTACTATGTAATACAACTGAAATGAAATCATTTTTTGCTTTTTTCAGCTTTGAAATTGCAATTAAATTTGAAATAAAAATTTAAGCACAGCATTGTCGGCTGTGCTTTTTATTGTTGTCTAATTAAAAAAATGAGATGTTTTTATCTACTGGATCCGCTCCTAAAGAGCGGATTCTTTTATTAATAATGATACAGGTACTCTATATTCATTATCCTATTTTGGGTTTAGTCGCGTTAAAGTTTCATAAGAAGCTATTGTACTTCCCAACTTTTATATTTTTAGCCTCAAATTAACCAATGAAAAAAATCATATTGAGCATTGCTGTTCTGACAACAGGAATTTTGACACAGGCCCAATTACAAAACCCTGATTTCGAACAGACTGAAAACAGCTTTCCTTCAGCATGGAAAAGTGAACCCAATGATCTTTATCTGGTGAAAACAGATGACGTCGTTAAATATTCTGGGAAAAATTCTCTCCAAATCTCAAATACAGCAGATGCATCAGCCAGTATGCAGACTTTTTCACAGATGTTTCCTATTCAGGGAAGTGGATTTAGAAAAGTACGCCTCAGTGGTTATGTTCGTTCTGAAAACATTACAGGGAGTATTGCACTGTATGCGTATGTAAAAAATGGAGAAAAAATCACGATCGATCAGGGAAATTCTAAAACACAGAATCATAAAATAACAGCCAACAAAGACTGGAAAGAATATTCTTTAGAATTTGTAGTAGATGACAACGCAAAGAATTTTCTTTTTGGAGGCTTTTTATCAGGTAATGGAAAGGTATGGTTTGATGATTTTTCAGTTTCAGCGATTCCCTTTTCTGAAAAAGCAGCTTCTAAAGAGGCTTTAACCTATATTGATGAATTTAAAAATATCATTAAGAAAAACTCAATTTTTAAAGATAAAATAAACTGGTCGCCCCTTGAAAATCATCTGCAAATCATTTCAAAAGGCATGGAAACTGTAGATGACAGCTCTGGCAATCCAATACATCATGAAGAACCTGAAAGAAGCCGGAGATAATCATTCTTTTATAGATTCCAAAGCAAGTTTTGATAAGAAAAGCACCTCAAATCCCACAGCGATAGAACCTGAATCCCAATTGCTGGATCAAAATATCGGTTACGTAATGGTTCCGCCATTTTCATCTCTAAATAAGGAAGTGGGAAGTTCATTTGCAGGAAAGATCCAGAGCATGATCAGAAAACTGGATACAGACCACCTTATTAAAGGCTGGATCGTAGACCTCAGAACGAATATGGGAGGCAATATGCACCCAATGATTGCAGGTTTGGGCCCTCTGACCGGTGAAGGTATATTGGGCTATTTTGTAGATAGCAAGAAAAAAACACCATGGAAATATGCCAATGGAACCTGCGGTGCCATCACTGTCCTCAACCCATATGTGCTTCAAAACCCTAAAGCAAAAATTGCCGTTTTAATGGGTCCCCGAACTGCAAGCAGCGGTGAAGCCACAGCGATTTCCTTTATTGGAAAAGATAATGTAAAAACATTCGGACAACCTTCGGCAGGATATACAAGTGCTAACAGAGGTTTTAAGCTGAGCGACGGAAAAAAATTAATTTTAGCCGTTTCTTATGAAATGGACAGAACAGGAAAAGAATATAAAGAAAAAATCCAGCCTGATATCCCTGTAGCAACTTCAGAAAATACCAATACTGACGCTGAAATGGTTACCGCTATCCAATGGATTCAGGAATAACGGCTTTCTATTTCATCAGATTTATTTTAAAGATGAGATTTCTGAAAAAGTAAAAATAATGAAAGACTAAACCAGAAATGGTCAGATTTGTTTATAGAAGGAAAAGACTTTGCTGATGCAAAGTCTTTTTTATTACAATTAATTAGTAATTTTATTCCTGTCAAAGGCCTCATAGTTCAACGGATAGAATAGAAGTTTCCTAAACTTTAGATCCAAGTTCGATTCTTGGTGAGGTCACAATCCATTATGGATCATTATTAAAATTAAAGCACGATCATAATCTACTACTCTTTCATTCCAGACTAGGGAACTTAATTAAATGACTGTCTGTAACTTAAAGGCGTTTTATCTGTTTTCTTTTTAAACAGTTTATTAAAAGACTGTGGATGCTCAAAACCTAATGCATAAGCTACTTCAGATACTGAAAAACTGGTTGCTGTAAGATATTCTTTAGCCTTTTCAATTAGTTTTTCATGAATGTGCTGCTGTGCATTCTGCCCGGTAAGATTCCGAAGCATATCGCTTAGATAATGCGGAGACAGATTAAGTTTAGAAGCCAGAAATTCTACTGTGGGAAGACCTTTGTTTAATGTTTCCTGTTTATTGAAATAGTTCTCCAGAACCATATCCATTTTGAACAGCAGGTCACTATTCACCACTTTCCTTGTGATGAACTGTCGTTTATAAAAACGGTTGCTGTAATTCAGCAGAACCTCAATATAAGAAACAATCACATCCTGGCTGACTTCATCAATAGCTGTATTCAATTCATTTTTGATATTGTCCAGCAATCCGGTGATGACTGTTTTCTCCTGGTCAGACAAATGCAGAGCTTCGTTGGTGTCATAGGAGAAGAAACCAAATTTCTTAATATTCTTAGCTAAAGGATAGCTCCGTATAAAATCAGGATGTACCAGCAGAGTATAGCCGCAGTATTCTGCATCCACATCGGTAGAAAGGATCTGTCCCGGTGACGTAAACATCATTCCTCCTTCATTAAAGTCATAATATCCCTGTCCGTATGCCATTTTTCCATGCTCAGAAAATTTATAAGAAATCTTATAGAAATTAAAATGAAAACTTCTGTTCAGCAGCTCTTTATTAACAATCATTTTGGTATTATCGACTAAACTCACCAGCGGATGAAGTGGTTTAGGGAGCTTCAGCAGATTGTGAAGTTCCGATATGGACGAAATTTTCAAAGGGGTATGGTCTTTCTTTTCCATGATATAAAAGTATTAAATATTTAGCTTAAAAGACAGCATAAATAAAGCCTACTTATGCCGTCTCAAGATTTAAAGTACTTTAGATAAACTGTTTTCCGAACTGCTCTCTGAAAAGTTCATCTCCCAGCTCAAGACGCTGTGCATATAATGCTTTGGCATCTTCTCCTGCTACATATCTCAACTGTTTTTTACCGTCTGTAGCAGCTTCATAAACCACTTCAGCAATCTGCATGGGCTCAGAAGCCGCTTCCATCATTCCTTCCATTTTGGAAAATAATGAATGGGTCATTTCTTCATAAGCGGGACTTGTTGCAGCATCTAATGAACGGCTTACAAAATCTGTTTTAATTCCTCCCGGAGACACTGTTTTGATATCAATTCCGAATCTGTTCAGTTCAAAAGCTAAACTTTCGCTCCAACCTTCCAGTGCCCATTTGGTGGCATGGTAAGTAGATCCTAAAGGAAACGCAATCAATCCACCTATTGATGTGGTAGAAATAAACATTCCGCTTTTTCTCTCTCTGAAATACGGGATAAATGCTTGTGTCACGCGAATTACTCCTAAAAGGTTGGTGTCAAGCTGTTTTAAGATCTGCTCATCTGACAAAGCTTCCAATGGTCCGATAAGGCCGTATCCTGCATTATTGAATACTACGTCTACAGTACCCAGTTCAAGAGCTTTGTTAACGGTTGATTTGATCTGTTCAAGGTTGGTAACATCTAGTGGAAGCACGGTTATATTGTCCAAACCACTAAGCTCCGTATCTGCTTCAGGGTTTCTCATGGTTGCAATAACGTTCCATCCTCTGCTTTGGAATAATTGGGCAGCCGCTTTTCCTAATCCTGTTGAAGCACCTGTTATAAAAATTGTTTTCATTTTGTTCTGTATTAAATTAACAGGACAAAGGTCAGCATTAGAATAAAGGTTGGAGTTGCCAAATTGGATTAACGTGTAGCCAAAACGGATTTGAATAAATAAAAGACCAATAAAAAAGGCTCAGATCATAAAAATCTGAGCCTTTTTTCAAATAAGAGATGGAACAGCATGATGATTTACATCACTACTTCCCTGTCTGATATAATAAGTTAAAATTTATAAACAAATGAATTGATATTCATCCCTGCTCCAACAGAGGCAAATAAAACAACATTGCCTTCTTTTATTTCGTGGGAAGGAAGTTCTCCATTTAGGATCATGGTAAGCAAAGTTGGAATGGTAGCTACACTGCTGTTTCCTAATTTAGAAATCACCATGGGCATTATATTTTCCGGCATGGGAAGGTCGTAAAGCTGATAAAAGCGTTTTACGATAGCCTCATCCATTTTTTCATTCGCCTGATGAATAATAATTTTATCCAGCTGATCTATAGAATATCCGCTGGCATCCATACATTTCTTCATGGCATCCGCTACATTAACCAGGGCAAATTCATAGATCTTACGACCATCCATCTTGATGTATTTGGTATCAGGACAGCTTTCGTTATTGTAAGACTTTCCAAAAAACAGGAAGTCTTTTTCATTTAAAGTATATGAGGCAGATAAGTGAGATTGTATTCCACTGTTATCTTCGCTGGCTTCCAGAATGGCTGCTCCTGCTCCATCGGCGTAGATCATACTGTCTCTGTCATGAGCATCAACAACCCTGGAAAGTGTTTCTGCACCAATAACCAGACAACGTTTTGCAATACCGGATTTAATAAAGGCATTGGCCTGTATAATACCTTCAATCCAGCCGGGACATCCAAACAGGACATCGTAGGCCACACAGAAATTATTTTTGATCTTTAGCAGATGTTTTACTCTTGAGGCAAGACTTGGAACACTATCCGACTGGACGGTACCAAATCGAACGTCTCCAAAATTGTGCGCAAATATGATATAATCCAATGTTTCAGGATCTATTTTAGAATTTTCTATCGCTCTCTGTGCTGCGATCAGTCCCAGATCAGAGGTCACCTGATGTTCAGATGCATACCTTCTTTCTTCGATGCCGGTAATTTCCTTGAGCTTTCTGGCAATAATATCATTCGGTTCCTTTAATGACTCTCCGTTTTTATTAATAAAATGATGCTGGTCAAAAAATAAATTTGTAATTGTCTCCGGCGGAATATAATTGCCGACTCCTATAATCTTGCTTGTCATTAAAAAAAAATTATAATCTTCTTAAATTCATTTCGTATTTTTTCGTGAATTCAAATATTCTACAATAATAACGATAAAATATTTATTAATCGTATGATAAAATAGAATTGAATATTTATATTGGTATTCAGAGCATACAATAAGCTCGCAATATCTATTTAATCGTCCTCTACCATTGGTTTTTTACTTCATTCAGGATCCCTTTGATTTTTGTCATGCTTTTTCGTAAATTCGCCTGCTTATGGCAGCATATATTCTTGAAAATAAAAGCATCACGACGCTTTCTGTTTATGATCTTTTAAAACACACCTCAGGGAGTGCATTTCTGGAGATCAGAGATTTTCATGAAATATATCCTACTGCCATTGAAAACAATAATGCGATTTTTACCAAAAGCTCTCCATTAAAGGATTTTCCAGATGTTTCGGTAAGCCAGATCGGCAGTTCTATAGTAAGTACCTGCAGCTGCAACAGCGCTAAAGACAAACTTTGTGAGCATCAGACAGAAATTATCCACTGTATTCTGGAAAATAAAAATTTCAGGACTTTTTTTGATCCGTTTCTTCGCAAAAAGCTGTTGATTGCCAAAGCCAAAAGTTATGGCTTAGAAAATGAGCCGGATCTGGATGCTTATTTCGAACTGGAATACACCGAAGGAAAAGTTGAAGTGTGTCCTAAGATCAAAGAGATGTTGCCAATAGATGAGAATGTTTTTAAACAACATCTGCTTCCCCAACGCTCTTCAGTGATCGAGGAACTGGCTTTACGGGAAAATGGTAAAAGAAAGATACTGGTTATTGGTAGACATCGTTACTACAGTCATCTGAACTTTTCGCTGATGGAATCTGAAACCACACAGAGCGGAAAGATCAAGAATCCAGTAAATCCCGTTGATGCTATGCAGCTAATCTGGAAAGCAGAAGAACCGCAACATATTAAATTCTACACCGCTGTCTCTGCTTTTCGGAACAATTATAATGAAGATTACAATCCGGCAGAACTTGAGGCTTTAAAACTTATCGTACAGAATCCGCTTGGCCTGGAAACGTATTATCATGACCGGGAACTGTCGGAAACCATTTCAGCAAAATCTCTGGTTCCTGTGCATCTTGAAGTTTTACATGCAGAAATGCAGCTTTCGGTATTTAAAAAAGATCCTTTTTATGAAATAACGGGCGAATTGGAGTTCAATGATATTTCCATTCCGTTTAAAAATGTCACGATCAGGAATGAATATTTTGTCTACAGCCGAAATACTTTCAGTTTTGTAGATGATCCAGATATGCTGAGGGTTATTAAATTTTTTAAAGCCAATAATGAGATCCTGCTCGTCCATTCCTCAAAATACGAAGCATTTATGCAGAACGTACTCGCTTCACTTGAACAGCGTATCCATATTAATTATAGCTACATACAAATAGCAACTCCAGTACAGCTTGAAGAAAAAAAGCACAGAAATGAAAGGATCGTTTATCTTCGCCAGCAGGGAAATTATATTGCCATAACCCCGGTCATGAAGTATGGTCAGGCAGAAGTTGCCGTATATTCCAGAAAACAGCTTTTCGGTACAGACCAGAATGGCAATGTGTTTAAAATTGACCGAAGTGATGCTGAAGAAGCCCGTTTTACGTCTCTCATTATGAAACAGCACCCGGATTTTGAAGCACAGATGGATGGTTATGATTATTTTTATCTGCACAAAGATAAGTTTCTGGATGAGGATTGGTTTTTGCATGCTTTTGAAACCTGGAGGAGTGAAGGCGTGATCATACTGGGATTCAACGAACTCAAAAACAACAAGCTTAATGGACACCGGGCCAAAATTAATATTCAGATTACCAGCGGACTGGACTGGTTCAATGCTAAACTTAAGGTTAGTTTTGGGCAGAAAGATGCTGCTTTAAAACAGCTTCACCGTGCTATCCGCAACAGAAGCAAGTTTGTACAGCTTGATGATGGTACACTTGGTGTTCTTCCGGAGGAATGGATCAACAGAATGAATGAGTTTTTCCGGATCGGAGAAATTGATTCTGAAGACCTTAAAATTCCGAAGATCAATTTTACGGAAGTCTCCACTCTGTTTGAGAAAGAAGTTTTAAGTGAGGAAATGCAACAAGAACTTTCTTCCTACTCGCTTCAGTTCTTATCTGTTAAAGATATTCCTCAAATAGGTATTCCTAAAGGATTAAATGCAGTATTGAGAGATTATCAGCATGACGGACTCAACTGGCTCGACTTTTTGGACGGTTTCAATTTCGGAGGCTGTCTGGCCGATGATATGGGACTGGGAAAAACGCTTCAAGTCATTGCATTCATCCTGTCTCAAAGGGAAAAACGGGGACATACAACCAATCTCGTTGTGGTTCCTACTTCCCTTCTCTTCAACTGGCAGGAAGAAATCAACAAGTTTGCGCCGTCTATAAAGGTGATGACACATTATGGAGAAGACCGACTAAAAGCCTCAGAGCATTTGTCCGAGTATGAAATCGTGCTTACCAGCTACGGAATGCTACTTTCGGATATTCGTTTTCTGAAAGATTTCCGCTTCAATTATGTTTTCCTTGATGAATCGCAGACCATTAAAAACCCTAATTCGGAAAGGTATAAAGCAGCTCGTCTGTTACAGTCGAGAAACAGGATCGTTCTTACCGGAACTCCTATTGAAAATAATACGTTTGATCTTTACAGCCAGCTTTCTTTTGCGTGTCCGGGACTTTTGGGAAGCAAACAGTATTTTAAGGATATTTATGCTGTTCCCATTGATAAATTTGAATATGGAAAACGGGCACAGGAACTTCAGCAGAAAATAAAGCCTTTTATTCTTCGCAGAACCAAGAAACAAGTTGCCAAAGAGCTTCCTGAAAAAACAGAAATGGTAATTTATTGTGAAATGGATGCTGAACAGCGTAAGATTTATGACGCTTACGAAAAGGAACTTCGTGAATTTATTGCCGCCAATGATGACGATGATCTGAATAAAAACAGCATGCATGTTCTGACGGGACTTACCAAGCTCCGACAGATCTGTAATTCTCCGGTACTTTTAAAAGAAGGATATTCCAATGAGCATGCCGTGAAAATAGAAGTATTGATGGAACAGATACAAAGTAAATCGAAGGATCATAAAATCCTAGTCTTCTCACAATTTGTAGAGATGCTGGATTTACTTAAAGCTGAACTTGAACGTAAAAAGATTCCTTTTGAATACCTTACCGGGCAAACCAAAAACAGAGGTAAAGTCGTCAATAATTTCCAGGAGAATGAAGAGGTCAGGGTATTTCTGATCAGTTTAAAAGCCGGTGGTGTGGGGCTTAATCTTACCCAGGCAGATTACATTTACCTGGTAGATCCATGGTGGAATCCTGCAGCGGAAAATCAGGCGATCGACCGAAGCTACCGTATCGGACAGACTAAAAATGTGATCGCTGTACGGTTGATCTGCTCGAATACTGTGGAAGAGAAGATCTTAAGTCTTCAGAAAAAGAAGAGCGAATTGGCTCAAAATCTGCTCCAGACTGACGGAACCGGCATTCAAAAGCTGTCAAAACATGATTTACTGGGCCTGTTGGGACCCAAACCGTTATAGAAAGCTTATTCCTCCAAAAAAGAAAACCGACAGATAGAGTCTGCCGGTCTAAAAAACAAAAATTGATATGGATATGATTAGATAAGTGTTCTTATTTTTTGATGATTTTTTCAGTCATGCTTTTTTTATCTCTGGTGTAGATCTTAATCAGGTAAGTTCCTGAGGTAAGACTTTCCATATTGATTACGTCAGATGTGCCTTCTGTCAGCTTTTGACCTGCCAGATTGTAAATTTCGTATTTCTCCAATCCAGCCTCAGTTTTTACTGTTAAAGAACCTGATGTAGGATTAGGATATACTTTTGCAGAAGACTTTTTTGTTACCTCTGATGTCGCCAGATTTGCAGCTTTTACGTTTAAAGTATAATCTTCAACCTGTCCGATGAACCATCCGGAAGGACACGGAAGATTTTGCAGTGTTCCCATCCATGAGCTGGATTCGTAAGCTTTCACAATTCTGAAACGAGTCTGTCCAAGCAGCGCATCAGCAGGAATGTTGATCGTACCGGACGTTACTCCGGACTGTCTGCCGGGAATTGGGTCGGAATTATCTAGATAACCCAGATTAAATACTTCATTGGAATCAAATACATTATTGTGATTAAGATCTATGTAAGCATAAGCCGAGACGGTCGTCTGCCCCTGAGTTCCTCCTGTAATTGTTATGGGGTAAGAGCTTCCTCTGTTCACATTGAAAACAGTCCCTGTAAAGTTCTCGATTACATCTGAGTTCCCATCTATGTGGCTTTCTCTGGAAATCCCGACAAATTCTACCTTTGTAATTTCACTGACAGTCAGGGTTGTTACATTCTCAGCTCCGCAGTATGGAGAAGGAAAAACCACATTACTCCCTGCAATATTAACGGTATAATCTTCTGTCTGTCCTGCTCTTAAACCCGTATCACATGCTGTATTGATTGAATTGGCAGCATTGGGATCAGAATAAGCGGCGGTATTGGTATTTTTAAGCACTCTCATTCTCGTGGTACCGGATCCTGCATGAGCTGGAACCAGAATAGTACCGGTTATTGTCATAGCATTGAAAGGATTAGCTGCTCCCAGTCTTCCGATATTGAAACTTTCTCCTGCATCATCAAAATTCCCGTTTCTGTTAAAATCAATGAAGACAACAACGTCACTTGGGAAAGTACTGGAGGGCCCTTTTACAGAGATCTGGTAACTGTTTCCCGCCTGAAGGTCAGTAGACATCAAAGTAAAATCTTCATATACCTGTGCGCTTTCGGACTGAGAAGACGACGTATTATTGATCGTCCCAAAGCTAACATGGGTGATCATATTGCTGTCGGCTCCATATTGAAATGCCGGAGTACAATACTGTGCATTCATCATCATATAGAATACCACAGCAGATAGAGTAGATAATTTCTTCATTTATTCCTTATTTTCTTGAGACAAATTTATGTTTATTTAGAATTAATAAAAATAAGAAACGAATGATATTTGTCACCTTTTGCGGAATAATTTAAAAATCACGCAAACAATTCAAGTTAATGCATTGATAATATGACAATTGAAAACTTCTGTTATCAAAGTTTAATGAGCAATACCATTGAAATTATATATAATTTTATGAAAATGATTATGTTCTGGAGAGTTGATCCAGCTTTTTAAGAAGGGCTGGCATACGATAAGAGCCGGACATTTGCTCCACTTTAGGAAGTATTTGATCAGCCTCTACTCCTTTTGCTGTCAGAAACAGTGGCGTTTTACTTTCCCCTCTGAACACGCTTATTCTTTGGGAGTCGGGTGATGCAAATTCGTTCTTTGCAATCCCGATGACCGGATATTTTTGGTTCAAAGCTTTGTACAAATAGCCTCCAAGTCCCATTTTCCCGTCGTTGTCAAGGATAACATAGCCATCTACTATAATAAGATCTCCTTCTTTTAGTTCGATCTTCTTCAGCAGGCTCAAAATGCAGGGTAATTCCCTTTTATAGAATGCACCACTCTCATAGTCGGAGGTGATGTCTGTTTTTTCAATAAAAATTTCAGATTCTTTTTCGGAAGTCCAGTCTTCAAATGCGATACAAACGGTGTTCGCATAATCCTCATAATAATAAGTATCAAAAGCGTAAATCATATTTCCCTTCTTCATTAAAAAAATTCACCAAAATGCCACAAAATCCCAGACGGATCATGTACAAAGCATTCCTTTCCCCATTCCATAGTTCTTACAGGCGTAAGTCTCACGCCTTCATATTTTTCTGGAAGATGTAAAGTCTGAAGTTCTTTCCAGAAATCATCTGTATTGTCGACCTCCATAAAGATCATGGTATTGTCAACCCAATCTTTAGTATAATAATCCTGAAGATAAAACCCGGTTTCCTGCTTTTTAAATAGCGATAATTTGGGTTCCAAAATCACTTCCTCGAATCCCAGGTCTTTATAAAAACTTCTGCTTATCTCAAAATTTTCAGCTCCAATAAACGGTCTGATAGATTTTACCCCTTGTTTCACGATTGTATACTTTTCCAGTTATTAAATGTCATTTCAAACCTGATCTCTTTTCCGTGGGTTCCTGTCTCCTGCCATCCGGATTTTTGATAGAACGTTGCGGCTCTTGTTCCTGGTGCAGTTCCCAGCCAGACATCTTCTTTGGTCTGCTCAAAGTACCAGTCGAGCATGATGTCGTGAAGTTTCCTTCCAATGCCGAGTTTTTCAAAGTCAGGATGTAAAAAAAGGGCCCAGATATTATTTTCTTTCAGATCTACAATGGAGAAACCGACAATTTGGGATTCTATTTCGCATACCCAACCTTTTCCTCTTTCAAACAGGAATTCTTCACAGTCTGCATCGGTTACCAGTGCAGGATCGGAAAGCATATTTTCTTTCACTGAGTTTCTTACGACCTGTATTTGTGAAATGTCTTCTGGTCTGGCTTCACGGATAACTGTGTTCATTGAAAAATATAATTAAAACTTACTGTAATTTTATTACAATTTTGGCTAAAGCCATATTCTTGTTGACTATTTTTATAAAACGGGCTAAAGCCCGTTTCTATTGAATATAGTGTATGTTGATCAACGCAAAAGCGCAATTTTTAATTTACCTCATGGTTTTAAGGCGCAAGAATTTTATCTCCAATAAAACTGCATACTGCTGGAAAATCACATCCTTAAAAAAATAAATACTCCCCGGGGCAGAGCCCCGAAGTATTCAACGGAAGAGAATTTATTTTTAGTTTTATGAAAAACCATCCGTTTTTCAAGCTTTTCCTCACTTACCCCGAGGCAAAGCCTAGAGGTATTCTCTTCGAATAAAAACGATTGATTTACAAGATATTAACATTTATTATTTAAAGTAATTCCCTTTACGCTTTTGCAATGATCCAACGCTATACATTATTTCTTGTCTACCACAATTCTTTCCGTCCTATTGGCAATCTCCCAGGCCGTTGCGAAAACAAGCTGTGTTCTTTTCTCCAATAATTGATAATCTATTTTCTCAGGATCATCTGTCGGTTTGTGATAATCTTCATGGATACCATCGAAGAAAAAGGCTACCGGAACATTGTTTTTAGCAAAGTTATAATGGTCTGAACGGTAATACAGCTGCTCCGGATCTGCCGGATCATCATATTTATAGTTCAATTCCAAATTGTTCGTTTTCTTATTGGCGGTTTCATTGATTACCTTCAGTTGTGAGCTCAGCATTTCGGAACCGATCACATAAACGTACTGCTTTCCTCTGTTTTCAGCGTCATCACGGCCAATCATATCAATATTCAGGTCAACTACTGTATTGGCAAGTGGAAATACAGGGTTGCTGGTGTAGTATTCGGACCCAAACAGACCATGCTCCTCTCCTGTTACATGAAGGAAGAGAATGGATCTTTTTGGCCCTTTTCCAGCCTTTTTAGCTTCCTGAAAGGCTTTTGCAATCTGCATAACCGCTACAGTTCCGCTTCCGTCATCATCAGCTCCGTTGTACACTACTCCATTTTTAGTTCCTACATGGTCGTAATGGGCAGAAACCACTATTATTTCTTCAGGCTTTTCACTTCCTTCAATGAAAGCAAGAATATTTTCAGAATCAGGAAGGTTTCCGCCACCTCTTTTTTTCATAAATTCAGCAGGAACCTTCTGGTAATAGGATCCTAATGCCTTTGGAGGAGTAATTCCTAAGCTTTTATAATAATTAATCATATACTCACCCGCTTTCTTTTGCCCCGGACTTCCTGTATCTCTTCCTTCCATTTCGTCGGAAGCGATAACATATAAGTTTTTCTTTAACTCATCAGCTTTAATCGTTTTATATGCAGACAGAAATGCTTTGTCAGGATTTGTTACAGATGATGACTGGGCTAAAGCTCCTTCGGAAGTTTTCGTTGTTCTGCAACTGACCATTACAGCCAGGCCCAACAACGGGATAAGTATTTTTTTCATATGATAATAATTTGCTTAAAAATAGCAAATTTTATTGAATGTAGATGCTCTGGTAACTCTATTAAATCACAATATAAAAAACATTGCAATTAAAATTATCTGATCTCGATAAGTCATTTTGAAAAGAACTGATTAAAATAAAATATAGAAATACAAATGCAATCATAGAATAAACAAATCAGTTTCAATTTCTAATTAAGCTTACTTTGTAGGTCTAAATGTTAAAAGTTATGAGGATCAAGTCATTTATCGTGGATGCATTTACAGATTCCCTATTTAAAGGAAATCAGGCCGGAGTCTGTATTCTGGAACATCCAATCAGTGAAAATAATATGATTAATATGGCAAAGGAATTTGGCTTTTCGGAAACAGCCTTTGTCGTCCATCAACAAACCGATGTCTACTCAATACGCTACTTTTCTCCTGTTACTGAAATTCCTTTATGTGGACATGCTACTTTAGCATCAGCAAAAGCTTTGTTTAACGAATTTCCTGAGCTGAACAAGGTTATTTTTAACACTCATTTTGGGCAAGTTCTTGAAGTATTTAAAAGACTTTCGCACATTGAAATGTTTTTCCCGGTGCATGAAACTGAAAAAGCAGTTCTTTCTGAAGAAATAAAAACCGCTATCGGCATTAAGGATATTATTAACTGTGAATATAACAAGGACCATAATATTCTGATGGCAGAAATAGAAAGCAGTGATGAATTGCAACGTCTGGCTCCTAATTTTAATGTCTTAAGAAGTATCAAAAGTTCCTTTAGTGGGGTTCTTGTTACTTCCCTTTCATCAAAGCCTGGTTATGATTTTGAATACCGTTATTTCTGGCCCTGGTCAGGTTCAGATGAAGATCCTGCAACCGGTGGTGTACAGAGTTTTTTATGCAGATACTGGGCATTAAAACTTAATAAAACAATTCTGAAAGCTTTTCAAAGTTCTTCCCGTACGGGAAGTATGGAGGTTGAATTGAAAGATAAAAAAACAATAATCAAAAGCAATGCAGTTATTTTTTTAAAAGGAGAAATACATATTGATGTTTAGTTCATCAATTTTTTTAATGAGAAAGTATATCAGAATACATTTAAAGATAACACTTTGCAATCTATGATTTGTCAGATTTAATGAATACTTATTTTCCTTATATTTGATATAATTACAAAATAGATGGAAAAAATTTACGGATTTACACATTATTCCTTTTTCACGGAAATGTCTGAACTTGCCACAAAACATAATAGTTTTGATCTTTCTCTGGGACTTCCCGATTTTGAGATTGACAGCCGTCTTAAATTATTTTTAAAAGAAGCTGCAGATCATCAGTGTCATCAATATGAGCCGCTTGCAGGAAATCCTTTACTGATAAAAAATATTATTACCTACAATGCGACAAGGGCCAACAGCATTACGCTTAAGGAAAATGAGGTCACCATCATTCCATGTGCAACTTTTGCTTTATATACCGCCCTTAAATCTATTTTAAATCAAGGAGATGAAGTGATTATTATTCAGCCTTCCTATTATACTTACGGACCTTCTGTTGTATTAAACGGTGGCATTCCTATCTATTATGATCTTGAACATGATTTTACCATCAACTGGGAAAAATTTAAAAGCTGTATTTCTGAAAAAACAAAAGCAGTCATTGTGAATTCCCCGCAAAATCCTACGGGTACAATCCTGAAACAAAGCGACTGGAATCAGCTGTATGAATTGATAAAGCATCAGGAAATTTATCTGCTTTCAGAGGAAATTTACGATACCTATTGCTATGACGGACTTGAACATTACAGTTCTTTTCTGCATCCTGAACTGAAAAACAGAACGTTCTGTATTTTCTCTTTTGGAAAAATGTTCCATACATCCGGCTGGAAAGTCAGTTATTTGCTGGCTTCTGAAGATCTGACCGCAAAATTCAGATGCCATCAGCAGTATATTTCTTATAGCGCCAGTGCTCCCGCTCAGTATGCCCTGGCCAGATATCTGGAAGTATTTGATTCATCCGAAAACAGAGCCATAATGCAGCACAAAAGAGATATATTTAACGAAATGATTGCATTCACGCCATTAGAAGCCACAAGAAAAGCCGAAGGAAGCGTGTTTCAAATCGTTAATTTCAGAAATGTTTCAAAAACAATGACGGATGTGGAGTTCTCAAAATGGCTGACCGTAGAGAAAAAAACATCCTGTCTGCCTCTTTCTGCATTTTATAATTCACGCCAGAACTCAGATTATGTACGGTTCAGTTTTGCTAAAAAAGATGAATTGATCATCCATGCTCTGGAACATCTGCAAAGAAATCTTTAAGCAGGAAAAACATTCTGTTTTTACCCCTTAGATTTCTCACAGACTACCTACCCTTATTTGACCTACAAAGTTTTTATATTCATAAAAAAGCACCGCCTTGGGCGGTGCTTTGGATATCTGTTGATTTGATTTTAAAGAGCAAGAACTCTTACATCAATTCTTCTGTTTTTAGCTTTGCACTCATCGGTATCATTTGCTTCACAAACAGGATGCTGCGAGCCATAGCCTTCCGCTTCTACCCTGTCTGAGGAAATTCCTAATTCCAGAAGCTTCAGTTTTGCCGTCTGAGCTCTTAGATTGGATAACTTCTGATTGCTTTCTTCATTACCCGTGTTATCGGTATACCCTCCTAATTTTATTTTCAAATCAGGATAGGCATTTAGAATTCCTGCAAGATTATTCAGCTGTAATTCCGAACCGGCTTTCAGGTCACTTGATCCCGTTTGAAAATAAAGATTTTCTAATGTGTACCAGTTATTAGGATCTACGACGGTTTTATCTTTTTGATTCACCGCATTATACAATTGAAATAATCTGCTTCCTTCTCCCAAGGTGATGGTTTTTCCTCCTTTCAGTTTTATTTCCTGGATGGTTCCGGTCTCATAGACAAAATCTCCGTTTTCATTAAGTTGTCCTTTAACCTCTTTTGGAGACACAGGTGTTGCCTGAATCCCTGCATACGCTGTAGATGAGCTGGCATTATACGCTTTTGTCAGGCTTTCCAGTTTAGCCTTTCTATTGGCTTCAATTTTATCTTTATGTATCACGGCCAATGTTGGTGCAATCACCAATGAAACAATAGACATCAACTTGATCAGGATATTCATTGATGGTCCTGAAGTATCTTTAAACGGATCTCCCACTGTATCTCCCGTAACGGAAGCTTTATGAGGTTCTGAACCTTTGTAATACGTCTGACCATTAATATCAACACCTTTTTCAAATGACTTTTTAGCATTATCCCACGCGCCTCCGGCATTATTCTGGAACATTCCCATCAGAACGCCACATACGGTAGCACCAGCCAAAAATCCTCCTAAGACTTCAGGTCCGAAAATAAAACCGACTAAAATTGGTGAAATAATGGTAATCGCTCCCGGAAGCATCATTTTTCTGATGGATGCATCGGTGGAGATCGCTACACATTTTTCGTATTCAGGCTGTGCTTTTCCTTCCAAGATCCCCGGAATTTCACGAAACTGCCTTCTTACCTCTTCTACCATAGCCATTGCTGCCTGTCCTACTGCTGTAATCGCAAGGGATGAGAATATGAACGGTATCATTCCCCCTACAAACAATCCTGCCAGAACATCGGCTCTGTAGATATCAATACCGTCAATGCCAGCAATGCCTACAAAGGCTGCAAATAAGGCAAGCGCCGTCAATGCTGCAGAAGCAATCGCAAATCCTTTCCCACTGGCTGCTGTTGTGTTTCCAACGGCATCCAGGATATCTGTTTTTTCACGGACTTCTTTTGGAAGTTCACTCATTTCAGCAATTCCTCCGGCATTATCTGCAATCGGCCCGAAAGCATCAATGGCAAGCTGCATAGCGGTGGTTGCCATCATTCCGGCTGCTGCAATGGCTACTCCGTACAGTCCGGCACATAAATAAGATCCGTAGATACCGCCTGCCAGTACCAAGATCGGAAGCAATGTAGATTCCATTCCTACAGCCAGACCACCGATAATATTTGTTGCATGTCCTGTAGAAGACTGTCTTACAATACTGGCAACGGGTCTTTTACCCATCGCGGTATAATATTCTGTGATGATACTCATCAAGGTTCCTACGACAAGTCCTACCATTATAGCTCCAAAAACCCCCATTTTAGTAAACTCATGACCTCTGAGCGTCATTTTTTCAGGAAGAAGATAGTTCACCAGAAAATAAGAGGATATAGCTGTAATCACGATACTTCCCCAGTTCCCCAGATTCAGGGCATTCTGTACGCTGGAAGTAGACGAACCTTCATTATCATTAATTCTTACAAATAAAGTTCCAACCATAGAGAAAATAATCCCTGTTCCTGCAATAAGCATCGGAAGGAGAATAGGTGCAAATCCTCCGAACGAATCATCAGACATTGTTTCTCTACCCAAAACCATTGTTGCCAACACCGTTGCGACGTACGAACCGAACAAATCGGCTCCCATACCTGCCACATCTCCTACATTATCACCTACGTTGTCAGCAATCGTAGCAGGGTTTCTAGGATCATCTTCGGGAATGCCTGCTTCCACTTTTCCTACGAGGTCTGCTCCTACATCGGCAGCTTTTGTGTAGATTCCTCCACCTACTCTTGCAAAAAGTGCAATGGATTCTGCACCCAGAGAAAATCCGGTAAGAATTTCAATTGTTTTTTCCATTTCATGCGAATCGACTGTTGCCTCCGGAGCAAAGATCTGTTTAATGATCAGAAAAAGAGATCCTAAACCCAGAACTGCCAGTCCGGCAACCCCCATTCCCATTACAGAACCTCCTGTAAAGGAAACCTTCAAAGCTTTGGAAAGTGAAGTTCTTGCAGCTTCTGCGGTTCTCACATTGGCTTTGGTAGCGATTTTCATTCCGATAAAACCTGCGAGAGCAGAAAATACGGCTCCAACGGCAAAAGCAACCCCAATACTCCAGTGAGAGTTGGCATTACTGGATCCCATCACAGCAAGCAGTATAGACACTACCACTACGAAATAGGTTAAAATCTTGTACTCAGCCTTTAGAAAGGCCATGGCACCGTCAGCGATATGTCCGCTGATTATTTTCATTTTCTCATTTCCGGCATTCTGCTTACTTACCCAGTTACTCTGCAGGAAAGTATACAATAAGGCGACAACGCCAAAAACCGGAATTAAATAGAACAAATCCATAGTTTATTATTTTTATATTAATAAATAGTAATTAGTTTTATAAATATAACAAAAATTCCATGGTTTTATTAAACCTTGTTTTATAATATCTTTTTCGTAGATTTAAAGAACACCACAAAACAGAATATGGTATGAAAGCATTAATTTACTTCATCTTTTCAGCATTTCTTATTGTCTATCTGGTATGGATAGGCTGATGTAGATTGATATACTTCAGAAATTTTCTATTTTAAAAATAAAAAGGTAGATGAAAACTCATCTGCCTTTATTATTATTTTGGAATGCTGTTGTCTAGCCTCCGAATTTTTCTGCGTAATCTTTTTGAGAAGCGATGATCACTTTTCTAGCGTGCTCAGCTCCGTAAACCTCATGAATTCTGCATTTTGCAGGCTCATCCGGTAAGTTCTTGTACGTTAGGAAATAGTGCATCAATCTTTTAACTTCTGCTTCAGGAAGCTCAGCAATATCTCTGAAATGTCCGAAAGCATGGTCACCGATCATTACTGCAACGATTTTATCATCCGCTTCACCTCCATCAATCATTTTGAATCCACCGATTGGAATAGCTTCCATTAATAATCCTCCGGAATGAATATTGTGAGAGCTTAATACACAAATATCAAGCGGGTCATGATCTCCTTCCGTCACATCATCAGCTCCAGCTTCTACAGCCAGTTTCATTACCTCATTGTGACAATATGTTCTTGGAACAAACCCATACAAAGCGGGAATAATATTAGAAAATTTCTGAGGTCTGTCTACCTTTAAAAATCCTGTTTCTTTATCTACTTCATATTTAATTGTATCTGAAGGAACGATTTCCACGAATACGTTTACAACATTTGGCGCATCTTCTCCTGCAGAAACCCCATGCCATGGATGTGCTTTAAAATTTGGAATCATTATTTATTTGTTATTTTTTAAGTTATAATTAAAATTTCTCTTCTAAGGTCTTCTATTGTGGCAGCAATATAATCATCGCTTTCCATATAGTTCATGATGAAAATGGTTTTGAATTCTTCAAGATCTGCATTTCCATTCAGTCCATCATAGGTTTTGTGAAGTAAGTCTATCAAAGCATTTTTAGAATCTACGATGTTCTTCCAAGAAGCTTTTGTAATATACAGCTGCTGTGACGAATTGTATTCAAACTCATCATTAATGGTCTTTTCAGTCAGAAATATGAACTCATGCACTGCCAGATCTTTATCAAATTTCTGGATAATGTTTGATGGTTTTATTCGCTCTAGAAAAAGCGTCATCCTTTCATAGGAATGCGCTTTATTTTCAGCATTTGATTTTACAGAAAGAAGCTTGATCTCCTGATTTTTAAGGGTAATGTACGAATGTACAAATTGTCTCAGCAAAACCAGAAAAGGGATTGCGATAATCAATGCAAAAGCATACGGTAAATATCCTGAAAAACTAGCCATAATTTTAGACCGCAAAATTACTAATTATTTTCCGGCTTCTAAAGAGTTTTTAAATATATTGGCCTTAGAATTCTGAATATAAATCAGAGACAGTATAATGATGAGATAAAAACCGATCATCATCCTGTTTGCCAAACTAGGAAAAACCAAGAATCTTAGAAATACGGAGAGATAAATAGCCCCGAAAAACAGACATTGCGCCCAATTTTTCTTACTGTTCAAAGAAAATTTATTCGCCATAATTACCACAATGAATATAAGTAGCAGCGGAAAATACGAACCGTTAAACTCCAACGGCATTGACTTTTTGATAAAGTTTAAATAATCCGGAAAGTAAAAAGAATCCGGGTTGGATATTGGGTAAATCTGAACTTTCGTAAACTGATTCATGAATAAAGTAGACCAGGAGATCTGATTGAAATACTGTATCAGAAAGAAGGAAAGAAAGACATAGCCATAGGACAAAAACAGATGCGTCGCTTTGATCTGAAGCATATTCTTATACAAATAAGCCACCATATAAAGGAAGGAGTACAAAATAAAATATTCTGGTCTTGTTAAAACACAAAGCATCGCAATAACCGTAGCCGCAAGATGATTCTTCCTTACTGTAAAGGCATATAGGCTCAACAAAAGCAATAAACAGGATAAGCTGTCGGCCGAGGCATGTCTGCTGGCTTCCAAAAGCGGTTTGAACAAAGATATTAGGATGGTTATAATGAATGCTAAAGGATAATTTCTTACAATTCTGATCAGATAACAGAATATGACAATCAATATCAATACATAAGAAAGTATAGAGGTTAAAAATACAGAGGTTGTCATTTTAAAACCTAATTTAAAGAACATCAGATTAACAAAATTATAAAAAGGCTTTACTGAAAACAGCTGCAGTTCCTCTCCGTAGGCTTTAGGATTTTCTGAAAGGACTTTATAATAGGTGTTCTCCCCTTTTGCAATTTCTTCATCCTGAGGAGTAATCCCGAAAAGCTTAGGGTTGGTTCCCTTTAATTCCGTATATACCTTTTTATGGATATCCTCTATTTTCATATCAGGATATTCTGCTTTGTAAATAAGCCCTATATAAGCCTCCAGATCTACGTTGTAATACTGATGGGTATACAGATAGTATGACATCAGGCATAAATAGATTGAAAAAATAAAAACAAGAATATTTCCGGTTTTTTTCATTTACATTTTTGTTTTCTGACTAAGAATGCAAAAGTAAAAAAACTATTCGTTCAACTGTTATTATTCAACTGTTTTATTATTTTCTAGAAAAAAATTAGATTATAATTCAAATAAAGCCGGTCTCTGTGTTACTTCATGATAGCATACGCTGTTTTCGTCAAAAAAGTGATACACAAGACTTTTTCTGGTCCTGTTCTTATCGGTATGCGGCTCTCCGCCATGAAGAATATTGGCATGCCATATGAGCATATCTCCTTTTTTCGCTTTAAAAATTTCCTTTTTTAACCCTAATTCCTTGACTTTATCTGCTAAAAATTCTTCATAAGCCTTGTAGCTTTTTTTGCCAAGACGTAAAGCATCTCCTTCATTTTCATAATCAGAATTCAGAAAATAAGGAAGTTTATGGCTTTTGGGAATATAATGCAGTGCCCCATTAGTTTCATCCACATCCTCCAGAGCGACCCATACTCCTAAAAGTCCACCAAGCGGATAGGTCGTCATATGAATACTATCTGAGTGTGTTTTTTGCTGACTGCCGTTGATAAAATTAATACTCTGGAAAAGTTTGGCCTTACCATCTAAAAGTACAGACAGAAAATCCAACAGGTTTTTATTGTTACCAATATTTTTAATAATCTCAGAATGGTGGATGGCAAACATCAGTTTTCCGCCGTAAATAAATTTCAGCGTGCCGTTTTCCATCAGTTTTTCAATTTCAGTATTGATCTTGTCTGCATCATCTGTGCTGATGAAATTTCTTAAGATCATATACCCGTTATCATCGTACTGTAAGGCACTTTCCTTATTTTCAGAAGATAAGTTTTTGAAAAATTCAGTGTTGATCAGTTTTTCCTGAGCAATCGTTCTTTCTGAAGCGGGAAGGTGGGCAAAATCTGCACTGGAAATGCTGGAAAAATAACTTTTATTGATACCGTATTTCTTGTATAAGGAAATATTATGCTGTAATTTTTTCTTATTAAAAAAATTATAAATGACATAGGGCAGTTTATAGTAACGGATCTGCTTAAGCATAGCTGAATTATTAGTAGTAATTACTTGATAAAGGTAACAAATAATATCTAATTAAAACCTTTCTAAATAACAATTAATACATGATAATAATCCTAAAAAAACTTCCCCCTCATCATCAATGAAGCAAAATTTCTGACAAGAGTTTTCTGTGAATTTTCTATTACGGTATAAGGTTTTAATTCCGGTCTGAAGCCTCGGAAGAATTCTTCAATACTGGGAAGATTTCCGCCTTCAAAGTCAAAAATACAGTGGTCTATATTTTCTTTGATCACCTGGTCTATTAAGGTAGACGCTCCAGCCATTTTAATGTATTTCTTGTTATTAAAAGTTCCTAAAAGAGCAATTGTATCATAGTCTGAATAGGTAGCGATCATATTCGTGATCTCATGGTGATAGTAAAAAGCCAGAAATTTTAAATGTTTTAATGAATAAAACGCTTCAAGGGTATTCAGTAAAGCGACTGAATCATTTTCCTTATCCAGCCCTACCACATGAGCCTCTATAAATTTTTTCGCTTCCGGATAACTGATCTCTTTGATCTCTGAATTTTGTACTACTTCATCATCCAATCGCAATTTTCTCTTTCTTTTGGGCGAATATTTAGCAAAAACTTCAGTGTAATTACCAGGATATAAAAGGAAATTTTTCTTTGTATCTAATTTTGAATCAAAAGTATTGGTTTCGTTAAAATAATAAACTTTTATGAGATAATTCTTTTGAAGAAAATGCAGAAACTTTTCATTGATTTTCCTATCATCTTTGGCCGAAAAAATCCCAAGTTGCTGGCACATTAATGGATTATGTACTATTTTGATTCCTTTTTTGAGGACAAAAGGAACTGGCATAACAGCCTCATAATTGTTATAAACTAAAACCTCCCACAGTTTGTTGGTCGTCACATCTAAGTAATCTTTCGATGCTGAGTATTTTCTCTGCTCTGAATTTTCGAGACAGTCAGTATATTTTTTAAAATCAATCTCTTTATATTTCACTCTTCTAATCATAATAATCCTTCATCTGAGAAGCTAAAATACGTATCCTGTGTGATAATAATATGGTCTAAAAGCTGTATGCTTAATGTTTTTCCGGCTTCTTTTATTTTTTGGGTAATGCTAATATCTTCTTTACTGGGTTTTAAACTTCCTGACGGATGATTGTGGGCAATAATAATTCCTGTAGAGAAGTGATCCAAAGCAGTTTTAAATAAAACCCTTACATCTACAATCGACTGGCTTATTCCCCCTTGGGTCAGCTGTGAAGTATGAACAACTTTATTGCTTTGATTCAAAAATAAAGCCCAAAATTCTTCAGTTCTTAAGTCTGATAATTGGTTTTTAAGGATAAAATAGGCATCCTTACTGTTGGAAATTACCGGTTTGTCAGGAATTTCCTGAACCGCTCTTCTTTTTCCTATTTCTAATGCTGCAATAATGGAAAGAGCTTTTACTTCCCCTATTCCTTTGAATTTCATCAGTTCTTTACTGGAAAGAAGACTCAGCTGGTGCCAACTGTTATTTACCGATGATAGAATTTTTCTCGCCAATTCCAACGCACTCTCATCCCTGCTTCCGCTTCCCATAATAATCGCTAAAAGTTCAGAATCAGAAAGTGAACTTTTACCTTTCTGTAAAAATTTCTCCCGGGGTCTGTCGTCTTTAGCAAGTAATTTTATGGTCATCTTTTAGAGATTAGAGATTAGAGATTAGAGATTAGAGATTAGAGATGAAGTTACAAATTATAGCCTTTAAATCATTTGGATAAATTTAATAAAATGCATACATGATAACAGGCTGTTTTGAATGATCAATATACTTAGCCGTTTGAATCAGTGCATTTTGAGAAAGCATAGGACATCCTAAACTCAAACAGGCTGGATTTTGGGATTCCTGATCCGGAACACATCCTAATGAATGCAGCACGATTGCCCGCTGCATCGCATTGCTGTTGCCGTCATCCAGGCCATTCAACCTGTAAGCTTTTCCGAATTTCCCGCTATAGCTATTGAGGATTTCATATTTTCCCAGTGAGGACTGATATGATCCTTCTGTATTGCTGAATTTCAAAGCATCTGAGTTCTTGACAACTGAGCCTGAACCATGGGAAACAACTGCTTTTTGCAATATTTTATTGTTTTTTAAATCGTAAACAAAGTAACGGTATTTCCCGGAATAGGTTTTAAAATTAATAAAAACGGCTATATCCTGATTATAATTTTTTCCCTTTACAAAGTTTTTAATTTCCAAAATTTTTGCCGCCGGAAGGATCTCCGACGTATTATTTTCCTGAGACTCAGCTTTGGAGCAGGTAATAACAAAAAGGAACAGGAAAATAAACTTTTTCATTAAGAGTAATAGGGATTTATTCGATGATCATTCCATCTTTCATCACCAATTTTCTGTCAGTGATTTCAGCAAGGTTTGGATTGTGTGTTACAATGACAAAAGTCTGGTTATATTTATCCCTCAGATCAAAAAATAATCTGTGAAGATCATCAGCATTTTTCGAATCTAAGTTACCCGTAGGTTCATCAGCAAAAATAATTTTTGGAGAATTAATCAAAGCTCTTGCTACCGCTACCCTCTGCGCTTCTCCCCCAGATAGTTGGTTGGGCTTATGATTCAGCCTCTGCTCTATTCTAAGATCTTCAAATAAAGCATATGCTTTGTCTAAAGCCTCTTTTTCGTTTGCCCCTCCTATTTTTGTAGGAAGCAGTACATTTTCTAAAGCCGTAAATTCCGGAAGAAGCTGGTGAAACTGAAATACAAAACCGATATTCTGGTTTCTGAATTTGGAAAGCTGCTTATCATTCATATTGATGAAAGACTCTCCTGCAATGCTAATTTCCGTATTGTACTTACTGGAATTGCTTGGGTGATCCAAAGTTCCTAAGATCTGAAGCAATGTAGACTTTCCCGCTCCGGATTCGCCTACAATGGAAACCACTTCACCCGTTTTAATGTGAATATCAACTCCTTTCAGTACTTCTAAATTCCCATAAGATTTATGGATATTACTCGCTTTAATCATGATTCAAAAATAGCAATTACCAAAATAAAAACATAATTAATTAAAGCAAAAAATAATAAATTAAATTTTTTTATACTTTACAGAACAAATACTTTAATTAATTAAACTTTTAAGGCCTGTATTGAATAAATTTATTGATAAGTTTAAACAAAAAAACCTCTCAAAGCGAGAGGTTTTAATATTTACAATCTGAACTGTTACAGTAACAGCGTTAAAGGACTTTCCAGATATGTTTTTAAAGTCTGTAAGAACTGAGCTCCGGTAGCACCGTCTACCACTCTGTGGTCGCATGCTAAAGAAAGCTTCATGATATTTCCTACTACGATCTGACCGTCTTTAACAATCGGTTTTTCAATGATCGCTCCTACTGAAAGGATCGCAGAGTTCGGCTGGTTGATGATACTTGTAAATGTTTCAATTCCGAACATACCCAAGTTTGAAACTGAGAATGTAGAACCTTCCATTTCATTCGCTTTAAGGCCTTTATTTTTAGCTCTTGTCGCCATATCTTTTACCGCTGCAGAAATCTGAGTGTAGTTCATCTGATCTGTATTTTTAAGTACAGGAACTACTAATCCGTCAGGAATAGCTACTGCTACACCTACATTGATATTTCCTCTGTGGATCACCTTATCTCCTGCCCAGCTTGAATTCACCTGCGGATGTTTTCTTAAAGCAACAGCAGTCGCTTTAATGATCATATCATTGAAAGAGATTTTAGTGTCCGGTAAAGAATTGATTTCTTTTCTGGCCTCAATCGCTTTATCCATATTAATCTCCACCATCAGATAATAGTGAGGAGCAGAGAATTTACTTTCAGCAAGACGTTTTGCAATAATATTTCTTACCTGAGAATTTGGTGTTTCTGTATCTTCACCCTGAACAAAACTCAGTGCAACCTGAGCTGCTGCCGGAGCAGAAACAGAAGGCTGAGCCTGTGCCTGGGAAGGCTGATAGTTTTCAATATCTTTTTTAACGATTCTTCCGTTTTCTCCTGACCCATTAACGCTGTTGATGTCAACACCTTTGTCCTGAGCCATTTTTTTAGCTAATGGAGAAATTGCTACTCTGTCTGAAGAAGAAGAACTTACAGCCGGTGCTGCTTTTTCTTCTGCTTTAGCTTCAGTTTTCTGTTCAGCAGGTTTTTCAGTGAACTGAGCAGCTGCTTTTGGAGCACCAACCGCAGAAACGTCTGTTCCTTCCGGTCCGATAATCGCTAAAACTGAATCTACAGGAGCTGCACCGCCTTCTTCTACCCCTTGCTTCAATAGGACTCCATTGAATTCAGATTCAAAGTCCTGAACTGCTTTATCTGTTTCGATTTCAGCAAGAAGATCACCTTCTTTTACGGTATCGCCTACATTTTTATGCCATTTCGCTACCTTACCTTCGGTCATGGTATCAGAAAGTCTCGGCATTGTAATAATTTCTACGCCTGCCGGAACCTCCGCAGTAGTTTGCTCTACGCTGGTAACCTTATTTTCTGTTTTCGATTCTTCTTCAGATTTTTTTTCTTCAGAACCACCTGCAGCAGGAGCAGCAGCTCCACCGGTTAATCCTGAAATATCTTCCCCCTCATTTCCTATAATCGCTAAAACAGAGTCTACAGCAGCAGCAGATCCTTCGTCTACACCAATGTATAAAAGAGTTCCGTTTATTTCAGATTCGAAATCCTGAACAGCTTTATCTGTTTCAATTTCGGCTAAAATATCTCCTTCTTTTACTTTATCTCCTACGTTTTTATGCCATTTCGCCACTTTACCTTCCGTCATAGTGTCGGAAAGGCGGGGCATCGTAATTACTTCTGCCATAATTTATTGTATTAATTTGTTAATGTGATGATGTGATGATAAGAACAGTGAATATTGAATTAACACATCATCTATCATCTGATCAGCAAATTATTTTAGTTTTCTAATTTATCTAAGAATGGGTAATTTTCCTGAGCATACACATATTCATAGATTTTGTCTGTGTCCGGATATGGAGAGTTTTCCATGAATTCGATGCACTCATCCACAAAATCTCTTGATTTGTTGTCTACCACTTCCAATTCAGCTTCTGTAGCCCATCCGTTTTCCAAAATTCTATGTTTTACCAGTTCCATCGGATCATCATTCTTATGAATAGCTACTTCTTCCTTGCTTCTGTAAGGTTCAGCATCAGACATAGAGTGTCCTCTGTAACGGTATGTTCTGGCTTCAATGAAAGTAGGTCCATCTCCTCTTCTTGCTCTTTCGATCGCTTCGTAAGCAGCTTCCGCTACTTTCTCCGGATCCATTGCATCTACTGCAAGACAAGGCATTTCATATCCTAATCCTAATTTATAGATATCTTCATGGTTGGCTGTTCTTTTCACAGAAGTTCCCATTGCATACTGGTTGTTTTCAACAACAAATACGACAGGAAGTTTCCAGTTCATCGCCATATTGAATGTTTCGTGAAGCGATCCCTGTCTTGCTGCTCCGTCTCCGAAGAAACAGATGTTTACCGCTTTTCTGTCAAAATACTTATCTGCAAAAGCAATTCCAGCTCCCAAAGGAATCTGTCCTCCTACGATACCGTGTCCACCATAGAAACGGTGTTCTTTGCTGAAAATGTGCATAGAACCACCCATACCTCCGGACGTTCCGGTAGCTTTACCGCAAAGTTCAGCCATGATTCTCTTAGGATCTACTCCCATCGCCATTGGATGGATGTGGCATCTGTAAGCAGTAATCATACTATCCTTCGTTAAATCCATTGCATGCGTGAAGCCGGCAGGGATAGCCTCCTGACCGTTATACAAATGTAAAAAACCTCTGATCTTTTGTTTTAGATAAAGAGAACGGCATTTGTCTTCAAACCTTCTCCACATTGTCATATCTTCATACCACTTCAGGTATATCTCTTTAGAAAATTCTTTCATGTGCTAGCTCTTGCTTTTTTATGATGAATATTTGAGCAAAATTATAAAAAAAACTTTGTTTTTATCGTATACATACTAATTGTTTTTTTGCTTATAGTGTTATATTTGAATTTTAAACTTGAACATGGAAGAAAAACAGCCTTTACTGGTACATAAAATTTCAAAAATTATCTCAGATTTTTTTAATCCACTTGTTTCTTTATTTATTTTCTTCATTTATATGAGTGTAAGGGAATATTCACTGAAAGACTCTATTCTTTACTTTGCTCCTATATTATTAATGATCATTGCTCCGGTAGTAATATGGCTGGTATGGAATGTAAAGACCGGAAGATACACTAATATGGATGTCTCTGACCGTGTTCAACGGAAAACGTTATATATCTTTATTGCCGCCTGTGTCATCGTTTATCTGATTTTCAGCTATTTCAGAAACGGGTATATAGATCTTGTAATGCTCTTTATTCTTATTTTAATTTTCACGATGCAGATCAGTAATTTTTTTATTAAAAGCTCGATGCATACAGCCTTTAATGTATTTGTTGCCGCCTTGTTTTTCACACTGAACTGGAAAGCCGGATTGATATGGCTGGGAATTGCTGCTTTAGTGGGAATTACAAGAATTATTTTAAAAAGACATACCGTAAAGGAAGTATTTATGGGCGCCGGAATAGCATTTTTGGTATCTTTTATCTATCTTTATTGCAATATACAATTTCAACATTAAGAATTCTATGAAAATAAATCATCTTACCGCTGCTGAGGAAAATTTTATGAAGCTGTTTTGGAAGCTTGAATCTTTTTATCTTAAAGACATTATGGAGCAGCATCCTGAACCGAAGCCGCATCAGAATACCGTTTCTACTTACCTGAAAATATTAGTGGAAAAGGGATATATCACCACTCAAAAAGAAGGTAGAATCTTTAAATATACCGTAGTTGTTCCTTCTGAGGAATACAGAAAATTTCTACTGAAAGAGCTTTCCCATAATTTTTTCAATGATTCAGGGAGGGAAATTCTGGACTTTTTATATAACGAGAAATTAATATCCCAGAATGATCTGAAAAATTATTTTGATCTTAAAATAGAGATTGTTCCTGCTAAAATTGAAGAACCGAAATTTGAGTATGCAGAAGAGGTCTTAAATCCTAAAAAAGTCAAAAAAGTCAAATCAAAAGACAAGAAGAAAAAGAAGAAAAAAGACTAAACATAAAACACACAGGTCATGAAAACAAAATTCCAGGAAATAGCCGGAAAAGCGCAGGATGTCATCCTTCGCTATCCGATGGTTTTATTAATGGGACTACTCTCCTCTATCGGAGCTATCCGTATATTGGATAGTAAATATGACCATGACTTTTTATTCATCCATGCTAAATTTACAATTTGCTGCTGCCTCGGAATTTCTTTGATGTTTGCTTTAAAAATCCTTTCGCAAAGGATTGGAAAAAGATTAATCCTGGAAATATTGGGAACAGCATTCCTGATTGGCTTTTATTTCATCTTACCTGCAAAAGAAAAAGATTTCACCGAGGTCCATGGCTTCATCATTGCCATTACTCTTCTGCTGTCCCACTTACTGGTTTCTTTTGCTGCCTTTTTGGAAAAGGATAAACAACTCAATTTCTGGCAGTACAATAAAAATCTTTTCATCAACATCTTTCTGACTGCCGTGTTCACCGGCGTACTTACCGGTGGTGTAGAGCTTGCGATTCTGGCCGTTGATAAGTTATTTGATTTTAACTTTGGTGATGAGCTGTACGCTGATATATTTTATGTCTTAGCCATTTTCGGAAGCAGTTTTATCTTTCTCCTGTTCAATGAGACAGGTCTGAACTATCTTGAAAAAGAGGGTGCCTATCCGGTAATATTAAAGTTTTTCACCCAGTTTGTACTCATCCCGCTGCTTTTCATTTATTTGGTGATCCTTTATATTTATTCATTTAAAATAGTCATTAACTGGGAACTTCCCAGAGGTTGGGTTTCCTATCTGGTACTCGCATACAGCATTGTGGGAATCCTTGCCTTGCTTCTTGTATATCCGCTTAAAGAAGAAAAGGCAAAATCATGGGTCAAAATATTTTCAAAACTGTTTTACTATACTATAATCCCTTTAATTGTCCTGTTGTTCACAGCTATATTTACGAGGATCTTAGAGTATGGTTATACAGAACCCAGATACTTCGTTTTACTATTAGCTTTGTGGTTGCTGGCTGTGGTCATTTATTTTGTATTGAATAAAAAAGCAAGTATTAAATTCATTCCGATAAGCTTATTTGCTTTTGGAGTTTTCTCGTTAATCTTTCCTTATTTAAATGCATTCAGTGTGGCGAAAAGAAGTCAGCAAAATCAATTGATAACGCTCCTGGACAAGAATAAACTTCTCTTAAACAACAAAATAGATTTTCAAAAGAAAATATCTGATACTTTAGTTGATGAAATCGCCAATAAATTTGAATTCCTAGCTGAAAGAAAACAAAAAGATTTTTTACTGAATCTTGTTGACGGTAAAACCCATGACCTTTTAGCAGAAAACTTCGAGCAGCCCCGTTCTTCAATGATTAATAATACTCTTAGAAATGGCTTTACCCATCTCAGTAAGACTTCACACGAATCTGATTATGAACATCTGATATTAGAATCCCAAACGAAGGTAACCTCAATTAAAGGGTACGAATACTTAATTAATTTCAACAGTTATGATCAGGAGTTAAGAACTATTAATGGAGATACATTCCAGATAGACAACCAGACGGAAATCAATAATAAAGGGACCATAAAAGTTATCCTTAATTCAAAAGAAGCAGTAGATTTTAGTTCAGCAATGAATAAACTGTTCAAAAACAACACAGGCACCACACAAACCGTACAATTGAAAGAGATCTCTATGGAAAGTGACCTGGGAAAATACCATATCAAAATAGTTTTTTCAAACATTTCAAGAGACAGGGCACCCTATAGTAAACAATCCAATATCGTCTATGATAATGCAGTTCTGCTAATCAAAGAGAAATAAATCAAAGGCTCTTTCCACCACTTATTAAAATATTCTTTTTAACATCCCTTCCCTGATCCTTTAGAGAAAAGCTGGAAAGACAAAAATACCTGTACATCCACTTCCTAGATGTTTAAACAAACTACTCTGAATACTATTAATAAAAAAGTCTCTTTTTAAAATAGGCTGTAAAAACAACATATTTTAAAAAGAGACAAAATAATGTATAAAAAAAGCGGCTAAAAAAGCCGCCTTATATTTTTACCAACGATTTCCGCCACCGTTACCACCACGGCTGTTTCCACCTCCGTAGCCGCTACCGCCGCCTCTATTGTTGTTTCCTCCGTAACCACCTCCTCTGTTGTTGTCAAAGCTTCTTCTTGGCTTTTCTTCTCTTGGCTTAGCTTCAGATACGTTTAACTCTTTTCCGTTAAATTCTTTCTGATTAAGAGCTTCGATAGCTTGCTTTCCTTCTTCATCTCCCATTTCTACAAAACCGAAACCTCTTGAACGGCCAGTTTCTCTGTCTGTAACGATTTTAGCTGATGATACATCACCAAATTCTGCGAATAGATCGTGCAACTCATACTCTTTAGTTGCGTAATTGATGTTTGAAACAAAAATGTTCATTTTAAATAAAAATTAAAAATTAATAAAAATTTGGTATATAAAAGAAAAGCAACATAAATTAATGAACAAATATTGATTCCAAATATAAACGTATGCAAGATACAATTTAAAATTTTAAATCAAAGCTTTTTTTAAAGTATTTGCGGTAGTGTCCCGAATCAACACCTTATTTTCATTGTTAAACAACAAATAAATTTTGTTAATAACAAAATTTTTATTGAAATTTGCGCAAAGTTAAAGTTAGTTAACAAATAAAGAAAACGATCCAATTAAGCCTTTAGAAAGGCATTACAACGATAAATATACCACTATGCCTATTATAATAAACCTTGATGTCATGATGGCCAGGAGAAAAATGTCCCTGAACGAGCTCTCTGAGAGAATAAATTTGACCTTGTCTAATATATCCAACCTAAAAACGGGCAAAGCAAAAGCGATTCGCTTCAGTACACTTGATGCTATATGCAAAGCCCTGGACTGCCAACCCGGAGACATTCTGG
Organism: Chryseobacterium antibioticum; assembly: GCF_012927325.1. Taxonomy (GTDB): domain Bacteria; phylum Bacteroidota; class Bacteroidia; order Flavobacteriales; family Weeksellaceae; genus Chryseobacterium; species Chryseobacterium antibioticum. The sequence continues at coordinate 57,749 of NZ_JABBGI010000008.1, read as the reverse complement.
AATTCCGGGAATAATATGAATTGAAGATATGGTCTATTCGGTTTTTATATTTAAATACTCAATATTCTTAACATAATACATATGAAGCACACCACAAATTACATCAACACCTTTATTGAGATTGCAGATGACTGCCCTGTTTCCCATGCTGAGACACCGCCAGAAAAGAAAATAAAAACACTGGCCAGTCTCCAGTATGAGCAGATCATAAAAAATCCCTACCGATATTCTTCCGATGAGATCGTGTTTGAATGTTATGCGATAAAAAATGATATTTCAGATCGTGAAAAGGAACAGGAAAGAATCCGGTTTTTCTCCAAAGGACAGCCTTGCCTCCGATCCTCCCCTTTGGCCAAACGCTATGGATTTGGGATCCATCATAATGAAGAAGGAAAAGTGGCTATTTTCCCCGCCGACAGTAAAGAATATCAAAAGTTTTTAAGTGATGACACGATAAAAAAAGTAAAAGCCATGCGATCCAAGAAAATATGATTGAGAAAATGAATCATTTTCTTCAGATCAGTAAATACTCTTTCTTTGATAAACCCGGTTTTTAACACTAAATTTGTGAAGTAAATTATTAAAACATGAACTACCATACCAGAAAATGGGTAAAGCCCGAAGATCTAAATCCTAACCATTCTCTTTTCGGAGGAAGACTTTTGCAGTGGATCGATGAGGAGGCAGCCCTTTACGCCATCATTCAGTTGGAAAACACAAAAGTGGTGACGAAATTCATTTCAGAGATCAATTTTGTAAGCTCAGCCAAACAGGGAGATATTATAGAAATAGGTATTGAAGCATCACAGTTCGGTTCGTCATCTATTACATTGAAATGCAATGTACGAAACAAGATGACCCACCAGACCATTATCACCGTAGACAAAATTGTGATGGTGAATCTGGACAATGAAGGAAACCCTGCCCCACACGGAAAAACACAGATCGAATTTGTAAAAGACAGACTGAATCAACCATGAAAATCTTTATCAAAAACATGGTGTGCAACCGTTGCATTTCCGCAGTGGAAAAAATATTCGCTGATGCAGATGTAGCCATCCACTCTATCACGTTGGGAGAAGTAGCAACCGGAACTGATATTCCGGCCGAAAAAATGTTGGCCGTAGAAAAAAGTCTTCTTGAAACAGGCTTTGAAAGGATTATGGATTCTGCTCATCAGCTTGTTGATAAGATTAAAAATATGATCATTATGAAGATCAGCGAACTGGACATTGATGAAAACTTTCTTCTTTCTGAATTTTTAAGTTCAAAGATCCACAAAGACTACAGTTCTCTTTCCAAAACCTTTTCTCAGAACGAAAATATTACACTGGAACAGTTTTTTATCCTTCACAAAATTGAAAAAGTAAAAGAGCTGCTTCTTTATAATGAATTCACCCTTACCGAAATCGCTGGAAAGCTTGGCTACAAAAGCGTTCAGCACCTTTCTTCCCAATTCCGGAATATTACCGGGTTTACGCCTACAGAATTCAAAAAACTGAATGATCATCAAAGGAAAACATTAGATAGTTTTTGAGTTGGAGAGTATTAGAGTACACGTGTTTTAAACTATACAGCTCGGTTACTACAATATAAAACATCAAAAGTCTCCACTCTTAAACCCTTCATCTTATATAAATTCTCTCACCCTAAACCCCTTCCACACTTCAACTCTAAAACTCTCAAACCCAGTCACAGCAAAATTCTATAACTATTATCCTTAAATTTATAACAGTCTTAGCCATTCATTTTGGACATTTGTACTATAAATTCAAGGATCATGCAAAGACAATACAATATACTCGGAATGACCTGCTCCGGATGTCAGAAAAAAATTTCTGAAAAGCTCAACAGCGTTGAAGGAGTTACGGCCGATGTCAATTTAGAAACCCATACCGCAACCATCACTTCCGATCAAGAAATCGAACTTTCAGTTTTAAATAATGTTTTAGAAGAAAAATACAAACTGGAAGACCCTAAAAAACCTGACACTGCATTTGTAAAGCCTCAGGATAGAGTTTCTCCCTCTTCAGTTTATTATTGTCCGATGGAGTGCGAAGGAGACAAAGTTTATTTCAAACAGGGCGAAAGATGTCCGGACTGCAATATGTACCTCGTACCCATCGAAGAAAAACATGCTAAAGATCCCAATCATAAGCCCACCTACTCTTCTTCCCATCTTCCACAAAACTTTAAAGACAGCATTGGAAAATACTATTGTCCGATGTCCTGTGAAGGGGATAAAGTCTATGACGAAAAAGGTGACTGCCCGGTTTGCCACATGCATTTGGAGGAAATCACGGAAGATCTTGCAAAAAATGCTGCTTCTCACAGTCATCAGCATACCCATTCCCACAATCACGACCACAGCCATCATCATGAAGCCCCAAAAGTAACCGATGATATGGCCGGAAAATACTACTGCCCGATGTACTGCGAGGGAGATAAAACCTATGACTCCAACGTAGGATGTCCTGTATGCGGAATGGACCTGGTAAAATATCCTGAAAAGAAAATGGCGAAATATACCTGTCCCATACACCCTGAGATCATTCGTAATGAGCCCGGAGACTGCCCGATATGTGGAATGGACCTTGTAAGAATGCCCGACAACGGCGATGATGAAGAGGATGAAACGTATAACATTTTAAAAAAGAAATTCTTTATTTCCCTTGCCTTCACCATTCCTGTGTTTATTCTTTCGATGGGCGGAATGTTTATCAATTTTCCCTTTTCTCATCAAATACAGGGATTTATTGAACTTGCACTTACCCTTCCGGTAATGTTTTATTCCGGGTGGTTCCTACTAAAAAGAGGCTGGGTTTCGTTCAAAACATGGAATTTAAATATGTTCAGTCTGATTGCTTTAGGCGTTGCAGCAGCATTTATCTTCAGTATTGTTGCACTGACTTTTCCGGATATCATTCCTCATGAAATCAGGGGACATAATCACGAGATTCCACTCTATTTTGAGGCGGTCTGTGTGATTTTGACACTTGTGATCTTAGGACAGTTGATGGAAGCTGCTGCTCATAAAAAAACAGGAAATGCCATCAAGGAACTGATGAATCTTTCTCCTGATGAAGCCAATCTTATTGTGAATGGTGAAGAAAAAAGAGTATTGCTTTCCCAGGTGAAAATCGGAGATCTGCTGAAAGTAAAACCGGGTGAAAAAATCCCTGTTGACGGAAAGATCACAGAAGGAACCTCTCTGGTTGACGAAAGTATGATCACAGGAGAACCTGTACCAGTAGAGAAAAGTATCGATGACCGGGTTTCTTCAGGAACGATCAACGGGAATAAAGTTTTCATCATGAAAGCTGAAAAAGTAGGTGATGAAACTCTTCTTTCGCAAATCATTAAAATGGTGAATGAAGCCAGCCGAAGCAGAGCTCCCATACAAAAACTGACAGACAAGGTTTCCAAAGTTTTTGTTCCGATAGTGATCCTGATTGCTGTTCTTACCTTCGTTTTATGGCAGTTTTTCGGACCGGAAGGAAAGAGAAGTTTATTTGCTTTTGTGAATGCAGTTGCGGTGTTAATTGTTGCCTGTCCCTGTGCACTAGGCTTAGCCACACCGATGTCCCTGATGGTAGGAATCGGGAAAGGGGCCAAAAGCGGCATCCTGATCAAAAATGCAGAAGCGCTGGAACAAATGCATAAAGTGAATGTCCTGATCACTGACAAAACAGGAACTTTAACAGAAGGGAAACCGTCCGTAGAATATATTGAAACTTCAGGAAACGGAGATAAAAACGAAATTTTAAAGCTTGCTTTTTCCCTTAACCAAAACTCGGAACATCCGCTCTCTAATGCGGTGATCAAAAGAGCAAAAGAAGAAAATTTAATCCCTGAAAAAGTGGATCAGTTTGAAAATATTTCAGGAAAAGGAGTTCAGGGAAATATCAGTGGAAAAACGGTGTATCTGGGAAATGAAAGTCTTCTGATCTCCAGCAACCTATCCATTCCAAAGGAATTAAAAGAAAAAGCTATTGAAATACAGTCAAAGGCACATACGATCTCTTATGTTGCGCAGGATAAAACGGTATTAGGCTTCATCAGTTTTACAGATAAAATTAAAGATACTTCCAAAAAAGCGGTTCAGCGTCTGATGAGTGAAGGAATTGATGTCATCATGATGACCGGAGACAATGAACATACCGCTAAAGCGGTTGCTGACGAATTGGGAATCAAACATTATAAAGCAGGCTGTCTTCCGGAAGATAAATTGAATGAGGTGAAAAAACTTCAGCAACAAGGAAAGATCGTAGCGATGACCGGAGACGGAATCAATGACTCCCCTGCTCTAGCCCAGTCTAATGTAGGAATTGCAATGGGAACCGGAACTGATGTGGCCATGGAAAGTGCCGAAATTACTTTATTGAAAGGCGATATTTTAGGGGTAGCTAAAGCTAAATTACTGAGTGAAAAGCTCCTTAAGAATATCAAAGAAAACCTGTTTTTTGCATTTATCTATAATGTGCTGGGGATTCCGGTAGCGGCAGGATTATTGTATCCTTTCTTTGGAATATTATTATCACCCATGATTGCAGCAGCAGCAATGAGCGTCAGTTCACTCTCTGTCATTCTGAATTCATTGCGTTTAAACTCGGTAGATCTGGATGCAGATATAAAATAAAAATCATGAAAAAAGAAAGTCTTTACATTGGATGCTCGGGATTTTATAATAACGACTGGAAAGGGTCGCTATATCCTGAAAACGCCCAAAGTAAAGACTTTCTTACCTTATATTCTCAGGTTTTCAATACGGTAGAGATCAATTCTACCTTTTACAGAAAACCTACCGCCAAAACACTTTTGAAATGGCATGATGAAACGCCCGATGATTTTAAATTCTTCATCAAAATTCCGAAAGCCATTTCCCATGAAAAACGTATGAAAGAATCTAAAGAAGACGTTTCAGAATTTTGTGCGCATATTGAGACTCACTTAAAAGAAAAGCTTGCCGGGTTTCTGTATCAGTTTCCGCCATCTTTCAAAAAATCCCAGGAAAATATAGATCTGATTTTGGCCAGTTTCGATTTTAATTATCCAAACGTCATTGAATTTCGTCATGAATCCTGGTGGACAGAGGAAATTTTCAGTCTTTTAAAAGAAAATAATATTGTGTTTTCTGGAGTAAGCTTTCCGGGAAATCTTCCTGAGGATATGATCATCAATCATGCTGATATTTTGTACTATAGGCTCCACGGAAAGCTAGTTCTTTACAAATCGGAGTACAGCTCGGAGTTTATAGATACTCTCGCAGATAAAATCAAACATTCCGAAAGAAAAGCATTTATATTTTTAAATAATACCTGGGGAACTGCTGCGATTAAAAATGCACTGTATCTCAAGAAAATTTTAGAGTAAGTATTTATTTCTCTATTAAAACATCCACATTAATAGAAGGTTCTCCTGCCGAGAACTTTTTCCATTCTCCAAAATAATTTCTGTAATAGGTATTTTTAGAAAACGCAAAAATATTTCCTCCTAAAAAAAGCTTCCCTCTAAAATCTTCAGAAACCCGCACGGAAACAAAGAAATCCCCATTCAGCCAGATACTTTTATCATTCACATCAAGAGAGATCGTATTATCCCGGATATCTTCTTTTGCTATCGTAAGTTTCAGGGTTTCACTCACAACCGATTTTCCCGGAAAATCGCCTGCAGATTGCTGAATATCAAAAATCAGAGTAACAGGCTTCTCAATCGCGAAAAAGGAAAGATTAAGATTGATCTTTTTTACCTTTAATTTTCTCCTGTTTTTAATCTTAATTGCGTATTCCCTGAATATTTTCTTCGGATCTTCAGAATCATATCCACAATACCCTCTTTTTGAATTTCTGGTTCCAAAGTTCTTCTGGATATATTTCTTTGGGGTAATATTCACATTTTCAATTTCGAATATTTTTTTATTAAGCGAAATATCATATTTCTGTAATGCTTCAAAATCTGAAATCTTCACGTAAAAAGGCTCGTATCCATTTACATAGACCTTCAATATTCTATTTCTATCTATACCTGTAAGATCAACAACATACTTTCCTTCTTCATTCGTAATACTTCCGATATCTTCATTTTCGATTCCAATCCTGGCATCTGCAATAGGTTGATGTTTTTCAGAAAAAATGGTTCCGGAAATCTTCTGAGCAGATAAATTGGCCGTAGCCAGAAGAATAAATAAATATTTAAAATTCATCAGATAAATAATTCCCGAATATAGGAAGAATAAGAAAACCTCAATACAAATAGATAAAATAAATGGAATTAACATTTATAAATGTTAAAACAAAAGAATTCAAAAACATAATCTACCGACCTGCTTTTTTATTCAAAATTTGCTTTAAAATAAAGTTCTTAAAATAAAATTAAAAAGTAGAAATTTAACAGATCATGGCATGTAATTTGTTAACATTTCAGCAATATTTTAACGATTTTTAACTATTTAAATCTCCATTATCTTTATGAAAAAAAAATTTGGGGGAAAGTCAGGAAACATGACTTTTCTTGGGATGACTGCATTGATGAGTGCGGCCTCAATTGTATTCAACAGCTGTAATGGCAAAACCGATGTGAAAGAATTTGAAAAAATAACCTCACAGGAACATCCCACCACACAAATGGTCCCCAAAATAGATGATGAGAGCGTAGAAACCGATAAAAGAATTATCTATCTTACTTTTGACGATGGCCCTAACCAGGGTACGGAAAATCTTCTTAAAATTTTAAATAAAAGAAACGTGTGCGCCACGGCATTTCTGGTAGGAAAACACGCCTATGGAAGCAAGAGACAGAAAGATGACCTGGAACTTTTAAAAAGCAATCCATTGATCGAACTGGCCAATCACAGTTTTACCCACGCCCACAACAAATACACAGATTTCTACAAAAGTGCTGATGCAGTAGTTCGTGATTTTGATATCGCCAAAGACAGTCTTAAGCTTCATGATAAAATAGCAAGAACTCCGGGTAGAAATATCTGGAGGCTAAACAATATTAATGTGACCGATATTAAAAGCTCTACAAACGCGGCCAATGGTCTTCAAAAAGCGGGTTACAAAGTCATCGGATGGGATCTTGAGTGGAGACCTTCCCAAAAAATGACCCTGAAAGGCAGCCACGAAGCCATGATCAAAAAAGTAGACAGCATCTTCCTGAATGATCTTGAAAAAACATCCAGACACCTTGTTTTTCTTACGCATGATCAGTACCTGAGAGATGCAGATTCTATCAACGAGCTGGATATGTTTATCGAAAAGCTTCAGAAAAGCAACAAATTTGTGTTCAGAAAAATTTCTCAGTATCCGAAGATTAATGATATTCTTAATTAATGTAACAATGTATCAGTGTAGCAATGTAACAATTTAATGATACATGGGATAAATTACATTAGCGCTAAACTGACAACAAGTAACGGGCAAACCAGCAAAGGGCAACAGTCAGCAACTATTTTACAGATTCATTAGTTTTTTGCTTTTAAAATTCAGAAATTTGCATTCATGGATATTAAAGAAAATTATACAGCGATAAAAAACCAGCTTCCATTGGGAGTTCAGCTTGTGGCAGTTTCAAAAACGCATCCGGTTGAGGCGGTTCAGCAGGTTTATAATCTGGGACAGAAAGTCTTTGGTGAAAACAAAGTTCAGGAGCTTATGGAGAAATATCCTCTCCTGCCTAAAGATATAGAATGGCACCTGATCGGACATTTACAGACGAATAAGGTTAAATATATTGCCCCATTCATTGATACGATCCAAAGTGTAGACTCTGAAAAACTTCTGGCCGAAATCAGTAAAGAAGCGGGTAAAAACAACAGAATCATTAAAGTACTGCTTCAGGTAAAAATAGCAGCAGAGGAAACAAAATTCGGACTTGAGATCGATGAGGCGAAAGCCTTGTTTCAAAAATATATTGACGGAAAACTTTCCAATGTTGAGATAACCGGATTAATGGGAATGGCTACTTTTACTGATGATGAAGAACAGGTAAAAAGAGAATTTTTAGTTTTAAAAGGACTTTTTGATGAATTAAATCAATTAAAAACTCTTAAAACTTTATCTATGGGAATGAGTGATGATTTCCCTGCTGCCATTGAATGTGGTGCCAATTCTGTGAGGGTTGGATCTGCTATTTTTGGCAGAAGAGATTACTCAAAATAGTATATTTAGGTATGGTTTTTGCTAATAATTGAATCAAAAAATCTAAATTTGCAACTATGCAAAAAATCCTTATTGTAGAAGACGAAAAAGCAATCTCGGGAGTATTACACAGTATCCTTTCTGATGAACTTACCGAATACGAATTTGTTATCGCTGAAGATGGCCTTGAAGGCTACAAACAGATAGAAAAAGAAGATTTCGCATTGGTGATCTCTGATATCAAGATGCCTAAACTTTCAGGAACAGAGCTTTTAAAGCAAAGTATCATGTTGAAACCTGAAAGCACATTTATCATGATCTCAGGTCACGCGGATATTGATTCTGCTGTTTCCTGTTTAAGGGAAGGTGCATATGACTTTATTTCCAAACCTATCGACATCAACAGGCTGATCACAAGTGTAAAAAATGCTTTAGCGAAAGAAAGTCTTAAAAAGGAAAATAAAAATCTTCAAACTGAAAATAAGACCTTAAAGAGAAAGGTCAACAAAAAATACCAGATGATCGGTGATTCTCCTGCTTTGAAAAAAATCCAGGATATGATCGAAAAAGTAGCGGTTTCTGATGCCAGAGTTCTGATTACAGGACCGAACGGCGCAGGAAAAGAATTGGTAGCCCACGCGATTCACAACCAAAGTGAGCGTGCAAGAGGTCCAATGATTGAAGTCAACTGTGCGGCTATTCCATCTGAGCTTATTGAATCTGAGCTTTTCGGACACGTAAAGGGTTCTTTTACAGGAGCTATTAAGGATAAGCAAGGGAAATTTGAGCAAGCCAACGGAGGTACTATCTTTTTGGATGAGATCGGAGATATGAGCCTTATTGCCCAGGCTAAAGTCTTGAGAGCATTGCAGGAAAGCAAAGTTTCTCCTGTGGGAAGCGATAAAGAAATAAAAGTTGATGTAAGAGTGATTGCAGCAACGAATAAAAACATGCAGAAGGAAATTGAAGAAGGAAAGTTCAGGGAAGACCTTTACCACAGGCTTTCTGTGATTGAAATCTATGTTCCGCCATTGGATGACAGAAAAGAAGATATCAAATTATTAGTAGATCATTTTTCCGGTATGATTGCCGATGAACATGGTACTGCCGTGAAAAAATTTGATGATAAAGCGATTGACGCGCTTAAAGTTCTTTCATGGACTGGAAATATCAGAGAACTGAGAAACGTGGTGGAAAGATTAATTATTCTTGGCGGAAATTCTGTTTCCGAGGAGGATGTTGCAAGTTTTGTAAGGAAATAATTTAATTGAACATTAAATATATTATAACAATTTGCAGTAGCCCTACTGCAAATTTTTTTTTGCCTTATTTTTAAATATTAAATTTTATATGAATCATAAACTATTATGAACTTTTTAAACAAAAACTATACGAAAGAGTGCCTGACTCTGGCTCTTCCTGTAATGCTTACGCAGGTGGGGCAGGTCTCGGTGAATTTGTTCGACAACATTATTGTCGGAAAACTTTTAGGTGCGGATGCCCTTGCTTCCGTTTCATTGGGAAATGCTGTATTTTTCTCAGTGTTTGTATTGGCTCTTGGATTCTCATTTGCAATCCCGCCATTGGTTTCAGAAGCTCAATCCAAGCAGGATCACGGAACGATTAATTCTGTATTCAGCCATGGATTTGTCATCAATATGTCTGTAGGAATTATTTTAATGGCACTTTTACTTCTAGGGATGCCACTACTCTATCAGTCCGGGCAGCCTGCGAAGATCATTCCCAATACGGTAGACTTCCTGGGTATCATGGCAATCAGTATGATCCCGTTTATGGCATTTCAGACGCTCCGCGAAGTTTCTGAAGGTCTTTCCTATACCATAGGCGTTACCAAGGCTACAATCATTGCCAATGTCATCAATATTATCCTGAACTATGTCTTCATCAAAGGACTTTGGATCTTCCCTGAGATGGGGGTAAAAGGATCGGCTCTAGCAACACTGATCTCCAGAATATTCATGGTGGTTTTCCTTTACGTAGTATTAGTTAAAGAGAAAAAAACAAGACGTTATATCAAAGATTTTTCTTTAAAAATTCAGGTTTTTTCTAAAAGTATGTTTGATAAAATGGTGAAACTGGGTCTGCCTACTGCTTTACAGATGTTCTTTGAAGTAACGGCTTTTGCGGGAGCGGCATTTATTTGTGGACTGATCTCTGCTCATGATATTGCTTCTCACCAGATCGCGTTGAGTATGGCTTCATTTACCTTCAACCTGTGTGTAGGATTCAGTGTGGCTTCCACGGTCATGATCGGGAAAAAGCTTGGTGAACAGAATTTTGTTGAATTAAGAAAAGTGGGAATCAACAACCTGAAAATAGCTTTTATTTTCATGTGTATCTGTGGATTGGTCTTCATTCTGGGAAGAAACATCCTCCCTACTTTCTTCACTAAAAAAGAAGAGGTTGAAGTGATTATGCTGGCTTCCAAATTAATGATTATTGCTGCTTTATTCCAGCTTTCAGATGGAGTTCAGGTAACGGCTTTAGGAATGCTGAGAGGCCTTCAGGATGTGAAAATCCCGTCCATCTATACATTTATTGCCTATTGGGTAATTACAATTCCTTTGGGATATTTCTTATGCGTTACTTTAGAAATGGGCGCTTTCGGAATGTGGATTGCTTTAGGATTGGGACTTACCGTTTCAGCTGTTTTCCTTGTGAAGCGATTTTTAAATATGTCTGCAAAGAGAATTAAGGAGAATTAATAGGTTGGAAGCTGGAAGAGGGAGGCTGGAAGTTACTACCAGGCTTACAACTTCATACAGTTTGCTAAAATGATGTGATAAAGAAATTTACGAGATGAATAAAGCAAGACTTTAGTTGTTCTTTAGTCCTAAAAACTTACCTCTTCCATCTTCAGGCTTCCTGACGTCATTAAAAATTTGCTAAAAAAGCTGCGCGAAGTCTTCGACTTCGCGCAGCTTTTTATATTTTTGGTCACGCTATTAAACAGAATCAATAAAAACCATGAAAAAAATACTATTCCTGCTCGCTTTGTATGCTGGTTCATTCTACCAGTCACAGACCAACAGATTTATTTATGAACTTCAGTATCGGAAAGATGCTTCTGAAGAGTACAGACAAAATCTTATGAATCTTGATATCAGTCCGAAATCTGTCAAGTTTTATGACAAAAAATTTGCGGATTATGATTCCATCAATAAAAACGCAAATGCATCTGTTTCGAGATACAGTACAAAAACTGATCAGGTGATTGAGAGGGCACCCAATTCTTTTAAAAACAAATGGTACAGGGACTTTTTTGATTATTTCGTTGTCAGTACGAATGACGAAATGAAATGGAAATTGCTTCAGGAAACCTAGGAATACAATGGTTACAAGCTTCAAAAAGCAACCACCGATTTTGGTGGCAGAACATGGAATGCATGGTTTTCCAATGATGTAAACATTAAGGAAGGTCCGTATAAATTCAGAGGACTTCCGGGTCTGATCTTTATTCTGGAAGACACAGATAAAAATTTCATCTATAAACTGATCAGCAATAAAAAACTGGACACCGAATACGATACCAAAGAATTTATAGAAACCCACTACGGAAAAGCAGCCATCCCTATTTCCAACGAGAAATTCAATAAGTATGTTGAAGACATTTATGAAAATCCAACAAGAATGTTTTCAGAAAATATAAAAAACGGACAGAAAGCTACTTTTAAGAACGAAAGTATAGAATCTGTTGAAGAGCTCAATAAAAAGAAGTCAATGCTTCAGAACGGGATAAAAAGCCGCTACATTTACATTGAAAAGGATAAGGAGCCTTCTTTTAAAACTAAATTGTAAACGGATTGCACGAAGTCTCCGACTTCGCGCAATCCGTTTTTATGTATCAATTATCCCACTCTTTTTCCTAAAATCGTCAAACTCCTTGCTATCCCGTCCAGAACAGCTACATCCGGAAACATTCCCCACTCTTCAAATCCGAAATGCCTGAAGAGTTTCAAACTGGCTTCATTATGAGAAAAGATAAACCCCAAGAGTGTTTTTATCCCTAAACCGGGGGCCATGATCATACAGTGTTCCATTACTTTCTTCCCATACCCTTTTCCTCTGCATGATTCATCCATATAGATACTCATTTCAACGGTTCCATTGTAAGCAGGTCTCCCATAAAATGAAGAAAAACTCACCCATCCTATTGTTTCCTGGTCATTATTTTCAATGATCCAGAGAGGCCTGGTTTCAGGATTATGTTCTTCAAACCATTCTTTTCTGCTTTCTACAGAAACATTTTCTGTATCGGCGGTTACCATTCTTGAAGGGATCGTAGAATTGTATATCTCCACTATTTTCTCTAAATCTTTCAGGTCAGCATTCCTGAATTTCAGCTCTTCCATTTTGTAGATTCCGGTTTTATTTCATTGCAAAAATAAGGAGTAAAAACTTTTAAGAGCAGAAGTTCCGTTAATAATTGTAATTAAGATCAGTCTAAAGAGCTGGAAGATAGGATATGGAAGCAGAAAGTTGCTATTAACTTCTTTATTCAGTTAAAATAATCTTTAAAAAGAAAAATTAAAATAGGATTGTGCTTGCGCGCTCTCTGTAACTTCACTCTTCCATCTTTCAGCTTCCTTACTTAATTTTTTACTTTTCCAAATTCTTTAAAGTTCTGTTCAGACTTCTCACCGTAATTCCCAGGTAAGCAGCCATATCTTCTTTTGAAATCTGAATATTCTGCTGTGCCTGCAGTTCAAGAAGCTGCGCCAAAGTATGTTCCGCGGCATACAACTGCTGATAGGAGGCTCTTCTGGAAGTATTGACAATACGTTCGGCAAAGACCTCCAACAGATGATTATTCAACAATAGATCGGTTTTGATCAATGATTTGAAATACGGTATAGCCATAGCATACACAGTGACATCTGTTACCGCTTCAATGCTGCAAAGGCAGGAAATATTCCGGATCAGTTCTATTTCTCCGATGATCTCCCCTTTTCCCAGAAACTCAACAATATATTCTTTATCGTTTTCTTCAATGAAGAAACATTTGGTAATACCATCTTTGATCAGCATTATTTTAGAAGGTTTTTCATTCTGGGTCAATATCCGTTCTCCCTTGGAAAATGATCTTTTGGTGATATCTTCTTTACGTTCCTGCTTTTCGTAAAGATCTTCTAAATAGTTTAAAAATAACTGATTGGTTCGTAGCATATCTTATCCGGGACAAATGTCCTTTTCTGATTGAATTTTTATATTGAATTTTGTCAGGAGAAAAATACAAAAGTAAAATGAATAATCACATAACGACCATCGCCTTTGATGCGGATGATACCCTTTGGATCAATGAACCTTATTTTCAGGAAGCTGAAAAGGAATTTTGTATACTGCTCGAAGATTATCTGCCACAGCATTCCATATCGCAGGAATTATTTAAAAAGGAAATGCAGAACCTCCACCTGTATGGTTACGGTGTAAAGGGTTTTATGCTCTGTATGATTGAAACGGTAAGCAGAGTTTCGGATGGTACAGCATCAATGCAATTAATCAACCGAACTATTGAAATCGGTCAGGAACTTCTTCAGAAACCAATAGAATTGTTAGATGGAGTCACTGAAACCCTGGATGCTTTAAAAGGAAAATACAGACTGGTAGTCGCTACAAAAGGTGACCTTCTTGATCAGGAGAGAAAGCTTAAAAATTCAGGATTGCAGGAGTATTTTCACCATATAGAAATTATGAGTGATAAGAAGGAAAGTGATTATCAAAAGCTGCTGAAACATCTGGACTGTCAGCCTGAAGACTTTCTGATGCTTGGAAATTCCATAAAATCAGATATTTTGCCGGTATTGGAGATTGGAGGTTTTGCAGCGCACATTCCTTATCATGTAACGTGGAGCCATGAACAACATGAGCATCACCTGGAATATGACAATTTTATGGAGCTGACAAGTATTGATGAAATACTGAAACATTTATAAAAAAGCCCGTTCCAATCATGAACGGGCTTTCTATCAAATTATTTTATTTTTTCAAACACTTCTCAAGGAACTGATCCTGTTCCCATAAAAGGTGTAGAATATTTTCTTTAGCCACATAACCGTGGGCTTCTTTGGGAAGCAAAACCATTTTCACAGGAGCTCCCAAATTTTTCAGGGCCTGGAAATATCTTTCGGTCTGCAAAGTGAAAGTTCCAGGATTATTGTCCGTATCACCATGAACCAAAAGCATTGGCGTTTTCATTTTATCTGCATTCATGAATGGAGACATTTTGTTGTAGATCTCCGGAACATCCCAATAATTTCTCTGCTCGCTCTGGAACCCGAATGGAGTCAGCGTTCTGTTATACGCACCACTTCTTGCGATACCGCATGCGAAAAGATTAGAATGAGTCAATAGATTAGCAGTCATAAAAGCACCATAAGAATGTCCTCCTACAGCTACTTTCTTTTTGTCGATATATCCTAACTGGTCAACTGCATTGATTGCAGCCTCAGCATTGGCTACCAACTGTGGAATGAAAGTATCGTTAGGTTCTGTTTTTCCTTCTCCGATGATCGGGAATGCAGCATCATCCAGTACAGCATAGCCTTTTGTTGTCCAGTATACGAAAGATCCGTAGTATGGGAAGGTAAAGTCATTCGGGTTCTGGGTATTCTGACCTGCAGTATTTTTATCCTTGTATTCCGTTGGATAAGCCCAGATCAGTAAAGGAAGCTTTTCTTTTTTAGCTTTTCTGTCGTAATTGGCAGGCAGATAAAGCGTTCCCGTCAAAGTAACTCCGTCATTTCTTTTGTACGTAATTACTTCTTTGTATACATCTTTAATACTTTCAAAAGGGTTCGCGAAATTAGTTACGGCTTCTGCTTTATTCGATTTAATATTCTTTTTGAAATAATTCGGATACAGGCTTGGAGACTGCTGAGTCGTTAAGATTTCACCTTTCGAAGCATTTAAGATATCAATGATCTCTTCTTTACCATTCTTAACGTTGGAAGTGTAGAGTCTCTTCTTTTTAAGTGACTTTACATCCATTTCGTCGATGAAAGGATGCTGTCCATCTTTTGTAAATCCGTCTCCGATCAGATAGGTCTTCCCTCCTTTCATATCGATGACATATCTTCCATACTGGTTTTTCGCTGTATTGAAATTCCCCGGATCACTGTAAACATCCTGGTAATTTCTGTCATCAATGACTTTTGATTCGCCATTATTAAGATCTACCAGATACGATTTTGTATTCCTTGTATCATACCAGCCTTCAGAAACTACGGCATAGTGGTCATTGGTCCAGCTTACACCTTCATATCTTTGTTTTGTTTTAAAGAATGATTTCGGAGCAGCTGCAAACGGAGCTTCCCACATAAAGATCTCATCCCGGTATTCTGTGGATTTAGACTGATCACCTCCGTCCAATGCTTCTGCAAACAGTAATGTTGCCGGTGCATCACTTCTCCAGCCCATACTTCTTTTTCCTGTTCTTACGGATGAAAATCCCTTAGGCATTATTTCATTCAGAGGAACATCATTCACTACTTTTACAGCGTTCCCTTTCATATCATAAACGGTAGCCGTCAGCGGGAATCTGCTTAACGGAACAATGTATGAGAATGGCTTTTTGATCACAACGGCCATTAAATAATTTCCATCCGGAGAAAAACTCAGATTGGAATACATGTCCTGATCTTTTACTTTCTTAAGATTTCCATTCAGATCTACATTATAAATTTCGGAGGCCGTAAGTACCTCAAAGTTTTTTTCGTCCTGAGGATTCTTTAAAAGATCCTGATAAGTTCTGTTTTGCGAAACCTTACCGTCTGCTGTGGAAACAATAGGTCCTGTAGGAAGATCTTTGGTGGCATCTATCAGAGCTCGTCTGTTTTGAGGAAGCGTTCTGATCAGCAAACTTTGCGAATCATTGTACCATGTATAAGGCGTTCCTAAATTAGCATTCAGATTATCTTCAGTAATTTTTTTGGCGGTAGCCGTTTCCATATCTACTAACCAAAGCTCTACCCCTTTATTTGTGGTGTTGGTAAATACCAGTTTCTTTTCGTCCGGTGAGAATGAAATATAGGTAATTTTAGCATTGGCAGGCAGGTTTTTCACCTGAGTTTCATTTTTATCGTTGATCTTTCTGATCTTCAGATTATTGGAATAGGTAACACTGCTGGAAATATTAGTAACCGGATTGATTCTTAATCCTGCCAGTTTCATTTCCTGCTGATTAAGATCTTCCAGTGTTTTATAAGTAGGACGGTAAGTAAAAACTACCCAGTCTTTTTTGCTGTTCATCAGAACGCTTGGGGGTCTTTCATAATCTGCCAGTTTTAGGATCTCTGCAGATGGCTTTTGATAAGTAATATTCTCCTGTGCATCGTAGAAATTGAGAAATGCCAGAAGGCAAATGGTCAGTTTTATCTTCATATAAATTCATTTTCTACGAAAGTAGTGATTTTTGTGATATAACTGAAACTGTTAATTTTAACACCCTATATCGTGATATAATTAAATAATTTTATACTAATCAGATCAAATAATTAAAATGTTGACTATGAAAAAATTATCTAAAAGTGATTTAAAAATCATCATCGGAGGAAAGATCCCATCATGTCCTTCATGGTATAAAACCATGCACAGCCGGAGAAGATGAAAACGGTATCATCACATGAACCGGTGTATGGTCTTCATTGCCTTGTAAGCCATCGTAAAAACAAAAAGAGCATTAGATAACTAATGCTCTTTGCTTATATTTCAAGACCCGTTTACCAGTCTGAAGCTCTTCTTCTTTTTTCTATCATGTGATCTACCGATACTTTCCCTGCGCCAAAAGCCATCAGGAGAAGATAAACAGACAGATAGATCAGGCTCATTTCTCTTTTCTCGAATGGATCTGCTCCGTGAACGACAAAAGCAGCTATAACCATTGTAAAGATCAGAAAACCTAACGAAATTCTCGTAAACAATCCTAATATAAGGAGTATAGAACACGCAAATTCAGCAACAACAGTAAGAACCAGGGTCATTAAAGGACCTAATCCCAGAAAGTTGTAAAATTCAATTTTACCGCCCTCCAAAAGCATTTGAAGCTTTGGAAAGCCGTGAGAAAGCATCGCAAAACCTACAAACACTCTCACTACTAATAAAATAATATCTTTAAGTACTGAGCTGGAATTTGAATTGAAATAGTTCATTTACTAAAAATTTAGATTAAAGGTAATAAAAATCTTTTAATAGAACGGAATCACGAGCGTTTTTAGTTTATCTGTACCCGAAATTTTTCAAATCCCTGTCGTTTTTACGCCAGTCTTTTTTCACTTTTACAAAAAGATTCAAATGAATTTTCTTGGAAAAGAATTTTTCCAGATCTATCCTGGCTTCTGTTCCTACTTTTTTGATCGCGTCTCCTTTATGTCCAATGATAATTCCCTTCTGGGTATCTCTTTCCACATAAATGATAGAATCTATAAAAATGATCCCTTCTTTTTCTTTAAACTGCTCGGTCACCACTTCTACAGAATATGGAATTTCTTTCTCGTAGTTTAAAAGGATTTTTTCACGGATCGCTTCGTTTACGAAAAACCTTTCCGGCTTATCGGTATACTGTTCCTTATCATAATAAGCTGGGCTTTCCGGCAACAGGGATCTTAATTTCGGCAGAATGATATCTGTATTGAAGGCATTCAAAGCAGAAATAGGAAGGATCTCAGCTTTTGGAATCCTGTTGTGCCATTCTTCTACCAGTTTTTCAAGTCCTTCCTGATTGGTCTGGTCTACTTTATTCAGTAACAGCAATACCGGAACCGGGATCTTATTAAGTTTATCAATTAAAAATTCTGAAGGTTCAGCTTTATCGGTGACGTCTACGATGAATAAAAATACATCGGCATCCTGTAAAGAGTCCTTTACAAAATCCATCATTTTTTCCTGAAGACCATACTTTGCATCCAATACTCCGGGAGTATCTGAAAATACAATCTGTAGATCTTCTTCATTATAAATTCCAAAAATTCTGTGGCGGGTTGTCTGTGCCTTCTGCGTTACAATAGCTAGTTTTTCTCCCATTAATTCATTTAATAAGGTAGATTTTCCAGCATTGGGCTTTCCGACTATGTTTACAAATCCAGCTTTATGCATATAAATAGTATTACGAACTGCAAAGTTACTAAAACAAAACTGGTCTTCACGGTTTAAGTCTACTTTTAGAAAATAAAAAAGCTTAATCGTTTTAAAAAAAATTACGGATGCTGTTTATTTGAATGATTCATCTGTATATTTATCTTCTTAATTTTGAAAATTAAACGAAATACTTTTGTATTGCAACTCTTAAAACCAATACTTTTGACATTATAATTCACTTTATGGATATAGACCAGATCCTTGACCGTATTTATGCACTCCCTGAAGCATCTAAGGCCTCTTTGAAAAAGCATATTACAGAAGTATCCCATCCCAAATATTTCTGCCTTATGGAATCTGACAAGATCATTCCTTACATCTACTTCATCAGGAAAGGCATTGTACGTGCTTACGCCTCTACGGCAGACAATGATATAACCTTCTGGTTCGGGAGTGAAGGTGAAACCATAGTTTCCATGAAAAGTTACGTGGAAGACAAGCCCGGCTATGAAAGCATCGAACTTTTGGAAGACTGTGATCTGTATATTCTGGAAACCGAAAGCTTAAGAAAACTTTTCAATGAAGATATTCACATTGCGAACTGGGGAAGAAAATTTGCAGAAAGAGAACTCGTGAAAACGGAAGAGCTGATTATTTCCAGACAGTTCAAAACATCTCTGGAACGTTATAAAGACCTGATGATCAACAAAACTGATCTTTTGAAAAGAGTCCAGCTGGGTCATATCGCCTCTTATCTTGGCATCACCCAGGTAAGCCTGAGCAGGATTCGGGCAGAAATAAAATAATAAGAAGGCTGGAAGCTGGAAGAGGGAGGCCGGAAGTTACTATTGATTATTCATTTTTAATAGTTTCCCTAAAAAATGAATAAATCGTGCACTATAGTTGTGCTGTAAGGTATCAATAAACTTCCCTCTTCCAGCTTCAAACTTCCTGACTCAGATTAAACTAAATTCGTTTTTTAACAAATGTAAAATTATTTCTCCTTTCAAATCCTGAAATTTGCAGGAGAGAAAATCAAAAAAAATGAATTGGATTATTTTAATCATCGCCGGATTATTTGAGGTTGCCTTTGCTTCCTGCTTAGGAAAAGCCAAAGAAACATCAGGATCCGAGATGTATTACTGGTATGCCGGCTTTCTGGTAACCATGACGATCAGTATGCTGCTGCTGATCAAAGCTACCCAAACGCTTCCCATTGGAACGGCTTATGCTGTATGGACAGGAATAGGCGCTGTAGGAACCGCTCTTATGGGAATGTTCTTTTTTAAAGATCCTGTCAGCTTCTGGAGAATATTTTTCATCGCCACCCTGATTGGTTCTGTGGTCGGACTGAAATCTGTTTCCCACTAAAATCTAAACAATTTCTATCTATATTAAAACAAACCCGTCTTCGAATCTGAAGACGGGTTTGTTGTTGCTTTTATTTTTTGAAAACTACAGGTAAGATCTCATTTTGTCTTAACCCATATTTTGTGATTTCTTCTTCTGAAAAATTTTGGGAGTAGAAATTCGGTTCTGTTTCAAAACCGGCTTTCCTCAAACGGTCAAAATAATCCATTCCGTACCATCGAACGTGGTCATACTGACCGAAGTGCTTCTGGCGTTCTTTTGGATCTTTGATAGAAAAATCTTCATAGGTTTTCTCCAAAGCATTTCTCATCGGAACCTGAAAAATCCCCCAACCTCCGGGTCTCATCACTCTGTAAAGCTCGCTTATGGCTTTTGCATCATCTTCTATATGTTCCAGAACATGGTTACAGAAAACGATATCAAAACTTTCATCAGCAAAAGGCAAATCCAGAATATCCGCTTTCACATCTACGATGGGAGAAAATAAGTCTGCAGAAATATAATCCAGATTTTTCATCAGCTTAAATTTTCTCAGAAATTCCTGTTCTGGAGCAATGTGCAGGACTTTGGCATTTTTAATGAAAAAATCCGTTTCGTTTTGAAGATACAGCCACATCTGGCGGTGTCTCTCCAAGCTCAGTGTTCCTGGAGAAAGTGCATTTTCGCGCTGCTTTCCATACCCGTAAGGAAGGAATTTCCGGTAAGATTTTCCGTCGATAGGATCATAGAACTTATCTCCTTTAAAAAACTGATAGATAAGTGGCCTCGCCCAGATACTCATTTTGATCAGCATCGGACGTGGTAGGGTATTGAGTAAAAGTTTGGCTACTCTTTTCATTAAAAATCCAATTGGAATGGCTTCTCTTCATCGCTTACAATGCCTAAGGCTTCGTAAACATATTTGAATGTGGAAAGCAATACCGGTTTACCATTGATCACAGCTACATCATGCTCAAAGTGAGCAGAAGGCAGATTATCCAAAGTCGTTACCGTCCATCCGTCATTATGGAATTTTACTTTTTCAGTACCCAGGTTTACCATCGGTTCAATAGCGATAGCCAGACCGTCTTTGATGACTTTTCCGCTTCCCTGTTTTCCGTAATTCGGAACCTGTGGATCTTCATGCATCTTTCTTCCAAGACCATGCCCTACAAGTTCTTTTACCACCCCATATCCTTCTTTTTCACAATGGTTCTGGATGGCATGGGAGATATCTCCTATTCTTTTTCCTCTTACACACTGTGCAATTCCTTTGTAAAGGGATTCTTTGGTTACCTGCAACAGTTTTTTAACCTCAGGTTTTACTTCGCCGATTTCAAAGGTATAGGCATGGTCTCCTACAAAACCGTTCAGAATAACACCACAGTCTACTGAAAGTACATCTCCTTCCTGAATAATATCATTATTGGGAAAACCGTGAACTACCTGATCATTGGGAGAAATACATAAAGAATTCGGGAAACCGCCATAGCCTAAAAAAGCGGGTTCAGCCCCGTGATCTTTAATAAAATCGTGGGCCAGTTTATCAAGATATAAAGTATTGATTCCCGGTTTTATTTCTTTAGCAAGCATTCCCAGTGTTTTAGACACCAGGTGTGCACTCTCCTTCATGAGGCGTAGTTCCTCTATTGTTTTTAATTGAATCATTTTTTTTAGATGTTAGATATTAGATGCCAGATATTAGACTACAGCTAAATGTATATTTTTAATAATATAATAGTCTTCTGGGCATCTGCGGTTTCCTGATGAATTTAAAAAAAGAAGCAGCATTAAAAACTAATTTCTAATTTCTGGCTTCTAACTTCTAACCACTCTACCAGAAAAGTCCTTTTTTCTTTTCTTTTTTAAGTTTTGAATAGGCCAGAACTTCTTTTCCTTCTACGCGGAATTCTATCCTGTCCTGGATAATATTGTAAATTTCACCCCATCCCGGAAATCCTCCAAGATTTCGGTCATCGATGAACCAGTCCGCATCCAGTTTTCTGGATTGATTTTCGGAATCGAAAACTTCTCCTTCAAAGCTGGAATTGATGGCATAAAATTCAATGCCGTTACTTTTGCAAAATTCTACGGCTTCATCTAAAGTCTTTCCATGTCTGTATGTCCAGAGGATTAATCTGTATCCTTCTGCCTGAAGTCTTCTTAATGTTTCGAAAGCAAAAGTTTTCGTTTTTCCAATTGCAGGATAGGCATCATCAACGATAGTTCCGTCGAAATCCACAGCAATTTTTTTATTATTTAACATTTTATACCTTTTTTAGCTTTGCAAAGATAAGAAATAAAAAGAGTGCCGAAAACGCTGGCACTCTTAAGTTTTTATAATTTAATGATAATCCGGAACTAGCTTTTCACCCATTTAAACTGGAACTGAAGATCCGGAGTAGAAATTCTGTCTGTAATTTTCTGAAGTCTCGAAGGAAGTTTCATTAAATATTCCTGAGCTTTTTCAGCTTTTTCAGTAAGTCCTTTTACATGTTCAATCTTCCATTCATCCAACAGGTCTGATAAAATATTGATGTAATCATTTCCTGTATAGACCATACATCTCTGTGCTGCGTCTGAGAAATGTCCCCAAAGTTCACCTGCTTTTTGACCGGACTGTCTCATCATGTGAGCCGGCATTACGATCTTTTTACGCATCATATCTTCAAATGCCAGGATCATTTCCGAAGGATCTATTTCTAAAATTCTAGCCACGAAATGTTTGTAAGCTTTAGCGTGTCTGGCCTCATCTGCCGCAATAACACCACACATTTTAGCCAGCTTTCCGTTTCCGCACTGTTTGGCTAATGTCCCTACTCTTCTGTGAGAGATATTAGTTGCCGTTTCCTGAAAACTTGTATATACGAAGTTTCTGTAAGGATCCATACTTGTTCCCAAATCGAAACCGTCATTAATTAAATATTGAGTGGTAACTTCCAATTCTCTCATGTTCACTCTTCCACACAAATAAAGATATTTGCTCAAAAGATCTCCATGTCTGTTTTCTTCACCAGTCCATGCTCTTATCCAGTTGGCCCAGCCGATTTCTTTCTTCTCCTGATCAATTCCGTCTACTCCCATCAACCACGACTCATACGAAGGCAGTGCTTCTTCTGTGATACAGTCTCCGATCAGCGTTACAAAAAGGTCGTAAGGCATTTCACGTGCGAAAGTCTGAATTTCTTCAAGATCATATTTAAAATCAGAGCTTGATGGATCCGGAAGATAATCAGAGGGCTGCCAAATTTTTTCAATTGGTGTTAAAAATTTATCCAGAAAAGAACCTACCTCCTTTTCCAAAATTCCCATTACTTCTTTTCTGACAAGCGTTTGATACATTTTATTATATGGATTTTAATTTACAAAGATATGAATTATTTATTATTTGTCGCATAATAACATATGCAACCCATACGATGACTGATATAAATCATGCAAAAATGCCGCCATCTATAGTATAACGACATTTTTCAGACATTATTATTGAATTTTAGCTAACTAAAATATCTCCTGTCATTATTTCCAGAATTCCCACTCCCATTACCTTTAGGATTGTTGGAGCTACATCACCCAGTTTTCCGGGTTTCAGATTCCAGGTATGATCTTTATCCATGACAATAAATGGGACAAGATTCGTGGAATGCTGCGTATTTGGTGTTCCGTCCGGATTAATCATTACATCTGAGTTTCCGTGATCTGCGAGAATAAATACGGTATATCCGTG
This sequence comes from Chryseobacterium antibioticum, assembly GCF_012927325.1. Lineage (GTDB taxonomy): Bacteria > Bacteroidota > Bacteroidia > Flavobacteriales > Weeksellaceae > Chryseobacterium > Chryseobacterium antibioticum. Next base: position 34,439 of record NZ_JABBGI010000008.1, on the reverse strand, counting down.
TTCGTACGCTGCAGTGGCTACTCTTTCAATACATTTATCTACTGTTTCAGCGGCTTTTACAGCGGCTTCAAAAACTCCGGTATGACCTACCATATCTGTATTGGCAAAATTCAGACAGACAAAATCAGCAGTTCCGTTTTCAAGCTCCGGTACGATGATATTAGTGATGTCATAAGCAGACATTTCCGGCTTAAGATCATACGTTGGAACATCTTTCGGACTTGGGCACAGAAGTCTTCTTTCACCAGTGAACTCTTCCTCCCTACCTCCGGAAAAGAAGAAGGTCACGTGAGGGTATTTTTCCGTTTCAGCAATTCTTATCTGGGTTTTACCGTTTCGCTCAAGGATTTCTCCCATGGTATCCTTCAGTACTTCTTCATCAAATACAACCTGTACATTCTGATAGGTTTTATCATAATTGGTTAAAGTGACATAATAAAGATTGAGTTTACGCATAAAGAAATCAGGGAAATCTTTCTGGGTAAGAACTTCTGTAATCTCACGCCCTCTGTCTGTACGGAAATTGAAACAGATGACCACATCACCATCTATAATTTTGGCTACCGGAACTACATTCCCAGTTTCGGTTGTATTCACCAAAATAATAGGTTTTAGGAACTCATCGGTTACGTTGTTGTCATAAGAAGATTTAATAGCAGCCAAAGCATCTGTCGTCTCCAGTCCTACTCCATCTACCATAGCATCGTATGCCAGTTTTACACGCTCCCATCTTTTATCACGGTCCATTGCGTAGTATCTTCCGATCACGGTTGCCAGTTTACCTACTGTAGTTGCCATATGATCCTGAAGTTCTTCTATAAATCCAAGTCCTGAATGCGGATCACAGTCCCTTCCGTCTGTAAATGTGTGAACAAAAACATTTTCATGCAATCCGAACTCCTGAGCGGCAGTTAATAAACCTTTTAAATGATTGATATGTGAATGTACACCTCCGTTGGAAACCAATCCGATAAAGTGCAGTTTTTTATTTTCTCTTTTAGCATAATCGAAGGCATCCTGAATAATCTGTTGTTGCCCCAATGTACCATTCTCAACGGCCATATTCAGTTTCACAAGATTCTGATATACCACTCTTCCCGCTCCTAAATTCATGTGTCCTACTTCAGAATTTCCCATCTGTCCTAAGGGAAGTCCTACAGCCAGACCACTGGCTTCAAGTGTTGTATGTGGAAATTTTTGATAACAACTGTCTATAAATGGAGTGTTGGCTTTGTCTAAGGCAGACACCTCTGGATTTGTCCCCAGTCCCCATCCGTCAAGGATTGCTAATATTGCTTTTTTTGACATTTCGTATAACTTTTTGTTACACAAATCTACCTAATTTCCGATGAATGGAAGAATTTGAAAGGTTTATTTTAAAAACATTCGGGTAAAAACAGTACGTTTGAATGCTTTGCTTTTTTGTTCTCGCGCAGATTTCGCTGATGGCACAGATTATTGTTCAAATTGTTTTTTTAGCTATCCTATTATTTATGTCCTTGCCCTATCGTTAGCCGATGTCCTCGAAGTCTACACTAATCGTGACTTCAAAGGCTTCAGTCACCAGCTATCTTTCCTGTGTACGCGAATTATTACCCCCTGCTTTCTTATATTTACCTGTATTTTCACCTTAAATAATCTGTTGATCTGACACACTTTTATAAATTATTATTTAATTTTGCTTTATGGATTTACGAGATCAGTTAAAGAACCTTTTTCCTGAACATGAGGAAAAGGATTTTGAAATACCTAAAGAAGAATTTAAGCAGCAGGAACCTCTGGTGTGCAAATTTGAAAAGAAAGGCAGAAACGGTAAGCCTGTAACGATTGTTGAAGGCTGGGAAGGAAATGAGGATGATTTGAAGAAAATCTCAAAAAAAATAAAAACCACCTTAGGAATAGGCGGTTCAGAGAAAGACGGAACGATCATTATTCAGGGCGATAATCGTGATAAAATAATGAATATCCTTAAAGAAATGGGATATAAAACCAAAAGAGTCGGCGGATAGACCTAGAAATAGATCTGTGTTTCCGGCATCAGGCTTTTTAATCGTTCAATCTTAGTTTTTTCTATTGGATTTCCTGTAAGAATAAGGGTTTTCAGGTTTTTCAGCTGCCCTATTTCTTCAGGAATGTCTTTTAAATTATTATTGGCCAGATTCATACTGACTATATTCTTCAACCCTTTGATTCCAGGGGATATTTTTGTGATATGATTGTCGCTAGCGTTCAAAAATTCAAGATTTTTAGCTTTGAACAGGTTTTCCGGAAGCTTTACAATAGCATTCTGCTGAAGTTCCAGATATTTTAAATTTTTAGGAAAAGAAAGGTTTCCAAGGTCATTAATCTGGTTTTCAGATAAGTTTAGAAATTTTAAATTTTTGATTCTATGTAAACGGTCCGCAATGATGCTGATCTGGTTTCCCTGAAGATTAATTTCTTCCAAAGCAGGAATTCCCATCAGTGCTTCGGGAAAAACATTCAGATTATTGGCATCAAAATGAACAGCTTTTAAATGTTGAAGTTTTGCTACATTAGAATTGATACTTGTAAGACCGTTAAGATTCATGGAAAATGTATTCAGCTTTTTCAAATTTCCTATTTCATCAGGAATATATTTGATGCTGTTTTCATTCACATTTAAGATCTCCAGTTCAGTTAAAGCAAAGATCTCCTGATCCATTTTTTCAAGCTTATTTCCCATTATATTCAGGAAAAATAAAGCATTCAGTTTCGAGATCTGTGGAGGAAGGTTAAAAAGCCCCTTTTCCCTGAAACTCATGCTGTAAACTGTCTTTTTACTGTTCAGAGCCTCATCTATGTTGGTAAACGTAGGATATTTTACAGGATCGATCTGTGCCTTCGCAAGGCAGAGAGACAAAACAGCAATCAAGAGAACAATTTTTTTCATAGAGATAAATTTCGGGCGGCGGCTTTGCCGCCGCCCGAAATGGGTATTAATAATTTACTTTTTTAATAATTTCACAGTCTTCTGGAAACCACCTTCTGCTTCGATATTCAGAACCAGGATACGGGATGTTTCCAACTGATGGGTAAAATCAAGATCCAATGACCTGTTTACCCCACTGAATTTCTTCGTATACACGATCTTCCCATCCATATTGTATGCGGTAACTGAAATATCTTTCAATCCCTTTGGAGAGTTGATCTTAACCATTCCTGAAGTAGGATTCGGAGCAACCTCAACCGTATTTTCAGCATTGTGACTTTCAACGGTACCCAATGCACCAGCTGTTCCTAAGTTTTGTTTTAAAGCAATAACAATCGTAGCTGATTTCCCTCTGTAATCGATCGTATTTCCTGTAGCATCGATATCCGTAGAAATCGTAGAATCCGGATGCTGAATAGAGAAGAAACCGAATTTATGATCAGGTGTAAATGTTAATCCTGTAGGCTCTGATCCTGCCGGCATAGAAGCAAAAAGTCTCACTTTAGGACTAGCCTGCGTATGATCCGGAGCGATTACCCAGATATAATTTTTTCCACCATCCTGAAGAACCCAAAGATTTCCAAGCTCATCAAACGTAAGATTGTCGTTCCCATCACCCCACGCTTCAGTTTTCATTCCCTGTGGTGTATTGAATGAATACGATGTGGAAGCACCTCCTGCAAAAGTTTCTACCTGAGAAGCAGTTGTTCCGTTATCCTGAAGACGGTATATTTTATCCAATCCTTTTGCTGTAAAATAGATCTTTCCATCTAGTGGACTGATATCTACATCCTCTACTCCATTAAATCTTGTTCCTCCTAATGACTGAGCAAGAGCTGTTGTATTGTTCTGGTCTGCTTTTACTTTATTCGGAACCTGAATCCATGTGGCTGTAGTTCCTACCGGATCTCCTGAAGCACTTAATCCCTGGTCAAGTTTTAGTACATAAAGATTTCCTGAAGCAAGATTATTCGGCGTATCCATGATATATTTGTATACCATATGAGTTCCACCGTCTTCTCCATAATAAGCCGTAGTTCCTGCATTATTAACCACCACATTTTCATGGTTCATAATACCCATCTGCCATAGTTTTCCTTTGGATCCATCTGTATTTTTGGAAACAACCTGAGCCGTAGCAGGATCAATTTCCACTAGCCATCCGTAATCTTTATAGCCATCACTGTTTACGTCATTGGAAGTAACAGATTCTTCTGCTGTAACAACAGTTCCCCAAGGCGTAACTCCACCTGAACAGTTTCTGATCGTCTGAACCAGACTTGGATCTGAGAAGCTTACCGCTCTTGATCTTGTTAGCTGCCAAAGCTTTGTAGAAGAATTGTAGTTAACCTCAGCCATCGTAACCCCTCCAGGATTTGTTTCGTGGTTTACAGAAAGATAGCCGTTTGTGCTGCTTCCTGTCTTAGCAACATAGGCGGTAAAGTCATTCTGACCTCCTACCATTCCGCCTCCTTCGGTGTAGCTTTCACCTTCTTTTAAGATAAGCTGGTATTTATGTTCTCCCGGAATAATCAGTTTATTGGTTTGTGCAGTAGGAACAATAGAAGTAAAACAACTGATGTGCGTTCCTGTACATGCAGGAGGTGGCGTAACCGTAGTTGTTGTTTTTAAATAAGCATCAATTCTTAGATCTGAACTGGTTCCGGTTCTGTTGTGAAGTTCTACAGAAATCCTGTTAGTTCCGTTTACAAATTGAGCCTTCGGAATAGAAAAGATATTATAAACGCTTTCTGCAGCCCCGTCAATTGTTGTATTGGAAGGTGTATTGAAAGCAATAGCCCCTGTTGGCATATTATCTCTCACCACCTCAACTCCGTTAAGATAAACAACTATTCCGTCATCTCTCATTACGCCCAATTCCATATTGTCTGAAAGGGTTGACAAGTCTACAGTGAAATCTTTAGCAAAATAAGCTGCTGTAAGACCTGAACTGATGGTAGTGGTCACGGGATCCCCATATCCTAAAGGTCCGTTTCCTGTTGCCCATGTTGAAATATCAAATGCTTGGCCTTTCCACGGATCTGCCAGGGCCTGGTTGTTGTCTTTGTAGCTCCATGACGAGTTTTTGTTGAACAAAAAGGTCTGGGCCTGTACACTAAAACCAGCGACCATTGCCAACGCCGCAATTGTAAGTAATTTTTTCTTCATTTTTTATTGATTTATTAGACCTTGCAAAACTATTTTTTTGGCGCCAAACCTCTGTTAATAGGACTTTAAATAAAGATCAGGGAATATTAATTAATTCGGAACTCAATGTTAAGAGAATTAAATAATTGTTAAATAATGTTGTCTTTTGAGTTGGAGTGTTTTAGTGTAATATAAAGATTTATTAGGCTGTAATTATTTTTGCATTGAGAAGATACATCTTGAAAAACTGATTAGAACCAATATTGCTATCGAGTCTTTATAATTTGGAATTACTGAGTTTTACAACTTGTACACCTCTTAAAACCATGTTCTAAAAACTCTCAAACCTTAAAACACTCCGACTCTCAAACATCACCTTGCCTTACTAATATCCGTCAGTGAATTCAGGAAAGCGATGACCTGTTTGATCTCGGTTTCTGTAAGTTCCAGTTTATCCGGTGGCAATGTTTGATTTTTCATTTTTAGCCCGAGTCCTTCTCCGCCGCCTTGGTTGTAAAAATCCATTACCTCTTCTAGTGTATTGAAAGCACCGTTATGGAAATAAGGTTTGGTAAGGGCGATATTTCTTACCGTAACAGTTTTGAAAGAGTAATCATAAATCCATGATTTTTCTTTTTTCACAGGACTGTTTCCTCTTCCCAGATCGGCATCCAACTCTACAGGAAGCTGGTTGAAAGGTTTTTTCGTGATCCCTAAAACTTCAGATTCATTCTCATTAAAGAACGGTGGTACCAGACCTGAAAAATGCGGAGCAAAATGGCATGTGGCACAATTGGCTTTTCCCATAAACAGATTGTAGCCTTTTTTAACATCATCAGAAACGTCTTTTTCATTTCTCATAAAACGGTCAAAATCGCTGTCAAAAGAATACAAGGAAGCAGTGTAAGAACTAAGAGCTTTAGAAAAATTCTCTTTGCTAATTTCACCATTTTTAAAAGCAGCACGGAACGCTTTTTTATACTCAGGTTTTGTTTTTAATTTTTTGATAATGTCTTCATAACTGGTATTAAACTCGTCATCATTGTAAATCACGTGTTCAGCCTGCTGTTCCAGATAAAAAGCACGAAGATCATAGAAAAATCTTTTCGCAAAAACAGCATTATAAAGAGAGGGTGAATTTCGTAAGACTGTTTTTCCTTCTACATTGCTCTGTGATTTTGCTTTAAGATCCGTAAAAGCATTTTCCTGAAGGTGGCAGGCTGCACAACTCATTTTACCGTTTTGGCTTAAGTTCTGGTCATAGAAAATAGATTTCCCTAGACTTCTTAGATCTGAATTATCTTCAGAAGACTGCAGCAGCGTATAGAAATAAGGATCCAGAAAATCACTGCTGAATAGATTTTTACTCTTTACATTCCAGCCGGAAAATTCTTTAAGATCATCTTCTCTTCCATCCCATTTCCCCAATTCTTCATACAGAGGCTGAATATATTTTTTATAAAATTCAATTCTGTCAAAAGTTTCAAAATCTTTGTTGGCTGAAAGATAACTGATCCCTTCAGCAAGAATCTGATTCGCTTTTTGAACATTATAATTTTTAAAATAGGCATCGTCGTTGAGGTATTTTTTAATGCCTGTAAACGCGTGACTGGCCTCCTCAGAAATATTCAGGGAACCTGGTGTATCGAAACCTGTAACTCCCAGCGTATAAATCCTTATTAACTCTATCCTTAAAGGTAAGGTTTTGTTATTTCCACGGCTTAAACCATTCTTCATAGCACTCAGATAAAAGCTTGAATAGGAATTGTACAAAAAATCAGTAATGGTTTTTATTTTATCCTTCTCGTCTCGCGCTTCATCGGAAAATATCAGTTCATCTAAAACCTGAAGCCCTTCCGGTGGCAAGGTGTAGGCCGAAGTACCTGCTGCTTCTATATGAAACAACGGAGCAGCATTGAGGTGTGTTTTTGTAAATTCCGGATAATGATAAGCAATATAAAATTCTATTTCTTTAAATGAATTCCTGGTACTGCTTAAAGAATTTCTGAGTTCCTCAAGAGAGATCTGGTCGTCAGAAAATTTATATACGTCTGATTTCAGCTGATCAAGCCTGTTTTTAAAATCGGACAGACCTTTATTGACAAAGGTATTTTCATTTTCTCTACCCTTATCAACAGGGTTAAAAGACATGACAGCAAAACCTATCAACACAATCACAGCTAGCAGCGGATACAATCTCATGAATTTTTAGCGGCAAAAGTACCGTTCTCATGTTATGTTAAGTTTAAGTGCAGATTAAAAAATGTTTATATTTCATCTGAGTTTCTCGTGAGACAGTTAGAAAACGAAAGATGGAGGAAGAAAGTTAGTGTCGACTGGAATTTTTTAAGTCATCATACAATTTGATAAAGCAGCCTGTAAAAGAACAATAAAGCGATACCTAGCCCTTCTTTTAACTTCAATAATACCAAGCCTCCATCTTCCTGCTTCCATCCATAAAAAATAGAAATATTTTTATTAATTTTAAACCCCGAAATCAAATTCATTATACTTAAGGACGGCTGACTTCTTCATGCCGGTTTAAAAAATGATGACGAAAGATATTGGGAGAGGATTTTTAACATTATTTTCAGCAGATCAAAACAAAATATTATTATGAAAACAAAAGTATTATTCGCTTTTGCGGCGGGTCTTCTTTCCATTGGTGCATTTTCACAAAAGAAAGAAATGGCCGTTTACGCAGAGAAGAAAGGCAATGATTATTATCTGATACGCCTGGAACAGGATAAACAGATACCCAATGTGTACGTGTATTCAAACGGAGTTACAAAACCCTACAAAAAGTATACGGATCTCAAGGATGTTGTGATGGATTTCCCGGGTATGATGAACTCGAACAATTCGACTAAGGAAGAGATGGTTTCTGTTTTAAAAAAAGGAGACAAATTCTACGAAATCACAACTCAAAGAAAAGATCCCAAAAACTTTGAAAAGACGATCGTAACGGTCTACGAAATATTTCAGGGACAAAAAAGAATTGTAGAGGAATATGATACCATCTACGACCTTGCCGGATCGCCTTACAAAGACGCTATTTTCATTAATTAAAAAAACAAAAAATATAAGTTATGCTAAATAAACTTGCTGCCTCAGAACTGGTTCTGAATGATGACGGAAGTGTATACCACTTAAATCTTTTACCTGAAGATATTGCTGATAAGATCATCCTTGTAGGAGATCCGGACAGAGTGGCAAAAGTTTCAAAATATTTTGACAAAGTAGAGATCAAAAAAAACAAAAGAGAATTCTATACCCATACCGGAACATTGCGTGGAGAAAGAATTACGGTTATGTCCACAGGTATCGGAACCGAAAACATCGATATCGTGATGAACGAGCTTGATGCTTTGGTGAATATCGATCTTAAAAACAAAGAATTCAAAACAGAACATAAGGCGCTTGAACTGTTCCGTATGGGAACTTGTGGAAGTGTAAACCCTGATGTACAGGTTGATAATATGCTGGTAACCCAGAATGTGGTAGGTCTTGACGGACTGATGCATTTCTATCAGGATTACAGTTTCGAGAATGAATTTTCCAAAAACTTTATGGAGAAATTCCCGTACGCAAAGATCAAACCGATGCTTTATTTCTCGGACTGGGCAGAAGAAATGGGAGAATACTACAAAGATGCCAAATACCACGGAAATACAGCTACTTTTCCGGGATTCTATGCACCACAGGGAAGAGAACTTCGTCTAAAGGCATTCGATGATAAATTTCTTGAAACCTTAAATGATCTTGGAGTCACCAACTTTGAAATGGAAACCTCAGCGATCTACGCTCTTTCAAAATTATTAGGACACAAAGCAATCACCGTCAATAATGTTATTGCCAACAGAAGACGAGGAGAATTCTCCGCAGACCACCATGCTTCTGAAAAGAACCTGATCGATTGGGTATTGGATAGAATCATTAAATAAAATATATTTCAGGGATAAAACTTGAATTCTAAACCTTGTAGGTTTCTGCACCTATAAGGTTTAGTTTAAAATACATTTTGCAAAAAAAGCATCACAATATCTTTGCAACCTGTCAAATCCATGAGAATTTGTTATTTTAATGAAACGCTCGCGGATCCGGATATTTAAAAACAAAATCTAATTCTGAAATTAATTTTGAAGGCAGGATTACTTTCCCTTCCCCTACTGCCTTCTCAGGAGATGCCAGGTTTTTCTGGGCATTGATCACCTGGGCCTTTGACGGATGCTGTGGCGCTGTCACATTATACAGTTTTCCTTCTGAACCTTTTTCAATCATTTTTTCGATTACTCCGGAAATATCCTCATAATGAATATGATTCACCGGAGTTTCCAGATTTGATACATTATAATTTTTAAGAAGCCTGTTGTCTCCCATCAGTCCGGACAATCTCAAAATATTAGCCTGTGGATATCTGTTTCTGATCATCCTTTCTCCCGGAACCTGATCGGAAGAAAGACTTTCTTCGGTATACGCTCCTGCAATATCCGGGTATACACCTGTAGAGCTCATCACGAACATTTGTCCATCAAAATCACCAATGAACGACAATAAATGCTGTATTCTGTTATACAACGAACTTGCGCAGCAGCTCTTTCCGGAAAGCGGAATGGTAATAACCAGAACATCAATATCTTTAATCTCACTCCATTGCGTAATTTTTTCTTCCAGCTGAAAATCAGGGAAACTGGCGACAGAGGTATGGAAACCCTTGAAAGAAAGATCCTCAACTTTATCTTTAGTGGTTGTGGTAGTATATATTGTATACCGATCGGACATTGAAGTGGCCATTCTGGATCCCAGCCAGCCACAGCCTATAATTCCTATTTTCTTCATAAATTCAGATATCTGCATTAATGGTCTAAATGTTCTTTCCCGTATTTAGAAAAAACATATAGATTTTTCAGCAAAATTAAATCAATTTATACAGAGTGCAATATTTTAGTTTTTCTAAACTCCCAATTAATCTGAGTTTGGGCTAAGAAATCAAAATAAAAAGGATAAAAGGAAGTCCCTTTCCATACGAAGGTGCATCTGCGTCCATGTTTTTTGTCTCATTTTGAGCCTAACAATCGTTAGTAGTAAAACTACGACAAAAAGTAAAATAGCATTCCAATTTTTTCTGATTCGAGCCATTGCTTCTTATATTTGTTTTCACAGGAACGTGATTTTCACAACACCGATATTAATCTGTAATTCAGAATATTAAATTTATGAAAACAAAACATTAACTGTATTTTAAAATAGTAAACAGAGCGGGTTTTACCCATACATCAAGTGAAAAAAGAACGATAAAGTCCTCACCAAAGATATCATCTGTTGACATGGATCAGGTAGTATTTTCATCTGCAGTGAGCGACAAGAAAAAACTATAATGCAGACCTGTTCGCCAGGCTGATGTTTACATACACTAACCAGAAAAAATATGTTATGTTCCAAGACAGTAAATCATCAAAGAACCAGATTTCAAAATCTAAAAAAGATCTGGATAGTATAGAACCGGCAACTTTCAATGCAGGTAAAGAAACCGTAAAAAAAGCTGATAAAATAAAGGAAACTGTACAGACAGCCGGACAGACACTCTCCTATGCTGATAACTTTATGAACAAAGTTTCCCAGCCTAATACAGCTTTGGTATCAGAAAATAAAATCTGGACAGAACAGCCTACCTCCAAAATATACAATGCCAGCTCTATTCCCACAAGCGAACTTTTGGGGATCAACCGTGTGGTCAAGCTTGAAATCATTATTGAAGGTAAAATTATAAAGCACTTCAAACATTTTAAACTCACTCAGAGTGCCATTAAACATCATGAATTCAATCTAACCCTAGCCCATGATACTTTGGGAGATGCGGAAAATCATAATCTGGAGCAGACACAAAACTTTCTTGGTAAAAGGATCACAGTCGTATTTAAATATAAAGATGTAGAAGAAAGTCCGGAAAGGAATTTTGTAGGAGTGATCACAGAAGTAGGATTCAGTCAGGACAAAGGCAGTCTGGGTAATATTGTACTTACCGGAAACAGCCCTACCGTACTCCTGGATGCGGCACCCCACATCCAAAGTTTCGGCGGTACACAGGAGATCAGTCTGAACAGTATTGCAGACTGGGTCATCAAAGAAGGCTTAGGCTCTAATAAATTCGATTTCAGAGTAGATTCCCAGCATGGAAATGTTTCCTACAGCTCACAATATGAAGAAACCCACTACAACTATCTCGCAAGGATAGCAGAAGCTTACGGCGAACAGTTTTATTATGATGGTGAAGTTCTTCATTTTGGGAAACTTCCACCACAGGAAAAACCGGTACAATTGGTTTATGGAAGCAGCGTACATGATATAAAGATTAAAATGAAAGCCCAGCACGTGAATCCCTCTTTTTATGGCTACAACAGCAGCAAAAATGAAAAGCTCACAACGGGAACCTCAAAAATAAACCATCAATCCGATATTGCGAAACGTGCGTATGAAATATCTCAAAAAACATTTACAACCCCTTCCTTAAGAATAGCTCCAATCAAAGCATCAACCTTTATGGATATTGATGCCTCACAGAAAGGTACGGCTGGAAGTAAGGCAGTAGATGTCTTTATGACTTCCGGAACCACCAGTGTCCCGTTTTTGTATCCGGGATGTACTGCAGATGTAGAAATGCGTAAATCTGAAACCAATAAAACGGCCTACTTTACCAAGTTGATGATTACAGAAATCAGTCATGAGGTAGATGGAAGAGGTTATTATACGGGGAATTTCGAAGCTATCGCAGCAGATACCGGATTTATGCCCCGACCTGAATTTCAGATGCCAAAAGCAGACCCTCAGTTCGCTAAAGTTATTTCAAGCACTGATCCTTTAAACCAGGGACGCATACAGGTTCAGTTTGACTGGCAAAATGGACAGGATAACACAGAATTTATCCGCGTGATGACTCCTGATGCAGGCGGAAGCGATAAGGTAAGTAAAAACCGCGGTTTTATGGCTATTCCTGAAGTTGGAGACCAGGTGGTTGTCAATTTTGTACACCAGCATCCGGACCGTCCCTTTGTAATGGGAGGAATGTTTCATGGTGGTGTTGGCGGCGGTGGCGGACAGAACAATAACGTTAAAAGTTTAAGCAGCCGCAGCGGCAATAAACTGGAGCTGGATGACGGAGCAGGATCTGTATTTCTGACAGATCAGGGAGGAGCGAATATGAAGTTTGACGGAGGCGGAAATGCCACCACCAATGCTAATGCCAATCACACCACCAACGCAGGAAACTCCAGTGTCATCAACGTGGGTGGAAAAAAAGACGCTCCCCCGCAATCGCTATTGCAGATGGATGCCGGTGGAAACATCATGCTTGACGGAAAGACAAGTATTACTCTGAAAGTAGGCGAAAACTCTATTACCATATCGGGTGAAGGGATTACCGCTTCAGCCGGAAAAGGAACCATAGACATCACCGCACTGGCAGGCGCTTTAGGACTTTCCAGTAAAGGAGGCACTATGGATATAACCACAGATTCGGCACTTACAATCACTGGCGGACCTACAGCCGTAATGTCTTCAGGGGATACCAATATTATGTAATTCTAAACAACAGATCATGGATGAATTAGAATACATAACGCTGAATGCCCTGATGATGTGTGATCAGGGTGCCGCGCCGGACTTTTTCAAGCCGACCTACAATACCAAGGTTAAAATCCACGGTTGTCTGGTGGCGACCAATAAAGATGCCACACCACTTATCAATATACCGTCCTTTAAAGTATGCAAAATTACCGGAGGACCCTGCACCCCTGCCACTGTCCCTATGACATGGCAGGATACGTGGCAGGTAAAAATAAACGGAATACATTCCCTGATCGGTAAAAGTACCTGCCGCTGTCCGGTAGGCGGAAAAGTAGAATTTATGACCAGCGGACAGGTTCCGCTCCCGGATGATGCCGCCCAGGAAGTAAAAGATATGCAGGACCAGGCACAACGCGAACTGGATGACAACGGACAGGGCGATAGCGTGGGTGAAGCAGGATTAGTTGAAGGGATGATCCCGGTTTGGGGAAGCGGAAGAGACCTCATCAACGATATACAAACCGGCGATGGCTGGGGCGCTGCTATGAACGCCGGTTTTCTGATCTGGGATGTAGCTTCTATAGCCGTGGGAGTTGTTTCCTTTGGAACCGGAACTGTAGCGATGCAGGGTGCTAAAGCTGGAATAAAAGGCGCCATAAAAGCAGGCGCTAAAGCAGTTTCGAAAGAGGCCTTGCAACAAATGGGAAAAGCGGCACTCAAAAAATTAAGCAAGGAAGCTTTAAAGAAAAGCGTCGACGATATTGCGAAAAAACTGCTTAAAACCTGTGTATTTGCCTGTTTTCCGGCAGGCACACCCGTTCATACGGAACAGGGCATTAAAAACATTGAAGATATAACGGTCGGTGATATGGTCTGGGCTTATGATGAGGACACAGATACCGTCGCACTGCAACCTGTTATTGATCTGATGGTTAATGAAAGCGATCATACCATTAGTATTTATACGGAAGCTGAAGTGATTGAGACTACAGCGATTCATCCTTTTTATACAGAAAACGGATGGAAAGATGCATCTGAACTTGAAGCAGGAGAAAAAATTATCACCAAAGGACAAACTAAAATCTCCATTGAAAAAACAGAATACAGCTACGAACCTAAAAAAGTTTATAACTTTACGGTAGCTCATTTTCATACGTATTTTGTAGGACTTCTAGCCCTGTTAGTCCACAACTCTGGACGATGCTTGTCCCAGATGATGCTGGAATCTCAGAAATGGTTTCAGAATATTATGAGAGGTAATAGTTTTAACAATGTGATGAATGCTTTTACAGAAGAGCTTGCAACCAATGCTGGAAAATTATTTAGATCGGAATTGCATGTTTCTTTAAAAAATGGAAAAAAAGGATTTATCGATTCTTATATTAAAGGTGTAGGAATAATAGAAAGGAAAGCTACTGATTTATCAAAAATAGCAAAAGAAACAGCTAAAAGCTACATAGATAATGCTGCAAAATATGGTCAGTCATATTCTGACGAATTAGGAACCGTATTAAAGGAAAAGGTATTTTTACATGTTGAAAATGCTCAAGGTTTATCAAAAGAAATTATTGATCATGCTGCAAAAAAAGGAGTAACCATTATTGACGATATTTCCCAAATACCTGGATTATAAATAAATTATAGAAAAAATGTATACAGTAAAGTTTTTAGAATACAATCAATTACTAAAAAGGATCTTGTCTGAAGAGGATACCTTAGAAAATATTTGTGACCTAGTCGTAGAAAAGAAACCTAATAAAGAAGAAAAAGAAGCTCTCAAGAGCACTGAAGATTGGGCTAAATATGCTTTTGAAAAAAACAAAGAGTACCACCTAGTATTTTATAATGGAGAAAAATCTATTGCCCATATTACAAATAGCTTTTTCGATATCACCGTTGACTTTCTGGATTACATTGAAGGAGAATTAAAAATATATTTGTCAATGACCTATTTTAAGTTTAACATGGATATTGTTTTTAAACAGAACAGAAATGAAAAATTTCCTAATGATGAATTGTTTTTAGGGCAAATTAATAATTATTTTGAGGACTCTGACAAGGAAATACAAAATGAATTAGCTTTTAAATTAAATGGTAACACAAATATATTTATTACAACCCTTGATAAAGAATCCAATAAAAGTAACACTGAGGTAAAAAAAACCAAAGTTAATATATCTCATAATTTTATAAGAAGTCCTGAAACTTATAAAGATTATGAATACCTACTGGACTACAAAAGTATTCTAAAACCGGAGTATTTAGATATTGTGCAATAAGTATTATAAAATGTATAAAACAGAATTTTCGAAGTATAATGGAATAATGAACAAAATAATGGATGAACAAACCACATTAGAAGTTCATTTATCAACAGAGTTTAGCCAAAATGTTCCAAAAGATTTCTTAAAATATACGCCAGATGAATGGGCTAATTATGCTTTTGAAAATGAACTGGAATATACTATCAATTATTACAAGGATGAAAAACCTTATTGTCAGGTCGCTATTGATTCTATGACAATAAAATTTAATTTTTATGATAATAATATACTTAAGTATAATCTAATGATAGTCTTTTCTAAAGGTGAAATAGTTAATGGAGATTTTATACTGTTTGATAATAAACAAATATCCTGGTATGGTGATTTAGGAAAAACAATCTTATTCTATTCTAATAAAAAGAAAAATAATATTTTTTTGAAAGAGTTTACAAAAGAAAATGAAAAAATAGAACTCATTGAACAATTTGGAACTGCTGACCTTTCTAAACATTGGTTTGATAGTCCTAAAAATTATTTAGACTATGAATACCTTTTAGATTATCAAAATTTGTTTAACCAGCTTCCCTCTGTACCAGCGTAACATTATTAAGGATGAATATTTTGATAATTATTATCAATTAAAAAAAGAGCTTCAAAAATTTTACTGGCTGCAAATTATCGGGAAGCAAGATATTGATGATGTAGTTATAAGTATTGAAAAATCATTATTAATAGAAGAAAAAATGCTGCCCTATTTACAAGAAAACTTTAGTCTTAATTATATAGATATAGATCCTGAAAGAAATGAATTTGATGATATGTAGGATAAAATGATCGCTGTAAACAAAAGAACACTTAATTGTCCCATCACATACACCAATGAGCCTATCAAAATCTTTATTTGGAGAAAACATCCCGCTTTTACAGCTGGAATCATTCTCACAACCCTACACACTGACCGTTGAGAATACTTTTCTGATGGGAAAGGAGAATCCGCCTATTTCTTTAAAAACGACATCAGATATTGTCCTGAAGCAGGACAAGGATGATAACTTTCTGTATAATACAATAGAGCTCCTTCACATTACCGGAGATACGGAAGATCACATTATGAAACCTTTCTTAATGCAGAGTCTGGCGCTTTCGGATATCTCCAGAAGCCTTTTTATTAAAAGAAACCTCGACGGGAAAATGCTGTCCGTTGAGAAAAAAGAAGACCTTTGGAAAGATTGGGAACTCTGGAAACAGAACAAACTTTCTTCTGTTTTCCCGGAAGAGAAGGATCAGATTAAAATGATTTCCAATTACGAAAAAGGACTGAAGGACTTTGACACAGGATTGAAAAAAAATCTTCAGTACGTTCTGCTGCTCCCGGAAATATACAGCCTTATTTTCCCTCCCAATGAGCATTTCAGCTTTTTATCCAGCCAACTCCAGTTCAACTCCAGATTGGTAGATGGAATGGAATATAATTATCAAATGAAACTGGTTAAACTTGATGAGGAAAAAGATACCCTTTCCGTTGAGCTCCACTCTATTCTCAATAACAAAGATGAGCTGATCAAAAGCCATCTGAAAAAACTCTATGAAGACAAGCCCGATTTTTCTGTCGACAATTTTGAATTCAGTATAAAAGTAAAGTACAGTTTTGAAAAATCATCATCCAAAATAAATAATGCTGAACTTCATTTCACTGAAAAACTGCATGACCATTTGGCGTATTTTGTCGATATGAGATTAGAGATTAGAGATTAGAGATTAGAGATTAGAGATTAGCAAAAATATATATTAAACCTATCCCAAATCGTCTATGAAATCAGTGTCATTAATCACTATTAAATGAAACATTTTTAAATATTAAACAGCCCCAAAAACCCTTCTGAAGCGACACAGCAACAATTAGATTAAAAAAACGCCAGATACAATTACATTATTATCAATTAAAATTGAATAAAATTCATTACTGCCTGATGAAACAGCTTTTTATATGATCATTGACCATTCCGGTCGCCTGCATATGAGCATAAACGACTGTAGATCCCATAAACTTAAACCCTCTTTTCTTAAGGTCTTTAGACAAAGCGTCCGAAATGTCTGTTACAGCAGGAACATCTTCTAAAGCCGCCGGGCTATTATCAATAGGCTTTCCTTCTACAAAACCCCATATGTAAGTGGAAAAACTGCCGAACTCTTGCTGTACTTCCCGGAATCTTTGTGCATTGGAAACTGTCGCCTTAATTTTAAGACGGTTTCTTATAATACCGGAATCTTTCATGAGCTCTTCTATTTTTTCATCAGTATAAAGAGCAATTTTTTGATAATCAAAATCATCAAAAGCTTTTCTGAAATTCTCTCTTTTAGAAAGAATGGTATACCAGCTCAACCCTGCCTGAAAGCTTTTAAGAACCAAAAACTCAAAGATGGTTTCATCGTCATAGACCGGTTTTCCCCATTCTTCATCATGGTATTGCCTGTAGAGATCATCTTTTTCGCACCAGCCACAGCGTATTTTTTCCATAACAGTATATTTTACATTAAAGTTAGTGCTGATTTAGAAAAGTATAACAAAAAATTAAGAAAATTTTAACAGTAGCCCCGGATTTTAGGAATGGTTCTTGTTTAATTACTGGTACACAACAATAAAATATTACACATTATGAACAATTCAGAATACAACAAAGCGGAAGATGCAGTGAACAACACAGAAAATTCTTTAAAGAATGCAGCAGACAATACAAAATGGAAAATTGAAGATCTAGCTGCCAAAGCAAAAGATTATATCAATGAAAAAAGAAACAATGATGAGGAAGCTAGCCAGGAAGATTGGTTGGAAAAGGTAAAAAATAATGCTTCTGATGCATGGGACGACATTAAAGATAAAGCCAATGATGCATGGGAAAAAACAAAAGATGCAGCAGAGGATGTAAAAGCAGAATGGAATAAGAAAACCAATTAAAATTTCAGTCATATAAATATTTTCAAAAAAATGGAGTCTTAAATCAATAAGGCTCCATTTTTATTATGTCGCAAACACAAATTATTGCTACATTTGTATTTAAATAAACATTAAAAAATTATGTCATACGGTCTACTTAAAGGCAAAAAGGGAATTATTTTTGGAGCCCTTAATGAGCAATCTATCGCGTGGAAAGTTGCAGAAAGATGTCATGAAGAAGGTGCTGAATTTATCTTATCCAATGCTCCTATTGCGTTGAGAATGGGAGAACTTAATGGTTTAGCAGAAAAAACAGGTTCTGAAGTGATAGGTGCAGATGCTACTTCTGTGGAAGATCTTGAAAAACTTTTTGATGCTGCTGTTGCGAAATATGGTAAAATAGATTTTATCCTTCATTCAATAGGCATGTCCGTAAATGTAAGAAAAGGAAAGCATTATACAGAAATGAATTACGACTGGTTAGAAAAAGGCTGGGATATTTCCGCTGTTTCTTTCCACAAAGTAATGCGTGTAGCTTGGGAAAAAGACTGTATGAATGAGTGGGGAAGCATTCTTGCCCTTACTTATATTGCAGCGCAGAGAACCTTCCCGGATTATAATGATATGGCAGACAACAAAGCCTATCTGGAAAGCATCACAAGATCTTTCGGAAACTATTGGGGCGCAAGAAAAGTACGTGTCAATACAATTTCTCAATCTCCTACTCCTACTACGGCAGGAAGCGGCGTGAAAGGCTTCGGAGGTTTCTTAGGGTACGCAGACGATATGTCTCCACTAGGAAATGCTACGGCGCTTGACTGTGCGAACTATTGTGTAAGCATGTTCTCTGACCTTACTCAAAAGGTAACGATGCAGAATCTTTTCCACGATGGAGGGTTCAGCAATACAGGGGTTTCGCAAAAAGTTGTGGACAAATATGACGCTGAAAGTAAAAATAGTTAATCTGATTAATAATTTTTATCAAAAATAAACCGGCGGCCTCTACGAGGCCGCCGGTTCTCTTTAAAATAATGCTAATATGAAGAAATTAATTATTTTTTGTACTTGTTCTTTTGTCTTGAAACAAAATGAACCAAAAGTTCAAGGCTGGAATCTTCCGCTAAAAATAAAATTTGATTTTATAAAATAACAGTCTGTATAGAATGTGCAGGTGCCGATAGCCTGGCAGACATTCCTTCAATCCACAGATTCGTTTCAATATCGTTTTCAGAATCATTCATGATCACCGTAACCAACTGCCCGTTTTCATTCATGAAAGTAGTTGACGTTAGAGCTGCCCTGTTGGAAGAACTTCCGATTCTCTGAGCATTCGGCTTAATGTATTTTGAAACATGACCAACATAATAATATTCATAAGTATAATGTACTTCTCCTGTTTTGGTATCAGCAATGATCGGTGCAAAACAAAAGTTCCCGACATGGTTCGGGCCTCCGGTTTCATCCAGCAGCACATTCCAGTCTGTCCACAAAGCGGTTCCTTTATTAAAATCATTAAGCATATTTCTGCCGTATAATTCTCCTAAGCTCACGTCATAAATTTTTGACATATTAAACTGTTCTTTACATCCTTCTGTAAAAGCCAGGAATTTATCAGGAAAAGCTCTCTGGGTTTCTGTCAAGTTATCAAAAAGCTGGGTTTTATTGTTCCAGGTTTCATACCAGTGATAGCCAATTCCATGGGCATACTTAGACGTTTCAGGATTACTTAAAGTAGTGGTTGCTCTTTGATAGATCAGGTCTCTGTTGTGATCCCAGATCATTACTTTTTTATCTTTGTACCCGTTCTTCCAGAGAGTTGGTCCTAAATTGTTTTTAAGAAACTCTCCTTCTTCTTCTGCAGAATAAATACAGGACTCCCAGCTCTGTGTGGCCATCGGCTCGTTCTGAACCGTCAGTCCCCAGATGTTGATTCCTCTCTTTTCGTATTCTTTGATGAATTTAATATAGTAATCTGCCCAGGTCTGGTAATACTGGTTTTCCAGTCTGCCTCCTTTATACAGACTTTTATTAGATTTCATCCATGCCGGTGGGCTCCAAGGAGAAAAATAGAAGGTAAAATCTTTGCCGATAGCTTTCTGAGCTTCTTTAATCATCGGGATTTTATACTTTTCGTCATGGGCAATATTGAAAGTCTTCAAAGCCGTATCATTATCTTCCACATAGGTATAAGAATCGCTGGAGAAATCACAAGAGTTCATATTCGTACGAACTACTGTATATCCCAGTCCATTTTTTCCAAAGTAAGCTTCCATAATCTCTTTCTGCTTATTCTTCGGCATTTTATAGAAAGTTTCG
The DNA here is from genome assembly GCF_012927325.1 of Chryseobacterium antibioticum. Lineage (GTDB taxonomy): Bacteria > Bacteroidota > Bacteroidia > Flavobacteriales > Weeksellaceae > Chryseobacterium > Chryseobacterium antibioticum. The sequence continues at coordinate 14,263 of NZ_JABBGI010000008.1, read as the reverse complement.
GCAGATGCATCCGTGATGGCACCTCCTATTCCGATCAGTTTCTGATATTTAAAATCAGGATCCACGAAGATACAGGCATCTGTTTCTTTCGGCTGGCCGAATTTCTCAAACTTAACCGTTCCTTTATCCGCCATCTTTTCATTGGTCTTGGAACTGGTTAAAATAACTTTCGCTGTTTTCCCTGCATTCTTCTTCCAGTAGTTCTGTGCATTGATGTTTAACAACGCTCCAACTGCCAGACAGCTCACAATTAGTTTTTTCATAATCTTTTTCTTTCTGTTTTTGGACTCAACTGCCCTCGCTTCATTATTTATTTTGATAAACTCTTACGTAATCTATATAATATTTTTGTGGAAAAATACGATCATCAATACCTTCTTTTCCACCCCAGAAACCGCCTACCGCCAGATTTAAAATTAGAAAATAAGGCTGATCGAAAGGCCATGCTTCATAGGTCTTTTCTTTATTTTCGTAAGTGAAAAACTTTTGTCCGTCAATATATACGTCAATTTTTTCCGGAGTCCAGTCTGCTTTATAGACATGGAATTTTTCACTTACGTCTTTCACGATCAAAGTATCCGTTTTCTGTGTCCCTTGAATATGATTATACTTTTTGGTATGTACCGAAGCATGAACATAGCCCGGATTAAAACCTACATGTTCCATTATATCCAGTTCGCCATCATCCGGCCATTCTTTCATATGTTCACTCATCATCCAGATAGCGGGCCATGTTCCGCGACCTTTGGGAAGCTTTGCTCTTACTTCTACTGTTCCGTATTGAAAGGAAAACTTCCCTTTGGTTAAAAGCCTTGCGGAGGTATACTTATTCTTTTGCCAATTCTCTTTTCTGGCTTCAATAACAAGATTGCCGTCTTCCATTCTGGCATTTTCGAGCCTGTTTTTGGTATAAAACTGGGCTTCTTCGTTTCCATAGCCATCTCCACCTACATCATAGTTCCATTTTAAGGAATCAGGAAGCCCTTTTCCATTAAATTCATCGTTCCAGATCAACTTCTTCCCGGAATCTGGTTTGTTTGAAACACAGCTAGTCGCAGAAAAGATGACTATTCCCACAGTACAAAGCTGAATGATATTTTGGAGTTTGATGTTCATGAATGCATCTCTACTAATTAGGTTTTGGCTAAAGCCGTTTTTTATTTTTTTTAAATTAAGCGGGCTGAAGCCCGCTCCTATTGAATATCTTATTGAGTCCAGATGATTCTTTTCGTCTGTACGTTTTGAGAATTAGTTCCCAACATAATATCGAATTCACCACTTTCCCAATCAAAATTCAGTTCATCATCAAAAAACTTCAGATCTTCCGGAGTCAGCTTGAATTCTACTTTCCTGCTTTCTCCTTTTTTAATGGCTACTTTCTGAAAACCTTTCAGTTCTTTCACCGGTCTCACTACTTTCCCGAAAAGATCTCTGATATACAACTGTACCACTTCTTCTCCATCATATTTTCCGGTATTGGAAACGGTCACGCTAACTGTCAATGTCTGATTTCCTTTGAGACTGGCTGAACTTAAAACCATATCAGAATATTTAAAATCCGTATAGCTTAAACCGTAACCAAACGGAAACTTTGGATCATTATCCAGATCAATGTACGCTGAAACATAATTTCTTTCTGTATTGGTTTTTGCAGGTCTTCCCGTATTGTAATGATTGTAATAAATCGGGATCTGCCCTTCTGTTCTCGGGAAACTCATCGGAAGTTTCCCTCCGGGGTTCACGGCTCCGAACAGAACATCAGCAATAGAATTTCCAGCTTCAGTTCCCAACCACCAATTATAGGTGATAGCAGGAATGTTGTCTGCAGCCCAATTGAAGATCAGTGGTCTTCCGGCATTGATCATTAATACGATTGGTTTTCCGGTCTTAGCGATTTCTTTAAGCAAATCTTCCTGAACGCCGGAGAAACCGATACTGCTTCTGCTTTTTGCTTCGCCACTCATCGCGTGTCCTTCGCCTAAGGTCATAATCACCACGTCTGCTTTTTTTGCAGTTTCCACTGCTTCTGCAAACATAGATTTATCCTGATCATCGGTATTACATCCTTTAGCGTATAATAAAGTTGAGTTTTTATCGAGTTGATTTTTAATCCCGTCATATTGCGAAACGATTCTTTGGTTGTCATCTTTAAAGGCAATAGACCAGAAACCATGATTAGCTACAGTCTCTTTTCCGAAAGGTCCGATTAAGGCAACAGTCTTTACCGTTTTTGAAAGCGGAAGAATATTTCCCTGATTTTTAAGGAGAACAATGCTTTTGGAGCCAAATTCTCTTCCAAATTTTCTATGCTCCGGATTATTGGTCTGCTCTTTCTGTCTCTTTTCATTGCTGAACCTGTACGGATCATCGAAAAGTCCCATCTCGAATTTCTTGGTTAAAATTCTTCCCGCCGCATCATCTACCCATTTTGCCTCTACTTTTCCTTCTTTGACCAATTTGGGAAGTTCCGTCATATAAACACGGCTTTCCATATCCATATCACTTCCCCCCAGAATTGCTCTTTGAGCTGCTTCATTGGCATCTTTAGCATAACCGTGAGGAATCATTTCACCAATACTTCCCCAGTCCGAAACCACAAAACCTTTATAATTCCATTTTCCTTTTAACAGATTTCTTTGGATATATTGGTTTGCCGTGGCCGGAATTCCATTGATATCGTTGAAAGAATTCATAAATGTAGCCACTCCCGCATCCGCAGCAGCTTTAAATGGAGGCAGATATATTTCATGAAGTTGTCTTAAACTCATATCGACAGAATTGTAATCTCTTCCGCCGACTGCTGCACCGTATGCAGCAAAATGCTTGGCACAGGCCATCACAGCATCAAGACTTCCTAAACCTCTCCCCTGAAATCCTTTGATTCTCGCCAACCCGATTTGTGTTCCCAGATAGGTATCTTCCCCAGAACCTTCCATCACTCTTCCCCATCTAGGATCTCTGGCAACGTCCACCATAGGCGCAAAAGTCCAGTGGATCCCGTAAGCCGCAGCTTCTGTAGCCGCAATTCTTTCTGATCTTTCTATCAGTCCAAGATCCCAGCTTGCGGCCTGACCCAAGTTGACCGGAAAGGTTGTACGATATCCGTGAATAACATCCTGCCCGAACAGTAAAGGAATTTTCAGTCTGGATTGCTGAGCCAGCTTCTGGAAAGCTTTTGTTTCTTCCGCTCCGGCAACATTCAGCATAGAGCCTACCTTTCCTTTTTTTATTTCTTCTAAAACTGCTGCCGAGTTAGATTGCTGAGGTCCGGTAGCATATTCAAATCCGCTATACTGGACCATCTGCCCTGCCTTTTCTTCCAATGTCATTTTAGACAAAAGCTCTGCTACTTTCTGATCAACTGTTTTCTGCCCGTAAGCATTCATTCCAAATGCTGAAAATGCCAGTAAGAAATAAACTCTTTTCATGATATTAAATTAAAAAACATAAGTTGCTGCCGAATTTCCTGAAAGGATGACGGGAGCAATCTTTCCGTTATATTTGATATTAAAACTTTCATCAGTACTTTTTCCATTCTGGATAATCAGTACCGTTTTTCCGGCTGGGGTTTTAAATGCCGCCGTGGAAAGTGTTTCTGTCTGTGTGGAAGCAATACGCTGAGAACCTGCAGGAACAAATTTGGAAGCGTGCGCAATGATGTAATAGGAAACGTTTCTGGTGAAATTTTCACTGTCTGAAACCGTTATTGCTCCTTTACATTCCGTACATCCTCCGTCTGTATGAGGCTTATATTGTGGATCATTCGCTACATTCCATTCCAAAGCAATACTGCTCCAGTTTCTCATGGAACCGATGACTACGTTTTTAATGTGCCAGTTCAGGTCTTCGTTAAAAGTACCTTTCGATCCCGTCCATTGCTCGGTAAAATACAAATTTTTATCAGGAAATGCGTTGTGCACCGTGCTTAAAGCGGAAATATCACCTTCATACAAATGGAAGGCTGAGCCATCAATATATTGATAAGCTTCTGGATCTTTCAGAATATCAAGGGCATATTCTGGTTTGTTGCAGTTATGGTCGTAGACTACAATTTTTGTTTTGATATTATTGGCTTTAAAGACCGGACCTAAATGACCTTTGATAAAATCTCTCTGCTGATCAGACGGCATAAAAAGACTTGGATTGTTTCCCGGATGAAGAGGTTCGTTTTGAGGTGTTACAGCGTCAATGGTAATTCCCTCCTTTTTCATTCCAAGGATATATTTTGCAAAATATTCTGCGTAAACGCTGTAAAATTCAGGTTTTAAACTTCCTCCTTTTGATTTACCGTTATCTTTCATCCAAACCGGAGGTGACCAAGGAGCCGCAATGATTTTAATTTTAGGATTAATTGCCAGGATCTCTTTCAGCATAGCGATAAGGTCTTTATCATTGGCCAGACTGAATTTTGAAAGCTTGGGATCTGTCTGCCCTTCCGGAAGATCGTCGTAAGAGAAAACTCTGCCATCAAGATCAGAAGCTCCGATGCTTAATCTGAGATAACTGATAGAAATAGAATTCTTATCATTTCCAAAAAGTTCATTGAGCAAAGCTTTTCTTTTTGAAGGGGAAAGACGGTTGATTACTTCAACACTGCCTCCTGTGAGGGTATATCCAAAACCGTCAACATATTGAAACTTCTGAGTATCATCAATTTCAATATTCTGCCAGTTATTGGCATTTTTGACAAACCTAACCGGAGCTTGCTGCTGTAATTTTACACTTTCATTGTCCTTGGTGAGCCACGACTGAACCTCACTTTCTTTATCTGCTCCAACGGATGCACACGATAAAGGAAAAAGCACCACGCCGCAAAGCAGCGCAGTACCTTTAAAAAAGAAACTATATAAGTTGTGAAACTTCATACTTTAATAACCTTGGTTTTGTTTTAAAGCTGTATTGATTAGCTCATTGAAAGGAATTGGCAATACTTCATTTTTACCTGTAATAAATCCTCTTGAACTTAGTTTAGCGGAAGCATCGCCCCACCTTACCAAATCGAACCATCTGTGACCTTCACCTGCTAACTCTCTTCTTCTCTCATCCTTAATCGCCTGCAAAGAAACCGTAACTGGTGCCAAACCTACTCTTGCTCTTACAGCATCTAACAAGGCTTGTGCTCTTGCTCCTGAGCTACCTAATGCTTCAGCTTCCATTAAATAAGTGTCTGCCAATCGAATGGCGATATAGTTTTGACGAAAATTAAGTTCTGTATTTCCCGGTTGAGTAGACTCATCAGCTTTTCTTGGTAAATATTTATTTAGAAAATATCCTGTATCTCTAAAACCTGCAGAATAAGTGATTTTATTTTGTTGTTTTAAGCTTTTAGCATTAAAAATAGTTGCATTAATACGCGGATCACCTTGCATAAAGTTAAATAAATCATCTGTTATAGGATTAAATCCCCAACCAGAATGAATACTTGGAGCATCATTATTTGGAATGTTTGTATTAGTTCCATAAGAAATTATTCCAACCATCTGATTTACTGCATTACCTTCATCTTTACCAGATCCCCAGTTATCCCAAACTCCGTTTCCTTTATTAGTATGCATTGCTTCCAGGATAGATTCTGTTGTAAATTTATTATCTATCACCCAAAGGTCTGCAAAATTAGCAACCAGCTTATATCCGTATTGGCTTATTTGTCCAGGTGTGCCATTTACTTGCTGAAATTCAGACGCGGCTAATGTATACTTTTTATCATACAAATAAATTTTACCTAAAATCGCTCTTGCGGAGCCTTGTGTAATTCTACCAATCTCGTTTAGATTACCTGACGGAATAGTCATTGGCAGATCTCCAAGTACTGACACAATATCATTTTCTATCTGTGCATAAACTTTTGCCGGATCTTCTTGAGGAATATTATAATAATCATCTGTTACCAGAACAGGCTTTAATATTAAAGGAATATTTTTAAACATTCTTAATAATTCAAAATAATATAATGATCTCAAAACTTTTGCTTCTGCAATAAATCTTTTTCTTGTTTGATCATTCATATTGGCATTAGGAATTCTATCCAATAAAAGATTTGCTTTTGCAATTCCCTGATAATAATCTTTCCAATAACTGGCCGGCATAATCACCGGATTAAGTGTATAATTTGAAAATCCTTGGATACCTGCTCCATCTGAAGAATTTCCTCCACCAGAATAGAAATCATCAGAAGCGCCATTAAAGAATGTTACCATATTTTCAAATCCGCCCGAATATTTTCTCATCATATCGTACGTCGCAACAAGTCCCGCGAAAGATTGCTCTTCGTTTTTAAAATAATTATTTGAATCGAAGGTTCCTGTATTTTTAACATCTTCTAAATTACCATCGTTACAAGAAACAGCTCCAAAGCTAATTCCCGTAAGCATTAAAACGGAAATACTTTTATATATAAAACTTTTATTTTTCATTTTTCTTTTAATTAAAATTGAACATTAGCTCCAAAAAGGAAAGTTCTAGCCTGTGGATAGAAAGCTCTGTCTATACCAAAAGTATCTGCGCCTGCAATTTCAGGATCATAACCTGTATATTTTGTGAAGGTTAACAGGTTTTCTCCTGTTACATAAAATCTTATTTTGGAAGCTCCGATCGTTTTTGCTATATCTTTAGAAAGTGTATAGCCTACCTGAACTAATTTGATACGCAGATAATCTCCTTTTTGCAAATAATAATCAGACATTGCTGTATAGTTTTGGTTAGGATCATCTTTAGTTACTCTTGCTACTGTATTAGAAGTGCCCTCACCTGTCCATCGGTCTAAAATTGATGTCTGATAATTTGATTCCGGTATATCAAGTCTTCTCAAACCCTGGAAAATTTTATTTCCGGCCTGTCCCTGTGCAAATACCATTAAATCAAAATTCTTATAGCTCATGTTTAGAGTAAAACCAAATGTATATTTTGGTACAGAATTACCTAAGTTAACATAGTCCTTGATATCAATGACCCCATCACCATTTACATCTTCTCTTTTGAAATCTCCCGGTTTTGCCTTATTCTGGAGTAGTTGTCCGCTTGAATTTCTGTAAGCGTCAATTTCTGCCTGATTTTGGAACACACCAATATTTCTGTATCCGTAAAAAGAGCCATAAGATTCTCCAACCTGTAATCTGGATACATTCCCCAATGTTTGGAAACCAGCGAAATTAACATACTCTCTGTTTCCTTCCAATCTTAAAATTTCATTTTTTACATAGGCAAAATTACCGTTTGCAGACATCCCAAAATCGCCCCAATTCTTCTTATAGCCTAAAGTCACTTCAATCCCATCATTATTCATATCCCCAATATTTCTAAAAGGATTCTGGCTTAACCCTAAATATCCCGGAAGCTCAACTCTTCTTAAGATATCGGTACTCTTTTTTCTGTAAAGATCAACGCTTAAATCAAAATTTCTGAAAAGTTTAAGGTCTGCCGCAATGTTAAATTGCGATGTTCTTTCCCACTTCAGATCAGGATTCTCTAATGTACTTGGTGCATATCCTACATGAATAATATTATCTCCGAAAGTATAATTACTACCCGGAACAAGGAAATTGGCAAATGCAAAATCATCAATCGCATCATTTCCTAATACACCATATCCACCTCTTAATTTAAAGCTGGTAACAATTTTGTTTTCAGGCCAAAAGCTTTCGTTGGATACATTCCAACCTAATGACATTGCCGGAAAATTCCCCCAGTGGTTATTGCTTCCGAATTTTGATGATCCATCTCTACGGATTGTACCTGTGAAAAGATATCTGTTATTATAATCGTAAACTACTCTTGCAAAATAAGACGCTTTATGGGTTTGCTTTCCATCCCAGGCATTAGAAGTTTTGTTAGATTCTCCAACATCAAAATTAAATGAAGCTTCTTGCCAATCATTCGTTGGAAGGTTCTTGAATGTAGCATTCTGCCCGTAACTAATGTTATATTCGTAATAACCCTGACCTAGTAAAACACTTAGATTGTGTTCTCCAAATTTATTTTGATAAGTAAGGGTGTTCTCCGTATTCCATTCGAATTTTCTTTGAACTTCTCTGAATAAATTATTAGATAGATTGTTATTTGCGGTACTTAGAAACGCTGATGGAGTAAAGGCCTGATTTCCCCAATAGGACAACTTCCCATTGACTGTCGATTTAAAATTGATATGTTTATTGATTTTTAAATCAGCAAAAACATTGGCAACAATATCATCCGCCCATTTGTATCTCCCCCTTTGAGTTTCCTGAAATGCTAATGGATTAGACATCTCTTTACTTACATAGGGTGAAATTCCGTAAGGATTTCCATTGGCATCCCTTACAATATTGGGATTATTCGTATAAACAGGCTGACTAAGATCTGTAGCTAAAACAGAGGTAACAGGATCGAGATTAATGGCAGAGCTTAAAGGCCCTCCAAATTCATTATTATCATTAATTCCCTGAGACTTTGTATGAGTATAAGCAAAAGTCTGCCCTATTGTTAAGAAGTCAAAAACTTTATGTGTTGAATTAAATCTGGCATTAATTCTCTTATAATTTGAGATATCTCTCAATACAATGCCCTGCTGATCATAATATCCAAATGAAGTATAGAAGGAAGATTTATCGTTTCCTCCACTGATACTAAATTCATGAGACTGACGCTGTGCCGAATTGAAAATTTGTTTCTGCCAATCCGTTCCTGTTCCCAATGAGTTTGGATTAGCAAACATTGGAGGATTAGGAGTATTGGAATTATTATACATATTATCATTGGCAATCACTTCATTCATAATATTCCCATATTGTGTTGCATTCAGTAGGTCCAGTTTTTTTGCGGCGCTTCCCACTCCAAAGAAACCATTATAAGAAAGATTCATTCTTCCTTTTGCTCCTTTTTTAGTCGTAATAAGAACTACCCCTTTTGCAGCTGAAACACCATAAATAGCAGCAGAAGCACCATCTTTAAGAATCTCCATTCCTTCAATGTCAGATTGGTTCAGCCATCCGATATTGTCTACTACAATTCCATCTACTACCCATAACGGATCATTACTTCCGGCACCAAAACTTGTGATTCCACGCACACGCACTGTAGCAGCTGTCCCAGGTTGCCCTGAGTTTGATACTACACTAACACCAGCAGCTCGCCCTTGCATAATCTGTTCTGGTCTTCCTGCCGTGGGAGAATTTTCAATGTCCGAAGCTTTTATACTTGATATTGCTCCTGTCACATTACTTTTTTTCTGGCTACCATAACCGATCATGATAACCTCTTCAATCTTATTCTCTTTAGGAACAGTGTCCTTTACGCTGGTCTGTGCACTGAAATTCGCTGTAAAATACAGCACAGCAACCATTCCCAGGCTCCTTGATATTCTTAGATTCATATACAGTTAGTTTTTAATTCTCAAATTGAGACAATAAAAATATATTTTTTTTTAATTAATTAACATTCTATTCATAATTATTTTAATTTTTCGTTTATTTTTGGGAGTTCAAAGCACTATATTCACTTCATAATTCATAAAATTACCCAAAAAAACGAATAAAAAAATCCCCAAAATGACAGCCAAGCTTTCCCATATTTCACTTCCTTTAAAACTGACCTTCCTTATTTTCTCAATGGTCTTGAACTGCATGGGCATTGTGATTCTTCAGCTTTCGGAAGCAAAGATCACTTATGAAAAGTTAGGCTTTTTAGAATCATTCAAGGATCTTCCGATCGCATTTATTTCCCTTTTCGCTGTGAATTTCATCAGTAAAACTGGGACTAAAAAGGCTCTTATATCTGCCCTGGTTATTGTAGGAATCTGTTCTTGTCTTCTTCCATTCGTAGAAGATTTTTGGTTTTATAAGGTATGGTTTGCTATTATCGGAACCTGTTTTGCGGTAGGTAAGATCTGCGTTTTCGGCATTATCAGAAATAATATTTCAGATGAAAAATCTCTTGCCAGGATGATGAACAGCGTAGAAGCCACCTTTATGGCGGGTATTTTTGTAGTCAATATGGGTTTTGGATGGCTGATTTCCAGTCGTTATTCCGAATTCTGGAAATTCGGGTTCCTGTCTATAGCGGTGCTGTGCGTGGTAACAATATTTCTATTTTCAAAATTAAATATTTCGGAAGCTAAAAAAACGGAGAAAGAAAGCCTTATTTCGGAACTTTCAGCATTTGCAAAACCGGCAACGATTGCGTTTCTTGCTGTGGTTTTCTTTATTGTGTATGTAGAACAGGGTTTCAATTCATGGCTTCCTTCCTTTTATAAAAACCACCTGAACGTCAATTCATTCTTTGCTTTACAGGCCACTTCTTTCCTTGCCCTTTTTTCGTATGCAGGAAGAACGGTAACTGCCAATGTCATTCAGAGGTTCTCATTATCAAAATATTATGTATTGTGTATTTCTTTAATTATGGCTGTGCTTCTGATAATCCTGGGAATCCAGTATTTTGATTCTGTACATTCCAGCATCATTTTATTTTTATTTCCGGTAATCGGGCTTTTTCTGTCACCACTCTACCCAGTCATCAACTCAAAAATGATTGCACAGGTCAATAAAGAAAAAATCAACCTGTTTACTTCACTGATTGTGATTTTTTCATCACTGGGCAGCTCTGTCAGTTCTATTCTCATGTCTGTTCTGTTCGGAAAACAACTGTTAAACTACTATCCTCTATACATATTACTTGCTGTTTCTGTGCTTTTTACGGTGAGTTTAATATATTTTAAGCTCGCAGGAAAGAAATTATAGAAAATAATTTTATTTTTACTCCCATGAAAATCAAAGACACCAAAAACAAAGAAACCCTTCAGGAACTTATTGATACAAAAGATTTTGTAGCACACGTATCTGTTGACTGCACGATATTTGGTTTTCACAATAATATTTTGAAGGTTTTGCTTTTAAAGTACCACGATCTGGATCTGTGGTCGCTTCCGGGAGGCTTTGTTTTTAATGATGAAGATCTTCGTGAGGCCGCTGCCAGAGTACTCTATGAAAGAACACACCTTCAGGATCTTTTTCTGAAACAGTTCCACACTTTCGGAAGAATTGACCGTACAGAGAATAATGTTCACCAGATCCTTCTTAACAATAAAGGAATCGAGGTTCCCAAAGATCACTGGATCTTCCAGAGATTTATTACAGTGGGTTACTGTAGCCTGATCGATTTTTCCGTTGCCAATACTTTTCCGGATGCCTTCAATGAAAGTTGCGAATGGTTTGAGGTTAATAAGCTTCCTAAAATGGCTTTTGACCACGACAGGGTCATAGAAACCGGCCTGGAATACCTGCGTATGAATATCAATACAGAGGTGGCCGCCAGCAATCTTCTTCCGGAGAAATTTACCATGAAAGATCTTCAGTCGCTGTATGAAACTATTTTGAACCAGAAATTCAGGAGAAATAATTTCCAGCGCAAGATATTAAGTTTAAATATTCTGGACAGATTAGAGAAATTTTATGACGGATCTGCGAACAAAGCTCCGTATCTCTATAAGTTCAAAAGTAAGGTACACAATGCTGCCAATCAATATCCTATCTCCAACGATGAGGAATCTTAGGAGGCTGTATTTCTGCTGAAATCCTGCTGATGCAGTTTTATCTTATTGAGAATCAAAGACAATAAAGATTTTCAAAAAAATTTTTCAAACCACACGAAAAGTCTTACTTTTAGGCAAATCAAAAAATCATGTCATATTATCCTCTTACAAGCATTCCAGACTACTACGGAATTGATGCTTTACTTACTGAAGAACACAAACTGATCCGTCAATCGGTAAGAGATTGGGTGGAGAGTTTTGTAATGCCGCAAATTGACCAGGCCGCGCAAAATCATACTGATATTCCTGGCTTAATGAAAGAATTGGGGAAAATCGGGGCTTTAGGTCCATACATTCCAGTTGAATACGGTGGCTCAGGGTTAGATCAGATTTCTTACGGTTTGATTATGCAGGAATTGGAAAGAGGAGATTCTGCGGTACGTTCTGCTGCTTCTGTACAGAGCTCGCTGGTGATGTTCCCAATCAACGAATTCGGTTCTGAGGAACAGAAGAAAAAATACCTTCCTCAGCTTGCTGCGGGAGAAATGATCGGTTCTTTTGGATTGACAGAGCCCAACCACGGATCTGATCCAAGTTCTATGGAAACGTATTTCAAGGATATGGGCGACCATTATCTTCTGAACGGTGCCAAAATGTGGATCACGAATTCTCCGGTATGCGACATCGCAGTAGTATGGGCTAAAAATGAAGAAGGAAAAGTACAGGGACTGATCGTTGAAAGAGGAATGGAAGGTTTTACCACCCCTGAAACGCATAATAAATGGAGCTTAAGAGCATCGAAAACCGGAGAACTGGTATTCAATGATGTAAAAGTTCCTAAAGAAAACTTACTTCCGGGAGTAACCGGATTAAAAGAACCTTTATCTTGTTTGAACTCAGCAAGATATGGAATTTCATGGGGTGTAATTGGTGCAGCAATTGACTGCTACTGTACAGCCGTTCAGTATTCTAAAGAAAGAAGACAATTTGGAAAACCAATTGGTGCTTTCCAGCTTCAGCAGAAGAAATTGGCTGAATTCTTAACAGAAATCACAAAAGCTCAGTTGCTATGTCTTCAGTTAGGAAATCTAAAAAATGATCATAAGGCAAGTCCTGCACAAATTTCAATGGCTAAACGTAACAATGTAAAAATGGCTATCGATATCGCAAGAGAATCCAGACAAATCCTTGGGGGTATGGGAATCATGGGTGAATTCCCGATGATGAGACATGCAGCCAACCTGGAGTCTGTGATCACTTATGAAGGAACGCATGATGTTCATTTACTGATCACCGGTTTAGATATTACAGGAATCAATGCTTTTTAATTAAAAGCCCAAAATATACAGAATAGGAGTCCGGCCGAATGGCCGGACTCCTTGTTTTACTCACTTTCCGGGGAACTTATATTCATTGAATAATTATTGATCCATTAATGTTATTATAGTTTTATTAAAAATATCTACTTTAATATCACTAAAAAATATTGATATGAAAAAAATCTCGATGCTTTTATTAGGTTTAACAGCACCGTTCTTTTTTGCTCAACAGGCAGGAGACCTTGTGAATGTTGAACAAAAGCTGGATCTGACCCCGCAGGGCGTTGTTGATTTCATTGCCAATAGTCTTGGCGAACAGAATGCTCCTGACTTCGTCAGTTATCTCAACGGTTTCAATGTAGGCCTCAAAGGATACAAAATCACCTATTACACCAAAAATGAAAAAAATGTTTTAGTAAAGGCAACTGGGCTACTGATGTACCCTAACGTCAATTTTAAGCTCTCTACGGTCGTATCTGACCACGGAACTACAGACAGCAGGGATAATGTCCCTTCTAACTTTAAAGGAGCTTTAACAGCCGGATTTGTCGTCGAACTTTCTTATGCACTCAATGGATATATTTTAATGGCTCCTGACTATGTGGGCATGGGAACCGGAGACGGGGTTCATCCCTATGTAGATTATGCTACGGAAGCCGGAGCAACAATAGATTTTGTAAAGGCTGCCAATAAAGTTCTGGCCCAGCAGGGAATAAAACGCTATGATGAATACTTCCTGGCAGGTTATTCCCAGGGCGCGCACGCAGCAATGTCCACTTTAAAAATGCTAAACGTTTCCAATCCTGGCAACCTGAAATTCAAGTATGCATATATGGGAGACGGACCTTATGATTTTTCAGGGGTTACGTTAAACAAAGGGGTTTTGGAAAAAGATTTCTATCCGTTCACTTCCTTCCTTGCCAATGTACTCCATACCTGTAATAACACGGGCTTTAAAACCTATAACACAAGCATTTCAGAGGTCATTTCACCGGAATATCTGGATAAATACAACTATCATGTCGTTCAGGATAACGGAGGTCTTCTTTGGGGTCCTGTGATCTGGAGAAATCTTTTCACCCAGAGCTTCGTCAACGATGTTACCAATAACCCGAACAATAATCTCAGACGATGCATGAAACCTAAGGATGTCTATGACTGGTACAACAAAACACCTATGACATTGGGACATTCTACAGTAGATTTAGCTATTCCACCTGAGAATACGTCAAAAACAATCGATGTGCAACGTGGATATTATGCATGGTGGGACCTGAATAAATATAAACTGGACTCTTTCTATTGGGGACCTTTAGGCCAATGTCATTAAGTTATGGATTTAATACGTTGATTATCAGTTATTTTAATTGTTTTTTTGGTTTGTTTTTTGTATATTTAACAGTGAATCAAGCAGTTAAATCGAGAAGAAAAAAAGTAAATGATA
>NZ_JABBGI010000073.1 GCF_012927325.1 Chryseobacterium antibioticum | reverse complement strand
AACCCCATCTTGTATAACAGAGGTGTTAATTCCAACCTGGGACAAAGCTTCGGCAGCAATTATAAAAATAAAAAGGGTGGTATATAAATATCTTTTCATGGTTATCTAATTTTTTCAATGGATATGGTTGAGGTATTTGCATTTTTGAAGCGGACATCTGTCCCTGGGTCTATATCATAGGTTCTCACGCTTAGTGTATACCCTGCTTGATTTATTGGAACATATAGTATGAAAGACCTTCCGTTAGGAAAGTTAGCTTCTGCTCCTCCCTCAGTATCCCATCTGCCGGGAATATATATGTTATCTGAAACAATGTCACTTGTATTATTAACATATATTTCCACTCCAAAATTATCTGCTCCTCCTGAAGAAGCTAAATCAAGATTTAAAACTACTTTATAGTAGCCAATCTCATTTATTTTTATAGTGGTATCATCTACTTTTTCATATAAATTAGTGTTATTGTTAAATCTAACATTAGCAAATATAGCTGCCAAAGTACTCCCAGCATTTAGATCCGTGGCTGTATCTTGGTTTGCAAAAAGTGCGGTTTCATGAGCATTCTTTTTGGCAATTTTTTCCCATAGCAAACTAGAATTATTCCAAAAGTAAAACCCTGGTGTAACTGCAAAATTTCCTGTCCCTGCACTTGCTGTATTATAAACCAAAAGACCTGTTACTTTGGTTCCTACAACAGGCGCAAATACATTGGTTGCTGTAAGATTAATCCTAGGAGCTAATAATCCCCCATAGTAAGTCCTACCTTTGGTTGGCTGGCTCTCAATTTGTAAAATTATATTGGGATTTACTTTATCAGTTCCTATCCCGATCTGACTATAAATCATATCAGAAAGCAATACTGTTAAAAAAAGTATTATCTGCTTTATCATTTTTTCTATTTTAATTTTGTAAAAGAGAAAAGAGTCCTTTAATGACTCTTTTCCCTGAGTTGATATATGAATTTGTGTATTTTATTATATAGTGTATTTAAAAGAAGGAGGTGGACGGATCTTTATTCCTAACAAAAAAGTCCTTTCGAATAATCCGGCTTTGAGAGATTGTTTTGGAAAAA
>NZ_JABBGI010000072.1 GCF_012927325.1 Chryseobacterium antibioticum | reverse complement strand
TTTTTCAGAAGACCAAAGTAGGAAAAGAGCTGACAATGCTGCACAAAATTTTTCAGTACTTACTAAAATAGCTCTCAATCTTTTGAAAAATGAGAAAACGCTCAAAGTCGGTGTTAGAGGAAAGCGCTTAAAAGCAGGATGGGATAACAGGTATCTTGAAAAATTAATTAATTTATGATGCGTTTGCCCTGTGGTATCTTCTTCCATTCTTTACTCAGCGATAAAAAGCTATATTTACAAAAAATTGTTAAAAACGATAATTATATGAAGAAAGTATTACTATTGAGTCTGTTTACCCTGACATCTTTCAATGCTTATGCCCAGGAAGACAACACGGATTATGAACTGAGAACTGATGAAAAATATGGCTATATCATCGATAAAGGGGGAAAAAAGGTTGAAGGCATTGTAAGACTGAACGGAGATGCCATGAACCCGTGGAGCAATCAGAAAAAGGTGAAATTTGTTGCCGTATCTGATATCGACAAGTCTAAAAAGAAACAGAAGTTCAAGACGCTTGATCCTGATGACATTAAGGAATATGTTGCCTTTGATGAAAACAATGAGGAAAGGCATTTTGAAATGATTAAGTACACCAATACCAAAGAGGGTTTCAATACGGCAACCGGAGGTTTAAGCGGAAATATCAAAGCATTCAATAACCTGACAAAGAGTAATCAATTCGCGGAAGTGGTACAGGACGGTAAAATCAAAGTTTATAAACTATACGGCTACCCTACTACATTCTCTGCCGGAGGCCAGATCGAAGTCGCCGAAAAGGAAACGGAAAGAATGAGAAACTCCCCATCTTATATCTACTCTAAAAAAGGAGGGAAAATTGAGGAACTGACTTTAGCCAAAGCTAAAATAATCATTGCGGACTGCAGCTATGCCAAAGGCAAACTGACAAGCGGTTCTTATGCTTCTCTTAAAAATGATGAAAAGAAAAGATCAGGGCTTGGGAGACTGATCAAAAGCCAGATCGATGATGTGATGTCCAACGTTCCGGAAATCGTAGAAGAGGTGATCACCGATTACAACGAAAACTGTAACTAAACCACTATGGACTTAAAGTCCATAGGTTTGGTTTGTGGACTTAAAGTCCACGATTCGAGTATTACTACTCAATGATAAAATTACTTTGGTCTTGATCAGTTGGGTTTCGATGATGTTCCA
>NZ_JABBGI010000071.1 GCF_012927325.1 Chryseobacterium antibioticum | reverse complement strand
GAGTCCGTCTCACAACCAGTGAGGCGGATTTTTTTTGTATTTATTCGTTTTTCTTTTGAAGTTTTTTCCAGTTTGAAAAGTGTCTCTTATGCCACTTTCTTTCTTAGGTTGTGAGCTAAAGCATGTAATCCGAACTCTATTTCTACTTTTTTCAGAGATTTAAGGCTAAAACGTCTAAATCCATGACAATGTTTTAAATGTGCAAATACAGGTTCTACATCGTAACACCGTTTTTTTCGTTTCACTATGCCTTCTTCACTTAGGAGTAACTCCCGGACTTTTTCTTTATGACGTTCCAGATTATGGTTTCTTTCTATGCTGCGGTTGGTCTTTGAATGGTGACAAACTCCCCGAATAGGACAACCTACGCAGTTCTTTGCCTGATAATGGGATAACTTTTGTTTAAAGCCACTTTTAGTGGTGGCATTACTTTCGTGCGTTTTATCCATCCGCTGTCCCATAGGACAGAGATAAAAATCCTGATCCTTGTTGTAATACAGGTTTTCTTTACTAAATGTTTTATATTTTTTCTGATAATTCTTATCCTGCTCTTTGTCAAAGGTATTATATTTTACAAATGCTTCTATCTCATTATCTTGAAGATATTCATAGTTTTCCTCACTTCCATAGCCTGCATCTGCGGTCAGGCTTTTTATATTAGAGAACACTTCTTTTCCAAAGGTTTCTTTAAGATTTTCCAAATGGGAATGAAGGGTTCCTATATCATTGGTTTGTCTGTGTACCGTATAGTTGATAATGAACTGATTCTCGCTCGATACCTGAGTGTTGTAGGCAGGTTTGAGCTGTCCGTTTTTCATATGATCTTCTTTCATACGCATGAAAGTAGCATCATGATCTGTTTTGCTGTAAGACCCCCTCTCTTCTAATATCTTTTCCTGATTCTGGTATTTTTCAAGGTTTTTCTCAAAATTATTTTTGATATAGTTTAATTTAGACTTGGCTCCCGCTCTGCCTTTCTTATCTGTTGTATTACTGCCCTTAAGCTTTCTATCAATACTCTCTACCGTTTCTCTTATTTTTTCTTTACTGATCTCTTTAAAATCAGGGGGCTCGGGATCACTATCCTCTCTGGCAGCAATGTTTTGAGCATACTTCCAAAGCTCTTCCAATTGCTTTAGCATTTTCTCTTTATTGGTTTTGATGGATTTGGCCCAAACAAAAGTGTATCGTCCCGCCTGAGCTTCTATTTTCGTCCCGTCAGTGTAAACTTCCCGTAAACTAATCAAACCTTCTTCTGCCAGCAGAAGCACAACCTGACGAAAAATATCTTTGAATGCATCCTTAAGTTTCTGGCTTCTAAAGCGGGATATCGTATTATGATCTACCTGCTTCATCCCGGAAAGCCACATGAAATTAACATTCTCTTTTACGGATTTTTCTATTCTTCTACTAGAGTAAGTGTTGTCCATATAGGCATAGATCATAATCTTAAGCATCATTTTGGGATGATAACTCGGATTACCTTCTTTTTTATAAGCCTTAAGCAGAGGATCAATTTTAATCTTATCAATCACATCATTGACAATGCGAACAGGATGATACTCCGGAATCAAGTCCTCAAAAGTGGGTGGAAACAAAAATAGTTGATGCTGATTATAATCCTTGAAATTCATACAGATACCTGATATACAGTTAAATGTAATGAAAATAAAACAGTAAAACAAGTACTTTTATAACAAAAAGAATCTGCCTCAGTTGTGAGACAGATTCTT
>NZ_JABBGI010000070.1 GCF_012927325.1 Chryseobacterium antibioticum | reverse complement strand
ACTTCCTGACTTTTAAAACCTTTTGTTTATTTGGCTTTATTTGTAAACTACAGGATAGAAGGTTCCTATTGCCCAATATGCTGCATTTACTGCTGTTACTCTTATTTTTGTGGTTTTTATCTCACAAACAGGTATTGTAGTCAGAGCAGTTTTACTCATTACCGGCACTTCTGCTGCATATACCCAAGCTGTACCATTCCAATATTGAATTTCGTAGGCGTATTTTTTAGGATTACCATAAGTTTTCCAATAATTTGTATAAGCATTTGTATAATATTCACCATATACAGAATAAGCTCCCCAACATGCAGGATCACTGGTTGATATCTTTATTTCTTTAAGCGTTTTTTCTTCCGGGAAGGTAATTTCTACAAATCCACCAGTAGAACCTGTACCAGTAGTGTTATAATCATTAGCCCAACCTGAAGCGAAATCATTATCTGTCATGTTAGCTTGTGTAGCTACACAGGTAGGATAATAAACTGTATTAAGACTTGATGCGTAAGTCCCTGAAAGAAACGGTTCGGCAACCCCTATCTTCACACTGCAAGATTGAGTTCCTACTATATTGATATTAGCCGTCATTTCCTGACAGGTAGTACCTGTATAGGTACCTCCGATAGTATATACTACAGTACCTGAAAGTCCAAATGTTCCTGCCGATCTGGAAACGGTAAGCCCGTTACCTATTGAAATATTAGTTTGGGCCGGATAAGCAATACCTGCTATTGTAGAAGTATATGGTATTGTTATTGTTCCGCTATATGAAGTACCATTCTTCAGGTATTTAAACGGAGCCAAAGCCACAACAGCATTCGCACAGTCAGGAGTAACTGCCCCATCTCTTACGGTTCCAACTTTTTCACACTCTAATCCGTTTCCTGAAAACTTTGCTCTAAAATCTCCTGCTACTGTAGGTGTCCCGGAGATCGTATATACTAAATTTACGCTTGAGTTAGCAGGAATATTGACAGGCTGAGCCGGAGAAGGGCCTGAAACCGTAAGACCTGCAGCCGCTGATCCTAATAATGTAAGATAACCTGTGAAATCATTTGTAACAGTCTGGAATGAATTATTGACAACTTTAATTATAACTGTATTGGATGCTGAATTAGCCACCCCTTTAATATAGTCTCCATTAATTGAACTTCCAACACAATCTACGCTAAGTACAGCTCCTTTTGGCCTACCCAAGCATTCCCAAAGAGGTGCTGCCGGTGTACCATAATTATATACCAAACATCCATTTTTAATCAGACCGTCTGTGCTTACGTTACAATCTGTACAATATACCATTAAACCTTCTGCTGGCTGTGTAATGGCATCACGTTCTGTCTGCGTCATCCTTGGAGGTAATAAACCTTTCGTTTTAGAATTAACATCCAGCATTGCACTGGCATCTATCGTTGATGTTGAACCAATTCCTACTTCTCCTGTTCTATATATTGCATTCGTTTTATTAAAGGAAGCATCTGTAGTAGTACCTCCTAAATACCATTCTGTAGAAGGATCCGGCTGGTACGAAATATAAATGGCACTTATTTGGTCATATTTCCAATAAGATCCGTCAATTGAGGAAGCGTATATATTATTGAAGTTTGCAGGCAAATTCGGTGAAAATACTGTTCCTGATTGGTTTGGATCGGTAGTATTAAATGAAACCAACGTAGAACTATCCTTATTAACTTTAGTCCATTGAAAACCATCATTATAGTAAAACCCTTCAGTCACAGTAGAATTTACCGAACTTAAATTGTACACAATCATCCCTTTTACATGTGCTGATAAAGGTGCAGGATCACTCAATGCAACTAATACTACCCTGGGAATGAGTAATCCTTTATTATTACTGTTTATATCCAAAGCAGCATCTGCATTTGGTGTCGTCGTATTTATACCTACTTGGGAATATGTAAATAGGTATAATAAAATAAATAAGATTTGATAAA
>NZ_JABBGI010000007.1 GCF_012927325.1 Chryseobacterium antibioticum | reverse complement strand
TTCTATGCTGCTCCTGATCTATAAAAAAGCAAATGATTTGGGCTACAAAACCGCTAAAAGACGCATCAAAATGGAACTTCGGGATATGATTACTGCAATTTTAATCGTATTTGCGGGAGGGGATCCAGGAAAGGTTTTCAAAACATAAGAATGCAAAAAAAAATGACCGGAATTTCTTCCGACCATGACTAGGCATATGTCCGGTCTTTTTTTTGTCCGTTACCCAGTTTTTTCAATCCTTTGAAAATGATTTACGGAAATACTTATATATGGCTGTGTATGTTTTAGATATTTTATTGTAAATAAGCGTTTTATATGTGTGATATTTAATTTAAATTTTTATTTTTGTAAAAATGCTTAATGTTTTTTAATAATCAGTGTAAATTATGAAAAGAAAAATTTTACTAGTTTGTGCGCTTGCTGCCGGTTTGGTTTCTGCGAATGCACAAAGGTGGGAGCCTGCATCCCAGAAAACTTCTCAAATCAGGAAAGAAGTTGAAGTTCAATACTCTTACAGAGTGGATCTGGCATCACTTAGAAATCTTTTAAAAGATGCTGTAGAAACAGGTAAAGATGCAAAACCTGTCATTATCTCTCTTCCAACAGCAGAAGGGAAAATTGAAAAATTTGCAGTGTTCAGCAACCCTGTTGTAGAAAAATCTATGGCAGACAGATACCAGTTGGGTTCATATGTAGGAGTGGGAGTTGATGACCCTTCCAAATACTTGAGATTCAGTACGGCTCCAACTGAAATACAATCTATGATTATCAAAAACGGAGTATTCCAGTTCATAGAGCCTATTACTACAGACAAACAGACTTACGGAGTATTCTATAAAACGAAAAGAACCGCAAGCGATAACGGATTTGAATGTACTACAGAAGAGAAAAATACGAAAGACATCAAATCATTGGAAATACATGGAAAGAATAACCTTTCTAACGTAGGAATTACCAACAGACCTTCTATTACAAAATACAGAACATATAGATTGGCACTTTCCACTACGGGAGAATATACCAAGAAATTTGACCCGGCAGGAGGAATTGTGAATACGGTAATTCAGATGAATGCTACCATGACACGTGTGAATGGAGTTTTCGAAAAAGAATTTGGAATCAAAGCAATTATTCAGGATATCCCGGCAATCATATACACAGATCCTACTTCAGATCCTTATACTGGAAACCTGAATCTGAATCTGCAGCAGACTCTGACCTCCGTGGTCGGCAATGCGAATTATGATATGGGACACGTATTTAATGCGGCAGGTGGAAACGGGAATGCCGGCTCCATCGGATCTACGTGTAAAGACCCTACAAGTTCTACCAACTTGGCAAAAGGATCTGCATTTACCCAAAATACAAACCCAACGGGTGACCTGTTTGATATTGATTACGTAGCACACGAGATGGGGCACCAGCTTGGTGGAAACCACACATTCTCTCACTCAACAGAAAATTCAGGAGTAAATATTGAACCGGGTGGAGGAACTACCATCATGGCATATGCCGGGATTACAGGAGATAATGTACAGATGAATTCTGATGCCTATTTCCATTACTCTTCCATCAATCAGATATTAATCAGTCTTGATGCTAAAACAACCTGTGGAACATCTGAGAATATCACGACCAATACGGCACCTGCAATTTCACCGCTTACCGCAAGAAATATTCCAAAAGGAACAGCATACTACCTGGATGCCTCTGCAACTGATGCACAAGGAGATCCTTTTACCTACACATGGGAACAATACGACAGTGTTGGGGCTAATGCTACTATTTCAGGAGATAGCGGTTGGGGCTACAATAGCGAAGGAAGTATAGCAAGATCATATTTCGGAACAGTAGGAGGAAGAAGATATTTCCCGAGCTTTGCCGCAGTAATGGAGGGAAAACTTACGGATAAAACCAATTGGGAAACAGTAACTTATGTTCCTAGAACTTTAAAGTATGCTGTTACACTAAGAGATGGCAATGTGACAAGACCTATGGTTTCTTCGGCTGAAACAACAGTAACAGTAGGAAACGACGGACCTTTTAAATTTAATGGTCTTACGGCTGCTTCAGTTCTATATAATAACGCATCGAACACAATACAATGGGAGGTCGCTAATACTACGGGTGCGCCTTATAACGTGGCCAATGTGAAAATAGATTATACTACCGATAACGGAGCTACTTGGACAGATTTAGCGGCTTCTGTACCAAATACAGGAAGCTATACAGGTCAAATGCCAGCCAGCTTAACGGGAGCTGTTAAATTAAGAATTTCAGCAATTGGAAATGTATTCTATGCTGTATCTCCTGCTGTTACTGTAGGGACAGCACCTACCTCTACTGCAGCAGCGCCAACAGGAGTTTCTACAGTAGATGCTGAAGTGTTCAAAACAACAGCAAGAGTATCTTGGAACAGCGTACCGGGAGCTGCGACTTATTCTGTAAATTATAGAAAAGCAGGAACTACCAACTGGTCTAATACAACAAGCACAGTAAATTCTGTAGTTCTTACAGGTTTAGAAGACGAATCAAACTTTGAAGTGCAGGTAGCAGCTGTAGTAAACAGCGTACCGGGAGCTTTTTCTTCAAATTATACTTTTAAAACAAAAGGATTAAAAACAGGAATAGATTACTGTTTACTGAATACGGGAATCAATCAGTTAGGAACTATTGCACGTGTGCAACTTTCTAATATTAACTATTTAGACGGAACTTTCAGATCTTACAAAGATGTAAGTGAAAATGCAGCACAGGTCATCAACCTGACAAAAGGAGTTCAATATACAGTTTCTGTACTTGCAGGAAGCTCTTCCAATTATGCTCAGAATCCATTTACTGTTAATGCATGGATCGATTATAACAGAAACGGTGTTTTTGAAGCATCTGAAAAAGTAATGACTTCTGCTTCTGCAGCTGGAACAAGAACAGAAACTGCGACGTTCACTGTTCCTGCAACAGCTTACAGCGGAGATAAATTGCTAAGAATGAGAGTGGCTGGAAACTTCAATTTAGCATTGAACAGTGCTTGTGGAAATACTAACCAGGCAGGAAGCGTGATGGATCTTTCAGTGAAAATCACAAGCGGATTAGCCGTAAATGATGTAAATGGGACAAAAACATCTGAAATTTCTATCTATCCAAACCCGGCAGATACTTTCGTGGAAGTTAAAAACCTCAAAGGAAAAGCTGATTACAGCATTTTCAGTGCAGACGGAAGATTAGTTCAGCAAGGTCAGACAGATGGCAACAACAGAATTAATGTTGCATCACTGATCAAAGGAATGTATGTGATCACTCTTAAAGATGACAAAAACACATACAATACTAAACTTATCAAAAAATAATAAGTAAGGATATCAATAACTGAGACCGGGCATTTGTCCGGTCTTTTTTATGCATTAAAATTGAGAAAAACAGGATGTTAACATAAGTTTCATGTTTCGTTCAAAAAAATTAACTTTACGCAGACAAAAATTATTGGAATGCGAAAGACAATTTCTGTGAAAAATCCCGATTTCAGTGTAGAGCCTCAGGAAAGAGAGATCTATAATTTTGAAAAAGACGGATTAGAATTAAAATCATCTTATACCCAAAAAGATGTTAAAAATGAATCTTTAACACAGACTTCTCCAGGAATTGCTCCCTATCTCAGAGGCCCGTATTCCACCATGTACGTACAAAAGCCGTGGACTGTAAGACAATACGCAGGCTTCTCTACAGCAGAAGAATCCAATGCCTTTTACAGAAGAAACCTTGCCGCAGGACAAAAAGGATTATCCGTTGCTTTTGACCTGGCCACACACAGAGGATATGATTCTGATCACTCAAGAGTGGTAGGTGACGTAGGTAAAGCCGGCGTAGCCATCGACTCTGTTGAAGACATGAAAATCCTCTTCAATGAGATTCCATTAGACGAGATCTCAGTGTCTATGACCATGAACGGTGCTGTACTTCCAATTTTGTCTTTCTATATTGTGGCTGCCGAAGAGCAAGGCGTAAGTCAGGAACTCCTTTCAGGAACTATTCAGAATGATATTCTGAAAGAATTTATGGTAAGGAACACCTATATTTATCCGCCGGCGCCTTCCATGAAAATTATTGCAGATATTTTTGAATACACTGCTCAAAATATTCCAAAATTCAACTCTATTTCTATCTCAGGATACCATATGCAGGAAGCAGGCGCCACTCCGGTGCTTGAAATGGCTTACACCCTTGCAGATGGTCTTGAATATGTTAGAACAGGGATCAAAGCAGGAATGAATGTAGATGATTTTGCTCCGAGACTTTCATTTTTCTGGGCGATTGGGATGAATCACTTTATGGAAATTGCAAAAATGCGTGCCGCAAGATACATCTGGGCCACTCTTTTAAAGCAGTTCAGTCCACAGAATCCAAAATCTCTTGCATTAAGAACCCACTCTCAAACCTCAGGATGGTCCCTTACAGAGCAGGAACCGTTTAATAATATTACAAGAACAGCTATTGAAGCCCTTTCCTCAGCTTTAGGCGGAACTCAGTCTTTGCACACCAATGCCTTGGATGAAGCGATTGCCCTTCCAACAGATTATTCAGCGAAAATTGCAAGAAATACCCAGATTATCCTTCAGCAGGAAAGTGGAATCTGCGACGTTGTAGACCCTATGGGTGGAAGCAATCTTGTAGAAAGCCTTACCCAGCAGATGATTGAGGAAGCGATGAAATATATCGATGAGGTAGAGCAGGAAGGAGGAATGACAAAAGCTATTGAAGCCGGAATTCCAAAAATGAGGATTGAAGAAGCAGCCGCTAAAAAACAGGCTAAAATTGATAGTGGTGAAGAATTCATCATTGGAGTGAACTCATTCAGAACAGCCTTAAAACAGGACGGAATAGAAATCCTGGATATCGATAACACAGAAGTCCGCAGAAAGCAGATTGAAAGACTTGAAAGAATAAAAGCAGAAAGAAATCCTGAAGCGGTTACCCAGATTCTGGACGAAATCCGTGAAAGTGCAAAGACAGGAAAAGGAAACCTTCTGGCTCTTTGTATAGAAGCGGCAAAAAGAAGAGTGACGCTTGGTGAAATGAGCGATGCCATGGAAGAAACTTTCGGTAGATATAAAGCCAATATTAGAACAATCTCTGGAGTATATGCTATGAACGCCGGGAAAAACGAATATTTTGAAAAAGCCCTTCATCTCACTCAAAAATTTGAAGAGGTAGAAGGCCGTCGCCCAAGAATTATGGTCGCCAAAATGGGTCAGGACGGGCACGACAGAGGTGCTAAAGTAGTAGCCACCGCATTTGCAGATATGGGATTCGATGTCGATGTGGCACCATTGTTCCAGACTCCGGAAGAAGTGGCTAAACAGGCCGTAGAAAACGATATCCACATCCTTGGAGTATCTTCTCTTGCCGCTGGCCATAAGACCCTGGTTCCACAGGTTGTGGAAGAGCTGAAGAAATTGGGAGCTGATGATGTAACGATCGTGGTAGGAGGCGTTATTCCACAGCAGGATTATGAATTCCTGTATGCTAACGGAGCAGACTTTATTTTCGGTCCGGGAACGAACCTTCCGAAATGTGCCGTGGAAATCTTACAGAAATTCTTAGAAAATTAAAATAAAACCTCACTCACTGTGCGGATTGATGGAAAAGTACTAATTTCAGTATTCCAACCATAAACCATACCGTGAGATGAATTTTAAAAATATAACAAAGCCTGCAGCCAGTAAGATCATTATTGTCGCAGGCTTAATTTTTATCGCTGTGTTTTGTTTTGCGGCAGATTCTAAAAACAAGCCCGTTCAGAAATCTGCAGTCCCTGCAGATATCAATCTGGTTAAAAATCACCTTACAGCCCTTACCCAAATCCCTGAATTCAGAAATCATAAAAATATTGACCAACTAAATGGTGTAGCAGACTACATTAAGCAGAACTTCAGTAAATATGGAGACAGTACAACCTTTCAGGAATATAATATTGAAGGTAAAACCTATAAAAATGTAATCACTTCTTTCGGTACAGAAAACCAAAAAAGGATCATTATTGGTGCTCATTATGACGTTTGCGGAGACCAGCAGGGAGCAGACGACAATGCTACCGGAGTGACAGCCCTTCTGGAACTGGCCAGAATGCTCAAAGATCAAAAGCTTAACTACCGGATCGATCTTGTGGCCTACACCCTGGAAGAACCTCCCTATTTCAGGACCGAAAATATGGGAAGCCACATTCATGCTCAATATTTAAAAGATCACAACATCGATGTATATGGGATGGCCAGTGTAGAAATGATAGGATATTTCAAGGATGAAAAAGATTCACAAAGCTATCCATTAGGGATTTTATCTTGGGTTTATGGCAACAAAGGAGACTTCATAACCCTTGTTAAAAAGTTCGGAGCCGGAAATTTTGTAAATAATTTCAACACTCAATTTAAAGAAGCCAATCAGATAAAAACAGAAACCTTTACCACCCCGACATTTATAAAAGGAACCGATTTTTCAGACCACCTTAATTATTGGAAATTCGGCTACTCCGCCCTGATGATCACAGATACATCATTTTTCAGGAATGAAAATTACCACCAAACCACAGACACTTTAGAAACACTTGATCTTACAAGAATGACTAAAGTGATAGATGGTATCTTTCTGAGCCTGATCTACATGAAATAAAAAAAAATATTTTGATATTCAGAAAAAATATTATATTTGCAACTGAAAATCAAGTTTAACCCATTAAAAAACAACGAAGCAATGTTCAAAACGAATCAAAATTCTTCAGCTGGAGTACCCCTTATGGTGGTAAGGCTTCGTGGTTTGGTATACTCTTAGAATAATAGTACAACGAAATATCAAAACCCGAAGTCGTAAAGATTTCGGGTTTTTTATTGCGCAATATAAACTCCAGTTTCCCCGAAATTTTTTAGTGTCATTAAGAACAAATGAAAAGATCTTTTACGATCCCACTTCATACTGTTCATTATCGTAAAATCAATCAACTGAAATTTTAGTTGAATACGGAATTGTTGTGATTTGTCAGAATCTAACTTCTAATATCTCACTTCTAAATTCTCTTTTATGGAAAATAATAACCTTCTGTTTCACCGCCTTAGAAGCGCTAGAAGCAGAAAAAGAACAGGTATAAAAGATGTAGAAAAACAGATAAGAAAAAAGTATAATCGTAGTGAAAAGCTGTGGGATATCAGAAGAAATATTCCTTGGATTCCGCTGGAAAACCCCTATCAGAGAGGATTTGTAAGATTCTTCGTACTGAATGATGAAGTGAAAAGATCCAAAGACGCAGATTTCTTTGAAGGAATTCTGAAGAAGATCAACACCTATATGTATTCCGAAAGCCGATTGTTTCTCAAAAAGAGAAAAAAGTTCGGACGAAGAATTTATGTGGAAAAAGAGCAGAAGCTCAACTGCATCTCCTTCTATGTATGGACAGACCCCAAATTTGGGCTTACCCCAAGAGAAAGGCAGTATTTTCTTAGAAAAGAAGAATACAATCCATTCACAAAAAGGAATGAAATCTACTACGAATTCATTGAACCCTGGAGATTCACCTTACGGATAAAGCCCAATATGATTACACACTATAAACCTGTAGATGCAGAGCTTGAAAAAGAATATGCTCAGCTTGAATCATATCTGGGACAGCATAAAATTAAGGGAATCATCCAAAAGAAAATCTATGGTAAATCAAATCCATGGAAAAAGGAATATGAAACTGAACTTATCAAAAGCAGAAAATATGCTGCCTGCATCATGTCTGCAACAGAGATTGCGGACTATTTTGAGGACTTATAGGTCCAAAATGATTTAAAACAAAAACAATGGGAAATTTAAAATTAAAAGGAAAAGATATATTAAAACTCGGCTATCCAAATAATCAAAGCGTCAATGTGGCTTTAGAGGTCATGAAAAGAAATTTTGCAACAAAGAATATTCATCATGTAAAATCTATTTTAAAAGACATCCTCCTCAATCCGGAGAACTTTGAAAAAGACCTCACTTTCGGTCAGATCGCAGAATCACTGCTTTCATCCAGAAAAACGGAAAAAAGGATGCTCAATAATCAGCGCGCTTCCTTCCAGATCTTTGGAAACAATATCTCTGAAGAAGCAAAAAACCAGCTGTATACTGCTTTAAAACTGCCAATCTCAACACAGGGCGCTTTAATGCCCGATGCACACAGCGGTTACGGACTGCCAATTGGTGGCGTTCTGGCTGTGGAAAATGCAGTAATCCCCTACGGGGTAGGAATGGATATCGGCTGTAGAATGAGCCTCAGTATTTTGGATATACCGGTTTCATATCTTGACGGCGCAAGAGATAAGTATGAAAAAGCTCTTGCCGAACATACCAAATTCGGGATGTACGAAACCCATAAATCTCATATCGATCACGAGATCTTTGAAAGAGATACCTTCGATATGATCCCGATTTTAAGAAGATTAAAGGGAAAAGCCATTAAACAAATGGGGTCATCCGGAGGAGGAAATCACTTCGTGGAATTCGGAGAGGTAGAGATTATAGAAGAAGAGGATCAGATTGGGCTACCGAAAGGAAAATACCTGGGAATACTGTCACACAGCGGATCGAGAGGTTTAGGTGCTGAGATTGCACAATACTACTCAAGAGTAGCAGCAGATCAGTGCCCGCTGCCAAAAGAGGCTCAGCAGTTTGCCTGGCTGGATCTGAATACCCACCTCGGCCTGGAATACTGGACTGCGATGAATCTTGCCGGAGATTATGCTTCCGCCTGTCATGATGATATCCATAGAAGGATTGTAAAAGCGGTGGGTGGAAGAGTAAAAGCAAGAATTGAAAACCATCACAATTTCGCGTGGAAAGAAGTGCATAACGGAAAAGAAGTGCTCGTCCACAGGAAAGGTGCAACTCCTGCCAACGTAAATGAATTGGGTATGATTCCAGGATCTATGACGGCAAAAGGCTTTATCGTTCGTGGAAAAGGAAATCCCGATGCTCTGAATTCAGCGTCGCATGGAGCCGGAAGAGCGCATTCAAGAGGAGAATGCAGAAGTCTTTTTACTCAGAATGATATCAAAAAAGAGCTGAAGCTGAAGAAAGTCACTTTGATGGGCGGGAATACGGAAGAAGCACCAATGGCTTATAAAGATATTCACGAAGTAATGAATGCACAAAGCGAATTGGTGGACATCCTTGGAACATTTCAGCCTAGAATTGTAAGAATGGACAAGTAAATTTTAGATGCAGGTTTGGTTATCAGTTGGCGGCAATTTGCTTTCAATTACAAACCTACAGTTTTAACCTTATAGGTTTCAAAAACCTATAAGGTTTTATAAATAATCATGTTGATACATGCCGTTATCAGTATGATCAACAAAAAAATAAAAAAATGGGAGCACCTCATAACATAAAAAGATACAAACAACAATATTCTTCTTACTATACTGATTGTCTGGTTGTTTGCCCCGACTGTGAAAAGTATTTCAGCAATTATTCTCAGAAAACACAGGGGCTGAAGCAGGATGAAGTTTTTGGCTGCCCCCTTTATTTTCAGGATGACTGCAAAGGAAATTTATTTTGGGCTAAAAACAGAGAGCACCTTTTAGAAATGGAGGCTTATGTTTCATCAGAATTAAGAACACTGCCGTACAGAATGCGTATGGTAGAAAGACTGCCAGCCTTTATCAAAGAAGCAAAAAATAGAGAAGCAGTCTTAAAAATTTTACAAAAATGGAAAAACTCATACAAATAACCTCCGGAAGAGGACCTTTAGAATGCCAGTGGGTTACCGCTAAAGTATTGAAGGTCCTTCTTGAGGAAATCAAGAATAATAAAATAGAATACGAAATCATCCACCGTGAAAATGGTGATGAAAACCTGACCCTTAAATCCGTAACCCTGCTTTTAAAAGCAAAAGAACTGAATACATTCCTAAAAACATGGTTAGGAAGCATATGCTGGACCGGAAAAAGTACATTCAGGAAACTTCATAAAAGAAGCAACTGGTTTATCGGTGTCTTCGAACTGGAAGGATTGGAGAAAATCAATTTCAGTGAAAAAGATATTCAGTTCCAGACTACAAGAAGTCAGGGAAGCGGCGGACAGAATGTAAACAAAGTCAATACCGCTGTTCGTGCCGTTCACGGACCAACGGGAGAAAGTGTTTTTGCACAGGATTCCCGGTCTCAGTTGGAGAATAAAAAGCTCGCCATCATGAGGCTGAAAGAAAAAGTGGCCGGAATTTATATCAGGCAGCTTGAAAAAAGGATGCAGGACACCTGGAACAATCATTTGCAGGTACAGAGAGGAAATCCGGTCCGTATATTTTCCGGAACAGATTTTAAAAAGAATCATCAGGATAAATCATTCAAAAAACAAAGGAATGACCTGAAAAAAGAATTAAAAGACGAGAAAAATGACCTTAACTAAAAGTAAATATTATTTTGAAGCACTGGACAATTATCCATACAGCCTTCCGGACTGCCTGGAAGCCCTGAATTATGCCTTGTCCTATGACCCTGAAGATGCGGACAGCCTTTGCCTGATGGGAAGAATATACAGCGAAATGCTGACGGATTATGAAAAAGCGAAAATCTATTTTGAAGAAGCGATGCAGTGTGATGTCGCTAATCTCAACACACCTTTACACTATATCAAATGTCTTTTGGATAATGAAGATTTGGAGGAAGCAGAAAAGCTCATTACCTATGCTTTAAAAATCAAAGGAATAGACAAAGCAAGAATATTGATCCAAAAATCGCTGTTGTTGGAGATCAGATGTGAATATAAAAAAGCTTTGGAACCCTTGGATGAAGCGAAAAAATACAGCTATAACCAAAATATGGTTGATTTTTTAAAGGCTAGAATCAAATTTGTTAAAAATAAAATAATAAAACCAAAGAAAAATAAGAAATAAATCTTATTTGGTTGATAATATTAGATTAAATATCTTTTTTTTGTTAAAAAATCATAACTTTATTGCGAAAAAAACAACCTTATGGATAGAAAATTATTTTTGTGGCCGGTATCGGTGGCTGTATTCTTTGCTTTCGGCAAAATGAATGCACAGAATTCAAATGAGCTTATTCAGAATTACTACCAGAAAAGTGGACAGTTAGCACAAAAAAACGGGACCACTGATAACACTGGCGTTATTATTTTGAATGAAGATCCTTCCAAAAGCCTGGGTGTGAATATTGTGAATGTTCAGCAGACGATTAACGGACTTAGGATCTATAATGCTTTGGGTAAAGTAATGATCAAAGAAGATAAAATCATCTCTGAAAAAAATGATTTTAAAAGAAATGTTTCTGTTGCCAATCCGGGAAAGTCTAAAGACAGATTTTCAGAAGATCTTCTGAAACAAAAACTGAATCTTGATGAAATTTCCAAAGTGGATTACCTTCCCAATGTATATTTTGAAAAGAATGGTGTCTATGTTTTGGCAAAAGAACTGTTTGTTACCGATAAAAATTCTTCCGGTGTATGGCATATCATTGCTGATGCCTCTACAGGTGACGTTCTTGCAAAAGATAATTTAACGGTAGATTGTAATTTTACCCATGACAATCACTTTGATAATGAATCACAATCTCATGCAGAGCAGCATTTAGGATCTGAAGCAAAGGCTGAAGTTGGGGTTGGAGCGTTGAATAAACCAATCAGCAGCAACTTGCTTGCTCCGTCGAATGCTTCTTACAATGTTTTCGCACTTCCTGTAGAAGCGCCCACATTCGGATCCCGCTCAATTGTCAGTAATCCGTGGGATATAACAGTTTCTCCGGAAGGATGGCATTCTG
Organism: Chryseobacterium antibioticum; assembly: GCF_012927325.1. Classification (GTDB taxonomy): domain Bacteria; phylum Bacteroidota; class Bacteroidia; order Flavobacteriales; family Weeksellaceae; genus Chryseobacterium; species Chryseobacterium antibioticum. The sequence continues at coordinate 177,798 of NZ_JABBGI010000007.1, read as the reverse complement.
ACGGAACGAATACCTACACCAATACCAGAGGGAATAATGTGTATGCTTATTCTGATCAGACCAATGCCAATACTCCCGGTTACTCACCAAGCGGTGGAGCTTCGTTAAACTTTGATTTTCCGTTTGCAGAAGGAAGGTTTATAAACCCTTTAACCCACAGAGATGCGGCCATCACCAATTTATTCTATATGAATAATAAAATGCATGACGTTTTCTACAAGTTCGGATTTACAGAATCTGCAAGAAACTATCAGACCAATAACTTCGCGAATGGAGGAATGGGAAATGATGCCGTAAATGCTGAAGCATTTGATGGAAGTGGTCTGAATAATGCGAATTTTAGTTCAGGATATGAAACTGTAATTTCGGGAATAACTTATCTCCAGGCTCCAAGAATGCAGATGTATCTTTGGGATAGAACACAGACCGCAGCAGATCCTATTTCCAGATACCAGTATAATTCTCCAGCAACCGCTGTAAGCAGACCTAAAGTAATGACGGGCAGCGCGACCTTTGGTCCTCTTTTATTTGATGGACAGACAGTGACCGGGGATCTTGCTGTTTCAGTACCGGCAGATGCCTGTACACAACCAGCGTTGGGAAGTCTTACCGGTAAAATAGCAGTAGTAACAAGTACAACCTGTGAATATAGCCTGAAAGTTTTGAATGCACAGAAAGCAGGAGCTGTAGGAGTTATTGTCTACAGACCGTCTACTGATACTCCGACCAATATGGGTGCAAATATGGGGGCAGGTACTCCCGCCAGCCAGGTTACCATTCCTTCTATCAATATAGGAAAAACGGAAGGGCTATATATGGTAACAGAAGTGGGGAATGGAAATATGATCAATGCTACATTAGGAAATGATTTTAATGGCTTTAAACATTCAAGTTTGGATAACGGGATCATTGCCCATGAATACGGGCATGGTATTTCAAACAGATTAACAGGTCAGGGATACAGCTGTCTTTCTGCAGCCAATAGTGCAGAACAGATGGGAGAAGGATGGTCTGATTTCTTTGCATTAATGCTTACAACAAGACCGGGAGACACTTCAGCATTAGCCAGAGGGATGTCAACCTATTCAGCAGATCAGCCGACAACAGGAGCAGGAATAAGACCTGCCAAATACTCTCCGGATTTTGGTGTAAACAGTTATACCTACGGAAATACAAATACCGTTTCCGGTTCCCATGCCATAGGATTTATATGGGCAACCATGCTTTGGGATCTGACATGGAAATACATAGAAAAATATGGATACAACAGTGATGTGCTGGCAAGTGCCACGTCTGGAAACGCAAAAGTTTTACAGCTTGTTGTCAATGGGCTTAAACTACAGGTATGCAGCCCTACATTTATCGATGGGAGAGATGCCATCCTTCAGGCAGATGCTGTAGGAAATGCAGGACTTGATAAATGCATGATCTGGAAAGCTTTTGCCAAGAGAGGGTTAGGTATTAATGCTTCTGCCGGAGTTAGAGCCACGGCTAATGATCAGGTTGAAAATTTTGAAGTTCCTCAGGAATGTAACACTGTTTTAGCGACTCAGGATGTAAAAGGAACAGAGAATAAATTTGTGATATTCCCTAATCCGACTTATGATGAATTCTTTGTAGGTAATTTAGAGTCATCCTCTAAAGATGTTCAGATCAAAATGTTTGATATGTCTGGAAAATTAGTCTACTCAGATGCCAGAGATTCTCAATCCAAAAAAGGAATTTCTACAAAAGGCCTTCAAAAAGGAGTATATATGGTACACATCAAACAGGGTGAAAAAGCTCAGATTGAAAAACTGATTGTAAGATAAATCCTACCGTTTAATCAATATAAAAGGGCCTGAAAAGGCTCTTTTTTTGTAGCTTTAATATATGGAACTGTATTTTGAACTTAAAACACTTCAGCTAAAAGAAACTTTCTCGATCGCTTATGGAAATTATGACAAAAGGGAAGCGCTGCTTGTAGAACTGTCTTATCTCAATGGTAAAGGGTATGGCGAATGTGTTGCCATAGATTATTATCAGATCGATCTCAAGGATTTTATCATTAGGTTAAAAGAAATTCAGCCGTTACTTGAAAAACAGGGTATCATTCATCCAACGGGATTTTTCCGTTTTCTTTCGGGGCTTGATCTGCATCCGTTTTTATTGTCTGCTTTAGACTGTGCCTATTGGGATTTGTTCGGAAAACTGGAAAACAAAAGCTTTGTAGAATTGAATATGATTCCTTCTGAGAACTTAATAGAAAGTTCTATTACCATTTCGGTGGCGGACGTTGAAGATCAGATCAGAAAAATAGAAAACAGCAACTGGAACAGGTTCAAAGTAAAATGCAAAGGACTGAATAAAGATCATATCAAAAAACTGCTGAGGTTAGACCATACTATTGCCTTAGACTCCAATGCCAGCTTTACAGATCAGGACTGTCTCTGGCTTCAGGAAAATAAATATATCAGTCGGTTTTCTTATCTGGAACAGCCAAGACCCGTTGGGAATTACAACATACTCAATAAAGCGAGTTCTGCAAACTGGATGGCAGATGAGGATTGTCAAAATCTCAGTTCTCTGGAAGAGCTGCTGCCTTACTATAAAAGTGTCAACATCAAACTGATGAAATGCGGAGGACTGACTCCAGCTTTAGAAATGATCAGGAAAGCAAAAGAATTAGGCTATAAGGTCATGATAGGTTGTATGACAGAATCTACCGTTGGAATTTCTGCAGGCTGTGTACTGGCAGGACTGGCAGATTTCGCCGATCTGGATGGGGCCAACCTGATCTCCAATGATCAGGCTTCCGGAAATTTCGTGGAAAAAGGGAAAATAATCCTATCCGGAAAACCAGGATTGGGAATAGTTTTAAAATAAGCCACAAGGAATTATGAATGATAAGTAGTTATAAGTTTTGTACATCTATACTCTCAAACTCTCATTCACTCCAACTCTAAAACACTATTTCTTATTCACAGAAATCAGATAATCATAAACCATCTGGTGCTGTTCATCATTTAATTTAGCCTTTGGAGCCATTCTGCTTAAAGTTTTTATCCATCCCTGATCATCATGCTTGGCAGGATCGGGTAGTTTATGGCATCGGGAACATGAATTTTCAAAAATAGTTTTCCCTTGAACCAGCTGTTCAGACGCGGTATACTTCGGTCCGGTCACAGCTGTACTTTTAGGGCCGCACGATACCATCAATACAGTACATGCTCCCATACCTAAGATTGTTTTTTTTATACCCATATTTTGATTTGGTGATTATTTCTTCACGGAAACAATGTAATCATAAACCCACTGATGCTGCTCGTCTGTCAATTTCGCTTTTGGAGCCATTGAATTCATGATTCCTACCCACTGTACAGACGTGTGTGCTGTAGGATCCGGTAGTTTATGGCATCTTCCGCAGGCATTTTCAAAGATGGTCTTTCCCTGTGCTATTTGTTCTGCAGTAGAAACAGCGGGTCCCATAGGGGCAGCTGTAGAGGCCTTTGGTGTACAAGATGCCAGTAAAATACAGGTAAATAGTGCAGCAGCGGATATTTTTTTCATGTTTCTCAATTTGATTCCTAACAAATGTAGGAATTTCCCTCTCCCGTTGATGAAACGACCGCTAGTTTTAATTTAGAAGAAATAAAATTAATGGCCGTTTGTATGGGAGTTTGAAGGTTATTTTTATACTTTTGAATCAATGAAATTTTCTACAGAAGAACTCATCGAAGGAATACGGTCAGGAAATAAACGTCTGACTGCAAAAGCTATTACATTAGTTGAAAGCAAAAAAGCCGAGCACAGAGCCCAGGCTGAAGAACTTCTGAAAGAAATTATGCCTTTTACAGGAAACTCCATCAGAGTAGGAATTACCGGAGTACCGGGTGCCGGAAAATCTACATTTATTGAAAATTTCGGAAGATTGGTCATTGCTAACGGAAAAAAAGTAGCCGTTCTGGCTATTGACCCCAGTTCCTCCATCAACAAAGGAAGTATTTTGGGTGATAAAACCAGAATGGAAGAGCTTGCCAAAGAAGAAAATGCTTTTATACGCCCTTCCCCAAGTTCCGGATTTCTTGGAGGGGTAGCCAATACCACCTTTGAAACCATGATGATCTGCGAGGCGGCAGGATATGATTATATTCTGATAGAAACCGTTGGTGTAGGCCAGTCAGAAGTCCTGGTAGCAGATATTACCGATGTATTTTTATTCCTGAAGATCATTGGGGGAGGAGACGAGCTGCAGGGCATCAAGCGGGGGATTATGGAGATGGTGGATGTTATTTTTATCAATAAAGTAGAGAAGGATAACCTTCAGAAGGCAAAAAATACAAGACAGGAATTGAAACGCGCTCTGGACTTTATTCCTCCCAAAGAAAAAGGCTGGAAAATTCCTGTATTATTAGGTTCTGCCCTTTATAATGAAGGTCTGGATGAGGTTTATACAAAAATCGACGAATTCATAGATCTGAAAAAGAAAAGCGACCGCTTTAAAGAAGTTCGTACCCAACAGGCCGAAAAACGCTTCGAATATTGGGTTCAGGAATATATTCTGGCTATGATGAAAAGAAGCAGTTCAGTGGAAGAGGCCTATGTACAGCACAAAAAAAATGCTTCAGCAATGGTTTCTAATCCCAGCACTGAAGCAAAATTATTTGTTGAAAATTTTTTATCTAAAGACTAAAGTTTTTCCTTCGGTTTCTCTGTTTCTTCATTTTTTGAAACAGTACCGTCATAGGTGATAGGCTGTCTGTCGTTACTTCTCATAGAAACGAATGCTTTACCATTTTTAAATACTTCTATCGTAATTTCGTCAACGTTTCTTACATCCACAGGTTTGATCTTTAAAGTCCAGTTTCCCTTTTTATTTTGAGATTTGTTTACTGTGAAATCTTTCGAAGTAAAACGGTAGCTGTTATTTGCGGTATTGTAAGAAGCGTTGTATAATCTTCCAAAGTAAGGGAGAGTAACTTCTAAATTATTTTTCTTAAGTACAATAGTGTAACTTAGTCCATCCAGCTGAAGCATTCTTGTGGAAGGAGCATTTTGAATAGATCCCATCACATTAATCACCTCATAGTTCATAGGATTGGCCCGTTGGGCATAAAAAGTAAATTCCTCAGAATCTACCAGTGTGTCTACTGTTTTGGAATCCAATGAGCCCTGTGAAGAACAGCTCTGAAAGAGAAAAAGAAAACCAAAAATAAATATAAGTGAGATATACTTTTTCATAACCGTAATAATTGTTAAATTTAAATAGCAAAATGTATGCAAATATATCCCTTCTCAACCATTTTGGAACAAAAATTGTAAATGTTGAATTATTAACACTCGAAATATGAAATTTACACATCTATTAGGAATAGGAGCAGTTGCGTTGTCAACTCTAGCTTGTACTACAAATCCGATTACGGGCAGGTCTTCATTACAGATCGCCAATAACTCGGAAATACTGACCATGTCTTCTCAGGAATATAAAACAACATTGTCTAAATCTAAGATTATCTCCGGAACTGCAGATGCCAAAAGAGTATCGAGTGTAGGGAGCAGAATAAAAAGTGCGGCAGAAAGATACTATCAGAGCATAGGAAGATCAGCAGATCTTGCCAATTACAACTGGGAGTTTAATCTTCTGCAAAGCAATGAATTGAATGCGTGGTGTATGCCTGGCGGGAAAGTGGCAGTATACACAGGAATTCTTCCTGTCACGAAAAATGATAATGGTCTTGCTGTAGTTATGGGACACGAAGTTTCACATGCTTTGGCGGGGCATGGAAATGAAAGAATTTCTCAGGCAATGGTAGCACAGTACGGCGGTTCTATTTTGGGTGGAACCATTTCCAATTCACAATGGGCCGGTATTTTTGAAAAAGTGTATCCTATCGGGTCACAGGTAGCTTTATTGAAATACGGAAGAAATCAGGAATCAGAGGCAGATCAGATGGGACTGTACCTGATGTCTATGGCAGGATACGATCCGAGAGAAGCCATTCCTTTCTGGAATAGAATGGAAGGTGCCTCTTCAGGAGCAAAACAGCCGGAATTCCTGTCTACTCACCCAAATCCTGAGTCCAGAATTTCAGACATTAATAAAAACCTTCCAAAAGCTTTGGAATATTATAAAGCTGCCGGAGGGAAGATATAATGATTTAACATTTTAATCTTGTATAAAGCCTTATTGAATTTTATTAAATTGGGTAAGGCTTTTTAATCAACCACTAAACACAATATTTATGAAAAGTTTATCAATTACCGGACTTATACTGCTTGCGGTTTCAGCATTGCTTTTTTATCTGACCACTGATTTTACGGTAGGCGGAATTACCATCTCACACATGATGGGAATGATGGCCGGAGTAGGAATAGGCCTTATTATCGGCGGAATGGTAGGATATGTAAGCAAAGGAAGCGCCCTCAAGGCTGAAGAAAAAAGAAAAGAATTCAAACAACTGCAAAAAGACAAAGAAGAACTGGAAAAGCAGGCGGTAGAAATTGCCAAACGTGAAGCAGAGCTTCAGCAACAAAATCAAAACCCTCAAATTTAAAATTTGAGGGTTTCTTTATAGCTGTTATTTTCAAATTATTTAAATCTGTAGCCTACACCTACTAAAAACAGGTTAGGTCTGTTGTCGTATCTGATCTCTGAACCAGAAACTTTATTGATGAAGTTTCTTTCATCCTTACTGAATGAACCTTCATATCGGGCATTAACGATCAGTTTTTTAATTTCAAGCTGTGCACCGAACTGATACCCTACCGTGAAATTATTTTTAACGTTTTCCTTGAAATCGTTGTAGGTATTGTCCTTACTCAAATTGTAGCTGGCCACTGGTCCTACAAAAACCCCAAGCATATCTCCTAAAACATTATGTCCCAGAAGAACAGGCATATCAAGACGATTGCTTTTTACATCAAAAGTAGTATTTTCTGTAGTGAATTCATTTTTGAAATGTGTATAATATAATTCCGGCATTACATAGAATGAACCCGGAAGTGCCACTTTTACTGATAGTCCAACATTGAAGCCTGCATTGTTTTTTCCTGTTCCTTCAATGGCTTCATTCACTGTTCCTTTAATGTTTTTCCATGAAGGAGAGCCTGTAGGGAAGATTAAGTTAGCTTTTCCTGCCAGTGAGATCTGCGCAGAAGCGAACATTGAAAACCCGATTAACGCTATACTAAGTACCTTTTTCATTATCATCTATTTTATGGATTGTATTTTCAATCGTTTTATTATTTTCAAGTAAATATTCTCTCAGTTCTTTAAACAGTTCCGAAGAATAAACGAAGTCAATAAGATTTTTATTGCCTGCGGTGATCAGAATGTCTTTGGTTCCTTCCCATTCTTTAATCCCTAATCTCAGGTATACAATTTTCTGCCCAATCGTCATCACAGAATTCATATCATGAGTATTGATGATGGTTGTTGTATTGTATTCCTGGGTAATCTCCACAAGAAGATCATCAATGATATTCGACGTATAAGGATCAAGACCGGAGTTCGGTTCATCACAGAACAGATACTTCGGATTGTTCACAATGGCTCTTGCAATGGCGACACGCTTCTGCATTCCTCCGGAAATCTCGGATGGGAATTTTCTGCCCGCTTTATCAAGATGCACCCTGCCTATTACGTCAAAGACCCTTTTCTTTTTTTCTCTGAAAGTAAGATTCGTAAACATATCCAGCGGAAACATGATATTCTCTTCCACGGTAAGCGAATCAAAAAGTGCACTGCCCTGGAATACCGTTCCAATCTCCGACCGAAGGTGCTGTTTTTGATCTCTTGTCATCGTATTGACATCACGGCCATCAAAAAGGATCTCTCCTGATGAAGGCTGGTAAACATTCAGCAGGCTTTTCAGGAAAACTGTTTTCCCCGAGCCACTCTGCCCGATGATCAAATTCACCTTTCCTTTGTCAAAGGAAGTCGAAATTCCCTTAAGCACTTCAACATTGTCAAAACTCTTCTTAAGATCTTTTACCTCAATCATTAGCTTAATATTAATTGGGTTAAAATTAATTCAGAAATGATAATAAATACCATTGTCCATACTACTGCCTGCGTACTGGCTCTACCTACTTCCAGCGATCCTCCTTTTACATTATATCCGAAATAAGAAGGAACTGTGGCAATAATAAAAGCGAATACAGTAGTTTTTACAAATGCATAGTACACGAATAAGTTCGGCATAAACATTTGAATACCTGTAATGTAGTCGTTTTCAGTCCAGTTTCCGGTCAGCATACCTGCCAGATGTCCACCGCCAATACCAAATACGATACTGATGGCGATAAGGATAGGATTGAAAATAACACAGGCACAAATTTTAGGCAGAATCAGGAAATTGGGAGAATTGACCCCCATAATGTCCAATGCGTCGATCTGTTCAGAAACCCTCATGGTTCCTATACTTGATGCAATATATGATCCTACTTTACCCGCCAGAATAAGGCTGATGATGGTGGGAGAAAACTCCAGAACCAAAACTGCCTTTGTAGCATATCCCACGAATGAAGGCGGGATTGGGAAAGAGGAAGAAGCAAAGTTGTTGAACATCTGGATAGCGACTACCGCTCCCACAAATATAGAAGTGAAGATCACAAGTCCAAAAGAATTGACACCGAGATCATTAATTTCTCTCATGAACAGCTTCCAAAAAACCCTCATTTTCTGGGGTTTCTGCAAGGATTTACCTAGAAGGACAATGTATTCTCCTACTGCTGTGAAAAACTTTTTTAACATGCTGCTAAATTAGACTTTTTTTATTTAATTAAAGTTAAGGCTCAGGGCAATACCTGAGGTTTATTTAACCTGTGAAGCAAATATGATTCCTCAATCTTAATCTTAACCTTTTGTTTGATTTATTTTGCGTTTTTATCGCCACCGATCACCAATAAGACCGTCTTTAAAATAATGACCAGATCCAGAACAAAACTCCAGTTTCTTACATAGAACGTGTCTGCAAGGATCCTTTTTTTCATCTCTACTTCCACATCTCCGTAATCTCCACGCAATCCACTTACCTGAGCAAGGCCAGTGATACCCGGGGATACCATACTTCTTAAGCTATATCTTCCGATCTTTGGTTTATAGTAATTGTCCACAGACAGCATATGTGGGCGTGGACCTACGATAGACATTTCTCCTTTCAGGACATTGATAAACTGAGGAAGTTCATCAAGACTTGTTTTTCTAAGGAATTTCCCGATTTTTGTGATCCTTGAATCATTCTCTTCCGTAGTTTTTGTAGCAGATTCATCATTGACGACCATGGTTCTGAATTTTAAGCAGGAAAATACTTCTTCATGGAAGCCGTACCTCTTTTGTACAAAAAAAACAGGGCCTTTGGACGTTGCTTTTATTAGAATCGCAATCACCGGAAAGAGCCATGAGCAAAGTAAAACTAAAATCGTAACTGAAAAAGCGATGTCAAAAATCCTTTTAACCAGAAAATTGGAATAATAGTCCAAAGGATATTTTGCCTGGCTTAGGATCGGCTGTGTCTGAATATACCCAAGATCATACAGGAAAAAATCACTCTGTGTAATGCTGGGAATCAATGAGACGTGAACCTTATTGTCCTCCGCCAGTTTGAAGATTTCTGTTTCTATACCTTCACTGAATGTATTTTCTGTAGATAAAAACAGGGTGTGAATTCCGTTTTTTTTCCAAAAAGCAACCAGCTCATTGGGACTTATATCAGAGCTTTCGTAATCAAAAATTTTATATCCGTAATCTTTTCTGTCTTTAAATATATTCTTTAAAATCTCAGTAGAACCGGTCTCGCCCAGAAACATGACATTTCTATAATTAATCCCCAGCGACCGGAAGTATTTTATGGTAAAATAAATAACTGATTTTGCCAGGAAAATAAAGAAAAAAAGATAAAATGAAAGCCAGTAAATATCCGAATTGAAAAATACATTCTTACTAACCTTTCCAATAAGCATGACTCCCAATATAAAAAATATGAAGTGAATCAGAAGGCGTTCCAAAAACAATGTATAGGTAAGATTTCTCTGGATATTATAAATTTTTGTCCTGCCGCTAAGCAGCATCCAGAACAAAAAGAGTAATATCAGGGAAAAAATATTCTGATACCAGGTTTCTTCGTGATACCGCAAGCTTTCGTTTCTGCTTACAAAAAAGAAAATGAAGATAAATGCAATAACCATAAGGTCAAGCAAAATAATGATCGATTTCAGGTATCTAGAGTATCGAATTCTCTGCATCTATCGGTGTTTATAACGGATACGAAGAGCTAAGGTACGTATTTTTTACGGTATATTCAGGTATTTATGTGTCTGAACCGAAGCCTGCCATTCCGGGTGGGCCAAAATAAAATCGGTAATCTTTGGATACATTTCATCACGCTTGCTCCATTCGCTTTGCATATACAGCTTACAGTTTTCTGAAACCTTTGCGGCCTGCTCCTGTGCAAATGTAAAGTCGTGTTGATTGAATATGATCACTTTAAGTTCACTTGCTTTCTCATATATCTCTTCTTTTGGAAGTCCTGTTTTCTTAGGAGAAAGAGTGATCCAGTCGATCTGCCCGCTTAGCGGATAGGCACCTGATGTTTCAATATGAATGGTACATCCCAGTTCCTTTAATTTGGAGGTCAGGATATCCAGATTCCACATCAGCGGTTCTCCACCGGTCAGGACAATCGTTTTACAGTGTTTTGCTGCCGTTTCGGCAATTTCTTCTGCATTCATCAGCGGATGGAGGTTAGGATCCCAGCTTTCTTTTACGTCACACCAGTGACACCCGACGTCGCAGCCTCCCAATCTTATAAAATAGGATGCTTTTCCGGTGTGGGCTCCTTCTCCCTGTAAAGTGTAAAAATGCTCCATTACGGGGAGCATTTTACCTTCTTTTAATAAAATATCTTCTTCTTTATTCATTTTAAAATTAGTCGTTATAGACCGAAGTTTTGTATGCGATGATGGTGTTCTTCATCAGCATGGCTCTTGTCATTGGGCCTACTCCTCCAGGTACCGGTGTGATCCAGCTTGCTTTGGCTGCACAGCTGTCAAAATCTACATCACCTGCAAGGTAGTATCCTTTTGGAGAGTCATCATCTACTCTTGTGATACCTACATCTACGATTACTGCGCCATCTTTGATCATATCTCCTTTTAAGAAATGAGGATCGCCCAAAGCGGTAATAACGATGTCTGCTTTTCTTGTATATTCTTCGATGTCTTTCGTGTAAGAGTGTGTTAAAGTCACCGTAGAATTCCCCGGGAAATCTTTTCTTCCCATCAGGATGCTCATAGGTCTTCCTACGATCTTACTTCTTCCGATAATGACACAGTCTTTTCCTTTAGTTTCAATATTATATCTTTCCAATAAGGTCAGGATCCCGAAAGGAGTTGCAGGAAGGAAAGTGTCCATTTCCAAAGCCATTTTTCCAAAATTTTCAGGATGGAAACCATCTACATCTTTTCTTGGATCAATAGCCAGAATGATCTTTTCCTGATCGATCTGATCCGGTAAAGGAAGCTGTACGATAAAACCGTCAACCGCCTTAGATTTATTCAGCTCGTCGATCTTTTCCAATAGTTCAGACTCAGAAACTGTACTTGGGAATTTGACAAGCGTAGAGCGGAATCCTACTTCCTCACAGTCTTTTACCTTACTGTTTACATACGCCTTGCTCGCTCCGTTGTTTCCTACAAGAATGGCTACCAGATGTGGTGCTCTTTTCTTGCTTTCAAGGATCTTTTCCACTTCAACCTTGATCTCCGCTTTTATTTCTTTGGATACTTTCAGTCCGTCAAGAATTTCTGCCATTTTTACTTTTTTTACTTTTATTTAGATTTTATTGAATACAACAATATCCTGAAATTCATCCGCACTTTCCTTTTCTACATTGGTTCTCCAGAACCCTTCTTTTACTGTGGTTACTTTTAAACCGGCTTCTGCAGCCATTTGGTTCAGTAAAGGGATACTTACCGCAATATTAGCTGCGGTCACTTTATCATCCATCAGTCTGTAGCCTTCATATTGATGGGGAAATGGCATGATGCCAAATTCAGTTTTAGAATCATCATACAGAAAGAAAGTGGCTAAACACTGTCCACCGCTGTTCAAAACCCGACTGATCTCATTCAGATATCTTTTGATCTCGGGAATCTGCATATGGGTGAAAACCGAGAATAGGAATACTTTGTCAAACTCTGCATCATGATAAGGGAATGTAAAACTCTCTGCTTTTTGGCTGAAAGTATTGTACAGGTCATTGTAAATCGGGGTAAACTTGAATTTAAAATTAGGATGTTTTTTACCAATATTCTTATGACACCAGTTGATTCCTTTTTCTACAGCATCAAAGCCGTCATAAGTTCCTTTATCGATAATTCCTGTAAGTGCTACGGCAGTTCTTCCGATTCCGCATCCCACATCCAGGACGTGATCTGTATTTTGTAAGCCGATATATTTTTTAAGGGCATTTACCTGACGTATCCCGTGAGGAATAAAGTCGCTGCCCCCCACATAAATATCACCTTTCTTAGGTTCATTCTTGGATCTTTTTCCGGTAAGGCCATCATAGAGGTCTATTGGGAAATAATAGATCTTTCTTCCTAAGAGCCTAAGGCTGGGAGGAAGTTTATAATAATATGATCGTAATGCAGACATCTGCTATTTATTTCCTTTATAATAATTGATCAATCCATTGGTAGAGCTGTCATGAGAACTTACTGCTTCATTGTTTTCAAGCTCGGGAAGGATCTTATTGGCTAAAACTTTTCCTAATTCTACACCGAACTGGTCGAAGCTGAAAATATTCCAGATAACACCCTGAACAAAGATTTTATGTTCATACATCGCAATTAACTGTCCTAATGAAAAAGGAGTTAATTCATTGAATAATATAGAGTTGGTAGGTGTGTTTCCGTGGAAGACTTTGTAGTTCAGCAGTTTGTCGATCTCCTCATCAGATTTTCCTTCGTTTCTTAATTCCTGTTCTACTTCCTCTTCCGATTTTCCAAAGGCAAGTGCTTCAGTTTGAGCAAAAAAGTTAGCTAAAAGTTTCGGCTGGTGATCAGAAACCGCGTTGCTGCTTTTTACATAAGCAATAAAATCTGCAGGAATAAGTTCAGTTCCCTGATGGATAAGCTGGTAGAAAGCATGCTGCCCGTTGGTTCCCGGTTCGCCCCAAATAATTGGTCCCGTTTCATATTCTACAAATTCTCCATTTCTGTCAACGCATTTTCCATTACTTTCCATATCTCCCTGCTGAAGATAAGCGGCAAACCTGTCCAGATATTGAGAATAAGGAAGAATTGCATAGGTTGTTGCAGCATAGAAATTACGGTACCAGATCCCTAAAAGCCCCATCAATACCGGAACGTTTTCTGAGAAATCAGCCGTCTGGAAATGTTGGTCAGTATCGGACGCTCCTTTCAGAAGCTGTTCAAAATTGTCATATCCTACTGCCAGAACGATGCTTAGACCGATAGCACTCCAAAGAGAATATCTTCCACCTACCCAATCCCAGAACTCAAAAATATTTTCTTCTGCAATGCCGAAGTTTTTAACTGCCTCAACGTTAGTAGATAAAGCTACGAAATGCTTGGCCACATCTTCTTCTTTTCCGGCTTTCAGGAACCAATCTTTCGCCGAGTTGGCATTGGTCATCGTTTCCTGAGTCGTAAAAGTCTTGGAAGCGATAATGAACAATGTGGTCTCAGGATTCAGTTTTTTAACGGTTTCTGCAATATGATTGCCATCAACGTTGGAAACGAAATGAACGTTTAATCTTGTTTTAAAATGTTTTAAAGCAGAACAAACCATCACAGGGCCAAGATCTGAACCTCCGATTCCGATATTCACGATATCAGTAATTTCTTTTCCACTGAAGCCTTTGTGTTCCCCTGAAATAATTTTTTCGGAGAAAGCTTTCATATGGTCAAGAACTCTTCTGATCTGGGGTTTGATATTTTCTCCGTCTACGATGATCTCTTTATCTGAAAAATCCCTTAAAGCGGTATGCAATACGGCTCTTCCTTCTGTTTCATTGATCTTGTCTCCGGAAAACATTTTGGAAATAGCATCTTTCAGCTGACATTCTTCTGCTAATTGCAGCAAAAGCTCCCTGGTTCTTGTGTCGATCAGGTTTTTAGAATAATCAAAAAGAAAATTATCTTTCTGCAAAGAAAATTCCTTGAAACGCTCAGGATTGTACTGGAAAAGACTTCTTAAGTCAAAGTCGTTACCTGCAAAATGTTCGTCAAGAGCTTTCCAGCTGGTGGTTTGTATAGGATTTATTTTTGATAGCATATTTTAGGAATTATATAGATTCAGAAATGAAAGGTTGGATCAGATGTTTAAAATCCATATCATTTTATTTCTGATGTGCAAATTTAAGGAAAAATAAAACCTCAGATAAATTTGAGCATGATAAATAACAATTTTTTAAAAAACAAACCTCAGATCAAGTCTGAGGTTCATCGTTATTGTTTGTGAAAGATGGATAAGAAAATTATTCCTCCATTTCGTTCAGAATATTTTCAAGACGCTTGGCGTTTCTTCCATAGATGTATTTGGTCCATAAAACAATGCCGGTTACAATGGCTATGGTTCCGATGAGAACAACCATAATCAAAGCTTGTTGATAAGAATCAGCAAAACTTCCTAGAGACTTGCCCTTTTTCTCGAATATATTATAGAATTCCAGTCCTAATGCGATCATAAAGTGGGGAAGCAGCAGGAATCCGAATGACTGATAGCGTTCCATGTTCAGTTTCAATTCATGGTATATTTTCCAGAGGCTGTTTTTGGTATTTCCGCTATACAGCTCGGTTTGCTTATAAAATTTATAGAATCCGAAAAAATAATAGGAAGATATGACGACAAGCATGGCGTAGGATGTATAATAAATGATGTACTGAGAGGGCGGAAAATCCAATTGCTGTGGAAAGAAGGCAATAAGAATGATGGCAATGACCTGCATAGGAAATTCTGCTTTCATGCTTTTCTGGATCTTTTCAATGGGATGTTTGCTTTTCTTTAACTGTTCTATGGTGTTGGGAATATGGATGCTGCTACCGTCTTCGTTATTCCACTGTTCTTTTAATTGATCAAAATTCATAGCCTGATTTTTTTATGATTTGCTGTATTTTTTCTTTGGTTCTATTTAGTTTTACACGGGCATTGACTTCGCTCAGCCCCAGGTTTTCCCCAATCTCTTTGTGGGACATTCCTTCCATGAAATAAAAGATAATGGCTTTTTCAAGGGCCTTAAGCTCCTGGACCGTACTGTAAAAAACTTCCAGCTGTTTGTCCTTTGCAGGATTGTAGTCTTCATTTTGCACTTCAAAATGATGGGGTACATCGGTTTGATTACTTGTGCGCTGTTTTTCTTTTTTTAAATAAGTAATAGCGGTATTGATGGCCACACGGTACATCCACGTTGAAAATTCACTATTGCCCTTGAAGTTCTGGTAAGATTTCCACAGCTGAATAAGAATTTCCTGCTGCAGGTCTTCCCGGTCTTCCACAGAATCTGCATAGATGCGGGAGGCCTTATATAAAATGCCTTTGTGTTGGTTGACGAGCTTTAAAAAAGCGGTTTCAGTTTGACTGCTCACGATGATTTCATGGTTTGATTATACATTAAAGACTTGATACGGGTTTTATGGTGTATCCTTTCGATCTTAAAAGACGAATCACTCCGTTTTCACCCATAAGATGAGCGCCTCCAACGGCAAAGAAAGCACTTTCTTTTTTCATCATTTCCGGCATTTTTTCTACCCAGTTTTTATTTCTATCTGTAAGCATGGCTTTTTCCTGGTCAGCAGTCATTATTTTATCATTTTTAAAGAGTGAATAAACGGACTGTACGTCTTCTTTTTTAAAGGCAGTGACCATTTTGTTAAGAAGGATTTCATATTCTTTTCCCATTTTTAACTGTTGAATGACTGCTTTCAGATCATAAGCTTTATTAATGGAGGTCATCTGATCCTCTACTTTTTCAAGCCCGAAGACTTTCTTTTTATTTTTAAGAGCATTTTGAAGAAGCTCTATTTCATATAATTTTATTTCAGTCTGTGGGCATGGTAAGGCTTTCATTGAAATCAGCGCATACAGTGCCTGTGAGCTTGAATTGTCCATCTTCTTTAAATCTGTTCCGTAGTCAGCAAGGACTTTATCCAGTTCCTTAGCTTCTTCAGGAGTAAGCTGATCGGATAGTTTTTTATCCGTCTGATACATTTTCTGCATAGCCGCCATTTCAGCCGGATCCGTATAATTGATCTCCATGACAAAATGATCAGATTTTTCAAGAGCTTTCAATACTTTCGGTTTAATCTCAAAATCCTGACCGCACATGATATGGCAGGTTCCTGCAATATAAGAGGATTGTGTAAGTCCATTTCCGGAAATCTCCCAAAGTGTACTGTTTTCTGTGTCCTTGCTCTGAGCTTTTGCCGTCATAAAGGTTGCCGATAATAATGCTGCGAACCCAAGTTGTATTAAATTTTTCATATGATTAAGTTTTTGATTATTTACTCTTTTAAACAGTAGGTAAGGGCAGCATAATAATCGTTACAGTTTTTTTTGAAAAAAATAAAAAAACCTCCTGAAAAGAAGGCTTGAAAAATCTAAAATTATGATGATAACCAATGGGTTAGGATTGCTTTTTGTTATTCTGAAATTTTTGTAGTTTGCGGTTTTGTCAGCTTTCTTTTTCTTAAAAAGTATACGACTACAGCTAAGATTAATAATAAAGGCCATACCGTGATAAGTCCTACGGCAATTTTTTGGATAAGATAAAACCCTTCTACAAAGGCATTTTTAGCATCATATATAAAATTGAATTTATATTTATTATCAATGTTACGGGTATTGGTAACGGCTATTTCAGCGATGCGAAGTTTAGGTTCTTTAATATAAATATCTATCGTGCTGTATTTGATGCTGTCTGTAGTGTCCATGCTGGCGAGCTGCTGCAGATTTCCTTCCGCCATATTATCATTGTCAAGTTCTACTTTGTCTTTATTGGCTTTCAGCTGATGGATGTTTTCGCCTGTCTTTTTAACTCTTTTACGCTCTATTTCCGCGTATTTGATGTTTGATGTTACATCTTCAGCATTGATCGTTCTGGAATTCAGGAAAAGTTTTTTATCATTGATGAGCACAAGAAGCTCACCCAGTTTTTCTGTCTGAACACGCACCTGCATGGTATTTTCCGTCTGGTATTTTTTGATCAGCATGGCATCATCGGTGGAAGTATTGTAAGTGTCCTCTGAAATTACATTGCTCTGAAGATTGCTGTGGGTGACAAAGCCTCCCAGATCCTGAACTGTTTTTTCAATAGAAACCGTTGCTTCATAGACGTCCTTGACCTCCATATTGACATCAGCTGTTTTAATGAACTGTTTGTCCTTTACTTTCATTGTTGCTACAGAAGAAACACTGTCTGAAACACTGGCCGTTGCAGAGTCTGTATTAGCATAGGCTTCGAGATCAGTTGAGGCCACTTCTCCTTTTTTACATGAATAGATTCCTAATAAAAGAACTGCTGACAGGGATAATTGAATGTAAGTGGTTTTCATAGCGTTGATTTTTTTTGTTGGTTTTCTTAGGTCAAAGTTCTGTCAGGATCGTTTGTAATATTTGAAAATCCGTCGCAAAAAAATTGTAAAGAAATATTTGTGTTTTAATGGGTTGTAAATGAGTGTTTTGTAAAATAGATTGCAATGGGATGGCTTGTTTTCGGAGCAGTTTTTGCTTCACTTTTACAAATCAATCCCACAAAACATTACTATGTCAAATACTTTTTCCAAAATCAGAAACGCAATAGAATTATTCAGATCCATAGATTTTGACGAGTTGAGTACTATTTCTCAAAAAGTCGATCTCCCTAAACTGATGCAGAACTTTTCCAAACTGGATGATAAACAACTGAACGGAATGATGAAAATGCTTGATCCTGATCAGAAAAAACGTGAGCTTCCCCCGATCGATGGTGATTTTTATGATATCTACCACACACTGACTCCTGAGCAACGTGAGATTCAGCTTAAGGTAAGAGCGTTCATGGAAAAAGAAGTAAAACCTTTGGTGAATCATTATTGGCTGAGAGATGATTTTCCTTTTGAACTCATTCCTAAATTTCAGAAACTGAATATTTGTGGGGTCACCTATGAAGGATATGGCTGTCCGGGAATGCCTTTTCTGATGGAAGGGGTTATTGCTATGGAGATGGCGAGAATAGATGCTTCTATTGCTACATTTTTCGGAGTTCAGTCAGGTTTGGCAATGGGATCTATTTATATCTGTGGATCAGAAGAACAGAAACAAAAATGGCTTCCCCAGATGCAAAAGTTTGAAAAAATAGGGGCTTTCGGTCTTACAGAACCAGAAGTGGGGTCCGGGGCAGCAGGCGGTCTTACCGTCACCTGTAAAAAAACAGAAGAAGGCTGGATTCTTAACGGTCAGAAAAAATGGATCGGAAATGCAACATTTGCCGATTTAATTATTATCTGGGCAAGAGATCTGGATAGTGGAGAAGTGAAAGGTTTTATTGTAGAAAAAGATAATCCGGGCTATTCCGTTGAGAAAATCAAAGGGAAAATGGCATTGAGAATTGTTCAGAATGGTTTGATCACTTTAAAAGACTGTCTGGTAACCGAAGAAAACCGTTTGCAACATGCCAATTCATTCAAAGATACCGGAAAAGTATTGCGTATGACCAGAGCGGGAGTAGCATGGATGGCTACAGGCTGTGCAAGAGGAGCATACGAAAGTGCATTACAATATACCAGAACAAGAGAGCAGTTCGGGAAACCTATCGCCTCATTCCAGATGATCCAGGGTCATTTGGTAGAAATGCTTTCTAATCTTACGGCCATGCAAACAATGGTTTTCAGGTTGTCTGAAATGCAGGATGAAGGGATTTTAAAAGATGAGCATGCTTCGCTGGCCAAGGTTTTCTGTACTTTAAGAACAAGAGATATTGTTTCCAGAGCCAGAGAAGTGCTGGGAGGAAATGGTATTCTCCTTGAGTATGATGTTGCCCGATTTGTGGCAGATGCTGAGGCCATCTATTCTTACGAAGGAACGAAAGAGATCAATTCACTTATCGTAGGAAGATCGATTACCGGATTTAGTGCATTTGTATAATAAAAGATAGCAGGTAGCAGATGATAGGTTGCAGGTTAATGCGCGCTTTGTTACCTGCCACCTGCTACCTATTATCTATAACCTTTTAACTAATCAAAGCTTTATATTTCTCCCGGTCATCAATAATTGCCCAGATATTAATGAGGAACATTACTACAGCGGTGATAATTCCCATTTGGGTTGGGTCTCTGTATATATTATGAATTACCATTCCTATCATGACAGGAAGGAGGATAATGGCGCCCAAAGCTTTGGTTTTCTGGAAGATAAATAGTACTCCGCCAACAATTTCTACGATTCCCACTAATGGCAGTAACCAGCCGATTTCACCGAATGCAGCAAAGATTTTTATCTGCTCATCGGACATTTTAGGCATGGGTGAATAATGGAAAAATTTGTTCAGACCGGCATGAATAAACATCAATGCAAATATGAACGAAAGGATAAATTTTACGATTTTCATGATTGTTGATTTTATATCAAATGTAAAACAAAAATGGTATTCGTTTGTTTATTTTAAATAAAACTTGAGAATATTTGTTATTTCATCTAGTATCACATATGATTTTTTAATTTGATTTAATATATTTGTTGAACAAATCAAACTAAACAATAGTATTATGCTGAAAAATCTTCAAAAATTAAATCGTGAGAATTTAAAGAAAGTTCATGGCGGAGGAAAGCCTCCTATCTGTGATATAGGGCCGGAAGGCTGTCCGTGTATAATTCCACCGGGAGACCCTTGTTTAGGAGGTCCAGGCGGTGGAGGTGGTTCGGATTTAGGATACTGTCCTGATAGCCATGCGTATATTCCATGTAATCAGACTTGTCCTAACGGGATGGATCCGTTATGTGCATTGTAAAAATTACCTATAGGGCTGTCTCAAGTGAGGCAGCTTTTTTTATAGGTGATAATCGATGAATAATGACTCATCATCAATCCATTTCCTTCAGAGTAATGTTTTTAGAGATCTTGTAGGTCTTTTTCTTTTTATTAGGCTTTTCTTCCTCTCCAAGCAGTTTGCCCCAAGGTTTCAAGCCATCTACTCTTTCGAAGATGATTTTAATGATGGCAATAGCCGGGATACAGAGAAACATTCCCGCGATTCCCCAAAGATGTTCACCCAAAATAATTCCGATAAAGGAAAATAAAGCGTTGATCTTCACTTTTGAACCCACTACAAATGGAAGCACAATGTTTCCGTCAACGACATGAATGGCAATATATCCAATGGCTACATAAATACAGGTAGAGGGCGTACCCGTGGCAAAGGCAATGAAACATGAGATCAAAAGGGAAATGCAGATTCCCAGATAAGGAATCACATTGAGTAAGCCTGTCAAAACGGCAAGAAGTATCGCATACTTTACTCCCAGAACTGTAAGAACGATTGAACAAAGAATGGAAACGATCAAAACCTGCAGGCAGAGTCCGAAAATATATTTCTTCGTCATTACTCTGATCTCGTTTACAACTTCCTGTACGCTGGTTTTATGTCTTTCGTTAAAAACGGTTACAATGAAATTATTAAGAATTCTTCTGTAATTTAAAATGAAGATAAAAAACAGGGTGAAGAAAACAATAAAGCCGAAACCGCTGGAAAATATTCCAAAAGTAAAGCCTAAGATGACACCGGAAGAAGAAAGTAATTTATTTAATCCCTGATTAATGTAATCAAGCTGCTCATCTATTTTTACGTTGAATGTTTTTGATATCCAGTGCTGAAGATTATTAAAAACAGTGGTCATCTGATCCCTGAGATGGGGCAGATCTTTGCTGAAATCGGAAAGCTGTGATCCGAAAAAATAAATGATTCCGCATAAAATGGCGAGCATAAAGAAGACCGAAGTCATCGTCGATATAGATCTTGGAAACCTTAGCCTTCTTTCCATGAAAGTCGCAGCAGGAAGAAAGAGCATAGCCATTAAAAAAGCCAAAAAGAAAGGAGCTAAAATACTCTGTCCAAGTGTCAACAGGTAGCCGAGACCAATGATGGAAATAACGACAAGCGTGAGCTTAACAAGAAACGGGAGTCTAAGGAAATTCATAATTTTTCAAATCTGTCGGATAAAAATAAGAAAACACAACTAATTAATCGGATCTTTTGGGTTAATTAACATAATTCTTTTTGAATGAGAAGATGTAGGAATAGCGCCGTGTGGTATGTATTTCTTTAAAATAATCTCACGCAGATTTCTCAGATTACACCGATTTATTATACTGAAGAAAATCTAAGATTTTCATAAACTTAAGTGCTCTTCCTATGCGTAATATATTTAGCTTAAAATCACGTAAGTATTAAAATTTTTGTATCTTTTGTGGTGAATTTTAAAAAAAACGCACCCCAGACCTAATCTGAGACGCGTTTCCTTATTGAGAGTTCATAGTTCTGAATTATTTTTCGATCGCCACATCAATCACCTCTTCCATTCTGTTCACATAATGTACAGTCAGGTTTTTAAGATAATCTTTTTTGATCTCTTCCACATCTTTTCTGTTCGCTTCACAGAGAATTACTTCTTTTATTCCTGCTCTGGTAGCAGCAAGCAGTTTTTCTTTGATTCCGCCTACAGGAAGTACTTTTCCTCTTAACGTTATCTCTCCCGTCATCGCAAGGTGAGGTCTTACTTTCTTGTTCTTGAATGAAGAAACCATTGACGTCAGCATTGCAATACCTGCAGATGGTCCGTCTTTCGGTGTCGCCCCTTCCGGAACGTGAACGTGGATGTTTTTCTTGTCCAGATCTTCCTGAGCTATTCCAAGATCATCATGTCTGGCTTTGATATATTCCAAAGCAATAGTGGCGGACTCCTTCATGACCGTACCTAAGTTCCCGGTCATGGTAAGGCTTCCCTTTCCATTGCTTAAAATGCTTTCAATATATAAAATGTCTCCCCCAACACTTGTCCAGGCCAAACCTGTTACAACACCAGGTACACCAGTGATTTCAGACAAACTTTTAGGTCTTGGAACCCCAAGAATTTCGTCTACTTTCTCAATGGTGATCTTTGGGTCGTATTTTTTTACCAGTGCAGTCTGCAGAGCAACCCATCTTGCAATAGCAGCAATTCTTTTTTCTAAAGTTCTTACCCCACTTTCCGAAGTGTGTGCTTCGATAATATGTTTAAGCTCAGGATTTCCAAGTTTGAATGATTTCGCATCCAATCCATTTTCTTCCTGTTGTTTTTTAATTAAATGTCTTTTGGCGATCTCCGTCTTTTCTTCCATCGTATATCCGGCAATCTGAATGATCTCCGTTCTGTCTAAAAGCGGTGTCTGAATCGTGGAAAGTGAATTGGCAGTTGCGATAAACATCACTTTAGACAAGTCATAACCCATTTCTAAGAAATTATCATAGAACGCTTTATTCTGTTCAGGGTCGAGAACCTCTAAAAGGGCAGAGCTTGGATCACCGTGAAGGCCCTGAGCGATTTTATCAATTTCATCAAGGACAATCACCGGGTTAGAAGTACCAGATTTCTTGATCGTCTGCAGGATTCTTCCCGCCATGGCTCCAATATATGTTTTTCTGTGTCCACGGATCTCACTTTCGTCATGAAGTCCACCCAGAGATAATCGTACATATTTTCTTCCCAAAGCATCAGCAACAGATTTTCCTAAAGAAGTTTTTCCTACTCCCGGAGGCCCTACAAGCAATAGAATAGGGGATTTCATGTTGTTTTTTAATTTTAAAACAGCCATGTGCTCCAGAATCCTTTTCTTAATATCTTCAAGTCCGAAATGAGCCTTGTCTAAGATCTTCTCAGCTTTAGCAATATCAAAAACATCTTTTGTGTAAGTCTCCCATGGAAGATCCGTAAAGAAATCAAGATAATTTCTCTGAACGTTATAATCCGGAGAATTCGGGTTCTGACGCTGCAGTCTGTTGATCTCTTTCTGGAAATGTTCCTCTACTTCCTGGTTCCATTTTTTTCTGCTTGCTTTATCGATAAGCTCTTCCACATCACTTTCCGGACCGCCTCCCAGTTCGTCCTGGATGGTTCTGATCTGCTGGTTCAGAAAATATTCTCTCTGCTGCTTATCAAGGTCTTTTGATGTTTTCTGATGGATCTGGTTTCTTAATTCCAGCTTTCTGAAATCCTCGTGCATCATTTCATAGCACTTGTTAGCCCTTTCTACGAGACTCTTTTCTTCAAGAAGTTTCTGTTTTTCTAGAGATGGGAAATTGGAGTTGGTACAGATGAAATTCAGCAGGTCATCATTATTATTAATATTCTTAATCGCGAAATTAGCCGCGTTGGGAATATTCGGATCCAGTTCAATAATCTTTAAAGCAAGATCTTTTATATTTTCAAGAAGAGCATCATACTCTTCCTTATTTTTTGGACGTGTATCTTTTAGTTTTGTGATTTCCGCTTTAAAATAAGGCCGGCTTTCTACGATTTTTTTGATCTTAAATCTGTGGAAACCTTTCGTAATAGCTGTGATATTACCTTCAGGAAGTTTGATGATTTTGATGATCTTCGCCAGTGTGCCGGTCTGGTACATATCTTTCTCGGCAGGCTGCTCCAACTCTGAATTTTTCTGGCTGACGATCCCAATGAAATCACCATTTTTCTGGGCTTCTTCCAAAAGCTGTATCGATGTTTTTCTTCCTGCAGTAATAGGAATTACCACGTTCGGAAACATAACCATATTTCTTACGGGAAGTATAGGGAATATTCTTTGTTCGGAATTTTTATCAGTCTCCGAAAAGTCTGAAAGATTGATCTCTTCGGCTACAATGTCAAACCCATCGCTGATCATTTCCTCTAAACTAATATCTTCAAATTCTGTCATAGTTAATCAAATGACAAATTGTCATCTTCGTTTTAAATCGTTAAAATGATATTTTACAATATGCGCTGAAAACGTGCAGCGTACTATAGTTCTCTATATTGCACAATACCTATGCCATTTGTTTTTTGCTAAAAAATATGGTCAAAATTTCCTTTTTTCAACAATCTTTCATTTTAAAAATTAAAATAAAGGACTTCTGCTTCTCTAATTTCTTAAAAATGTGTATTTTCGCAAACTGATAAAAAACTATAATATATAAAATGGCAATTTTAGGACAGATTAGGAGTAAGCCTTGGCTTTTGATGGGAGTGATAGCATTGGCGCTTTTAGCGTTTCTGGTAAACCCTGAGAGCATCGACAAGGTTTTTGGGAAAAATCCTGACGTTTTAGGAAAAGTAAACGGTGAGAAAGTCACCCGCGAAGAGTTCAACGATCAGCTTTTCGTACTGCAGCAACAGGCTGAACAACAAGGCCGTCCAAAAACGGGACTTGAAGAGCAGGCTTGGCAGTTACTTGTACAATCTAAACTTATCAAGCAACAGTTTGAGAAGTTGGGCTTTGAGATGACTGACGACTATTTCTGGAATCAGATCCAGTATGATCAGATGTTTGCCCAACAAAAGCAGTTTTTTGATGAGAAAGGTAATTTTAAAACTCAAGAACTTAAAAAAGAAATTGAAACGTTAAAAAGCACCAATCCGGAAGGTTACAACCAGTGGTTGAAAACCAGAAAAACCGTTGAGTACAGACTCATGGCGAGACAGGTGTTTACTAATATTTCAGCGGGTATTACTACTGGTAAGAAAGAGGCTGAAGAGCTTATGAAGCAGAGAGACCAGTTAGCAGACATCGATTTTGTAAAGATTGATTATGCTGCATACCTTCAGAAAACGAAGATCAACGTTACTACGGCAGACCTTGATAATTATATCAAACAACACCCTGTAATGTTTAAAGCTGAACCTAGCAGAAATATTGGAATTGTATATTTCCCTTCTACCCCTAGCCCTGCAGATGATGCAGCTGCTCAGAAGGAAATCAATAAACTTTTCTCTGGAGGTACAGATGCAAGCGGAGGAGCTGAAAACTTCCAGAATACAAAGAATGACTCCATGTTTGTAATGGCCAATTCTGATATGCCTTATAACAATCAGTATGCAAAGCCGAACCAATTGCCTCAGGCTATTCAGGGACAGATTGCATCTGCCGCTATCGGACAGACCTTCGGACCTTACAAGGAGCAGAATTTCTACGTAGTTTCAAAACTTTTGGATAAAAAGACTTCTGACTCTACCTTGTCAAGACACATCCTGATTGCTTTCAAAGGAAGCCCGGCAGGAGAAGGTGTGGCAAGATCTAAGGAACAGGCTAAGAAACTGGCAGACTCTATCGGAGCTATTGTGAAAGCAAGCCCTGCTAAATTTACAGAGTTTATCAAACTTTCTAATGACCCAAGTTCTGCTGCACAAGGAGGAAGCTTAGGATGGACAACTCCTGAAACGCCTTTCGTTCCGGAATTCCTTACCTATTTAGCCAACAACCCTAAAGGAGCTACTGGTATTGTAGAAACACAGTTCGGATACCATATCATCAATATTGAAGATAAAAAAGCAGGGTCAATGAGCTATAAAGTAGCTAACCTTGTAAAAGAAGTGAAGTCTTCAGATGCTACAGAGGCAGAATCTGATAAAAAAGCAAGAAGATTTATTCAGCAGGTTCAAGGGAAATCTTTCAACGATTTCGTGAATATTGCTAAAAAAGGAAACTATCAGTTCTCCAATCCTAAAGCAGCCAAAAGATTTGACGGACAGCTTCAGGGACTTGGTACAGATAAAGATGGAGAGATCTTAGCTTGGGCTTTCGATAAGAAAAGAACAAAAGGAGATACAGAATTCTTTACAGTGGAAGGAACAGGTGATAAAATTGTAGCCTATCTTAACGGGAAGCAGGATGCAGGTCTTGCAGATGCTGAATCTGTAAGAGACCAGATCGAAGTGATCGTTAAAAACAAATTAGCTGCAAAACAGATTACTGATAAAATTGCTGGAGCTAAAGCTTCTAATTTAGATCAGATCGCTAAACTGTTTGCTTCAACAAAGCAGTCTGCTCAGGTGAATATGCTTAACCCTTCAGTAGCCGGTTCTATGGAGCCTAAGGTTGCCGGTGCAGCTTTCGGTGTTGCGAAAGGTAAACTTTCAAACGCTATCGAGGGTGGAACAGGAGTTTATGTATTGATCAAAAAATCAGAAACAATAAACAAACAGCCGGGTGACCTTAAGCAGTTTACTGAATCTATTACGCAGAGAGGAGCACAGATGTTCGGACAGGCTTGGATGAAGAGTCTTCAGGATAATGCAGATATCAAAGATTACAGAATTGAGATCTGGAACAAGGTTGGAAACCAACAACAGTAAGAAATTAATTTTTACAGATATAAATAAAAGCGGCAGATTTTTCTGCCGCTTTTTTGTATTTAACGCAGAACAATAAAGAAAAAGATTAATTTAAAATGTGTTATATTTGCTCATTAGAAAAAATTTAGCAAGTGAAGTTCAGTAAAGAATTAAAAGCTGGTGTGATTGCACTTTTGGCTATTGTAGGCTTTGTGGTGTTGTTTCAATTCATGAAGGGCAGAAGTCTTTTTACTACCGATAATATATTTTACGCAAAATACGACAATGTAGAAGGGCTGGCTCAGTCGTCTGCAGTTTCCATCAACGGTCTCAAAGTAGGACAGGTCGATAAGATCATTCCTAAGACCGCAAAAGACGGAAAAATTAGTTTTGTAGTAAAAATTACGGTGGATGACAAGTTCGAGTTTTCCAAAAATTCAACCCTAGAAATCTTTGAACCAGGCCTTATGTCCGGAAAAGAAATGAGGGTAAATCTTATGTATGGTGGCCAGACGGCAAAAGACGGTGATACCCTACAAGGTACTTTCAAATTGGGAACTTTGGGAAGTTTTTCTTCTCAGGTAGGTCCGGTGAAAGATCAGCTGCAAACAGTATTACATCGTGTAGACTCTCTAATGGCTAATGCCAATCTATTGGTTGACGGGCAGAACAGAGCTGAAATCAAAGCATTGCTTTCGAATCTTAATAAGACGGTAAGCGCTTTACAGACTACAGCAGGAAGTGTAAATACCTTGGTTGGACATAATGATCCCAAACTTCAGAAAGTACTTGATGATGCAAGTGTTACCATGCAGAGTGGAAAAGTAACTTTGGATAAATACGGAAATCTTGCAGAAAGCATTGATACTAAAAAGTTGAATGCAGCTATATCCAATTTAGATGCTACCGTAGGAAAACTTAATCAGGTCATTGCAGGAGTTGATAGTGGACAGGGAAGCTTAGGAAAGCTAATGAAGGATGAGCAACTTTACAATAATCTGAATTCTGCATCTACAAACCTGAATTCATTGATTGAAGATATGAAAGCAAACCCTAAGAGATATATTAATTTCTCGGTTTTCGGTAAGAACAATAAAGACTAATCACCTTATGCAGTACATCGATAACATTATTTTTCTGATCTTATTAGTTGCTGGATTTGGGCTATTTGCAAAAAGCCTGCTCAAGATTTACAGAAATATCAAGCTGGGAAGAGAGATCAACAGAAGCGACAGGAAAGCAGAGCGCTGGGAAACCATGGCCAGAGTGGCGATGGGCCAGAGCAAAATGGTGAAACGTCCTGTAGCAGGTATTCTCCACCTTTTTGTATACGTTGGTTTTGTTATTATCAATATTGAATTGATAGAGATTATTGTAGACGGAATTTTTGGAACCCACAGATTTTTAGCTTCCATTTTTGGACACGGTTTCTATAATTTCTTTACGGCGACATTGGAAGTACTGGCTCTTTTAGTAATCATTGGAGTGGTTGTTTTCTTTATCAGAAGAAATTTCTATGGCGTTAAAAGGCTTACCATGAAAGAACTTTTTGGCTGGCCTAAAAACGATGCCAATTGGATTCTGATTATAGAGTTTGCTCTAATGGTAGCCTTCTTCAGCATGAATGCTTCAGAATTAGTTTTGCAGGCAAGAAATGCAGAAGGTTTTCATCATGTAGGTTCTTTTCCGATTAGTCAAATGCTGTTTGTTCCATTCTTGGAAGTATTTAGTTTTGACAATGGCTTTTTGGTTTTTGTTGAAAGAAGCGCATGGTGGTTCCACTTTGTAGGGATCCTTTTCTTCATGAACTATCTTTATTACTCAAAACACCTTCATATTATTCTGGCATTTCCAAGCACTTGGTTTGCGAATCTTGATAAAAAAGGAAAATTCAATAATCTTGACTCTGTAACCAAAGAAATCAAGTTGATGATGGACCCTAACGCTGACCCTTATGCCGCACCGGCTGAAGGAGAAGCTGCAGATGTTCCTTCCAAGTTTGGAGCAGAAGATATATTTGACCTGAATCAGGTACAATTACTCAACGCCTATTCCTGTACAGAATGCGGAAGATGTACTTCGGTATGTCCTGCTAACATCACAGGGAAAAAACTTTCTCCAAGACTGATTCTGATGAAAACAAGAGACAGGCTGGAAGAAGTAGGTAGAAATATAGACAAAAACGGAAAATTCGAAGACGACGGCAAGAAGCTTCTGAATGATTATATTACAAAAGAAGAACTTTGGGCATGTACAACATGTAACGCCTGTACAGAAGCATGTCCGGTATTGCTGGATCCGCTTTCTATTATTTTCGAAATGAGAAGATTCCTTGTGATGGAGCAGTCCGCTGCACCTCAGGAACTAAATCTGATGATGACGAATGTAGAAAACAATGCTGCACCTTGGCAGTATAATCAGGCAGACCGTCTGAACTGGGCAAACGAGAATTAATGTAAAATAATGTAACAATGTAGCAATTCATTGGTAAACTGGTATATTCGTAAATTTGAAAAAATGGATTTCAATATAAAAACAATGGCAGAATATGCTGCCGAAGGAAAATCCCCGGAAGTTTTATTTTGGGTGGGATGTGCCGGAAGTTTTGACGACCGCGCGAAAAAAATCACCAAAGCCTTTTGTAAAATTCTTAATAAAATAGGAGTTGAATTCGCTGTTCTCGGACAGGAAGAAAGCTGTACCGGAGATCCCGCGAAAAGAGCAGGAAACGAATTTGTCTTCCAGATGATGGCCCTTACCAATATTGAGGTCCTGAATGCGTATGAAGTGAAAAAGATCGTTACCGCCTGCCCTCACTGTTTCAACACCCTTAAAAACGAATATCCGAGCCTTGGAGGACACTACGAAGTGGTGCATCATACTCAGTTCCTTAAGACATTAATGGAAGAAGGAAGATTGAAAATCGAAGGAGGAGCTTTTAAAGGAAAAAAGATCACTTTCCATGATCCTTGCTACCTGGGGAGAGCCAACAACGAATATGAGGCTCCTAGGATTCTTCTTGAAAAACTGGATGCCGAGCTTGTAGAAATGAAGCGTTGCAAAACCAACGGTTTATGCTGTGGAGCAGGAGGTGCACAGATGTTTAAAGAACCTGAAAAAGGGAACAAAGACATCAATATTGAAAGAACCGAAGAAGCTTTATCTTTCCTGCCTAAAGTCATTGCGACAGGATGTCCGTTCTGTAATACCATGATGACAGACGGTGTAAAACACTTTAACAAAAACGAAGAAGTAGTTGTAAAGGATATTGTAGAACTTCTTGCTGAAGCAGACGATTTATAGAAAATCCATTAAAGATATCTAAAAACTCAGGCTCAGGCTTGGGTTTTTCTTGATTATAAACTCAGGAATATTTCTTAATTTTATACTTTAAAACCGACAGGATATGAAAATTGAAGAATCTAGTATAGTAGAAACCAACGACTACAGAGTCATTATATACCCCGCATCGAGACCATTTGAAACCAAAGAGGCTAAAGTGATCACCGAAAAACTATTCGATTTCCTTGCCACTTGGGCAGCACACGGAAAACAGCTTGCCTCCTCCTTTAAAATTGAGAAAAATCAGTTTATCGTGGTATGTGTAGACGAGGAGAAAGAAATGGCTTCAGGATGCAGTATTGATGCCTTAGGGAAGATCATGCGCGAGATCGACGGCGAGTATCAACTGGGACTTTTCGACAGAATGAAAGCTAGTTTTATACAGAATAATGAAGTAAAGACTCTGAAACTTCAGGACTTTAAATCTCAACTGAGAAGCGGTGAATTGCCGAAAGACATCCAGGTTTTTGATTTTTCTAAAAATACCTACCTGGACTTTTTAAGTCACTTTCTTCTTCCATTAGAGAAAAGCTGGGCAGCAGGGATTGCTTAGCCCCATATAAAATACAATCTTCTAGAACTTTAGATTGATGCCTTCGGGGAGTTTTCTGTTAAAAACAGTCTTCGTGAAGTCTTCAATGTAAGGTTCTTTTTGTTTGATAACCTTACAGGGATTTCCTACTGCAATAGAGTTGGAAGGAATATCTTTTGCAACAATAGAGCCGGCTCCGATCACGACATTGTCACCTATTTTTACGCCCGGAAGAATCACCGAATTCGTTCCTACAAAAACATTATTACCTATTGTGATAGGCTCACATTGGTCATGAATGCTGTGGTCATTGTGGTTATGATTGGCAGATATCAGAGACGTTCCCGCTCCGAAACCTACATTGTGTCCTATAATGATCCCGTTATTCGCCTGAATATAAATATTGGGATTATCACCCGGATCACACATAATCCCTTTCTTGATATTCTGGTATCCTCTGATTTCCGAAGTAAAATGAACCGGCCATGGAACTTTCCCATTGATTCTCAGTATTTTTTGTGGAACCAAATAATAGAAAAAGAGCACATGAGGAAGCAGGTAGTCATATTTTTGGCGGTAATACTCCGGATAGAAAAAATTATTAATTCTATGGAAAATCTGGTATTCAATAAATTTTTTAATCGGATTCATTTTTCTTCAGAATAAACATGATGTAAAAGTACAAAAATCCATAACCTATAAACAAGAACAGGGAAAAAATACCCACCAGATAGCTGATTCCTTTCTCTTTTCCAATCAGGATAGCGGCAATATTGGCCAGGAAAAGATAAATATTAAAGACCATGGCTACATTATTTCTCTTCAGGATCGTGAGAATATCTGAAATAGGATTGATAAGGCTTCGGGTAAGATATCCAAATGACATCAGGAAAATAAACAGACCAAGATGTTCCCAGTTTTTATTGAAAAACAATTCCAGTATAGGAATTCCAACGACGTTGACGAGGATATACAGCGCAAAAATGATATAAAAATTCATTAAGCTCATTTTCTTGGTATACGCAAAAAGTTCACTTTTGCTCCGGCCTCTGTTGTTAATCTCCGCAGCTCTTGGATAGTAAACCGTTGCGATGGATGAGGAGACCAAAAGAAGTGGAACCGACATGATTTTTACCGCTAAAGAATATTCTCCAAGCAATGAATCTGCAAAATAAAGCGATATCAGGATCGGCATAATATTATTTCCTAATGCATTGATCAGTGTGGAAGGGTAAGAGTATTTAAAAAGCTCCGGCCGTTTTTTTGCATTGGCTATGTATCTTTTGAAATCTGGTTTTACATAATATTTTCTGGAGTAATAAATGGCAGCAAGGAAAGCGGCGATATATCCGATCAGGCTGCCGATCACAAGGCCGTTTTCTATCTTAATAAATACAAATACCACCTGAAACAGAAAGCTTATCAGAGAATCTACAATCGTCAGAACGGAAACCAGTTTGAAGAGTTTCTTTTTAGCCAGTAAGAATTTCGCATTGTTGGTAAATAAGTAAATAAAGCCGGTAAAAATCCCAAGAAATAAAATGTTTTTAGGAATATCAAAAGGAATAAATACCAACAGGAAAGCCAACATCATAACTGCCCCTGAAATAATGCCGGCCGCACTGAAATTATTGTTCACATCCTCCTCATTTCCCTCGAGCATGATCATGTGTTCCTGTGCAAGGCTCAGTACTACGGTAAATATGCTCATGATGCTCAGGTAGATACTGAATATCCCGTATTCAGATGAACCGTAATATTTTGCCAGCAGAAGCCCTCCAATCACCAAAACAAACTTAGAAATAAAGTTCCCTTTAAAGATGGTGGTGATGTGACTGCTGTTTAATCTTTTGAGTTTGTTTAAAAACATGGTAAAATATTACGAGAACAAATATATAATTATACATTTGCATAAAAAAAATTATTGAAAATTAACAGAAGATGAAATCTAAGCTCAATCATATTGTCATACTTAAACTTATAGCCGTACTTTTTTTAACGGTTTCATGCGGAAGCGACGATGAATCTTTACAGAGGATTGATCAGGTCATGAACTTCTATATGAAAAACAGTGCCGGACAGGATCTGCTGAACGGTAAAAAGACAGGATCATATACTGCCTATTCAGTGAATGATGCGAATGGATTAGCAGATATTGCTCCAGTATCTGTCCCTCTTAAAATGACAACGGATTCCTTATACTATTTTGAGTATTTGAGAGGAGCGAGAAGGGTGATTTTAGATTCTGTGAGCCCCGAGAATAAAACATACAGATCAAATCTCACTTTTTCGCTTAGCAGAACAGTGAACAATCAGGTGGTTACCGTTACTGATGCTATGGAAATTCGTTACCGCTGGACGCCTTCACTGTTCCAGGTTTCCGAGGTCCGTTACAATGGTCAGGTCGTATTTTCGAAAGCTGCCGATGCACCTAATGCGATAAATACCTTTACTATCATAAAATAATTCTAAATTTGTAAAACTGTTAGCTTAGTATTTAAGTTTAACATCTAATATTTAACATCTAAATAAAATGTTACAAGTCAATTTTTTACGCGACAATAAAGAGCGCGTTTTAGAAGGTCTTCAAAAAAGACAATTCAAGAATCTTGGGTTGGTAGACGATGCTGTCGCTACTGACGACGAAAGAAAAAGAATTCAGTTTGAATTAGATTCCCAACTTGCTGAAATCAACAAAATTTCCAAAGAAATTGGACTTTTGATGAAAGAAGGAAAAAAAGAAGAAGCGGAATCCTCAAAATCTAAAACAGCTCAATACAAAGAATCGAGTAAAGAACTGCAGGCTCAGTTAGATGTAACGGAGAAGGCTTTACTGGATATTTTATACCAGATTCCCAACGTTCCTTTTGATTTAGTTAAAAGCGGATCTTCTGCGGAAGACAACGAGAATATTTACCAGTCTCATGATGTGGAAGGCCTTGGAGAAGGGGCTATTCCTCACTGGGAACTTGCCAAAAAATATAACCTGATCGATTTTGAATTGGGAGTAAAGATTGCCGGTGCCGGTTTCCCTGTTTATTTGGGTAAAGGAGCAAGACTTCAGAGAGCATTGGTTCAATATTTTCTGGATAAAAACGTTGAAAAGGGCTATATGGAAGTTAATCCTCCTCACGTTGTGAATGAAGCTTCAGGATACGGAACGGGACAGCTTCCTGATAAAGAAGGTCAGATGTACCATATTGGTATTGATGATTTGTATCTGATTCCTACGGCAGAAGTTCCTGTAACGAACCTTTATCGTGATGTATTGCTGGAGGAAAAAGACCTTCCGATCAAAAATACAGCTTTCTCTCAGTGCTACAGAAGAGAAGCGGGAAGTTACGGAGCTCATGTAAGAGGTCTGAACCGTCTTCACCAGTTCGAAAAAGTAGAGATCGTAAGACTTGAAAAGCCTGAGAACTCTTATGCTGCATTAGAGGAAATGGTAGAACATATCAAGGAGATCCTTGCAGATCTTGAACTTCCGTTCAGAGTATTGAGACTTTGTGGAGGGGATACAGGTTTTGCTGCTGCCATGACCTATGACTTTGAAGTATGGAGTGCAGCTCAGGAAATGTGGCTTGAAGTAAGTTCTGTATCTAATTTTGAAACTTTCCAGGCAAACCGTCTGAAATGCCGTTTCAAAACAGATGGGAAAGCTCAGCTTGTACATACCTTAAACGGTTCTGCAATGGCTCTTCCGAGAATTATGGCTGCATTGCTTGAAAACAACCAGACCGAAGAAGGAATCAGAATTCCTAAAAAGATTGCAGAATATGCAAGATTTGATCAGATTAACTAGAATCATATTTTAATAGAAATACATCATCCCCTTTCAGTTTTGGAAGGGGATGATTTTTGTTTGTTACTGGACACTTGAATTATTCGGTAGTGATCACTACTTTCTTATCCTTATTAATCAGGTTTTTACTGTCTAAAAGATCATTGGATCTTATGATGATCTGAACGGTTTTATGATCAATCTGTTTGACGAAATCGTGTTTTCCTGTAATACTTTTAATCGGTTTCTGAAACTTCAGGGTATTGGTAAAGGTAAGATTGAACATTCTGAGCATTCCTGCCATTCCGGAAGCCATTTGTTTTCCGTATGCTTCAATAGAATCGCTTTTGGTTTGGGGAACTGTTTTTTCTTCTGAATCTTTTTCTTCCAGCATTTTAAGAATACCATCAGAATTGAATTTATCCGTGTTAATAGTCAGTGACTGACCATTCCAGACTGCAATATCTTGTAAAGGGATCTTTTTCAGACGCTTGTCATTGGCTAAAAGTTGGGTGATCTCAGAAGGCATTAGTTTATCATATTTAAGAGAAAGACCTACGATCTCGTTTTTGTCTTTATCCACTTTCATATACACTTTCTTCAGCACTTTCGCCGAATCCTCATTAAGCGTTACTTTTCCATGTTTCTGAACATTGTAAAGACTTGTCCAGTCAGTAGGCAGCTTATCAAGCTCACTTAGTTTCTTTGAATCTGGCCCCATCATGCTCATCATTCCCATTACATTTTTATCCATCAGGATATTAGACTGCATACTGGTTGCAGCATCCTTATAATAGGTCGTTTCTGTATTGATAGAGCAGGACTGAAGAATTATCAAAAGAATGGCAGGCCATAAAAACTTCATCTGTTTAATCATTGCTAAAAATTTTACTGTTTTCTAATGTATTACAAAACAGATACCAACAAAAAACGGCTGAAATTTCAGCCGGTCATTTTATTCTGTAACGATCACAATTTTTTTGTCTGAATGTTTTAGCTTGGCCTCCTTATCATACATGGCCTTGAGATCGTAATCTATTTTAATGGTATAATTATCGGTTTGTTTCACCCAATCGTGTTTCCCGGTAATAGATTTTATTTTGTTTTCAAATTTCAGGGTGGTTCCGATGCTTTTGAAGAACATCGTGATCATTCCTTCTACCTTTTCAGCTTCATCTTTTGATGCTTTGCTTTTAAGGGTCTCCTCAATATTCTTAAGGTTGAAATTTTCGGTATTGATCGTCAATGTTTTTCCATCCCAATCATTGAAAATATTCTGATCAAACGGAAGCTTTTCCTTTTTGTTGTAGCTGCTCAGCATTTGATAATCTCCCTTGGTAAAGTGCTCCATTTTTAAAGAAAAACCGGCAGGCTCATTATTCTCCTTATTGGTTTTCATGAATATTTTTTTCATGATTCTAATGGAGTCCGGATCTTGGGTCTTCAGTTTTCCTTCCTTCTTCTGTATGTCAAAAATACTTGTCCAGACCGTTGGGAGCTTATCCATGTCTCCGAATTCCTTCTGCTGTTTCAGAGAGTCGGGAGTCATGGCCTTCATTTCGGCTATAAACTGTTTCATGTCAATATCTGTAACAGAAGTAGATGCAGCATCCTTGTGATAGACAATTTCAGAATTAATGATACAGGATTGCAGTACAAAAGCAGCAGCAATCAGTAAGAAGAATATTTTTTTCATGGGTTAGTTAGTTCTATTAATGACAGTTGGTCGAACTGTGGTCGTGTCCTTCAATATGACAGTTGGCACCGTTATGGTCTTTAGAAATCGTCATCGCTTCAGCTCGGGGAGATATATAAGGAATTCCGAGCTCTAAACCTCTAAGGATAAATAATCCTCCCAAAATGATCATGATCACCGGAACGGCTTTTAAAACCTTTACTCTGAAAGCCTGATTCATGAGGTTTCCGGCAAGAACTACTGCAAACATGAACGGAAGGGTTCCTAAGCCAAATAAGGCCATATATGAAGCTCCCTGCCACACTCCTCCGCTCGCCAGACTTGCGGTAAGAGCCATATACACCATTCCGCAGGGTAGAAAGCCATTTAAAACTCCCGTACTAAACCTTGAACGGTAATCTGCTTTCTGCAGGAGTTTTCCTAAATTTGATTTTACGGAAAACAAAAATTTAGAAAGAAAAGGAATCTTAGAAGCAAAATCCTTTCCTCCAAACGAAAACAAAGCCATAATAATCAATAGTATTCCTGCAATAATCGTCAGATACTGCTGAAATCCCGCCATCTCAAAACCTTCTCCTATAATTCCCAGAACTGCTCCTAATAAAGAGTACGTGAAAATTCTGCCGAATTGGTAGGTCAGATTCTGAAGGTAAAAATTGGTGGCCTGTTTTTTTGTCAATCCCATCGATAAAGCAATAGGGCCGCACATTCCGATACAGTGAAAACCGGAGGCAAATCCCAATGCAATGGCCGATAAAATGAGTCCTATTTCCATATTACATCATAATCCATTCTGTAGTCTGTTTTATCTTTTGTCCACATCAGTCTCAAGGTATAGTTCCCTACTTTCAATACCTGTGCAGGGATCATGAAAGAATGTGAAGCATCAAGATGTACAGGTTTTTTTATGTCTAAATTCTGGTCGTCGGTTCTGTTTAAAACAAATTTTGCCGTAGTATTCGTATTGTCGTATTCTTTTGGGAAAACAATCTTTATTCCGTCTTTTTCCTGACTGTATACAGGTTTTTCCTGTAAATCATCCGCTTTCTTTTTAGCATCAATAACGTCCTGGTATTTAAGCTCCTCTTCGTAATAATTATCGGTTACCATTTCAGAATTCTTCTGCCCGTTCGGGAAAAGAAATAACATGGATAATATAAAAACAATGAATGCAAATAATGCAATTACAACACCGTGTCCCCAACTAAAGTTTTTCATTTCTTCCGGATTTTTTATTTGTTTTTAGGACCTCTGTGACTCTTGAATGACAGAGGTTTTTAAATTAAAATTGCAGTTTGAATGGCCCCTCGAAATACGTCTGATAAGAATCGACAAGTTTACCTTTCATATCATAAACACCAATGGTTATATTCTGTTTGGAAAGTTTCATTTCATCTTCAGGAAAGCTGATATTGATGGTTCCTTTCGAAATTTTGTCTCTATCTACCTGAATTTTGCTGGAAGCACTGTAAATAACCTCGCCGTGAGCAGGCTCAACAATTTTGATCGTTACAATCTTTTTCTCGTTGGTTTTGTTTAGGAAGGTATAATTGTAGGTATTGGTAATCTTCCCATCTCTTACAAAGAATGTACTTCCTGCCGGTTTAATGAATTTTGCTTCCATTTCACCTCTGCTGTAAAGAAGGAATCCCAGGAATCCTACCAGTAAAACAAGAACAACGGCAAAGCCTTTCATTCTTCCGGTAAATTTGAACTCGGTCTGATTCTCAATTTCATTCTCAGAGGCATATCGTACCAATCCTTTTGGAAGACCAACTTTTTCCATCACCTCGTCGCAGGCATCAATACAGGCAGTACAGTTGACGCATTCCAGCTGCTGTCCGTCTCTGATGTCTATTCCCGTAGGACAAACCACTACACACTGATGGCAGTCGATACAGTCTCCTTTTCCTGCAGCCTTACGGTCTTCCCCTTTTCTCCATTTTGATCTGTTTTCCCCTCTTTTAAAATCGTAGAAAACGTTGATTGTATCTTTATCTATCAAAACGCCCTGTAATCTACCATATGGGCAAACCAATGTACAAACCTGTTCTCTGAACCATGCAAATACAAAGTAGAATGCAGAGGTAAACAGCACCATGATGATAAAATTGGTAGGGTGAGCAAAAGGCCCTTCAGATATGATTTTTAATATTTCCTCATACCCAACAATATACATCAGCATAAAGTGGGTGATAATTAAGGAAATAACAGCATACACCGTCCATTTCAAGCTTCTTTTCCAGATTTTCTCGCTGTTCCACTCCTGTCTGTCCAGCTTCATTTGCCTGTTTCGGTCACCTTCAATCAGATATTCAATTTTACGGAAGATAGATTCCATAAAAATTGTCTGAGGACATATCCATCCGCAGAAAATTCTTCCGAACGCAATCGTAAAAATGATAATAAAAATTAAAGATGCGATAGCACCTAAAGTGAGGATAAAAAAGTCTTGTGGATAGAAAGGCTGTCCAATGATGAAAAACTCTCTATCGATAACGTTGAATAAAAAGAAAGGGTTACCATTGATCTTAATGAATGGCACCGTAAAATAAATAATTAATAAAGCATAGCTTACAAGGTTTCTATAGTTGGTATATTTCCCTTTTGGTTTTCGTGGAAATACCCATCTTCTCTTACCGGATTGCTCCATTGTCCCGATAGAATCTCTGTAAGTCTCAGGGTCCAGAACCTGTCCCTGTCCACCGCGTACTTCTGTTTCTTCTATATCTGACATTTCGTAATATGTTTAAAAAAGAAAAAACATAATTCGTTACTATTTTTTTAATAACAAATTATGTTTTTTTCATATGATTTAATCTTTTAAAATTATTCTTTTTCCCAATGCGCTTCAGTTCCTTGAGGAGCTGCTCCTCCCTGAGCTGGAGTCACTGGCGATTGTTCCTGATTGATGTGATATACATATGCTGCAATCTTCTCAATCTCTGCTCCTGAAACTTCTCCGTTTTTACCGAAGGCTCTCATCGAAGGGTTAGTAGGAGAACCGTTCCAGTCCATGTGGAAAACATTTTTAAACAACGTTTTCTCTGGCTGGTTGATCCAGAAGTTATCTGTAAGGTTGGGTCCAATACCACCACTACCGTCTTCTTTGTGACAAGATGCACAGTTGGTTTTGAATAATTCTTTACCTTCCGCAATATTGTCGGCAGAATATTTTGCAGTTTCTATCGTTACAGGAGGTTGTTCAGCTTCATATTTTGCAATACTTGCCATTTGTTCCTTGTATTCCTGCTCGTATTCGCTCAATGGGTGAGCAAAATCTGTGAAAGAGTATGCTGCAATATATACAATACAAAAAGCAGTCCCAAAATAGAATAATCCTACCCACCATTTTGGAAGCTGATTATCTAATTCCATAATTCCATCGAAACCGTGGTCAATAAGGATATCCTTTTCTTCCGTTTCAGATTGCTTTTTGAATGCAGCATCATACATTCTTCTCAGGAATGGTACTTTCTTTTCTGCTAAATAAGCTGCTTTTTCTTCCGGAGATAATTTTTTGAATTTGTTGTTTTCAATCAAATCTCCAATAGAGCTGTGGATGTATGCTAAAATAGCACTGATCACTACAGTTCCCCAGAAGTATGGTGAAGCTAGAAACGAGTAGCTCTGTACAAACAAATAATAAAAAACTATTAGAAGTCCAGTTATTATTAAGATGTTTACAACAACAGGTGTTCTTTGTTTCATAATAAATAGTTTAATTTTTTAAATTAAAATCGTCATCCTCATCATCCCCAAGCGGTGCCTCTTCCTCCTCTTTGTAATATTTTTTAGGCCTGCTAAAAACATAGATTACCAGAGCTACGAAGAATAGCATAAAGAAAATCAGAGCCAGCGTCTGGTAAAGACCAGCGTTTTCTGTATTGGATAATATATCTTTAAAGTTCTGAGGAATCATGTGAACCTTTTAATGTTTAGTTAGTACTTGCTGTTTTTATTTCTGTAGTCTTGATATCTGTACCCAATCTCTGAAGATAAGAGATAAGCGCTACGATCTCTTTTTTCTCCAATTCTCCCTGAGGTCTCTTAGCATAAGCTACCTTAAGGTCATTAGCTTCTGAGAAGATATCTTTTACAATTTTCGTTGCCTGGTTGTCTGCCCATGTATTGGCAGAATCTATTTGAGCCTTAGTATAAGGAACATCAAACGTATTCTTCATAAGCTTCATTTTGTCTACCATTTTAGATCTGTCTAGGTTGGTAGCAATTAACCAAGGGTAACGAGGCATGATAGAACCGGCAGATGTAGATCTTGGGTTGTACATGTGTTTGTAATGCCAAGAACTTGGGTTTTTCCCTCCTTCTCTATGTAAATCCGGTCCTGTTCTCTTAGAACCCCATAAGAATGGTCTGTCATAAACGAACTCTCCCGCTTTGGAATACTGTCCGTTTTTACCGTTGAATCTTGTAATCTCATCCCTGAACGGTCTGATCATCTGAGAGTGACAAGCATTACATCCTTCACGGATATAAAGATCTCTACCCTCTAATTCAAGGGGTGAATATGGTTTTACTGCTGAAATTGTAGGGACACTTTTCTTTAAAGATAGGGTAGGGATAATCTCTACCGAACTACCGATTGAAATGGTGATGAAAGATAAAATACCTAATAATACAGGCATTCTTTCAAGCCATAAGTGAGTACCTTCACCTTCTTTACGTTTGTTTCCGATATTGGCCAACGCTGGTGCTTCAGCAGGAACTTCTTTTTGGAATGAACCTTTTCTTACCGTAGCGATGACGTTAACAATCATTAAGATAGCTCCTGAAATATAGAATATACCTCCTAAGAATCTCATTTTGAAGTAAGGAATAATCGCCGTTACAGTATCCAGCCAGTTTTTATACATCAAAGTACCATCCGGATTGAACTGCTTCCACATTAACCCCTGTGTAAATCCTGAAATATACATGGGTACTGCATAGAAAATAATTCCTAATGTCCCTAACCAGAAATGCCAGTTAGCTAATTTTACAGACCAAATTTTTGTTCTCCACATAATAGGTACCAGGTAATAGATAACCCCGAATGCCATGAAACCATTCCATCCAAGAGCTCCTAAATGTACGTGACCGATAACCCAGTCTGTAAAGTGACCAATTTTGTTAATATTTTTAGTGGCTAAAAGCGGACCTTCAAATGTTGCCATACCGTAGCATGTAACAGCTACTACGAAGAACTTAAGGATAGGGTTTTCCCTTACTTTGTCCCAAGCCCCTCTCAGCGTAAGAAGTCCGTTTAGCATTCCTCCCCAAGACGGTGCGATAAGCATGATAGAGAAACCAGTTCCCACAGCCTGCGCCCATGCAGGAAGAGCTGTATACTGAAGGTGGTGAGGACCAGCCCAGATATAGACGAAAATTAATGACCAGAAGTGAATAATAGACAGTTTATAAGAGAAAACCGGTCTGTCTGCTGCCTTCGGAAGGAAGTAATACATCAAACCAAGAACTGGAGTTGTCAGTACAAATGCAACCGCATTGTGACCATACCACCACTGTACAATAGCGTCTTTTACGCCCGCATATGCTGAATAAGATTTCCAGCCTGTGAAAGATAAAGGAACCTCAAGGTTGTTGAAGATGTGAAGCATTGCTACGGCAATCCATGTACCGATATAGAACCAGATGGCTACATAAAGGTGTCTTACTCTTCTTTTTGCAATCGTCAGGAACATGTTGGCCCCGAAAATAATCCATGAGAACGCAATCAATATGTCGATCGGCCACTCGTGTTCAGCATATTCTTTTGAAGTATTAATCCCCATAAAGAACGTAATGAACGTAGCAACGATCATAAACTGCCAAGTCCAGAAATGTAACCAGGATAATGTATCACTGTACATTCTTGTTTTTAATAATCTCTGTAATGAGTAATAAATACCAGTATAAACGATATTACATACGAATGCCCAGATTACGGTATTGGTATGAAGCATTCTGATTCTACCAAAACCAAATGCACCATGAGTGTTTATTAACCCTTGAATATTGCCTGATGCAAGACTCTTGATGGTGGTATCATCTGTACCGAATATAAATTCCGGTAATTCAGGGTAAAAAAGCATTAATGCCGCCGTAAGCCCGAACGTAAATCCTATAAGACCGAAAACTAAGGTCGCATAAAGGAACGCACGGACAATACTGTTGTCATAACTAAACTTTTGTGTTTCCATATCAACTATTCACTTTTTTCTTCAATTTTATTATTCTCTCCTATTTTTTTCTCGTCTTTATTTTTGTTGCCTTTTTCATCCTTTTCCTTGATTTCTCCACTGTCAAAAAGAATCCTGACAGCAGGAGATTCATCATCTTCAAACTGTCCTTTTCGGGCATACACTATAAATACGATCAAGAAAATCGCAGCCAAAGAAACACTGCAGAGGATCATTAAATATAGAATATCCATTGGACAACAAAATTAACCTATTTTCGGGGTTCAAATTTAGTGAAAAATAATGACTTTCATCACGAAATGCCGATTTCAGCTAATTTAAACTCAGTCTAAATAAGAGCTTCTACGCCTGCTTTTTGAAATGTTTTCTACCCAAAATCCAGGTGGAAATAGTGGTAAATGTTACTACGGTGATTGAACTGATTGGCATGATGATTGCTGCAAAGAGCGGATGCATATGGCCTGTAACTGCGTAACTTAAACCAACGATATTGTATAGAAAACTGATTATGAATGTCATTTTTACAATAGTGATTGAGCCTTTGCAGACATTCAGATAGTTATCCAGGGTCACTACTTT
Organism: Chryseobacterium antibioticum; assembly: GCF_012927325.1. Taxonomy (GTDB): domain Bacteria; phylum Bacteroidota; class Bacteroidia; order Flavobacteriales; family Weeksellaceae; genus Chryseobacterium; species Chryseobacterium antibioticum. The sequence continues at coordinate 135,348 of NZ_JABBGI010000007.1, read as the reverse complement.
ATCACCATTCATGATTACATCGGAAGAAGGTGTGAAGCTATTGGTGTCATCAGAGATAGCGATTCCTACGTTACTTTGTTTAAGCGCTCCTGCATCATTCAGTCCGTCTCCTAGCATGGCTACTTTCATATTCTGATCCTGAAGGTTCTTGATGTAGTTCAGCTTATCCTCCGGGCTTTGGTTAAAAGCCATTCCCTGGTAGTTCGGGATCAGTTCCTTAAGCTGGTTTTCCTCAGAAGAGTTATCACCGCTCAGGATGAATATTTTATAAGAAGTAAGTTTTGTAAACAGTTCTTTTAATTTCGGACGGTATTCATTTTTGAAGATAAATTTACCAACAAACTCATCATTTTTACTGATGTAAACAGCGGTTTCAAGGTTTTTAGGTTCCTGGTTGTTATAGCGGGCAGAACCGATCTTATAAAGGCTCCCTCTTACCCTTGCTTCGTATCCTTTTCCTGAGATCTCCCGGAAGTTTTCAACAGGGAAATAGTCATCATTTACGTCTATGAATTCGTATAGTGACTTAGAAAGCGGGTGATTGGAGTTCTTTAATAATGTTTTGATATTCAGTTGGTCAAAATCACTGATTTCAACACCTTCGTATCTGATGTTGGACTTTTTTGTGTGGGTAATGGTTCCTGTTTTATCGAAAACAATAGTATTTAATTTGGCAATCTTTTCGATCGTCAAGGTATCTTTTACATAAAACTTATTACGGCCTAATATTCTCATAATATGGCCGAAGGTGAACGGTGCAGATAAGGCAAGAGCACACGGACATGCAATGATAAGTATGGCTGAGATAACCTGGAACATAATCTTCAGATCAATAAATGCCCAATAAATCCCAGAGATTAAAGCAATGCCTAAAATAATGAATGTGAAGTATTTACTGACGTTGTTGGTCAGTGTATCAAGGCCTGTTTCGTGCTTTTTGAATGCTTCCTTATTCCAAAGCTGTGTCAGATAACTCTGGTCAACATCTTTGATCACCTCAAGCTCTAGTGAAGATCCGATTTGTTTTCCTCCGGCAAAAATCTTGTCACCCGGCTGTTTGCTGATGCTTTCACTTTCTCCGGTGATGAAGCTGTTGTCTATATTTCCTTCTCCGTTGATCAGGATGGCATCCACTGGAATGATTTCCTGGTTTCTTACCAAAATCCTGTCGCCGACCTTAATTTCGGAAAGAAGGATGTTGTTCTGTTTTCCCTCGAAATCCACTTTGGTAACGGCGATAGGGTAGAATGATTTGTAGTCCCTGTCATAGGATAGTGCGCTGTAGGTCCTTTTCTGGAAGATTTTACCCATTAGCATGAAAAATAACAACCCACACAGGGTGTCGAAATATCCAGGACCGTAATTGGTCACTACTTCATAAATGCTTCGCCCGAAAAGAACAAGAATACCCAGTACGATTGGAACATCAATATTCACGATCTTATTTTTTAAACCATACCAGGCAGATTTATAATAATCCGAAGCAGAATAAAAGACAACCGGGCATGCCAGAAGAAACATCAGTGTTCTGAAAAGTCCTTTGTAATGCTCCATCCAGAAATCTTCGCCACCTACATATTCAGGAAAGGCAAGGAACATACTGTTTCCGAATGCAAACCCTGCGATTGCAAATTTTATAAGAAGAGATTTATCAAGATGATCTACATTTTTATCGGCTGTTTCAAGGCTGATAACAGGTTTGTAACCGAGATTGGTTAAAAAAACAGCTAGTTCGCTTAATTTTAGATCGTTATGATTGAATGAAATCTGTAAAGTCTTTCTTGTGAAATTGACCTGTGAATAATTGATATGTTCATTCAATGTATGAAGGCTTTCCAGAAGCCATATGCAAGAAGAACAATGTATTACGGGGATTTTAAAAGTAACAAGGCTGGTCTTTCCTTCTGAGAAATCCGTTACCTTTTCAAAGATTTCCGGAGTATCGAGGTATTCAAACTGTGAAGAGTTCTCATCACCGGGACGAATTCCTGCCTTCTTATTTAGTTCGTAGAAATTAGTTAAATTATTGATATTCAGAATCTCGTATACAGATTTACATCCGTTGCAACAGAAAGTCTTTTCATCAAACAGAATTCTCTCTTTTTCTATACCTTGACCACAATGAAAACAGTTCTCGCTCACCTCATAATATATTGAACTACAAAATTATAACAATTTTTTTTGTTTATCGCGTTAAAAAGTTCTATTTTTGTGATAAATGTCATATAAAATGTCGCAGGAACAACAGATTGCAATGGAAGAGAGGTTCGCCAGAGTTTTTAATGATAAATCATTTAAGGAAAGACTTTCTAGCACTGATTTTGAAAAGTATATTAACGGCAAAAAAAAATTGAGTTTTCAAAAACACGATACTATTTTTGAGGACGGGGAAACTCCGAAAGGAGTGTTCGTTTTAGAAAAAGGAGCTGCTAAACTTTCAAAATCCGGAGCTTTTGGAAAAGACCAGATTTTAAGATTTATAAAAGAGGGGGACATCATCGGTTATCGTTCATTGCTTTGCGGGGAAAATTTCCAGGCAAAGGCAGAGGCTATGACAGACATTGAATGCATTTTCCTTCCCGCAGATATTTTCATGTATCTTCTGGAAGTAGATCCGCAGCTTTCTTTTGCAATGCTTCAGAAAATCTCTTACGAATTAGGAGAGTCATCCAATACCATTACCTTCCTTGCACAGAAAACAGTAAGGGAAAGACTGGCAGAAATTCTAATCCTTCTGGAACAGAAACTGGGGGTAGATCCTGAAGGATTTATCAAAATTTCGCTCACCAGAGAAGAAATTGCCAACATCATTGGTACCGCTACAGAAAGTGCCATCCGTTTGATCTCTGAATTCAAACAGGACAGTCTTATAGAAGTAGACGGAAGAAACATCAAAATTCTGAACCACGACAAACTGATGAAACTAGGTCACGTAGTTTTATAACAATCATACAAAAACTTAAGTCGGCGAAAGCTGACTTTTTAACTTTTAAAAATAGATACATTATGTCTGTTCACTCTGAAATTAAAAAAGTTACGACTGAAACCTTGCGTAAAATGAAATTCGACAAGGAAAAAATAACGATGCTTACGGCATATGATTTTACCACTGCAAAAATGGTAGATGCCGGAGGTGTTGACGCTATTTTGATAGGAGATTCTGCAGCCAATGTGATGGCTGGTTTTGAAACAACTTTGCCGATCACTTTAGATCAGATGATTTATCATGCTCAAAGTGTTGTTCGTGGAGTAGACAGAGCCCTTGTAGTAGCAGACCTTCCCTTTGGAACCTACCAGAGTAATCCTGAGAAAGCATTGGAGTCTGCGGTTAGAATGATGAAGGAAGGAGGTGCTCATGCTGTAAAAATCGAAGGTGGTAAAGAAATCTCAAAATCTATTAAGAAAATTATCAATGCCGGAATTCCTGTGATGGGACATTTGGGTTTAACACCCCAGTCTATCTACAAATTCGGAACCTATAAAGTAAGGGCTAAAGAAGAAGCTGAAGCAGAAAAACTGATCAGCGATGCGCAGCTTTTAGAAGAATTGGGGTGTTTTTCTATAGTTTTAGAGAAAATACCAGCTGATTTAGCCAAAAAAGTATCAGAAAGCATTACGATTCCCACCATAGGAATCGGAGCTGGAGCTGACTGTGACGGGCAGGTTCTTGTGTACCACGATATGGTAGGAATGAACAAAGGTTTCAGTCCGAAGTTTTTGAGAAGATATCTTGATCTCTATACAGAAATTACAGGAGCGGTTGCTCAGTATGTAAAAGATGTGAAAAATGTTGAATTTCCTAACGAAAATGAAAGCTACTAATTGATGATGAACCAACAACAATCACTTCAGGGAATTTTATCAATCGCAGCAATTATATGCATGGCGGTAGGCTGGTTTAATTTATTCTCTCCGGAGATCAACGAGCTTCTTTCCAGAAAAGTTTTTTATGTATTGATAGGAGCGAGTTTCTTCGTTCAGGCACCATCGCTTCCCAATAAAAATTTTATGTACGGGATGTATGCGGCAGCGGCACTTTGTGTAATCGGCGCATTTTTACCGGCAGATTCTAAACTTTCAATGCTTAAAACAATCGGTCTTCTTGGAGGAATCATTATTTCTTTGACTAACAGACCAAGGCGTTCGTAATGTATGAAAGAGCAGATTGTATATGAAGACAACCATCTTTTGGTCGTTAACAAAAAAGTAGGACAGCTTGTTCAGGGCGATAAAACCGGTGATGAATCTTTACTGGAGTCCATTAAGAATTTTATAAAGAAAAGAGATGACAAACCGGGAAATGTTTTTCTCGGTTTGGTTCATCGTATAGACCGCCCAACTTCGGGTCTGGTCATTTATGCCAAAACGTCCAAGGCACTTTCCCGTCTTACACAGATGGTCAAAAACAGAGAAGTCAAAAAAACCTATTGGGCTGTGGTGGGAAAAGAAATAATTCCCCAGAGCCAGCGACTTGTTCATTATTTAAAGAAGAACGAAAAAAATAATAAAGCGAGTGTCTTTACAAAAGTAACGGAGGGTGCCAAAGAAGCGATTCTCACCTATTATATTATCAAGATATTAGATAATTATATGTTGCTTGAGATTGATTTGGAAACCGGAAGACATCACCAGATCCGTGCTCAGCTCTCTAAAACAGGAATTCCGATCAAAGGAGATCTGAAATATGGAGCACCCCGCTCAAATCCGGACGGTGGTATTAATCTTCATGCAAGAAAACTGGAGTTTATTCATCCTGTTACTAAAGAAGAAATAGAAATTATAGCTCCCGTTCCACAGAATGATGCCATCTGGCGAGCTTGTGAAGAATAAAAATAGCTGTACTTGAGGTTTAATCTTTGTTTTGCAAGCCAATTTTTTAATAGAAAACTTTTAAAATAATATGAGATCATTTCAATTCTGAGATGGTCTTTTTTATTTTAAGCAAAACTTAGATTTTGCCTGTTCTCAAAAAATACCTACCTTCGTCACAACTTTAGGGGTGTCTGCAAATAGGCAGACTGAGACTTTACCCTTTGAACCTGATCTGGATTATACCAGCGTAGGGAAAAGTAAATGACTTTTGCTGTACATTCTATTGTGCAATAATGGCCATTCCTAAAGTATATATAAAATAATTAGGAATGGAACTTACAATCAACCACACGACGAAAACATTTGAAGTACTTCCCGAAAATCTGGAAGAATTGATGGCTATGGAAGTACCCGGAAAGAAAAAAGGGATAGCCGTAGCCGTGAACAACCGTATTATTCCACTGTCTGCCTGGACAGAAACCCTCCTTAAAGACAAAGATTCAGTTTTAATCATTACTGCCACTCAGGGCGGATAATTCTCATTTAATAATACAAAAACTTATGGCTCATTCAATCACATGTTCGCCATTTCCGAACGCCAGGAAAATTTATGTTGAAGGAAAAATACATCCTATCAGCGTAGCAATGCGGGAAATCCATCTCAGTCCGACACGTCTTACCAATGGAACACTGGAAGAAAATTCTCCGGTAACCATTTATGATACTTCGGGGCCTTATACAGATGGAAATGCATCAATTGACATTATGAAAGGGCTTCCAAGAATCCGGGAGCAATGGATTCTGGACAGAAAGGATGTAGATGTCCTGGAGGGAATCACTTCAGAATATGGAAAAGCACGTCTTGCAGATTCCCGGCTCGATGAGCTGCGTTTCAGGTATGATCACAAACCTAAGGTCGCTAAAGACGGATTTGAACTTACCCAGCTTTACTACGCAAAACAGGGAGTCATTACCCCCGAAATGGAATATGTAGCCATCAGGGAAAATCAGCGTATTGAACAACTGGATACGGTTCCCAGAGAAATGGCAGTGCAGCATCCGGGAAACAGTTTTGGCGCCAATACCCCAAAAGGAAAGATCAGTCCGGAATTCGTTAGAGATGAAATTGCAGCCGGAAGAGCAATTATCCCTAATAATATCAATCATCCGGAAAGTGAACCGATGATCATCGGGCGCAATTTCCTGGTTAAAATTAATGCTAATATTGGTAACAGTGCTGTTTCCTCAAGCATTGATGAAGAAGTGGAAAAAGCAGTCTGGGCCTGCCGCTGGGGAGCAGATACCATCATGGACCTTTCCACAGGAAAAAATATCCACGAAACCAGAGAATGGATCATCAGAAACAGTCCTGTTCCTATTGGGACGGTTCCGATTTATCAGGCTCTGGAAAAAGTAAAAGGAGTCCCTGAAGATTTGACGTGGGAAGTTTTTAAGGATACCCTGATCGAACAGGCAGAACAGGGAGTATCCTATTTTACGATTCATGCAGGAGTATTATTAAGATATATCCATCTGACCGCTAAAAGAGTGACGGGAATTGTTTCCAGAGGTGGTTCCATTATGGCAAAATGGTGTCTTTATCATCACAAAGAAAACTTTTTGTACACCCATTTTGAAGAGATCTGTGAGATCATGAAGAAATACGACGTAGCCTTCTCTCTGGGAGACGGACTTCGACCGGGTTCTATCGCCGATGCAAACGATGCTGCCCAATTTGCAGAACTTGAAACCTTAGGTGAACTGACCAAGATCGCATGGAAACACAATGTACAGGTGATGGTGGAAGGGCCGGGTCATGTACCCATGCATATGATCAAAGAAAATATGGAGAAGCAACTGGAAGAATGCCATGAAGCCCCGTTTTATACCTTAGGCCCATTGACAACGGATATTGCACCAGGTTATGATCATATTACTTCAGGAATTGGAGCGGCCATGATCGGCTGGTTCGGCTGTGCGATGCTTTGCTATGTAACCCCGAAAGAACATTTGGGTCTTCCTAACAAAGAAGATGTAAAAGTTGGAGTAATCACTTACAAACTTGCTGCACATGCTGCAGATTTGGCCAAAGGTCATCCCGGTGCCCAATACAGAGATAATGCATTAAGTAAAGCCAGATTTGAGTTCAGATGGGAAGATCAGTTCAATCTTTCATTGGATCCCGATACGGCAAGAGCCTATCATGACGAAACTTTACCCGCAGAAGGAGCTAAGATTGCCCATTTCTGTTCCATGTGCGGTCCAAAATTCTGTTCCATGAAAATTACCCAGGAAATCCGGGATTCCGCAGAAAAAGGGATGCTGGATAAGTCCCAGGAATTTATTGAAAAAGGAAAAGAAATTTATATATGATCCTTGTGATCACTCCTGAAGCTCCTGTTCAAAATGAGACAGAAATAATCAATCAGCTGTTTCACGAAGGATTGGATTTGCTTCATATCAGGAAACCTTTGACTAGTAGAGAAGAAATGAAAAGTTTCCTGGATGGTATTAATGAGCAGTTTTATCCTCAATTAGTATTACATGGGTTTTATGATCTGATAATGGAGTATCCTGTTTCCCGTCTTCATTTCAGGGAAGCAGATAGGCTAACCGAAGGTTTTAAATCTTATACAAACGAATATATTATTTCAACCTCGGTGCATGATATGGAGACTTTTAATGGCTTGGAAAAAGAATGGAAATATGCATTTGTAAGTCCTTTTTTTTCGAGTATTTCTAAAAAAGGTTATGGTGAACAATCTACTGTGATGGAAGATATCAAATACAGAAATAATCAGGATGTCAAATTGATTGCATTGGGTGGAATTAATAAAGATAATATCAGTAAAACCTTTGAAAGCGGAGCAGACGGAGCAGCACTTTTGGGAGCGGTTTGGGAAAGTGATCAGCCATTAAATGCATTCAAAAAATGCAGGCAGAAATACCTTTTGTTGTAGGTTTATAGAAATAGTATTCATCATTCAGTTTAATAATGGAAAAATTACAATACATATCACAGGGACAGACAAGACGGGAACAGGAACACAATATCCGCACCGCTTTAGACCATGGGATACAATGGCTTCAGGTCCGCTGGAAAAATGCTTCAGAGAAAGAATTAAATGAACTCTGTGTGGTTTCAAAAAAGCTCTGTTCAGAATATCAGGCGGTCTGTATCATCAACGATCATGTTCAGATCTCAAAAGAAATAGATGCTGACGGTGTTCATCTGGGTTTAAATGATCTGTCCATTGAAGAAGCAAGAACTGTTTTAGGACATCATAAGATCATCGGTGGTACAGCCAACACCTTATCAGATGTGATCCAAAAAATAGAAGAACAGTGTGATTATATCGGTCTTGGACCCTTGAGATTTTCGGCTACTAAAGAAAAACTCAGTCCGATTTTAGGGTTTAAAGGCTATCAGGATATCGTTAATGGTTTAGAAGAAAAATCAATCACCATTCCGAAGATTTTTGCGATTGGAGCCGTTGTGCTTGAGGACGTAGAGCTGTTGCAGCAGATCGGACTCTATGGAGTAGCGGTCTCGGGGCAGATCACCAATCGCCCGGCCGCCATCAGTGAATTTAAAAAAGCAATGATATGAATAATCAAAAATTAATAATAGCAGACCGAATATTTGATTCAAGGCTGTTTCTGGGAACCGGGAAATTTGGAAACCTCAGTGAAATGGCCACCTCTGTGATCGCTTCAGGAACAGACATGGTCACCATGGCCTTGAAAAGAATAGATTCCGGAGCAGCAGAAGACGGATTGCTGGATTCATTAAAAGAAACCCATGTTCATCTTCTTCCCAATACTTCAGGCGCCAGAACGGCAAAAGAAGCAGTACTGGCTGCACAGCTTGCAAGAGAGGCTCTGGAAACGAACTGGGTGAAATTAGAGATCCATCCCGATCCGAAATACCTTCTTCCGGATCCTATTGAAACCTTGTATGCAACAGAAGAGCTAGCCAAACTTGGATTTATCGTGATGCCTTACATTCATGCCGATCCTGTTTTGTGTAAACGCCTGGAAGATGCTGGAACCGCTGTGGTAATGCCTTTGGGAGCTCCGATCGGAACCAATAAAGGATTGAGGACTTTAGATTTCCTGGAGATTATCATCAGCCAGAGCAACGTTCCCGTTGTGGTAGATGCTGGAATCGGAGCCCCTTCAGATGCTGCAAAAGCGATGGAAATGGGCGCTGATGCCGTTTTAGTCAATACCGCTATTGCCGTAGCAAGAAATCCAGTCAATATGGCTTTAGCCTTTAAAGAAGGAGTCATTGCAGGAAGAAGAGCTTTTGAATCAGGACTGGGGGCAATAGCGGATCATGCTGAAGCCTCAAGTCCATTGACCTCCTTTTTATTTGAATAAAAACAGCAGAAAAAAATGAACAGCTTTAAAGATGTTTTTGACCGCTATCAGTGGGATGAGATAAAGGACAGGCTCGGAAAAGTTACCCACTCAGATGTACTGAATAGCCTTCAAAGGAAGCATAAAACCTTAGATGATTTTTTGAATCTGCTTTCTCCTGCTGCTGCACAGGAGCTTGAACTGATGGCAAAAATGACCCGTCAGCTTACCCAGAAACGCTTTGGAAAGACAATTCAGCTGTATGCACCCATGTACCTCAGCAATGAATGTCAGAACATCTGTACCTACTGTGGTTTCAGTCTGGATAATGACGTAAGGAGGAAAACCCTTTCTGATACGGAGCTCATGATTGAAGGCTCTGTTTTAAAATCTATGGGAGTGAATCACCTCCTGTTAGTAAGTGGAGAAGCCAATAAAACGGTGGGAATTTCTTACTTTCTGAATGCCGTCCGTCTGCTGAAGCCTCATTTTGCCAATATCTCGATCGAGGTACAGCCTTTGTCAGAAGAAGAATATCTCCAGCTGCATCAGGAAGGTGTTTATTCTGTGTTGGTGTATCAGGAAACTTATCATCAGGAAGTGTATAAAGAATACCATCCCAAAGGGAAAAAATCCAATTTCCATTTCCGCTTAGATACTCCGGACAGGATTGGAAGAGCTGGAATTCATAAGATCGGGCTTGGAGTTCTGCTTGGACTGGAAGACTGGCGTGTAGACAGTTTCTTTAATGCTTTTCACATTGATTATCTCCAGAAACAATACTGGAAAAGCCGCTTTTCGGTGTCCTTTCCAAGACTCAGGCCCGCAGAAGGAATTATTGAGCCTAATTTTATCATGGAAGATAAAGACCTGTTGCAACTGATCTGCGCCTACAGAATCTGGAATGAAGACCTGGAAATCTCCATATCGACCAGAGAAAATGAAAAATTCAGGAACAACATTATATCACTGGGAGCAACAGCCATGAGTGCAGCTTCAAAAACAAATCCCGGAGGTTATGCCGTTGATGTAGAATCTCTCGAACAGTTTGAAACCAGTGATGAACGCAGCATGGAGGAAGTGAAAAACAGCATCAGAAAAGCCGGCTACGACCCGGTTATGAAAGACTGGGATCCTGCGTACAGTGGATTTTAAAAAATTAAACCATTAAGAACAGTGAAGTCATTAAGCCTAATTAAGAAAAATCAATTTTTTTAAACCTTAAAGCACGGCTCCCCTTAATATCTCTTAATAGCTTAAAAAATCTTAATGGTTCAAAACAATTATAGCAAAATGAAAAGCGAAGATATTTTTGCAAGATACAGCCGGCAGATATTCATAGAAGAAATCGGGCTGGAGGGGCAAAAGAAAATAAGGTCGTCCAAAGTACTTGTCATTGGGGCAGGAGGCTTGGGAAGTCCCGTTATTCAATACCTCGCAGCAGCCGGAGTCGGAACTTTAGGCGTGGCCGATTTTGATGAGGTGGAACTTCACAACCTGAACCGCCAGATCATTCACAATGAAAATACAGTTGGGATTTCGAAGACCAAAAGTGCGGAAGCCTTTGTGAAAAATCTTAATCATCAGGTGAAATTAATAGGAATTAATAAGAAAATTGATAGCTTAAATGCAGAGGAAATCCTTTCAACATATGATATTATTGTTGACGGATCGGATAATTTTGCCACCAGATATCTGATCAATGACACCTGTGTGAAACTTGGAAAACCATTAGTGTACGGAAGTATATTGGGTTTTTCAGGACAAACTGCTGTATTCAACTATCAAGGAAGCAAAAATCTTAGAGATTTGTTTCCGGAATCGCCCTCTGACGAAAATTTGCCGGATTGTGACAGTCTCGGAGTGCTGGGAGCACTGCCGGGAATTGTAGGGAGCATGATGGTTCTGCAGGTTTTAAAGATGATCACCGGGCTTCTCGTATATCCTGATCAGCTTACCCTTATCGATACCCTGAATTGGAGATTCCAGACCTTAGATTTTTAAATGATATTGTTTTTAAATAAATGAGGCCGTAAAATTTCTTTACGGCCTCATTTTATATAGATCAATTACTAGGGAGTTTGCATGACGCCCGTCTCCTCTTTTTTAGTCTGGTTCAGGATATTAGGATCCTCTTTCGCCAGTTTATTTCTGGTTGGAATTTTATAATTGATAGAAATTCCGAAGTTTCTCGTATCATACTTGCTTCTGATCATCACAGCCTGTCCCTCAGGCGGATTGGAATAGACCTGCATCACCTGTCCGTTGAAGATATCATTCGCGAAAACAGACACTGTCAAACGGTTGTTCATGAATTTTTTCGTCAGGGTGACATCCAGATTATTATTGAACGGTTTATCTGCTGTAAAGTAGAAATAACCTGCTTTTGGAGTCAGATAACTGTAGTTGGCCGTCAGTTTGATGTCTTTCGGTAAAAGCAACTGAGTCATAATATTGAAGATCCAGAACCCTTTATTGTTTAAATTGTCGATCTCATGCTTCTGATATCCTGCGTACAGATACATGAAATTAATTTTATCAGGATTAAAATCAAACTTCATGATCTCGCTCATCGGTTTGCTGAAGATCATAAACGGAATCGGAAGACCCAGATTGAAGTTGTGAATTTTCATATTGGAAATATTCACCTGTCTATTGAAAAGATTCTTACCGTCTTTCATGACGATCTGAGCGACCTGGTCTTTAGCAGAACTTACGCTGTATCCAATAAAAGCATAATCAAAGGCTGATACTTTTAATTCATAATTATCAAAGATTGTAGGCTGAAGATCCGGGTTACCCGTGACCTGTGTATTCGGGCTGCCGAATGTTACGTTATTCGGGTTCAGGGCAGAAATACTCGGAAGACTGATTTTTTTGTTATAGTTGGCCGCCACGTATACCTGGTTCATCAGGTTGTATTGTACACTTGCGTTAGGAAAAAGCTTAAACTTATTGAAGGTGGTAAGATCTCTTTCAAGAACAGCACCGTCCTTTATGGTTCTTGTAATCCCTGAAATATCATAATTTTCAGCACGGGTGCCTAAAATAAAGTCAAACTTCTTAAGTTTTGCCTGAAATTCAAGATAAGTAGAAGCCGTTTGTCTCTGATATTCTAAATTGGTAAGCCCTTTACTCTCCGTATCATAATCCTGTCTTTCATATAAACCGCCTAAACTCACTTTCCCGCCATCCAGAAGCTTTATCGGTTGAGAATAATCGACCTTGAAATTCGCGATCCTCATATCCGATTTATTATTAAGGACATCATTAATCCCGGCATTACGGAAAAATTGCCCATTATCGGTATAATTACCTTTCTGGAAAAAATTATCCTGAGCAAACTTACTGTCAGATTTCGTATATCCAAACTGGAAGTCCAGCTTTTGAGACTTGTCGCTGAAACGCTTCTGATACGTCACAACCGCTTCCTGTCTTAGATTGTTGGTATGAGCCACATCCGATGCTTGATAATCAGCTTCCCGGTATTTGATAGGATCAAGGCTGACAAGGATGTCGGCAAGTCCTCTACTGGCGGTATAGTTGTCATTATTGTTGTGGTAAATATCATAGTTCACCAATAATCTGTCCTGTCCAAGATCAAAAGTAAGACCTGATTTCGCAAAATACCCACGTCCTATTCTGTCTGTATTGTTATGAAGAATTACGTCCTGATCACCGTTCAGCATACTTTCACGATAATTCTGACCCACATTCAGCTGCCAGCCGAATAGTTTATTTCTTGCATTCAGATTCACAGAATGCGTTGTTCTGCTTCTGAACTTATCGTAGTTGGTAAACGAGTAGTTTCCCGAATAGGTTGCTGTTAAATACTTATTGGCGTTTTTATTCGTAATGATATTCATGATGGCGCCTCCTGAAGTGGCAGGGAATTCTGCTCCCGGCTGCGTAATCACCTCAATTTTTTCCACCGAATTGGCAGGCATCCCTTCAAGAAAAGAATTTAATTCATTGGAGGTAATATTTAGAGGTCTTCCGTTCAGGTACACATCCAGGATTTTACCCTGATACATCATTCCCGCAATATCGGTAGCCACCAATCCCGGAAGTTTTTTAATACCTTCCAGAACGTTACCGTTGTTAAGCTGGGGTTGTTCAGAAAAATCAAAAATAGTACGGTCTGCTTTCTGTTCAACGGCTTTTTTAGTTTTCGTAATAACTACGCCTTCAATTTGCTTTTCCTTCACTGCATTATTGCTGCTCTTCTCTTGCGAGTAGGCAAAAAAAGATCCCAACAGGGATAAAGCTAATATAGTTTTTTTCATAATGTTTTTTACTACTGTTCAGTTAGACGTAAAAAAGAGCAATTTGTTACGGTGAAATTTGCGAAAAGTTAAATTTTTAAGCAATTATTTTTTTTATTCCGAAATAATTATATCTTTGCCGGGTAATTATCAAGAATCTCATAGATGGGATAGCAACCTGCAAAAACAAGCAAGGTGCTAAAATAGATAAGCCGGTATGCCCGGAAAAAATGTTTATTCTCTATTTTCTTCCCATCTTGACATTTTTGTTTTAAAAATAAAATCAATGTTTAAAGACAAGGGAAATCACAAGACCAATTTAAATTTTCGTTTCTCAGATCATGAAGTATCACTTCGTTATTCTGACCTCTTTTCATACCATTTTCACATGCGCATGTGTTGTTGTTTTTAGACTTCTTTAAAAAATAATACCAACATTCAGGCTTTTCACGGTAACCTTAAAATAGGGTTACAGGAATACTATTGCCAAAAATCAAACAAACAATCAGTAATAAAAAAATAGAAAACACATGCGTAATTTTCAGAAAAAAACAATCATAGCTTCAGCAGCACTCATTTCAGTATTTTACTTTGGACAGTCGGATTCAGCATCATCCAAAAAGATCGATGATGTAGTCATCCTAGGGTCAAGGGGATCCGGAAGATCTCTTACAGAAACTCCGGTTCCGGTAGATATCATCAATATCTCAAAAATCTTAAGACAAAGTCCTGTTAACAATATCAGTCAGGCCCTCAACTATGTGGTGCCTTCATTTTCTTCCACCTCACATACGGTCAATGACGGAACCGATTTTGTGGACCCCGCACTTCTCAGGGGGCTTGGCCCGGATCAGGTTCTTGTTTTGCTTAATGGAAAAAGAAGATATCAGTCTTCACTCATCAATGTTACGTTGACTCCCGGGAGAGGCTCGGTAGGCACAGACCTTAATGCTATTCCTGCATTTGCTCTGGAGAAAATTGAAGTATTAAGAGACGGAGCATCTGCTCAATACGGTTCTGATGCTATTGCCGGAGTCGTGAATTTAGGACTTAAAAGAAGACTTGGGCTTTCAGGGCAGGTTTTCCTGGGAGGATATGCTTCTCCGGTCGCCAATAATTTTTCCGGAGGAATAGACGGACAGACCATTTCAGCCGATCTGAACTATGGAGCGAAAATTGGCGAAAAAGGCTTCATTAATGTCACAGGTTCAGTACAATACCGTGATCCGTATTCAAGAGCGGGCGTACGTCAGGGAGATATTTTTAATGCCTACAATGCCATTAATTATAGGGCATTGCAAAGCGGAGTCAATATTGATGGATTGTATAAAAACATTACCAATACTTCTAACAGCCAGCAGATCATCAATACGGTCAAGCAGTATGCTTCGCAGGTTGGTTATTTTTCACAGGATTTCAGGAATCAGATATCAGGAGCCAACAGCATTACTGCATTACAGGGTTTACTAGGAAAAGACTTTACGGATCAGGAGCTTACTTACAGAGGTTTGGAAAGAAAGGATTTCAGCCTGAGGGCAGGGCAGTCTAAACTACAGTCGGGACAGCTTTTTTTCAATTCTGAAATTCCGGTGAATGGAGACTGGAAAGTCTATTCCTTTGGAGGGTATAGTTATCGTTTGGGAAATGCCGGAGGATTTTATCGTCTTCCCAACACAGAAAGAAATATCAATGCCATTACTCCCAATGGATATTTGCCGCAGATCGAAGCCAATGTGAATGATTATTCCTTAGCCGGAGGAATCAAAGGAAAATGGAACGGCTGGAATGTAGATTTGAGCAATACTTTCGGCAAGAATGCTTTTAATTTTGGGGTCGTCAATACATTTAATGCCTCTTTGGGAGATGGCTCACCCAGAACTTTTAAAGCTGGAGGATCAGAATTTTTACAGAATACCCTGAATCTGGATTTCTCAAAAAAATATGATGTCCTTCACGGCCTGAACGTAGCCTTTGGAGGAGAATACCGTTATGAAAACTATAAAGTGAATGCAGGAAATGAAAACTCTTATGTTTCCTATGATATTTTTGGACGTGTAGTGACTACTGCTACTTCTGACAATGAAAAAGCGACTGATTTTTTTGGAAATATAAGACCTGCAGGATCACAGGTTTTTCCTGGATTTAGTCCGGATAATGCAGTTTCAGGAAGCAGAAACAGTGTTGCGGCATATGCTGATGTGGAAATTGAGCCAACGGATTGGTGGCTATTGGAAGGAGCTGTTCGTTTTGAAAATTATTCAGACTTCGGTTCTACCTTTAATTATAAACTGGCGACCAATGTGAAACTGGCTAAAAATTTCAACTGGAGAGGAGCGGTTTCCACAGGATTCAGAGCGCCTTCTTTGGCACAGATCTACTACAGTTCCACATCTACATTGATCCAGCAGGGAAAAACAACACAAGTCGGGACTTTCAGAAACAATTCCGAAGCAGCTCAGGCCTTAGGAATTCCAAAATTGAAACAGGAAACTTCGCAGTCTTACAGTACGGGAATTACCTGGAAGATTCCGGCTTTAAGTTTAGTATTTACAGCGGATGGCTATCTGATCAAGATTAAAGATAGAGTAGTGCTTACCGATTTATTTTACCGTCCGGATGGAAGTTTTGCGCCGGGATCAGATCAGGCGGTGTTGCAGGGAGCTTTCGATATCGCGCGAGCCAGTGCTGCGAATTTCTTTGCCAATGCGGTAGATTCCCAGACGAAAGGATTGGACATCACCATCTCTCAGAATTCAAGAATTGCGGAGGGCATATCTTTGGAAAACAATCTGGGACTTAACCTGAATCAGACCAAAAGGATTGGTGATATTCATGCCTCCCCTAAACTGGTGAGCCAGATCGATAATTATTTCTCTGAACCTAACAGGGTGTATTTTGAGGAAGCTGTACCGCACATAAAAGCTACGCTTGCCAATACCGTGAGGTTTTCGGCACTTACCGTTTCTCTTAGGAATTCCTACTTTGGAAAAGTGACAGATGCTGATGTGCTGGATGCCAATTTTGACGGAGTTACAGAAAGCAGGGAGCATTTTGTTTTAAATGACCGTATTGTGACCGATCTTTCCGTAGGTTATGATTTTAACAAGAATATTTCGGCGACGATAGGAAGCAATAATATATTCAATATACTGCCTTCCAAAAGCCCAAATATAAGTTCATTGACTGCTGATAACCAGTTTGTGTATTCCAGACAGGTTTCTCAATACGGGATAGGAGGACGCTTCGTTTTCGCGAGGGTAGAATTTAAATTTTAAAACAGATAAAGGATACAATAGAAAAACAGAGAATCATTCTCTGTTTTTTTGTTTGAGTGAATAACAAAAAGGATCAATTGCAAAACGTGGGAATGGATAGAAATCAAATAATTTTAAAATTTCATGCAGATTAATCAGATGATGCAGATTTTCACTTTTGCTCGTTCATCTGTGAGAGAAAAAATTCAAACCATTAAGATTCTGTTAAGCTTTTAAGAATATTAAGTTTTAGCTTCGCTTTAAGAACTACAACTTAAAAAATCATTTGATTTTTTCTTAACTGATCTTAGATCCTTCATTGATCTTAATGTTTAAAAAAAGGATGAAATGAGAATCTGTTCCATCAGCCAAATCTGCGAGAACCCATTATTATAAACACTCTCTTGTGGTCTAAAAAAAGGTCGAGACTGAGCCAACGAAAACAATTACTGTGCTCTTTCTTTCTCCTCGAAATTGATATTTTTCTTACTGATTTTCTTTTTGCTGCTTCCAAAAGTATAATTAACACTTAAACGGAAACTTCTGCCGTCCCAATAGTTATTCATATGCTGGGTATTATCAGCGAAATATAAATCGCCACGGTATCTCTGAGCGAAAATGTTGGTTACTGTTGCATTGATCTGAAGCTTCTTTTCCATGAGAGAAACCTTTAATCCTGAAGTCAGTTCCGGGAAGGCATAAAAATACGAGTTCACATTTTTGTAAGCCAGGCTGCGGCTGTAATTAAGGAAAAATACCAGCTTCTTGCTTTTGTTTAAAGTAAAGGTATTGTTGATGGAGTAGCTGAACGAACTTCTTTTCTGAGTTTCCGTATCAACATTGAATACAGATGAATTAATTTTTCATCAACACATTGGGGTAATCTTTTACCTGCATAAAGATTCCAATTTTCTATTAAAAAAACAAATAGAGCGACCAAACGATCACTCTATTCTATACAATTATTGTTTATTATTTCTCGTTAATATTGATTAATAAAAGAAACCAACATTTTTGAAACATTACTTTATCTTTGCTTAAATACAAATGCATCATCATCATCATTGTCTTTTACCTTATTTACATACCAAGCTTCAAAATCATTTAACTTTAATAGATCAACTTTTTCTAAAATATCTAGATTTTTTGATTCATTTTGCACAAAAACAAATGTTTTTTTATGTGTTTTAGCAATATCTAGTAACTCCTTAAGAATTAAATTTATACTTTCAAAATCTATTCCCATTGTTCCAACTACAAAAACATCATGACTTTCAATCTCATTTATAATTGCATAAACTAACTGATTAAATACATCAATAATTTCTTGAGGTTTAATAAACTCTAAATTGTATTTATTAATTAATTTTTCGTAGTTTTCAATAGATAAATCCTTATCATCTATATATTCTGAGATTTTAATAGAATTATGAAAAGGCAAATTAATATAAAAGATTTTTTTTGACGGATCTAATTTGTCCTCTTGTGATAAGTAATTATTAAAAATTACATATACACTTCCAATTTCTAAATCGATGTTTTTATTAAAAATCATTATTTGTTTATACATTATTTTTATTTTACAGGTAGTTTATAAACTTTATAATTGTCTATTAAAGGATTTCTTCTTATAAAGTTTCCTTTATTGATAATTTCCTCAATATATTTAAAATTGCCGCTTTCTATTCCATGCCGGATAGCTGCATTCATTCTATGATTTCCATCTGTTAAAATATATTTTCCTTCATGGATATATCCTGCTCCTCCTGTAGGCTTATAGGTGCCATTTGACATTTGCTCAAAATATTCGGCAACTTTAGCTGGGTTAATTCCTCTTTGAGTACTTAAGATACCATTCGCCTCTGCTTCTGCAGAAATTTTTGAAGCTATAGAAACCCCTTCTGTAGCACCTGCAACATTTCCAATTCTCCCATATCCTCCAAACATATTATAACCACCGCCACCAAAATCCTGCATTATTTCTATGTGAGAGCTATTCATTAATCTAAAAGATCTATCTAAACTAGATTCTCCTTCATTATAAAAAGGATTATCACGGTTGGCTCTGTATTCTTCCATTGGATTATAATTAGCACCTGTTATTAATCCAAATAATCTAACCCCATCAGCATCATAATCAACAGCAGTAATGCTTTTAGCAGGACCAACCACTAAACTACCTGAATTTTTTCTGCCACTTCCAAAAATCCTTTTAAAGAAACTACTAACATCTTTCCAAAAATGACCACGACTGCCTGGAGGATTCTCGCTACTTGCATTTCCACCTCCGCCTCCGGCCTGTACTTTTGCAAAGAACTCTCCCATATGGTCATTCAACCCATAGAAAGCCATTATTGATCCTCTGTCTATTTTTCCTCCCGAAGCAAGATACGCAAGCATCCCATTAGAAGGAGCATTTGACTTAAAATCCTCTTCAGGAGGCAATGGTCTTCTTCCATCCGGATCTATAAAGCTTACAGGATTATTAAAAGCATAATTATACGGTGAGTATCTGGTCATCTGCTCTGCCAATGGATCTATAACGCCCCATCTGCCAATATCAGACATATACATTCTCGCTCCATAGTCACTCCAGTCCGTTTCTTTCTGTAACTCTTTTCCGTTATACTCATAGTTGTAAGCAGGATTTCCTGCTAAAACATTGTAACCTTCATGCTTTAAACCAAACGGATAAAAATTGTTTTCTTCAAGAACTTCTGCGCTGCCAGTCGGGGTTTTAGAGTAGCTTAAACGTAATGAACTACGTTCGTAGTCTTCATAAAAGATTCTCTTTTATTTGTCTATCCAAATGGTCTGTATAGCTGTAAATATATAGATTTTCTGTAAATTAATTTTTCACCAACACATTTGGAACATGAATAAACTTTTACAGACATAAAGGTTACAATTTTCTATTAAAAAACAAATAGAGTGACCAAATGATCACTCTATCTATACAATTACTGTTTATTATTTCTCGTTAATATTGATTAATAAAGGAAACCAACATTTTTGAAACATTACCACACGAAAGGATTCGTGCGATAGCGGTGATGCATTACCCCAAATTGCTAAGAGGAATTGTATAGCAAATAATTAAAAAGAGATTGATTAATAGTAAAGTTAAAACTATTATTATATTAATTTTCTTTACAGAAGTAATAAAGAGAAATACAAATATCTGATAAACATATATTGTAATTCTGTCGAAACTTACTCCAAAAAAATGATTAAAATTCATATCAAGCAAATTTGTTGATTCTTTGTAAAATATTCTAATAAAGAATATAAGAATAGTTAACACTAATACAGTTACTTTAAGTTTCATATTTTAATTTATTCAAAAGTTCTTCCTCCTAAATATCGATGTGTACTTATATCATAAAAACTATATCTTGACCAGATATGATTTTGAGGACCTACAATCATATCCAAATTTACAGTTATTCCTTTCATATTGACTGGGAATTTAGCATGCATATCATCGTAATTGCTTCGAACATCTTGATACATTTCTAAAAAGTTTTTAGCATTAGCACTCTCAAGCATAATTGTTGTAGATCCTAACACAAATATAAGTGTTGAAGGATTCAGAGCTTTAGCTCCTTCCTTAATAAAATCATAAACACCTTTCGATCCACTTATTCCTGGCGTCCAGTCCATCGCACTGTCTACTTTATCTGTAAGCTCTCCTATTTGCTTAATTATCTGTTTAAATTCTAAATTCATATTTACATTATCTAGTTGATATTGTATTTTTCTTGTTTCAATACCCCAGATATTAAAACTATTTTCATTTTTCAAATATTTTCTTTTAGGTGTTGGATCATCAAGTCCATATTTTGAAAAATCAATCCCTGAGAAATAAAGAGAAGCTATCATATCTCTATATTGTTGTGTCTGTCCAAAGGCAATACTTCCTCCTCCGCCACCGCCTCCTGTAGGGTTTACTAAATTCTGAAATGCTCCCCATCCATTATTTTGCGCGATAAAATCCATAAGAGCCTCTTTATCTGTGCTGCCTCCTCCCATGTAAAAACTCCAAAGGGATTTAGGAAACATAACGGATTCAGCTACAGCATCCGGGCTTTGTGGCTTTCTTCCATCCGGATCTATAAAACTGATAGGATTATCATAAGCATAATTATAAGGAGAAAACCTTCTTGATGCTTCAGCTAAAGGATCAATTACGCCCCATCGTGCTATATCACCCATGTACATCCTTGCTCCATAATCGCTCCAGCCTGTTTCTTTCTGCAATTCTTTTTCATTATATTCATAGTTGTAAGCCGGATTTCCATATAAAATATTATAACCTTCATGTTTTAACAGAAAATAAAATTAACAAGATATTAATCGTCGGTCTTTTCAAATATAGAAATTCCACAAGAAGTGGTGTATTGAAAATTCAATACACCACAATAAATTTATTAAAAATGCTGTTTATAATGGGATACAATAACAAACAATCAAAAAAACATTTATCAATAATAATATTGTTAATATTATAGCATTAATCCTTTTGACAGATGTTACCAAAGTCATAACAAGAATTTGATATATATATATTACAACTTTATCCAAATATATACCAAATAATAAATCAAAATTTTTATTAAAAATAGGAATGGATTCCTTATAAAAAATTCTAATAAGAAAAATTATAACCGTCAGCACCAATACAAAAAAATTTAATTTTAACTTCATTATGCAATTATTCAAATGTTTGACCCCCTAAATATTTATGTGTACTAATATCATAAAAACTATATTGTGACCAAATATGGTTTTGAGGTCCTATAATTATAGTTCTATTTACCGTTATTCCGCTATAAGTCGAAGGATGGCTATCATGTATATTTTGATAGTTTTTCTTTACACTCTTATACATATTTACAAACTCACCTGCTTGGTACTTTTCAAGTGCAATAGTTATCCCTCCAACTGCAAATATAAGCGATGCTGGATTAGCTCTTGCTCCAACGTCTTTTAAAAAATCATATGCGTCTTTAAAACCTGAAACAGCAGGAGTCCATTCAAGTACATCATCTATTGGTCCCATAAATCCTTCAATTTTTTCGATAGTTTGATCTAATTCTAAAAAAGCATTTTTATGATCTAATTGATATTGTTGTTTAGTTGTCTGAATACCAGACCAGCGATTGAAATTCGTTTCATTTTTCAAATATTTTCTTTTAGGTGTCGGATCATCAAGTCCATATTTTGAAAAATCAATCCCTGAGAAATAAAGAGAAGCTATCATATCTCTATATTGTTGTGTCTGTCCAAAGGCAATACTTCCTCCACCACCGCCACCGCCTCCTGTAGGGTTTACTAAATTCTGAAATGCTCCCCATCCATTATTTTGCGCGATAAAATCCATAAGAGCCTCTTTATCTGTGCTGCCTCCTCCCATGTAAAAACTCCAAAGGGATTTAGGAAACATAACGGATTCAGCTACAGCATCCGGGCTTTGTGGCTTTCTTCCATCCGGATCTATAAAACTGATAGGATTATCATAAGCATAATTATAAGGAGAAAACCTTCTTGATGCTTCAGCTAATGGATCAATTACACCCCATCTTCCTATATCACTCATGTACATTCTTGCTCCATAATCACTCCAGCCTGTTTCTTTCTGCAATTCTTTTCCATTATATTCATAGTTGTAAGCAGGATTTCCATATAAAATATTATAGCCCTCATGTTTTAAACCGAACGGATAATAATTATTTTCTTCGAGAACTTCTGCGCTGCCAGTTGAGTTTTTAGAGTAGCTTAAACGTACATTTCCCAAATGGTCGGTATAGCTGTAAATATACTTATTATTTTCAAAATTGTAATAGCCTTCAGCGGTAGGGACGAATTTCAAAATAAAAGGACTTGATGCCGTTGGGGATTCATACTGAAATCCATCAAGATAATCTGTGGAAATGGAAACCTCGCCGACAAACAATTCTCCGCCATATTTATATACTTTACGTAGTTTTGTACCATCTGCTTTAAAAATATAGTTGGTAGTAACGTTACGATTTGTGGTACTTCCTGTTACTAAATTTCGAACACGATAGGTTTTGTCAAAAGTTATTTTGCCCGGAAGGTTCAGCAAGTTGTAATCGATCTGCAAAACCCCTTTATCTATATGGTCCTTCATATTCCCGTTATCGTCATAGGAAATGGTATTCCCTGAGGTATCGGGATAGCCACTGTAATTTCCTGAGGTATCTGTAACAGTATTAAGCCTGTTTCCTGTATAATTATAGGTAAGATCGTCAATGAGCTGCGCTGTTCCTGAAGCACTTTTTCCATTTCTCTGCAGAGAAGTAATATTTCCGTTCAGGTCATAGGCTAACGTTTCATTAAAGAATCCGTTTTGAGGAACGGAAGTTCCCGGTTCAGAATAAATTCCTTTCTTAAGCCTGTTGAGGCCATCATACTGGTAATTATACTGCCTTAAAACCTGGTCCGAAGCCGTTTTCCATGTTACTTCCGTAATATTGCCATTGTATTTCCCTGTAGAACCCTGGGTGGTATTCTGGGGATTGAAATATTTCAGCTCATAGCCGAAAAGCCTAGTTCCCAAAGCAGCCGGATCATTGATTTTGCTAAGCGCCCCACGGATGTCATACTGATAATCAATACTCTCCAGACCACCTCCCACTTTCTTATTGGAAAGCTGGGACAGCTCATTGTATGTGTTGTCTGCCAGTAATTCTACAGCACCGCTGTCTACCTGATGGCGGTGCTTCATCACGCGGTTCTGGCTGTCGTACTCAAAGCTTTGGGAGATCACCCTTTCGGTATCTGTACCGAGTCTTTTGTGATAGACCTTGGTTTGTTTGGCCACTCCCGCAAAATCCAGTTCGGTTTCTGTCCGGGTGTATCCACCCAGATGGTTAATGGCATAGGTTCCTACGGCTCTTCCTTTTGTGTCGTAATAGACATAGCTTTTGGTCCAGTTGTCGTCCTCAATATTTTTCACAAGACTTAACGTAGGCATGGCCTGGGTATTCACCGAAGCGTGCTGGGTGTCAGTGATAATAGCCTGTCCCAATACGGTGGAAGGAAAGGCGGGATTAAAGCTGTATGCAGGGTAAGTGTCATAGTAATTCAGAGACAGTAAAGTGCCCCATTTGGTAGAGTTTGGATAGGTGCTGTCTTGATTTCCATAATATACCTGCATACCCTGTCTTTCAAAAAGAGCAGCATCCAGTCTGTTTACATTATTGGAGCCATATCCATCAACAACAGCCTGTTCAGCATTTCTTGTACCGCCTGTTCCGATTCCTGTAATAGCTACTCTTCCGAACTGGTCATACTTGGTATACAGCCATTGTCCCTTGGCTCTCATAACGGCATCCTGCACCGCTACGATTCGGTCCTGCTTATCATAGACCATATATTCCCAGCCTTTTCCCGGAACTTTTTTCTCCACAAGCTTTCCCAATCCGTCATAGCGGTACTGGTAGCACAGCTTATCCAGTGTTGCCTGATCGGGAACTGTAGTTCCTGCGCCCAGTGGGGGAATGACATAGGCCAGCTGACCATATTTATCGTACAGATAATAGGTGTCTACATTCTGACTCCCATCATTTTTTCTCACAAGGATGGTTTGCCCTTCACCGTTCTGGAATTCTGTGGTGATATTTCCATCCGGGTCGGTAACGGAAGTTTTACTAAGCTGGTTGACAGCATACGTTCCTGACCATGCAATCCCTGATTCTGTTCTGCCTTCCAGCCATGCTGTACTGATGGTATATTTCTTTACCTCACCGTCAGCATTGGTGTCATAACTCATATTCACAGGCTTCTGGGACCATGCATTTCCGGCTGGGACCATCTGGTTTACCCTCCCCATATAGGTGTTATCATAGATCTTTTCGGCATAGATCTTTTCATTGCCATATCCTGCTGATGAAGCATTACCCAGCGGATTGGTATAAATAGCTCCGTTCATTGTTCCGCTTTGTGGAACCGGAAGATAGCTTTTGGCTTCACGTCCTTTGGAATCATATTCTACAGGCATTACGACATCTCTTCCAAGAGGTGTTGCTTTAATGGCAACGGTCTGAACGGGTCTTCCCAGTCCGTCAAAATACTGAACGGTTTCTGATTTTTTGATACAGTCTGCATCCAGACAGTTTTTGGTATAAATATAGTTCTCAGCGGTGCTGAGATTGGTTTGCGCAAAAACCGTGGTGAATGAAAAGAGAAGAGTGAAAAGTGAAAAATGATTTTTCATCCGCTTAGTTTCACCGAACAGTGCTTTTCTATTAATTAATTTTTTATTCATCATTATTAGTGTTTGTAGTTGTACTGAGTCTCCTGTAATGTCTTTCCTTCCGAGTCGGTTACTTTCATCAGCCTGTTGGCATTATCATAGATATTCACTGTTCTGATCCCGTTAGCCGAAATAGAATTCGTTACCCCAACCATTGGATCATAGGTGGATGCCGTTACACTGTAATTCTTCAGAGCCGGATCTTTTCTTAAGGCTTCCAAAGCCTGTAACAATGCGGGCTCATTAGCAGGATTGTCATGATCTGCATTGGAAGCAGTTATGGCAGCAGTAACTGTTGCAAGGGATGCGACCTGGGAATAGGCTGTACCACCGATCACAGCAATAGGCTTCGTCTGGTAATATCCCCAGATCGTTGTACTCGGAATTCCGTTTTTCCCGGTGACCTGAACAAGGTTTCCTTTAGAGTCGTAGACATCCATTGTAGAGGCTGTAAATGAGCTTTGGGTTTGTCTATTGTAACCCACCACAGAGGTAGGGTACACCGTGGAAGGATCATCAAATTTGGTTTCTGCTTTTCCTACCAGATCTCCGTTCTTTTTGGTAGAGGTTTCCAGAGGAATATCCACCATATTGGCACTGAGTAGTTTCTGTACACCTTTTTCAGCCGGGTAAAGAATTGATTTTTCCACTACCGTTCCGTCGGACAGGGTTTCCTTAGAGGACACCATGTTATTGTAGGTATCTTCAAAATTACTTTCTGAAGTTGAAACCAGTTTTTTAGCGGTTCCGGAAATATAAGCTTCTGTAGTAGAAGCCTGCTTGAAAATATTGATCTTTTTCACAGGACTTGTCCCGTTGATGACATTAGCCACCGGAATATCCTTAAACTGATAGCTCATTTCTGTTTTCTGCAGAATCTGACCTGTCGGGCTGTAATCTTCTTTTTTCTTAAGCATTCCCGCCGCTCTCAGATAAGACCCCATATCTTTGTCCAATGATGGAAAGGAAGGCTGTATTCCGGGAGCAATTTCTTCTAAAGGCAGATAATAATATTTGGAGTAGTTTCCCCCTATCATATCGGTCATTTTAATTTGGGTGTAACCTATATATCCATTGGCTCTTTCCGGCTCTGAAAAAATACTTGGTTCCATGGAAAAATAATCGAAGCCTACACCACTGGAAACGGAAGGGTTGGAAAAGCTGTTATAATCATAGGTGATATGACTTAATGGAATAGCTGAACCCGGATTAAAGTTTTTCACACTTTTGACTCTCAGTCCGTACCCATATTCATTTTCATCCTTTTTTTGCTGTTTGGCAGCATAGATCTCCAGGGTGCCATATCCCTTTCTTGTTCCTGTAAACTGAACATTAAGGGTTGATGGGTTAGCAAATGTTTTAATGTCACAGTCCATAAAAGGATCACCTGAATAATCATTGACCGTATATTCTATTTCATTGGATACACCCGGTTTTGGAGGTGGGGTAGGATGCAGGTCATAAGTATACTTGACAAAGATTTTATCCTGGTATCCGGGGGGTAGACTGAACGTATAAACATAGGAAAGGTTCATGTCAAAATTCAGGGTATAAATTTTGTCAAAGTCGTGATTATCATAGAAGCATATATTTTCCTGACACACTCTCTGCTGTACGGGGATGGAATTGGGCTCAAATTCATATTCCGTGATTCCCCCCGTTGGAAGTATAATACGTTTCAGTGTTCCGTAGGAACTGGCATTCCGGTTAGTACTTCTTGGAGAACGCAGTTCACCCTGATCAAATTGGCAGCTTACATATTCATTGGGGTATCCAAATGCATCCAGGCTGTTATCATCATAGATTTCATGGTTATATTCAAAAGAAAATTTTTGAACAGTATTACCGTTTTTATCAAGGTTAATTAACTCCCTGAGATAGGTTGATAAATTGTTAAATGAATATTGGTTGATCATTTTACCACCAGTATCCTTCAACATTACTTTTTCAAGCACATACCAGTCTCTTTTATTCTGGCTGTTCAACGAATGAGGAGCTGCGTTAGGCCGGTAGAGATATTCGATACTTCCTATGCCATGTGCTGTTATTTTCTTTATTTTCTGCTGCTGAATGGAGCCTATAGCCGTACTTACCACTTCAGTTGTGGTCTCGTATTCTATCGCTGCCGTTTCTTCATTTTTGACATTAAATATTTTTGATAAAAGAAAAGCACTGTTGATAAGCTTGGTATTCATTACGGTTTCACCATTCACCTCTCCCAAGTGCATTTTATTGATATTGAGCTTATCAAAGAGATAACGGTTCCCTTTGGTATCAATAATGGTAAATGAGCTTACCCGATTGGGGCGTGTACTGTCCGGGGTAATGATTATTTTATCATTGGAGGGAGAGGTAAACACTGCGGTCAGCACATGACTGACCTTATCCATTCCAATATAAAATTTTCCGCTTCCTCCGGGATAATTATAGGCAAATACATCTGATTTGGCTTCATCTGCGCCTTCTGTATAGTAATCTTTTTCCAGATGGGTTCTGTACCGGACGATGCTTCCCACACCGGAAAGATTCCAGCCCTTCCCAACATCGCTGATAAGACTCATTCCTGATGCGCTTTCTGTGGTATAGCTCATGGAAAGATTGACATTGATCCCTGAAGTCGGTACAGACAGATGAAGCAGGGGAAATGCTATATTGGGAATCCCTTGGTACATGTTGGTATCCCCATTGGTTACATAGTCATATTTTTGAAGGCCTATTTTATCCTGTGCGGAAATGCTGATATTTCCTAAAAGAGCAGTTAATAAAAAAGCACTAAGTATTATTTTTTTCATCTTTGGTTATTTCTTTATGAGTTTTGCGTTTGCTGTTTTATTCGTATCCGTTTTTATAGTCACCAGATAAGCCCCCTGAATCAAGTTCTGCGTATTGAACTTGGTCACTTTATTCTTCGTTTTCAAGCTCTGAAGCTGTCTTCCTCCCATATCGTAAAGGATAATATCAGCTTCTTTAAAGTCAAAGCCTATTTCAACGTAAGCATAGTCTGAAACAGGATTCGGATAGATTTTGATGTCTTGTTTTTCGATTAACTGGTCAAGCTGCTTATCTCCAAGCTTCACTATTTTCCAGTTCTCTTTTCCAAGTTCTTCGGCACTGGTTCCTGCTAAAATAATAGAACCATCACGGTTTAGCTTTAAGTCTGAAAGTCTCTCCTCTCTTTGTCTCTTGTCTCCTTTCACATATTTTCTCCACTGCTCATTTCCGTCTTGGTTTAGGTAAAGCATCCAGAATTTTTCATCATCGGTTTCAATTCTTCCTTCTGCCTGCGTGTATCCCCCTAAAAGTAACCCTTTTGAAGTTTTATCATCTGCTGAATTAAGTACACTCATACCCATCAGTATGTCTCTGTTTTTGAAATTGTAAGACTTCTGCCAGATCTCTTCACCTCTTTCGTTTAAAGAAATCAACCAAAGATCTGTTCCTTCCTCAATACCAACACTTTTATTTCCTGATCTTTCGGATCTCGATTCTCCACCGATAACATAGCCAGTAGATGTCAAAGCCAATGTTCGGAGGTGGTCGTCGCCCTTTCCACCAAAATTCTTTTCCCATTCTGTTTTTCCGGATTTATCCAATTTGATTACCCAAAAATCACCTTCACCATAATTTTCGGACTTCTTTGAACCGCCCAGATTGCTTCTGGAATAGATCCCTAACAAGGCACCACCATCTTTAGTTGGAATCATTTTCTCTACTTCATCGAGTCCCTTTCCTCCTAAAATCGATTGAGACAACTCTTTTCCATTTTTATCGAGTTTTATAATCAAAACATCTTCTGATCCGTAACCTTTGCTTGAGTTTTGGACATTTCCAGCCACAAAGAATCCCAGATCAGTCGTTTGAATGACTGATCTTGCTTCTTCATCTGAGGAACTTCCCAAGGTTTTTTGCCAAAGCTCATCTCCAAATTCATTGATCCTGATCAACCAAATGTCGGAGCCTCCTTTAGAATCTTCTTTTTTATCCAGACCTTTGTTGGAATAGCTTGTCCCTGCCAGAAGACTTCCTCCTTCCTGTGTAGAAACGGTTGCGGATAGATAGTCATGATTCTGTCCCGAAAAATATCTTTCCCAAACCTGTTCACCCTGTTGGTTGAGTTTAACCAGATGAAAATCATAGCCGCTATTTTGTTTTTTTTCCGTTGAAAATTTCTGGGATTGGATCGAACTTCCTGTAATTAGATACTGTTGATCTATTGTTGTCGTTACCTGACTTAAAAAATCCTGAGTAGAGGATTTGATTTCTTTCTGCCACAATATTTCCTGGCCAGAAAGTCCCAGGATAGTGCATAGAATACATGCACCGGAGTAGAATTTCTTCATCTGTTTGTGTATTTGAGTTAATGTTAGTTTTTAATAAAAGTTGCGCAAATTTAACAATTTTTAACGCTCCTGCAATATCTCTTTGATGAGATTTAATATTAGTTTTATCACTTTTCGGTGTGTTTTTAAATGCTGTTAAGTATTACTATAACAAATATATAATCAGTGGACGACAAAGTAGGTCGTATTATTTTTTTTCATTTTATTTTATTTTTATGAGGTCAATATAATATTTATTTTCATCGTAGAATCATAAATAAAAAAACATACTTTAAAGAGATTTTTGCAAAGAATTATTTTCATTAAAAAGCGTAATGTTATGTCTAATCAAGCAATTATCTGGTGGAATAGATTTAAATCGAAAAGCTTGATAAGGGCTGGAAAGTGACTATCAATATCTGATTATTGCTGGGTAAATTCTTTTATGGTTTAAAAAGGAAAATTGTTATGCTTTCCAAACAGGAAATCCCAATCGGAGAAAGCTACCGGGGCCATCTTCTGAATAAGATCAAATAAAAAGCGGCTTCCAAGGAAGCCGCTTTACTATAATTAATTGTTAGATTTAATTAATTTTCCTGTCTCTTAATCAGGTTAAGGGCAGAACCTGCCTTAAACCAATCGATCTGCTGATTGTTGTAAGTATGGTTCGCCATGATGATGTCTTTAGTTCCGTCAGCGTGTACGAATTCTAAAGTCAGCTGCTTTCCTGGAGCAAATTGATCAAGATCTAAGAAGTTAACGGTGTCATCTTCCTGGATTTTGTCATAATCCGCTTCATTAGCGAAAGTAATTCCCAACATCCCTTGTTTTTTAAGGTTTGTTTCATGGATTCTCGCGAATGATTTTACCAATACTGCTTTTACACCAAGATGTCTTGGTTCCATAGCCGCGTGCTCTCTTGAAGAACCTTCGCCATAGTTTTGGTCTCCAACGACGATGGTAGGAATACCAGCGGCTTTGTATGCTCTCTGTACAGCAGGAACTTCACCAAATTCACCCGTTAATTCATTTTTAACGTGGTTGGTTTCCATGTTGTAGGCATTAACAGCTCCAATCAACATATTGTTTGAAATATTATCAAGGTGTCCTCTGTATTTCAACCATGGTCCAGCCATAGAAATGTGGTCAGTAGTACACTTTCCGAACGCTTTGATCAATACCTTAGCGCCTTCGATGTTTTTACCGTCCCAAGCAGGGAATTCTTCCAATAACTGAAGTCTGTCTGAAGTAGGACTTACGTTCACTACTACTGAAGAACCGTCTTCAGAAGGAGCCTGATATCCGTTGTCATCCACAGCAAAACCTTTTGCAGGAAGTTCAGAACCTTTAGGCTCATTCAGCTTCACTTGCTCTCCGTTTTCTGCGGTTAATGTATCTGTAATTGGATTGAAGTCTAATCTTCCTGAGATCGCTACTGCAGCTACCATTTCCGGAGAAGCTACGAAAGCGTGTGTATTCGGGTTACCGTCAGCTCTTTTGGCAAAGTTTCTGTTGAAAGAGTGGATGATGGAGTTTTTCTCTCCTTTATCAGCACCTTCTCTGTCCCACTGTCCGATACAAGGTCCACAAGCATTCGTAAAGATTCTCGTATTCTCAAATTTTCTGAAAGAATCCAAGAATCCGTCTCTTTCCGCTGTGAATTTCACCTGCTCAGAACCTGGATTAATCCCTAAGATAGCTTTTGGTTTAACCCCTTTTGCTACCGCATCTTCTACGATAGAAGCTGCTCTTGATAAATCTTCATAAGAAGAGTTGGTACAAGAACCGATCAATGCCCATTCTACCTCTATTGGCCATCCGTTAGCTTCAGCTTTAGCTCTGAATTCAGCTACAGGTGTTGCTAAGTCGGGAGTGAAAGGTCCGTTTAAGTGTGGTGTAAGTTCAGAAAGGTTGATCTCGATTACCTGATCAAAATATTGCTCAGGGTTCGCATATACTTCAGCATCACCTGTTAAATGTTCTGCTATTTTGTCAGCCGCATCTACGACATCCTGTCTTCCGGTTGCTGCTAAATATCTTCTCATGGAATCATCGTATCCGAAAGTAGAAGTGGTCGCTCCGATTTCAGCACCCATGTTACAGATGGTTCCTTTACCTGTTGCTGAAAGAGATTGTGCTCCTTCTCCGAAATATTCTACGATGCATCCTGTTCCACCTTTTACGGTAAGAATACCTGCTACTTTTAGGATAACGTCTTTTGCAGACGTCCATCCGCTCATTTTACCGGTTAATTTTATACCGATAAGTTTGGGCATTTTAAGCTCCCAGGCCATTCCGGCCATCACGTCTACTGCATCAGCACCACCTACACCAATGGCGACCATTCCTAAACCACCTGCATTTACCGTATGAGAGTCAGTACCGATCATCATACCTCCCGGGAATGCATAATTCTCCAGCACCACCTGGTGGATGATACCAGCTCCGGGCTTCCAGAAACCAATACCATATTTATCACAAACAGAACTCAGGAAGTTGAAAACCTCAGAGTTTTTGTTGATCCCTTCCTGCAAATCGGATTCTGCACCTACTCTTGCCTGAATCAGGTGATCGGCATGAGCGGTTGAAGGAACGGCTACTTTAGCTTTTCCCGCCTGCATAAACTGTAAAAGTGCCATCTGCGCCGTTGCATCCTGCATAGCTACTCTATCTGGTGCGAAATCTACATAAGAGTTTCCTCTTTCATGTGCTGATGTAGCATTTCCTTCCCATAAGTGGGTGTAAAGGATTTTTTCTGAAAGTGTAAGTGGTTTTCCCACGATTTGTCTTGCCGCAGCAATCCTTTCGGGGTAACGTTCGTACACTTTTTTGATCATATCAATATCAAAAGTCATATCTTAATTTAATTTTTCTTTTTTCAAATAAACTTTTCCGCCATAATTAAGGTTTAAAGCGGAAATTCTTTTGTTACTACAATTCATCAAATACTGTTCCTTCGATGTATAAAAAGGATATTTCTAATCAATAATCAGGATGTTTTATTTCTATCAAGTTAAGAAAAAATGGAATTTCGTTTCTCAATTTTATTTAAAATAATTGTTAATCGGTCTTAAATGGAAAGGTTCTAAACAAAAATTGAAAGATTTTGAATCCCGCAGGACCAAAATCTTTCAATTTTATATTTTTTGAAATAGCCGTAAGGCTTATCGTCAAATGCTATTAATGACCAACCTGAACCAGCTCCTTAATCGGCGGAGCGAATTTAGTCAGGTCAATACCTTCAACGGCAGCTTTGTATTCATCTATATTAGGAATTCTTCCAAAGATTGCAGAAAGTACAACAACCGGAGTTGAAGCCAATAAAGATTCTCCTTTTTTACGTTCAGAATCCTCAACCACTCTTCCCTGGAAAAGACGGGTAGAAGTTGCCAATACCGTATCTCCTTTAGCCGCTTTCTCCTGGTTACCCATACAAAGGTTACAGCCAGGACGTTCCAGATACATCATGTTTTTGTATTCAACACGTGCTTCACCTTTAGGGGCGTTATCATCAAATTCAAAACCGGAATATTTTTCTAAAAATTCCCAGTCTCCTTCCGCTTTCAATTCATCAATAATATTATACGTTGGAGCTGCTACTACAAGAGGAGCGTTGAACTCTACTTTCCCTTGTTGCTTTTCAATATTTCTAAGCATTTGAGAAACGATCTTTAAATCGCCTTTGTGAACCATGCAAGATCCAACAAAACCAAGATCTACTTTTTTCTCGCCTCCATAGAAAGAAAGCGTTCTTATCGTATCGTGAGTATATCTCTTGGAAACATCATCATTGTTTACATCCGGGTCAGCAATCATTGGCTCTACAATGATATCAAGGTCAACAACAACTTCAGCATAATATTTAGCATTGGAATCCGGAGTTAAAGCTGGTTTTTCCCCTGATCTGATCTCAGCGATTCTCTTATCCGCTTTATTAATCAATCCCTGAAGAACCTGGTTATGATTATCCATGCCCTTGTCGATCATGATCTGGATTCTGCCTTTTGCAATTTCCAATGATTCGATTAAGGTTTCGTCTTCAGAAATATTGATGGACGCTTTAGCTTTCATTTCTGCAGTCCAGTCTGTAAATGTAAAGGCCTGGTCAGCAGGAAGTGTTCCGATGTGGACCTCAATGATTCTTCCCTGGAATACGTTTTCTCCTCCAAACTGTTTAAGCATTTGAGCTTGGGTAGCATGAACCACATCACGGAAATCCATATGTTCTTTCATATCCCCTTTAAAAGTCACTTTTACAGATTCCGGAATTGGCATAGAAGCTTCACCTGTTGCTAAAGCTAATGCTACCGTTCCAGAGTCAGCTCCGAAAGCAACCCCTTTAGACATTCTTGTATGAGAGTCACCACCAATGATGATCGCCCACTCGTCTATCGTTATATCGTTAAGAACTTTGTGAATTACGTCGGTCATGGCGTGATATTCACCTTTCGGGTCACGGGCTGTGATCAAACCGAACTCGTTCATAAATTTCATTAGTTTTGGAATATTAGCCTGCGCCTTTTTATCCCAAACTGAAGCAGTGTGACAGCCAGACTGGTATGCACCGTCAACAATTGGCGAAATTACAGTTGCCGCCATTGATTCCAGTTCCTGAGCAGTCATAAGACCTGTTGTGTCCTGAGATCCAACGATGTTTACTTCTACACGAACATCAGAACCAGCGTGTAACACTTTTCCTGGTGTTGAACCAACTGCATTTCTGTTAAATATTTTTTCTACTGCGGTAAGACCTTGTCCTTCGTGAGAAATTTCTTTTGACGGAGCAAAAACAAGAGGTGTTTCTATTCCTAAAAGTTTCGCAGCAAATGTTTGTAGTTTTTTACCGAATACAATAGCGTATGATCCACCAGCTTTAATGAATTCCATTTTCTGAGGCGTGAATGCCTTCGAAATATCAATCAGTTCCTGGTCTCCGTTATATAATTTTTTTGTTTTTGTATTGATGGTAAGAACAGTCCCTGTAGCTACAGAGTAAGCTTCTTCAAGGATAGGTTCTCCAGCTTCGTTACGAATTGGCTCTCCATTCTCATCCAATTTTTTAACCCAGTTTTTAAGGTCAAGACCAATACCTCCGGTAACGTCAACCGTTGTAAGGAAGATTGGAGAAATACCGTTTGTTCCTCCTACAATTGGAGCAATATTTACGAAGGGAATATATGGGCTTGCTTGTTTACCCGTCCATAAAGCCACGTTGTTTACCCCTGACATTCTTGATGAGCCTACACCCATTGTTCCTTTTTCAGCAATCAGCATGACGCTTTTGTCAGGATGTTGTGCCTGTAAAGCTTTAATTTCTTCCTGTGCCTGAGGAGTGATCATACATTTACCGTGAAGTTCACGGTCTGATCTTGAGTGAGCCTGGTTACCCGGAGAAAGTAAATCGGTTGAGATATCACCTTCACCGGCGATAAATGTAACCACTTTTACTTCTTCAGTAACTTCTGGAAGTTTCGTGAAGAACTCAGCTTTTGCGTAGCTTTCAATAATCTCCATGGCGATCGGGTTACCGCTATTGAATGCTTCCTTCAGACGATCCGTATCAGCGTCATAAAGGAAAACCTGTGTCTTAAGAACGTTTGCTGCTTCTTTGGCAATAGATAAATCGTTACCCAAAGCAAGATCAAGCAATACTTCAATGGAAGGACCTCCCTTCATGTGAGATAATAATTCAAAAGCAAACGCCGGTGATATTTCTTCTACTACGGATTTACCGAGAATGATCTCTTTTAAAAATTGAGCTTTCACCCCCGCTGCACTGGTTGTTCCCGGTAGGGTGTTATAAATGAAAAATTGAAGAGAATCCGATCGATATTCGTTACCTGAGTCTTTAATTTGTGCAATGATTTCGCTTAATAATCCGGCACCATCAATTGGTTTTGGATGAAGCCCCTGGTTTTTTCTTTCCTCAATCTCTTGGATGTAATCCTGATACATATTCATAATAATAGAAGTCTTTTAAATTTTTAAAAGTAGAGTCAGTTCTGTTATTCTTTCTTAACAGGGTTATAAATTACAATAAAACATTTAAAGTTGCCGCAGCAAAACGACTATAGTAATAAACAACATCATCTACCTCCTTAAAAAATGTGAGATAATGTTCAGTTTTGAAGTGGAGTATATGATCTTTATAGAAGTATAAGTAGTTTACCTGCGGTTTGTCTTGTTAAAAAAACTCTCTTTGGGTAAGATTTATACACTTTTTTGAAAGCATTACGATCAAAAATTATATCTCCAAAACGTTTTTAGATTATCAAACACTTAAAAAGTGCTCCCAAATTTACGTATTTTTAAAATTTTATAAGGATGAAATTATTTAGATTCTTTATAAATATGAATTTGATAGTTTCTATTTTGGCCGTAGTTTTGCACACAAATGGTGAATATGAAAAATATCCTGAATTTTTTGTGCGTATTGATGTCGTTTTTCGTTTTTTCTCAGACAAAATCTGTGAAGAAGCTGTCGGTTAAAAATGTAACGAAAACTATCGTAAAGAAGCAACCTGTCGCAGCTAAACCGAATCCTGATCTGGTGGTCATCCATCAGGATCTTCCTGTGCTGATCCCTAAAAAGGAAAACGAAAAATTTGGATACGTCAATCAGAACGGGAAATTCATCATCAAGCCTGAGTATCATATCGCTGTCTTTTTTTATGAAGATTGCAATCTTTTGAATTCTCCCAATCAAAAAGCACGGAAATTTGGAACTGAGGAATACGCAACGGTAGAAAAAGATACGATCTCTTACCGCGTGGACAAAACAGGGAAAAGAGTCTACCAGTTTAAAGATTCTGATCTCGGAAAGTGTAAGTTTGGAGATTATAAGCAACAGCTGTATCAGGCGTATGTTTTGAATGGTTTTTACGGAATCATTGAAAAAGCCAAATTTGTGAATGCCGCAGACTACAGAGATTACAAAATTTATCCTCAATACCAGTATTTATACATCATGGAAGGCGACGATACCGCAGATCCTAGGATCGTTGCTTCCCATAATGACAGATTCGGGGTGATAGATGTTAATAATAAAGTGATCATTCCTTTCGAATATTCCAACATCAAAAGAAATTTCAGCTGGAAACTGGGAAGAATGTTTGAAGTCACGAAAGATGGGAAGAACTATTATTATATTGATGTCAGAAATAAGACGTATTAGGTGGAAAGCTATAAGCAAAAGGCTTTAGGCTTTTATTAAATCGCGCAGCTTGCCTCCCGGAAAACACCGGATTCTTCACAAACTCGACATCTCGCATTTTTTTTGTAATTTCGCGACTGAAATAAAGGGGTGCTGTAACAGGCTGAGATTATACCCAATGAACCTGGAACGGATAATGCCGTTTAGGGAATTTAAAATGTACCAATGGAACAGTATAACAATATACCAATTCTCATTGCTAGACTGTTAAATTAGTAAATGGTTACATTATTTAATCCGCCCCTTTTATTCATTAAATTTTAAAAATTTATAGAATGAAAGGATTGTTTTTTTTTGGCCTTACCGTAGGCGCTGTAGCTTTTATCCAGGCTCAAAATAAAGATTCCCTAAAGATCAGGGAAATTGAAGCTGTCAATTTTACCAAAAGACTTCCCGTTGCTAAGGAAATTATCAATGTGCAGAAGGATATCGACAGCAGGAATCTGGGGCAGGATCTTCCTATCCTCTTAAAAAATCAAACATCTGTTATCTCTACTTCTGATGCTGGAAACGGAGTCGGATACACGGGATTCAGGATTCGTGGAGTGGCTGGGAAAGGAATTAATGTGATGATGAACGGTGTTCCGTACAATGATTCTGAAAGCCAGGGAACGTTCTTCGTGAATGTTCCGGATCTTACAAGTTCTGCCTCACAGATCGTCATTCAGAGAGGGGTGGGGACTTCCAATAACGGGGTTTCTGCGTTTGGAGCGAGCATCAATGTGATCTCCAAAGAGCCGGATGAAAAAATGTATTTTAAGACCGACGACAGTTATGGTTCATTTAATACCTATAAGTATTCAGCGGAAGCGGGTTCCGGAAAATTCTGGAAAAACAGGCTTTCGGTGATGGGAAGGTATACGCGTATTCATTCTGACGGATATATTGACAGAGCTTCATCAAACCTGGATTCTTACAATTTCACAGCATTATTTGAAGAAGGGAAAACAAGACTTCGCCTGATGGCTTTCGGTGGAAAAGAGAAGACTTATCAGGCCTGGAATGGAATTGACCGACCAACGTGGGAAACAAATCCAAAATTCAATTATTCAGGACAGTACACAGATCTGTTTACAGGAGAAGAGAAGTTCTATGATAATGAGACGGACAATTACAGACAGAATCATTACCAGCTTTTATGGGAGCAGAAATTCAATGATAACTGGAGTTTAGAAACCACTTTCCACTATACGAAAGGAAAAGGGTATTATGAAAACTATAAAAGAGTAGATGAAACGGATGTAGATGCAACACATTATGCCAATTATAATTTGCCGGTACCTATCATGAGCGGATCTGCTGTGGAACAAACTGATTTTATCAGAAAAAAATGGTTAGATAATGATTTTTATGGTGCTGTTTCCACGTTGTATGGAAAACTGGATCATGTAGATCTTAATTTCGGAGTAGTGGCCAACCAGTATTACGGAAGACATTTTGGAAATGTTACTGGTGTGTATTTTCCACAGATCAATGAATATGAATATTACAGAAACCGTTCTGTAAAAACTGAAGTGGCAGGTTTTGCGAAAGCTTTATGGAGAACAGGAGAGCATTTTGAATTCTTTGGAGATCTTCAGCTCAGAAATATCGATTATAACACAAAAATTCTTAATGCCGGAGATGGTGAAGGTGGAAATCTTAATAAGAACTGGCTTTTCTTTAATCCGAAAGCGGGTGTAAATTACAAGATTGGAAGTGGAAAAGTGTTCTTTTCCTATGCTCATGCTCAGCGCGAACCGAACAGAGATGACTTAATGAGCGACAATGAAGTGAAAGCTGAAAAGCTTCACGATTTTGAGGCAGGTATTGAAAAGCAATTCGGGATTTTGTCTGTAACGGCTAACTTATATTATATGTACTATGTCAATCAGTTAGTGCTGAATGGACAATTGAATAATGTAGGTGCGTTTATCAGAACGAACTCTGGGAAGAGCTACAGGAGAGGGGTTGAGATTGGAGCATTGGCCAAGCTTTCAAAGCAATGGGAAGTGTCCGGAAATGTCAGCCTGAGCCAGAACAGGAATCTCGATTTTAATATTAAAAGTAATGGAACCCTTCAGAATCTCGGAAATACCGATATATCGTTCTCCCCGAATGTTATTGCCAATCTTGGTCTGAAGTTCAATCCGAATAAAAATTTCCAATTTGCTTTAATGAATCAGTATGTAGGAAAACAGAATCTGGATAATACAGGAGACAAAAACCTGGAGCTGAAAGATTATTTCCTGACAGATTTCAATGCGCAGTATCAGTTTGCGCTAGCTCATCATGATATTGCGCTAAAATTACTGGTAAATAACCTTTTCAATAAAAAGTATGTAAACAATGGTGCAGTTTACGGTGGTGATCCTTACTATTTTTCACAGGCAGGAACTAATTTTATGTTCGGGATCAGCTGGAAAATTCAATAATCTGTAAAATAATTTACCGAACAGGTTTTAATACATTCAATTTTATACCTATTTAGCAAAAGACTGTTTCGGCAGTCTTTTTTTATATCCGATAAATCTCTTCAAAAAGTCATGAAAAAATTATAAATTTGCTGCCAAATGAATATTTCAGCTTACATTTTAGAATATCTGAAACAATTTGGAACTGTGACGGTTCCGAGCTTCGGTGTGTTTTCGCTTAAAAACTCCAAGGCAATTATTAATTCCGAGAACGGAAGCATCCTTCCGCCCGCAAGCGAGATCGTTTTTGCGGTAGATTATGAAATACAGTCTGACGAACTTGCGGCTTTTATAGCGGCACAGAAACAGATGTCTCTGGAGGCTTCCAAAAGCGATCTGAAGATCCAGACGGATTTCTGGAAGAAAAAACTTCAGGCAGATCAGACCCTGGAAATTCAAAACCTTGGAATGATCACTATTGAAGAAGATACTGCCCGTTTCAAAGGGAAAAGAATAGAATCGGGACATCCGGATTTCTATGGACTTGAAGAAATAAGGCTTTCCGATATTAATAATGGAGAAAAGATCAATACCACCGAAAACAGAGAAAAAGATTATACATTCAAAAAGTCTGTTCTTTGGATTTTCCTGGTTGCTGTTCCTGTTTTAGGAATTGTTTATCTGGCATTTACCCAGCAAGAACTTCTTTTCGGAAAAAAATCTTTTGATAAGGTTTCTGTGCAGACTTCTACGCACAGGATCGTAAAAGATACCATAAAAGTAATGGTTCATACGCCGGAAACAGCAGTTTCAGATTCCCTGAAAAAAGATTCATTATCAAAACCAGCCGGGAAAGGGACAAAACCCGCTCCGGCAGTTCAAAACCACACTAAGACTCAATGGCAAAAGTAAAAAAAGCGTCAGAATCCCTGACCATCATGACCAATATTGTTCTTCCGAACGAAACCAATTCCTTAAGAAACCTTTTCGGAGGTGAGCTTCTGGCAAAAATGGACCGTTGTGCTTCCATTTCTGCAGCAAGACACTGTGAGAGAAGAGTAGTAACGGCATCTGTTAACCACGTTTCTTTCAATCATCCTATTCCTGAGGGCGGAGTAGTAGTCCTGGAATCTAAAGTATCCAGAGCTTTCTCTACTTCAATGGAGGTGTATGTAGATGTATGGTTGGATGACCCGATCAATCAGAAGAAAATTCACACCAATGAAGGGATTTATACCTTCGTTGCGGTAGATGAATTCAACCGTCCTATTCCTATCCCGGATATGATCCCGGAAACAGAAGAAGAAATATTAAGACATGCTGCGGCCATCAGAAGAAAAGAACTCTCTCTTATCCTTTCAGGAAGAATGAAACCTCTTGATTCTGTAGAGCTTAAGAAATTGTTCCAGGAGCCGGAAGAAGTAAAAGAATCAAAGAAGGATAAGAAATAAATTCTGCCTTTGTAAAGACTTAAACACAAATAACACAAATGTCTGCACAGATTTTCACAAATGAATTGTGCAGAGTAAATGGAAAAAAATGATAGCATCAGATATTTCAGAAAACGATATATCAAGAATGGTGTATGAAACAGGATATCGTGTTCATAAAACCTTAGGTCCCGGACTTTTGGAAAGTGCTTATGAAGAATGTATGTTCTATGAGCTTAATAAGCATGAACTTCTGGTAGAAAAGCAAAAGCCAATGCCTTTGGTTTATGATGAAGTAAAGTTGGATGTAGGCTATAGGCTGGATTTCCTGATCGAAAGTAAATTTGTCTTAGAAATTAAATCGGTAGAGTCCTTGAATGACGTACATCTGGCTCAAATTCTGACTTATCTCCGTTTAAGCAACTGTAAGCTTGGAATGCTGATCAATTTTAATACCCTTCAATTTAAAAATGGGGTCAAAAGAGTAATCAATGGGACGCTATGAAATTCATATTTGTGTCATTTGTGAAATAATTAGTGTCATTAGTGTTTAAATTATTCGTGTTTAAAAAATGAAAATTCTCCTTTTAGATAAAAACCATCCTCTCATCACAGAACAGCTTTTAGCTAAAAATTTTGTGCTGGAAGAGGATTTCACGTCTTCTTACGATGAGGTTTGCCGTAAAATTGAAAATTATGACGGTATTATCATCAGAAGCAGAATTCCTTTGGATAAAAACTTTCTTGAAAAAGGGAAAAACCTGAAATTCATCGCCAGAGTAGGAGCGGGGATGGAGAATATTGATATTCCTGTCGCTGAAAAGCTGGGAATACAACTCATCAACTCTCCTGAAGGCAACAGAGACTCTGTAGCAGAACATGTTGTAGGCATGCTGTTGATTCTGATGAACCGCCTTTTTATTGCTTCTCAGGAAGTGAAAAACGGGATCTGGAAACGGGAAGAAAACAGAGGCGATGAGCTGCTTGGAAAAACCGTGGGACTTATCGGGTACGGGAATATGGGGAAAGCTACAGCGAAAAGATTTTCAGGTTTCGGCTGTAAAGTCATATTTCATGATATCCTTCCCGGTCTTTCAGACGAATATGCCACACAGGTAAGTTTGGAAGAATTAAAGCAGTCTGCGGATATCTTAAGTCTTCATATTCCATTAACTTCTGAAACCCATTATCTTGTTGATGAAAAGTTTATTTCAGCAATGGAAAAAGACTTCTATTTTGTGAATACCGCGAGAGGAAAAAACGTAGAAACTAAATATTTAGTTGAGGCTTTAAAATCAGGAAAGGTAAAAGGAGCTTGT
The DNA here is from genome assembly GCF_012927325.1 of Chryseobacterium antibioticum. Taxonomy (GTDB): domain Bacteria; phylum Bacteroidota; class Bacteroidia; order Flavobacteriales; family Weeksellaceae; genus Chryseobacterium; species Chryseobacterium antibioticum. The sequence goes on along the minus strand of NZ_JABBGI010000007.1, from coordinate 93,700 downwards.
CTTGATGTTCTTGAATATGAAAAGGCATCTTTTGAAAATCTAGAAACAGAAAACGGAGACCTTCAATACCTTCTAGAATCAGAAAAAACAATTGTAACACCGCATATAGCGGGCTGGACGCACCAAAGCAAGGAAAAGCTTGCGCAGGTGATTGTTGATAAAATTGTCGCTCAGTTCTGTTAAATTGATAAAAAGAATACAGATGCTTTGGCTTTGCTTAACAAATATTGGTAACAGTATCGTGATGAGTGAGGCCGAAGCATTTTACCATAATACATGAGTCTTCTCTAAAAGATTACTTTTCTGAGTTCAAAATTTCGCATAAGATTATGTTAAATAATTCATAATGTACGCTGCTTATTAAGAATTTATTTTTGAGTTTTATTAAATTGCTGCTCATTTTTGATACTCATGACGACGCGTAACTTTGTACTTATTGTAACTGTTTTTTTATCCCTTATTTCCTGTAAAAAAAATTCCGAATCCAAACAGGCTTCAGCAGAAAATACAACCCATCTTCCGAACTACGGAAATGTAGACCTGGACAATGTATTTACCAAAGCAGAAAGCCAGCTTGGTGATAAAGGAATATTAACAGGATACATCGACCAGTATTATAAAAAAATATGGGAAGGCGGAGACCTGAGTGGGGGAGTCCTTGTGGCAAAAGGAGACGAAATTCTGTATGAAAACTACAGAGGTTTCGGAAGAGAAGGAAATCAGATGCCTATCGATAAAAATACTCCGTTGCATGTAGCTTCAGTTTCAAAAACACTTACCGCAATGGCGATGTTAAAGCTCGTAGAAGCTGGAAAAATTAAACTTTCTGACCATCTGACCCAGTATTTTCCGGGATTTCCTTACCCGAATGTTACCGTACAGACTTTACTCGATCAGAGAAGTGGTCTTCCGAAATACGAATATTTTATTGCCAAAATACAGCCTGCTCCAGCTGAGCTTTCGAAAGCTTTCATTACCAATCAGGATGTCCTGAATATGCTCATTAAATACAAGCCAGAACTTGCGAGAGATACAGATACAGGATTTATGTACTGCAATACCAATTTTGCCATGCTGGCTTTACTGATCGAGAAGATTACCAAGACTCCTTTTCCGCAGGCTATGAAAGAAATGGTATTTCAGCCCCTGAAAATGGAGCACACTTATATTTTCCAGGAAAAAGATATTCCTACGGCAGCACAGTCCTTTTATTACGGAGGGAAAAAGTTGTATCCTCTGGACAGACTTGATCTTATTTACGGGGATAAAAACGTTTATACAACACCAAGAGACCTTTATAATTTCTCCAAAGCCATGTTTTCCAAGGATTTCCTAAAGCCGGATCTGATGCAGATGGTTTTCACACCTTACAGCAATGAAAAAGCAGGAATGAATAATTACGGACTCGGTTTCAGGATGAAAATCTTTGATAACGGAGAAAAGCTTACCTACCACAACGGCTGGTGGCATGGGACCAATTCTGTATTTGCGCATCTCTTAAAATCCAAAGTAACCATTGTAGCCATTGGAAACAGGTATTCAACTAAAGTCTATACAGCATTGGCGTTATCGGGATTATTCGAGGATTTTCCAGTTCAGAAAGATAAGCTGCACAGTGTAATGAACGATAATAAAGATACTTTAAATGCTGGACATGAAGTTTTTGGAGAATAATGTTTAATTTTGCTTAAACATATATGAAAAGACTTCTTCTATTATTCGTGATCTGCTTTCTTGTCCATTCATGTGCAAGAGTCGGGGCTCCTGTGGGAGGTCCGAAAGATACTCTGGCTCCAAAGTTTTTAAGCTCAAACATTGATAGCACAAGAATCAATGTCAAAAGAGATATCCACGAGCTTAGACTGGATTTTGATGAATATATTACTTTAAAGGATATCAATAAAAACCTGATCATCTCGCCGCCTATCAAAAGTATAAAGAGGATCCTCCCTTCCAATATCGCGAATAAGTATGTGATGATTCAATGGGAAGATACGCTTCAGGCCAATACAACCTATAACTTCAACTTTGGAAATTCTATTGCGGATAACAACGAAGCTAATATTCTCCGTTATTTCAATTTTGCATTTTCAACGGGTGATAAACTGGATGATCTCTATGTAAGCGGTGATATCACAGATGCGGTAGCTATTAAAAAGAAGCAGGGTGAAAATAAACTTGTGGTAGGACTCTACCAGGTGAAAGATACCATCAACTATAAGCAGAAGCCTTACTACATCACCAAAGTGGATGAAGACGGATATTATGAGCTTAATTATCTTACACCAGGAAAATATAAGATCATTGCCTTTGAGGATGAAAATGCAAATTCTGTATATGATCCCGGAAAAGAAAAAATTGGCTTCCAGAAAGAACCGATCGATGTTGAAAAGTCTGTCTCAGGATTAAATTTAAAGGTTTATCCTTCCAAAAAACCTGTGAAATATGGGGAAATGAAAGAAAGTCCGGGCGGAATTGTCATGACATTTGAAGGAAACCCTGAGAACGTGAAAGTAGCTTCTATCAACGAAAAGCTTCAGGATATTAAGGTCACTCACCGTCCGAAATCAGATTCTGTAAAGATATGGTTTGATGCTGTAAAAAGCGATGTGGGACAGACCACTAATGATAATCTTAAATTCAGCTATGATACCGGAAGCAAGCAGGATACGGTGTCTGTATTCTATAAATACAATAAGAAAAATGCTATGGATCTTGAGAATGATAATGGTGGCCCTGCCTTAGCCCCCAATTCTGATTTTAAGATAAGATCAGGTTATATCATCGATAAGATCAGTCCTGAAAAATGGGTTCTGAAAAGCGATAGTTTAACCACTCAGGAATTCACGGCTAAAATCTCTGAAACAAATCCTTATCAAATCCTGATACATTCAGATTTTGTGACAGGAAAAAAATACCAGCTAACTATTCCAAAAGAAACAGTTTCGTCATTCTACACTAAAAATGTACAGTCAAAGCGTTTCGATTTTGAGGTAGATAAAGTAGATCAGTTCGGAAGCTTAGCATTTACTATTCAGAATGCTCCGGATGCCAGCTATTGGATTCAGCTTCTGGATAGTTCTGATAAAGTAATCTATTCAAGCTATACCAAAGGAAACAACGTGAAATTTGACATCCTTAAGCCTAATGAATATATTGTAAGAATATTGGTAGATAACAACGGAAATAAATTCTGGGATGAAGCCGATTTTGAAACAGAAACGTTTGCAGAAGACTCCTATGTATTCTACAAAAAAGCGATTGTGAGGGCACTATGGGAAACCAAGGAAGACTGGGATCTGAAAGATACCAGAACGCTTGATAACCCTAAAGGAAATACTCCTAAGCCTGCAGATACTCCAAAAGAAGATACTCCGAAAGAAACGGTGCAGAAGGAAGTGGATAAAGAACTGAAGTCAGAATCCGGAAATGCAGTCTTGACACCGGTAAAGTAGAAATATGAAAACGGTAAAGAAAGTATTATTTTGGACACTGGTGGCTTTTGCGATAATCCAGTTTATTCCTATTGATAAAGTGAATAAACCTGTTGATAAAGCAGTGAATTTTGTTGATGCTGAAAAGACTCCGGAGAAGATCAGCGGCTTAATAAAAGGAGCATGCTATGATTGCCATTCCAATGAAACGGTTTATCCCAAATATGCAGATATAGCCCCTGTTTCATGGTCTGTAAAAAGCCATGTCAACGAAGGGAGAGAACATCTCAATTTTTCTGTTTGGGATACCTATAACAAGGAGCTAAAGGAAAGCATGCTGAATAAGGCCATCCAGACTGTCCAAAATAAGACTATGCCTATGCCGGGCTACATTGTTTATCATGATGCAGCCAATCTATCAGATGCAGAAAGAACACTGCTGACTCATTACTTCGGGAATAAGCTGAAATCAAAGTCTTACTAGCTGTAATAAAAATAAAAATTCCCGCAGATTTCACAGGCCTGGTACAAATGATGTTTTATCATGATGCGCCACCTGCAAAATCTGCGGGATATTTTTGTCATATTATTTAGATGTTCTTCAAATATTCCTCAAAAAACTTCTTTTGAGAATCAAAAGCAAGATTATCAAGATCCAATGCATTCAAAGAAATCCAAATAGCCTCTGATATTTCAGAAAGTTCAAGGTTCACCTCAAATTTCTCCGAAACAGTGTATTCATAAAACAGATCGATGGTATTATAATCAATTTCCTTGTATTGATAAATATTTGGAAGACTGGTCAAATACCTTAAATTTGAAAGGTCTACATCAAGCTGAAGTTCTTCAAAAAGCTCTCTTTTACACGCCTCCTCTGCGCTTTCCTTTGGATCTACGAAACCTCCGGCCAGATCGAGTTTCCCCTTTTTAGGATCACGATTTCTTCTGGTAAGATAAATTTCGTCACCACATCGGATAACAGCTGCTACTGCGCCGGCAACGTTATTGTAAAGTCTGAAATCACATTCGGGGCAGCTCCATTTTTTTTCGCCATCCCAGTGTAGTGTTTCTTTGCCACAGCTTGGGCAATATTTCAATAATTTCATCTGTTTATACTTGTTTTATCAAAGGTCAGATGGAACTTCTTTTCATTGAGCAATATTAATATTTCTCGGATGGTAATTCAATATAACATCCCGAAGTTCTTCTGTCTTCAGATGGGTATAGATCTCCGTTGTCGTAATACTGGAATGTCCCAGCATTTCCTGAATATAACGAAGGTCTGCTCCATTCTGTAAAAGGTGCGTAGCAAAAGAATGTCTGAAGGTATGTGGAGATATTTTTTTGCTTACTCCAGCTTTGTCCGTAAGTTCTTTTATAATCAGAAATACGATCACTCTGGACATAGATGTTCCGCGGCTGTTAAGAAACAGCGTATCCTCATATTTTTTATTGATCTTATTGTTCGAGCGTACTTCTTTAATGTACGTTTCCAAAAGTTCAGCAGTATAATCCGCCAAAGGAACAAAACGGGTTTTATTTCCCTTTCCGTTTACTTTGATGTACTGTTCTTTGAAATTAATGTTCGAAATTTTTAGATCAATAAGTTCTGAGACGCGTAATCCGCATCCGTAAAGAACTTCAATGATACAGTGATTTCTCTTTCCGAGATCAGAATTGGCCTCAATGGCTGCGATGATCTTGTTGATATCAGGCAGGCTTAAGGTGTCAGGAAGATATAATCCCAATTTTGGGCCTTCAAGCAATGATGCTGGATTGTCTTCTCTAAACTCGTCCTCAATCAGAAACTTGAAGAAAGCTTTTATAGAAGAAATCCATCTTGCTTGAGATCTTTCGCTGAACTTTTGTTTGGAAAGATTGAAGATGTATTCCTGTAAGTTTTCGTACCCGATAGCGTCTGGTCCGACGTTTGCCAGATCTTCTTTCGCGTAATCTTTTAATTTTTTGATGTCTCGAATATAGGCGTCGAGAGTGTTTTCTGAAAAATTTCTTTCGAAGCGAAGAAATATTTCAAAATCTTTGATTTTTTCATCCCAGGTCATTTGTGCTTATTTTTTTAGTTCACAGTCCGATATTTGTTCTATTTCAATGTTATGGTTTCTCAAGAACGCAATACCGTCGTCGTCTGAATACTCATTAATATACACCAGTCTTGTAATTCCTGCCTGTAAAATCAGTTTGCTGCATTCTTTACAGGGCGACAGCGTTAAATATAACGTGGCTCCTTTTGCAGACTGAGTGGAAGCAGCCAGCTTTAATATCGCATTGGCTTCCGCATGAAGTACATACCAGTGTGTTTTCCCCTCTCCATCTTCACAGCAGTTTTCAAACCCCGAAGGCGTTCCGTTGTAACCATCTGAAATAATCATCCTATCTTTTACGATAAGTGCTCCTACCTGTTTTCTCTTACAGTAGGATAGTTTTGCCCACTCCTGGGCCATTTTTAGATAAGCTTTATCAAACTTATTCATACCGCTACATTAGTTTTTTTCGAAATAATTTGGATTAAAAATCTTAGAAGTTAGGCTTTCTTTTCTCTATAAAAGCGGTAACTCCTTCTTTCTTGTCTGCCATTTCAAAAAGTTCCCCGAAATACTTGATTTCAGATTCAAAACCTTTATCTGTATCAGACAAGTTTACGGCCTTAATGGCCTTTGATATAGCCATTGGTGAGTTATTGGCTATACTACTCGCTAATTCTTTTGTTTTGGTTAATAGTTCTTCAATAGGGTATACTTCATTCACTAATCCGATTTCTTTTGCTCTTTGAGCAGGAATCATTTTAGCAGAGAAGATCATTTCGTTGGCAATGCCTTTTCCTACAAGTTTAGGAAGTCTTTGGGTTCCTCCGTAGCCTGGAATTAATCCAAGTGTTACTTCCGGAAGCCCCAGTTTTGCATTCTCTGATGCATATCTGATATGGCACGCCATGGCAAGCTCTAAACCTCCTCCTAATGCGAAACCATTAACGGCTGCAATAACAGGCTTAGATGTATTTTCAATTTTGTTGAACAGGGTATTATGCCCGTTTCTGGCCAGTTCTTCGGCTTTTTCCTGTCCAAAATCACTGAATTCTTTTATATCGGCTCCAGCTACGAATGATTTTTCGCCACTTCCTGTAATGATAATAACTCTACAGGTTGGGTCAGCATTAAGTTCATCCATCGCTGAGCTTATCTCTTGAATAGTTTTTGCATTTAAAGCGTTTAAGCTTTGAGGTCTGTTTATAGTTACGACCGCTAATCTATCTTCTTTTTCTAATAATATATTTTCGTAACTCATTTTTCCACTTTAAAATATTATTTTCTGCAAATTATAAATTTTTTACAAAAAAAAGGAAAAAATATTAGTTTTTTTTCCTTTTTTTTGATTTATCATTCAAAATACTATTTCGAATGATTCATCATATTTGCATCTATATTGATATTTAGCTGTGATGCCACTTTCATGCCAAGCTCAATATTAGCCCTGAAAAAATGACATAGCTGACGGTTGATGATCTCATCTCTTTTCGGTCCTGTAATTCCTTTCATGCTTCCGATGATGTTGTTGATTAGGTGTTCTCTATCTTCAGCAGTCATGGATTTTGTATACAGTAATCCGGGTTGAGTGTAATGATCATCATCATTTTCGTTTCTGTTGTAATTCGCGACATGGGCACTGTCCAGCTCATATTCATAATTCTTGTAGGCCGGGTCCGGCTTCACATCGTCAAAGCTGTTTGGGTAATAATTCGGCTTGTCCTGGTACTCACTGGAATCTGCCATGAAACCATCTCTCTGGTAGTTATTGACCGCAAAAGGGCATCGGTTCACTTCCAGCTGATGAGCATTTACCCCAACTCTGTACCTGTGGGCATCAGGATAAGAGAACAATCTTCCCTGAAGCATTTTGTCCGGTGAAAAACTTATTCCGTTCACAAGGCTGCTTGGTGAAAAAGTGGACTGTTCTACATGGGCAAAATAATTCACAGGAATTTCATTCAGTTCCATTTCACCTACTTCGATCATCGGGTAGTCATCGTGGAACCAGACTTTGGTAACATCAAAAGGATTCCATCTGAAATCTTTTGCCTGCTCCTCTGTCATCACCTGAATATACATTGTCCATTTCGGGAAATCTCCGTTTTCAATAGCGTTACAAAGGTCTTCCTGTGCAAAATCCGGGTTTTCACCTGCCATTTGTACCGCTTCCGCATCGGTAAAGTTTTTAATTCCCTGTTTGGTTTTAAAATGGAATTTTACCCATACTCTTTCATTTTGAGCATTAATCATCGCGAAAGTATGAGATCCGAATCCATGCATATGTCTATAGCCATGCGGAGTTCCTCTGTCCGACATTAATATAAGGACCTGATGAAGAGACTCCGGATTGTGGCTCCAGAAATCCCACATCATCGTGGCACTTTTTAAATTGGTTTTCGGAACCCTTTTCTGTGTGTGGATAAAGTCCGGGAATTTTTTAGCATCCTTAATAAAAAATACAGGTGTATTATTTCCTACCAGGTCCCAGTTTCCGTCTTCCGTATAAAATTTCAAAGCAAAACCTCTAGGATCCCTTGCTGTATCTGCACTACCTTTTTCTCCACCTACAGTAGAGAACCGGGCAAACATTCTGCATGAATTTCCAACTTTTGAAAATAATTTAGCTTTCGTATACTGACTGATATCATGAGTGACAGTAAATGTTCCATAAGCACCGCTTCCTTTGGCATGTACAATTCTTTCAGGAATTCTTTCCCTAACAAAGTGCGCAAGGTTTTCCTGAAGAATAAAATCCTGCAAAAGCACAGGCCCTCTCGGACCTACAGTTTGTGAGTCCTGGTGTTCAAAATAAGGAGCGCCATTGCTGAGCGTTAATTTTTTAGAATCCATATCGTTATGATTTGTATGATTGATTTCCCTTGTAAACGTCTTATGCAGACGTATTAAATATCAAATTTACTTGAATTTTTGATTACTAATAGCAAAAACCTTTTATCTTTGTAATAGATAATATTAATCAGATGAACATTCAGCAACTGGAGTATCTTATCGCTGTAGATAAGTACAAACATTTTGGTAAAGCAGCTCAGGCTTGCTTTATTACGCAGCCCACGTTAAGCGCGATGATACAAAAATTTGAGGATGAACTGGATGTGAAGGTGTTCGACAGAACTACGCACCCGATCCGTACCACAGATGTGGGGCTTCAGATCATTGATCAGGCAAAGGTAATTATAGAATCTGTCAATGAGCTGAAAAATAAAGCGAATCTTCTGAATAATATTTTGGGTGGAACAATCAATCTGGGAATTATTCCTACCGTTTCTTCATTCATTTTGCCAACAGAAATCTTTAAGTTTTTGGAAGACAACCCAAAAATACAGATGAATGTGAAGGAAATGACCACGGATAACATTATAAAAGCTTTAAAAGCCGGAGAGTTGGATGCAGGGATTATCTCTACACCCTATGATACTGCCGATGAATTTTATCAGGATTTCCTGTTCAATGAAGAGTTGATGATCTACAGTTCCAATACGGAAGCGAATAAAAAGAACTCTTATATCATCCCTGAAGAACTAAATGTTGAAAAAGTATGGCTTCTGGAAGAAGGAAACTGTTTGAGAAACCAGTTTGAGAATATCTGCCACCTTAAAGAAAATACATTAAAGCCTAAGAACTTAGATTTCCTGGCATCCAATATTCAGACATTGGTGCATATGGTAGATAAAGTAGGAGGAATCAGTATTCTTCCGGAATTGGCATTGAGTCAGCTTTCAGATGAACAGAAGGAAAATGTCTTCAGATTTAAGAAGCCTTTCCCTTACAGAGAGATCAAAATCATCTATTATAAGCCGACCTTTAAGCAGAAAATCATTGATGAATTATCTCACTCTATCAAAAGTTCCCTGGAGCTTAAGCTTAATTATCATATCAACCCGAAGGAATTTGTGAGCATCAAGCCGCAATGAACTAAGAAGTCCGCAAAGTGATTTAAATCATTAATTTTAAGAAAATTATAATTAATAAGCAAAATTCTTTAGTATTAAAAAAATAGTACTTAAATTTGCAGACGTTTATAAACGAGGAAAAATTTGACCTGATTGCAACCTCTCTAAAAATATGCTAAAACAGTATTCTTTTTTCTGGGCAATTATTCTTATTTTTCTTCACTTAATTTTAATCTAAAAAACAAAGAATAATATGTCTTATCTATTTACATCTGAATCAGTTTCAGAAGGACATCCGGATAAAATTGCCGACCAAATTTCCGATGCATTAATCGATCATTTTTTAGCATACGATAAAAACTCCAAAGTAGCGTGTGAGACTCTTGTAACTACCGGGCAGGTTGTACTTGCCGGAGAGGTGAAGTCTGATGCCTATCTTGATGTACAGACTATTGCAAGAGATGTTATCAACGGAATAGGCTATACTAAAGGAGAATATATGTTCAACGGTGATTCATGCGGGGTAATCTCTGCCATCCACGAGCAGTCTCCTGATATCAATCAAGGGGTAGACAGAGCTGTAAACGACGAGTCTTTTGAGGCTAAAGCAAACGCACAGGGAGCTGGTGACCAAGGGATGATGTTCGGGTATGCAACCAACGAGACGGCTAATTATATGCCTCTTGCTTTAGACCTTGCCCATACTATCCTTAAAGAACTTTCTGTATTGAGAAGAGACGGAAGCGAAATCACTTACCTTCGTCCGGATGCAAAAAGCCAGGTAACTATCGAATATTCTGATGACCATAAGCCGGTAAGAATTGATTCTATCGTAGTTTCTACACAGCACGATGACTTTGGAACTGAAGAAGACATGCTGAACAAGATCCGTGAAGACATCAAAAGTATTCTGGTACCAAGAGTCGTGGCTCAACAGACTGAAGAAATCAAGGCATTGTTCAACGACCAGATCAAATATCACATCAATCCTACCGGTAAATTTGTGATCGGAGGTCCTCACGGGGATACAGGTCTTACAGGAAGAAAGATTATTGTAGATACTTACGGAGGAAAAGGTGCTCACGGCGGTGGTGCTTTCTCTGGAAAAGACCCTTCAAAAGTAGACCGAAGTGCTGCTTATGCAACAAGACACATTGCCAAGAACTTAGTAGCTGCAGGAGTAGCTGATGAAGTTCTGGTACAGGTTTCTTATGCTATCGGTGTTGCTGAACCTTGTGGTTTATACATCAATACATATGGAACTGCGAAAGTAGAGCTTAACGACGGTGAAATTGCAAGGAAGGTATCTACCATCTTCGATTTAAGACCATATGCCATTGAGCAGAACTTAAAATTAAGAAACCCTATTTATTTGGAAACGGCTTCTTACGGACACATGGGGAAAGAACATTATACAGCTGATAAAACATTCAATAAAGGTCAGAAAAATGAACTTACTCTTAAAGGTCTTGAGTTCTTTACCTGGGAAAAACTGGATAAAGTAGACGAAATTAAAGCTTCTTTCGGAATTTAATTTCTCTTCAGAAATAATAAATAGACTGCTTTATCTTTGGGTAAGGCAGTTTTTTTTAATTTTACACCTTAAATAATTTAAAGATGATGAATTTTAGATCAGCAGTAACTGTACTTTTTATATTTTTCCTGAGCGTAATGACAAAGGCACAATACACCATGCACAAAATGGTCAGTGTGGGGTATACCTACCAGAACCAGAGCTTTGGGGAAGTGGGAGGGAAGCTGCTTTTCCTGAAGAATGATGATGTGATTTACAGGCTGGGAGGCTCTGCTTTAATGGGTTCTGCCGGTTCTAAATTTGCGATCATGCCAAAACTGCAGGCAGATGTACTCCTGAATTTTGAGAAAAATGTAGACTTTTATCATTCCTATTATCTTTTGATAGGGGCAGAAGGATCGAATAAATATATCGCTCCCAAAATTGGCGTTACCCTTTTCGGACTTTTAGACCTTGCAGGAGGCTATGCTTTCCCGATTGGAGATGCCCGTTTAAACGGAAAAGAGATGAAAGGTTTAAATGTTAATTTAACATTAAATATCCCTACAGTGTTTATTCATGATATGTTTAAATAAATTTTTTTAAATTTTTCTCGTAAAAATTTAATAATTGGTTAACAGTTATTAAAAAATTATTATATTTACACCACATAATAATTGTACTGCCTATTGATTTTACTTTACTCTAAAGAACTGTTTTGTATTTACAGCTACGGCCAGATAAAATATCTGGAGAATTGCTGATCTGCAAATTTTTTATTATTGAGAAGAGTTATGAAATTAAAAACGGACAGCCTACTAATTTCCCTTTACCAGAAAGGAGACGAAGAAGCCTTATCAGCCCTTATTCATCGTCATCAGAGAGAACTGTTTACATTCATTTTTTACAAAATTAATGATGAAGACCTTGCCAATGATGTTTTTCAGGATACATTTATGAAAATCATCCTGATGCTGAAAGAAGGACGATATAATGAAGAAGGTAAATTTATTCTTTGGGCCAAAAGAATCGCACACAACCTTATCATTGATCATTTCAGACTAAAAGCGAAAAACGTTAAAGTTTCGGAAACCACTTTTGAAACAGACGAGTATTCTATTTTTGATCTGATCAGAGAGCCATCGGAAAATATTGAAGATCAGCTTGTCACCTTACAGATTCAGGAGGATCTGCTGAGAATGCTTCAGTTTCTGCCACAAAACCAGCAGGAAGTCATTAAATTAAGATTTTTTGACGGGTTAAGCTTCAAAGAAATTGCAGATCATACCAATATGAGTATCAATACCACATTAGGCAGAGTACGCTATGCACTCATCAACCTGAGAAAAATCATGGACGAAAATAATATTGTATTGACACGATAGGATAATATTTTTAAAAAATCCACGTTTAAAGGAAAACATACTTTTCGCCTATGAAAAAAAATGATTCCTTAAAAGTGAAAACTTTGAAACCTAAGAAACAAACAATTGATTTTCTATTGAATTACTCAAAAAGTCTGGAAGTGGTATCCACTAAAAGTAAGAATTTCCCAATTTCCAAAAATTAAATTGAGTAATTTTGTGCTGTATGAAAATTCAGCACATTTTTTTTGACCTAGACAATACGCTCTGGGATCACCGTAAGAATGCTTACCTTACCATCAAAGACCTTTTTGAAAAACAGGAAATTACTTTACACTATAATATCGACTTTGAAGAGTTTCATTCCGTCTATCACGACATCAATGAAAGTCTTTGGGAGAAGATACGAGATGGCATCATCGGTAAAGAATATCTGAGAAAGCACCGTTTCTATGATACCTTCAGGCATTTTGGGGTAGATGATGAAGAACTTTCCCAATATTTCGAAGAGCATTTTCTGGATAAAATCCTTAACCATAATGATCTGGTGGAAGGAGCAGAGCATATTTTGGACTATCTTAAATCCAAACATTATACATTGCACGTAATTTCAAATGGTTTCCAGGAGGTAACAGAGAGAAAATGTATATTATCGGGAATCGACAAGTATTTTAAAACCATTACCAGCGCCGATTCTATAGGCGTAAGAAAACCCAATCCGAAAATCTTTGAATATTCTTTGGGACTTGCAGAAGCCGGTAAAGAAGAAAGTATTCTGATCGGGGACGACTGGATTGCAGATGTGGTGGGTTCCCAGAATTATGGAATCGATGTGATCTTCTTTGATGTTTATAAAGAAAATAAGCAGGAAGAAGGCTTGAAATCGATCACTCATCTTTTACAGATTAAAGATTATTTATAAAATTTGCTTTTTCAGGAGCAATAAAAAGCTGAAAATTTTTCTTGAACCATTAAGATTATTGAAGAAATTTAGGATAATTAAGGGAAATGAAATGTTTTTTTAAGTGTTAAAGCTTAGATGAAAACCTTCTTAATAACCTTACAACCTTCAATAATCTTAATGGTTTAAATATTTTTCATTCTTCACTTTTCATTTTTAATTACTTTATTTTCTTCCCCATTCCGCTTTTCCTAATTCTTTCCTAAATTGATTCTGACCTTTGCTTCATCATAAAGACAGAAAAAATTTAATATTATGAAAAATTTTAGAAAAATCACCGGAGCGCTTGTTTTCATCTTTTTAATGGCAGGCGGATTTATTTTTGCACAGGACAAAGCGATCAACGCAAACCAATTGCCTAAAACAGCTAAGAATTTCCTTGTCACTCATTTTAAAGGTATTACGGTAGGATCGGCTATTGAAGACAGAGAGATCTATGGCGTTGACGAATACCAGGTGTATCTGGCCAACGGGATGAAAGTAGAGTTCGACAGCAACGGAAACTGGAAAGAAGTGGATGGGAAACACCAGAAACTGCCTTATGGATTTATTCCAGCATCAATCAGAAACTACGCCGCTAAGAATTTCCCAAACACCTATATCATGAAGATAGAAAAAGAAAGATGGTCTTATAAAGCCGAACTTTCTAACGGACTGGATCTTGAATTTGACAAAAAAGGAAATTTCAAAAGAATTGATGATTAATTCACGTGAAAAAATATACCTGAAGGAAGAGGAAAGCTGGAGGATGGGAGTTTTTAAGCCGCAGTTATGAATGGATGAATATTCAATTCATAGAGTAAAAAACGGACGGAAGATATCAGTCGTCCGGAAATAACTTCAAACTTCGATCCTCCCATCTTCCTCTCTATTTTCATATATTTGATAGAAGCTAATACTGGAAGGATGAAGATATTAATTGTAGAAGATGAACCGGAACTGAAAGACACTGTCCAGGCTTTTCTGGAAGCGGAGCATTTTATTGTGGAATTTGCGCTGACCTACAGTGCCGGGCTTGAAAAGATCATTTCATATGAATACGACTGTATTCTTCTGGATATTATGCTGCCGGACGGAAACGGGATTGATCTGCTGAGAGAGATCAAGAAGCTGCATAAAAAAGACCCAGTGATCATTTTATCGGCTAAAGATTCAGTAGATGATAAAGTGGCCGGATTGGAGATCGGTGCAGATGATTATCTGGCAAAACCTTTCCACCTTGCAGAACTGATGGCGAGGATCCGATCGGTGATCAGAAGAAAGAATCAGGATGGGGAAAATACGATCACCTATAAAAATATCAGCATTGATCCGGAAAACAGAACGGTGAAAGTAGGGAATGAAGATCTGATCCTTAATCGTAAAGAATATGATCTTCTGTACTATTTTGTCATCCATCCGGAAAAAACGTTGCAGAAAACTACTTTAGCGGAGGCGATCTGGGGAGATTATATAGATCAGGCAGACAGTCTGGATTTTATCTATTCTCAGATTAAAAATCTTCGTAAAAAACTTAAAAACCTCAATGCGGAAGCCGATTTTCAGGCTGTTTACGGAATAGGTTATAAATTTGTCTGATGAAAGTCTCGTTAAAATACTACACCATCAAATACATGATCGCGATCCTGCTGCTGATCATTGCAGTCTGGGCGGCGCTCTTTTATGCCTATATTCTGGATGAAGTGTATGATAATGTAGATGACGGGCTGAAAGACAGAAAGATACAGATCATTAAAGCCGTGTATTACGATCCTGAATTATTGAACAGTGCGGATTTTGGATTTAATGAATTTAAGATCAAGCCTATTTCGGAATCTGAGTACAAGGATAAGAACAGAATGTATAACAAGATGTTTTACATGGAGTACGACGATAAAGACCAGCCTTACCGGGTACTTGAGACTGATTTTATAGATCAGTTTGGAAAACGTCAAAGACTCGAAATACGAACGTCTACGGTAGAGCAGGATGAATTGGTCTATGACCTGACCACAGCTTTGATTGTTTTGTACATTCTGCTTGTGATAAGTATTCTGGCCGTGAATGGCTATATGCTAAATAAGGCGATGCGCCCTTTCTATACGATTTTAGATAAGCTTAAAAAATTCCAGTTCGGGGTTTCTTCTCTGGAGGATCCTCAAAACTATTCCATCAAAGAATTTGAAGAACTGAATGTAGAAATAGAGGAAATGATTGAGCGTAATGAGCTTGTGTTCCATCAGCAGAAACAGTTCATTGAAAACGCTTCGCACGAACTTCAGACGCCACTGGCTATTATGATCAATAAGATCGATCTGGTGATCCAGAATGAAGATCTTGATAAGAAAAATCTGAATTTTATTTCAGAATTAAAAGGAGACCTGAGGAGAATGGCGGGACTGAATAAATCTCTGCTTATGCTCTCAAAAATAGAGAACAGTCAGTTTAATAAAACCTCAAAAGTTGATTTCAACGAAATGATTTCCGAGCTGGTTAAAAGCTATGACGATTTTATTGAGTTTAAAAAGATTCAGGTCCAGATCGTGGAGAAAGGGTTCTTTGGTGGAGATTTTAATCCTGATCTTGCCGGTATCCTGCTTTCTAACCTGCTTAAAAATGCGATAAAGTATAATAATCAGGAAGGAAATGTTAATATCATCATAGAAGATAACAAACTGATCTTCCAGAATAGGGGCAGTGGTATTCCGCTAGACAAAACACAGATCTTCAACCGTTTTTACAAACAGGGGGCAGATCACAACTCTACCGGTCTTGGACTTTCTATTATCAGGACTATCATAAAACAATATCCGGGATGGGACATTGTATATGAGTTCGAAGATAGGATGCATTGCTTTATTCTTTCAAAATAAAAAAAGCCTTTCAAAACTGAAAGGCTTTCATATGATTGGAAAAGAATATTAAATTCCTAAGCTTGCTCTTACTCTTTTAATGGTTTCTGTGGCAACCACTCTCGTTTTTGCGGCTCCTTCCTGAAGTTTAGCTTCCAGCTCGTCGAGGTTATTCATATAATAAGTGAACATTTCTCTTTCCTTTGCAAAACGGGTTAAAATAAGATTTAACAGTTCTAATTTGGCATGTCCGTACCCGAAGTTTCCGGCCAGGTATTTCGCTCTTAATTCCTCCGTTTGTTCGGGAGTGGCAATCAGTTCGTAGATGGCAAAAACCTTATCGGTTTCAGGATCTTTCGGCTCTTCCAAAGCTTTAGAATCGGTTTCCACACTCATCACTTGCTTTTTCAGTTCCTTTTCAGGTAAGAAAATATTAATGATATTTCCCATGGATTTAGACATTTTACGGCCATCTGTTCCGGGAACATATTTCGTGTCCTCCTGCAGCTCAGACTGAGGCAGTACAAACACTTCTCCCATCTGGTTGTTGAACCTTGATGCTACATCACGGGCAATTTCCAAATGCTGAAGCTGATCCTTTCCTACAGGAACGATCTCTGCATCATACAGTAAAATATCTGCAGCCATCAGAATAGGATAGGTAAACAGTCCGGCATTTACGTCCTGAAGTCGGTCTGCCTTATCTTTAAAAGAATGGGCAAGCGTTAGTCTTTGATAAGGAAAAAAACATGATAAATGCCAAGAAAGTTCACAGGTTTCAGGGATGTCACTCTGTCTGTAAAAATATGTTTTTTCTGTATCCAGCCCACAAGCAAGCCAAGCCGCAGCGATCTCGTAGGTATTCTGTTTTAAAACCTTCGCATCTTTAATCTGGGTAAGAGAATGAAGATTCGCGATGAATAAAAATGATTCATTTCCTTCCTGCTTGGAAAGTTCAATAGCAGGAATGATCGCCCCAAGGAGATTTCCAAGATGGGGTGTTCCGGTGGCTTGAATGCCGGTAAGAATTCTTGACATTTGTTTAAATTATTAAGTTTAAAAATAAAGAACAAAAATAGGAAAGATTGCGATGGCTGGCAAATCCTTTTTAATGGGGGCTGATTTAAGGTGCTCAGTAACAGTTTTTAAATTATATTTGTAGAAACCACCTCATCCATATGGGAAATAACCATTTTTTGTCTCCAAAGCTATTCAAAGCCATAAAAAGCCTGTGGATTTTACTGCTGATCTACATCGTCCTGGATTTTGCAGGCAATTATTTTTATCCCGAAAAGGATAATACGCTGTCTAAAGTTTTGGATGATCTTTCTTATGCTTTAAGCAGCCTGTTCTTCCTTTGGTATTTCCTGATCAACAGACGCTGGAAGTCTGTTTTGATGATACTTCCTTTCCTGCTTGTGTTCTTCTTTTTTATGAAGGAGATCCGGAATATGGTGGATTATTATGTTCCGTTCGAAGAGACTATTAATTCTGATACCCTGAGAACATGGACCTATCTGATCATACAGTTTCTGGCTACCTTTATGATTTCCAAACGTTACCTGGTGGAAGAAGAAATTCATATTAAACATCCTTTATTAAAGGTATTTCTGTTGAATATGGGGCTTTTTACTTTATATAATACAGATCTGGGGCTTATTGAAAAAGTAATCGGGTCTGCGTCTTATAATTCAAAATCTACGGAATTTATTGTCAATCTCATCTATTATACCCTTTCCAGCATAAAGAGTGTTGCTTATTTGGGAGCATTTTTATTTTTGACAGCCTGTTTGGCTCAGCGTGAAAATCTGTATACATTTTCAAAGAATGCACTGCAGACCGCCAATGATTACTTTGGACCTGCTGTACTCATTGTGATCAGTTGTATTATATTTTCATTCGGAGGGCTTCTGGAAAGTGCATTTTCTCTGGAATTAGACTTTTTCGGGAAAGATCTTACCCTCTCAGGATGGATGAATATGACCGTACTGGTTGTGTTTTTTGTCATCTGTACAAGATTTACAGGACAGCTGATCAAAGAAAGAAGTCTTTTAAAACAGAAATATTACGGTGTTGCGGGCGCTTCAGTTTGGGTTCCATTGATCAATATTATCGCTCTTCTGATGATAAGGTTTGATGATAAAATTAAATTCCTGGCACCTTCCAACCTGGAGAAAGCTAAAAAAATACATCTGGCCATTATTTCCCTTCTTGTTATATTTCAGTTCAGAAATGGGCTGCTGGAAAAGAAAGTGGATGATATTCTGATGTGCGTAATTTATATTACTGCTTTTTGGGTGGTGGGCTATATTAAAAAATTCACATGGCTTTTTCCGATTATCCTGGGAGCTGTGGTTACGGTGATCAAAGTTTATCCTTTCTATAATGGGGTCTATGCACAGGAGTTTGTTTTCAAGGATTATGTTTTGGATCTTTTTAAACATACCTTTTCTATTGCACTTGTGCTCACTGTTATAGTCTTTTATGGAATTTACTATATCGCTTATCAGGCTTTGAATACCAAAAAATAAGAACTATTTCTTTCTGATCACAATAGATGCTTTGTTAAACATGCTGTCGCTTTCTGCATTCTTAGCTTTTACTTTATAGTCGAGGGTGTATTTTCCGTCTTTTTTTATCGGGATTTCTATTACTTTTTGTTCGAATTCCCAGGAAGCAGATACTTCTTTCTCTTTTTCTACTTTTGTGCTGTCAGATTCATCTCCATACTCAGAGGTCTGTTCCGGAGCATCTTTTTCCTCGTTCTCGTCTTCTTTTTGTTTTTTGTAAGTGGAATTGATGATGTGCTTTTTGTCAGCGAACATCAGGACAGAAGAATTCTCTACTGTATTCCCGTTCAGACTGAGATTATAGATGAAATCAAAGGATGGAAGAACCCCGTTTTTGATAAAAGAAGCATCCAGCTTACTCCAGACTACGATAACATCTCCCTTTTTCAGGTCTAAACCATCAATAGTGTTAACCAGTTGCATATCCACAGGTGCTTCTTCTGTTGTTTTTTCACCTACAGGATTGCAGGAAAGAATAAAAAATGAGCATAATATAATAAGAGATAGTGGCTTCATAATTAGATTTTTAAATGTTTACTGAAGTAATCATTCATTAAAGCAGTCACATCATTACCGTCTCTGTTGGTTCTGCTGATAAGGTAAAACTGACCTTTTGGTGTTTTTATGGAACTGATGATAAAATATCCGGTATTGTCATTTATATATCCGTTATCCTCTTTTGCACTTACCAGAATACTGGTGCTGCTCAGTTTTTTAATAAATGTAAAGGTATCTTCCCTGTCATATTTGCCACTGAAATATCCGGATCTCAGCCGGTTTTCAAACGGAAGGTCTTCAAAGAGTCCTGAAAAGTTAGAATCAGCGATAGCGGTCGTCTGATCAAATGCTTTCTGACTGTGTCCTTTATCCCGGTAGAGATAAAGATCAAAATGATCCTTTTTAATTTCTACACTGTCATTATCCTTTAGAAAAAATTTCAGTTCTTTCTGAAGCGAGTTGTAGTAAGTACTGTAATTTTTCAGTTCAACTTCAGAAATACTTGGTTTTACCTTTTCCCATATTAAATTTTCCGGCTGAGCTTCCTTATCGAATGAGAGCAAATGTTTTGCTTTGTTGTATATCGAAAACAACGAAGCATACTGAAGCTTTTCACTATCATATTTAGGAACTTCCGCTACGTACAGATAATACGTTTTGCTTGCAGGCACATATTGTCTGTAATACAGTTTCTTGTGCCCGAAAGAATCGATGTAAAGCAGCGAATTTTTATCCTCATGAAGGATTTTTTCAGGTTCATTAAATTTTTTGATGTCAGAAACCGGGAAAATATCAGGATTATCAGACTTTCCAATCAGTACATCTTCACCAGAATTGTTGTTCGTAAAGTCGTTTTGTATACTTACTCCTGCAAAGTCATTATTTGTTTCTGAAACGTTTTGAGGATCCGTCAGATGTATATTAGAAGTGGAATATGAATGCTCTGTGATGTAATTGCTGACAGGAACCATCAGCTCAACCGAGTTGGCAGAATCAATCTCGTAAGAGGCCTTTTTCAAAAAAACCTGTTTACTATCTTCCGCCTTTCTGATGGAATCTATCTGAGCCTGAGGGATTCCCAGCAGCAGATCTGTATATTCGTCACTTTTTTTCTGTTCTTCTTTACAGGAAAGCGTGAACAAAAGGACGAATGTGAGAAATGTAGAATAGAATTTTAACATAGCTCCAATTTAGGACTTTAAAGTAATACAATTATTTTATTTCAATCTTTTCTCCTCCGAACTTCGGCTGTACTCCGAAAAGCAGGTCCCAGTAAACTTTAGTCTTCGCCAGATATTCTCTCAGATTCGTTTTTAATCCGGCGTATTTATTCACATCATTGGCATTATATCCGAAGGCTTCCATTCCATTCTTTCTGGCGAGAAAAATGGCTCTTTCATTGTGAAATTTCTGCGAAATAATCACCAGTTTATTCTGTCCAAAGATATCCTTAGCTCTGACGACAGAATCCAGGGTCCGGAATCCGGCATGGTCCATCACGATTCTGTCTTCAGGAATACCGTACTTCATCAAAGCTAGTTGCATATCTTCCGGTTCATTATAATCTTTGGTACTGTTGTCCCCACTTACAATGATGTATTTTATTTTTCCGCTTTTATAAAGATCTATAGCGGCCTGTATTCTGTTATAGAAATAAGCATTGGGCATTCCATTGCTTAACGTTTTTCCGGTTCCAAGCAGCAAAGCGACCTTGGTTTCCGGTACATCAGAAATTTTGTAAGAAACAAAGGCACTGCTTTCTTTTCTGATGC
The DNA here is from genome assembly GCF_012927325.1 of Chryseobacterium antibioticum. GTDB lineage: Bacteria > Bacteroidota > Bacteroidia > Flavobacteriales > Weeksellaceae > Chryseobacterium > Chryseobacterium antibioticum. The sequence continues at coordinate 72,801 of NZ_JABBGI010000007.1, read as the reverse complement.
TGTAATTGGCCCAGGCTATAAAAATAATTCCTGTCGCAAGAAGCAGCAGGAAAATTTTTAAAATATTTTTGATTACTTTTTTCATCCGGAATACTGTTTTTTAAAACTCAAGTCCATTCGGGAAAGCTTTTTTTCTGAATATTAATAATAAAGCGGCGCCTACCGTAATGGCGGAATCAGCGACATTGAAAATATACTTAAAGAATTCTAGGTGTTTGCCACCGATCAAAGGAATATTTTCAGGAACATACCAGTCCACGATAGGAAAGTGAAGCATATCTACTACGCAGCCTTTCATAAAAGAAGAATAGCCCTGTCCTACAGGAACGAACTTTGAAATTCCGCCGTACCCGATCCATCGGTCGATACTTTGGTCATAAACCGTTCCGCTGTCGAAGATCAGTCCGTAAAACATACCATCGATAATATTTCCGATCGCACCGGCAAAAATAACAGCCATAGGAATCAAAAGATAATTGGAAGCTCCCTGTTTCAGCCATTTCTTGAACATATACACCATACCTCCAATTAAGAAAAGCCTCAGGATCACCAGGAAATATTTCCCGATAATGCCTCCGAAATGAAGCCCGTAAGCCATTCCCGGATTCTCTACGAAAGTTAGTTTAAAACCTGGAAGAACAGTGACACTGTCATCCAGATTGAAATGGGTTTTGATATAAATTTTTGAAGCCTGATCAATTAACAATACTAAAAATGTTATAGCTAAGATCTTTTTCATTACAATCCTTTTGGTTTAGAAGGTTTCTCCGGATTTTTCTTGTCGAAAATTTTCTTGGCCACTTTTTCTGTATGGAAAGTATTTTTGGTCTGAGCCCTTTCGTATCTGATGTTCATATCTTTTAAAACACTTTTCAGTGCACTCAGTTCCATAGGGTTTTTAGGATGTACTATGATAGATTCCATTTTCTTTTCTATTTAAAATTTTACATTTTGGACAGTTCATCGAGTCTCTTCCTGTCTTTGGGGGACAAGTCGCTGATCCCGTTTTTGCCCATCTTACTCAAAAGTCTGTCGATTTCTTTTTCTATCTCGCGTTTATCAGAATTAAACTGATCATCGATGGTGTAGTTTCCGTGCCGATCAGGAAAGAATCTGTTTTTGATCCGGACTCTGTTGACAAACACTAAAACGGCAACCACGATGATGCCTAAAATTAATACTCCGCTCATGGGTATACATTAAAAATTAGGTTTATAAAGTATTCACGAATACCATATAAACCCAATATTATTTTTACAAACCTTACGGCTTATTTCTGCATATTTTTCGCTTCAATGCTTAACGTAGCATGAGGAACAGCCAATAATCTTTCTTTAGGAATCAGCTTTCCTGTTACTCTGCAAACACCGTAGGTTTTATTCTCAATTCTGATCAAAGCATTTTTAAGATCACGAACGAATTTTTCCTGGCGTCCTGCCAAAATAGAGTTTTGTTCCTTGCTTAACGTTTCTGCTCCTTCTTCAAATGCTTTGAATGTTGGGGAAGTATCATCGGTACCATTATTCTGGTCGTTGATGAAACTTTCTCTGATCAATTGCAAATCCCTTTCTGCTTTTTCTATTTTTTCTTTAATGATCGCTTTAAACTCTTGTAAATCAGAATCATTATATCTTACTCTTTCGTCTGACATGTTCTTTTCTCTTTTTTAATAAAATTATGAAATGGAATTTAAAAAACAATAACTATATGTTAATTTTTTTCAACATTTATCTTAAAATTAACCTCATCTATTTCGATTTCGTTAAAATTTGAAAGTGAAGATACAATTTCTATTTTATTTGACAAGACCTCAGATGAAATATATTCCTCATTTTTCCTAACATCTTCAAGGAATGGTGAGTTTTCTTCAATGGATATTTTAATTCTGTCTGTCAGTTCAAAGTCCTTCTCTTTTCGCAAGTTCTGAATTCTGTTGATGAATTCCCTTGCGATACCCTCAGATTTTAATTCTTCTGTTAACGTCAAATCTAATGCCACAGTTGTTTTTCCGTCGGAAGTTACCGTCCATCCCGGGATGTCTTTTGTAGAGATCTCTACATCATCGAGTGTGATCTCGTACCCCTGGATATCTATTTTTCCTTCTTTTTCAAGACTGGCGATCTGTTCTGTATTCAGATTGGCGATTTCTCCACCTACCGTTTTCATGTCTTTTCCTAATTTAGGACCTAATGCTTTGAAATTCGGTTTGATCTGTTTTACAATTAAATGAGAGGCTTCTTCAGCATTGATCAACTGAAGTTCTTTAACATTTACTTCCTGCTTGATCAGATCTGCAACGGCTAAAATTTGCTCTTCTGTTTTAGCATCCAGAACCGGAACCAATACTTTCTGTAACGGCTGGCGAACTTTTACATTTTCTTTCTTTCTTAAAGAGAAAACCATACTGGTAATGTTCTGCGCCAAATGCGTTTTTTCTACCAGATCCTGATCGATCAGATTTTCGTCTGCCACAGGGAAATCTGTTAAATGTACAGATTCACAGTTTTCTTTTCCTGTTACTTTATTCAGATCCTGATACAATTGATCCATAAAGAACGGAGCAATAGGGGCAGATAATTTCGCCACAGTTTCAAGACACGTATATAAAGTCTGGTAAGCAGAGATTTTATCATCAGAATAATCCCCTTTCCAGAAACGTCTTCTGCATAATCTTACGTACCAGTTGCTCAGGTTATCATTCACAAATGTGCTGATTGCTCTGGCGACTCTTGTCGGTTCGTAATCTTCGTAGAATGCTTTTACTTCTTTAATTAAAAGATTAAGCTCAGAAAGGATCCATCTGTCGATTTCAGGACGATTTTCTACTTCTTTTTCTTTGTAATTGAATCCATCTACATTGGCATACAATGCAAAGAATGAATACGTATTATAAAGGGTTCCGAAGAACTTTCTTCTTACTTCGTCAATACCTTCGATGTCAAACTTCAGGTTTTCCCAAGGATTGGCATTGGAGATCATATACCATCTGGTAGCATCTGGCCCATAAACGGCTAATGTTTCAAACGGATCAACTCCATTTCCTTTGGATTTTGACATTTTTAGACCGTTCTTATCCAAAACAAGCCCGTTACTCATTACGTTTTTATAGGCAACTGAATCAAAAACCGCCGTTCCTATTGCGTGAAGTGTGTAGAACCAACCACGAGTCTGGTCAACCCCTTCCGCGATAAAATCTGCCGGGAACGCTTTATTGTTGTCAATTAATTCTTTATTCTCAAAAGGATAATGCAACTGAGCGTAAGGCATCGACCCTGAATCGAACCAAACGTCGATTAAGTCGCTTTCACGTTTCATTGCACTTCCTGAATCTGAAACTAAAATTATTTTGTCTACCACATTTTTATGAAGATCCACCAATTCATAGTTCTGCTCAGACATATTTCCGATCACAAAACCTTTGAACGGATTCTCTTTCATGAATCCTGCCTCTATAGATTTCTCTATTTCGTTGTATAATTCCTCTACAGATCCGATGATCTTTTCTTCTTTTAGATCTTCAGTTCTCCAGATTGGTAAAGGAACTCCCCAATATCTTGAACGGGAAAGATTCCAGTCGTTCACGTTTTCAATCCAGTTCGCAAAACGTCCTTCTCCCGTTGATTTAGGTTTCCAGTTAATTTCTTTGTTTAAATCTACCAATCTGTCTTTTACAGCGGTCATTTTGACAAACCATGAATCCAAAGGATAGTATAATACCGGCTTGTCAGTTCTCCAGCAATGTGGGTAACTGTGAACGTATTTTTCTACTTTGAAAGCTTTATTTTCCGTTTTTAAAACGATCGCCAGTTCTACATCCCATGATTTCTCAGGAGCAGTTCCGTCATCGTAATATTCATTTTTGATATATTTTCCTGAAAATACTTCAGGTACTTTGTCTCCTTTGATAAATTTACCCTGTAAGTCTACAAGAGGAACCAGATTATCATTTCCGTCTTTTACCAACATGGGAGGAATACCTGCATCTTTTGCAACTCGGGCATCATCCGCACCAAATGTAGGAGCGATGTGAACAATACCAGTACCGTCCTCAGTCGTTACAAAATCTCCCAAAATTACTCTGAAAGCTTTTTCAGGGGAATCATCAGGTGTAAACCAAGGGATCAGCTGCTCGTATTGAGTTCCGGCTAATTTTTCTCCGGTAAATTCTTTGACCACTTTGAAAGGAATCACTTTGCTTTCTGCCGTATAACCCGCAAAATCTTCATTTGTTCCTTCCGCAAATTTCTTACCGAAAACTTTCGGCAAAAGAACTCTCGATAAAACAATTGTTATCGGTTCAAAGGTATATTGGTTGAATGTTTTAACTAATACATATTCAATATCTCTTCCTACAGCTAATGCTGTGTTGGATGGCAAGGTCCATGGAGTTGTCGTCCAGGCAAGAATGCTTACGTCTCCTTCAACATCACTAAATAAGTCAGAAGATTCTTTCTTTACTTTAAACTGAGCTACAACGGTAGTATCAGAAACATCATGATAAGTTCCCGGCATATTTAATTCCGCAGAAGAAAGTCCTGTTCCTGCTTTTGGAGAATAAGGCTGAATGGTGTACCCTTTGTACAATAATTCTTTACTGTACAATTGCTTCAGCAACCACCAAACCGTCTCCATATATTTTGACTTATACGTGATGTACGGATCTTCAAGATCTACCCAGTATCCGATCTTTTCCGTAAGGTCATTCCATACGTCTGTATATAGCATTACCGCTTCACGACAAGCTTTATTGTAGTCTTCAATAGAGATTTTTTTGCCAATATCCTCTTTAGTAATTCCTAATTCTTTTTCTACGCCCAGTTCCACAGGAAGTCCGTGTGTATCCCAACCCGCCTTACGGAAAACCTGTTTTCCGTTTTGAGTCTGGTAACGACAAAAAATATCCTTTAATGCTCTGGCCATAACGTGGTGAATTCCGGGCATACCGTTTGCTGAAGGCGGTCCTTCATAAAAAACAAACTCGGTATTACCCTCGCGAATCTCAACACTTTTACTGAACGTTTTATTCTGTTTCCAAAACTCCGAAACATTCTCGGCTATGTCAATAAGGTTGAGGTTTTTGTATTCTTTAAATTGGCTCATTGTAAATATCTCAATATCGTTGATTAATTAAGTCTGCAAATTTACTAAATTTTGTCGGTTTATAATATATGTTTTATTTAGCTTATATCTATTAAAAAGTTCAATTTCAGAAATATAAATGAAGAAAGAGGGCAGAAGTGAATGGTGAGTGGTGAATGGGTCAATTTTTGTCACTGTTTTTATCAAGTTTTTATGACGGTTTTATTCAAGAGGAGAGGGTTTTAACCCGCTTTAAAAAGACAGGTTTCGTCTCTGGTTTTAGCCAAAACCTAAATAATAGAAGATTCTGCCACTTCATTATTTAAAATGTTGTAAATTGAAATGAATCCCCAAACCAAACAATGCATGAATATTTTTTGCAAACTTCTAGTGATCATTTTATTCATCAATGCTTTCACAATAAAAGCTCAGAAAAACTATCCGCAAAATTATTTCCGGAACCCTCTGAATATTCCGATGCAACTGGCCGCCAACTTTGGAGCTGTACGTTCCAATCATTTTCACATGGGATTGGATTTACGAACCAACAGCCAGGAAAATCTGTCGGTTCTTGCTGCTGCAGATGGTTATGTAAGCAGGATAAAAGTGGAGCGATATGGCTTTGGAAATGCCGTGTACATTACCCATCCGAATGGGTATACCACGCTGTATGCCCATCTCAATAAATATTATGACAAACTGGATGAATTTGTAAAAGAAAAACAGTATAAAGACGAAAAATGGGAACAGGATATCACTTTCTCTCCCGGACAGTTTCCGGTAACCAAAGGGCAGCTCATTGCTTTAAGTGGAAATACCGGAGGTTCAGCCGGACCGCATTTACATTTTGAGATAAGAGATACAAAAACGGAAGAATGCATCAATCCGTTGCTTTTTGGTTTTAATATTCCGGATAGTATTGCACCAATTATTAGTGGGCTTTACTGGTATGATCGCCGTTTCAGTACCTATGAACCCGGAGCCAACGGAATTGCTGTTAAAAAGACAGGAAGTACATACACCACTGATATAGTTCAGGTCAGTTCACCAGAGATCAGTTTGGCGATTAAAGCTGTGGATAAGGCCAACCAGGGATTTAATCTTGGGATTTATCATGCAGAATTACGGATGGATGATCAGGTGATTTATAGCTTTTCCATTGATAAAGTGAGTTATGATGATACGCGTTATATCAATGGCTGTATAGACTATCCTAAGTTTATAAAAGATAAAATGAGCATCCAGCACTTATCTTCTTTGCCGGGAATGAAATTGAAAAATTACAGTCTGCCTGATTTAAACGGAATTATTAATCTTAAGGACGAAAATGTTCATACGATTGAAATTGTTTTACAAGATGTCAATGGAAATACAAGCCGACTGAAAACAAAAGTTAAGTTCAATAAAACTTCAGATCAGACTTCTCCGACCAATAAAATGGTAAAGGCTAATGAAGGGAAAACGGTCACTACAGAAAATGCTGAAATCAATTTCAGTAAGGCTGCCGTTTATGATGCCGTGAATTTTCAAATGTCTGAAAAATCAAATACCAATGCTGATGGAGTTTCAAATACGATTGTTTTGCAGTCTCCCTATATCCCCGTTCATGATTATTATACTTTAAAAATAAGACCCAACCGGAAGCTCACCAATGAAGAAAAAGGAAAAGTGGTTGTTCTTTTAGATTATGGAAGTGACACCAATGTCGTCCAAGGAAAATGGAATGGTGACAGGATGGAGTCAGAATTTAACAGATTAGGCACTGCAACACTTCTGCTGGATCAGAGTGTGCCGTCTGTTTCTCCAGGCTGGAAGGAGGGAGCACTGATCAACAGCAGTACTTTAAGATTGAGTGGAAAAACTAAAATTGGGGATATCATATCATTCCGTGCAGAACTGGATGGAAAATGGCTTCGTTTTGCCCGTATGAAAGATGATTTTGTCTATATTTTTGATGAAAAATGTCCCAAAGCTTCAGGTTTGCATACTTTAAAAGTAACAACGATCAATACGGCTGGAAATACAAATACACAAACATTTACCTTTCAACGTTAAGATTATTACGGGCTCGAATTTTTTAATTTTTTAATCATTCAATCTTTTAATTTTAATTAAATAAATTTGTTCCTTAAAATCAACATCATTGGAATTCTATCCGGCTATCGAAAAATCAGACCTTCAGGATATCAAAAAGTTTCAGGAACATAAGCTTCGGGAACTTGTGGTTTATCTTGAAAACAATTCACCTTTTTACCAGAAATTGTTTAAAGAAAACAATATCCATATTACTGATATCCAAACTCTGGAAGATCTGCAGAAAATCCCTACTACCTCAAAGAATGATCTGCAGCAGCATAACGACGATTTTTTCTGTATTTCACCGGATAAAATTGTAGACTACAGCACCACTTCAGGAACCTTGGGAGATCCGGTAACTTTCGGACTCTCTGATAGTGATCTTGAAAGATTGGCCTACAATGAAGCAATTTCCTTTGTTTGTGCAGGAATCCGGAAAGGAGATGTTGTACAGATGGTCACTACGATCGACAAAAGATTTATGGCAGGTCTGGCTTACTTTCTGGGATTGAGAAAAATGGGCGCCAGTGTGGTAAGGATGGGGCCTGGTGTTCCGGAGTTGCAATGGGATTCTATCTTCAGATACAAACCCAAATATCTGATCACAGTTCCTTCTTTCCTTTTGAAAATGATCGATTATGCTGAAAAACATGGAGTAGATTATAAAAATTCCAGTGTTTATGGAGCGGTATGCATCGGTGAGAGTATCAAAAACCAGGATTTTACGGACAATATTCTTTCGCAGAAAATCAAAGAAAAATGGGATATTAAATTATTCTCAACCTACGCTTCCACAGAAATGAGCACAGCGTTCACGGAATGTGAATTTCAGATCGGAGGACATCATCATCCGGAACTGATTATCACGGAAATTTTGGATGATAACGAAAATCCAGTTGAAGAAGGAGAAAATGGTGAGCTGACAATCACGACTTTAGGGGTTGAGGCAATTCCTTTGCTTCGTTTCAAAACAGGAGATATTGTAAAAGCGCATCACGAACCATGTGGCTGCGGCAGAAATACCATGAGGCTGGGACCGGTTGTTGGCCGGAAACAGCAAATGATCAAATACAAAGGAACTACGCTGTATCCGCCTGCTATGAACGATATTTTAAATGATTTCAATACTATTTTATGCTATCAGATCGTTATTCAGTCTAATGAAATCGGGTTGGACGAAATTATCATCAGATTAAGCACAGAGCAGGATCATGAAACCTTCATGAATGAAGTCCGGGACCACTTCCGCGCCAAACTGAGGGTAAGTCCTAAAATTGAAATCGTAGATTTTGATATTTTGTCCAAAACTGTTTTTAATCCCAATAGCAGAAAACCGATTACGTTTATAGATTTGAGATAACTTCTCACTACAAAGAAAAATAAAAGGGCAGTCTAGGAGAATTGCTTTTTAATGATATATTTGAAAACTTAAATTTTAGAAAATTATAAATCATGAAAAAATTATTTTTGCTATTGTTTATGGCAATTGCAACAACATCTTTTGCTCAGAATCAAATTAATTTCGAATCAGGGAATTTTGATTTCTTAAAGGATCAGACTGAAGTGAATGTTCAGCTTAAATTTGATAATGCTGTGTATCAGGAGAAAAATTTTACCGAAGCACAGTACCTTGAAAACAGAGAAAAAGATATTATCGCTAAAAAAAATGAAGCCGTTTGGAAAAACTGGATTTTTCAGTGGGAGAAATTTAAAACTGAAGAATATATAGGGTATTTCTTTAAAGGTATCAACAGCAAATCAAAAAAAATAACATTTAAAAATGATGTCAAAGCAAAATATACCTTAATCATTGATGCAAAATGGATCTATGCAGGATGGTACGGTGGAATGATAGGATCACAGGAAGCGAAATTAACTTCAGATCTTACCTTTGTAGAAACTGATAATCCTTCGAAAGTCGTAATGAGATTACAGGCTGATAAAATTCAGGGGAAAAAGATGAATAAAGATTTTTCATGGGAATATGGCAGAATTGCTGCAGCATATGAAATCACAGGAAAGAAGCTAGGCACAGAAATCAAAAAAGCGGTTAAATAAAACAAAAAACGGTCTGAATGTTCAGACCGTTTTTTTATGATTGTTCTTGCTGCTGCTGTCTTTCAAGCTTAATAAGATTCGCAAGGTTTTTAATAGCTGTATCATGCTTTCTCACAAAAGGATTGTCTTTATTCCAGACATATCCTGCGAGTACAGCACAGATTTTTCTCTTGACATCTTCATTTTCAGGTCTGTGGAAGAAAAGTTCCTGAAGATTTCCCGTGTACCATTCTTTTACATAGGTCGTGAAAACATCTACACCATAAAGGATATAATCTGCATACTCTTTCTGCCAGTCGATTTTCTCGCCATTAAGCTGTCTTAAAGCCAGTTTCGCGGCAAGCATCCCAGATTCCGTGGCAAAGGCCATTCCCGATGAGAAAACCGGATCAAGGAATTCAGACGCATTTCCCGTAAGGGCATATCCTTCTCCAAATAGTTGCTTCACCGAACATGAATAATCTTTCAGATGTCTTGGCTCAAAAAGGAAATCTACATTTCCAAAACGTTTTACATAATAATCAGAAAGAGAAATCGCTTTTCTTAAAGCTTCTGCGGGATCACCATTTTCAGACAGCTGATCAATATATTCCGTAGGTCCTACAATTCCTATACTCGTATTTCCATTAGAAAAAGGAATAACCCAAAGCCAGACCTCCGTTTCAATAATATCAAAAGAAATCAAAGTTCCTTCCTCGCCTTCTTCCCTGTTAATATCTTCTACGTGGGCAAAAATAGCAGAATGGGGAGACAGTTTTGAAGGCTTTTCAAGATCAAGAAGTCGTGGCAGTACTCTTCCATAGCCACTTGAATCTATGACAAATTTCGAATGAATCTCTTTTGTTTCGCCGTCCTTGGTTTTTACCGTAGTGATAGAGTCTGTTCCATTGAATTGGATATCAATAACTTCGGTCTCGAATTCCAGGTCAATGCCTTTTTTGATCACTTCCTGGGCCAGAGTATCATCAAAATCAGCTCTCGGAACCTGCCAGGTCCAGTCCCAGCCTTCCCCGAACTTGTCACTAAAATCAAAAATGCAAACTTCATTGCCTCTTAAAAAACGGGCTCCCAGCTTTTTTTCAAAGCCCATTTTATCTAAAGCAGGAAAAAGTCCGGCCTCGTCAAAATGATCCATTACTCTGGGAATTAAGCTTTCACCAACAACCAGCCTTGGAAATTTTGTCTTTTCAACAACTTTTACGTTGATATTGTTCTTCTTTAAGTATGAAGAAGATACGCATCCGGAAGGCCCAGCCCCGATTACGAGAACATCAACAAATTCTTTGCCCATCTTGATTTTTTATTTTAATAATAACTTCTATCTTTGCCGCAAAATTAGTGACAATTAATTAATATTTTACAAAATTAGCAACTATTACTTTTAATTGATGAAAATAAATAACTTTTTAGAACTGAAGGATTTTCAAAAAATTATCATTGAGAATGAAAAAATTGAACTGGACGAATCACTTTTAGACAGAGTGGAAACAAGTTTTCAGTTTTTAAAGGAATTTTCAAAAAACAAAGTAATATATGGTGTGAATACCGGTTTTGGGCCAATGGCTCAGTTTAAAATCAGTGATGAAGATACGCACCAGCTTCAGTACAATCTGATCAGAAGCCATTCTTCAGGAATCGGAAATCCATTGCCTGCTCAGGAAGTAAAAGCCTGTATGCTGGCAAGACTCAACACACTTTCACTGGGGAATTCAGGTGTTCACCAGTCTGTTGTTCATTTACTTAAAGAATTGATCAACAGAGATATTACACCATTGATATTCGAACACGGAGGCGTAGGAGCAAGTGGAGATTTAGTACAGCTAGCACACCTTGCTTTGGTTTTAATAGGAGAAGGAGAAGTTTTTTATAAAGGCGAAAGAAAACTGACAAAAGATGTTTTTGAAACAGAAGGATTAGAACCTATCAAAGTAGAGATCCGTGAAGGACTTGCTTTGATGAACGGAACTTCCGTGATGTCCGGAATAGGAATTGTTAATGCCTATAAAGCGAATCAGTTAACAGATATTTCGATCAGACTTTCATGCGCCATCAATGAGATTGTTCAGGCTTATGATGATCACCTTTCAGCAGCTTTGAACGGCACGAAAAAACATTACGGCCAGCAGAAAGTAGCAGAAAGAATGCGTACGCATTTGGCAGATAGTAAACTGATCAGAAAAAGAGAAGACCATCTTTATACGCACTTTGAAGAACAGGAAAAAGTATTTAAGGAAAAAGTTCAGGAATATTATTCTTTACGATGTGTTCCACAGATTTTAGGTCCTGTTTTAGATACTTTGGAATATACTGAAAAGGTCCTTGAAAATGAGATCAATTCAGCGAATGATAACCCGATCATCAATGTTGAAGATAAGCACGTATACCATGGCGGAAATTTCCATGGAGATTATATTTCGCTGGAAATGGACAAATTAAAGATCGTGGTTACCAAGCTTACCATGCTTGCTGAAAGACAGTTGAACTACCTTTTAAATGCAAAGATCAACGAAATTTTGCCACCTTTTGTAAATTTAGGTAAATTAGGCTTCAATTTCGGGATGCAGGGCGTTCAGTTTACAGCAACATCTACAACGGCAGAAAGCCAGATGCTTTCAAATCCCATGTATGTACACAGTATACCTAATAATAATGATAATCAGGATATTGTAAGTATGGGAACCAATGCAGCAGTAATCTGCAGAAAGGTCATCGAGAATGCTTTTGAAGTATTGGCGATAGAAGCCATTACGATTATTCAGGCTGTGGAATATCTTGGTTTTCAGGATAAAGTTTCGTCTTCTACCAAAGAATTGTATGATGATATAAGAAAAATCATTCCTGCTTTCTCAAACGATATGGTGATGTATCCGTATCTTGAGGAAGTGAAAAAATATTTAAAGACAATGTAATTATCAGCGGTAATGAATTGTCATACCTATAGGGATTAAAAATTTAACTAAAAAAAACTAAACACTAACACATGAAATGTGCAATTGTCACAGGCGGCTCCAGGGGAATTGGAAGAGCGGTCTGTATAAAACTGGCGGAGGAAAAAAATTACCATATACTCATCAACTACGCTTCAAACGAAGTGGCAGCAAAAGAAACTTTGGCTAAAGTACAGGAACTGGGTGCTACAGGAGAGATCCTGAAATTTGATGTAGCCAGTGCCGAAGAAAGCCTTAATGTTTTGACGCAATGGCAGGATAACAATCCTGATGCAATAGTTGAGGTGATCGTCAACAACGCCGGGATCACAAGAGACGGATTATTCATGTGGATGCAGAGTGAGGATTGGAATAGTGTCATCAATACCAGCCTGAATGGCTTTTTCAATGTAACCAACTTCTTTATCCAGAAACTTTTGCGCAATAAATACGGAAGAATCATCAATATGGTTTCTGTTTCCGGAGTAAAAGGAACAGCAGGACAAACCAATTATTCTGCTGCAAAAGGAGCTTTGGTTGGGGCTACAAAAGCTCTGGCACAAGAAGTTGCCAAGAGAAATATTACGGTAAATGCAGTGGCTCCCGGATTTATCAGAACAGATATGACCCAGGACTTTAACGAAGATGAGCTTAAAGCGATGATCCCGGCCAACAGATTTGGAGAAGCGGAAGAAGTTGCGGATCTGGTCGCGTTTTTAGCATCCAGAAAAGCATCCTATATTACCGGGGAAATTGTGAACATCAACGGAGGAATCTACTCATAAATAATGTAACAATATAGCAATGTACCAGTGTAACAATAGTGCTGTGACCTCAATTAGATTGTTACATTGTTAAACTGATACATTGTTAAATTAATAGAACTCATGGAAAATAGGGTTGTAATTACCGGAATGGGAATTTATTCTTGCATCGGAACCTCTTTGGAAGAGGTCAGGGAATCCCTATATCAAGGAAAGTCCGGTATTGCTTTAGTACAGGAAAGAAAAGAATTCGGATTCAGGTCGGGCCTTACGGGTGTAGTACCGAAGCCGGATCTTAAGAATCTACTTAACAGACGCCAGCGTGTAAGCATGGGCGAGGAAAGCGAATATGCTTACCTTGCGACCAGTGATGCACTGAAGCAGGCAGGGATAGACCAGGATTTCCTGGACAGCCATGAAGTAGGGATTCTATACGGAAACGACAGTGTTTCTCAGGCAGTGGTAGAATCTATCGACATTGCCAGAGAAAAGAAAGATACCACATTGATGGGGTCGGGAGCGATCTTTAAATCAATGAATTCTACAGTAACAATGAACCTTTCAACGATTTTTAAATTGAAAGGCATCAATCTGACCATTAGTGCAGCATGTGCCAGCGGCTCACATTCTTTAGGACTTGCTTATATGATGATCAGTAATGGTTTTCAGGATATGATCATTTGTGGTGGTGCTCAGGAAACCAATAAATATTCAATGGCAAGTTTTGACGGGCTGGGAGTTTTCTCCGTACGAGAAGATGAACCCACAAAAGCGTCAAGGCCTTTTGATTCCGGCAGAGATGGATTAATCCCAAGCGGAGGAGCGGCGAGTCTTGTGGTAGAAAGTTTAGAATCTGCGCAGAGAAGAGGAGCAACCATTCTTGCAGAGATTGTAGGCTACGGTTTCTCTTCAAACGGGGGACATATTTCAACACCGAATGTGGACGGTCCGGCTCTGGCTATGCAGAGAGCTTTGAAACAGTCTGGATTAAAAGTGGAAGATATCGACTATATCAATGCTCATGCGACATCTACACCGATTGGGGATGCCAATGAAGCCAAAGCGATTTATGAGATTTTCGGAAGTGAAATTCCGGTAAGTTCTACCAAGTCTATGACCGGTCATGAATGCTGGATGGCGGGAGCAAGTGAAGTAGTCTACTCAATTCTGATGATGCAGAATGATTTCGTTGCCCCCAATATCAATTTGGAAAACCCTGACGATGAGGCGAAAAGGATAAATTTGGTCTCAAAAACGAAAAATCAAAAAATTGACGTATTTTTGTCAAATTCTTTCGGATTTGGGGGAACCAACTCCGCATTAATAGTTAAAAAATTTGATTAAAAACATGGAAAGGGAAAAAATTGTTGACATCGTTAATGATTTCTTAGTAAACGAATTCGAGGTAGATGGCGATGAGATCAGTAATGACGCCAACCTGAAAAAAACGCTTGGGCTGGACAGTCTGGATTATATTGATATGGTAGTTGTTATCGAATCTAATTTTGGAGTGAAATTAGGAGAGGCAGATTTTAAACAAATGGTCACATTTGATGATTTCTATACAACTATTGAAAATAAAATTGCTGCAAAAAACGCATAACTATCGATTGAATATTTATTCTTTTTAATAATGTAACAATAAAGCAATGTACCAGTGTAACAATAACTTCAGCCGAAATATTGTTACACTGGTATATTGATAAATTGGTAAACTGTAGGTATGAACAAGTGGAAAGGTAAATCTAAAGGAACCATCGCAGGATATAAAATATTCGTCTGGTGTATTAGAAATATCGGCATCCGGAGTTCATATGTTGTGCTCTATTTCGTGGCTTCCTACTATTTTTTATTTCTAAAAAAAAGCAACCGCTACATCTCCTATTATTTTCAAAAAAGACTTGATTACGGATACTGGAAATCAAAAATCAGTATATTCAAAAGCTATTTTACCTTTGGAAAGGTTTTGATTGATAAAACAGCTATCTCTGCAGGTTTAAGAGAAAAATACACCTACGAATTTGATGGGGTAGAAAATCTTAAGAATCTTTTGACTGAAAAAAAAGGAGGGGTTCTCATTAGTGCCCACATCGGGAATTTTGAAATTGCCGAACATTTCTTTGCTGATATCGATTTCGACTGCCAGATCAATCTCGTCACTACAGATCAGGAAGTGACGGTCATTAAAGAATATCTGGAAAGCGTTGCCGTAAAGCAGAGTAACATCAAATTCATCTATGTCAAAGAGGATATGTCACATATTTTCGAGATCAATCAGGCTTTATCGAATAATGAACTGATCTGCTTTACAGGAGACCGTTATTTCGAGGGCTCAAAATATCTCGAAGCCGATTTGCTGGGGAAAAGTGCTAAATTTCCTGCCGGCCCGTTTCTGATCGCTTCACGTCTCGGCGTTCCCGTGGTATATGTGTATGTGATGAAAGAAAAAAATCTTCATTATCACTTATATGCAAGGGTCGCAAAAAATATTAAAAACCGTGATTCTCAGGGACTTCTCAATTCTTATGTAGAGAACCTGGAATCAATGATCAGAAAATATCCCCTTCAATGGTTCAATTATTTCGATTTTTGGGATGATATTGATTAATTTTTCTAATTTTATCCCTGAAAACTAATCAATAAACTCAAATCATTAAATAAATTCAGAAATTAGACATTTCAAATCTTTATCTAGATTTAGGATCATTTATAAACCCTTGAATTTCTTGATTTTTTGAATTAAAAACACACAGCTTTTCTCCTATTGAAAAAAGAATACGACATACTTGTGATCGGCAGCGGATTGGGAGGTCTTGTTTCGGCTCTAATTTTGGCGAAAGAAGGTCTGAAAGTCTGTGTTCTGGAGAAAAATAACCAGTATGGCGGAAATCTCCAGACCTTTTCACGGGATAAGCTCATCTTTGATACCGGAGTTCATTACCTGGGAGGCCTTTCAAAAGGACAGAATCTTCACCGGTTCTTTTCCTATCTTGAGATTATGGATGAGCTGGAGCTTCACAAGATGAATGAGGACGGCTATGACAGGATTTCTTTTGGTGATGAAAGCATAGATTATCCCCATGCGCAAGGCTATGAAAACTTTGTGGAACAGCTCATTGCCCATTTCCCCAACGAAAAACAAAATCTGGAAAACTATTGTGAAGAAATCCAGTATGTCTGTGCACAGTTTCCGAGATACCAGGTAGTAGGGAAAGATAGCTATAATGAAGAGATCCTTCACCTCAATACCAAGAGATTCATCGAGTCTGTTACTCAGGATAAAAAATTGCAGACAGTATTACTCGGATCCAATTTTTTATATGGCGGAGATTCTGAAAATATACCGTTCTATGTTCATGCACTTACCGTAAATTCATATATTCAAAGTGCCTATAAATGCGTGAAAGGCGGAAGTCAGATTACAAAATTACTGATTAAAAAGCTTCGTCAATATGGAGCAGAAGTGAACAAACATTCCGAAGTTTCCGAATTTATTTTTAATGAAAACAATGCTCTGTATTCCGTGAAAACAAGGACCGGAAAAGAATATGCAGCAAAAAAGTTTATTTCAAATATAGAAATCCGTTCTGCAATGAAATTGATCGGCGAAGAACGGCTGAGAAAATCCTTTTCCAACAGAGTGATGAGCTGGGAACCTGTTTCGTCATGTTTTAGTGTTTATCTGGTTTTAAAACCTGAGACTTTCCCTACCTTCAATTATAATATATACCACTATTCATCGGAAGAAATGGTCTGGAATGCCTACCGGTACAACAAAGAAAACTGGCCGGAAACCTATATGCTTTCGTCTACGGCCTCCAAACATCATCCTGACTATGCAGAAAGCCTTACCGCCATCTCTTATATGGATTTTGAGGAGGTGAAATCTTGGCAGGAAACGGTAAACACAGTGGCCGAAGAGCACGAAAGAGGCTTGAAATATGAGCAGTTTAAACTGGAAAAAGCGGAGAAGATGATTACCGCATTAGAAAAGAAAATTCCCAACCTCAGACATTCCATAAAAAGTATCTATACTTCATCACCGCTGTCTTACAGGGACTATATTGGCAGTTTTGAAGGAAATATGTACGGTTACATGAAAAACTCCGATAATCCTCTTAAAACGATGGTCTCGCCCCGAACAAAGACCGATAACCTCTTCCTTACCGGGCAATCCGTCAATATGCATGGAATTTTGGGGGTAACCATAGGCGCATTCAATACCTGTGCAGAAATTCTCGGAAAAGAACTTATAGATGATCGCCTGAAACAAATGATTAAGACTCATGAAAAAAAATAACTGGCTAGCGGCTGCATTTGGGGGAATTCAGGTTTTCCTTATCCTTTCCCTCCTTTCGTGCGGTGTCTCAAAATCGGTCCAACATATTCCCGACATCAGTGCTTATACGCTGGAAACGCCAAAGGTCACTAAGATCAATGATTCTACATTCAGTTTTAATCAGAATTATTTAACCAAAAACAAGCAGCAGCTCTGGGAACTTTATGTCAAAGGAAATCCATTGCAGCTTGGATATAATAATGGAGCATTAACTCAAAAACTCATGCAGCAGCAGGAAGAGATCTTCTTTTCCAAAGTAGAAGGTTTTGTTCCGTCAAAATTTAAACAGAAACTCCTCAGAGGATTCTTGAAATGGTACAACAGGAAAATGTACCTGAATGTAAGGGAAGACTATCAGGCTGAACTCTATGGATTGTCCCGGTATTCTTCTGAAAAATACGATTTTATTGCGCCGAAATACCTTCGGAACTTATACCTTCACGGAGCCCACGACATTGGTCATGCCATGCAGGATCTGGCCATGGTAGGATGTACCTCACTTGCCGTTTGGAATGAAAATACCGAAGACGGTCAGCTTCTGATCGGGAGAAATTTTGATTTTTATGTGGGAGATGATTTTGCTAAAAATAAGCTGATCGAATTTGTAGATCCGGAAGCCGGAATTCCATACATGTCTGTAAGCTGGCCAGGAATGATAGGGGTAGTTTCCGGAATGAACAAAGAAGGAATCACCGTAACAATTAACGCAGGAAAATCTAAAATTCCTCTGACGGCGAAGACTCCCATCTCTCTTGTGACACGGGAAATTCTTCAGTATGCGAAAAATATTGAGGAAGCGATAGCCATTGCTAAAAAAAGAAAAGTTTTCGTCTCCGAATCTATTCTGGTAGGAAGCGCTCACGATAAAAATGCAGTAATCATTGAGGTTTCCCCTGAAAATTTTGGCGTTTACAAAGTTGAAAATACAAGCAAAGTTTTCTGTACCAATCATTTCCAGTCGGAAGCTTATAAAGACGATAAAAGAAACCAAAAACATATCATAGAAAGCCATTCCGAATACCGCTACGAAAAGCTTCAGGAACTCCTTCAGGAAAAGAAAAAACTGAATCCAGAAAAGATGGCCGCCATTTTAAGAGATAAATCCGGTTTAAAAGACCAGAAAATCGGCTACGGAAATGAAAAAGCAATCAATCAACTGCTGGCGCATCATGCTGTTATATTTTCACCTGAAAAAAGACTGGTCTGGGTTTCTTCAAATCCTTATCAGCTGGGAGAATTTGTCTGTTATGACCTGAATGAGATCTTTTCGGGTAACAAGGCGGCAGAAACTTTACAGGCAAAAACAGCATTGAATATTGCCAGAGATCCCTTTGCAGATTCTGAAGAATTTAAAAACTATCAGGTATCTAAAATAATGGCCGAAGACTTAAGTGATGCCACAGATGATAAAGACATAGCACTAACGGATGACTTTATTCCCAATTATCAATCCATGAACCCGGATTTTTGGTGGGTATACTATCAGGCCGGAAAATATTATTTCAGTAAACATGAGTTTTCAAAAGCCAAAGCTGAATTTGAAAAAGCCCTTACAAAGGAAATTACTACTGTTCCGGACCGACAAAATGTAGAAAAATACCTCAAGAAGACCTTAAAAAAATTAAAATGATCCCCAAACATATAAAACTGCTCTTTTGTATTCCTTTTATCATCATCATAGGGTACACAGCCTACCTGCTTACCAGATATGACTCTATTCCTGATATTATCCCTATTCACGGCTATGGAGGGAAAAATGACGGATTTGGGAGCAAGTTGTTTCTTTTTGCACCCATTGTATTGAATCTTATTATTTTAACCTTCATCTGGATGACGATCAGAAAACCTGATAAGATCAAATTTACTTTTGATGTGAAGGAAGAAGATAAAGAGAAAACCTATGATCAGTACCAGTTGGTGTTGATCATTCTTGCGATATTTGTCACCATTATTATGAGCCCCTTATCTTTTTCGGATGTTGTCTTTAAATAATTAATTTATGAAAAAACTTTTAACCCTTTTTCTGGCTGTGTTATCATTGTTATCATTTTCTCAGAGTAGAAAAGATATCGGAGCTCAATTTGTCAGGACTTTGTTTGTAGATAAAAATGCAGAAAAAGCCCATTCATTTTTTGATGCTTCTGTAGCCGGAGAGATCAAAGCTGCAGATCTTACGATGGTCACTGAACAGCTTCAGGGTCAGTTGGGTACATTTAAAAGTATTATTGAGATCAATAATGAAAAAGATTATTATTACTATTATTCAGAATTTGAGAAGTCTAAGCTGGATATCCAGATCACTTTCGGAAGCGGTGATAAAATGATCGGCTTCTTTCTGGTCCCTCATAAAACATTTGACCAACCGGATGAAAAAAATGCCTTAAAGATTAAAAGTGATGAGATTGAACTGAATGGGACCTTGCTGGTTCCGGAGCAGGATAATAAGAAAAAGCTGGTCATTTTTGTTCATGGATCAGGAGCCAATGACAGAGATGAGACTCTTGGCGAAAATAAACCTTTCAAAGATATTGCAGAAGAGCTTTTCAAAAGCGGGATTGCAACATACCGGTATGATAAAAGAAACTATTCCCATCCTGAAACGGTCAATGACAAGTCTACAGTAGAGCAGGAAACCATTAATGATGCCGTTAATGCAGCAGAATACTTCAAAAATAATGAAAACTTTAAAGGATATCAGATCATTATTCTCGGGCATAGTCAGGGTGCTTATCTGATGCCCAAAATAGCAGAAAGGGCTAAGGTTGCAAAATATATTTTTATGGCGGGCAATGCCAGACCTCTTCAGGAAGTACTTATTGATCAGCTTGAATATCTCCACAAAATTGACTCTTCAAAAATTCCAACGGAAACTATAGATGCGATCAAAAAACAAGTGTCTTTTTTTACAATCAGACAAATTTAATCTGAAGAGTCTGGCTTCAGAACTTCCGCTGGGGCAGTCTGCTTCATATTGGAAATATCTTTTAGATTACAAACCGCTTGATGAGGTTAAAAATATAAAATCACCCATGCTTTTTGCACAGGGAGGAAGAGATTATCAGGTGACAGAAAAGGACTTTGCCCTTTGGAAAAACCAATTGAAAACCAATAAAACGGCAATTTTTAAATGGTATCCATCACTGAATCATTTATTTATAAAAGGCTCCGGGATACCTTCTCCTAAAGATTATGAGATCAAAGGAAATGTAGACGGGGAATTCTTAAATGATCTTATCCAGTTTATTTTGAAGTAGAATTTAATTTAGAAATCATTCAATAAGTTGAGCATTTTATACGTAAAATGCTCTTTTTACTTCTTATGAAATAAATATTTTAATGGTTCAGGTGTCAATAATGTAACATTTTGTTATTTTTACTACTAACTAGGGAAGTAAATTAAATCAAAGTAAAAAATATGAAAAGAATTCGACTAAGTGTTAAGTTTTTATTGCTTTGTTCTTTCTTCAGTTTTAGTGTTCTTTCTGCCCAAAAACATGAGCAGGTGATCAAAGACTATGTTAATTCTGAAAAGACCTTTCAAAGAATAAATCCTGAACTGAAAGCATTTACCATCGTGAATGTTGACCCTTCAAAAAGTTTAAATGGAGATATTGTAGGAATACAGCAAACGATTAATGGTATTCCGGTTTTTGGAAGTTCAGCCAATGTTTTGGTGAGGGAAGATAAAGTACTGAGCTTTGCAGATACCTTTATTAAAACCTATCCTTCCAGCGTAAAAGGTAAGCAGACTGCACAGAAAGATGCATTGGTATCACAGGCTGCAAAACAATTGAACGGACTGACGACTGTGAAAAACAGTGAAGGAAAAGAGGAACCTATAAAAACGAAGCTGGTTTATTTTGCAAAAAGCGGAGAACTTATCCTTGGATATTTATTCAACGTAGAAGAGAAGGGAACCGGCAATCTTTGGAGTTTAGTGATCAGCACAGAGGATGGATCAGTTTTATACCGTGAAAATCTTACCCTTTCATGTAATTTTCATGATGGTGGCCATGAACACCTTCCTACCGAATTGTCACAACCCGAACAGAATATTCAACCTTCAATTCCGGCTGGTACACATTCTGAAGCTCATAAGATTAACAAGAATTTTGTTTTGGCTCCGGACAACGCCTCTTATAATGTACTGCCATTCCCTGTAGAAGCACCTTCTTTTGGAAGCAGAGCACTGCTGAACAATCCGTGGGATATAACCGCTTCTCCTGAAGGATGGCATTCTGATGGAACCAACCATTATACGAACACCAGAGGAAATAATGCGTACGCATACACCGACGAAAACAATACCAATACAGTTCAGTTTTCTGCTGATGGCGGAGCTGCAAGAGCTTTTGATTTTCCAATGGATGTGACATTGCCTCCACAGAACTATACTTCTGCGACGGTAACCAATTTATTTTATGTCAACAATAAAATGCATGACGTATTTTATAAGTTAGGATTCACGGAAACGGCAAGAAACTTTCAAACCAACAACTTCGGGATAGGAGGTACAGGAAATGATGCTGTTTTAGCTGAAGCCAGAGACGGTGGAGCATATAATAATGCGAACTTCCAGGCACCTGCAGACGGATCTGCACCTAGAATGCAGATGTACTTATTTGAGCCTACTCAGATGCAGAATCTTTTCTACAATTCACCATCAATTTATACGGGGAGAGTACCAATAAGTAAAACGGCACAGTTTGGCCCAGCGCTTGAAGCAAATGGTCCTGTAACTGGAAATTTGGCACTTTCTGTTCCTGCAGATGCGTGTACAGCTGTTGCTGCAGGAAGTCTTACCGGGAAAATTGCATTAGTACCTGCCGGGGGAGCTGCTCCCGCAAACTGCGGTTTTGCTGTTAGAACTAAAAATTTACAGAATGCCGGAGCCATAGGAGTTGTACAGTATCACCCAAACAGTGATGTACCAATAACTTTAGGAGGTACAGATGCTACCATCACAATCCCGACGATTATGATCGGAAAAACGGAAGGACTGTTTTTAACAAATGAAATAACGAATGGGGCAGTCATTAATGCTACTTTAAAATATGATAAAGCGAATTATGTTTACAAAGACGGAAGCTTAGACAATGGTATTATGGCACACGAATACGGACATGGAATCACAAATCGTATGACGGGTACGGGAAACAACTGTTTAAATTACGGTACTTCCAATGAGCAGATGGGAGAAGGATGGTCTGATTTCTTTGCCTTAATGTTGACCAACAAGCCCGGAGACAACGCTTCTGTGCCTAGAGGTATGGCTACTTTTACAGCCAGCCAACCTACAGATGGACCAGGGATAAGACCAGCGAAATATTCTCCTGATTTTGTAGTTAATAATTATACCTATGCAAGAACTAATGGTATGAAAGTTAACGATAATTTAAGACTAACTAATGGTACTGTAATTCCGGTTACCAGAGCAGACGTTCATAGTATCGGATTTGTATGGGCAACGATGCTTTGGGATCTTAACTGGAAATACGTAGAGAAATACGGCTACAACAGCAACGTACTGGCGGATCCGAACAGTGGAAGCGCAAGAGTATTACAGTTGGTGGTAGATGCCCTTAAACTACAGCAGTGTAACCCAAGCTTTATACAAGGAAGAGACGCTATCTTAGCTGCTGACATGGCAAAAACCAATGGAGCAGATAAATGTCTGATCTGGAAAGTATTTGCGAAAAGAGGTTTAGGGGTCAATGCCGCGCCGGGAGGACTGGTTGGAATATGGCAGAATTATAATCAGCCTGCTCCGGACTTAAGCGACCAGGTGGAAAACTTCGATGTTCCTGCTGAATGTAATGCATTGGCAGTGAATGAAGCTTCTGCCAATTCCAAAGGAATATCCATCTATCCAAATCCGGTGAAAACAGAGTTTACAATAAAAACTCCTTCAGGAATGGATCTTTCAGGAATCACTACCGTTTCAATTTATGATTTTACAGGGAAATTGGTTTCTTCAGAGAAAATCAATCTTAACAAGCAAACCACAGTGAACGTGAATACGTTATTGAACGGAGCTTATATGGTGACCATTAAGGGTAACATGATTGACTACAGCCAAAAAATCATTGTTTCTAAATAAGAGTATAATAACAGTATAGAGAGGAAAGTCCTGGAGCTCAGCTTCAGGGCTTTTTGTTTAATGTAAAAGGTCTCGCGTCTCGTGTCTGAAATCTAAAATCTTGGCTCACCCATTTCCCTCTCCCTACTCATTCTCAGGATTCAGTTTATTCAGAAAAAGAAATGTTGTGATTCCGCAAATAGCAGACATAGAGGTCGCCAAAATAGCACTTCCGATTACATATTGAAGAAGATTATTCTTGATCAGTTCAAAATTAAGCTCACTGCTTAAAATATTACTGTCACCCTGTACAAAAGGGGATCCTAAAAATAGAGAAGCCGCAATGACAAAAGGAATCAGGGGTGGGAGACTCACGTTGGAGGCTACAAAAGCCAAAACTTTATTCAGCTTAAAAAGAACCGCCAGCGAGATCACAAGAACCGTATGAAACCCCCAGAAAGGAGAAAACCCGATAAACACACCAAGGGCGATAGAAAATGCCTTTGTACGGTTGCTACCGTCACTTTC
This sequence comes from Chryseobacterium antibioticum, assembly GCF_012927325.1. Taxonomy (GTDB): domain Bacteria; phylum Bacteroidota; class Bacteroidia; order Flavobacteriales; family Weeksellaceae; genus Chryseobacterium; species Chryseobacterium antibioticum. The sequence continues at coordinate 48,951 of NZ_JABBGI010000007.1, read as the reverse complement.
AAGAACATCTTCCTTGATGAATCTTTTAAAGCTTTTTTTTTTGAAATTATTCACGAAATTTCGCGGAATAATGTAAAGTAGGGTGATCGTCACTAAAATAGTATTCAGAATACTAATCCGTGTAAAATCTTTGAAGGGTCTGAAATGAGAAACCCTTTCCGCAGGATCATATAAAACCTTGATCGGGACATTCTTTACAGGAACGTGCCTCCAGGCTGTCCGTACAATGATCTCAATTTCAAATTCAAATTTCGGAGTAAAATATTTCTTTGGAATTTTCAGCAATGGGTATAATCTGTAGCCCGATTGGGTGTCTTCCAGCTTAATTCCCGTCTCGAACCAGAACCAGAAATTAGAAAACCGGTTCCCAAAGCTGCTTTTTTTCGGGATTCCGTCCTGTGACATATTCCGGTTTCCAATCAGAAGAACATCGTGTTTTTCCTGAAGCAACGCTTCTACGAACACAGGAATATCATCCGGATAATGCTGTCCATCCGAATCAATGGTGATGGCATAGTGATATCCCAGGTCTTTTGCCTTTCTGAAACCGATTTTCAGCCCGTTTCCTTTGCCTTTGTTCTCAGGCAGGGTGATCACAGTGATTTGTGGATATTGAGCTAATAAGGATATGGTAGAATCTGTAGAACCATCATTGACCGCAATAATATTTTCGGTGTAATCCAGAACACCGTCTATGACTCTTTTCAGAGTTTTTTCATTGTTGTAAGTAGGTATTAAAATGCAGATTTTCTTTTCATGAATTGCATTTTGTACTTCAGGAAGGGTCATTGTTTTATTTTATAGTGGCTCTTTCCGCGTCTGTAAAGGATTTAGACTGCATCGCGAACTTTTTTAAGTAGCTTTTCAGTGTCGCGTTTTGCTTTCCGTAATTATTGATAAGGAATGCTTTATCGTCTTTCATGCTGCCTCTGTAACCTACTATTTTAGGAATATTTTCCTGAACGCTCAGTCTGATCAGGCGCAGTTCTATGTTATTTGGATTACTTTTGATAATACTTTCAAGGCTTGTTGCACCGGTTTTTACAAGGGCTTTTCTGTTTTTTTTGGTAATTTTCGCTTCCATGATCTGTGCTGCGGCTTTGTAGCCTGTGGTTACGGCATCAGAACCGGATTGTTTTTCTGCAAGATTGATGAATGCCTGCGTATTTTCATTGGACTGGTTAGCCTTTGCATAGCTGTTTCTTAAAGACTCAAGGTCTGTCTGGAAGAAAAAGATAAAAGCCGTTATGAGAGATAGGAAAAGTTTCATGAATTTATTTTTTATAGCTTACAGACATTTTTAATGCAATAGTCTCGCCAAAAGAAGTGATATTTTTTACTTTAACATCTTCTTCATTTTCAGTAATATCCAGTTGAAGTTTCAGATCCGGTGTTTCGAAAGGATTGATGATAGCCATGAATTTTACGTTCGAAGCCGTTTTTAAAAATAATTTTGATCTGGTAAATTCTTCTGTCAGTTCTTTTACGATCTGCATCATACAAACTCCCGGTGTTACCGGATTACCCGGAAAATGACCTTTAAAAATATCATGGTCTTTATTCAAATGAATATAAGCGGTATAACTTCCGTTTTCGGCCTTTTCATAAGATTCTAAAGTGTAAAAGTCTGTAAGAATGGTCTGCATAAAATTATTTTTTCATGTTAAAGGTATAATAAAGTCCTGTCTGGAAAACAACGTTGGAGTGATTCCTGTTGTAGCTGTCCACCGGTACAAAACCTTTTTTTACTCTGGCTTCGATACCGAAATTTTTGGTGATATCATATCCTAAGCCGGTGGTAATTCCCAAATCGATTTCATTTTCAGGATCAAAATTCTTTTTATCGACAACGAATTCTAAAGTAGGTCCCACATGTATGTTGAACTGGTTGAAATAGAACTTATTGATCAGTTGTAATCCCAGATAGGATACGGAAAGCGTTTTTCCGTCCCAGTTATTTACATTCGTGCTTATTTTTGCCCCCTGTCTGGAATAATTGATCTCCGGCTGCAAAGCATAAAATTTTGCAAAACGGATATTTCCTATGAAGCCTAAATAAAAATCTGTTTTGGTTTTATAATCCAAATACGGTTTTGCAGCATTGGGAAATTCTTCCTGATAGTAATAATTGAACTCTTCACTATTGGAGAAATGAGAGAAATTAGCACCCGCTCTGATTCCCGGATTGAAAGTCACCTGTGAAAAGGACAGTCCTGACAGTAAGGCGACAACTAAAAATAGAAGCTTTTTCATGTTAATTTTGTTCAGTTTCGGTTATTTGAAATAGTTTTATATTGATCTTAAAATCCTTATGTTGCAGGTTTAAGCTATCCGCGAAGATATGTTTTTTTGCCTCAAAACTGAAATCGATTTTCTCCTTATTGTTTTTCGTGTAAATGATGTTCTTCAGCAGGCCGTTTTCCTTGTTGAAAAACAGATAGTAAGCTCTGTTGTCGGCTTTGGACAGATAAATTTTAGAACGGTCGTTTTCAAAAGATTCACTTACCGGAAATTGTCTCTTCAGCAGCTCCCGAAAGTCATTTCTTAAAAAATTGATGACGATCTTTTTATCAAGATCCGGAAGAACATAATTCAGTTTAAAATTATCCTGAGAAATCTCGAAATCAATCAATTTATTTCCAAAATCCGAGGTCATGGCTACACGATGGGTCGTTTCATTCAGCTTTTTGATGATCAGAATACCACTTACATGGTTTTTATAAATATCCATCTGACATTTATACACATAATCTTCACCGGACGAAAAGTATAAATTTTCAACCGTTTTCTCAGAACTCTGAACAGGTTTTGCGTCTTTTAGCTGGTAGCTTTTACAGGAAACCAACAGCAGAAGCACCAGGCTATAGGCTAAACTCTGAAGCTGCAATCGCTGCATTGATCTTGGTATTTTTGAAAACAATATTGGTGGTATCTCCTGAAGCTTCCGTCATATTCACCTGTGAAACCGTAGACTGATTTTTCGGGAAGTGAAGTTCAATTTGTTTAATGTATTTCAGCAGTTGGGCAGATTTCGGGATGAATTTGGCCACATTGAAATTGCCGTTTTTGTAATAGGTCACAGTAAATTCCGGGTCGCTGAACATTTTTCCGTTTGAACTTCCTACGATCAGCTTATTGATCTTCTCAAACGTTTTACTTTTTGCATCTACAGACGATTTTTTCCCCTGATCATTGATGAAAATTTTACTGTCTTTAAAAACAATGGAATACTGGTAAGGCTTGGTGTACTTCCAGCTCAGCATATTGGGTGACTTCAATGACATTTTGCCATAAGTAACGATGTTCTTATCCAGAAAATCCATCTTTTTGGTCTGGGTGAAATCGCTCTGAAGCGTTTTGATCTCCCGGGTTTCAGAAGATACTTTCGTGACAAATGCTTTAGCCTCCGCCCCGGACATCGCTGTCATTTGTGCAGAAATGAAACCGGAAATTAATAAAAATGCTCCAAAAGCAATATTTTTAATCATTTTTCTTTGATTTTTGTAATTGAATCGACGGTGTAGGTCGAGTATTTTTTATCCTTCAAAAATAACAATAAATCGGCCAATACGTTATATGTCTTTTCAGAGGTGTCGTGAAGGAGAACGATACTTCCTTTTCTCAGGCTTTGGGTGACTTTCTTGTAAATTTTCTTTTCATCGTCTATAACCGTATCCAGTGAACGGACATTCCAGCCGATGCTCGTTTTGTATGTTCTTTTAATAGCTTTGGCGATACTTGGATTCGTAACACCAAAAGGAGGTCGGTATAAATCTGTTTTGATATCACCGACTTTGGCCATTATTTCATCACATTTCTCAATTTCCTCAGTCATTTTTGAAACAGACAGAAATCCGGTATTGTTGGAATGGGAAAACGTGTGATTCCCGATAGTATGGCCTTCAGCGATTATTCTTTGGAAAGTTTCCGGATACTTCTCGATCTGTTTTCCGATGCAGAAAAAAGTAGCTTTTACCTGGTTTTCTTTGAGCAGATCTAAAAAGCGGGGTGTAAACTCAGTTGGTCCATCATCAAACGTCAATGCCACTTCATTGATTTTCGTTCTTTTATGAGTTATGCTGTTGACAAAATATCCTAATCCAATATCAAATGATCCCCAGATCACTACGAAAGAAAAGGCCAGAAAACCAGCCAGATAAACCCACAAGCTTCCATGGAACGCATAAATAAAAACGTTGCAGAAAAGATAAAATAGAATAAATGGATAATGTTTCATCTTCTGTTATTTAGAATTGTACTTATTTCGGTTCCTGTAGTAGACAAATACGTCCTTTCTTTTATTACAAAGCTCTTTCCAGCAGTACCAGACTATGGTCGCTTCCTGCCAGATGATTGTAAAGAATAATATATTGTATCTGTTCTTTTTTCGTGGAATTGATCATCATGATCTCCGGAATCTGCTGCTCCTTCAAAATATGGCAAGCCATAAATGTTGAAAAACCACTGGCCGTATTAAATTCACCACTCAAATGTTTGTAATACAGTAAAGCTGAATTCTGAAATAAATCCATCGCCTTTGTATAATACACATCAGATTTTGCATCACCACTGAAACCTAAAATGACAGCATCCATATCTTCAGCCTTCAAATTATTTTTGGCTAAAAAACTTTCAATAAACGACTTCGCTTCTTCTGTATTCAATCGGTTAATGATTTGAATATCTTTAAGTTGAGCATAAGTGTTTTCAGTCTTATCTTTTCCTAAAACAAAGAAAGCCGCCCCTTCACCCCAGATCACGCCATCCGTCTCCGAATGTAAATAATCGGCAGGAAGATCTTCTTCTTTTTTTATAGTATTGTTGAGACGGTACAATTCCATTGTTCTGTTAGTCTGCTCATCTGCAGCACCTACGAGAACATTTTCAGCTTCGCCGTCGTTGATCTGAAGTTGAGCGTCCAGAAAAGAAAATTCCAGGGATGAGGAGGTGTTGACATACGTGAAATTGTACGCATGACACTGAAGTCCCAGAGCAATCTGTCCCGCAACGGTATTATGAGTCGACTGAATAAAGAATGTAGGCGTTAAAAACTCCTCGTTGTTGTCGATCACGTTTTTCAGAAACTTTTCAGAATCCTGGGAACATCCCATTCCGGTTCCTACAATAATGGCATCCGGTTTCTCAATTCCTGCCTCTTTTAAAGCATAATTTGAAGCTACCGAACTCATTTTAACGGTTTTAGACATTCTCCTGATCATGGCAGGCGGAATGAATTCTTTATAGTTGGGATCTATAGCCTTTAAGATCTGAACAGACTGGTCAGCTTTAAGACCCTGGAAAAAATGATCTTTTAAAGTGTCCTGTACAGAGATGCAGGATGCACTGTTGATGTATACTGCACTCATGATTTTGAGAAAATTAAAGTAGAACAGTTACCTCCAAATCCGAATGAATTGGAAAGAACATGGTTGATGTCTTTTTCTTTCAGTTCCGTAATCGGGGTTAAATCAAATTCTGCCATTTTCGTTTTAAAATTCAGATTGGGGAAAATAACATGATGCTGCATCGCCAAAATGGAGAATACAGCTTCAATTCCTGCCGCCGCCGCCAGAGTATGCCCGGTAAAAGCTTTGGTAGAACTGAATTCAGGAACCTGTCCTTCACCAAAGATCCTGATCATAGCAATTCCTTCTGAAAGATCATTATTAGGAGTAGCCGTTCCGTGAACGTTGATATAATCGATGTCGTCTTTTTCCAATCCTGATATTTTAAGAGCCTGTTGCATGGCGAGAAAAGCACCCTGTCCGTTTTCCGAAGATGCGGTCTGATGATGGGCATCATTAGCATTTCCATAACCGGAAAGGTAAGCCAGCACTTTTTTGTTTTCTTTTTTCACCACCTCATCAGATTCAAGAACGATAAAAGCGGCGGCTTCTCCAAGATTCAGGCCTTTTCTGTCATTGTCGAAAGGAGTGTTGTAAGAATCTGTAAGGATCATCAGCGTGTTGAAGCCATTCAAAGTAAATTTTGAAAGGGAATCTGTTCCGCCAACGATCACACGGTCTAAAACTCCGTTTTTAATCAGTTTGGCTCCCATCATCATCGCGTTGGCTGCTGAAGAGCAGGCCGTACTGATGGTTGAAACCATGCCTTTTAATCCAAGATAATCAGCGATGGCCAATGAGGAATTTCCTGCATCATGGGCATCGATATATTTTTGCTTTTCAGGAAAGTTTTCGTAAGAGTAGAAATACCTTTCGGTGATATCCATTCCGGCTACGCTGGTAGAAGAGATCAGACCGGTTTTGTATTCATTGATATCTGAAATTCCGGCAGATGCTACAGCTTCTCTTGCGGCTATCATGCCCAATAAAGAAGTTCTCGTCACATTATTGTCTTCAGGTAGCTGAAGTTGTTGTACAAGCTCTTCATTAGACCATTTTATCTCACCGGTTTTTATACTTCCGGCATGGCGGGTTTCAAACATTTCGATGTCTGAAATTCCATGTTTTTCGGTTGTTAACGAAATAAAATTTTCCTCCACATTGTTTCCGATGGAGGAAATGATGCCCATTCCTGTTATGGCAATTTTTCGACTCATTTTATTTTATAATGTAATAATGTATCAATCTACCAGTGTAATAATATTGGTAAACTGGTAGATTGATACATTGCTAGATTGAATGAATTATTTCGTTCTGTTGTCTTCTATGAACTGAGCCATTGTATCGATAGACTGGAAAATTTCCTTTCCTTTTTTAGGATCAGCTAATTTTATTCCGTAGTCTTTATCCAAAAGAACAATAAGTTCAAGAGCATCAATAGAATCAAGACCCAATCCGCCTCCGAATAACGGATCTGTATCTTTGATTTCCTCTACAGAAACGTCTTCAAGGTTAAGAACTTCAATAATTTTGTGCTTCAATTCTGTTTTTAAGTTTTCCATAATTATTTAATTTACCAATGTATCAATGTACCAGTTTACCAATTTTAGGATTGTTACATTGCTACACTGTTATATTGTTACATTTTTACAGGGTTAGCAAATATACAAAAGCTTTATAATTTTCCTGATAAAGTTCTGTCCAGCCGCAGAGAACTTTTTCTGCTTTTCCGGATATCAGGATCTGCTCTGCATAATCGTTTAAAAATTGTTCATCCAATTCATCCAGGACAAAAAAGGCATTCTCCGTCTGCATTTTATGTTTAATGCTGATCTCGCCTACACAGATGTTAGGTAAGGTGTAGACAAATACGGCCGGACTCGGGAAGTAATTCTCCTGTGAGTTGATGCTTTCCTGGTATTTAAAATCCGTGTCCAGACTTGATGATCTGTTGGCAAGAACCAATGCTGTTCTGCTGTGGTCTTCCTCTTTTAAAATCATTTCAGCAGCGAGAAAAGCAAGCTTACTCAGATTATCCATCTTATGAAATTTGGGGTAATTGAGTTCCAGGACTTTATAGGCTTCTTTCGCAAAGTCATGAAATATCTCTGTCTGGCTTTCAAAAACAGGGTTTCCGTTAACGGTTATTTTTGAATGCTCTATGGTACAACTGTCAGTTTTTTTCATCACTTTCATTTTAACATTTTTCCAAAACTATAGCCGCATTGCATCCTCCGAATCCTGAAGCGGTTTTTAAAATATACTGAATAGTTGCAGACTGGTTCTCTTCAATAATGTTTAAAGACTGGGAAACTCCCATCTCTTCAAAATTTTTAGATGGGATCAGGATTCCGTGGCGGGCGCTTTCCATGGAAATAATACTTTCCAAAAGCCCTGATGCACCGAGACAATGACCATAATACCCTTTCATGCTGTTTAACGGAGCATGTTGAAGGTCCATTCTGTTGAAAGCAATCGCTTCCATTTCATCATTGTAGATGGTGGCAGTTCCGTGGGCAGAAATAAAATCAATCTGCTCTGAAGTTACATGAGCTTCAGTCATTGCATTTTTGATGCTAGCATACAGCCCGTCTCCTGTTCTGGAAGGCCCGGAAATATGATTGGCATCATTCACCGCAGAGTCTCCAGCTATTTTAAACCTAAATTTTTCGTTTTCGCTTGGGGCAGAGGTAATATACACAGCTGCCGTAGCTTCACCAATATTGATTCCGTTCCTGTTTTTATCATAAGGTTTGCACGGTTCTGTTCCAATGGCCTGGAAAGAATTGAATCCTGAGATCACAAACTCCGAAACCTCATCGCCGGCAATCACAAAAGCGTCTTTATATTTTCCGGCCTGAATCATATTTTTGGCAACGGCAATAGCCATTACTCCTGAAACGCAGGCATTGGAAACCACAATAGGTTTAGTTTTAAACCCAAAATGGTAAGCAATTTTCTGAGCTAATTTTGACAGATAAACCCCTTCAGGCAATTCCGTCTGATTTTTTAATAAACTGATGTTTCCTTTGGTGGTAGATAATATGAAAGCCGTTTCTTCCGAAATTTCATACTTTTCAATAAGAGGTTTAAGACTGAGAAGAAACATTTTTTCCAGTCTTGTAAAATTTGGGCTGTCAAAATTGCTTTTAAATTCTTCTTCCAGCTTTTCAGTATCAATAATGGAAGCATAAAAAGCTTCCTGATTGTCGATAACTTTATGTAATGTTACTCCAGATTTTCCTTCCACCAGATGATTCCAGTTAGAAGAAACATCAAACCCTAAAGGAGTGACGCAGTTGTAGTCTGTAATATAAATTTCTTTTCTCATTATAATCCCATTTTATTTTTCCATGCCTGAAAAAACTCAGGATTATAAAGGCATAAGCTTCCGTTACTGTCTAAGAAAACCTGGATGGTTTCTCCACTGCACACAAGTTTGTTATCCTGATTGAACAGTTCGTAGGTATAGATAAGTTTTGCAGACACTGAATTCACAAAAGTGGTTACAATTCTAAACGTTTCTCCATATTTTAACGGAAGGAAATGTTCACAGGTGCTTTTTACAATAGGGGTAACGTAGCCTTCTCTCTGAATATCAAGATAAGTAAGGCCGTGCTCTCTTCCGAAAGCTTCTCTCCCGTCCTCGAAATACACGATATAATGGCCGTGCCAGACAATACCCAGCGGATCTGTTTCATTGAACCTTACCCTTACTTCTTCCGTACAGGTTAATATATTTTCTTTAGACTGCATTTTGTTTCCTTTCGTAAAAAATAGAAATCGCGACCATCGCAATGTAGAACGCAAAGAGGAATGCAAGTTCTTTCGCAATTCCTCCAATACCACTGTTTCTTAAAATAATATCGTAGTAAGCGTTCAGTCCCCAGTTCATTGGGGAAAATTTCGCCACAGTTTGCATAAATTCCGGCATTAAAAATACAGGAACCCATATTCCTCCGATAGCCGCCAGAACGACTACTGAAGTAGCTCCAAAAGGTGCCGACTGTTCCTGAGTATCTGCAATAGTTCCCAGTAAAACACCAAATCCAATAGCTGCCAATCCCGAAAATAAGGTGACCACAATAAGCTGGAACATTTTTCCCGAAACATCGAATGCCGGGAGATCCATATACGGGAAAAGATAGATTCCCACTGCCACCATCAGTAAAAACTGGATGATGCAAATAATCAGATAAGTGAATGTTTTTCCTAAAATATGAACGAAATATGGGGTAGGACTGATCCTTGCTCTTACGCTCGTGCCCTGGCTTTTTTCTTTAACCAAGTTGATGGATAAAGGAACTACAATAAAGAAGATCGCAAAAAGTGTCCATGCCGGAACGTTGTGCTGAACGGAATTCGGCATGACGTCTATCGGACCTTTTTTTGGGGTAATTTCTTTGAAACTGATGAGGTTTTTGTTCTCATCGAGGTTTTCCTCTGTGCCCAGCTGATCCTGGAATGCTTTGTAGATTTTTTTATTCTCGATCTCAAAAACCATTTTATTCACGGAATTCATCACAGAATTTTTGAATCCTGCATTCGTAGCGGGGTCAAAATACAGATGAATTTCTTTTGCTTTTGGAGCTGTTTTTTTCACAGCTGCAGAATCACCTTCCAATCCAAACGAGCTTACGATCGTCTGAACCTTAGAATCAATATTTGAATTTAAATCTTTTGTTAAATTTTCAGGAATGACGATAGCCATCTGATAATCTCCTGAGAAAACGGCATCTTGTGCTGACTTTTCAGTATAATTCGTCAGTAGCTGGAATGTTTTGCTGGTTTCCAGTTCCTGTTTTATGTTTTTTGAGACCTCAGACTTATCATTGTCAATAAAAATAATCGGAATTTTTGAGCCTTCCAGATTTTTGAAAGTAGAATCCTGAATTAAAGTGATCGTCACAATTAGCAGCAACGGCATGACGAAAATAATGACTATTCCCCCGATATCTCTCTTCAGAAGAAGGATTTCCTTCACGAAGCTTCTCCAAAGTTTATACAACAACATCTCTTAGTTCTTTTCCTGTTAATGATATGAAAACGTCTTCCAGGTTTTCAGCGTTGGTGATCTGTGACACCAGTTCTTCCGGTGTTCCTACTGCGTGGATTCTTCCTCTGTCGATAATGGCGATCTTCGTACAGAATTCTTCTGCCTCGGAAAGGTGGTGGGAGGTGTAAATGATACACGTTCCGTTTTTATTCAGTTCCTGTAAGAAATCGATGATTACTTTCTTAGACTGAACATCAACACCTACTGTAGGTTCATCCAGAAACAATACTTTAGGATTGTGAAGCGTTCCTGCGATAAGGTTGCAGCGGCGTTTCATTCCTCCTGAAAATTGTTCTACCTTTTTATCTGCAAACTTTGAAAGTCCCATGATTTCTAAAGATTCATCGATGGTTCTTTTAAGTTCTTTATGCTTTAATCCGTACAGGCTTCCGTAAAACATTAAGTTTTCTTTAGCCGTAAGGGTAGGATAGAGTGCATATTCCTGAGGGACGATTCCGATGATCTCTTTGATCTTGAAACTGTCTTTCTGAGGAGACAATCCATTGATGGTAAATTGTCCGGAAGTAGGTTTTATCAGACCTGAAAGCATAGAAATCAAAGTGGTTTTTCCGGCACCATTAGGCCCCAAAATTCCATAGATCTCATTTTTCTCAATATTCAGCGAGATATCGTTCACAGAAAACTCTTCGGAGTTTTTGTACTTTTTATATAGATTTTTGATCTCAATCATATTCTCTGCCATATCAGATCGCTTTTCTCAGTTTTTTATAGAAAGCTTCTTCCAGATCAGCAATGTGAAGCATAGATTTTGAAAGGTTGTTGTAGATATCGCTTTTTGAATTTCTGTTTTTGTAAACACGGGCAATATCCACGGCAAAATCTCTCCACAGGTCACCAATTGCGGTGATTTCTTTGGATAGTTCTTTTAATTCATCATTTTTAAGAATGACTGCTGCTTCCTGAAGAAAGGCTCCATAAATAAATCTGAAACCACCTCCACCGGTACCAATCTCCTCCTGCATTCTGATCAGTTGGCCCAGATAGTGGTTGGTGACTTTAGTTCCTTTCTTTTCAGCCCATTTCGGGATGCTTTTTGCGACCCACCTCATGGCTTTTACGCCGATAAGAGGAACAGGAGCCAGCATGTTTTTGCAGGTATCTTTGATTCCTTTTTTAATGGCCTCTTCAATATTTACATTTTCAGGAATGTAAGTAGGGTAGTACATATGTCCTTTTGGCGGAAGTGCGCCTTTAGCATATCTTACCTTTTCCAGCTCGGCTTCAGATAATGAGGTGGTGTAATCCATCACCGGATCGCTAATCAGGAATTTCCCGTCTTCTTTTCCGTATACCACAAGGTTGTGTGCATTGAAGTGGAATTTATATTCTTCAGGGAAGTAGGTAAGGTTAAAAACGCCTACCTGAAGTCCTGTAGGAATATTCTGTTGTAAGTTTCTTTCTAAAGCAGACTGTGCCTCTTTAGGATTCGAAAATTTTTCTCTTTTGATTTTAATTCCCAATCTTTTGGCTGCTTTGCTGAAAATAGCACCGGGCATCGGGCGATAGCTGAAGCCTGGGGCGAAATTGACTTTCAAAAATGGCAGATAGACAAAAAACAATCCGGAACCGATCCCAAAGATCATTGGTTCACTGAGTTTTAAGCCTTTATTGAGTAACAGATTGGAGGCAACACCGTTTTCGCAATGCGCGGTCTGATGGTGTTCAAAGTTAAGTTTCATTTGCTGCTTTTATCTTTTTCATTGGCGAAATGAAATTACACATATAAGTATGCTTCATTTCCGTATTATTTTCCGTCAAAGTTCTTTAGTTCATCCACTGAAATTCCGAATGCGTCGGCATATTTTTTCAGTACGGTTTCGCTTAGTGTTTTGAATACTTTTGGGTTGGTGTGTCTTTTCACTCTCCATTGCCACATTCCGACATAGGAAGATAAAACACCCAAATCCATTTTATTAAGTTCCATGAAATAAATAATGGGACTTACTGTGTTATTGGCAACATCCTGTCTGGCTTCTTCAATTCTTTCATGAATAAGCTCCAGAGATTCTTCCAGGGCTGCTTTTTTAGCTTCCCAGCCGATGCTGTTGGCTGTCGTATAATTGTCGTTTTCGTCCGTCACATATAAGACTTCGGTCATGTTTGCTGACTTCAGATTGCTTTCGTCCTGAGGCAGGTCTTGTTTTTTCATGTAAACAGTATTATTCTTTTACTTTAAGATGAAAAACGGTTCACCTTTTTAATTCTTTTTAATGAGTTGGCTAAAATAGTGAAAATACATTATATGTAAATCATATTAAACAGCAATGACCGGGATCTGCATTTTTAAAGGATAAATTCAATTTTTGAGCCGAAAATTTTAATCGTGCATTTGTAATGGATTTGCTGTAACAAGTGTGTTATAAATGTAGACTAATAGAGCTCTAAGAAATTTGGATTAAAATAAATAAGACTTATGAAGAAATTTTTTATTTCTGTATCGCTTTTCTGCATGTTGCATGCAATGGCACAGAAGTTTGATACTCAGAAGGTGACGGACAGCCAAGGGTATACTTATGAAACCGTAAAAAATGATCAAGCAGGAGTAAGGGTTTATACTCTGAAAAACGGATTGAAAGTGTATCTGGCGAAAAATGACGATGCTCCGAGAATTCAGACCTATATTCCGGTAAGAACAGGATCCAATAATGATCCAAGTGACAATACTGGTTTGGCGCATTACCTGGAACATATGGTTTTCAAAGGGACTTCTCATTTGGGAACTCAGGACTGGGCCAAGGAGAAAGCATTGCTACAGCAGATCTCTGACCTTTATGAGCAGCACAAAGCTGAAAAGGATCCTGAAAAGAAAAAATTACTCTATAAGAAAATAGATGAAGTTTCTCAGGAGGCTTCGAAATATGCTATTGCCAATGAATATGACAAGGCTATTTCATCACTGGGAGCAACAGGGACGAATGCTCATACATGGCTAGACGAAACCGTTTATAAAAACAATATTCCTGCTAACGAGCTGGAAAAATGGCTGAAAGTAGAAAAAGAGCGTTTTTCTGAACTGGTATTACGTCTTTTCCACACAGAACTGGAAGCGGTGTATGAAGAATATAACAGAGCTCAGGATAATGACGGCCGTCTCGTGAATTATGCGATGATGGAAGCGCTTTTCCCAAAACATCCAAACGGACAGCAGACAACGATCGGAACTTCAGAGCATTTGAAGAGCCCTTCAATGGTTGCTATCCATAAATATTTTGATACGTATTATGTGCCGAATAATATGGCTGTTGTTTTGGTAGGAGACTTGGATTTTGATAAAACCATTAAAATGGTAGATCAGTATTTTGGATCTTTCAAATACAAGGAGCTGCCAATGAAAAAGATGGTGTCTGAACAGCCGATGGAAAGCATTGTAACAAGAACCGTGAAAAGCCCTAGCACACAGAGAATGACCATGGCCTGGAGATCAGATTCCAATGGAACTCAGAATGCAAGACTGGCGGATGTTGTTGCCGAAATTTTAAGTAACAGCGGTGATGCAGGTCTGATAGATCTTAATATGAATCAGACACAGAAGGTATTAAGTGCAGGAGCTTACGAATCTGCTTTTAAAACCTATGGTGCCTTTACGATGTCTGTGACTCCGAAAGACGGACAGAGTTTTGATGATGCCAAAAAGCTGTTATTAGACCAGCTGGATTTAGTGAAGAAAGGACAGTTCCCGGATTGGATGCTGAAAGCCATTGTGAATGATAAGAAAGTACAGCGTATGAAGACCTGGGAGACGGCAGACGGGCTGGCAACTAATCTTTACAGCATTTATATCAATGGGATAAGCTGGGAGCAGGAGCTTGATGATATCAATCAATATGAAAAAATCACGAAGGCAGATGTTGTTAAGTTTGCGAATGAATTTTTCAAAGACAACTATGTGGTAGTCTACAAAGAAAAAGGAGTGAATGATAAATTGGTTCGTGTACAGAATCCCGGAATTACACCAATCAAACTGAACAGAGATGCTCAATCGCCTTTCCTTAAAGATATTTTAGGAACCAAAGTATCTGAAATCAAGCCTGAATTTATTGATTATAAAGCTGCGATCCAGACTTCTCAGATTAAAGATAAGAAGGTAAGTTTTGTAAAGAACAAGTATAATGACGTGGCTCAGATCAGTTATATTTTCCCTTTCGGAACGGATAATGATAAGGAGCTTTCAATCGCGGTAACGCTTTTCGAATACCTTGGAACGGATAAATATACTCCTGAGCAACTTAAAGGGGAATTCTATAAACTGGGAATCACTTACAGCTTCAGAACATCTAACGACCAGATCTTTATTACATTAAGCGGTCTTGAAGCCAATATGAAGAAAGGGGCAGAGTTGATGAACCATTGGCTGACAAATGTAAAAGCAGATAAAGATACTTATAGTAAAACAGTGAAAACGATCTTAGAGTCGAGAGATGCTGCTAAAAAAGATAAGACAAGAATCATGAACGCTCTTACGAATTATGCTAAATATGGCAAGAATTCCAGAATGGCGGATGTGGTTTCTAAGGAACGTCTTGAAAGCATCGATGTTGCAGAACTTACTAAGAAGATCAAAGCATTGAACCAGTCTCCGTATGAAATATTGCTTTACGGACAGGATCAGTCAGGGTTAGAGAAAGCGGTTAAGCCTTATATTGCGACAGCGAGTCTTCAGCCGGCAAAAGCTAAAGAATATCAGGAGCCTTCAGCAGAAGGAAAAGTATACTTCACGAACTATGACATGGTTCAGATGGAAATGTCTAAGGTAGCCAAAGGAAGTGAGGTGAATTTAGGCAACTTCGGAAAAGCGAATGTTTTCAACGAGTATTTTGGAAGAGGATTGTCTTCTATCGTATTCCAGGAGATCAGAGAAAGTAAGTCACTGGCTTATTCTGCTTATGTTTCTTACGTGAATGCTGCAGAAAAAGAACATGCGAATTATATCACGAACTATATCGGAACTCAGGCTAATAAGCTTCCTTTAGCAGTGAATGCGATGAATGATCTTATGGCTTCTCTTCCTCAGATTCCTGCACAGTTTGAGAACTCAAGAGGTTCTGCACTGAAGCAGATCGCTTCCAACAGAATTAATAGAACGAATATTTTCTTTAATCAGCTGGCATTGAAAAAGCTGGGTGTTGATTATGATATCAGAAAAGATATTTATTCTGAAATTCAGGGATTGACGTTGCCGCAACTTACCAGTTTCTACGATACTGAGGTTAAGCCTGTGAAATATAACACGGCGATCATCGGTAAAAAAGAAAATCTGAATATGGAATCCATCAATAAAATGGGAACGTTCCAGGAGGTGTCTCTTGAAGAGATCTTCGGGTACTAAACTTTTACGATACCAAACTTTTAAGCGGAGCAGTCATGCTCCGCTTTTTTGTTTTCTACATTTAATTTTGAAAGGGAATTCTTTATTTCCTTTGTCTGTAATTCAGCTTAACCAGCAAATAGACCTCTTTCTTCTCAAGATCATTGCACCAGGTACGTTGTGAAACGAGAGCATCATTATACAGATCAAGATCTTCCATATTGCTGTAATATTCTATTCTCTCGGAAGTCTGGTATTTAAAAAATGAAAGAAGATTCACTTCATCCCCAATTTGCGGAGCTACCGGAAACTCAACAGAATTTTCAAACTCGAATTCAACATGATCTGAATAGAACCTTACTTTTACACTCATTATTTTATTTTCATCAAATATATAGAAAAATAGAGGGGATAAAATATTTGGGATCACACTTAACCTGAATTTGGAATAAAAAATTGGATGGAAGTAGGAAGATGGGGGCTTTCAATATCTGCCAGTTTATAATACCCATTTGATGAAGCAGTTTTAAAAGGACAATAAAACCGTACTGTTGCAATTTTTTTCACCTCGAGAAACTTCCCTCTCCCGGCCTCCAGCTTCCCACCACCACCAGCATATATAAACAAAAAACCAACCTTTATTGGGGTTGGCTTATTATTTTAAATAAATGATTTTTATGGTTTCACTTCCTGAATAAACAGATTGATCTCTGCTCTGATTAGCAATTCATCATTATTGAACGTCTCACAAAAGATATGACAGATGTTTTCATATTGAGAGATCAATGAGGCTTTTGAAATGATCTTATCGCCTGTCTTTGGAAGGCCAAATAATTCAATCTTTTTGATGTTGGTAATAAAGCCTATTACTTTGGTATCTGCTTCAGGGTTTTCAAAGAAGCTCTGTCCGTGAATAGATGAACAGGTTTGAGCCAGATTTTCGATCAGGCCTGCTTCTGCAAATTCACCATTGTGGACAAAGATATTATCGCCCTTTATTTCAAAGGAAGTCACAACTTTTTCTTTGGTCAATTCCAGGATATAATCTGCCATCAGCATCGGTTCGCGGTGCGGCAGAAAGTTGTGTATATTGATGAGGTGGTCTTCCTTGATTTCCATTACATTTATTTTACAGCAGTTTTCATTTGGGATTTTGCAATGATCACATCATTCAGTTTAGTCACGATGTCTACCAGTGTTACCCCCATTACTTCATTCAGAATCGTTACTTCTGATATCAGAAGGTCTCCTGTTTTTGGAAGCGTTTCTGCCTCAAAAGATTTAATAGCACCTATATATCCTGTAGGAGCATCTTTTCCTAAAAGATAGTACTTATATCCTGTATGTAAGGCGACACTCTGTGCCTGGTGCTCAATGAGTCCCGAAGCCTGAAAAGTTCCGTCCTGAATAAAAATGTTGTCTTCTTTAATTTCAAATCCGGACACAAGATGTTCATCAGTGTATTCCATCAGTTCATGAACCATGACAAATGGAGAACGCTGTGGAATAAGGCTTCCTACAAAATCTTTGTCGGATGTCGGTAGTTTGTGCTCCATTAGCAAACCGTTAATAAGGCACAAGAGTAGGCAAATCTTCCACTCTCTGGAACACACAGCAATACTTTTTCTCCTTTTTTCAGCGTTCCTGAATTCATTAATTCTTCCAATGCGATGAAAATAGAACCGGCACCGATGTTTCCTACCTCAGAAAGGTTATAGAACCATTTCTCTGCAGGGAAATCCATTCCTTTTTTAGCAAATTCTTCTCTTAAGCCATCTTTAAAGTAGCCGGAAGAAATATGAGCAAGAACATGGTCTATCTTTTCAGGATCCAGATTATGTTTGTCAAAAGAGGATCTTAAGCTTTCAGCACCTTTTACGAGGATGTATTTGTCCAGAATTTTAGTGTCCTGTTTTATCGCAAAAATAGACTCTTTCAGCCATTCATCAGAAGGATAATCTGCCCATGATTTCAGACTTCCGTCTTCCAGCTTGTCGCATCCTGCATACATACATGCTTCGATCTCGTGAGCGTAAGAATAAAAATCGATGAAATCTATTTTTAAAGAAATTCCATTTTCTCTTGGCTTATTTTGAAGAAGGAACGAACCTGCACCGTCAGAAAGCATCCATCTCAGGAATTCTCTCTTGAAGGCAACGATAGGTCTTTCTTCCAATGCTTTTAAGTTTTCAGCTTCATGGTTGAATTTATCTGCCGTCATCCATGCAGACATTCTCTCCGATCCCGCACAAATAGCGTTGTCATGTACACCAGCCTTTACGGAAAGGAATCCGTAGTTCAGGGCATTCATTCCGGAGTTGCAGAGACCTGTAGCGGTATTAATTTCAATAGATTTACCGATATTCAGTTCGCCATGAACCATAGAAGCGTGTGAAGGCTGCATCTGATCCGGAGAAGTAGTTCCTACAGACAACAGTTTCATATCTTCCTTTTTGAAGTTTTCATCGAATAGTCCTTCTACCGCTTTTGCGGTCAGTTGTGCATTGGTGTGAGTAGGATTTCCTTCTTTGTCCAAAGCATAGTATCTTGTCGTGATCTTGTTATTTCTTAAAATCAATGATTTTGCTTTAGAAGGAGCGTCATTTATCAGACCAAGATAAGTCTCCATTTCATCATTTGATACCGGGTTATTAGGTAAATATGTTGATGCTTTTGTTATAAATACGTCGTACATTCTATTTTAAATTAATTCCTTGTAAATATGTTTTTTGTTTTTGTCTTTTATACCAAAATATAGGGGTTGTCAGTAAGTGTAAAACTAAGACGACAGGTGAGATAATCCATATCGCAGCCATCAAATATACCTTAAAGAATTTTATCAGCAATGGACGTTTCTCTTTTTTCTTGATAATGAGATTGGACCATATTGTGAAGATCTTGTTTCCTACTTTTTCTACCCTTACCAAAAAAGGACGGATCTCTACGGCTCCGTTCTGTACCAGTTCAGGCTGAAGACCAGATAAGTTTCCGCTACTGAAATGCTTTTCTATAATGTTTCCGTACTTCACAGAGCCCGAAATTTCTTCATCCGAAACCCCGGCGGCGGGAAGCATTCCTGATTTTTCCTTTTGTCCTGTAGTCAGCCAGCGTAAGATTGTCAGTACACTTGTATAATTGTCATGTCTGTCTACTAAAGCGATATTTCCTACCAGTTTTGCCCCGAGATCTTTTAAATATACCTTAAGTTTTTCCTGAGAAAGCATCCACATATTTCTGGTTCCTGAGATGGTCACCACATCTGTGTCTTTCAGTATTCTTTCCGCAAAACCACTCTTTAAAAAAGAGATGACAGGAATAGAAGGCGTAAGATACCAAACCTGATATCCGAATAAGATGAGGTCGTACTTTTTGCTCAGAATCTCTTCAGAAGGAGGAAAGATCTCTTTCGGGATCTGAAGATAAGATTCAGGAAAAGTATTGAAGAACACATCACCCGGCCACGGGAAAGGAAATTCTTCCTTCAGCTGAATATTATAATAGATAACGTCATATTCATCCTTTTTGGCTTCAAAAGGTTGAGCCACATTCTTCACAATATCTTCCAGTTGGCCGGTCTGTGAATAGTAGATAACGAGTATGTTTTTTTTCATTAATATTCTTTAGCGGTTACAAAAATATGCTTTTCATATTTATTTAGTGTTTTTTGAATATTTTTATTCCCTTTGAATTAAATTCTTCATAGTAATCTGAATGGCCCGGTGCTGAATGTGTGGTATTCAGGAAAATTATAGTTTCGGGTAATTCCTTTAACGTATGGATGTCGAAACTCTTATCTGAAACTAAAAGGATATCGATTGGCTTATTAATTTTTGCAAGGTCTTTAATGTAATGAAGCTTTCTTCTTTTAACCAGATAAGTTTGCATAGCCGTCTGTCTTCTGTCCTCATTCTTAATGAGTGAAAAAATCCTTCTTTCCGCCTGATAAAGGGTCAGCAATACGTCTTTCTGTCCGAAATCACTTGCCATATGCAGAATAGAGGCATCCCTTGGAATATGTTTGTTTAATTCAAAATAAACGGATTTGTTGGCATTAAAATCATCTTTAACTTCTTTGACCACTTCACTGTCCTTGAATAAATAACTAAAGAATAATTTTTTCCTGAAATAATTTTCATCCTCCAGTTCGTTTCTCAATTCCGCAAACTTTTCTCTGAAATAAGCGTTGATCTTTTTCGTCCTTTCAGAATAGTTTTTTCCAAAACTCAGATCATCTTTACTGATTCTTTCACCTACTTTTACCGTGATGCTTCCGTCGTAGATGATGAAGTCTCCTTTCGGCAGTACTTCAGAATTCCCGTGAATATATAAGGGAAGGATGTCCAGTTCAAACTGTTCAGCCAGGTAGAATGCTCCTTTGTGGAACCTTTTCACATCGTTGGTATAAGAACGTTCCGCTTCCGGGAAAACAACCAGAGAATATCCCTGATCAATTTTTTCTTTCAGTTTTTCCATGCCGTTCTCGATTCCCTGCGAAACAGGATAAAAGCCGAGCGCTTTTACCAATTTTCCAAAAACTGGCGATTCGTAGACCCAGTCATTCACCAGATAAATGATTTTATGCGTAGCCATAGCAATAGCCAGCGTGTCCAGAAAAGAAGTGTGGTTGGCGATGATCACGGCCGGTTTACTGAAATCTTCCGAAGGGTTTTTTATGACTCTTTTTCTTACAAAAGGACTGAGGTGCAGCACGGATGTTAAGAATTTAGCTAAAATTAATTTAATGATATCTAAAGTTTTCCCTTTTGATCTCTTGATAAAGATACTTCCGATCAGTGAAAAAATCAATCCTCCCAATCCGTAGTAAAAGAATGAAATGATGCATCTTAAAAACAGTCTGAAAGTGATGGGAGAAAGTCCCTTCTTTGCTCTGTTCGTTATTAGCAATCTAAACCAGAACGGGTACAATGTTGAGGTGATGATGATCACAGAGAACATTCCGATCAAAGCAACCAGTGCCAGTGAATGTAAAGCCGGATGTTTTGCAAAAATCAAAGAACCGATAGACAATATTGTGGTGAAAACGGCCAGAATAATAGATGTTCTGTAGGTAGGAAGCTCGTTTTTCCCTGTTGTGTGTTCCTTCTGCATAGCTTTCGTCAGGAAAATACTGAAATCATCTCCTACACCAAAAACCAGTGTACAAACTACGGTACTGAAAATATTTAATTCCAGTCTCAGGAAATACAGGATACCCGCCGTTACAACTCCGGTTAATACAATAGGAAACATCGTAAGAACTGTAAGTTCAAAATTCCTGAAGAAAACAATGATCGTCAGGACGATAGCTAAAAGGGAATAATTAATCAGTGTACTGAAATCTCTTTTCAGCAACCCCAGGAAGTTTTCGTTCATCTGCTGACGGTCGATAGCCAGGGCATCGTGATTTTTTTCAACGTCTTTTATGAAGGCGTCTCTTTTCTTTTCATCTATTTTTACCACATTGGAAACCGTATAGAAACCGTTTTCATTGCTAAGAAACTCAGAGATTTGTAATGCTTTTACCTTCTCGTAGTCCTTAAGGCTTAATGTTGTGTAATTCTTACTTAAAATAGTATTAAAGCTGTCAAAAGCACTGCTGTTGAATCCAAATTGAGTTCCGCTGTTCACCAGTTCTGAAACAGTTCTGCTTTTTTTATCAGCACTCCAGAATGTATTCCATACTGCGATCCTGCGTTTCTGATCTTTTTCAGAAAGGACAACATTTCCGAGTGAACTGTAGCTAAGGATCTTCCCTTCTTTTTTTTCCTTCTCCAGGAAACTACTCAGACGGGAGTTTCTTGTCAGTGCTTGTTCCTCCGAATTCCCGTAAGAAATGGTGTAAATAGATTTTGACGTAATATCAGAAAGCTTCTGCAGTTTGGCCTCGCTTATTTTTAATTCTTTCGGAATAAAATTGAGTGCCCCGATATCCTCATTGAAACCCACGTGTCTGAAACCAAACAGACAGGCAATGATGAGTACTGAACAGCCAATGATCAGAGGTTTGTTTTTCTCATACGGATAAGAACCTATCTTATCAATAAAATTGGTGCTGTGATGGCCTTCTTTCTGCTTTGGTTTATAAAGCTGGGGAACAATGATTAGCGCGGTAATGGACGATAAAATAACAGTAATGGCGGCAAAAAGGCCGAGATCCTTCAATGCTTCGGAGCGGACAAATACCAGACATAGAAAAGACACGGCAGTCGTAGCACTGCTCAATATGATGGGTTGAGTGATCTCCTTATAAAGCTCTTCTATATTATTGTTATGCTTGTAATGCGTAAGAATATGGAGTGCATAATCTATTGTGATCCCAATAAGAATAGCACCCACACTTAAGGAAATAGCTGAGATTTTGTCTTTGATAAAATAAAGAATCAGCAGGGCCAGTAAAACTGAAAAAACAGTTGGAAGGAATACAATAATAGGTGTGAAAAAGTTCCTGAAATAATAAATCAGCAGGATCAGCAGTACCGTCATGGAGATCATTACCGTATTCTGGATGTCCTTTTTGATCTGTTGTGCATTGGCTACAGCGATAACCGGCGAACCGAAATAGCTGAGCTCCGTTTTTTCTTTGAACTCTTTATTGATATGATCTTTAATTTGATTGAGCTGGTTGATAAAAGCTTCGTTGCTCTTAGTATCGTTGCTCTTATTTTTAGGGTCAATGAAAAGAAGGAGGTTTTTTCCGTCTTTTGTGACGATATAGCTATCTTCAAGTTTGAAGTCTTTGCTTATGTTTAAAGCATTTAATTTCTTGATTCCTAAATAAGTAATTCCCAGAGGATCTTTTTTGATGAAATCTTTCATCACAAGACTCGTTGGCGAAACCAGAGATACATAATTGTTCTCTATTTGTTTTGAAATGCTGTCTTTCTGAAGTTTCTGTTCAATTTCCTTATAATCATTTTCATCAAGGAAAAGTGGCAGGTTTTGGCTTACAAAATCAAAGGTTTCCGAGATCTCATTGTCGTTTACCTTTCCCTGAACAGAACCAATGTAATTCTTCAAAGGTTCAATTTTCTGTAGAAAAGTATCAGCGGTTTCAGAAAGCTGAAAACTATCTTCGTGGGATTTGTTCTCTATGATCACAATAATCTTATCCGAAAAATTCAGTTGCTTAAGAACTTTTGCCGTAAGATCAGATTTTTCATTTTTAGGGATGATCTGATTAATATCCTCCTCAAAATTAATTTTTGAAGCAAAAAAACCGCATATTCCAGCTATCCCCAAAGCAATAATGGCAGAAAAAATTCTGTTTTTAGAAATCAGATAATATAAAAATATAAAAAAACGATGCATTACATTGTGAGATCAAGTCTGCAAATTTAATTTTTTCAGTTTTAGTTCAAAACATTTCGGCTATAAGTTTTGTCTGAAAATCAACAAAATATTCTAGGCAGAATAAAAAAATAATCTACTTTTGCAAAAGTTCCCTCTCAAAAAATATATTTTAAACTAATATTATTATTAAATAAATAAGAATCTGTTTTTAGATATGTTGAAAAAAAATGATGAAAAAATAAACGGATTTCTATTTGTAATAGTACTTCCGCTTCTGCTATTTGCCATGTCCTATTACGGATTTGAATCTTCCTATACCAGATTGAAGACATCGGAAAAAACACCAGATTTTCTATTCTCTTCGGTATATGCCTATAGGGTAATTCCGAATTTTATGAGTGTACACATGACAGACCTCATGTACAGTCTGATCGATGGACCTCTTTCTTTTTTTAAAAATTTCCTTTCGAAAAATGGAACTCCCTTTTATCACGGACTTTTTCTGATGAACAGTGTGTTTTTTGTTTTATGTTCTATTGTTTTGAATACGATATTTAAACTGAAATCGGTAGACTTTCTTCAGAATACCAATACAAGGAGAATTATTCACCTTTTGTCGGTTTTCTTTATTGTCATTACACAGTATGCGCCTACCAACTGTGATACCATTGCTTTGTGCTGCTACCTGACAGGTGTTTTTCTGATTTTAAAATATCTTGATACAGAGAACAATATATTTTTCGGGCTTCTGATCGGTTTTACCATATTGTCTACGTTTGTAAGAGAGACGGCCTGTCTTAATATTGCTTTTTTTGCAGCGGTTTTTTTTAGAATAAAAGATTTGAAGGAAGGAAACTATAAAGCCATCTGGAAAATTATTCCTTTGGTTATAGCCTTTCTTGTACCTTATCTTGGTCTCAGAATCATCCTTAAGCAGGAGCAGACAACTTTTGTGGAAGGGTTTTATATCGACAGGAATTTTACAAGTCCTTTTAATCTTGCCGGACTTATTTTTGCCGTTATTGTGCTCTATTTCATCTATAAGCTATGTAGTGGCAAAGAAAACAGAGCCGTTTTTCAAAGATATCTCTTCTTTTCGGCACCATATCTTCTTATGATCACTCTGGTAGGGCTTTTTTGGGAAGTCAGGCTTTTCCTGCCACTGATCCTTACAGGAATGATCATAGTATATCACAAGTTTAAAAACCCCCTAGAATCAGCATGAGTTTACTACATCCATATTTTTTAGTGGCCATTGCCTATATACTATTCTTTAGTGTTCAGGAAGTTTTTGGGCGTAAGGTAGAAAAAAAATGGTTTTGGTTTTTAGGAATCTATCTCATTATACTGGTTGGTTTCCGGGATAATGTAGGACCGGATTACGGAAGTTATAAAGGACTTTATATTTACTCAGATACAAAGAGCTATTACAGTATATTCATGAAGATGCTGCATTTGGAAGGTCCTGAGCATTTGGATGTGGAGTGGTTGTATACTCTGATCAATAAGATTCTCCTGAATGTCTTTAATGCTCCCTTTTATATTCTTACTCTGGTAATAGCCATTTTTGCGATAATTTTCAAAATAGAGTATACGAATGATAATACTTTTTATCCCTTCACATTTACCCTGTTTATGTTTATTCCTAACTTTTTTGTAGGGGAAAGCGGGCAGATCCGGCAGAATTTGGGGACTTTCATTGTCTACTTTGCCATACGGTATATTAAAGAGCGGAAGTTTTGGCATTACCTGTTCTTTATATTTCTGGGTTCGGGGATTCACAGTGTATGCTACCTGTTCCTTCCGATGTACTGGGTTGCAAGGGTGCCATTAAATAAGGCAGTAATGCTCTTGCTGATCATTACTTCCATCTTCCTGTCTCCGTTTGAAGTGTACCGGGTTTTTGGAGATTTTCTTACCAATATGGCTTCGGATAACATGTTGGTAGAAGGCTTTAACGGGTATATGGACGAGTCTATACAAAGGCTGAATGGTGGTTTTGGTATTCCCGAGGCGATGATGGCTATTTTAACATTCTTCCTATTTGTCTTCGATACCAAAATGAAGGAGCTTTATCCTTATTATGAATACCACAGGAACTATGCAGTCATCGGAATCTGTTTTTATTTTATTTTCAGAAACAATCCCATCTTTTCATCCAGGCTGGCGGGAACGTTTATCGGGTTTTCCTATATCATCATTCCCAACGCAATGTATGTTGTTTCTGGAGGGGTTAAAAAGATGATTTATGCGTTTATCATTGCTCTGTTTATTTTCAACTTTGTTGTTTTTGGATTCTTTAATAACATTAAAATTGGAAGATTTACGATTGAACTTTATAAAAATCACATTCTTCCATAAGAACTTATCTATTGATTATATCATCTAAAAGACAGCTCGGAAGCTAGTCATGGTCGGAAGAAATTCCGGCCATTTTTTATGTTTTGAAAACTTTAGCGGGATCACCTCCTGCAAATACTATTAGAATAGCAGTTATCATATCCCGAAGTTCCATAGCAATGCGTCTTTTGGCCGTTTTGTAGCCTAAATTATTTGCTTTTTTATAGATCAGCAAAAGCATTGCGGTTATCATAGTCATATAAACCATAACCTCGATTCCATTTTTATTGAGAGATACCAAATGACTTAGATTAAGTTCTTGCTTGAGGAACCTGAAAAACACTTCAATATCCCATCTTTTACGGTAATACTCAGCAATTTCTTTTGACGAGAGTTCAAATTCATTAGTCAGAAACCAAAATTCTTTATTATCTTTTTCGTTTCTGATGACCACCAGCCGAAAATCAGTCTCCACTTTTTCTTCTCTATAATGCAGGTTTCCACGCTTATTTTGGATTGGTTTTCCGGTGTAGAGATTCACTTTACTGTCTTTGATGACTTCCCAGTCTTCCCATTTTTGAACATTCTCAGAACCAAGAAAAGATTCGAGTTCTTCAAATTTTCTGTTTTCTTTGGAACGAATAATAAATTTCACAGACTTTTCTTTAAAATCTTTCATCGTTCTTGTAGACTGCAACCCTCTGTCTATGACGTAAATATTATCATGGTGCTCTTGTTTTTTTATCTGGCTCAGAACAGCCTCAGCAAGCGCATTGTCTTCTGCTGAGTATTTTTGTCCCGTAAAAATCTCTACAGCCGATGGTAAAATTCCATCAAAAGAAAAACTGAATTTCACCAGTTTCTTCCCACTTTTCTGGTCGATTCCTTCTTTGAGTTTACAGCAGGTATCTGCAACGATTGTGCTATCTACTCTGATCAGATTATATTTTTCAATTTCAGATTTGTCATAAAGACTTGAAAATCGTCCATACATCTGTTCATAAATCTCTTTAAAATAATTGGAATCGATTTTGGAAAGTCTTTCAGAGATAGAGCTTCTTCGTACTTTTTCCTCTTCACCCAATCCGAACAATGCCTTAAAACCGCTGCTGTTGAAGGTGTCCTCCAAAGTTCGCTGACTTAATTTTTCATTGTCGAAAATACAGAACAGGAGCAGATAAAACATTTTCCTTCCGTGAAGAACCTTGCTGTAGTAATCTACTTTTGAGCTAGCAGAAAGATGGCTTAAAAGTGCTTCGGGGATAAATTCTAAGACTTGCTTAAGTGAGATTTTGTGATCTTTAAAAACTGACATAACTACTTGATTATCACTTATAAATATACAAAATTAAAATTAAAAATACAAATTAAACATCTAAAAATCAATATGTTAAATGAATTCCTCTTACACTTTTACGACAAAAAAGTCGGAAGAAAAATCTTCCGACCATGACTAGCTCGGAAGCTGTCTTTTTTGTAGTTTCCTTTCTCTATACAGAGTGTATTGTTAAGATTTATTCAACCTGAATTTGTCCATCGGATATATCAGCTGAAATATTTACTTTTGCTTGCTATAAAATGAGTTGTGCCGTTTTTGTATTAATAATCAAATAATGATATATTATTAGTAATTTAATTTAAATATTGAAATTTTATTTATATTATTATTGGCTTATTATTAGGAAGGGCTTAAAAGTTGCATTTCTTGAATGGCACACAAGTTCAAGGATATGAAAAATTTAGTTAAAAATTTAGCGGCAATTTTTTGCTTAGTGTCGATTTGTACCTATTCCAGGAATGGGAGGGAATTAAATGAGATTCCTCCTTCGTACAGATTTACGGAGAGAGTAGTATCTACGGGTGATACATTACATAGACCCGATAGTAGAGTAGAAGCGGTCCAAGACTGGACAAAAGCCCCCAACAGCTATATTTTTGACCCCGGCCAAAGTAGTGATGGTCTTCTGATTCCTGTAAAAAAGGGGTATGTTATGTGGAAAGATGATAAATACATAAAAGCAGGCGGAATCCCTTCAGGGAAAGTGACTGCGGATGTATTGTGGGAAGATACCCATGGATTGATTAAATCGGGACCCGGATACTCACTGGAGATGCTGGACTCTAATCAGGATGCCAAAATAAAAGTTCCCATCAACAAAACAAAAAAAGGAAATGCCGTTGTTGCCCTGAGGGTCGACGGAGAAATCTTCTGGAGTTGGCATATCTGGGTAACAGACGATCCTACCAATGGGTCTGCTTATAAAAGCTTTACCAATATTACAAGAATGAAATCAGACGGAACGGTCGAGCCGATTCCTGATTCCGATTGGAAATGGATGGACCGTAATTTGGGGGCTTTGAGCGGATCTGTCACTTCTTCAGACTGGAACAGAAACAGCGGACTGCTCTATCAATGGGGTAGAAAAGACCCGATTCCGCCTTTGGTGACAAGAGGAAATGATTTCTATGAGGTGTCAGGTTCTATAGGAAGGGTAAGACACAGAGGCGCGAAAAATTTTAACGGAGCCGTGAGTATTGATAACCTTACGAAATTGGTTCCGCTTGCCAGCGCGGAGGTTGCCAATAATATTAGGATTTCTGTGAAAAACCCGTTAAGCCTGATCTATGTAAATAAAGACGACAACAGCGGGCAGGCATATTATAACAACAACGTGAACCTTCCGGTCAATTGGTTCGGACGGTATGCCGGAATTCCAGATAGCAGGCTCTCAGAGCTTAATCTTTGGTCAGACAATTCCCAGGGGATGATCACCACGGGATATAATAACGATAGTAGTGCACAACCTTACAGGGATAAATCTCCCTACGATCCATGTCCGAACGGGTGGAGGATGCCTTCAATGCTTGTCGCCAATTTGGCATCTCAATCTTACATCGATGATATCAGGGTAGATTTTTCCCCTTTCGGAGTTCGAACCAACATGTCTAAAAATGTTTTTGAAACAAACAAATACCACATCATAAAACCTACAGATAATGGTGTTCCTACATTTATGACGGGATTTCGGGTTTATCCCAACCTTGGTTTTGATCTCTCGAATGTTGGCGGAAATAATATAGGGATTTTCCCCGGAACAGGACAGCTCATCAGGAATGCCCACGTAGGGCAGTATACCGATCAGCACCATACTGCTTTGTGGACAGCAACGATGGCCAGGCACTTTGATGCATCTCCGGCAGTAATCACCAGAGGGCTTTTTATGCTCCCTGATAAAGGACAACCGGATACTCCGGATCCTAATTATCCCAATATTAAAGGAAGGTATTTCTATATGCCAATGTCGGGAATGTATACCTCCGAAGCCAATGGTTGCCGATGTATCAAAGATCCGCTTTATATCGTAGATCGTTATGATTTTCCTTCTGAATACCTCCCTTCTGTTTCAGAATACCTAGAGGGGTTGAATAACCCCAATGCCTATCAGGCTGTTAAAAATACCCAGCCGTATACTATAGAAATTCCCGTAAGTAAAGCTTTCTCAGTGCAGAGTCTGCTTTTGAATAACCCGGAAATACTGAATCCATCTAGTTTCAGTAATTTAAAGGCAAATGTGCTTTGGACGACCAATACGGCTCTGGTCAACAGGATTTCAGTCATTAATCCTTCTCCTTCTTCACTTCAGGGGATCAACGAATCCAGGATTTCAGTTGTAATCAATCCGAACCAGAGCGGGAATGCGGTAGTAACATTACACAATGGGAGTATTTCTTCTCCGGTATACTGGAGCTGGCATATCTGGATCACAGATTCTTCTCTCGGATCTTTTAATTATACAACGGAAGCTCCGGTTGCTGAGGCTGTGAACTATGTGAACTATGTAACTAAGGCAGATGTTGTGCTTCAGACAGAATTCATGGATAGGAATCTGGGGGCAGTAGATGCTTTCCCAATGGTTGCGAATGGGCTTACGCCCACCACTGCAGAGCTTGCAAAAATCAGAGCCTCTACAGGAATGCATTATCAGTGGGGAAGAAAAGACCCAATTCCTACCTTTCAAAATGCGGATAATAAAGCTACGTTCAATATATTTTTAGGGGCAGCATCAGATAATGGGGCAGTGGCTTATACTACCCTTACAGCTGCTATGTATAATAATATGCAAGGAAATTATATTATCCCTTACAATGCCTATGCTGCCGTTTCAAATGTGCAGAGTACGGACAGACCGGCAGATAAAATAGCCAAAGTACTGTCCTATTCAGTAAAGAATCCTTTGGTGTATATGATTCCAAGTACTTTCGCTCCCTATAACAGTGCTGTACCCAATTATACCAACGGAACAGACTGGCTGGCTAATGAGCCGAATCTTGCCGCAGACCGATGGGGTAGAGGGGGAAAGAAATCTCCTTTTGATCCATGCCCGGAAGGTTGGAGAATCCCGGATCTTACAAGTGTGGCATTGGTTTCCAATCAGGATTTTGGACAGTCTCCATGGTATAAAAAAGATAAAAAAATAGGCACTTTTTATAATGTCATGACAGACTATTCAGGGATTAGAGTGAGAAATCCATCCACAACTTCTACCATAGGCTATATGTTTGTGGGGGCATCATATGTGGTAGGGAATTTTCCGGATTCAGGAACACGTGGCTTTAGAAGTGTTCTTGCGAATCAATCTTCGCAGGGAACCTTTAATACCGTTAATTTCCAATACCCTGGGGTTTGGACGGGAGCTCTGGCAGCCAACTATCTGGGAAGATCAGTCAATGTTTTATTTGATGCAGCCTCTACAGCCAACCGCTTTATTGCCTTTAATGATAATAATGATCCGTACTTCGGGACGAGTTGCCGATGCGTGAGGGTGAAGTATGATACTGACGGAAATGAGGCGGGTCCTATTTCCAAACTGCAGGTCGCAGTCTTGGCTTCCGGTAAACAGGCAGCGGTGTTGAGTAATACTGAGGTAAAGGAAAAAGTAAATGAAAACAAGATCTCTTTATTCCCGAATCCGGTAAAGGATGTTCTTTATATCAGTGCATCACAAGAAAGTGACTATTACTATCAGATCTATAATATGTCTGGTCAGTTGGTAAGGTCTGGCCAGTTCGAAAACGGAAAAACAGATGTATCTGCTCTTCCTTCAGGAATATATTTAGTAAGAATTAATAATTCTGAAAAGATGGTAAAAATAATCAAACCGTAAAACTTTAAAAATACAGTAGCAGAGCAGAATAGGGTTTCCTGTTCTGCTTTTTTATGCCTTCCATATACTTTGCATCTATCAGCATTGATGAAAAATTCTATATCATCTATTTTATTGAGGCCGAATTTTGGCCTAAACTGTACGCTCTAAAGCACTTGATATGCCTAAAAACGCCCTCGGAAGCGCATGTTAAACGTATCTAAATATTAAATTAAACTGTTTTAACAAAAAGTATATAATAAAAAAGCTTTACTTTTGCAAAAAATTTTTTTAGAATGTCGAAAAATTTAGTAATCGTAGAGTCCCCGGCAAAAGCAAAAACTATTCAGAAATATTTAGGGAAGGATTTCGAAGTGAAATCAAGTTTCGGACACATCCGTGATCTTCCAAAAAAAGGAATGGGAATAGACCTTGCCACATTCAGTCCTGATTACGAAGTTTCGGCTGATAAAAAGAAACTGGTAGCAGAATTAAAGGCTGCCGTAAAGAAAGCCGAGATGGTATGGCTGGCTTCCGATGAGGACCGCGAAGGAGAGGCTATTGCATGGCACCTTGCAGACGAATTAAAATTAAAGCCTGAAAACAGAAAAAGAATTGTTTTCCACGAAATTACTAAAAATGCCATTCTAAAAGCTATTGAAAATCCAAGAGATATTGATCAGAATCTGGTAAATGCTCAACAGGCGAGAAGAGTTTTAGACAGAATTGTAGGTTTTGAAATGTCTCCAGTTCTTTGGAAAAAAATAAAACCTGGTCTTTCAGCAGGAAGAGTACAGTCTGTAGCTGTAAGATTAATTGTAGAAAGAGAAAAAGAAATCCGTGAGTTTGTTCCAAAAGCAAGTTTTAAACTGGATGGAATCTTCTTAAATAAAACCGAGCAGGAAATTTCTGCTAAACTAAAAAAAGACTTCGAAAAAGAAGAAGACGCAGAGAAGTTCCTTGAAAAAGCAAAAACTACAGAATTCAAAGTTCTGAATGTTGAAACAAGACCGGGAACACGTTCTGCATCTGCACCATTTACTACATCCACGCTACAGCAGGAGGCTTCTTCAAGATTGGGGTATAATGTAACCAATACGATGCGTCTTGCACAGAGACTATATGAAGAAGGGTACATTACCTATATGAGAACTGACTCCGTCAACCTTTCTCAGGAGGCTATTGAGGGAGCGAAAAAACAGATCACTTCAGAATACGGATCTGAATATTCTTCACCAAGAAACTACACAACAAAATCTGCTTCCGCACAGGAAGCCCATGAAGCAATTCGCCCCACTGATTTTGCTGTGAAAAGTATCAGTGATGTTCAATTAAACAGATTATACCAATTAATATATAAAAGAACACTGGCCTCACAGATGGCTAACGCCAAAATTGAGAAGACGGTCATTGAAATAGGAAATGCATCGTTGCCCCAGCATTTTGAAGCGCAGGGTGAGGTGATCATTTTTGATGGTTTCCTAAAAGCTTACGGGATTGTAAAGACAGAGGACGATGATGAAGAAAACAACGAAAAGCTTTTACCTAAAGTAAGTGTAGGTGAAACTTTAAGTTATAAAAAAATTATAGCTTCAGAAAAATTCACAAGACCAAGCGCGAGATATACGGAAGCTGGACTGGTGAAAAAACTGGAAGAACTAGGAATTGGACGTCCGTCTACCTATGCACCGACCATCCAGACCATCCAAAACAGAGAATATGTCGACAAAAGAGAGATCGATCCTCACACCCGTGAAGTGGTCAAAATGTCTCTGATAAAAGAGAAAATCAAAAAAGAAGTTCTTGAAGAAAAATTCGGGGGCGACAAAAATAAATTTGTCCCTACAGATATCGGTGAGGTAGTGAATGACTTCTTAACGGATAATTTCAAAGAAATTCTAGACTACGGATTTACCGCAAGAGTAGAAGAAAGTTTTGACGAAATTGCCAACGGAGATCAGAAATGGAAGGAAATGATGACCAATTTCTACTCAAAATTCCACCCGAGAATTGAAGATGTAGAAGAAAATGCTGATCGGGCGAATGGTGACAGACTTCTTGGAGTAGATCCTAAAACAGGTAAAAATGTTCACGCGAGAATCGGAAGATTCGGAGCGATGATTCAGATTGGTGAAACTGAAGATGAAGAAAAACCAACTTTCGCTTCATTGATGACCGGACAGAATATTGCAACCATTTCCTTAGCTGAAGCACTGGAGCTTTTCAAGCTTCCGTTTGAACTTGATGAATTTGAAGGACAAGGGGTTTCTGTGGGCGTGGGGAGATTCGGCCCTTACGTAAAGTGGGGTGAAGCGTTTATCAGCATTCCAAAAGGAGAAGATCCTCTCGCTGTGAGCCAGGCGCGTGCAGAAGAGATCATCAACGAAAAGAAAAAAGCGGATGCACCTATTGCTACTTACAAAGGAGATCCGGTAACCAAAGGAACCGGAAGATTCGGACCGTTTATCAAATACAAGGACTTGTTTATCAATGTTCCGAAAAAATATAATTTCGAGAGCCTTTCACAAAGCGATATCAACGAATTAATTGATGCCAAGCTAGAAAAAGAAGCCAACCGATACATCCAGCAATGGGAAAAAGAAAAGATCTCTATCGAAAATGGGAGATGGGGTCCTTTCGTTAAATTCGGAAAAGCAATGTTTAAGATTCCGAAGAAAAAAGATGATACAAAATATGAGGCTGAAGAGCTGAAAGATGTGTCTCTGGATGAGGTGAAAAAATGGATCACAGATCAGGACAAAAATGCTTTTGTAGAGAAAAAGAAGCCAGCCGCAAAGAAACCGGCAGCGAAGAAAACAACTGCTGTGAAAAAGCCAGCCGCCAAAAAGAAGTAATCTTAAAATAAATATACAAAGCCGTTAACAATATGTGTTGACGGCTTTTTTTATGAACAAAAATGCCACAGGATAGGAACTTGCTGTGGTTTTTTTGTATGTTTGTTCAGTAAAGCAATTAGTAAATTAACCTATTCTCAAGTTTTCGGATTAAAAATATGGATTTTGAAGATTTTATCATTTCACCAAGAAATTTCAAAGCAGAAAGCTGGCAGATCGGCAGTAAGATTACGAAAGATATAAAAGAAGACAGTATCGTTCTTCTCTTTGTTTCGGATTACAGAGGAGCGGGCGGCGATGCGGAAGTACAGGATTTTACAGCAGTCAGAAAAGAGTTTTATAAACTTTCACAGCTGGATTTTGAAATTCCTGTAGTAGATCTTGGAGATCTTGTTTCCGGGAAATCTGTTCAGGATTCCCATTACATTCTGCAGGAAGTTTTATCAGCATGCCATTACAAAAGAGCCCTTCCGGTGATTATCGGAGGGTCCAACGATTTTGCTTTCTCACTATTCTCAACATTGAATTTTCATAAGAAAAATATCAATTATACCCAGATCAGCAATATTATTTCCCTTCAGCAGGGTGAGGCTATCAATGAACATACTTTTTTAGGAAAGATATTAGGGTCTAAAAATTTCTCGATCAAAAACTACCATCACTTAGGATATCAGAAGCATCTGAATGAAGCAGATTCAATAAAACTCATTAAAGAAGTTGAATTTGATATCATCCGTCTGGCTGAAATGATGAATTCCACAGAAAAAACAGAACCGTTTTTCAGGAAAACAGATTTGGTAACCTTAAACTGTGATGCCATTGAAAGCTTCAGTGAACCCTTTTCTATGAATCCTCAGGTGAACGGATTGAACAGGAGAGAGATCTGTGCCTATATGAAAGAAATAGGATTGAGCGAAAACTTAAAGTCTGTAGGGATTTTTAATTATAATATCTATTCCGAAAATCAGTTAAATCATCAGCTACTAGCACAAATGATCTGGTATCTGATCGAAGGGATCAACATCCAGCGGTCTCATCCCAGAGAAAGACATTATGAGCTGTTCTATGTTTTGATAGATGAAGATCAATATGCTTTCAAACGGGATACCTTCAGCAATTTATGGTATTTTGGGGATGATGACAATATAGAAAACTGTATTCCATGTTCCAGGAAAGATTTTGAAGAAGCAAAAAGAGGAACGCTTAATCCCAGGCTGACCTTTTAAGTATACACAAGATGAAAAAAAAGATAGTATTAAGTAGTGTTCTGCTGACCGGAGTGTTCTGCTTCGTATATTTCTGGAATAAATATTCCTATGCAGGAGAGGAAAATTATTTTTCTTCCGGTACAAAACCTGAAACCGGGTTACAGATCGGTATTATTGGCGACAGTTGGGTCGTGAGACAGAATTTAGATTCCCTTCTGGAAAAGAAACTTTTGGATAAAGGAGTTCAGTCGGAAATCTATTCATCCGGAAATCCAGGCGCCAAGACTAAAAGGATTTATGAAAATCTTTTTAAAGACGATGGAGAAGAGTTCTCTTCCAAAAAAGTAATTGATAAAAAACCGGATTACTGCATTGTAATTGCTGGGGTCAATGATGCGGCAACCCATGTAGGACCTGAATTTTACACCCACCATATGGTGATGATCATCAAAACGCTGTTGCATTATAACATCAAACCCGTTGTGGTTTCTCTTCCTGAATTTGGAGTCGAAGAAGATTTTAAAAATAAAAATATAATAAGCAGTCTTAGCAACAGAGGGGCCGAATTATTTTTAAACGGAGGAACAGAATTTAAGATACCAGATTACAGAACAGCCCTCCTGGAAGACTTAAAACGTAATGGACTGGATAAAAAAGCGGCCATTTTAAATTTCGATGAAGTAAGCAAAGATTTTGATAAAAACCGAAATTTATATGCAGATCCGCTTCATTTAAATAAACAAGGCTATCAGAAATTCAGTGAATTTTTAGCAAAAGGAATCGTTAATTTAGCAGAAACAAAATGATGGTTTCAATTATAGTTCCCGTGTATAATGTAGAGAATTATCTGGCTAAATGCCTGGATTCTCTTGTGAGTCAAAGTCTTCAGGATATTGAAATTGTGGTTGTTAACGATGGAAGTAAAGATGCCTCCGGACTGATCATTGAAGAGTATGCTAGAAAGTTTCCGGGAAAAATAAAAGCGTTTACCAAAGAGAACGGAGGTTTAAGTGATGCCAGGAATTTTGGATTAGACAAAGCTTCAGGAGAATATATAGGTTTTGTGGATAGTGATGATTATGTCACAAACACAATGTTTGAAGAAATGTTGCAACTAGCAGAAAAGCATGATGCTAAAATGGTTATCTGTAATATCCAGAAAGTAGATCAGAACGGAAAAGTTGTCCAGAAACTGACGCAAATTCCCAATATGTCAGAAAAGATTGAATTGGAAGATCATTTTTCAGTTTTTTCGGATCTTAGCTATTTTGCCTGCAATAAGTTGTTTAAAAAAGATCTCTTTGCTGATAAAAGGTTTAAAAAAGGAGTTCATTTTGAAGATATTCAGCTGATACCGCAGCTGCTTCTTGAGTGCAAAGTTGTGGCTCAGACGCAGAATTTTCATTATCAGTACCTGGAGCGTACAGATTCTATTACGAAAACCCATACAGAAAAAGGGCTTGATATCCTGAAGGCCGTGAAAGATGTGGAATCTGGATTTGAAGAATCAGAATATTCCCATAAGAGGAAAGAACTGAAAAATTTTCAGATTTTTGAAGGCGTGTATTCTTTTCTTGCTTATGTTGCTTTTGTGAAGAACGAAGAAACGTTCAATACAATGACTGATGAATTGGCCATTTTTATGGAAGAAAGAAAAATAAAAATTCAAGATATATTGAGCTATAGTCGTTTCGGTAAGAATTATCTTTTATCTTTGCCAGTGAAAAAAAAGATTTTTTATCTGTTATTTTTTGCCGGACAAAAGAAATTGATAAGAAAAATGTTATAACACAAATGATAAGTACAATTATTTCGGTCATCACTAAAACTTTGACAGAGAGTTTCTTATGAAGCGTCTGGAGAAGTTTTATCAGAGGCATTAATGATGTACTTGATAAAAAAAAATGAAGAATTTTGAATTGTTCTTAAGCGAATCAGGAATTTCTATTTTTTACGTGAAAATAGGACTGGGTTTTCTGTTTGCTTTTTTAATTACCTATTTCTCCATTCCTACCATCATTAAAATATCCAGAAGAAAGAATCTTATGGATGAGCCAGGGATAAGGAGTTCTCACCTCAGGAAAATCCCCAATCTTGGAGGGATTGCTATTTTTTACTCGATCGGAATCTCCGCATCAATCTTTGCCTACGAACTATTTGATCTCTATAAATTTTTATTTGCCTCATTAATTATCCTTCTTTATATTGGAGTGATGGACGATATCGTTGTGATGAGAGCGTATAAGAAACTGGTAGCACAAATCATTGTATCATCACTTATTGTAATAGGATCGGATATCAGAATCAAAAGCCTGTTTGGGATATTGGGGATATATGAACTTGGTTATATTGTAAGTATATTGTTCAGCATCATTACCTTTATTGTCCTGATCAATGCATTCAATCTGATTGACGGAATAGACGGATTGGCCGGCGGATACTCTGTCATTTGCAGCGGCTTATTTGGAATAAGCTACTACCGGTTGGGAGAATATAACTATCCATTAGTAGTTTTGTCAGCGATTATTATAGGAACTGTACTGGCATTTCTGTACTATAATCTATCTAATTACAGGACCAATAAAATATTCATGGGGGATACGGGATCAATGCTTCTCGGTTTCCTGCTGGCTTTTACATCCATCTGTTTCATCGATATTTTCATCGATAAAGAACTTCCCAATGTTCCGAGGTATCACCTTCAGTCAGCTCCGGCTATTGCGGTAGCTATTCTTATTTTGCCTATAGTAGACACCTTAAACGTGATCATTGTAAGGATCTGCAATAAAAAATCACCTTTTGATGCCGATAAAAACCATATCCATCACAAGTTGCTCAAACTAGATCTTACGCACAGACGTTCCACATTTTATATCATTGTTTATTATCTGATGATCGTAACGGTAGCTTATTATTTAAGGCATATCAATATAAATCTGCTTCTGCTGATAATCATTTTACTAGGTTTTTTTGGTGCCTACCTCCCAGATATTATTTATCGTTTACGAAATAACAAGAAAATATCAATTTAATTTTTACTTTTGCAAACAACATTCAAATATGATGAAGAACTTAAAGTATTTATTTTTAATATTACCCTTTTTTATTACATCCTGCATCACCAAAAAAGATGTGAGGTATATGCAACCCAGCGAAAGCCTTGTAATTAATGAGGAAGGACTTATTCCCTACAATATTCCTACCTACAGAATTACAAAGAATGATATACTTAATCTCAATATTGTAACTACTCCTAAGGGAGATGCAGCTCAATTCTATTCTTCTCTAAATTCATCAGGTGGAGTTAACGGTGGTAATAATACCGCATCAGCAGGTGCTGGAGGTGGTACTGGCGGCTCATCTGTGGGAGGAAATATGAATTTTTATTTTAACGGACTGAAGGTAGATTCCAAAGGAGATATTAATGTCTTCGGAATAGGATATGTTAAAGCGGAAGGAAGAACACTTGAAGACCTTACTCAGGAGCTTCAGGAAAAAGTAAATGAAAACTTTCAGGAAGGAAAGGCTGAAGTAAGGCTGAATACAAACGGGATTACGTATTATATTTTGGGAGATGTAGAAACTACAGGTCTTTCAGGAGAAAAAGTAGTACACAAAAATACACTTACAATCACGGAGGCACTTGCTATTAATGGAGGTCTGAACAGAACGATAGATAGAAGAAATATAGTTATCCACAGAAAACTGCCGGAAGGAATCAAAAAAGCAACAATAGACCTTACTCGCGAAGATATTATGAATTCGCCTTACTATTATATACAGAATGGTGACGAGATCTATCTGAATACCAGAGGAAAGAGCTTGAACGGATTTGGGAAAGATCCTGTACAAACTTTAGTTACTGGAGTATCGGTGATTACTACAGCATTATCAATTTACCTGCTTCTTAAAAACCTTTAACCATGATTCCAGAAAAAGACACCAAAGTAGGGAAAAGTGAACTCCAGAAGGAAAAGTACGGATCGTTTGCATTATTTGATATTGAACATTTTCTGAGAAGAATACTCAAAAACTGGTACTGGTTTGTATTTATGCTGTTGATCGGCTATGTTATTTCCTGGGTATACAGTAAATATTATGCACAGAATATTTATGCTTCAAACCTTTCTTTGAGCATATCCAATAATACTTCCAGCTATTTTACACCTAACCAGTCTATCAACTTTATCTGGGGACAGAACGGAAATCAAGATGGAGTTTATCTTAAAAAAATGCTTTTATCAAGATCTCATAACGAGTTTTTGGTGAAAGAACTAGATCTTTTTGTTAATTATTCTACCAAAGGAGTAATCAAATCAACGTATATTGATAAAACAGATTCGCCGATCTTTCTGCAAGTAGATAAAAAACACCTTCAGCAGATTAATTATCCTATTACGCTGATTCCAAAAGGAGGAGATTCCTATGAGGTAGTTCTTCCGACAGAGGGACAGTCTACCAACCTGTATAGCTATGAAACAGAAGGCTTTCAGTCTATTAATGGATACAGCAAACCAGCAAATAAGATCATAAAAATTAACGAATGGTTTAATTCTCCGAATCTTAGATTCAGATTGCTTAGAAATACTGATACCCCCAAAATAAAAGTTGAGAATATTATCGTGACACTTAATTCTGTTAACCAGAGTGTTAATGATATTGTTTCTACAATAGGAGTAGAATTTGATAAGGAGATCGGGACGATCATGATTATCAATAAAAAAGGATTTAATCTCAACAGTACTGTAAATTTCTTAAATAAATCAGTAACGGAACTTCAGAAAAAAAGACTTGCCGATAAAAATATAGTTAATAAAAATACAGATCTTTATCTACAGAATAATATAGATAATATCCGCAAAAAACTAGATTCAAGTGCTACAGCTTTGAACTACTTAAAAACTTCAGAAAAGCTTTATAATATTAAAGACAGAGACGAAAAGTCTTTAGATAAAATAAAAGACCTTGAAGCGAAGAAAGCTGATATTGTAAGTAAGATCGGCTCACTGAACAATATTAAAAATACTTTACAGGCTCAAGATTTTGATAAAATGATCAGCACCAATGCTGCCGGTTTTGAAGACGGATTCTTTTCTGCTTCTGTGACAGAGCTTAAAGCTTTATACATGAAGAAAAGAGAAATGTCAACCATCTATAAGCCGAACTCTGAGCCTATTAAAGAAATAAACAGACTTATTGATGAAGCAAGATCAGGATCTTCTGGTACTTTGAGAAATTATTATACGAAATATTATGATGAGATCAGTAAAATAGACCGACAGGTGGCAGAAGCAAATATCGATCTGAATTCATATCCTGAAAAAGAAAGAAAATATCTCGATGCAGAAAGGGGATACAGTATGATAGAAGCTACATACAATAGCCTTTTGGGAAGACAAAATGAGGCGCAAATGAAAGTGGCTACCAACCAGTCGGATATAACGGTAATAGATCCTGCCAAGAACCTGGGACAGGCTCCGATAGGTCCGAATATCAAAGCGATAAAGCTGGCAATTATGACCGGACTGCTATTACTTCCATTATTATTCATTCTCATCGGGGAAGCATTAGATAATAAAATCCGAAATATCAAAGAATTGTTAAGTGCAACGAAGATTCCGCTTCTGGGTGTGATTGGAAACAACAGCAACGAGAATATGCTTACCGTTTTGGAACAGCCTAAATCATCAGTATCAGAAGCGTTCAGAGGGATAAGAGCGAGCATGAGATTTCTGATGGAAAACAATAAGGAAGACGGGAAAGGAAAAACCATTTTGGTTACTTCATCCATTGGAGGAGAAGGAAAAACATATATTTCTATCAACTTGGCTTCAGTAATAGGATTAAGTGATAAAAAAACAATCCTGCTTGGGATGGACCTTAGAAAGCCTAAGATTTTCGGGGATTTTAAAATCGATAATAAATATGGGATCTCCAACTATCTTACAGGAGAAGTTGAAATAGAGCAGATCATCAATAAAACCAAAATTCCTAATCTGGATGTTGCGACTTCCGGACCTATCCCTCCCAATCCTTCAGAGCTCTTAATGAGCGAAAGAAATTTCAGATTTTTAGAAGAGTTGAAAGAAAAATATGATTTTATCATTATCGATTCGCCGCCGGTAGGTCTGGTAGCTGACTCGTATGAGCTGATGAAATATTCTGATGCCAACATATATGTGGTGCGTCACGAATATACAGAAAAATATATGCTGAAAATGATTACGGAGAAGTACCATAATGAAGAAATTAATCATTTAGGTCTTATTTATAATGACTATAATACAAAACAAGGCTATGGATATGGCTACGGCTATGGATACGGTTACGGCTATTTCGATGAAGACAAAAATTATAAAGAACCATTATTGATAAAAATACGAAATAAGGTACAGACAATATTTAATAAAAAATAGCGTTTTAAACCCTCAGCAAATGGGGGTTTTTTAATACGTTCAGTATTTGGAATCTAAGGAAAAAAGAATATTTTTGCCACTTTGCCGTTTACTTTATAACAAATTATGTTTTTTTGTTTATTTTTAACTATACATTAAGAATATCATTAATATAAAAATGTTTTATATTTGCAAAAATTAAATTTTAAAATAACCATAAATCCATATTCTTTTATGAATAAAAAATTATTGTTTAGCTTTCTTGCCCTCCTTGGAATGGTAAGTGTTAAAGCACAAAGAAACGAATTGGGAGTTCGTCTAGGGATGAGTAACCTAGTAGGGGACATTGGAAGGACCAATTACATTTTACAAAAGCCGTTGGATTTAGACAGGATGTCAGAATGGGGATTCCCATTTTATGGAGGTTTATTATATAGATTTAATTTTAACCCGCACCAAACCGTTAGATTGGACTTAGGTTACAACCAGATCCAGTTCAGCGATAAAGCTGCAAAAGAAGAATATAGAGTGAATAGAAACTCATACGGAAAAAACAATGTATACGAAACCAGCTTAATGTTCGAATACAACTTTTTCCCTATCAATAACGAGCAGGTAAGCATGGTGAGCCCATACATCTTCGGAGGTATCGGTGCTTTGATGTTTGATTCTCCTAAAGCTAATCTTGTCCATGACTTTAGAAGAGATGCAGACGGAGTAGCACAGGCTCCTCTTAATGAACTGGATTTTAAAAGTACTCCGGAATACACATTAGGAAAAAAAGTAACAATGCATATCCCTTTTGGGGTAGGTTTAAAATATAAGTTCAACCATAGCTGGGCTATATTTGCAGAAGCTACATTCAGATATACATTAACAGATCAGTTGGATCACAGCAGAATTATGTCTAAAGATGTAACTTCCAGCTTTAATGCTGATATCCTGGATCCTACTACAGGCGGTTCGCTGCTGCAGTCAGGAAATTATTATGCAGTCTCTAAAGAAAGAGAGCAAGAACTTATTAACAAAAGAAATATAGGGGATGAAAGGTCCAAAGATTGGATGAATACTTTTAGTTTAGGACTAAGTTATTCATTCGGAAGACCTCCATGCTATTGTGATTAATTAATATGTCGTTGATTAAAGATAAAATAAATTCTGAGAATTTACCGAAACACGTCGCCATCATTATGGATGGCAATGGAAGATGGGCAAAAACTCGTGGCGAAGAAAGAACCTTCGGACACAAGAATGCCATTAATGCAGTAAGAAATGCCATTAATGCCTGTAATGAGATTGATATACCCTATTTAACACTGTATACATTTTCTTCTGAAAACTGGAGCCGTCCTGCAGATGAAGTAAGTACACTGATGAATCTGCTGGTGGAAACCTTATTGCTGGAAGCCGAAGAAATTTTCAGCAAAGGCCTTAGAATGCATGTTATAGGCAATCTGGGAAAACTGCCTCTCCTGGTGAGAGAACAGCTTGAAAGGGTTGTAGAACTTACTAAAGAAAACACAAAA
Source organism: Chryseobacterium antibioticum (assembly GCF_012927325.1). Taxonomy (GTDB): domain Bacteria; phylum Bacteroidota; class Bacteroidia; order Flavobacteriales; family Weeksellaceae; genus Chryseobacterium; species Chryseobacterium antibioticum. Next base: position 6,466 of record NZ_JABBGI010000007.1, on the reverse strand, counting down.
GGCAATTTAGTGCTGGCAATAAGCTACGGTTCACAGAACGAAATGTTAGATGCGGTAAAGAATATCAGCTCTGATGTGAAAGAAGGAAAAGTTGATGTTGAAAATATTGATGAAAAACTATTCGAAAGTTATCTGTATACAAAAGACTTTCCTCCTGTAGACCTTCTAATCAGAACAAGTGGTGAAATCAGAATAAGCAACTTCCTTCTTTGGCAGATTGCTTATGCAGAACTACAGTTTTTAAATGTCCTATGGCCAGATTTTACAAAAGATATCTTTTTCCAGTGTATTGTTGATTATCAAAACAAAGAAAGAAGATACGGATTGACTGGCGATCAGATAAATGCCCAATAAATTTAAAGAAAAGAAAGACTCGATAAAATGAAGTTTAGACTATTACCCATCATAATGTTTGCTGCTTCGGCGCATTTTTATGGACAAGTAACTCCTCAGGACAGCACTAAAGTAAATAGCGCTGTACATGCAGAAAATGACGCAGGAACTTACACTCTTAAAGACATTGTTGTAGATGGGGTAAAAAAATATACGCCGGCACAGATCTTACGATTTACGGGCTTAACGAAAGGCGAAGTTGTAGATATTCCAGGACAGAAAATCAGTAACGCTGTTAAAAAGCTTTGGGATACCCAGTCTTTTTCAGAAGTTGAAGTGTATGTTCAGAGTATTGAAGGGCAAACCATAATTTTAAGATTCTACTTAGAAGACCTTAAAGAACTTGGTGAAGTAAAATTCACAGGTAAAGGGATCGGTAAATCTAAAAACGAAAAGCTGACTAAAGACAACAATCTAAAGCCTGGAACAAAGATCACCCAAAACCTGATCTCTGGCCTTAAGACTAAAGTTCCTAAGGATTACGTGAAAAAAGGTTTTGCTGATGCTAAAATTACCATCCAGGATAAGGTGAATGCAAACGATCCGTCTATGGTAGACTGGACCATCAATGTAGAAAAGGGCAAAAGAATAAAAATTGACCATATCGAATTTGAAGGCAACCAGAGCGTTACCGATGCTCAGCTTAGAAAAAAAGCTTTCAAAGAAACCAAACAGAGAAGATTTGGGATCGGTGGTATTCTGAAGTCTTCTAAATTTATTGAAGAAAAATATCAGGAAGATAAGCAAAGCCTTGTAAGCTACTATAACTCTTTGGGATATAGAGATGCTGCTATTGTTTCAGATTCCGTATGGAGAAATAAAAGAAATAACTACGAAATCAATGTAAAATTAAACGAAGGGAAAAAGTATTATATCGGAGATGTTACATTCACCGGAAATACAGTGTATCCTACAGAATATTTACAGAGATTACTAGGATATAAAAAAGGAGATATCTACGATGCCGTAGGTTTCAATAAAAAAGTAGGAGAAGACGGAGGTAAAGAAGACGATTCAGACATCAAATCGATGTATATGAATAACGGTTACCTTTTCTCTAACATTACACCGGTGGAAAAATCGGTATCCGGAGATGCTGTAAATCTTGAGATCAGAATTAATGAAGGAGAACAAGCCACGTGGAATAAAGTGACTTGGCAAGGGAATACAACCACCCATGATCATGTTGTACTGAGAGCTTTAAGAACAAAACCGGGGCAGCTTTTCAAAAAAACAGAAATTAAGAGAACTTATTTTGACCTGGCAGGTATGTCTTTCTTTGATCCACAACAGGTAGGTCAGGATATTCAGCCGAACCAGCAGGATAATACCGTAGATATCAACTGGAAGCTGGTTGAAAAAGGGTCTTCTCAGGTTCAGTTACAGGCAGGATACGGTGGTAACAGCTTTATTGGTACCTTAGGACTTACATTCAACAACTTCTCTCTGAAAAACTTCCTTAAATTTAAAGACTTTAAGCCGGTACCTCAGGGAGATGGTCAAACTTTATCTATCCAGGCACAGGCAGGACAATATTTCCAAAACTACGGAGTTTCATTTACTGAGCCTTGGTTGTTTGGAACTAGACCAACTGCGCTTTCAGTAAGTTTAAACACTTCCAGAGTAAAATATAATGACAGTAATGGTGGTGATCAGAAGCTTAACATCTTCTCCGCTTCAGTAGGTCTGAACAGATTACTGAACTGGCCGGATGACTATTTCTCATTGTACACAGGAATCCAGTTCCAGAATTATAAATTCAGTAACTATCCATTCCAGTTTGGAGATACAACAGAATACTACGGGGATGCCAATAACTTAAGTCTTAACTTAGGTTTAAGCAGAAACTCAGCAGGTCTTGACCCTATCTTTCCAACAACGGGTTCAAATATTGAAGTTTCCGCGAAAATGACCGCACCTTACTCATTGTTCAGTAATAAAGATTATTCTACAATGTCACCGGTTGACAAATATAAGTGGATGGAATTCTACAAAATCAAGTTCAAAGCCGACGTTTATAACGAAGTTGCTGGAAAACTGGTATTGAGATCTTCTGCTGAAATGGGATTCATGGATGGATACAATAAAAAACTTGGTGCTCCGCCATTCGAAAGATTCTATGTTGGAGGTACAGGTTTATTTGGAGGTAGATATGACGGTCGTGAATTGATTCCTTTAAGAGGTTACGAAAATGCTTCTACATATGGAGGAGAACCTGACGATATTACACAAAAAGGTGGAGGTACAATCTATAACAGATTTACATTAGAGCTAAGATATCCGATTTCAATGAATCAGACCGCCAAGATTTATGCACTTACCTTTGCTGAAGGGGGTAACGTATGGAACTCATGGAGTGCATACAATCCATTCCAGTTGAAAAGATCAGTAGGTGTTGGGGTTAGGGTATATATGGGGGCGTTCGGTTTGATCGGATTTGACTTTGCTTATGGATTTGATAAAACTGTTTCAGGAACAGAGCCATCTGGATGGAGAAACCACTTCTTGATGAACCAATCATTATAATTCATACCTATGAAGAACTTTAAAATCATTTTCACATTTGTATTTTTACTGCTTTTTGGGTTTTCAAATGCCCAGAAAATAGGAGTGGTAGATACTGAGTATATTTTAAATAAATTACCTCAATACAAAGAAGCCGAAGCAAGATTAAATTCACAGATCGATACCTGGCAGTCAGAACTTCAAAATCTGCAGTCTGAGTACGAAAGAAAAAAAGCGGCATTTGAAAGTGAAAAAGTTTTGCTTATCGGAGACCAGCTAAAGCTTAGAGAGAAAGAAGTAGTCGATCTCGATAAAAACATCAAAACAACAACAAGCTTACGTTTTGGAGCCAATGGCGAAATTACAAAGCTGAGAACAAATCTGGTTGTGCCGTTCCAGGATCAGATCTGGGGCGCTGTGAAAACAGTGTTCGAGAAGAACGGCTTAGGCATAGTTATTGATAAAAGCAACACTAATGTTATTATTCATCAGCCAAGATTTGATTATACAGAAAAAGTATTGGATGTCTTATTAAAAGGATCGAATGGATCTGATAAAAAAGAAAAGAATAGTAGTAAAAGTAAAAAGTAACTTTTAAATTAACTTTTACCTAAAATTGAAATCTAAAAACAAATTAAATTATTTATTTTACCAATTATGAAAAAATTAAGTGTATTATTTGCCGCGGTAATAATGGTTGTATCGGTAAGTATGGCAAAAGCTCAGAAATTAGCTACTGTAGATTTAATGGGGGTTCTTAATGCAATGCCTGAAAAGAAAAAAGCAGATACTGACATAAAAGCCTTCTTAGATGCAAAACAAGCTGAGATCAAGAAAAAAGCGGATGCAGGACAGGCTAAATTAAAGCAGTACAGTGAGGAAGCTCCTAAGAAAACTGCTGACGAAAACAAAGCTAGAGAAGTAGAATTACAGAAGATTCAGGAAGAGATTGCTCAAATGCAAGAGAAAGCTCAGAAAGATCTTCAGGGTAAGCAAGATGTTGCTTTCGGACCTATCGAGAAAAAACTGAACGATGCTATCGAAAAAGTAGCTAAAGCTAGCGGATATGAATTCATTATGGATGCAAACTCTGCAGCATTGGTTTACAAATCAGGTGCAGACGCTACAGCTGCTGTTAAGAAAGAATTAGGGATCAACTAATAAATTAACAAAGTTTTATAAATTAACCGCCTCTTTTAGGGGCGGTTTTTTTATTTTTGCGCTATGGAAAGAGAAGTATCAACGACCGTTAAAGTGAGATTCAGCGATTGTGACCCGATAGGACATTTGAATAATGTAAAATATTTGGACTATATGTTCAATGCCAGAGAAGATCATGTAGAAACATTTTATGGATTCACATACGAAGAATATACCAAGAAGACCGGATGCACATGGATTGCCATTCAGAATGAGATCGCTTATTTAAAAGAAGTGAGATACAATACTCAGGTTGTGATCAGCAGCAAGACCATAGAAGTCCAGGACCGAACGGCTAAGGTAGAAATACTGATGAAAAGCCTGGATGAAAAAACAGTTCATGCCGTACTATGGGTTACTGTGATCTATTTCAATCTCAAAACAAGAAAATCAGAAGTTCACCCCGAAGACATAAAAGAAACTTTTCATAAGTTCTATGTCGACCTGGAGCAGAAAGATTTCCAGCCAAGAGTAAAGTTTTTAAGATCTCAAAACGCGAAAAATTCGTAACCACCTGGAAAAAGGGAAATAATCTTTTATGATGAAAGCATATATTTTCTTTTAGCAGTACATTTGATACGTAAAATAATAAATTACAGATGAAAAAAATAGCAGTAATAGGAAGCAATGGGCAGTTAGGTAACTGCATCAGAAAAATAGCCCCTGATTTTGAAAATTCCTATGAATTCATATTTACAGATTCTCAGACCTTAAATATTACAGACGAAGATCAGATCAATGACTTCTTCTACGATAACAAACCAGATTACTGTATCAATGCATCAGCATACACAGCGGTTGATTTAGCTGAAAAAGAAATTGATAAAGCATTTGCCGTAAATGCTGACGGAGTCGGATACCTTGCCCAGGCCTGTGCAGGTCATAAAACTATTCTGATTCACATTTCCACCGATTATGTATTTGATGGGGATACCAACCTTTCCTACTCAGAAGATGATTTCACCAACCCAACCGGAATATATGGTGAATCAAAAAGAAAAGGAGAAGAACTGGCATTAGAAATCAATCCAAAAACCATTATTTTAAGAACTTCTTGGCTCTATTCAGAATTTAATAAGAATTTTGTTAAGACAATGCTGAACCTTTTTTCTCAAAAGGACGAATTGGGAATTGTTGCAGACCAGTTTGGGCAGCCCACCAATGCCAATGATCTCGCAGAGGCCATCATGGATATTATCCAAACTCCAAACAAAACCTTTGGTATTTTCCATTTCTCAAACTATCCGGAAACTACCTGGTTTGAATTTGCTAAAAAGATTGCCGAATTTTCAAACTCTTCAGTAAAATTAAATCCATTAACGACAGAACAATATCCTACGCCTGCAAAAAGACCGGCCAGAAGTACCATGTCTTTAGATAAAATAGAAGCAATTTATAAAGTAGAAGCGAAGCACTGGGAAAATAGCCTCGAAGAATCTGTAAAAATACTTACACAACAATAATTATGAAGAATCTAGCAGTTGCCTTTTCTGTATTCTGTGCCCAGCTTTGTTGTGCACAGAATGTATACCTTTCGAAAGTTGAAAAAACAAACGACAATACAGACAAATTCCTCTATAAAAAAACTGAAGCTACAAAGGGTGCCGAATATTTAGGGGAAATTGAAGTTCAGGGATTCTCAAATGATGATGCAGCTGTTTTTTCCTTAATATATAAGAAGGCAAAAGAAATAGGGGCCAATACATTTTCATTTAAACCTTTCGAAAATATAGATGGAACTCCGCAGCCCCTCAATCCTGCAAATTATAAAATTGCTCTATACTATACTCCCAAAGAAAATTTAGCAGGCCAGAAAGGGGTGCTTTATGTTTTTGCTTCCTCAGACAAAGATCAAAAGATTAATATCAATAGGAAGGATTATATAATCACACCAAGATCTTATCTTACACAGAATATCATTCCCGGAGAAGTATATACCATATCAACAAAAAAACTTCTAGGTTCCACGATTAAAGTTCAGGCCAAAAACAATGATGAAAACCTATATTTTCAGGTTTCATCTGCAAAAGTTAAATCAGATACCTCTGGAACGGGTGGTTTAAACCTAAAGTCAGGTGATATTATCGGATTGGAAAAGTCCTATGCAGAGTTTTTGAGCCTTATATATGTACAGAATAAACAATAGAACTAAGACTGGAGCTAAAAGGAAGATGAAATTAAACATTAGTTTAAATTTTCATCACTGCTTATCAATAGTTTATGATTTAATATTGTCAAATGATGAACTTTATGTTAAATAAGTTTGTTTTGCGTATTAATAAGTTGTTATCTTTGCCCCACTGAAAAACGGAAGTTCTTTGGTAGCACAGAAGAGCTTTTAGATAAGCGATACTATTTATGAAAATGC
>NZ_JABBGI010000069.1 GCF_012927325.1 Chryseobacterium antibioticum | reverse complement strand
CAAAATCAAGCGTTTTTTTTATAAATTGCCACTGAGTAAGAGTTAAGTCCGTTGGATACATCAATTTTTTTGTTTTGCAGCTCTAAATTGACGTTTTTAAGCCAATGAGTAACCCTTACTCTTTTTTATACCGTTTTTAAACAGGCTCTTAATATTCTTAATAATTTCAGAAAACTATCCTTATTTTTCTGCAATAATTTCTGTCTGAAAAGTTTCTTCCTACTGAAAAAACATATTTTATATTTACATAAACATAGCAAACACTTCTTTTTTCTTTTTTTAAAATGAAAAAAAGAAATTTTCAACACACTGTATTTCAATATTTTGACAATGTTTAATTTTCGAAATTAATAATTCCAAAAGCCTTTTAGTTTTCTATAATCTATGTTTCCTGTTTATTTGCAGAGAAAATTTTCAAAAAACACAACATTAAGATTCTAAGAAAACAATTATGAAAAAACAATTTATTTCTCTACTTTCAATGATGTCCTTTTCCTTCGCTTTCGCACAGGTCGGAATTAATACTGAAACTCCTAAAGCTACACTAGATGTAACGGGAAAACCTTCTGATGTTACAAAAACAGACGGATTTATAGCACCTAGGCTTACAGGAGCAGAATTAAAAGCAAAAGATGCTAACTATGATACTCCACAGACAGGTGCTATTGTATATGTTACCCAAGGATTATTACCCACAGCAACTACGACAAAAACTGTTAATATCACTACTACAGGTTATTATTATTTTGATGGTACAGTATGGCAAAATTTAAAAGGCGGTGCCACAAATACAGAGCCCTGGAATGTAGCAGGTACTACCGATCCTGCCACTTCAAATACTCAAAATATTTACCAGACGGGTAAGATAGCCATAGGTGTAAATCCCGGATTAACACCTAGTGCCACTATAACTGTCAATGAAAACTATACGTTAAATGATACAGGAGGATCTTCATATGGCATCAACAATCAATTAACAACAACAAGACAAGGCAGTAAGAGTGGTATATATAATTCAGTAAATGATAGCTCCACAGCAGGCGGAGGAGTTACACAAGGGATGGGAAATTTCGTAACTAGCTCTAACCCATCTGTTATAGCAATTCAAGGGATTTCAAATTCTTTAATTATCGGGAATAATGCTTCTCCCTCAGCTAATGTTTCCGTAATTAGTTCGTCTGTTTTAGACTCAAGAAATACTGTTAATAATACATTAATATCCAACACTTTGTCTACAAGAATAACTGGTGCAAAAGCTTCAAATTCAGGAACAGGAATGAACAGTGCATTAAATGCATATATAAATCCTGCTGCTTCCTCAACATATAATGCGAGTCAATACTTTGGACAATATAATTATCTAGAGCTAAATCCTGAAGCTGGAGCCAACTTAAATCTTGTATTAGCCGCCGCAAGCAATGCCAATTTCACATATATAATCCCACGAGGAGCTTATACAAGTACTGGTGTACATGGTTCTTCTGGTGCTTTTGAAAGATTACGTGTTCAGCCAGCCGCAACAGGTTCAGCTACAATAAGCACTTCTTTTGGGTTAAGGAGTTTTACTGAACATATCAGCACAGGCTCTATAACAGTTAACAATATTAAAACTATAGAATCTCGTACCAGAATAAGTAAAGATACGGGCAACTTTAATGTTACCGGTAATATTTACGGAATTGATATTATGAAAGACACGTCATCTAGTGGCACAGCAAACATTACAGGAAATATATATGGACTTCACATAGATCCATTCGGATTTAATGGACATCCTGCAAACAAAACCTACAATATTTATTCAGAAGGTGTAAATACAAAAAATGTTTTTGATGGTAGAGTGGCTATTGGAAATGCATCTCCTTCCGCCCCGCTACATGTTGTAAAAAAAGCTACAGATCTCTCTCCTGCTATCATTGAGGGTTGTAATGAGTATCCAGACAACACAGCCGCGGTTGCTGCAGGCTTATCAATTGGCGCATTATACAGATCCGGAGATGTATTGAAAGTGGTACATTAATATATAATTTAGTTTCTACTCATCAGTATTTTAGCCGCCGCCAAGGTAGTCATGGTCGGAAGAAATTCCGGTCATTTTTTTTTGCATTCTTATGTTTTGAAAACCTTTCCTGGATCCCCGCCCGCAAATACGATTAAAATTGCAGTAATCATATCCCGAAGTTCCATTTTGAT
>NZ_JABBGI010000068.1 GCF_012927325.1 Chryseobacterium antibioticum | reverse complement strand
AACTGCTAATATACAAAATAAAAAACAGAAAAACAAATTAATTGTTTGATAATCAGCAATATAAGTGTGCTTTTCCGTACGCCAAAAAACAAAAAAGTCGGAAGAAAAATTCTTCCGACCATGACTAGAAAAATCAGGGCTTTTTTTATTTTTTTCAATCTCTGTGGTGTTTTCTGCCTTTGTGTTTATGGTGGCCACCTCTGTCATCATTGTCATAGTAATAGACTCTTTTTTTGACCTGTCCCGGCGCATAATATCTTGCGCTTCCTCCATACATTTTCTTGGCGTGTCCCGGTGGAACCCTTCTTACATGCTGATCATGTACTACACACGATGACATCATGAACAAGACCGTAACGACCCCTGCAATTTTAATTAAACCTTTCATTATTCTACTTTTTCAAATTTCAATAGGGAGATAACAAGGTTAGTGCCAAAATTTAAAAGAGGTTAGATATTAGAGGTTAGAAGTTAGTTTTGTATACATATAAATTTAAGACTAATATCTAGCTATTCTATACTATCGCTTCGCTTTTCCATCATGATAACGTCTTTCCACTGTCCGTTCAATTTTCCGATTTTCTTTCTAACACCTATAGTTCTGAAACCGTTTTTTTGATGAAATCGTATGGAACCTTCATTTTCGGGAAAAATACTGGCCTGCAGTGTCCAGAATCCGTGGCTCTCGCTGTCCAGAATCATCTTTTTTAACAGAACTGACCCTAAACCCTTCCCTTGATAAGTATTGTCGAAATAAATGCTTACTTCAGCAACTCCTTTATAACATTCTCTTTTACTTACCGGTTTCAAAGCACACCATCCTACTATTTCATTACTTTCATTTTCCAGCACCCAGCGGCAATCGTTGAAATATTCCATATTCCATGCTTCGGCGGTAGGGATTTCTGTTTCAAAAGTGGCTATACCACCATCTACTCCCTGTCTGAAAATTTCCAACACTCTTTTTTCATCACTGGGAAGCATTTCTCTTAATTCGTAATTCATTTTATTTAATGGTATTTTCTTTTGTTTCTTCTTTTTATCCTTGAATAATGGGTTTGTTTTCCTGTTTCATCCTGTGAAACAACACTGATGTTTCCGTCTACTTCAAGGATAGAAAGTTTTACATCTTCTGTTTTTTCCACACCATGTTCCCGAATGGCCTCCTCCAATTCATCACGGGTGATTTTCACTCTATTTAAAGCAGTCTGATCTATTATTCCATCCCTGATAAGGACTACAGGATCTTCTTCCATGAATGTTTCGAATTTCCGGTTGGAAAACATGAGTCTTTTTAGAATAAAGTTAGCCGCAAAAAGCACGAGTGCTGCAATAAGACCACCCTGAAGCGATGTATCTGGTCCCACCATTGCGTTCTGAACTGCATTGGAAATAAGGAGCAGCAATACAACATCTCCCGCATTGAGCTGAGAAAGCTGATTTTTACCAAAAAGGCGGATTGCGATTACCATAAACAGATAAACGCACAGAGAGCGTACTACGACATCAAGTATAGGATTCACAAATCAGGATTTATAATCAAATGTATACATTTTTTATGATTAGCGGATCAATTTATTTTAACCTTAAAAACAGAATAAGATGGCAAAAACTATGGCATATGATTTGACCTCCTTAATTAAAAAATAAATATACATTAAATGATGAAACGAGTTCTTTTATGCCTAAGCGCCTTTCTTTTTTTTATATCCTGTAAAAAACAGGAAATCAAACAATCTGTACCAGCAGAAACAGCGATCACCTTAAAAATCAATGAACTTTACAAATTGTATGGTAATTCTAATGATGCTCTTTATCATAAACCATTCTCTGATAGTCTGTTTTCCCTGGAACTGAAAAAAGCTCTGGAAGAAGCCATCAATGCATCAAAAGCTGATATTGAAAAAGTAAAGAAAAGCGATCATCCCGATGAAAAACCGCTGCTGTTTGAAGGTGCTGTTTTTTCAAGTCTATATGAGGGGTTCACCGGATATAAAATAAAATCAGTTATCATACATCCTGACGGAACCTCAGCAGATGCGGTTGTTGATTTTGAATATACAACGTTGCCCCCTAAAATTACATGGACCGACCAAATCCATTTAATGAATTCCGACCAAGGATGGAGAATTGATAACATCAGTTTTGACAGTATTGGAAGTGCCAAGGATCTGAAGACAAGTTTGAATAGTTTTACACAAAACGCCCACTAATTATTAAAACCTCATCATAAAAAAAGCTGCTTTAAAAGCAGCTTTAATTTTTTAAGGGCATTGAGCGATCGGAACCTCCCTGCATACTACTTTATTTAATCTAAAGAATTCCTCGAGGCTCTGCCTCGGGGTGAAAAGAGGAAAAGTTTGAAAAACGGATGGTTTTTCAAAAGAATAAAAAGATGTAGCTTTGATTTATGGACGATCATATTTTGAAA
>NZ_JABBGI010000067.1 GCF_012927325.1 Chryseobacterium antibioticum | reverse complement strand
TAATGAATTAATTTATTGATTATCAGATGAATATACAATATTTTATCTCAACAAACTAATGATAAATTATTTATTATCAAATAATTATATACTATCTTATGTGACTTCTATCATGCGTTTGCCCTGTACGGGAACCCATACCATTTTCTTAATTTAAATTTTTTACATTTAATCTGCGATTGCAAAGAATCTTGGTAATGATAACCAGATTAACTTTTATAGCAAAACAATCCATCAAGTGTAAAAGAGAATAATCGGGCGAAATGACAACCGATATTTATTATGGATTTTAGCTAATATTCGGTCCCATAAGAAGGGGGATTCTTTCACCTTGGTTATTGATATTTCGATCCTTCATCAATGATCACTTACTCAAGTAATTTGATTGAATTGGGTATGAAGTTATAATTTAAAATTTCAATGATTAGTAAATTTCAATGTGTTGACTTTGATAACTGATTTGTGGAACATATGCTGATAATTTATCTAAAATTTGTTTTTCTAAAACTTTTATAAATCTTTTTATTAATGTAGAATATCTGCGTATTCATCAGAATTAGAAGTATTAATATGAAACTAACTTTCTTTATTATGAACGATACTGTTCCGAACATGTAAATTAAGGTAATAATATGACTGGAATTGTTGTTCATATATCCATTTATTCCCCAATAGTTTGCTAAAAAGATTGCTTCAGTGCCTGTGACTGCACCAATGCTGAAGTTTCAGGCGTCAAATTCTGGCTGAAATATTTTTATAAAATTCTTTTTAAGTATATTAAATTGACTGTTACACTGCCCTCTACCGGTTAAACTATGTATTTCCCGGATACAACAATTGGTATAATAGAAAGTTTGTTATGATGCGCTTAATATTGCATTCGCACAGTTAATTCCATCTATTGCGGCAGATAAAATTCCGCCTGCGTAACCGGCACCTTCTGCACAGGGATATAAACCTTTTACCTGAGGATGCTGATAGGTTTCTTTATCCCTTGGGATCCTAACCGGCGATGATGTTCTACTTTCAACACCAACCAAAATGGCTTCATTAGTATAATAACCTCTAATTTTTTTCCCAAACAAGGGCAATGCTGCACGCAAACTATCTGATACAAAATCAGGCAAAATGTTATCAAGCATTGAACTTTTGGTACCTGGGAGATAAGAATTCCTTGGCAGATCGATCGATAATCTATTGTTCACAAAATCGACCATTCTTTGTGCAGGCGCAACCAAATTACCACCACCAGCCTCGAAGGCTCTCTTTTCGATTTCTGATTGAAAATGTAACATCCTGAGCGGATCGTAACCCTGAACATCCTCTAAGGTAACCTGAACCACTGTTCCGGAATTGGCAAAAGGGTTGTTCCGCTTAGATGGCGACCAACCGTTAACCACAATTTCATTTTCACCTGTGGCACATGGCGCAATAATACCTCCCGGGCACATGCAAAAAGAAAATACGCCACGGGTACCAACCTGCTCTACCAAACTATAATTGGCCGGTGGTAAAAATTCTGATCGGATATCGCAATGGTATTGTGCCGCATCAATAGTTTCCTGAGGATGCTCTATCCTTACCCCTAAAGCAAAAGGTTTTGCCTCGATCAGAATATTTTTTTTATTTAACAATTCGTAAACATCTCTTGCCGAATGGCCTGTTGCCAGGATAATATCATCGGCAAATAACTTGTCCTGAAAATTAACTTCTATTCCTTTTACTTTACCAAATTCGATTAAAATATCGGTCATCTGGCTATCGAAAATCACTTCACCACCAGCATTTAAGATAGTGTTTTTTATGGAAGTAATAATATGTGGAAGTTTGTTTGTACCGATATGCGGACGGGCATCGATCGTGATATCTGGCTGTGCGCCATGGTTTACAAAAACCTGAAGCACTTTATTAATGTCGCCGCGCTTATTGGACCGGGTGTATAATTTGCCATCTGAATAAGTACCTGCTCCACCTTCACCGTAACAATAATTAGATTCGGTATTTACCAAACCCTGTTTATTTATGGCAGCTAGATCTCTACGGCGTTGCTTTACATCTTTACCGCGTTCGATAATAATGGGTTTTAATCCGTTTTCGATACACTGTAAAGCAGCAAATAAACCTGCTGGGCCTGCACCGATAATGATTACAGGTTTTGCCGTACTTACATTAGGGTAATTGACAGTGTAAACTTCCGGAACGGCTTCTTCATCCACAAAAACCTTTACCTGAAGGCGAAAAATGACTTTTCGAGAACGGGCATCTATAGATCTTTTCAGGATTTCAAAGCCTTTTATCCTAGATTCGGATAGTTTTAAGGCTTCAGCCAGTTTTTGGTTGATTAGCTCAGTTTGCTCTACCTCGTGAGGAAGCAATGTGATTTCGATGTCTTTTTGCATATCAAGTCGGGTTTTTATCCCGAACGGTACAAAGATAGACAACTATCAAGAAAAATTGATACTATTTATATGCTGTTGCATATGCTTAATAAACGCCCTAAAATAATTCATTTATTTGGAAATCAAACACTTATTGAATATAAGCATTTTTTATTTGTTAATAATCTCATTATTAGTGAAACACTGAATTTCCGCCGATTTGAATTTCAACAAATTTGAATTTTGTTAGTATTTGTTTTGCCTAAATATCTGATATGTTGTATCTTTTGATTAGGTTAATTTAGGTTTATGCATAGCAGTCCCCGATTTGTCCCCTGTATTACTTAAAGTATTGATAATAAAAGAGCTTCAGTTTCTGTATTGGATACTCTCAGATTTTCCCTTTTCAGTGTTCCCTACAAGAATACAGAAATTTTGCTTTCCCTAATTTTTTTTTATCTAGATCATGATAAACCCAATCAAAGAGCATATGGATCTCCTCACGTTCGATATATTAATTTGGAATTTCAGAAAATTCAGGTCTTTCAGATTTTAAACTGATTTAACCTCTGTCTAACTCTGTTCCAGGCTTCACGCCGTCAATGGTTTTTTCTGAAAATATTTGTCGGATATCTTTTCGAAGCTCTTCTATAACCGTATTGGCGGTAACGGTTCTAACTTCAAAAATAGGAGCTAAATGTTTACTTTTTTTCATCATTTAGATAATGAGGTCATTTAAACTTTTTTAGATTTATAAAATTTGTTCAGAGCTATAACCATAAAAGCGATATAATTAAAAGACTTCCAACTCGATACTGTTGTGTCAAAACGATTAAGCAATGATCGAAAACTA
>NZ_JABBGI010000066.1 GCF_012927325.1 Chryseobacterium antibioticum | reverse complement strand
TCAAAATGGAACTTCGGGATATGATTACTGCAATTTTAATCGTATTTGCGGGAGGGGATCCAGGAAAGGTTTTCAAAACATAAGAATGCAAAAAAAAATGACCGGAATTTCTTCCGACCATGACTACCATTTCGGTCCTTTTTTTATGTCATTTTGTTATTCTCTGTCGAAGCGGGCTAATTTTTTGTCTATCCAGATAGTGGCAAAAGGAAAAAATGCGGAGATTAAAGCGAAGACGCTGTCTTCATCATCCCATGTGTATATTTTTCTTATGGAAGGTAGAAACAGCAGGTAAAGGGTAAAAAAGAATCCATGAATACTACCAATAGTACTGATATAGACGATCGGGAAAATACCTTCCGGATCAATGCGTATCCAGGTCATCGCTGTGAATAGAAAAAACCATGAAATAGCTTCAGCCAAACAGATTTGCTTAAACCATTTGATGACTTTTTCCTGAGGATATTTTGAGAAAAAATTTTCGATAAATTCCATGTCGTAAAGTATAAGGTAAGAATTAAAAGTTGGAAACTGATCGTATCTGTGGCCTACTAACTTCTAATATCTAAATTCTAGCTTCTTATTTGCAAAATTACTTATAAAAACTGCTTCCGTCCAAATATTCAAAAACTTCCGGTGGAAGCATTGGGCGTACATTTTTTCCTTCCTTAATCATATTTCTGATCTCCGTAGCAGAAAGCTCGATAACCGGAGCTTTGATCATTGAAATATTCTCATGCTGAAGATATTCCGAATCTTTCTTTTCGTCTTCAAAAACTCTAGGATAAACAATGATGTGATGATTTTTGATCAAAAGTTCAGAATTTTTCCATTTATGAAGACTGTCCAGATTATCTTCACCCATAATCAGACTGAAAGAATAATCAGGATACTTTTCATGAAGATAGGTAAGCGTATCAATCGTATAGCTCGGCTTAGGAAGAGAAAATTCTACATTTGAAGCTCTCATTTTAGGATAGCCTTTTATGGCAAGCTGCACCATGTCCAGCCTGTTATGATCTTTCAGAAGTGATTTTTTATCTTTAAAAGGGTTCTGTGGACTTACTACAAACCATAATTCATCCATATTTGAATGTTCCAGAATGTAATTAGCCAGGATTAAATGTCCAATATGTATCGGATTGAAAGAACCGAAAAATAAGCCGATTTTTTTCATTGATTGTTAGGGCTTAGGTTTTAGGGGTTAGGGATTAGGACTGGATTGCAATTTAGTGATAATGGCATTGAGCATTTTTGATATTTCGGATGTTTTTCCACTTAACTTTTCAAACTCTTCAGGGTTTAAGTAATTTAAATTTCTTGAAATAATAAGTTGGGTTTCCATTTCGGCACAGCTCCCTCGTGAAATCTTTAAAAACTGTAGATAATCTAAGGTAGATCTTCGCGAATGTCCTTCAGCAATATTAGATGGAATAGATATGGAAGAACGGCGAATCTGGCTGGTAAGGGAATAAAGTTCTTCTTTGGGGAAACTTTTAGTACAAGTATAAATTTCAGTAACAAAATCTACTGATTTTTGCCAGACCAATAATTCCTTATAATTTCCCATAGCTTTTATCCCTATTACCTTAGTCCTTACTCCTAATCCCTGAACTTCACATCCTTTATATTCAGATAATGGGTTACGTTTCCTTTCCAGTGGTTTTCCTCTAAAGTGAATGCAAGATCGAATTTTTTATTTTTAAAATCTTCTGCATGCTGTCCTAGTTTGAAGCCTACACACTCTATATTTCTCCCTGTAGACTCCTGTTTGATATAAAACTTCAGGTGATTGTTATCTTTCCCCATCGTTTTTACATAACCCGAAAGCTTCTGGTCAGTCAGTGTAAGGATCGGTTTCATATTATGAGGACCGAACGGAGCCAGTTTTCTGTGGAAATTGATAAATTCCCTGTTGATTTCATCGACTTTAATTTCAGAGTCGATCGTTACAGAAGGCTCCTGTTGATGTAACTGGATTTTTTCGGAAACTATTTTTTCAAATTTTATTTTGAAGGCTTCAAATTTATCCTTTTCCATGGAAAGTCCTGCAGCAGCGTGGTGCCCTCCAAACTTAAGGAAATATTCAGAACACATATCCAGTGCTTCATGCACATCAAAATCAGAAACAGATCTGGCAGAAGCCACCATTTCCCCATTATTGCCGTCCGTGAATACCAGAGTAGGTTTGTAATATGTTTCGATAAGCCTTGAAGCGACAATTCCAATTACCCCTTTGTTCCATTCAGGATGATAAACAATGGTAGAATGTTTGGTTTGCTGTTGGGATTCTATGATCTGATTCAAAGCAGAAAGGGTAGAATTCATATCCAGCTCGCGCCTTTCATCATTAAGATCCATAATGTCACTAACAATCTGGTTCGCGTGCTTCAGGTTATCAGAAACCATCAGTTCTACAGCTGCTTTCCCCTGAGAAATTCTTCCTGCAGCGTTAATCTTTGGAGCAATTTCAAAAACAATATTTGAAATTTCAAAGTGAGACAGTTTATCTTCAGGAATCAATAATCTTAATCCCAGGTTTCTTGTTTTTCTGAGAACTTTTAATCCCATTTTAGCAAGCACCCTGTTCTCACCAGTCATGGAAACAATATCAGCGGCAATGGAAATAGCAAGTAGATCGGTAAGTTCGAATAATTCAGCTTCCGGAATTTTATAGATGGTATTCAGGCCCTGGCAAAGCTTAAAGCCTACACCACATCCTGAAAGTTCTTTAAAAGGATATCTGCAGTCTATTCTCTTTGGATCCAAAACAGCTATCGCATTAGGGATCTCTTCACCCGGAAGGTGGTGATCGCAGATAATAAAATCGATGCCCTTGTCCTGTGCGTATTGTACCATGTCTATGGCTTTGATACCACAGTCTAAAGCAATGATCAGTGAAAAACCATTCTCTTTGGCAAAATCAATACCTTCGGTAGAAATTCCGTATCCTTCAGAATTTCTGTCAGGGATATAATAATCTAAGTATTTTTTCTCAACAATTTTGCTGAGGTAAAGGTACATCAAAGCAACAGCTGTAGTTCCGTCTACATCATAATCTCCATATACCAGTATTTTTTCACCGTTTTCAATTGCAGTTGCGATACGCTCTACAGCTTTCTGCATATCTGCCATTAAGAACGGACTGTGAATATCGTTAAGGTTGGGTTTGAAGAATTCTCTGGCCTTTTGATAATTGTCGATTCCCCTTAAAACGAGGAGTTTAGATTCAAAAGTACCAAAACCAAGTGACGAACTTAATCTGTCCACAACTTCCTCATCGGGTTCGGGCTTGTAAATCCATTTCTGACTCATTTCACAAAAATAAGGAAAAAAAACAGCATTTTGAAATGATTGGTCATGAACTTCAGGGCAAACGCATCATAAATTAATTAATTT
Organism: Chryseobacterium antibioticum; assembly: GCF_012927325.1. GTDB lineage: Bacteria > Bacteroidota > Bacteroidia > Flavobacteriales > Weeksellaceae > Chryseobacterium > Chryseobacterium antibioticum. The sequence continues at coordinate 95 of NZ_JABBGI010000066.1, read as the reverse complement.
TTCAAGATACCTGTTATCCCATCCTGCTTTTAGGCGCTTTCCTCTAACACCGACTTTGAGCGTTTTCTCATTTTTCAAAAGATTGAGAGCTATTT
>NZ_JABBGI010000065.1 GCF_012927325.1 Chryseobacterium antibioticum | reverse complement strand
GACCTCAGAGATCAAACAAAAGAAATATAGGTAAATATAGAGCAAGAGCTAAACCCATAGTCTCTAAAAATCAAAAGGATAGCTTGTGATATTTTACTAACTTAATGACATTGGGCTAAAGCCCGTTTCTATTGATATAAAATTGTTGTTTGTTGGAAAAAAAAGCTGCTTCATCTCCGAAACAGCTTCTTGTATTTTTATTCGTGATGCTCGTACATTTTGTTGTACAGATCCATGAACTTCTCTTTGACAGCCTTTCTTTTAAGCTTCAAAGTAGGTGTAAGAAGTCCTGTATCGATGGCCCAGACTTCCGGAGTAAGCTCAATTCTTTTGATCTTTTCCCAGTTTCCGAGATGTTCATTGATGCCTTCCATCTCCTTTTGTATTCTTTCCTTTAATTCAGGACTTTTGGCAATTTCTGCCGGAGTAGAACCTATATTCAGGTTGTTTCTCATTGCCCAGTTTTTTGCAAATTCAAAATCAGGTTGTACCAATGCACATGGCATTTTTTCACCGTCACCTACTACCATGATCTGTTCAATGAATTTTGATGCTTTTGCAAGATTTTCAATCATTTGTGGAGCAATATATTTTCCACCTGATGTTTTAAACATTTCTTTTTTACGGTCCGTGATCTGAAGAAATCCTTCAGTATCGATATGCCCGATGTCTCCTGTTTTGAAGAATCCGTCTTCCGTAAAAGCTTCCTTAGTTATATCTTCAGCCTTAAAATAGCCTTTGAAAACAGACGGTCCTTTTACCGTAATTTCACCATCTTCCTGGATCTTCACCTGCAGATTATCCAACGGCCTGCCGACGGTACCGATCTTCATTTTTTCAAAACTATTTACAGAAATAACCGGTGACGTTTCAGTTAAACCATATCCTTCTAAAATAGGGATCCCGGCATTCTGGAACATCAGGTTTAATCTTGTGGATAGGGCCGCAGAACCGGAAACCAAAGTAATGATTTCTCCGCCCAGGCCTTCTCTCCATTTAGAAAATACCAGTTTATCTGCAATGATTCCCTGCAATCCTGAAGGTTTGGAGATTTCTTTTTTCTTGCTGATTAAATTTAAAGCCCAGAAGAATATTTTTGATTTCAGTCCCCCAGCTGAAGAACCTGTGTTATAGATCTTGTCATATACCTTTTCCACCAATCTGGGTACAACACTCATATAATGCGGCTTTACTTCTTTTACATTTTCACCCATTTTATCAATGCTTTCAGCGAAATAAACAGAAAAGCCACTGTACTGGAAAAGATAAAAAAGCATCCTTTCAAAAATATGACAGATAGGAAGGAAGCTCAGCACTCTTGTATCTTTGTAATCCAGGCTTTTTTTCTTAGGGATTCTTGGAAAAGAGCCCAATACATTAGAAACAATATTATGATGGGTAAGCATCACGCCTTTTGGTCTTCCCGTAGTTCCGGAAGTGTAAATAATGGTAGCCAGATCTTCAGAATTGATAGCATTGGAGAGGTCTTCCACTTCAATCTGAGTGGAATCGTCTTCACCAAGATCCAGAATTTCTCTCCAGTTGGCTGCTCCGCTTATGATATCAAAAGTAAAAATTCCCTGTAAAGTAGGAATATTATGTTTTACCTTCATCACTTTAGTAAGCAATTCTTTATCAGATACAAAACAATACTGTATTTCAGCATTATTAAAGATAAATTCATAATCTTCAGCAGAAATACTCGGATAAACAGGAACTGAAACCACACCGATCTGAGAGAGTCCAAAATCCATCACGGCCCATTCCGTACGGGAATTGGTGGTAATCAGAGCAATCTTATCTCCCGGTTTAATGCCCAGTTTCAAAAGTCCTCTGGAGATTTTATTTCCCTGATTGATAAACTCTAACGTTGAAGTTTTTTTCCACTCGCCCTGGTATTTGGTTACAAACATATCCGTTTTAGGAAATTTTTCTAAAGCGTAGTATGGAATATCGAATAATCTTTTGATTGTCATGATTTTTTAAGCAATTTTTAAAGAATTTTAAATATAAGCATTTTTTTTAATTGTAGTAATCTGAAATGATCAATTGGGAATTAATTGAATGCCTGCCATAATAAACAATCTATTCCATAACCTTCAGCTAAAAATATGAAACAGTATAGTCTTCTAACTTTAACCTTAATCTCAGACTTTATCGCCTTCCGCCCCCTAATCCCTAAAACCTGTTCCCTAATTTCCAATTCTATTTTCAGATTTCGTTAAAAAGTGTAAATTTACGGCTATCTAATTATTATTTTTTATGGACTTTAATTTATCGGAAGAACAGCTGATGATTCAGCAAGCTGCAAGAGATTTTGCACAAAATGAACTATTACCTGGAGTTATCGAAAGAGACCGCGACCAGAAATTCCCTACAGAACAAGTAAAGAAAATGGGTGAAATGGGACTTTTGGGAATGATGGTGGATCCTCAATATGGTGGTGCTGGTATGGACAGTGTTTCTTACGTGTTGGCAATGGAGGAGATCGCAAAAATAGATGCTTCTGCAGCTGTTGTAATGTCTGTAAACAACTCATTGGTATGTGCAGGTCTTGAAAAATTTGCTTCCGAAGAGCAGAAAGTGAAATACCTTACACCTCTTGCCAGTGGAAAAGTAATTGGAGCTTTCGCATTATCTGAGCCTGAAGCTGGTTCTGATGCTACTTCTCAAAAAACAACAGCAGAGGACAAAGGTGATTATTATCTTTTAAACGGTATTAAAAACTGGATCACCAACGGAGGAACTGCTTCTTACTATATTGTAATTGCACAGACAGATCCTGAGAAAAAACATAAAGGAATTAATGCTTTCATCGTAGAAAGAGGATGGGAAGGTTTTGAAATCGGGGTGAAAGAAGACAAACTGGGAATCAGAGGAAGTGATACGCATTCTTTGATCTTCAATAATGTAAAAGTCCCGAAAGAAAATAGAATCGGAGAAGACGGTTTTGGTTTCAATTTTGCAATGGCTGTATTGAATGGCGGGAGAATCGGTATTGCTTCTCAGGCATTAGGTATCGCTTCAGGAGCTTATGAATTGGCTTTGAAATATGCCAAAACAAGAAAAGCGTTCAAAACTGAAATCATCAATCACCAGGTTATTGCATTCAAACTAGCAGATATGGCAACTAGTATTACTGCGGCAAGAATGCTATGTTTCAAGGCTGCTGTAGAGAAGGATGCCGGTAAAGATATCTCCGAGAGCGGCGCAATGGCGAAATTATATGCATCTCAGGTGGCAATGGATACTACTATCGAAGCAGTACAGATCCACGGAGGATATGGATACGTGAAAGAATATCACGTAGAAAGAATGATGAGAGATGCGAAGATCACGCAGATCTATGAAGGTACTTCAGAGATCCAGAAAATTGTAATCTCAAGAAGCATTGCAAAATAAATTAATATAAACACACACACTTATGAAAAAAACTTTGTGGATCAGCTTGGGAGTAGTCCTTCTTCTGGTAAGCGTATTGGTATGGTATAAATACTTTTTCGTTTTTGGAGAGGGCGTGAAATCCGGCTATCTGAACTATGCCATGAAAAAAGGCTATGTCTTCAAAACCTATGAAGGAAAATTAATTCAGGAAGGTTTTGGAAAAGGAAAAACAGGAAGTATTACAAGCTACGAGTTTGAATTTTCTGTAGAAGATTCTGAAATTTTTAAACAGCTGGAAACAAACAGCGGAAAAACTTTTGATCTTCATTACAAAGAATATAATGGAGCGCTTCCCTGGAGAGGAAACACAAAGTTTGTTGTAGATAAAATAGTGAATATGAAATAGCGAAAGGCTCCCAATGGGAGCCTTTCTATTTACAAACCACTTACTTTAATAATATATGAACACTTTTACAAGCGATATTATTCTATTTTAATTCTCTATTTACCAATGACGGTTATTCTTATCTGTCATCCTTCCTGGCCCTGGTCCGAGTTCTTTTTTTCTAATTTATGTTTAAAATGGAGAAGTACCTTATCCGTAGATTACTATGCTTGTCTTAATAATATAAATATAAGAAGAAGAAATGAGTTTAATTTTTATATTGAGGTCATTTAAACTTTTTTAGATTTATAAAATTTGTTCAGAGCTATAACCATAAAAGCGATATAATTAAAAGACTTCCAACTCGATACTGTTGTGTCAAAACGATTAAGCAATGATCGAAAA
>NZ_JABBGI010000064.1 GCF_012927325.1 Chryseobacterium antibioticum | reverse complement strand
TTTTCTTCTCGATTTAACTGCTTGATTCACTGTTAAATATACAAAAAACAAACCAAAAAAACAATTAAAATAACTGATAATCAACGTATTAAATCCATAACTTAATGACATTGGGCTTTAGCCCGCTCCTATTGAATTTTAAATGATATCTCATCTTATACATCGAAATTAGATTAAACCAGACCAGCATCGATTCGAATAAGAAATGTCACCAAGTAAGAATATCCCTATCACAACTCTCATCTTCCGGCATCCACCTTCTAACTTCTAATCTCTAATTTCCAGCTTCTAATTCTTATGGTGCCAATCTTGAAATCTTCCAATCCAAATCTTCAAGTTGATAAATAATCCTGTCATGCAGACGGTTGGGTCTTCCCTGCCAGAATTCAATTTCGTAGGGTTTTGCGATATATCCACCCCAGTTGGCGGGTCTCGGTACTTCGCTGTTTTGGTATTGTTCTTCGAGTTCTTTTAATTTTTCTTCCAGAAATTCTTTATTAGGAATCACCTGGCTTTGTGGTGAAACTGCGGCTCCCAGCTGGCTTCCTTTCGGTCTTGAATGAAAATAGCCATCACTGAGGTTTTCCGCAATTTTTTCAAGATCAGCTTTAATGATGATTTGTCTTTCGAGGTTGGGCCAGAAAAAACTAAGACATGCTTTATGATTGTTTTCTATTGCTTTTCCCTTTCTGCTGCTGTAATTGGTGTAGAAAATAAATCCTTCATAGGTATATTCCTTGAGCAGGACCATTCTTGTCCTGGGACATCCGTCTTCTTCTACTGTAGAAACCGCCATAGCATTGGCTTCAGAGACTGCCGGACTTGCGCTGGCATCCAAAAACCAGTCTCTAAACTGTTCAATGGGATTTTGTTTTATCTCACTTTCAATAAGTTGGGATTTCTCATACACTTTTCTTTTGTCGTGCAGGTTTTCCATAAATATTTTTTATTAAATTTGAGTATGAATTACTCATACAAAGGTAAAATATTAATTTCCACACCTGACATTTCCGGCGATATTTTTTCGAGATCGGTGGTGCTGATCGTTGAGCATAACGAAAGCGGTGCATTTGGTTTGATATTAAACAAAAAGAACAGCCAGATGAGTAGTAAGTTCAAAAATTTTTTTGACTTCAAAATAGAGGTCTATGACGGCGGTCCCGTGGAAAATGACAAGGTCTTTTTTATCGTTAAAGAAAAGAAGGTAACCGAGATCTTTTCTGAGATTAATAAGGAGTTCTATATTACGGAAGACATTGAAAGCATTATCAGCGCAGTCCTTAATAAGGAATTGAGCATTCATGATGTAAAAATCTTTTCCGGGTATTCAGGATGGTCTGCAGAACAGCTGAATGATGAGGTACAGAAAAAGATGTGGACAGTAGTGGATGTGTATAATCTGGATTATACGCTTCCCAACGATCAGACCCTTTGGAAATCGATTATGCAGAACCTGGGTGGAGAATATCTGCTGTGGGCCAACTCACCGGAGGATATTTCCCTTAACTAACTGGATTCCTTCCTGATACACTAGGAAAACATTAACAAACTTTAAGATTATGTTAACCAATTTTAAAGAAAGAATTTCCGTTATTTGAGAAACCAAAAATCACGACCATGAGAGGAATCAAACTACTCGCTTTATCAGCCTTTTCTGCTTCATTTTTATCCTTTACCCCTATCAGTAAAAAATACATCGTTATAGATGCCGGGCACGGCGGAAATGATACGGGAAGTATCTATGGGAAATTCTCGGAGAAAGAAATTACGGTAAATATTGCTAACGAGATTAAGAAACTGAATGAAAATCAGGATCAGTATGAAGTTATTTTAACCAGAGATTCTGATGCTTATCCTACTCTTCAGGAAAGAACAGCGATGATCAATAAGCTGAATCCGGAAATGGTTATTTCTCTTCATATGAACAGCAATCCTGAGAAGGAAACGCCAAAGGAAGGAACTGAAATATATATTCAGAATACTGACGGTTCTAAAAAGCTTGCTGAAAAAATTTCCAAAAAATTTGATATCCGTAAAATCGAGGAACGCAATCTCCATATGCTGAGAGAAACAAAAGCTCCGGCAGTACTGGTAGAGCTTGGGTTTATCAACAATACCAAGGACAGGGAGTATGTGACCAGCGAAAAGGGACAGAAAGAAATCGCTCAAAAATTCACAGAGATCATCCGTGAATACTAAATAAAGAAACAATTTCTGATTTAATCAGAATAAAACCCGGTAAAGGACTTGGGTACTTTGTTGTTTACCGGGTTTGTCAATTTATTGAAAACTATTTTTCCAGCTTTCCACCATTTCTATAAATCGGGAGCTTTCAAAAGTCTTATTTCTTATTTTACCTACACAAAATATGCCTTTCTCGTCAGAGATCATTAAAATCTCTTCGGCCTTTTGAGATTCAAAAGCTATAATTTCGTGTTCCTGAATATCTGCAAGGTTATTTTTATGTAAAAAAGTAACGAAATTTTCCATTAAAGGAGAGATGTATGCTCCTTCGGACTGTTTCGGAACTTTGATTACATTTCCTTCCAGAAATAATAGATTTCCGGAAGTGGTACGTGCAATTCTTTTATTGGGATTAAGCAGAATCACATCATCCAGATCATTTTCCTCTGCATAAATTCCACCGTAGATATTTTCCGGACAGTGAACTCTGATATTGCTTAATAAATTATTATTTACATTGATTTCTTTGGTAAGATCCATTTCCAGCAGTCGCTTATGGACAGCCAGTATATCTTCGGATTCCGTTACTTCATAAAAATAGGCTACTGAAGATTTTGAAACGGTCACCGCATCATTATTTCTGAACACCTGGAAATTGATGATTCCATTTTTTATGCCTTTACCCTCAATAACATCTTTATGAAAAAGGGTCTGGAAAAATTCCAGGGTATAGGTAAGCGGAATATTCATTCTCATTTTTCTCATGGAGGCCATTAAGAAGAAATAGCATTCTTCATCCATGATCAATCCTCCGTTTCTCACGAAGAAAGAAACCTTCACAGCGTCGCCCAAAAGGAACGCTCTGTTCTTTACATGTAATCCGTCTGATGTAAAATATTGATTTTCCAATTTTTGATGTGATTTATTTATAAAAAAATAATGAACGATAAATCGTTCATCAGTTTTACCATTTAATCGTGTCCGGCTTATGCCGCACCTAATTTTATTCTAAGGTTTTCTATAAGGTTTTCCCAATACAATGCATTTTCCTCTTCATCTCCTTCTTCACAGAAATCTGTAATATTCAGGGCCAGATCTTCTGTAATATCGTCTACTGTGATCGTCATTTCAAAGAAATGTTTAGTGCCTTCATCTTCTTCCCATCTGAAACGTACGAAACCTTCAGGCTTGTATCTAATCAAAGTGGCCTTTTCAGCAGGTCCTCCACCCCAACTAAAAAAGAAATCATCTCCTTTCTCTGTTACCTCATCTGCAAACCATTCAGATAATCCCTCAGCCGTCGCCAGATATTCATATAAAATCTCTGACAAACAATGCATTGGAAATTCGTAATGGACTTTATGTTTCGCCATATAATCTTTGTTTTATCGTCCCGCAATATATAAATTAATTTTTTTATTACACAAAAAAGCAATTATTTTTTTAAAGAATCTTCATGATATTTATCACAGGTTTCAAATATATATTCAATATTATTTGCATACCAAAAATTACCATGCAATACATAAAAAAATCCCTCCAAAGTGGAGAGATTGTATCGTTTATTCTTCATTCAAAATATCCAGAATAATCTGACAGCCCTGTCTGATTTCGTCTAAGGAAATCGTTAGTGGCGGTGAGATCCTCATATATTCGTTTCTGTAAAGCTGCCAGAATACAATGAGGCCCTTTTCCATGCATTTTTTAGCTACGGCAAGGGTGTATTCAGGTGTACCGAGATTGACCGCAAGCATCAGTCCTTTCCCGTTGATATTTTTAATCTTCGGATGGACAAGAAGTTCTCTGAATAGCTTTTCTTTTTCAGTGGTTTCCTCCATCAGGCCGCTCTCCAATACTTCTTTCAAAGTGGCATGACTGGCTGCTGCGATCAGAGGATTTCCTCCAAATGTGGTAATATGTCCTAATTTGGGTGAATGCGAAAGTGTTTCCATAATTTCTCTGGAACTCATAAAGGCGCCTACCGGCACCCCGCCTCCCATTCCTTTTCCCATCACAAGAATATCGGGAACAATTCCAAAATGTTCAAAAGAGAATAATTTACCGGTTCTTCCGAATCCGGGCTGGATCTCATCAAGGATCAGAAGTGCGCCTACTTCTTCACATCTTTTTTTAAGATTAATCAGATAATTACCTTCAGGGACAAGAAATCCTGCCGCACCCTGAATGGTTTCCAGAATGACACAGGCAGTTTTCTCTGTAATTTTATCAAAATCATTTTCATTGTTGAATTCAATAAAGCTGACCATCGGTAAAAGCGGACGGAATTCTCTTTTATGGGTTTCATTCCCGGAAACACTCAATGCACCGTGTGTATTCCCGTGATATGAGTTTTTAAAGGAAACAATTTCTTCTCTTCCTGTATACCGTTTTGCCAGTTTCAGGCTTCCGTCGATAGCTTCTGCCCCGCTGTTTACGAGATAGGTAATTTCCAGAGGATCCGGAGTAGATTCTGCCAGAAGTTTGCATAATGCGATAGGTTTTTCCTGTGCATATTCTCCGTAAACCATGACGTGCAGGTATTTGTCTGCCTGTTCTTTGATGGCTTCCACTACCTTAGGATGTGAATGTCCCAAAGTATTGGCAGAAACCCCTGCTACAAAATCCAGATATCTTTTTCCATCTGTTCCGTAGATAAAGCTGCCTTCTGCCTTTTCAACTGCAAAACCTGCTGCAAATTTTGTGGTCTGAGCCTGATATATAAAAAAGTCCTTGTGCATTTCCATTATCGCGAAAATTTTCAGCAAAGCTAAAAAAGATTCAGCACATGCAGAAATTATCGGTCCGGAATCAGGGCAAACGCATCATAAATTAATTAATTTTTCAAGATACCTGTTATCCCATCCTGCTTTTAGGCGCTTTCCTCTAACACCGACTTTGAGCGTTTTCTCATTTTTCAAAAGATTGAGAGCTAT
>NZ_JABBGI010000063.1 GCF_012927325.1 Chryseobacterium antibioticum | reverse complement strand
AGATGTCATTAAAAAATATATAGAAAATCAAGGAAAAGAAAAAGAATATCAAAAAGTGCATGAGGCTCAACTTACACTTTTTGACTTTTAATACTTCGGGGCTCTGCCCCGGGGTAGTTTATTTAATTACAAATGATTATATTTGATTAAACCAATAAAAACTAATATATGAAAAAAACATTACTCGTTGCTGTCTTTATGACAGCCAACTTTGCTTTTGCACAAACCTATAATAATGGAGGTTTAAGTACTGGGGCTACTTCCAAAGGAGGTCTTGCGGCACCAGCCGGATACACATGGTCTGAGCTTCAGAACAACACCGGAAATACAACAGAGTCTAATACCAGCCTTGGATTAGGAGGAACATTCAGTTCGGCTACAGCAAGCTTTTTTCTGGCAGATGATTTTACGGTTCCTGCCGGGTCCAGTTGGCAGATCACAACCATTGACTTTTTTGCTTATCAGACAAATTATGTGGGGACAACTGCACCTTTTAATACGGTGAGGGTTAATATATTCAGTTCAGATCCTTCTGTGACTGGTGCCACAAGCGTGTATGGAGATGATACCACCAATAGATTCAGCGCTGGTGTAGATGCCAGTATGTACAGAACAGGAAACAGTATGGTACCAACCGCTACAACCCCAGGAACTGCCAGGAAGATCTGGAAAATTACAGCAAGTACTCCTAAAACTTTAAATCCAGGAATATATTGGATAAAATATCAGCTGCAAAATGTAGTTACTGCTAGTGCGGGCTTCTTACCTCCGGTTACCATTGTAGGAAACAGGGGACTTCCCACTTTTAATGCGAAGCAATTTGATGCTATTTTGGGAACCTGGGCTCCTATAGTAGATGCCGGAAATCCTGCAGCAGCTCCGGATTATCCTTTGGATATGCCATTCGTTATTACATTTACGTCTACAATATTAGGAACACAGGAAACTATGCAGTATGATAACAGAGTTCAGGTTTATCCTAATCCGGTAAAAGACAATTTCAGAATTAATAATCCTGAAAAACTCAGTATAAGTTCCGTGGAAATTATGGATGCTTCCGGAAAGCTGGTAAGAAGGTTGAAAGGCTCTGAAGAGTATCATGTTTCAGATCTGCCAAAAGGAAATTACATTCTGAAAATAAAGAATAAAGATGGCCATACAAAAATTACAAAACTAATAAAGCAATAGCTTTAGTTTTCTTCTTCAAATATTTTTTATCCTGGCCATTTTCTTTGGCCAGGTTTTTTTAGGGCTCAAAACTCTCAAATTTTCCGTTTTCGTAGAACAGAACAATTCGTTTGATCTTATTGGATTGATTTCCAATCACTTGGTTTAGTATTTGATCGTTAGAATTTTCTAATCGCTGAGAATCGGATATATTTTTCTGAGCTTTATATGGGGGTGGTATAAACGATTCTCGCGGGCTCTCTTTCAGGGCCTTAATTTCCTCTTCTGCTCTGAAATCTTCATCATCCTTCATCATGGTAAATAAGTCGGGGAGCGGAGTAGGTTTTCCTTTCTCATCATCCGCTTTTTCTTCCGAAGCTGATTCTACTTCCGGTAATTCCGATTTCAGCATTTCACCTTCACCTGTCACCAACCAATCCCAAAGAATTTCTGGAAAACTGGATTTTATCTTTATAATAAATTCCAGAGATGGTTTGTTTCTTCCGGAAGTGATATGTGAAATGGAAGAACGTTGTACATCAATTTCATCTGCAAACTCAGAAGGACTGAGATTGGAATACTCTATAACTTTGGAAATTCTTTCGTTTAAACTCATAAAAATAAGTTGTCAATTGTTTTACAAATGTAAATAATAAAATTTACATGAGCAATTTACATAAGTGAAAAGTATTGACTTTTATCAATGTACAAATGTAAACGATTGTAATGCTTTAAAAAACAGTTATTTATATTATAGGATACAATTATGGAGTACAATTGAGTAATGTAAACTCAATTCTAACCAGATAAATTTCCTTAAATAATCTTCTTTAGATATTTCTGATTTAGTAAGCACCAATGAAAGATATTTATGACGAAATTGTAATATAAACTGCTGATTATTAGTGTTTAAAATGTAAACTAGGGATTTTAGGCTTAATCTAATTAAAAGACTATCCTGAATACCAAAAAACATTTATTCCCTTTGTATACAAACGTAAATAAATGTTTAAATGGCTATATATAAGTATATTACGATTAATATAATGGATAAAATATTTTCTCTAATAGTAGGGATGTTGTAATTATACAGTAAGGTACTTTTAAACTCTAAATATATCTGAAATTCAGCAATAAACACCAAAAACTAACAATTTACACATGTATACAAGTGCGAATGACTGAGTTTTCCACATTGATCGTGTTTAAAAATATTATGCTTATTTGTAAATAAATAACCTTTTATAGACTTAAAGTGACGTTATAAATAATATTGATATAAACTTTGTAACTATCTGAATTAATGTTATTTATTATTCTTATCTGATACTTTATTCAATTAACAATTTTATCCACAGACAGAATGGCAGTCCTGCTTGTTTAGGTGAGTTACAAATGTTAACTGTTTTTTTCTGTCCAAAAATCATTAAATTTGACTCTTGTAAATTATTGATAATGAATTTTGAACAGATCTATTCTCCAAACCCTAATTTCTTAAACCGCTATATTTCCCCTGAAAAATTATTTTCTTACCTACAGAGCAATCTCGGCGGTTACATTCAAGAGATCGGAAGATCCTATTTAGATAAACCTATTTATCAGTTAAGCATCGGAACGGGAACGATTAAAGTTCTTGCCTGGTCACAGATGCACGGCAACGAATCGAATGCGACCCATGCCATGCTCGATCTGCTTGAGACTTTAGATAAGGCTCCGGAAATAAAAGAAGATCTTTTTAGTAAAGTAAAGCTGGATTTTATTTTTATGCTCAATCCTGACGGATCGGAAAGATGGACAAGACTAAATGCTGCAGATATTGATCTGAACAGGGATTTCCATAATGAGTCTAGCAAGGAGATTAAGTTTCTAAAAAAAACTGTGGCTTCTAATACCTATGATTATGCATTAAATCTGCATGAGCAGAGAACTATTTTCACTACAGATGGTATACATCCGGCAACGCTTTCCTTTTTGGCTCCTTCAGAAAATGTAGAACGTACGGTAACGGATAACAGGAAGAAATGTATGGCTGTAATAGGATATATTTACGACCACTTAAAAGATTTAATCCCAAATCAGATTGGAAGATATTCCGACGAGTTTTACCCGACCTCTACAGGAGATAATTTTATTAAAGCTGGAATGCCAACGATTTTATTTGAAGGCGGTCATTTCGTAGATGACTATCTGAGAAAAGGAACCAGGAAATATTATACAGTTGCCTTATATTATGCACTAAAAGCAATCAGTGAATTAGACTCTGATATAGAAGGGTGGGAAAAGTATCTTGAAATTCCCGAGAACCAGGAAACGCATTATGATATTATTTACAGGAATGTAAAGCTGAATACAGACCATGAATGCATTTTGGATGTGGCCGTTCAGTATCGCGAAATTCTAGAAGAAGGAAAAGACGAAATATCTTTCGTTCCCTTTGTGATGGAAGTAGGAGATGTAAAAAGAAAAAAAGGCTGGCTTGAAGTAGACTGTACAGGAAAGAAATTTGTATCTGCCACCAAATATCCAAAGCTGGATGCTATAGCAGAATTTACAATAGAAGACTAGATCGTATTACACATAAATAAAACGTCCTCAATAAGTCATACTTTTTGAGGACGTTATTTATTTTTAAACCAGGCTAGTTCACTACTTTAATTCCATTGGCTACAAACCTGATCTCTTCTTTAGGAGTGGTGATGGCATCAATTTCAGCCTGAGGCTTTTTAGCATCCTCAGCATAGTGCTTCTGCTCATCTATAGAAGTTACTTTTCTTTCAGCAGTTCCTTCGAGTAGTACCGTTTTACCTTTTAAGGCTGTTGGTACAAAGAACGCGTAATCTTTCATTTTTACGAAAAACTGAGAATTATCGTCAGTCTGGATCGTTAACCAGCATCCTTTTTTCTCACATACATCGGTTACTTTTCCCTTCACGGCTACGCCTTCTACTTTTTTGTTATCTTTTTTAAGCTTCTTGCTCAGTTTATCTACTGTAATGGCTTTAGACTCTGAGGTTGAAACCACTCCAGATCCATAAGTATCACCTACAATAGCATTTCCTGCCGGTGGTCCGAATTTTTTCTGTGATGTCTCCTGTGCAAAAGCTAAAGTAGAAACACTTACCGCTGCTGCAAATAATATAGCCTTGAATTTCATTTTTAATATTTTTTTCAAAAGTACTAATTAAAATTGAATAATAATCCGGTGAAAAGTTGATGAAAAATACGTGGTGCTGTAAATTTTAAACAAATTTCAGAATGAACGATAGATTTGTTTATATTTGACGCCTATACTTGACTATGCAAAAAAAACTGAAACTTTGGGATGCCATTATGCTGGTAATGGGCTCTATGATTGGAAGTGGAATCTTTATTGTAAGTGCCGATATGATGCGGAATCTGGGATCTGGTTTCTGGCTGGTCATAGTTTGGATCATTACGGGTGTGATGACGGTAGCAGCAGCAATCAGCTACGGAGAACTTTCTGCTCTGTTTCCAAAGGCGGGCGGACAGTACACTTATCTGAAGGAGATTTTTGGTAAAAAGATGGGCTTTCTGTACGGATGGGGACTGTTTACGGTGATCCAGACAGGAACTATTGCTGCCGTGGCAATGGCTTTCGGGAAATTTACAGCCTATCTGATCCCTTCATTGAATGATGCAGCACCTCTTTTCCAGAGCGGAGAATTCAAAATCACCTGGATACAGATTCTGGCAATAGCTGTTATCCTTTTACTTACTTACATCAATACAAGAGGCGTTCAGAGCGGAAAGCTGCTTCAGAATGTATTTACGGGTTCAAAAATTATTGCCTTATTAGGTTTAATTGCTACCGGATTCATTTTGGTTGATTTCTCGCATCTGTCTGAAAATTTTAGCCTTGGTTCTGATTCATTTAATAATTTAAAAAAAGACATAAGCGGTAATTTCCTTAAAGAAGGTTGGGAGCCTATTGGGGGAATGACCTTACTTGGAGGTATTGCAGCCGCTATGGTAGGTTCGGTTTTCAGTTCTGTAGCCTGGGAAAGTGTGACTTTCGTTTCCGGAGAAGTAGAAAATCCTAAGAAAAATATTGTCAAATCCATGATCTACGGAACTTCCGCAGTGATGATTTTATATTTAGCAGTGAATTACGTATATCTGAATGCTTTAGATAGAGACAGTATTGCTTTTGCTACGAATGACAGGGTAGCGGTCAATGTCATTAAGTTATGGATTTAATACGTTGATTATCAGTTATTTTAATTGTTTTTTTGGTTTGTTTTTTGTATATTTAACAGTGAATCAAGCAGTTAAATCGAGAAGAAAAAAAGTAAATGATAT
>NZ_JABBGI010000062.1 GCF_012927325.1 Chryseobacterium antibioticum | reverse complement strand
AATGACTTAATTTATTGATTATCAGATGAATATACAATATTTTATCTCAACAAACTAATGATAAATTATTTATTATCAAACAATTATATACTATCTTATGTGACTTCTATCATGCGTTTGCCCTGGATATCAGGACCTGAAAGTTTGAACAAAGCCAATAAAAACTTATTTTTGCAGATTATAATAATTCATATGGCAATATCGTTACTATTAAAATACTTTCCGGATCTTACAGAGAAGCAGATCGAGCAGTTTACCCAATTGGAGAAACTGTACAATGAATGGAATGAAAAAATCAATGTAATCTCAAGAAAAGATATGGAATCGCTGTATGAAAAGCACGTTCTGCATTCTTTGGGAATTGCGAAGACAATGGAATTTGCACCGGGTACAAAAGTTCTGGACATTGGAACCGGAGGAGGTTTCCCCGGAATTCCCCTGGCAATTCTTTTTCAGGAAAGCCAATTTACTTTGGTGGATTCAATTGGAAAGAAGATCACTGTAGTCAACGCAGTCGCAGAAGGAATCGGACTGACGAATTTAACTGCAATTCACGGAAGAGCAGAAAAGGTCAAAGAAAAGTTCCATTTTGTGGTAAGCCGTGCAGTAACGCAGATGCCGGAATTCCTGAGATGGCTGAAAGGAAAATTTGAAAAAGAACAGTTTAATCCCAAACATAACGGAGTTTTATATTTAAAGGGCGGTGATCTTGCAGAAGAACTTGCCGGAATTAAATGTGAAATCTTCAACCTTAAACACTATTTTGATGAAGAGTTTTTTGATACTAAAAAAGTGATTTATGTATCGAAAGGTAATTTTAATTCTTAATTTTATGTAAATTTAGGATCATTTTTACCGAATTTTTGTTAATAATCGGTAAATTAGGGGTTATGAAAAAACTTTTAAATATTGGATTTTCTATATTATTGTCGGGAATGGTTTTTATTTCCTGTGAAGACGATGATTACCAGACTGTACAATCTGTAGAAAAAATAAAGATAGACAGTGTCAAAATCATGCAGGATACTATGGATGTATATTCAATACAGAGCATTAAGACATATTCCACTTATTCGTCCCAATGTGAGGGTTTTTACGGATATGATTATATTCATGACAGCGACGTGGAGAGATCTGTTACCGCTTATAAATATACAACAGATGGGCCTTGTACACAGGGAACCTATGTGGGAGCCAATCAGATCAATTTCAGCCCGCGTCAGGCAGGAACGTATACCTTTAAATTCTGGAATGGCGGCAGCAGCTGGATCACCAAAACAATTGTAGTTGAATAATAAACAATGAAATGGATTTCACTTTGCTTTTTTCTTTTTACCCATGCTCTTTTTGGGCAGAAAATTATATGGCAGGAAGATCGGAAGCTGATTTGGGACAACTTTAAAAGTCCCATAAACAGAGAAAATATGCTTAATGTAGTTGCTTACACTCACTGCGGCTGGGAATATTCTGTAGTGAAATCTACCGATCCGAAATCTCTGGTAAAAATTGAGGTCACTGCTATTTTTAATGAAGACAGATCCTGGAAAGATGTCAAAAAAATAAATGATTATATCCTGCTGCACGAACAGAAGCATTTTGACATTGCGGAATTGTTCGTCAGAAAATTTAGGAAAGAAATAGGAGAGCAGATCAAAACTTCCGGTGATTACGATAAAAATTTTAACGCAGTTTACAGCAAAATATCAAACGATTACAAAAATTTCCAGATGTCTTATGACAGGGTAACACAACATGGAATGAACAAAGAAAAGCAGGCAGAATACAATGCCATTATTGCTGAAGAACTGGACAATTTAAAAAGTTACAAAGCCTCTTGAAATTTCTCAATAAGATCATTCACGAACTGCTGGCTCAAAACCCAGACCTTTCGGAGTTCAATATCGTGCTGCCCGGAAAACGTCCCATCGTATTCATCCGGCAAATCCTGGAAGAAAACAATTATTCAGGATTTCTGCCCAATTTTTTTACCGTAGAAGAACTGATTGACAGGATCGCGGATAAACAGCCGGTTCAGGGGATCTCATTGTGGCTTTTTGCCTTTGATGTCTACCGCAGCCTTGGTCTTATCCCGAAGGATGATTTTGCGGACTTTTTAAAATGGTTTCCGACCCTTCAGAAGGATTGGGACGATATTCTCAAGTTCTCAGAGAGCGATGAAGCGGTATTACAATATATGTTTGATGAGGAGCGTATTAAAGAATGGGCTCAGGATTTGGGAGACGATGACGATGTTCCCCGTAAAAAATTCCTGAATTTCTGGCAGAATATGAATATTTTTCTTCCTGTTTTAAAGAAAAAACTGCAGGAAAAGAACTGGGCGACTTCCGGAATGATCCACGAAACGGCCAAAGCGAAGATTGTAGATTTTGCTAAAAATACTTCCGAACATTTTGTTTTTTGTGGCTTTAATGCCTTTACACCGGTGGAAGAGAAGCTGGTAAGAAGCTTATTACAGTGGAATAAAGCACAGTGTTTCTTTCAGGCAGACCGTTATTATTTTGATGATGAAAGACAGGAGGCCGGAAAATTCCTCAGAAATCACAAAACATGGAAAGAATTTGATGATAAAAGAGCTTTTCAGTGGATAGAAGACGATTTTAACCAGCCTAAAAATATAAAAGTCTATGAAGTTTCCGGAAATGTAACGCAGACCAAAGTATTGCCCGAAATTTTCAAGGAAATTGAAAATAAAACCTATTCCAATACAGCAGTAGTATTGCTGGATGAAAACCTTCTTCCTGCGAGTTTAGATGTAATGTACGGGGTTGATAACCTTAATATTACCATGGGTTTCCCCCTGAAGAATCTTTCTTTTTCCAATGCTATAAAACAGCTTTTCTACCTTCAGAAACAGCTTGAGAAAAACAAATCTTCCTATTACTACAGAGATATTTTCCCAATCCTTGAGGAGCTTCCGAAATCAGCTGAAGACGAGTTGATTATCAGTAATTTCAGGACAAAAATAGAGGAGAGGAATATTGTTTATATATCAAGAAAGCTTTTAGAAGAACTTCTGAGTGGCCTTTCCTATTATAATCTTCTTAAAAAAGCAGACCATACGGGGGTGTATCTGGATATGCTTATTGCCTTCTGCCGTGATATTAAGTGGCTTGAAATAGACGATATCCAGTATGAAAACGTTTCCCACTTTGAGAGTGCGTTCAGGATCATTAAAAATCAGCTCAGTCCCTATGATTTTGACATTAAGATGGAAACGCTGGAGATCCTGATCAACCAGCACGTGAATTCAGAAAGTATAGATTTTCAGGGAGAGCCGCTCCGCGGACTGCAGATCATGGGATTGCTGGAAACCCGTCTTTTGAATTTTGAAAATGTGATCATGCTTTCGGTGAACGAAGGGAAGCTTCCTTTGGGGAATTCACAGAATACCTATATTCCGTTTGATATCAGAAGGTATTTTGATCTTCACACGTTTTTGGAAAATGACAGTATTTACGCCTACCACTTTTACAGACTGATTCAGGATTCTCAAAATGTCCATCTGTTGTATAACGCACTTAGCTCAGGAGTGAATACCGGAGAAAAGAGCAGGTTCATTACCCAGATCGAAATGGAGAGCTCTCATCCGATAGAGCATCTTATTATAGAAAATTCGTCTGAGCCTATTGCCTCAAAACCGATAGAAATTCCGAAGACCGAAATTGTACTGGAAAGACTTCAGAAATGGAAAGAGAAAGTGTCTGCTTCACACCTTACGAGCTACCTCTATAATCCGATAGATTTTTACCTTTCCAAGATATTAAAGACCTCCGAGACGGACGAAATAGAAGAAGAACTGTCTGTCAAGAATTATGGAAATCTGGTTCACTATTCACTTCAAGAAGTATATGAAATACTTAAAGGTAAAGTTTTAAAAGAAAAGGATTTACAGAATTCAATTAAAGATATAGATAAATATATCAATGTCGCTATTGAAAAGCTGAAGCATCAACCTGAGTTCTATGAAAAAGGGATGAATTACATCCACAGAGCTATTGCTAAAAAAGTGATTGAAAATGTTCTGAACCATGATCTTGAACTGGTGAGAAATGGTAATACGCTTGAGATTTTAGACATTGAAAAGAGATTTGAAAATGTAGATTTTTATCTTGATAGAAATAACAAAATTTCGTTTTTAGGATTTATTGACAGGATAGACCGTCTGAACGGGACTTTAAGAATCATCGATTATAAAACTGCAAAAATTAAAAATCTAACGGTAAAGATAGATGAGAACAATGTAGCGGATTATTTCCATAACAGCGAGAGAAAACAAGCTCTTCAGCTTTGCATTTATCATTATGTGGTACAGAATCTTCCTGAATTCTGGGGACTTCCTATCGAAACCGGAATCTGGAGTTTTGCAGAAGCGAAAAAGGGAGTGGTTTCCCTGCAGTTTGATAAAGGAAGTATTGACGATGCCATGATGTCTGTGAAAAACCTTATCCTGGAGATTTTGAATCCTGATCTTCACTTTATCGAAAATATTCAATCTTATTCCAATTAAAAATGCACCCCATTGCTGGCGTGCACTCAATTTGAAATGAAGAATATACTAGTGTTATCGTATTATAGTTTTACTTTTTTGTTGACTGTTTTTCCGTCAGTACCAATCATCTGAACGATATAAATTCCTGATTCTAAGCTTTTAGATTCAAATTCCGGCTTATTGACCTCCTGCTGAAGAATCAATGCTCCTGAAATGCTGTAGATGCTAATGTTTTTAATACCTTGATCTGCTCTCGCAATGATCTGGCGGTTTTTCGTCAATATGTCGGCTTTATTGGCTAATAAGCGGTCTGTCTGTACTTTTTTGAACTGCAGATTGTAATATTGAGTAACGATTTCAAAGGTATTGTTTTGATTGTCAATATCTTTTGTGTCAATTCCTCCGTTTGCGGTATACTGTTCCTGAGATACTGTTTTCAGTAAATTTTTACTGGCATCAAAAATATTAACAGCGATCAGTTCTTCCTGAGGGAGTTTTAGTTTTAAAATACCATTGATTTCAGACTGTATGATCTCATTTTCAGGAACTTCTATAGGGGTGCTCTTAACGTAAGGAATCAATTTCTGATCATTATTTTCCTGTACTTTTAAAAGATAAACACCATCTTTTAATGTAGATAAACTGCTTTCCGTCGCTGATTTACCAGCTGCTTTCTCCTGATTGAAATCTGTAATTCCAATCAGCTGCATACCACCAAGATCAGGTTTTAACTGTGAAGAATAGAGTGAATTAGCCTCCGGCAGATTATTTCCCTGTTGTTTTGAACTCAGTATAGCCCATTGATTCAAAAGGCCGCCGCTTCTAAGGGTATTGAATTTTGCATTGGATGCCAGCGTGAAAGGAACAATGCCTCCCACATGGCCTAAAGGTCAATGTCATTAAGTTAGTAAAATATCACAAGCTATCCTTTTGATTTTTAGAGACTATGGGTTTAGCTCTTGCTCTATATTTACCTATATTTCTTTTGTTTGATCTCTGAGGTCTTATAGGAATTAA
>NZ_JABBGI010000061.1 GCF_012927325.1 Chryseobacterium antibioticum | reverse complement strand
CCATATCCATTGAAAAAATTAGATAACCATGAAAAGATATTTATATACCACCCTTTTTATTTTTATAATTGCTGCCGAAGCTTTGTCCCAGGTTGGAATTAACACCTCTGTTATACAAGATGGGGTTGCGCTTCAGGTAGAATCTTCTAATAAGGGAATGTTGTTTCCAAGAGTAGCTCTCTCATCCAGAGTATCTACATCACCTCTAGCAGCAACAATTCCTACAGGTACAATGGTTTTTAATACTGCTGCCGCAAATAGTTTTCCGAATACAGTTACCCCGGGACTTCATTGGTGGGATGCTGTTGAGGGACAGTGGACAAATTTCAGTACAAACACGAATACTGTAATGGTTAAATACACCAATTCCGAATCGACAACAAATTACAACACCACGACTTGGCAAAATGTAAAACTTTTCGGAAATAAGATTATTAATGAAAGTAGTGCCATTTATTTAGTTAATAACACGAACCAATCTGTAACTGTAAACCGATCGGGATTGTATTCCATTTCCTCTTTATTATCTTTTGACAGACTTAATGGCTCTAATGCCCAAGTACGTTTGTCTTTGAGTGCAAGAGTGTATGTGAATGGCGTTGCAGTGGGCACAGAGCAGGCTATTTCACCTGGATTTTCAGCTTCAATTAATGGTGATAGAGGTCTTTTTTCTCATGCATTTACCGAATATCTGGAACTTGCAGATGGAGATGTTGTAACCGTGAAAATTAGGCGTACTGTTGGTACTTATAGAGGCCTATATGGGCAATCACCCGTGCAATTCTTACAAAACGGAGATTCAAGTATAGCCATTCTCCGAATTCGATAATTAATTTATTTAAATCCAAAAAAAATGTTAAAAAATATAATTAAAATAGTATTTCTATTCCTTTTTGCCAATAATGTGTATAGCCAGGTCGGAGTAGGAACTGCCAGCCCAATTACGTCTTCAGCACTAGACATTACTTCTACAAATAAAGGCGTATTAATACCAAGAGTGGAATTGATCTCTTTAGCTGCAAAAACTCCTCTAACTGGAAATATTCCGGATGGGACAATGGTTTTTAATACTAAAAAAAACGGAACAGGGGTCAATTCTGTTTTTCCAGGGGTATATGTTTGGAAACTAGACAGGTGGTATATCCCGGCAGAAATCACAAGCGCAAAATCTGTTAAGTTTTCTAACTCTTCAACAAATACAAATAATTTTAATCCTGCAACGGTAGCGGCTCCAGCAGGCATAG
The DNA here is from genome assembly GCF_012927325.1 of Chryseobacterium antibioticum. Classification (GTDB taxonomy): domain Bacteria; phylum Bacteroidota; class Bacteroidia; order Flavobacteriales; family Weeksellaceae; genus Chryseobacterium; species Chryseobacterium antibioticum. Next base: position 4,381 of record NZ_JABBGI010000061.1, on the reverse strand, counting down.
ATATTTTTAATACAGCGGTGTTTAATGATGATACTGCTATCTATGAAAAAATTAATAATTACCAGCTCAGAATAAAACAAAGTGGTTTATATCTCGTTTCTGCGAATCTTGCATTAAAACAAGATCCAGCAGTTGATAATTCAAGATTAAGTAATTATATATATTTTAATCTGAATGGAAGTTTAGCAAGTGCAAAAGTAATAACACTTGTACCTCAGTATGACCCCAGAGATGTTGACATCGACGGACGATTCGCATTTGGATTAAATTCCTATATGAATGTTACTGCAGGCTCCATTCTAACTCTTCATTCTCAAAGGTATAAAAATGGAACTAACTATAATGGAATAATAAACTTTGATAATGCCAGTTTGTCTAGTGTTGTCGTTGTGAAAATCCAATAACAAACCTAAGGAAATCAAAAAAAGATAATGATAAAATATCACAAATTCAATATATCAACTCGGGAAAAAGAGTAATTGTAAAGCTCTTTTCTCTTTTACCAATTAAATTTTTACACAAAATGGAAAATAAATTTTATACAATCTTTGCATTAACGATCGGTTCGTTAGCATTCGGGCAGGTGGGTATTAATACCCAAAATCCACAAGGGGTTTTCAATATAGATGGTGCCAAAAATAATGCGGTCACAGGAACTCCCACTGCAGCACAGTTAAAAGATGACTTTATCGTAACTGCATCAGGATCTACAGGTATCGGAGCAACTCCCGACGCATCCGCTATTCTGGAGCTTAATGTAAGCCAGCTTGCAGCAACAAGCAAAAAAGGATTTTTAGGTCCAAGAGTAGCTTTAACAGCCTATAACGACGCGGCTACAATTCCAAGCCCTGCAGTTGGCTTATTGGTATACAACTTAGGAACGGCTGCCCTTACCTTTCAAGGATATGTATATTGGGACGGAACCCAATGGAGACCTTTGGATGGGCGCTCATTACAGAATGGTACGGTAGGTGCTTTGAATTGCACAAGCGCTACTCTCGATCCGATTAGCTATACTAGCGGTGTTCCTTTTGCTGGTACAATGTCAGTTCCCTATACCGGAGGAAATGCAGGAATATACCCTGCACAAACTATAGGACCTGTAAACGGACTTACAGCAACACTTCCACAGGGTAATTTTGCGCAGGGATCCGGTACTTTAAACTATACTATTTCCGGGACACCAACAGTATCTAGCCCTACAACAACAACATTTCCCCTTTCAATCGGAGGACAAAGCTGTAGTGCAACAGTTGGTCTAGGAAAAGTACTTGCTCCCGGAGAGTATCAGTTCTTTACTTTTACATTACCAGCGACGTATGTAGGATTATTGAGTACCTATATTGGCGGTACTTATGATGCTATTTTAGGACAAAAGGTAAGATTGGATCTTGATTTTACCACGAGTTCTAATTCAGCAGGCCCAGTTAGCTACAATCCTCGTTTGGTCAATGTTTTTAGTTCTAACATTAAGGTGTGGTATGCAGCATTATCAAGTGTAACCCAACAACGTCGTTCTAATGTTTTACTCGCTCCGGGAGGTTATCTGGAAACAGATAACGGAATATATCTTGGTTATGGAGACAATATGCATAGTGGTTCAACAGCGATTACTGCAACGTCTGGAGATAGGACTGGCTCTGATAATTCTGGGGAGATAGAAACAGTAGATTTAGTTGTAGACGGCATTTGGTACAGAATAACCGTTTTTGTTTCTGTAGATAACCTAAATGATACTAATGCTACGAATAACATCCGACGTGTCTTCATGACCGCACAAAGAATGTCTAACTAGGAATTTATTCTGGTAAAACCCTTATTAATATTTAGTTATTCCTACTGATAGGAAAGTATATATAAAAATAGAACAGATTAAAGCACCTTAAATATATTTTATCCGGCAGATGAATTCGTCTGCCGGTTTAAATATAAATCTATAAAATAGGCATAGGCTTAAAAATCTGTAAGATTCTAAAAACACAAACAAATGAATTTTAAAGAGATTCCAATAGGACCATTGATTGAAAAAGAAGTTGCAGCACGTGGGATAGAACTTCCCCGAATTTGTAATTTTATGAAATGTACGGAACAAGAAATAGAAGAAATGTACAAGGTAACTAGTGCAGACACAGAAAATTTATTGAAATGGAGCAAATTATTGAAATATGATTTTTTCAGGCTGTATTCACAACATTTGATTTTTTATGCTCCAACGATAGCAGACGAAAGTACAGAAAACAAGAATCACAAAAAAACATTCTTACCTGAGTTTCGCAAAAACATTTATACAAAAGAAGTTATTGATTTCATTCTGGCACAAATACAGTCAGGGGAAATGTCAAAATCCGAAGTAATGGAACATTATAAAATTCCAAAAACAACTCTTTATAAGTGGATAAGCAAGTATAAAGATGAAAAAAAATAAATATAGTGATCTGATGGGAAAATCCAAGAAAGAAATAACAGAACTTCCTGGACAGGACTTTAATTATTATCCCGCCGATTTCTGGTTCTATACTTTGTCTAAGAATTGGTTAGGAAGAATAAAGGCATTATTGCTGTACTTCAAAGAAGAAAAGGTATATGAAATTAAAATAAAAACTACTTATGGAAAAATTAATCCCTGATTATAAGAGAATCTATAACGACATCATTATGAAAAAGTTTCCGGATAAAAGAACTTGCTGTATGCGACTATTACAGAAAGAAAGCTTATCTGTTGTTGATATTATAGAGCTGAACGAAAAAATTTTCGGCATCCCGGACAAAGAAACTTTTGCAGCCAACCAGAGATGCCGTTCATATAAAAAAAGAGATATTCTTAAAATGCTTGATTACCAGAAAAAAAAACAACTCAACAATACCCAACTTGCCATCCATTTTAAATTAAGCCGTAACACGGTAGCCAAATGGAAAAAAAAGTATGTGATATAGATATAAAGGGATGCGCTTTTCTCTTTAATATAAAGCATTCAGGGAATGTTATTTGAAGTTTTTCAATAAAACACCGATTATATTTTGTGGTTATACAGATGTCTGGGAATTACAGAATTTCTTTAACTTTACAGAGAATTAATTTTTAAAAATTAAGTTTATCAATCAATAAGTATTATCTTTTTTGAATTATTTTTGAACAATGATACGTAGAATAAAGAATTATATAAAGAATTTGCATATTGACCCCAATGCGGATAGATTTCAGCGTCTTGATGCCCAAAGATTAAATTTATTTGCATTTTCTATAGGCATTATTTTCCTTTTGATAGGGTTCAGGCACCTACTGTTTGGGTTTGAGAGTTATTTTTTTGGTTTTTTTTTATTAGGGGCTTTTTTCCTTTTTCTTTTCTTTTTTACAAAGGCTCGCCAGAACATGCTGATATGCCTTGCCTCTATAGAATTGTCTATGCTGTTTGTTTTCTTTTTTTCATCCACTTCAGGTTTGGAAAATGGTGTGTCATTATATTATTTTTTGCTCTTGACTATTTCGTTGTTTATTTTTAATACAAGGAAAACCTCTAAGTATATCATAGTTGTTTTTGCTACTGCATTTGTTCTATTTCTCATAAGCTATTATTATGATTTTAGGATATTTAGAATTGGAGAGGTAGAAAATTTGAATGCAAAAAGTCAGAGATTCGTTACCTTTATAATAGTATTTATGGGATTTTCTGTTCTCGGATATTTTATCCTGTCAAAACATTTTCTGGTTTTGGAATTATACCAGAAGGGTCTTCGGAGCGAAAAAATAATATCTGATATGCGCGAAAAGCTTAACAGAAAAGACGATATGGATTTGGAGAATCTGGTAAAACTTGCCGTGAATGACGATATCGCTTTCATACCCAAAATAAAATCTTCATTTCCAAATTTATATGATAACCTCATAGAAATAAATCGGGCTATTACGTCGGAGGAGTTTAAATTATGTGCTCTTCTCAAACTAGGTTTTACCACAAAAGACATAGCGGAATACAACCATATTTCAGTGCGAACAGTTCAGGCAAGGAAAAGCAGACTGAGGAAATCATTTGGAATATCTGCTGATGTAGATCTTTACAATTGGATAGATACTTTATAGTTTGGAGTAGATCTGTTTTTGATTATGAAATTGTTTTATTTGCCTCAGTAGATGCTGGTATGAATATAAATGCTTTGGTGTATAAATTCTAGCTTTTCTTTATATTTTTGTTAGTATGGAGTCAATAATTTACCGATACAAAAATAAGCCAATTATATCTTTCCCATTACGGGAACCCAGGGCAAACGCATCATAAATTAATTAATTTTTCAAGATACCTGTTATCCCATCCTGCTTTTAGGCGCTTTCCTCTAACACCGACTTTGAGCGTTTTCTCATTTTTCAAAAGATTGAGAGCTATTT
>NZ_JABBGI010000060.1 GCF_012927325.1 Chryseobacterium antibioticum | reverse complement strand
ATGAACTTTATGTTAAATAAGTTTGTTTTGCGTATTAATAAGTTGTTATCTTTGCCCCACTGAAAAACGGAAGTTCTTTGGTAGCACAGAAGAGCTTTTAGATAAGCGATACTATTTATGAAAATGCTTTTAGATATGAAGAAAAAAGCTTTTACAATTTTTAGAGATAAAAGTTGCGGGGGTTAAAAAATTTTGTATCTTTGCAGTCCGGTTAAACGGAGCGCAGAAGCAGTAAAGATTAAGGTGATAGAAGGAGTTAGGGTTACTTAAAAAACTTATAAATTTTCTTCAAAAAACATTTGGTCATTTAGAAATAAATAATTACTTTTGCAACCGCAAATAGAGAGCATAACGACAGAAAAGATTCTCTATAACATGCGGAAAGAAAAAAGATCATTGACATACAATATACAACCAAGTAAGGAAAAAACTAAAGCGTAAAAAAAACTTTGAGTGGGTCAGGAAAAACATACAATGGAGAGTTTGATCCTGGCTCAGGATGAACGCTAGCGGGAGGCCTAACACATGCAAGCCGAGCGGTAGAAGATCTTCGGATCTTTGAGAGCGGCGCACGGGTGCGGAACACGTGTGCAACCTGCCTTTATCAGGGGGATAGCCTTTCGAAAGGAAGATTAATACCCCATAATATAATGACTGGCATCAGTTCTTATTGAAAACTCCGGTGGATAAAGATGGGCACGCGCAGGATTAGATAGTTGGTAGGGTAACGGCCTACCAAGTCAACGATCCTTAGGGGGCCTGAGAGGGTGATCCCCCACACTGGTACTGAGACACGGACCAGACTCCTACGGGAGGCAGCAGTGAGGAATATTGGACAATGGGTGAGAGCCTGATCCAGCCATCCCGCGTGAAGGACGACGGCCCTATGGGTTGTAAACTTCTTTTGTATAGGGATAAACCTACTCTCGTGAGAGTAGCTGAAGGTACTATACGAATAAGCACCGGCTAACTCCGTGCCAGCAGCCGCGGTAATACGGAGGGTGCAAGCGTTATCCGGATTTATTGGGTTTAAAGGGTCCGTAGGCTGATTTGTAAGTCAGTGGTGAAATCTCACAGCTCAACTGTGAAACTGCCATTGATACTGCAAGTCTTGAGTGTTGTTGAAGTAGCTGGAATAAGTAGTGTAGCGGTGAAATGCATAGATATTACTTAGAACACCAATTGCGAAGGCAGGTTACTAAGCAACAACTGACGCTGATGGACGAAAGCGTGGGGAGCGAACAGGATTAGATACCCTGGTAGTCCACGCCGTAAACGATGCTAACTCGTTTTTGGGTTTTCGGATTCAGAGACTAAGCGAAAGTGATAAGTTAGCCACCTGGGGAGTACGTTCGCAAGAATGAAACTCAAAGGAATTGACGGGGGCCCGCACAAGCGGTGGATTATGTGGTTTAATTCGATGATACGCGAGGAACCTTACCAAGGCTTAAATGGGAATTGACAGGTTTAGAAATAGACTTTTCTTCGGACAATTTTCAAGGTGCTGCATGGTTGTCGTCAGCTCGTGCCGTGAGGTGTTAGGTTAAGTCCTGCAACGAGCGCAACCCCTGTCACTAGTTGCCATCATTCAGTTGGGGACTCTAGTGAGACTGCCTACGCAAGTAGAGAGGAAGGTGGGGATGACGTCAAATCATCACGGCCCTTACGCCTTGGGCCACACACGTAATACAATGGCCAGTACAGAGGGCAGCTACACAGCGATGTGATGCAAATCTCGAAAGCTGGTCTCAGTTCGGATTGGAGTCTGCAACTCGACTCTATGAAGCTGGAATCGCTAGTAATCGCGCATCAGCCATGGCGCGGTGAATACGTTCCCGGGCCTTGTACACACCGCCCGTCAAGCCATGGAAGTCTGGGGTACCTGAAGTCGGTGACCGTAACAGGAGCTGCCTAGGGTAAAACAGGTAACTAGGGCTAAGTCGTAACAAGGTAGCCGTACCGGAAGGTGCGGCTGGAACATCTCATTTTAGAGCGTTGAAGAACGATAAACAAAATTAGTACAGCAATGTACATTGATTCTGCTTAAAGTAAAGCTTTAGTTTTTTATTTGGTTGCTATATATTAAAAAAATACAAACCCACTAGAAATTAGTATCAGGGAACGAGAGACAAGAGATGTCTAGATAAGAGATAGGAGACCAATACATAGTCTTGTGTCTGAGGTCTGATATCTCAAATCTAAATGAAGTCTCGTAGCTCAGCTGGTTAGAGCGCTACACTGATAATGTAGAGGTCGGCAGTTCGAGCCTGCCCGAGACTACTAATTGAAATAGAGGTTAGAAATTAGAATTTAGAAGTTAGTTTTTACTAATCTCTAATTACTAACATCTAACATCTGACTAGAGGGGGAATTAGCTCAGCTGGCTAGAGCGCCTGCCTTGCACGCAGGAGGTCAAGGGTTCGACTCCCTTATTCTCCACAGTTTTGGAAGTTTGATTTAAAAGTTACGGATAGAGCCAAAAAACAATATTCGTTCATCAGACAGAAGAAAAGACATTAAGATCATTGACATTAACGGTAAAAATATCACAAAGAGAAAACCGAGCGCATAGAAGCGCTTGAGTAACCAAAAATAGGAAAGAAATCGTTAAGGGCGTATGGCGGATGCCTAGGCTTTCAGAGGCGAAGAAGGACGCGGTAAGCTGCGAAAAGCTGCGGGGATTGGCACACACGAATTGATCCGCAGATGTCCGAATGGGGCAACCCGGCATGTTGAAGACATGTCACTCTAATTTATTAGAGAGCAAACCAGGAGAACTGAAACATCTAAGTACCCTGAGGAAAAGAAATCGAAGAGATTCCGTAAGTAGCGGCGAGCGAAAGCGGATTAGCCCAAAAGTCTTTATATGTTTAATAGAATGTTCTGGAAAGAACAGCCATAGAGGGTGATAGCCCCGTAAATGAAAGGCATATTTTGATGATAAATGAGTAGGGCGGGACACGTGAAATCCTGTCTGAATATGGGGGGACCATCCTCCAAGGCTAAATACTCCTGAAAGACCGATAGTGAACAAGTACTGTGAAGGAAAGGTGAAAAGCACTTCGAATAGAAGGGTGAAATAGAACCTGAAACCGTACGCCTACAAGCGGTCGGAGCCCACAAGTTGGGTGACGGCGTGCCTTTTGCATAATGAGCCTACGAGTTAATTTTGCTAGCGAGGTTAAGGACTTAAGGTCCGGAGCCGGAGCGAAAGCGAGTCTGAATAGGGCGCTTAGTTAGCAGGATTAGACGCGAAACCTTGTGATCTACCCATGGGCAGGTTGAAGCTCTGGTAACACAGAGTGGAGGACCGAACCGGTTGACGTTGAAAAGTCTTCGGATGACCTGTGGGTAGGGGTGAAAGGCCAATCAAACTGGGAGATAGCTCGTACTCTCCGAAATGCATTTAGGTGCAGCGTCGTATATAAGTTTATTAGAGGTAGAGCTACTGATTGGATGCGGGGGTTTCATCGCCTACCAATTCCTGACAAACTCCGAATGCTAATAAATGTTCTACGGCAGTGAGGGCATGGGTGCTAAGGTCCATGTCCGAGAGGGAAAGAACCCAGACCAACAGCTAAGGTCCCCAAATCTCTATTAAGTTGAAGCAACGCGGTTGGACTGCATTGACAGCTAGGATGTTGGCTTGGAAGCAGCCATTCATTTAAAGAGTGCGTAACAGCTCACTAGTCGAGCGGTCCGGCATGGATAATAATCGGGCATAAATAGAGTACCGAAGCTATGGATTTATACCCTAGGGGTATATCTGGTAGGAGAGCATTCTGTTTGCACAGAAGCAGTGGCGTGAGCCATTGTGGAGCGTACAGAAAAGAAAATGTAGGCATAAGTAACGATAAAGCGGGCGAGAAACCCGCTCACCGAAAGACTAAGGTTTCCTCAGCCATGCTAATCAGCTGAGGGTTAGTCGGGACCTAACGCGAACCCGAAAGGGGTAGTGGATGGACATTGGGTTAATATTCCCATACTTGCTCACACTAAAAAGGGGACGGAGTGCCGTACTTACTGGAGACTGACGGAATAGTCAAGACCTAGCCTTCGGGCGAAGTTGTTGTAGGGAAAGTGCTTCCAAGAAAAGCCGAAGTGAAGCAACCCGTACCAAAACCGACACAGGTAGTCGAGGAGAGAATCCTAAGGTGCTAGAGTGAATCATGGTTAAGGAACTAGGCAAAATAGTCTCGTAACTTCGGGAGAAGAGACGCCAGCAGCAATGCTGGCCGCAGTAAAAAGGCCCAGGCGACTGTTTATCAAAAACACAGGACTCTGCAAAATCGAAAGATGCAGTATAGGGTCTGACACCTGCCCGGTGCTGGAAGGTTAAGGAAGGGCGTTAGCAGTAATGCGAAGCGTTTGACTGAAGCCCCAGTAAACGGCGGCCGTAACTATAACGGTCCTAAGGTAGCGAAATTCCTTGTCGGGTAAGTTCCGACCTGCACGAATGGTGTAACGATCTGGGCACTGTCTCAACCATGAGCTCTGTGAAATTGTAGTCTCGGTGAAGATGCCGAGTACCCGCAATGGGACGAAAAGACCCTGTGAACCTTTACTATAACTTCGTATTGACTTTGAGTAAGTAATGTGTAGGATAGGTGGGAGGCTTTGAAGCAGGCACGCTAGTGTTTGTGGAGCCACTGTTGAAATACCACCCTTTACTTACTTGGAGCCTAACTTCTTTTAGAAGGACATTGCGTGGTGGGTAGTTTGACTGGGGTGGTCGCCTCCAAAAGAGTAACGGAGGCTTTCAAAGGTACCCTCAGCACGCTTGGTAACCGTGCGTAGAGTGTAATGGCATAAGGGTGCTTGACTGTGAGACCAACAAGTCGATCAGGTGCGAAAGCAGGACATAGTGATCCGGTGGTTCCGTATGGAAGGGCCATCGCTCATAGGATAAAAGGTACTCCGGGGATAACAGGCTAGTCTCCCCCAAGAGCTCACATCGACGGGGAGGTTCGGCACCTCGATGTCGGCTCGTCACATCCTGGGGCTGGAGAAGGTCCCAAGGGTTGGGCTGTTCGCCCATTAAAGTGGCACGCGAGCTGGGTTCAGAACGTCGTGAGACAGTTCGGTCTCTATCTATTGCGGGCGTTAGATGTTTGAGAGGGCTTGATTCTAGTACGAGAGGACCGAATTGAACAAACCTCTGGTGTATCAGTTGTTCCGCCAGGAGCACCGCTGAGTAGCTACGTTTGGAAGAGATAAGCACTGAAAGCATATAAGTGCGAAACTCGCCTCAAGATGAGACATCTTTTAAGGGTCGTTGGAGATGACGACGTTGATAGGCTATAGGTGTAAAGGCAGTAATGTCATAGCCGAGTAGTACTAATTACCCGTAGATTTATAGCCTATGGTTGCTGTATAACGAGAGCTTTTATGCGCAGTAAAGGTTTTGTCTTTGTGAACATTTTTATCGATTAAAATCAGAAGTTAGAATCTAGATATTAGAAGTTAGTATATCACTAATCTCTAAATACTAAAATCTAACCTCTTATATAAATCCTTTAGGGTGGTTTTAGCGGTGGGGCTCACCTGTTCCCATTCCGAACACAGAAGTTAAGCCCACCAGCGCCGATGGTACTGCGAAAGCGGGAGAGTAGGCCGCCGCCAGTTTTTATTAAAAAGTCTCATACATGTATTTGTATGAGACTTTTTTTT
>NZ_JABBGI010000006.1 GCF_012927325.1 Chryseobacterium antibioticum | reverse complement strand
CTTTTCTTGCTATCACCCAGTGCTTCAAACTTCATTTTTTTAATTTGAGCGTCAAACTCTTTACAAAAATCATCAATTTGTACAAAAATATTTGTAATTTGGTCTTTCAAATTCATAGTAATAATTCATTTAAATATTTGAATGTCAGAAACTTAAATATACGAATTATTACTTTTTCTTACAAATTTTTATCAGTTGCTTATCCCGAACTCAGGTTAATTTATGATGCGTTTGCCCTGATATATAAAGCCCCTTATAAACTTATATCTCATTTTTATATTTATCTTTATATACTTTTTTGTTTATAATCTGTGGGAGGTCAGTCTAGTTACCTTTATATGGTATTTACTCATCCCTTTTGGGATTTTCAATATTTTCCAATACAAAATTATTGTCAGATGGGTAATTGCCATGTTTGCTGTTATTATTTTAACCGTAGCAATTCCCAATATCTATAAAATAGAATTTGTTTTTTCCAAGAAATACATATTGTTTACTAATACCTATACAATTATTACTATTTTATATATGATTTTTTTTATATTATATTATAATAATAAAATTACAAAGCGTAAGGAAGAATTAGATTTAAGAAAAAGAAAAATCATAAAATATCCACCATCTTCAATTAATACAGAAGAGGTCGTAGACAGTGAAGAAAGATATGAAGAATTATTTGCAGAAATTATAGAGTATTTTGAAAAAAAAAAGCCCTATCAAAATGTCGATTTTAACATACAAGATCTTGCTGCACAATTACATAGTAACAGCACATATATATCTCGGGCAGTAAACATGAATACTAAAAAGAACTATAAAACTTTTGTAAATAAATATAGAATCAAACAAATAAAAACCCAACTAAGTGATGTCAATTATGATAAATATAATTTAATGTACATCTATACTTCCGCAGGTTTTAAACACCAATCAACGTTTAATAAAGTATTTAAGCAAGTTGAAAGCATGACCCCTTCTGAGTATATACAACTTCATGAGCTTAAAATCAGATAATATAGATTATACCCATTTTCTCTTATTTAATAATTTTAGGACGTTTCAATATCTTATATATAATGTAAACAAATTATTATATTAAGTCATTACTCAGCAAATTATTAGTAAAAGGTTTCTGTCCTCCAAATAGAGGGTTACAAGTATATAATAGTTTTAATTTAAGTTATTCCTTTTTACAAAAAAATCCCTTTTCTTTCGAAAAGGGATTATATAATCATGACAAATTAATTATCACACTTTAATTTCAACGTCTACACCGCTTGGTAACTCTAATTTCATTAGAGCATCAACAGTTTTAGAAGAAGAAGAGTAGATATCCATCAATCTCTTGTGAGCAGAAAGTTGGAACTGTTCTCTAGCTTTCTTATTTACGTGCGGAGATCTCAACACAGTGAAGATTCTCTTATTTGTAGGCAATGGAATTGGTCCGTTTACAACAGCACCAGTAGCCTTTACCGTTTTTACGATTTTCTCAGCAGACTTGTCCACCAAGTTATAATCGTAAGATTTTAGTTTTATTCTGATTCTTTGTGACATTTTTCTAATTTAAAAAATTAACCTTTTGCTTTAGCAATGATATCTTCAGCAACGTTTTGTGGAGTTGCCTGGTACTTCTCTAATTCCATAGAAGAAGTAGCTCTTCCTGATGAAAGTGTTCTTAGAGTCGTTACATATCCAAACATTTCAGAAAGTGGAACTGAACCTTTGATAACAACAGCACCGTTCTTTTCTTCCTGTCCACTGATCGTACCTCTTCTTTTGTTAAGGTCACCAATGATGTTACCCATATATTCTTCCGGAGTTACAACTTCCAGTTTCATAATAGGCTCCATAATTACTGGCTTAGCAGCACGTCCCGCTTCTTTAAATCCTAATTTAGCTGCCATTTCGAAAGAAAGTGCATCAGAATCCACTGCGTGGAAAGATCCGTCTTTAAGAATAACTTTAATACCTTCAACTTCGAAACCAGCCAAAGGACCGTTCTTCATTGCAGCTTTAAAGCCTTTTTCAATAGCAGGAACAAATTCTCTAGGAACGTTACCACCTTTGATCTCATTGATGAATTCTAAACCAATTTTACCTTCGTCAGCTGGTCCTAGTTCAAATACAATATCAGCAAATTTACCTTTACCACCAGATTGTTTTTTGTAAACTTCTCTGTGTTGAGCAACTCTTGTAAGATTTTCTTTGTATTCTACCTGAGGTTGGCCTTGGTTAACTTCTACTTTGAATTCTCTTCTCATACGATCTACAAGAATGTCAAGGTGAAGTTCACCCATTCCTGAGATAATCGTTTGACCAGAAGCTTCGTCAGTTTTAACCTGGAAAGTAGGATCTTCTTCAGCTAATTTAGCTAAAGCATTCCCCATTTTATCCTGGTCTGCCTTAGTTTTAGGTTCAACAGCGATACCAATTACCGGATCAGGGAAAACCATCGATTCAAGAACGATTGGGTGTTTCTCATCACACATTGTATCACCAGTTTTGATAGATTTAAAACCTACAGCTGCACCAATATCTCCTGCTTCAATATATTCTACAGGATTTTGCTTGTTAGCGTGCATCTGATAGATTCTAGAGATTCTTTCTTTATCACCTGAACGGGTGTTCAAGATATAAGAACCTGCATCTAGTCTTCCAGAGTATGCTCTGAAGAATGCTAATCTTCCCACGAATGGGTCAGTAGCAATCTTAAATGCTAAAGCCGCGAAAGGCTCGTTTACGTCTGGTTTTCTTGTAATGTCAAGATCTGTTCTAGGATCAGTACCTTTGATATCGTCTTTATCCAATGGAGAAGGCAAGTATTTACATACTGCATCCAACATAAACTGTACTCCTTTATTCTTAAATGAAGAACCACAAGTCATTGGGATAATAGAAAGATCAATAGTAGCTTTTCTTAGCGCTTCGTTGATTTCTTCTTCAGAGATTGAATCTGGATCTTCGAAGAATTTCTCCATCAAAGTCTCATCGTAGTCAGCTACAGCTTCTACTAATTTTTCTCTGTATTCGTGAACTTCAGCCTTCATGTCTTCAGGAATTGGCACTACTTCGAAAGTAGCTCCTTGTCCTGCTTCATCCCAGATAATCGCTCTGTTTTTAATTAAGTCAACAACACCTTTGAAATCTTCTTCAGCACCGATTGGTAAAACGATTGGAACTGCGTTTGATCCTAACATAGTCTTAACCTGGTTTACCACGTTAAGGAAGTCAGCACCTTGTCTGTCCATTTTGTTTACGAATCCCATTCTTGCCACTTTATAGTTGTCAGCAAGTCTCCAGTTTGTTTCAGACTGAGGCTCTACTCCATCTACTGCAGAGAATAAGAATACCAAACCATCCAATACTCTTAGAGATCTGTTTACTTCTACTGTGAAGTCAACGTGTCCAGGTGTATCAATGATGTTGAAGTGGTAAGGCTTACTTTCAGGTAAAATTTTACCTTGATCTGTTGGAAAATTCCAAGAACAAGTTGTTGCAGCAGAAGTAATGGTAATACCTCTTTCTGCTTCCTGCTCCATCCAGTCCATTGTAGAAGCACCATCGTGAACTTCTCCAATTTTATGGTTAACACCAGTATAGAATAAGATTCTTTCTGTAGTGGTAGTTTTTCCCGCATCAATGTGGGCAGCAATACCAATATTTCTTGTAAATTTAAGATCTCTACTCATTTCTAATTAGAATTTAAAGTGTGAGAAAGCTTTGTTAGCTTCCGCCATTTTGTGAGTATCAGATTTCTTTTTGTAAGCAGCACCTTCTTCTCTAGAAGCAGCTACTACTTCGTTAGCTAATTTCAAAGCCATTGATTTATCATTTCTCTTTTTAGAGTAAAGAATTAACCATTTCATTGCCATAGAAATTTTTCTGTCAGCTCTGATTGGCATAGGAATCTGGAAGTTAGCTCCACCTACTCTTCTAGAACGTACTTCTACGTGAGGCATAACGTTAGTTAATGCATCTTTCCAGATTTCAAGGGCAGTTTTCTCAGTTTCTCCTTTTTTAGCTTCTACAAGCTCTAAAGCATCATAGAATATTTTGAATGCAATAGACTTCTTACCGTCTTGCATTAAATTGTTTACAAATCTTGTTACCAATTGATCATTAAATTTCGGATCTGGTAACAACGGTCTTTTTTTCGCTTTTGTCTTTCTCATTGTTTCTGTACCTTATTTAATGATTATTTTTTCTTTCCTTTAGCTGGTGCAGCTGCTGCCTGACCTGGTTTTGGTCTCTTAGCTCCGTACTTAGATCTTCTCTGCGTTCTTCCACTAACACCTGCAGTGTCTAATGCTCCTCTTACGATATGATAACGTACTCCCGGTAGGTCTTTCACCCTTCCGCCGCGTACCAATACTATCGAGTGCTCTTGAAGATTATGTCCTTCGCCCGGGATGTAGGCGTTGACTTCCTTCCCGTTAGAAAGTCTTACCCTTGCAACTTTTCTAAGTGCAGAGTTAGGTTTCTTAGGAGTGGTAGTATATACTCTCGTACATACACCTCGTCTTTGTGGACAAGAATCAAGGGCAGCCGATTTACTCTTCTTGGTGAGTGCGACTCTTCCTTTTCTTACTAATTGTTGAATAGTAGGCATTTAATTGCTTTTTATTTTAGGGTGCAAAAATAGGAATATTTTTTCAATCTACAAAACTTATATAAAAATTAAAATCAAACACTTACACGAAAAAATCCTTGTCCTTTAGCTGTCAAATCGCAGACCGATGATGTATATTGAGAAAATGCAAAAGAAGGTCGTCATTTTTCCTTACTAACTCTATATTAAATAATTGTAAAATTTATTTCATTATTTTAACATCGACATTTTTACTCCATTCAAAGTTTTTTACATTTTGTTTCAGGGAATTTTGAATGCTTAGCTCTGGAAAATAGATATTATCATACACTCTCACCAAGACCTTCAATTATACCTTAATACATGCATCATTAATAATTACCATAAATAAGATAATCCCATACTTCCAAACTATTTTTAAAAATTTTCTTATAGTTATCTTCTATCGACATTGAAAGCTTTCGGCACAATATTTTCTAAATTTGTTAGTATAAAAAATAAACGTATGAAAAATGCAAGCATTATCGGCCTGAAAGAAGCCGACTGTAAAAACATTTCAGAAAAACTTAATATACTTTTAGCCAACTATTCAGTATTCTATCAGAACACAAGAGGTTCACACTGGAATATTAAAGGAGAACAGTTCTTTACGCTTCACCCGAAGTTCGAAGAATTGTACAACAGCCTGGTCCTAAAGATCGACGAGATCGCAGAAAGAATATTAACATTAGGCGCGACTCCTGCCCACAACTATTCAGACTACCTGAAAGTATCCACTATTAAAGAGAGCAAAGAAGTAACAGATGCCACTAAAAGTGTTGAACTTATTTTGAACTCTTTCAAAGTAGTGATCGATTTGCAGAGAGAGCTTCTTGACATTACAGATGCAGCAGGAGATGAAGGAACCAATTCCCAGATGAGCGACTACATTACAGAACAGGAAAAAGAAGTATGGATGTACAATTCTTATTTAGGGAAGTAACCTGCAAAAATCAACTGATAAATAAAAAAATCGCCTTACATTTAGGCGGTTTTTATTTTAAATAACTATATTTGCGTTAAAATTACACATATCATGTACGACGTTCGATTAAACTCCATCTTAGATAACGATTTCTATAAAATAACCATGCAGAACGCAGTGGTAAAATTATTCCCAAGTTCTATTGTAAAATATGAATTCATCAACAGAGGAAAACATCAGTTTCCAAAAGGCTTTGATGCTGCTTTAAAAGAAGCAGTCAACAAAATGGCAGAACTGAAGCTTACCAAAGATGAAAAGAAATTCATGGCAAGGACCTGTCCTTATATAGATCTACCCTACCTTGATTTTCTCGAAGGATACCATTACGATCCATCTGAAGTGAAAATTCACCAGGAAGGCACCGAACTTTCTGTAACCGTTGAAGGACTTTGGTACAGAACGATCCTTTGGGAAGTACCTCTACTGGCTTTAATCAGTGAACTTCATTACGAAATGAACCATATGGAAAGAGATTCCAATGATATCGTGATGAACAGAACTCTTGAAAAAGCAGATTCGCTGGCAAGACTTGGTGTAAATTTCGCAGAATTCGGGACCAGAAGAAGACATTCCTATAAAGTACAGAATCTGGTCATGGAAGCTTTAACGCAAAATAAACCCTCCACTTTCATCGGAAGTTCCAATGTTCATTTTGCGATGAAGTATGGAGTAAAACCCATCGGTACGCATGCTCACGAATGGTTTATGTTCCACGCAGCAGAATACGGATTCAAAATGGCGAACGAGCTGGCTCTGGAACACTGGGTAGATGTATACAGAGGTGATCTTGGAGTTGCTCTTTCAGACACTTATACTACGGATGTTTTCTTTCAGCAGTTTGATAAGAAGTTCGCCAAACTGTTTGACGGCGTTCGTCACGATAGTGGTGATCCACTGGAATTTGCGGACAAAACAATTGCCCATTATCAAAACAACGGAATCAATCCTTTATTTAAATACATCATCTTCTCCGATGCCCTGAATCTGGAAAAAGTAGAGGAAATCACCAATTACTGCAAAGGAAAAATCGGAGTATCATTTGGAATTGGAACCAACCTTACCAATGATGTAGGTTTAAAACCCATGAATATCGTCATGAAACTGATCGGCGTACAGGCCCCAAACAAAGAATGGATCCCAACGGTAAAACTTTCCGACGAACACGGAAAATATACCGGTGACCCAAAAATGATTGAACTGGCTAAAGAATTCTTGAGAATAAAAGATTAAATTAGACCTTAGATATCAGACATGAGATCATAGACTAATAATTAAATCATTGCTATGAAATTAAAAATTTATTTATCCCTTACCGTTTTGTTAGCCACTTTAACTTTCGCCCAGGAAAAGAAAAAAGAAAAGGCAAAATTCAATCAGGAACTCGCAACTTCTCTTGGTGCTGACCAATATGGTATGAAAGCCTACACAATTGTGATGCTTACCACAGGAAACACAAAAGTTGAAGATAAAACCAAAATGGGTGAACTGATGAAAGGCCATATGACCAATATCGGAAAGCTGGCTGATGAAGGGAAAATTGTGGTAGCTGGACCTTTTTTAGAAAAAAATAAAGAAAATTACCGCGGTATGTTTATTTTCAATACAAAATCTAAGGAAGAAGCTGAACAATGGGTAAAAACCGATCCTGCCGTACAAGCTGGTGTTTTCAGTTATGAAATCTTTCCCTGGTATGGATCTGCTGCCTTGCCTTTATATTTGAAACATCACGAAGAAATATCTAAAGAGAATCCATAGAAATGGGCATACTTTCAAATATAGTCTGGGCGTTTAATGGTAATCATTACGACAGCATTGAAGAGTTTAATAAAGAAATCATCCACTACCAAACCCTTATTTTAAAAGAAAAGGCAAGTTGGGACGCTGATCAAATGGTGATTGATGCACCTGAGATAGACGTTTGCTATGAAGCCTGGATCAAAGGGAAAGAAGATATCGCGGCCAACGAAACATTATTGGGTGATGAAAATGATGTATTTAACGAAGACAATAGCGACCATGGTATGTTTCAGGTTGAGTTTTGTGCAAGGCTGAAAGCCAGCAACGGAGCCTATTTCACGGCTCTGGATCTGCTCTTTCAGATAGAAAACCAAGTGGCTAATAAAGATCTTGGTGATCACATATTCTTTGAAGGCCTCACTGCCAACGATACCGAAGAACAAAAGTATCAAACACCACTCTACTCAATGTACCTAGGAAGCTAATCCAATTTATTAGATATACTATTAAAATCAATGTATATGAAACTTCAACATAAAAAGCCAGCCTTACTTTTAATTGACATTCAAAAAGGATTTCTTGATGAAAAATATTGGGGAGGAAACAGAAATAACAAAACAGCAGAACAGATCAGTGGAAAATTATTAGAAAAATGGAGAGAACTCAATCTGCCTGTATTCCACATCAGACACAGCTCGTTAAATCCCGATTCAAAACTGCATGAGACCCATACTGGCTTCGAATTTAACGATTATGTACTTCCAAAAAATAATGAGCCTGTCATTACAAAAAATGTAAACAGCGCTTTTATAGGAACAGATTTAAAAGAACAGCTCGACCAGCAGGATATCAATACTTTAGTGATTATTGGAATAACGACCAATCATTGTGTTTCTACAACCACCAGAATGGCTGGAAATTACGGATACGAAACCTATGTAATTTCAGACGCCACAGCCACTTTCGACAGAATAGGAATACATGGAGAAAAATATGATTCAGAATTAATACATCTGACCAGTCTTGCCAATTTAAATGATGAATTTGCAACCGTATGGACCTCGGAAAAACTATTCAATGAATTATAAAAAACTGATAGCATGCCAATAGCTATCTGTCCCGAAAAAGCTGAATAAAACTTAAATAAATCACTATGATGTTACATAGTGATTTATTTTTTTACTATCTTAGAGATTCATTTTCAAAACTATACAAATTAAAACCATCAAAAAAATTAATTCCATGAAAAAGACGAACCTATCAAAACTTTCGAGAACAGAACTGAAAGATGTATTCGGCGGGTACTTATATCCGGCACCATGTCCCGGAGGATGTCCTGGTGAAGCCATGATCAGATGTCCTGACGGCTCCACCACGATGACTAATTTTATATGCATGGGGAACAGATGCGAACCGGCCGCCATGTGTAAACCATTGGTTCTTGAACCTTTTCCAGATCCGATTACCATCACTCCATAATCTGATCAACAAAAATAAAGTGAGCTTTCCGGCTCACTTTTTCCTTATTAAAAAGATCACTTCTACTCGTTTTCAAAGCAATACACCACTGATCACAGGTTTTTATTATCTTTAAATAAACAAAAACCACCATGAAAACAATAGAAGAAGTTCTGCAAAAACTGGATGCGATCATCATTTGGTGTAAAGAAAACCAAAGCCCGGCCGGATATTTTGCTTGCACTTACCGCATTATGACCGCTCAGGTACTGAAAGGAATTCAGCAGAAAAAATTTGAGGATAATCCTAGAATGACACAGCTAGACATCGCTTTTGCGCAAAGATATCTGGAAGCCTGGGAAAATTACAGCAAAGGAAAAAAATGCACCCAATCATGGTATACAACTTTTGAAGCAACCAAAAATAAAAACCTTCTAATCCTGCAGCATATCTTCTTAGGAATGAATGCTCATATTAATCTGGATCTGGGAATTTCTGCCGCAACAGTGATGCCGTACCGTAAAATCAATCCGCTAAAAAAGGATTTTGAAAACATCAATACTGTTATCACCTCCATCAACCAGCAAGTTCAGGATTCTCTGAATACAATCTGCTATCCGGTAGGTCTCATTGATAAAATTTCCAACGGAAAAGATAATGCCGTTCTGGATTTTGCTATTTCCAAAGCAAGAGAAACTTCCTGGACCACGGCAGTTATTGCATCCAATACCCCTAACTTTTTAAGAGAATCAGTCATTAATATTGTAGATTATGCTGCTGCAAAAATAGCATCACAAATTTTAAATCCAAAGATATTGACTCCGGCTCTGACTAAAGAACTGAAAAAATGTGAGAGCAGTGATATTGTGAAAAATATTGAAATTTTATGCGGAACAACAGTAGTTTAAACTCGATCTTACTTTATTAACCTGAGTTTGGAGATAGATTTAGAGATTAATGACTATCCTTGTCAAGGTTTAAAACCTTGACAAGGATACTTCCTCTCAATACCTTCCCTCTTCCAACTTCAGGCTTCCAGTCTCTTATTTTAAACATAAATTAATTTTTCTTTTGTAATTTTGAAACATGGAGATGACCTATTTAATTATTGGATGTATTGCCGGCGGAGTTCTTGGAGCCGTTATTTTATATTTTGCTTTAAAATCGTCTACGGTTTCAAGAAGTTCTTATGATGAACTGAATAATCTGCATATCAAAAATCATTCGGATCTGGAAAACCTTACCCTGAAAGTTCAGGAACTGAACCAAAATATCAGCAGGGAAAAAGAGCAGAACCAGCTGCAAACCGATCTTCTGAATGATTTGAAAAATGAATACGCAAAAATCTCTGCTGAACACGCTTCCTTAAACTCTCAGTTTTCGGAACAGAAACAGCTTAATTTAAAACAGACTTCTCAAATTGAAAATCTGATATCCGAGAAGCAACATATTTTTGCCAAAAATTCTGAACTCTCTGCTAAAAATGAAAGTATGCAGCAGTCACTTGACACCCAGAAGGAGGAAATCACCAAAATTCAGGAAGAATCGAAACTGCAGTTTGAAAATCTGGCCAATAAAATTTTAGATGAAAAAACGGAGAAGTTTACTACTTTAAACCAGAGTAATTTAAAAAACATCCTTGAACCTTTCCAGGAAAAGATCACCGATCTGAAAAACAGAGTGAATGAAGCTTATGAAAAGGAAAATAAAGAACGTTTTTCTCTTGCCGAAAAGGTAAAAGAACTGGCGGAACTGAATCAGCAGATCTCAGAAGATGCTAAAAAACTGACTCGGGCATTAAAAGGGGAAAGCAAAACACAAGGGAACTGGGGAGAAATGATCCTTGAAAGTATCCTCGAAAAATCCGGACTCGTAAAAGGAAGAGAATATTTCCTTGAACACGAACTTCGTGACGAAGATAATAAAGCCCTGTTCTCTGAATTTTCAGGTAAGAAAATGCGTCCGGATGCTGTGATAAAATATCCGGACGAAAGAAACGTAATCATTGATTCTAAAGTATCTCTCACCGCATTCACGGAACTGGTGGATGAGACCGATCAGGATGTTTATGCCATGAAACTCAGCCAACATTTAGGTTCTATCAAAAATCACATTCTTCAGCTAAGTCAGAAAGCCTATGATGATTACGGGAAATCTCTGGACTTCGTAATGATGTTCATTCCAAGTGAACCTGCTTATATTGCCGCGATGCAGGCAGACCAGAATCTTTGGAATTTTTCTTACGAAAGAAGAATTTTACTTCTCAATCCAAGCAATCTGATTACTTCCCTGAAACTTATTGCAGATCTTTGGAAACGGGAATATCAGAACAAAAACTCTATGGAGATTGCCGATCGTGGGGCAAAACTGTATGATAAATTTGTAGGTTTTGTAGACAATCTCGAGAAAGTCGGCAAAAATCTTGATCAGGCTAAAAATGTTTACAACGATGCTTATAAGCAGCTTTCTACAGGAAATGACAATCTGGTCATCCAGACTCAGAAACTGAAATCTCTGGGCATCAAAAACAAAAAAGATTTACCACAGAGTCTTATTGACAACAGTGATTTCTTAGAAACAGAAAATTAATATGAAAAAGAACCACATTATCTTAATCCTCAGTATAGCTTTTTTTATAATTTCTTTGGTTTTGCCGGCAGTTTTCACAAAAAAAGGCAGTGAAATGTATGGTTTGTCCCTATTCCTGTTAGGGTGGGCAGATCTCAGCGGAGACGGAACTTCATGGTTAGCTAATCCAATACTCTTTTTTTCATGGATTTTCATGTTGGTCAAACAGCCAAAAATTGCCGCTTTCCTGGGCTTACTTTCTGTAGCTGTAGCTTTTTATTATTTGACAGAAACTGAAATAACTGTAAATGAAGCGGGACACAAATCTTCTATTACATCGTATGGTTTAGGATACTATCTATGGATCACAAGTTGTGTTACGATGTTTATTGGCAGCTTAATTCTCTTAAGGTCTAAGCCATCTGCTTAGAACATTTCGAAAAATTAATTCAGAAAGAAAATTTCTCTTCGTAATCATTAGAACATCCCTTTTCATTAAAACTAAGCAGCCCTAATCACAAATTTTGCATAATTTTGCAGCATGTTGATAGAAAGCTTTCAAAACGAAAAAATAAAAAATGTCACCAAGCTTTTGGCTGACAACAGGTTCCGTAAAAAATCAAAAGTTTTTGTTGTTGAAGGACAGCAGGAAAACGAAAGAGCTTTACAGTATGATTTTGAACCTGTAGAGTTTTTTGTATGTGAAAATATCTTTAAAGGAAAGCTTCCGGAAGGCAGAATCCATCATGTAAGCGAAAAAGTATACGAAAAAATAGCGTACAGAGGGAGTTCTGAAGGAATTATCGGAATCTAT
Source organism: Chryseobacterium antibioticum (assembly GCF_012927325.1). Classification (GTDB taxonomy): domain Bacteria; phylum Bacteroidota; class Bacteroidia; order Flavobacteriales; family Weeksellaceae; genus Chryseobacterium; species Chryseobacterium antibioticum. The sequence continues at coordinate 180,966 of NZ_JABBGI010000006.1, read as the reverse complement.
CAAACTAAAGAAAACCTTCTATCGTCATTTATTCCTAAAGAAAACTCTACTGTAATTATTGTCGAAGGTGTTGAAAAACCGGGTAATTTAGGTGCCATCTTGAGAAGCTGCGAAGCTTTTGGAATAGATGCCTTGATTGTTGCAGACGGAAAAGCGGACTTTTATAATCCAAATGTGATACGCTCAAGTGTTGGATGTCTCTTTGGAATGGAAGTTTATGAGGCTGAAAATGAAGAAACCTTTGAATTTCTTCAGAGAAATAAGTTCAATATCTACACTACTCTTATGGATGAGACTGCCGAAGATATTTATAAAAAGGATTTCAGACAGCGCTCTGCTGTGTTGTTTGGAACTGAGCATTCAGGACTAAGTGATTTCTGGATTGGAAAAGGAAAAAACACCTTGATTCCAATGGCAGGAAGTATTGATTCTTTAAATTTGAGCAATGCTGTGGCCATTACTTGTTATGAATCTTTAAAACAGAAGAAAGGATAAGATTTGACAGGAAGTTTGAAGTGCGGAGAGGGAAGTTATTAATGTTTAAAAACAACTGAAAGCCCTATCAAAGATCTTTGAGAAATTAAAAGATTAACAGGAATACCCATCTTCAATCCTTATATCTTCCATCTTCTAAAATATAACGCATAAAAAAACCGTCTCACCAGGTGAAACGGTTCTTTTATTGTTAAGCTATTGCTAGAATTATTTCTTAGCAGCGTCTTTAACTTCTTTAGCAGCATCTTTAGCAGCACCTTTAGCAGCATCAGCAGCGCCTTTAGCAGCGTCAGCAGCAGCTTCAGTTGTAGCTTTAGCAGCTTCAGCACCAGCAGCAGTTGTAGCAGCAGCAGCATCTTTAGTAGCGTCAACAGCAACGTTAGCAGCTGAATCAATTACTTTAGCAGCAGAATCAGAAACTACAGCAGCAGAATCAGCTACGTTAGCAGCAGCAGAATCAGTTGCTCCTTCAGTAGAAGTAGCTTCAGTTTTTTTACAAGCAACTAGAGAGATTGCAGCGATAGCAGCTACGAATAATGACTTTTTCATAATAAATTAAATTTAATTTTGTTAATATTGTTTTATATAAATTTTCTTCTGTTCTGTTATTTGAACAAGACAAAGGTAGACCAGATACAAAAGTTGTTTATGAAAAATAATTGTAATACATTTGTAAAATAGTTTTACAAAAAAACAATACTGATAATCAACATTTTAATTATTTTATAAAAATTGACAGATTTAGATCTATTACATTTTGAGCAGCTAAAAAAGGATGTTCAGACAGAATTTTTAAAAGAATCCAGCTCTTCCCATGATGATATTTCAAAATGGAAGGGTATAGATATTATATATTTCCAGGAAGACCTTCGCAAAAAAGCAAAAGGCAACATCAGTGAAAAGTCATTTTACACCTATTTCAAAACTTCACCAGTCACCAAATTGCCGAGAATCGATATGCTCAATTTATTGAGCATCTATGCAGGATACGATTCATGGTATGACTTCAAGAAACAACATCTTTTTGCAGGAGAATTACTGCAGGAAAATGAAGATCTTGAGGAAGAAGAAATCAGGGAATTAGAAAAAACTGTATCAGCAGCGCTCGATTTGCCCAAAACTGAAATTTCAGACAAAAAAATTGAATATCAGTCACAAGAAAACATTGATTTACAAAAATCAACCACTGATAATCAAATAATTACTCAAAAACCGACAACACCCACAAATATAGAAATACAAGCTTCAACGCCAAGGAAAAATCTCGTCAAAAAGCACGCCTGGGCGATCATAACTTCTATATTAATTACCATTACCGGAATTCTTGGTTTTAAAGATGAAATTTTTTCAAAAACCTATAAATATTGTTTTACGGACAAAGACCGTGGCGTTTTCGCTATCAATACCCTTGAAATAAGAGTGATCAAAGAAAATGAATCACCTCTTCTGTTTAAAATAAAACCGGGGGAATGTTTTTACTATTCTACGAAAGACAAAAATCTTAAAATGCAAATCAGCGCTCCTTTCTACGAATATCTGGAGGTCAACAGAAACCTGGAGAATGCTCCGGATGAGGAAATGATAGAACTAAAACCTGATGATTATAAAATGGCGGCCTATTACTTCTCCATTAAAGACATCAAAGGCGGTAATCCTGAAGAACAGGTAGCCCTCATTAAGCAAAAAAGAAATCAACTGGAAAACCTGATCAGCAATAACGCCGTTATTTATCAGGTATATGACAACAAAACCTACGGTATAGAGAGACTTGATAAGCAAAGATATATCACACTGGTCACCACCCCTACCACATCCTTGAAAAATCTTAATGTTATCGAGATGAAAAAGGACAGTAAAGGAAAAATCGTATCTATCAAATTTAAAATTGCCACCACAGATGAAGAAAATAAATAAGTTTTTAATGTTCACCGTCCTTTTTTTAGCATTTGTTTCCTGCAATAATAAAAAGACGGAAGTAAGCGATCTGGATAAACTAAGAAACAGCACCAATGTAAAAAGCTATCCAGCGGTACAGATGGACAGTATGCAAGCCATTAATTCCATCACCAAACAGAAAGTACAGGAACTCCTGGATCTTTCCACTCTTTATTTATCCGGCAACAGAAATACAGAGATAGACACCGTTATTTATTCACAAATGGAAAGCTATTTCCATAAACCTGATTCTATGACGTTTAGAAAACTGTTCAGAGAACTAGACAGTCTGAAAGTAAAATCGGTAAAGGTTAACAGCCTGAATGTTTATAAAGAGTTTTATAAAAAAGATACGTTGGATTATGCCAAATTCAATCTGGAATATTTTGACGCCAAAAATAAATCTCTGGGAACTTTTGAAAAAAATGCTCAGTATATTCTCCTGTCAACTCCAATGATTAAAAAGGAATTTAAATTTTATTTCTTAGACTTCTATACTTCACCATTAAAAAAAGACAGTACTTCAGTAGGAGTAACCAAATAATCCAAAGGAATATCATTTTCCCAAACGTCGTTGATCTCTTCATCCGGGTCAAAGTAGTTGATCCCAATTTTTTTAGACGAGGCTGAAATGCTTTGGAAAAACGTGTCATAAAAACCTTTTCCATAGCCTACTCTATTTCCTTTAGGGTCACCGTAGAGTAAAGGCGTAATCACATAATCAAAATGATGCTCTCCGGAATCTTCGTTGGAAAGAGGTTCTGAGATCCCCCAACTACTGGCTTCAAATACCGTACTCCTGTTAATCTCTACGGAGATCAGGTTATCCGCTACTACTTTAGGGACAAAAACGCGCATATTTTTCTCTAAAAAAGCATCAATAAAGATTTTTGTATCAATCTCATTAAACTTTTTAATCGGGATGAATATATGAACCTTCTCCTCTTTTTCAGGTTTAAAATAATCTAAAAAAAGTTCTAATATTTTCTCAGATAACAAGAAAGCCTCATCAATTGACAAGGCTTTTCTTTTTTGCATATATTTTTTTCTAAGCTCAGCTTTTAACATGATTACTGTGCGTTTTCAGAAGCTTCTAAAATTTTATATAATTTATCAGATAAACGAACTCTAAACGGAAGTTCAAAAGTGATTTGATCTCCTTCTTTTGCTGTCTCACAAGGACCTCCATTCACATAAATTTCAGTAATGGTTACCTCTTGCTCACCAGTTGTCGGACCTGAAATCAATACTTTGTCACCTACTGAAAGTTCTTTATTTTCGATCAAAAACTGTGCAATTTTTGATTTTGTATAATAGTGTTCTGCCTTTCCAAGCAATACTTTTTTGACCGCTATTTTTTTACGGATATTTTTGGTTTGAACTTTTGCTAAAGGTTCATTTGGTAAGTCGCCTGAGGTTTTAAATTTCAAAGCATCAGATTTTCCTTTTCTAAACACTTTATTTCCAACCTGTAGTCCCTCTCTTAATTTCACCTGTTCAGCTAAAGGTAAATGGGTAATATCCAGACATTCTGTCGAACAGCAGTTTTCCATAACTGCTTTACAGTCGTCACACTGAATAAATAACAAATGACAAGCATCATTGGAGCAGTTGGTATGGTTGTCACAAGGCTTTCCACACTGATGGCATTTTGAAATAATATCGTCTGTAATTCGCTCACCTAATCTGTGATCAAATACAAAGTTTTTCCCGATAAATTTACTCTTGATTCCTTCTTCTTTTATCTGACGGGTATATTCAATAATTCCGCCTTCTAACTGGAAAACGTTTTTAAAACCCTGATGTTTGAAGTAAGCACTGGCTTTTTCACAACGAATTCCGCCTGTACAATACATCAACAGATTTTTATCTTCTTTAAAATCCTGTAATTGTTCGTGGATAATAGGTAAACTTTCTCTGAAATTTTCTACATCAGGAGTAATAGCCCCTTCGAAATGCCCCACTTCACTTTCGTAGTGATTTCTAAAATCTACTACGATGGTGTTTGGATCTTCAAGTAAGTTATTAAATTCCTGTGCTTTCAGGTGAATTCCTTTGTTGGTAACATCAAAAGTATCGTCATTCAAACCATCGGCAACAATTTTATGTCTGACTTTTATCGTCAGTTTTAAAAAAGAATGGTTGTCCTGTTCAATGGCTACATTTAAACGAATTCCTTTCATAAACTCGTATACTTCCAGCGTACACCGAAATGCTTCAAATTGGTCCGCAGGAACACTCATTTGAGCATTAATTCCTTCATGGGCAACATATATACGACCAAGAGCATCAAGTGCGTTCCAGGCTATGAATAATTCGTCGCGAAATTTTTTGGGATCTTCAATTTTGGCATACGCATAGAAAGACAATGTAAGGCGTTCCTTACCAGCTTCATCAATAAGTTGAGCTCTTTCTTCTGCGCTTAAGGTGTTATACAGTTGCATGCTATAAACGTTTTAAGTGAGAAAAATATTTTTGCAAATATAGTAATTTTTCAATTGAGTCTGTTTTTCCGGGAAAATCACACGCCACAAATATCGGTAATGAGTAATGGATATAAGCAATAGAGGTTAATCATTGCTAGGTTGAAACATTTGGATTAATTGTTGTAGCTTAATCTTGACATTATTTCTTTTGACAGTGTACAAAATGTCACATTTTTCCTTTAATTTTTTTTTAAGTTTTGTTAATGCCTTATTTAAGATTATGACATAATCCATAAAATGACACAATACCCGTTAAATTTTAGTTAAAATTGAAACACAGCATACTAATTGCTTACTTATTTAGCATTAAATTTGTTTACGATAAAACAAAAAATCAATAAATAAAAAAGAAAGATATACAATGAAGAGTACTTTAAAAAAACTATTACCATTTGCAGTAGTGGGAGTGATCTCAGGAGCTACTACCGTTGGGACATTACAATATTTCGGTCATCAGTCTAATAATGGCGACCAGTCGTACTTCACATCAGCTGCTCCTAATGCATCCTTTGTAGGAATGAACACAGGAACTGTGGGCGACGATTTTGTAAAAGCTTCAAAAACTACCGTTCCGGCTGTTGTTACTATTAAAAATTACCAAAGTAGATCAACGAGCAGAGCTTCGGAACAGGATCTTTTTGATTTCTTCTTCGGAGATCCTTTCGGAGGAGGAGGACAGCAGAGACAGAAGCAGCAGGTTCCGGACAATATGCCATCAGGAATGGGATCCGGGGTGATTATTTCTCCGGACGGATATATCATCTCCAACAATCACGTGGTAGCAGGAGCGAATAAACTGGAAGTCGTATTAAGCAATAAAAAATCTTATATAGCAACCCTAGTAGGAACAGATCCCAATACAGATATTTCTTTACTGAAGATTGAAGAAAAAGGACTTCCCTATTTAAATTTTGCCAACTCAGATAATATTGAAGTCGGACAATGGGTACTGGCAGTAGGAAACCCGCTTGGGCTAAATTCTACAGTAACCGCAGGAATTGTTTCTGCTAAAGGAAGAGGAATTGGTATCCTGGGAGGCCAGGGGAAAGCTGCCAACCCAATTGAAAGCTTTATCCAGACCGATGCAGCAATCAACCCGGGTAACTCTGGAGGAGCGCTGGTAAACGTTAATGGTGATCTTATCGGGATCAACTCTGCGATCCAGTCTACTACAGGGTATTATCAGGGATACGGATTTGCTGTTCCGGCGAATTTAGCAAGAAAGATTGTTGAGGATATCAAGAAATTCGGAATCGTACAGAGAGGATTCTTAGGTGTTTCATCATTAGACCTTTCTAACGATCAGCAGGTAGCTGCCTATAATAAGCAGTTTAAAACCAATATTAAATCCGGTTCAGGAGTTTATGTGACAGGATTCGGAGATAACAGCGGCGCAGAAGATGCAGGATTGAAAAAAGGTGATGTTATCACTAAAATCGACACCTACGACATTACAGATTTCGCTGATCTTTCTATGTCTATCGGAAGCAAACGTCCAGGCGATAAAGTTCAGGTAACCTATGCAAGAAACGGTAAAGAAAGCACAACTACGGTAACGCTTAAAGATCAGAAGGGAGGAACTACTACCAGAACAAAAGCTGACTTAAGCGTGACTGAAAAAATTGGAGCAGACTTCGATCCGCTTACCGAAAAATTCAAAACAGAGTACGGATTAAACAGTGGGGTCGTTGCTAAAAATGTAAGTGAAGGAAGCGAAATGGCCAAGATTGGAATTGTAGACAATTATATCATTATCGAGATCAACGGTAAGCCTGTGAATTCACAGAAAGATGTAGAAAAGATTCTTGATAAATACCAGGGTAATGTACAGGTAAAATTTGTAGATGACTATGGAAGAATCTATACGAAAGGATTCAAAATGCCTTAATCAACAAAGACAATAGTCTTTTTCATACAACAAAAAACGCTGCAGATCTGCAGCGTTTTTTTATTTGTTTTTATTTCTTATTCATTTTCTCAGCAATCCTTTTCTTCTTGTTCCGTTCATAAATTACCTCTACGATCTTTCCTCCTATCCACGAAAACGGGAAAAACGTAAGAAAAATAGAGATCTTATAAAATGTAGGATGGTATGGAAATATAATAACATCCAGCATGGCAATGAAAAGCATAATGAAGCCGATAAGAATGGCATAGGCCACCTTAGCATACTTCACGATAAGAGCAGTAGCCACTCCTCCGATCGTAGATCCAAGCCCGGAAATAAACAGCAGAAATCCGAAAAACGCACTATCGCCTTTCATACTGTAAAGGAATCTCTGCCAATGCTCGAATGGAGCAAAAGCTTCGAAAGTGATCCATTGCGGAAAAACCCTTATACCAAGAGTGATAATAAGCCCCGCTATACCAAGGCCTACCAGAACCGCAATTGTATTTCTTATAAAATTCATTAATCCTGATGTGCAATCATAGAAATTTCAATATCAACATTCTTAGGCAGACATGAAACCTGTACAGTCTCACGGGCCGGGTAGCTGTCCGCATCAAGATATGAAGCATAAATATCATTCATTACGGCAAAGTCATCCATACTTTTAAGGAAGATGGTAGCTTTTACAACATTTTTAAAGGTCATTCCTGCTTCTGTAAGAACAGCCTCAAGGTTTTTCATCACCTGGTGCGTTTCCTTCTCAATTCCCTCTACCAATTTACCAGTTGCCGGATCTACAGGAATCTGTCCGGAAATATATAAAATTCCGTTCGCCATATTAGCTTGCGAATAAGGCCCGATTGCTGCAGGTGCATTAACTGTGTTGATTATTTGTTTCATATGTGGATATTTATTTTTTCAAAGGTCACATGCAATCACCACCTTTTGCATTTGTTTGTCAGCAGTGATTTCATTAGAATTTATTTTGGTTGCAAATATAAAATTTATATTTACAATTGTCAATTTGATATTAGAAAGGTGCATTAGGCTGTGTAAAACTTCTGTCTTTGTATTTCAGCGCATCGCTTAAGATGTTGGCTTTGATACCGATAAAGAAGTCATATACCTTATATTGTCCGAAAGGAACCCAGTTAAAGTTGATCGTAAAACTTCGCTGATCTCTGGAGAATCCGATTCTTGTATACGCCAGATCTTTCGTCACAAGGTCAAAATGCGTACTTCCGTTGATATTCCAGTAAGGAGTCAGCTTAATGCTACCGTCAAGACCTACTGAAGCAATTTTATTGCCAAGGGCAGAAAGTCCTTTTGAATAAGCATAGCTCGCATTGATATTTAAAGTCCATGCCTGATCGAAATGAGCATAATTATCATCATCAAAATAATAATTTTCATTTCTCACTTCACCTTTCGAAGGATATTTCTTAGCATAATCTGTCTTCTTACCAAAAATTTCACTGCTTAAAGGATAAGATAATTGTACGTTGAATCCTTGTACACTGAAATGACCAAATTCTTCTGTTCTGATTCCCTGAGTGGCTCCCGGAGCGAAAATAATTTTATAAGGTTCCAGCGCAAGACTTGTATTAACACTTAGCTTATTATTGAAGAAAGAAGACTGCCCGCGGATATCAATTAAAGACCATGGATGAGATTTTGCAGCAAAGTTATAGTTCCCTGATAGGTTAAGTGATTCAAAAATCTTTATTTTCTTCACACCGGTAGAGTCACTTTTAGACTTTACCTTCATTTCAATATTGTTGCCAATGTTAAAACCTAAAGCCCCTACAACACCACTGGACGGAGTTCCAACAATTCCTTTTTCAAAAATAGAATAAGGCGTCAAAGCTCCTTCTGCATTGTAATAGTTTTTGTAGTAACCAAACCCAGGGCTTGAGAAATCTGGTGAGTAGGTGAAACTAAGACTTGGTGTCATCATATGTCTCACCGCTTCTACAGCAGATCCTTTTCTAAATTTCAACATTCCATAAAGCGTTGTCTGAAGACTGGCTGATGAAGAGAATGTAGAATATCCGGCAACATTCTTTTGGATTTCGTCTACATCCACATTCTTTACAGGATCATAATATTTGTTGAGTGTTTTGGTCGTTAATGCGTTATCAATATTCGCACTTAAACTGAATGTGAAATATTTCGCTAACGTTGTATTGGTTCCTAAAGCAATATTATTTTTAAGCCCTGTCTGCATTTTGTCCCACATGGCTTTTGTAAAAAGCTCATTCTCCTGAGTGCTGACATAGTTGGTCAGGTTAAAACCTGTATTCACTGTAATATTTTCGAGAAGCCCCTGTCTTACCCCTGTTTTTGATTTAAACAGATAAAACTGGTTGATCGCCACATTCATCTGAGGAAGACGGAGATCTGCTAATCCAGTTGCAAAGTTTTGAGAGTATGATGCCGATCCTGTAATCGTTGCAGGCAACTTTAAAAATCTTTTGGTAACCGTTACCGCTGAACTCTGCTGTGTATTCAGGACGTTCTGATTGAAAATATAATTGTTGTTAAGCGGATTGTTATAAAATTTGGTACTTACAATATCTACTGAAGCACTGAAAGTCAGGAAAGGATTGGCTTTTGAATCCTGAGTGTGTGTCCAGGCAATTCTGTAGGTACTGTTTTTCGTATAATCATCCAAACCTTTAATTCCTCTTACCATTGTTCCCACATCCGCTGTAAAGGTTCCGGAATAGCGATATTTCTTCAGATAATTCATTTGGGGCCTTAAATTCCAGCTCCCTTTGGTATAAATATCGGCAAGAACCTTAAGATCAAAATGCTCCCCTATCGGTTGATAATACCCCAATCCATTCAGGAAAAACCCTACATCTTCCCTTTCTCCGAAACTTGGAATAAGGATACCCGCCGCCCTTTTTTCTGAAAATGGAAGAATGGCAAACGGAAGAATAAGAGGAGTCGGAACCTTTTCGATGTACATCTGGATAGGTCCTGTCACAATCTGTGATTTATTTTTGGTCTTGATCAGCTTGACATTCGAAGCACGCATAAAATAATCCGCCGCAGTATCTTTTTTCTTGATATAATATTCGTCGGTCGTATAATCTGCGTTTCTCATAGCAAAAACAGAATCATTATACTTTTTAGTTTTCTGTGCCGTGATAACCCCGCCACTTTCTTCTGTTCTGGCATTAAAAGCGATGGCCTGTCTGGTCTTTGTATTGTAACTGAACTCGTTGGTCTCATACTTTTTACCCGCTTGGGTTGTAATTACCGGTTCAATAATCTTCCCAAGAGAATCCAATTTTCCACGGGCATAGATGAGATTTTTATTATCATCGATAGAAATATAATCTGCATCAATCTGCATGTCCTGGTATTTTACCTGGGCATTTTTGTTCAGGAATGTCATCTTTTTAGGAACATCTCTTCGCTGATCATCCGCCTTTGTGCGGAGAATATCATCTAAAGCTTCCTTTTTTACGACAATGGTATCCTTTTTGGAAATAGTATCATTAACCACATTTTTAGGCAATTTTTCAGGGGTTTTCTGTGCTAAAAAATTGTTAAAAATTAGGATAATTAAAATTTGTAATATATTTTTGAGGACGGTTTTGGCCAATTTTGTTATATATAATTAAGGCTCAAAATTAGTATAATTTTTAAAACTGTAAGATGTACAAACAAAAATTTAAAATAATTTTATCATTTCTCCTTATTCTTTCAAGCACTTTAATTTTCTCACAAAAGAAATTTACGATCGTTTTAGATGCTGGACATGGGGGAAGTGATCATGGAGCAAACAGGTCTTATGCGGATATTGGAAGGGTTGCAGAAAAAGACGTTACGCTTGCCGTTACTCTAAAAGTAGGGACTATGTTGGAGAAAAACAGAGATTTCAAAGTAATATATACCCGTAAGTTTGACGAATATCCTTCTCTTTCGGATAGAACCAATTTGGCGAATAGAAGTAAAGCAGATCTTTTTGTCTCTATCCACTGTAACTCTTCGCAGAGACCTACAGCCTACGGAACGGAAACTTATGTGCAGGGACCGAACCAGAATGATGAGAATCTTGAAGTAGCAAAAAGAGAGAACGATGTGATCTTTCTGGATGAAAAGGATAAACAGACCTTCGGTTCTTACAATCCGAGTTCTCCGGAGTCTCTTATTGCCCTGAAACTCCAGCAAAACAAATACCTGGAGTCAAGTTTGCTGCTTGGCGGACTTGTGGAGGGGAACTTTGTGAATAAAGATAAAAGATTTTCAAGAGGTGTTTTCCAGAAAAACCTTCACGTACTCCGTATGAATGCTATGCCATCCGTACTGATCGAAACAGGTTTCATCAACCACCCCGAAGAAAGCCACTACCTGGCATCTGAAAAAGGTCAGAATGAAATTTCAGAAAGTATCTATAACGCGATCATCGATTATAAAAAAGCGATTGACAGAAAAACCGGAGGTTCTTCTATTGCTACCAGAAAACCTGAACCTGAGAAGCCGGCAGAGTCGCCATTAAAAAATGATTTCAGGATTTTATTACTAAGTTCACCTACCAAATACAATGACGGAGACCCAGCTTTAAAAGGCTTAAATTATATTCTTCCTCTGAAAGACAACGGACAGTACAAATACTACTATGGAGTTACCAATATGGCTTCTGTAAAAGATATCAATTTAAAAACAGCAAAAGATGCAGGATTCAGAAATGCCTATGCAGTAGGATTTATGCCTAATCAAAAACTGTTGACGGGTTACTATACCATCGAAGTTTATGTAGGTGAAAAACTGAATGGAAACTCATTTATCCTTCAGACACTTAAGGATGTGGAAAGGAATAAAGACAGTGGTGTTTTTTACTATACATATGGTAAAGTTTTCACTTTGGAGGATGCCGTAAAGCTCCAAAAAGACCTTGAATCCAAGGGAATCAAGAATACCATTATTCAAAAAGTTTTTAAATAATCTGGAAAATAATTTTGAAGTTAAAAAGTTAATCACTACTTTTGCAACCTCAAAATTTGGCCTATTCGTCTAGTGGTTAGGACTCAAGGTTTTCATCCTTGCAACAGGAGTTCGATTCTCCTATAGGCTACCAAATTTGATATCATGCCGGATTTAAAAATACAAGAAGCAAAACTTCTTTTTAAGAAAATCCACTCTAACCCAAAAAGTTACGATTTACAAATCAATGAAGACGGGATTGCAGGCAGGGATGATAAAATAAGTTTCAGACTTTACAGGACTGGAGAAAGGGTCGCCTTTGAAGTAACAATTGATGGACTTACCTTCACCAACACTACTGGAGAATGGAACAACGCAATGATTATGCTAAGTAGCACAATCAAGAAAATAGAACGAGAACAAGAGAATTTAAAAATAGAACAAGCAATAGATAAACTCAGAAAATACCTGTCAGAAGAAAATTGAAAAATTTTAAAAATAAATTTGGCAGATTAAAAAAAAGTTTATAGTTTTGCACTCACATTTGAACGATATGGCAAATCATAAATCAGCATTAAAGAGAATTAGACAAAACGAAGTTAGAAAAGTTCGTAACAGATATTATCACAAGACTGCAAGAACTGCTCTTAAAGTTTTGAGAAGTGAAGAAAACAAAGCTGCTGCTTCAGAGCAACTGCCAAAAGTTATCGCTTTATTGGATAAATTAGCTAAGAAAAATATTATCCACAAGAACAAAGCGGCTAACTTGAAAAGCAAATTAACTAAGCACGTTAATAAATTAGCGTAAAAGTATAGTAGGCCCGTTCGTCTATCGGTTAGGACCTCAGATTTTCATTCTGGTAAGAGGGGTTCGACTCCCCTACGGGCTACAAAATTTAATCACTACTAACCGGGTGGTTATACTAAGAGTTGAAACTTATAAAAACAAAAAAACTAACCCTGTAGATAGTATTTACAGTTTGGTAGATGGCCCGTTCGTCTATCGGTTAGGACCTCAGATTTTCATTCTGGTAAGAGGGGTTCGACTCCCCTACGGGCTACTTAAAAAAACTTTGATATAAAATATCAAAGTTTTTTTGCTTTTGGACACTTCCGAAATTCTTCCGATCATCGGAAATATCTCTACACAATCCCGCACAAGTCTATTTCATTTTTGCTCATTGAAATTGATCTACATTCCCAATTCGGGGATTCAATTATATAAATGAAGTCATAAATGGATAACAGGGCAGGATTAAAAATGGGGATAAAGTTACTGATCACCATATTAATTAGCTAAAGAGAAACTATAATTTGTAGTTTTGTACTATTCAAAATAAAAGATATGGCATTCATTAACGATTTAGGTAAGATTATTGTTTTTTTGTTTTTATTGCTAAGTCTTTTTCTGGTTACAGCAAAATCCAAAAGAAAATTACCTGACTATTTGTTTGCTGCTTTTCTCCTCGTATCTGTGATTGATTTTTCCGGTTTTTTCCTCTCACCACCTGACTCTAAACTCATCAAAGTAGGGAAACTTGCCAGTGTCATGCTGCAGATGCCTCTGTATTATTTATATGTCAACTCAGCCTGTTATTATAATTTCAAACTTCATAAAAAGCATCTTTTACACGCACTCCCCTTTCTGTTCTTTTTCTGTCTCTTCAGTGTCACAGGAATTTCAAAACAAGGTTATCGCGTGTTTGATATTATTTCCATCATCCAATATTACTATTACATCATTGCAGTATTTCTGGTATTGAGAACCTTCAGAAAATTGTATCAGGAAAATTATTCCAGCAATCATCACCTTACCTATCAATGGTTAATACAAACCACTCTCCTTTTTTTAATCGGAAATGTCTTTGTTCTTATCAGAGGCTTCGTAGAGGAGAATAGCCCGGTTTATACCTATTTATACACCTTCACATCCCTGTTTGTATTATTTGTGATCAGCTGGTTTGTGCTGAACGCCTTATACCGACCCAATTTGTTCGCAGGAATCAATAAAGATTTGGTTCCCGTAAAGTCAGTGAATGAATTGAAGGAAGAGCCGGAGCAACTGAAAAGCCTTCTGCAATTTATGGAAACAGAAAAGCCTTATTTAAATGATAAACTGACATTGCAGAAATTGTCTGAACAAATTAATTTACCCGAAAAGCAACTATCATTATTAATCAATCAGCATACCGGTAAACATTTTTTCGACTTTATCAATGAGTTTAGAATCACTGATGCTAAAACTCTTCTAAAGGAGCAGTCCCAATTAACCGTACTGGAAATATTGTACGAAGTGGGCTTCAACTCAAAATCTTCATTTTATACTGCCTTTAAAAAGGAAACCAACTTAACCCCTACAGACTACAGGAAATCAACCTCTTAAATAGTGTCCGATTTTAAGTCGGACTGTTTTTATGATTCAAAATCAGTCCGATTTCCGATACCCGGATATTTATGCCAATCCAAAGCTCCAGATTTGCTTCATCATTTAAAAACTAAATCAAATGAAGCTACCCATCAAATGGACATTGTTCCTTTTTTCTGCATTGAGTTTCGGGCTCTGCTCCTCCCAATCGAATCAAAAAGATCCTGTCAGGAAAACAGACTCTTTGTTGAAGGTCTATCAACAGGCAAATGCTCCCGGTATGGCTGTTGCCATCATCAAAGACGGAAAAGTAATCTATAAGAAAACCTACGGCCTTGCAAATCTGGAGAATAAAACTCCGATAACAGATTCTACGGCTTTTAATATAGCATCGGTTTCTAAGCAATTTACCGCATTTATTGCTCTTTTAGCTGAACAGGAAGGAAAGTTATCATTAGATGATGACATTAGAATTTATCTGCCAGAACTGAGCCGTCTGCCCTATAAAATTACCATTCGACAATTAGCCAATCATACCCATGGATTGGCCAATTTTTCTGAAATTAAAAAACTGCAGGGTTTTGGTGATGAATTTAAAGTTACCAATGATGTAGGAGTGCATACCCTTCTTGGAATTAAAAGCATCAACTTTCCTCCAGGTGAAAACTACCAGTATAATAACACGGGTTTTACTTTGCTCGCTGAAATTCTTCATCGGGTTTATAAAAAAGATTTTAGTCAAATAGCAAAGAAATATATTTTTAACCCTTTGCATATGAAAAATACTGTAGCCATAGACGATCCCGATAAAATCATCCCAAACCTAGCAGAATCCTACCAACCCAAAGGCAGCACTTTTCTGAAGCTTCCCATAGGACAAATGGTGAATGGCTCGTCCAATATATATACTACGCTGGATGATTTGTGTAAATGGGCAGTCAATTTTCAGAATCCAGTACAGGGAAACCGTGCACTTTATAATACAATGCAAAGGAACACCGTACTAAGTTCGGGCAAAAACATAGAATATGGATTGGGTCTGCAAACTGAAAAATATAAAGGTTTGGATGTTGTATTTCATGGTGGAGGTACGGTGGGTTATCGAACTTATATTTTACATGTCCCCTCTCAACAATTTTCTGTTGTACTATTAGGTAACAAACAGAGCTTTGAAGGTTTGCTGATCGCTTATCAGTTGATTGACTTCTTTCTTAAGGATCAACAGAGGCTTCCTGCTTTGCCGCAAAAAACAGCCTATACATCATCTGAACTTGAGAAATTTAAAGGAGTTTATGAACTTAATCCTGGAAATTATCTTGAAATATCGACGGAAGGAAAAGATCTGTATCTTGGAACATATAATCAGAATGGTAAAGAGCCATTACAGGTAATTGGTGATAATAAATTTAAGATTACCTCTATTCCTACTGCGAGTTTAACGTTTCATAACGGATCGGTTAGTCTCAGAATCGCAGACTTTACCTACAACGCCAAAAAGACAACCCTGAATCCTCCTAAACTGGAGAATATGGCTTTGAACAAGTTGGCTGGATTCTACAGAAATGAAGAATTTAACACGATCTACCAGCTACTCATTGAAAACAATAAACTGATAGCCAGGCATCCTTTGAACGGTGATATTGAATTGTATCCATTACACCCTACAAGTTTCTACTCGACAACAGAATATTTTGGACAGCTTGATTTCAAGTATGATAAAAATAATGAGATCACCGAATTTATATTATCCGGAGCCAATATGCTGAATATTGAATTTAAAAAAATAAAGTAATCTTCAACTAAAACCAAGTCTGTATAGATCCAGTCATTTATTGAAATAAGGCGGATCAAAAAAGAGGCAATTTCAACTTTGAAGATAGCCTCTTTTTTATCCTAATGAGTTGCCTAAAAATAACTTCCGGATGTCTCCGATTCCTGCCTTTTGCTTTATGATTGTGGTTATACTTTTGGGTGCGAAGAAAATCATTCCGAAAATTAGCATGAAATATTTCAAAAAATCTTACCTTTGCATTCATCAGATGATAAGATGTATATGCAAATTCAAAGACGCACATTGGCTCAGGAAGTCGCGGAAAGATTAATTCAGGGAATAATCAGCGATGAATACAGGATTGGAGATAAACTTCCCATAGAACCGGAGTTGATGAAAATGTACGGGGTGGGACGTTCCAGCATTCGTGAGGCTATAAAAATTCTATCGATACAAGGTATTCTGAGTGTACAGCAAGGTGTAGGCACCTTTGTGATTTCAAAAAACATTCAGGAATCATTAGAAACCCAGATTACCAAAGCGGAAATCAACGAGGTATATGAGGTACGCTCTCTTTTAGACTCAAAAATTGCGGCAAGAGCAGCCGTTCACCGTAGTGAAAAAGACCTGGAAACCATTAAAATGTATTTGGATCTGAGAGATCAATTTGCTAAAGAAAACAAGGCGTTGGAATGCTACCAGGCTGACATCAACTTTCATATATCTATTGCTAAAGCGTGTGGCAATACCCTTTTGAAAGAAATTTACAGAATAACAAGCAAACATATTCTAAGAACTTTTGAAAGCAGTCATAACAATAATACAGACTCTTTTAAGCTTTCACAAAAAATACATACTGATCTTTATAAAAGTATTGAAAATAAAGATCCTGATCAGGCTGCACGCATTGCACAGCTCATTGTTGAAAAAGTATATTAAAAATTAAATCTATAACAAAATTCATCAGATGACCAGATGAATTTAAGAATTCAATAGTATGGAAAAGATACAGACACAAACCATTGACACCTCAAAAATTGTTTATCCTATCTTATTTATGATCAGTTTTTCTCATTTACTGAATGACCTGATCCAATCTACCATTCCTTCGTTATATCCAATTTTGAAAGGGGAATTCAGTTTATCATTTGCTCAGATAGGTATCATTACATTAGTATTTCAGCTTACGGCTTCTATTTTACAACCGTTTGTTGGAATTTACACTGATAAAAAGCCCAATCCAAGATCTCTGGCCATAGGAATGGGGCTATCGATGGCTGGTTTATTACTTTTGGCAGCAGCACATCAGTATTATATGATTCTTATTGCCGTTGCATTGATTGGTATGGGATCATCCATTTTCCATCCTGAAGCTTCACGGGTTGCCCAATTGGCGTCTGGTGGGCAAAAAGGACTTGCTCAATCCATCTTTCAGGTTGGCGGAAATTCCGGAAGTGCTATTGGTCCTTTACTGGTTGCTTTAATTATACTTCCTTTAGGCCAGAGCTACGTTGCTCTTTTTGCCATTGCAGCTTTTATAGGAATTATCGTTTTATGGAGAATTGGAAACTGGTACGCTGAAAGATTGTCCCTTAAGAAGTCCGCTCAACATTCGGATAACATTATTGAGATACAACTGTCACGCAAAAAAGTAATATTTTCTATCAGTGTTTTATTGGCTTTAGTATTTTCAAAATACATCTATCTGGCTTCAATGACTAACTATTTTACCTTTTTCCTGATCGATAAATTTCATATTTCGGTAAAAGATTCTCAACTTTATTTATTCATGTTTCTGGCAGCAGTTGCCATAGGAACCATTTTGGGTGGAAAGTTAGGTGATAAATATGGCAGAAAGAAAATCATTTGGATTTCCATTTTGGGAGCAGCGCCTTTTACTCTTTGCCTACCCTATCTTCCTTTGGTGTGGACTATCGTTTTTGCAGTTTTAATCGGCTTAATTATCGCATCCGCATTCTCTGCCATTTTAGTCTATGCTACGGATCTTATGCCCAACAAAATCGGACTGGTCGCAGGATTGTTTTTTGGATTCATGTTTGGGATGGGCGGAATCGGTTCTGCTGTCCTGGGAGCTGTAGCCGATGATACAGGAATTGAATATGTATTTAAAATCTGCGCCTTTCTGCCTCTTATGGGTGTCATCACTGCTTTTCTACCCAACATTAAGGGACGGAAAAAATAGATCAAAAGGTGAAGATCAGAAAAAATTGGACATTCCGATGATTCAATAATTTCTAATCCGAAAAAACTTTGTCGGTTATTATATTCCATATTACAGAATTATTACATAATTCACATTTAATAGAGATAATATTGTATACATATACTTTTATGCTTAAATTTGGATAAACATTAACCAAAAATCTCTATAGTATGAAATCTATTCTACTTTCAAAGAGCCGTCTTTTTCAGGCCGCCTTATTTTTAGCCTTTTTATTCCAATCGAATAATTCGCAGGCACAAAGCAGAATCTACGCAAACGATCAACATTCCAATGTATATGGAGTATGTCTGGGATGTGCCGTACAGAATCCTCTGAATGCCGTGGGAGACAACGAAGACAATTATTCTACCATGGTCATGGGTACCGTTTTATTGGGAGGCGTTGAACAAACCCTAAGATTCCCTGAAGTGAGAATCAACACTAAATTAGTAATCGGTATCGGAACTAATAATATTCCTCTGACCGTTCAGCTGTTAAGCGGTGTGTATATAGAAACGATGAGCGGAACGACAGCCAACAATGACAGCCAAATGATAACCGCCAGTTTACTGAAGCTAGCAGACACTCCTAACAGAGCAACTATTGAACTTACTCCTGCCAGCTCATATAACGCCGTTAAAATAAGACTGAGCGGGGGCGTATTAAGTCTGGGTGGTGGATTCAGAGTGTATTATGCTTATCAGGATCCCCTTGCTACGATAATGGCATACAGCAAAGCCGGACAGATTACTCTGGGTGGTACCGTTCCATTAGAAGGGGCCGAAGTTACCCTAAGAAATACGTCAGGAAAAGAAGTACACCGTTCTACCCTGAAATCAAATACTTTTGAACTGTCTACTCCACAACCGGAAGGCGTTTACATCCTGACGGTGGAAGCAAAAGATAAAAAGACTTACACCCGTAAGATCAGAATTACAAACTAAATAACGGGACCTATTAAATTTCCGGCAGGCTTTCAGCCTGCCGGAATCTTTTTTTATACAATCAACCCTAAAGAAATAAAAACCGGCGGCCCGAATGGGCCGCCGATTCATTGAAATAAAATAGACTGTGAAAACTATTTTTTGATCAATTTCTGTTGGTATACTGCTTTATCAGTAACGGCTTTCAGAATATATACTCCGTTCGGAAGCGTGCTTACATTAATCTGACCGTTGTTAAGCTGTGTATTCACCAGTTTACCGGAAACATCATAAACCGAAACGTTTAGGATCTTCTCCTGAGTTTTAATGGTAAGAATATCTGTCACTGGATTCGGGTAGATACTGAATTCAATTTTCTTCACTTCTGCTGTCGCCAGAACGGAAGCAGTACTGTTGACAGTAAGTGTTTTTTCAACGACTTTTCCGTTTGAATTAAAGCTGATCTTAATATCAGCAGTTCCTGAAGCCATCGGCGTCAGAACAAGCTCATCACTTGCATTGATCACTGCAGAAACAGCCGCCGGATTCGAGTTCGATTTAATTGATTTTACAATGGCTGATGAAAGATTATCCTCATCAGAAACTATTGTTTTCAGATCAATTACAGATGCATTGTTTACGTTAACCTGTGATGGGAAAGTACTACTTACCGAAGGAAGAGTATTATCCGGGAATACAGCCAAAGATGGGAACCAGTAGTAATCATTAAGCGTTTTGGTATCGGTAAGGGTTCCTGTAGCATCAATCGTATGGATCCAGTTTTTCTGATAGTGGGCTCCGTAACCACTTTCCGTAGTATTCAGAATCAGTTGATCCGTTGAAGGATTTACCCGAAGTCCGGCACCGTAAGGAATCTGTTTGTATGTCCCGGTCTGTCCCGGAACTGCTGCAAAGTTTTCATTAAACGCTTTTGTTGTTACATCAAACTTTACGATCTGCGCTCCTGAAACAAAACTGTTGGCCGAATTGATCCAGTATAAAACATTCTGTTTGCTGCTTGCTGTAAAGCTTCCTGCATTCCATGCTCCCCAGGAGCCTAAATACTTAGTGGTAGGAATATTATAAGAAGTAGTGGTAAATGTTGTAGGATGAATGTTCACTACTTTCTGATCCTGGATAGCCCAGATACTTCCGTCTTTTGCCTGAACAATAGAATGGAAAGATCCCGGAATCGTATTGATAAGGGTATCAGTTGCAGGGTCAATGACTAAAATTCCGGCAGACTGCTTCACTGCAAATACATATTTCGATGAACGGATCATATTTCCGATCTGTCCGGCATACTGGCCACCGCCACCTGTTCCGGTTACTGCACTTCCAACCTGTAAATTAGCTATATCAAATACAAAAACGCCGTTAGAAGCTCCGATGTACCCTTTGTTTTCGTTAACTCCAACAAATGATCTTCCGTCACCGCCTCCAATATTGTTAAATCCTGCAATTTTCTGCATCGTCTGCGCATTAGCCACAACAAGTCTTCCTCCCGGAGTATACTGAGTATCTCCACCATCTGCAGCCTGTTTTGAAATAAAATAGAATTTATCTCCGTAGATCGTTCCATATTGGGTTGTAGCACCAAAAGCATGATTGTTATTGGCATTGCTGTACACACGGTAGTTGATCTGTCCATTATTATCAATGAAATTTACAGACCCGTTGGTATGTCCGTACCATTCTTCATTCACCATAAAGTAGCCATTCGTAAAATTAGTAGAAGCCACATAAGCTGATACCGGTGTTAATGTTGAAGAAATAGGAAACGAATTCATCCCTGGATTAAAATTCCATACATCCCACGAGCCATTCTGAAGCACACGGGAAGAAGCGCCTACCCCTGAATATCCGAAATCAACATCTGTAGGATCTTTTACCCAATAAGACCAGTAACTGTTGTACCATCCCGATCCCCAATGATCAGCGGCATCTGCTGCAGTATAATCATCAAAATCATAGGCAGCAGTATTTACAATACCATTTAAAGGATAGTAAGGATAGGTTATATTTCCGCTTTTGTAAAGTGCATTACTGTTTTGCCCGTTCAGGTCAAAACCCATTCCTCCGATGGCTGTTCCGAACTGGGTTCCCGGATAAAGTAATGTGAAAAATCTGTGATCTGTCTGTGCAATGGCTTTCAGCATATCTTCTCCGGTCGCGGTTCCGTTCCATCTGAATCCCCATACCAGCGCATCAGGATTTTTACTGTCATTCCATTGTACCACAAAAGCAGCTTCATTTGTTCCGCTTCCCACCCAATACTGGATATCAGAAAAACTGATATTGGTGGTTACTGTGGTATTCAGCTGATTGTTGCTGGTACTCTGAATATCATTTCTGGGTACACCCTGGACTGTTACCTGCGCATTCGTAAAGAGTGCAAACAGAAACAGCATGGTTAAAAGGTAAAACTTTTTCATTTTTTAAATTATATATTAAATTTTGTTTCTTATTTAAGATGCAGGTCATAGGCACCTCCTACTTCCGTAGAAACTTCCCCAAGCCAGCCCGCTTCCTGATTGATACCGGTGTATACTTTAATAAAATCAATACCGGGAAGTTTTACATAGTTCCCGTTCCTGTCTACAGCCCAGGAAATATCAATATTAGAAGCTTCATCAGTATTCGGAGCATTATCGGCATAACCGTACTCATAAGATGTTCCTACCCAATAATTTCCCACTCCGCTTTGGTCGTAATAATTATCCTTAAGCCGGGTTCCTTTCAGGCTATAAGAAGTGCCTGAAAGCCATAAAGGATAATAGCTTTGTGAATGGAAGGTATTTTTGGTTTTAAATCCTGAATTCCCAATATTATCCTGCCATTTGATGTACTCCACATCAGTCTGCCAAAGTTCACTTCCCGGAACAGGGGGCTTAGTTTCGTTAGGCTTGAAGTAGGTTATGCTGTAATTCTTAGTTGTTGTATTTTTAAAATATTCGCTGCCGGCGATTTCGTACCATTCATCCTCATCAGGCTTTCCATTTTTATTTTTATCAAAGCCAACCATGATGATACCGGGCTCACATGATCCTGTTCTGGTTGCATTGGCGTTATTTCCCCAAAAAGCATTACCCAAGATTTTAAAATCTCTCCCTTCAAGGTTGGGAATCGTATGGTCAAAGCCAAAAGCAACATAACCCCCAAACCCGCCAAGTGTAATCATCATAGAATTGCCACCTACCAATAATTCTTTGGCTTTTTTAATCATATCAGCCTCGGTATTTCCTCCTGTGTATGTGGGATTATCATTGGTAAACTGGCCAACAGAAGGACGGAATTCGAAAACATCTGCAATGTATTTGCTGTAAGGGGTCAGCTCTTTATTAACAATGATCGAAGATTTGTAGGTTTTCACAGCACCTTTTACTTCTACCCTTAATGTCAAAGGGTAAGTTTTTACAACAGGGCTCACAAAGTTCAGCTGCAGATGATCAGAAATAATAGAATCATTAATGCTCCAACTAAGCTTGCCTTCAATTTTAGGATCTATATTCAAAAGTTTAAGCCTGTCTATGGTATAGGATTCTCTAAGAACTTCCGTAGGAAAAGTCACTTCTTCCCCTACTTCTTCACTGTCGCTTTTACAGGCAGCAATTCCCACAAGAACAGAAGAGAGAAGGGTAATTTTTAAAATAG
This sequence comes from Chryseobacterium antibioticum, assembly GCF_012927325.1. Taxonomy (GTDB): domain Bacteria; phylum Bacteroidota; class Bacteroidia; order Flavobacteriales; family Weeksellaceae; genus Chryseobacterium; species Chryseobacterium antibioticum. The sequence continues at coordinate 158,284 of NZ_JABBGI010000006.1, read as the reverse complement.
TTCTGGTTTTTCTTTCCATTTTTTCCGATCTGATTATTTATATAAAAAAGTAAAATGGGCAGGTATATTCCCGCCTTCGGTTTTCCACTTGAATTTTCCGCTCTTATTGAAACAGTATACATAACCGGTGGTTACATAATTTCTGGCATCCGTGAGATAGATGTCCTCCGTATAAGGATTTACAGCAATTCCGTAGGGAGCTTTGATTTCATCCACATACTGAGGGTCAATAATTTGACTGGCGATAACCTGTTCTGTCTTGACATCAATAATTCCGAAGGTCTTGACGTAGGTATGGGTATTGTAATTAAACTCATTTCCATAATAATACAGCTTGTCATTCACGATGGTAATCCCGCTGACTGCAACATGGAAGTCTTTTTTCACTGTTCCGGTAGCAGCATCTACAAGGAAAAGACTTGATGGAATATTGTAATAATCTCCCCTGGAACTTACATACAGATCTCCGTAATTGTCTTTTTTAATACGGTGAAGGTTGATCGCCACATCAATTTTCTTAGTTTGCGTGAAGCTATTAAGGTCAATAACAGAAATGGTTTTATCATAATTCGGGAACATATATCCTCCGGAATTGGCTACAAAAAGCTGATCACCAACAATCTCCATTTCTTCCGGCTGATACCCTACCACAGCCTGCCTTTGAATAGTCAGTGAAGCAGTATCGATCTCTACCACTTTACCGGGTGGAGAATTTGGATTTAATTCAACAGGGCCGGCATAGCTGCTCGCATATACTTTATTACCTTTAAAAGACATATAGCGGCAGTTCTGCAACTGTATGGTTTTGATTCTTTTGGCAGTTTTGGCATCCAAAACTTCAATTTTATTGGATACATTCACCACAACGTACATTTTACTTCCGTAGATCATAATGTGATTTCCCACGTCGCCCAGCTCTTTTACCACAGTCGGGTTGATCTCTGCATAAATGTTCTTGTGATACGTTCCTGTAGCATAATCGAAATAATCGAGCGTACATTTGTTACTCCCCATATTTCCTTCATTCAGAAGATAAAAACCCTTAATGGGGGTATCTTCTCCGTTACTTACCTCTTTTTTTTCTGAGGGAACCACATAATCATCCGTCCGGCAGGAGAATAGAAATAAAAGGGTAAAAGCCAGCAGGCAAAAGTTTAGTTTTTTCATAATGTAAAGCTTACAATAAGTTTAAAATTTCTTCCGGGCATCGGATAATTCCTTACCACATCATAATATTGATCAAGCACGTTATTGACCTCAAAACTGGCTTTGAACTGATGGGAATGCCAGTTGAATTTTTTCTGAACGGATAAATCATGCGTGTACCAAGGCTGCAGATAATTAGCCCGGATATTATTCAGCTGCGCGTCATAACGTTCTCCGGTATACATAAAACTGTAATTGAAACTCCAGTCCTTGTAATCCGCCATCATCGTAAAGGTCGCAGCATGCCATGGCACGTAAGAGATCTGATCGCCATAATAATCATCATTTTTATCGGTATAATCCCCGGCCCGCTGATAGGTATAACTCACCAGAGGTTTCAGTTTAACTTTATTAATATCAAATTCAGCCTGAACATTCACGTCTGCACCAATAATTCTCACATCGCCTAAATTCGTCATCATCCACCTGAAAAGATTATTGGTAGGAACAGCTACAATTTTGTTCTCCACTTCATTATAATACCCATCCACTTTCACATAAATTCCTTTAAAAACTTTATGATCATACAGTTTCTGATAGGTAAAACCTGCATCATACTGGTTGGTGTATTCCGGTTTCAGCATTACATTTCCGATCATTGTATAATACAGATCATTGAAAGTTGGCATCCTGAAAATTCTTTTGTAAAAAGCCCGTACTGTAAAATCTTTTGATTCAAATGGCTGATAGCTAAGGAAAGCAGAAGGTGTCCATTCTGTTTTGTTGGGAGATTTTGCATTCTTTTTTACTTCTTCATGAACAAAAGTTCCGAGAAGGCTTCCCAAAAACTTGAAACGGTTCCACTGATAGGTTGTTGCAAAAGCAACGAGCGAGGTATAACGGGTAGGATATGAAAAATCTGTCAGATCAGCATTCAGATTATTATACTGAAAATCAAAACTGGCACTTACATCCCAATCTTTGTTAATGGAATACATATTGGATGTAGAAAAATACAGTTCCCTCTGAATATAAGAGTTATCTATCGGCAGAACGGTTGTGGCAATGTTCAACGTATCTAAAAACCGGGTGTAGTCATAGGCAAATTTGGCCTTCACCTGAGTTTCAAATTTGGGGAACAGCTTTTTCCTGAAACTGGCCTGAACAAAATAATTTTCATCCAGCATTTGCTGTCCCTTAGGCTTAAAATTATTGTTAACAATAGCGGTAGGAATTCCGCGGTCAGAAATATAACCGTAACCCCGTACACTCCAGCTTCCGTCATTAAGAATACCATTTAAACTGGTTTCGAAACGTTTCGCGCGGATGTAGGAGTCATATCTTCTTGCAATGGTATCGTTGGCAATAGATCCATCAGAATTTTTCTTTTCATATTTAAACTTATACAACCCGTCGCTCTGTACAAATTCTGAACTGAAACTTGCCGAAACTTTGTCTGAAAGCTTCTGCTCTACACGGAATGAAGGATTAAATAAACTGATGGAGCCTAACTTTAACTTAACCGTTAAGTTTGTTTTTTGATCTCCTTTAAAAACGGGTGTTTTAGGCTGAAGATAAATGGATCCTGAAGATCCGAAATCCCTTGCAGGCTGAAAAATTTCACTTTTCTGACCGTTGTACAAAGAGACAGATTCAATATCATCCAGTGAAAATTTTCCAAGATCCACAATCCCGTTCTGAACATTTCCAAGCTGAATACCATCATAGAAAACACCTACGTGCTGACTTCCCATACTTCGGATATTCACTGTTTTAAGGCCACCCATTCCACCGTAATCTTTGATCTGAATTCCTGAAAAGTACCGTAAAGCATCAGCCACCGACTGGCTGTTCAGCCTTTCAAGCCGTTCGCCGGAAAGGACCTGCGCAGGAAGAATTTCTTTAAAATCTTTTTTGTAAAGCTGAATAGGAAGAATTGTTTTCTCCCGGATCGTATCTCCGGATTGTGAGAATAGAAATTGAGATGTCGTCACAAATAATGTGATAACGCCTTTTTTAACCTGTGAAGCAGTAAATTTTCTGACCATTAGCTCATTGAGAATAATATTGACGCTAATGGATATAAGATAGCAAAGATAAAGCGCAGCTATCACTGCACAAAATCATTGTTGTCCTAAGCTTTATTCCACGAAAGCATCAAACGTTCATCCTCTGGCAGGTCTTCTGACTTACTCCGTTTTTGAAATCCTTCCCATTAAAAACAACAGTGGATATACTCTTCAAAAACTTTGATATGGAGCTTACAGCAGCGGGTCTGTTCCGGATTTTCACCGGATTCCCTTTTAAGTGCTTTTTACAGCGCACCAGATTGCGGCAAAGATAGAAAATTATTAACATATCCAATAAAAGACTTAATAAATTAATTTTCAGCACTATAAAAGCGTTTTTAATAAAATTTGCGTACGTGATATTATGTAAAGCTTCATTTTTGCGCGAAAACTTTCTACGAAAAAACCTTATAGATTTTAGAAATCTATAAGGTTTTTTAACAGTAACCAATTTTCAGTACTAACAACTGGCGGTTTCGGCAGCGGCAGCCTCAGCCACAACTACATTAAATTCCAAAATTGATAAAAACACTGAATCTGGATTTTGCGTCAATGTCACCTCCTGCTAAATTAGAGTATGCGGGCAGCATAACTTCCCCTCCCAAGCTGAATTTTTTATAAGAAGCCTCAAAACCCACCTTTCCATATAAAGCACTTCCTGCTGTGTTGGGCAGTACCTCATTAAACTGTTTGTTTTTATTATAGACCTCGCCCTGAAGTCCGGCTTTAGCAGAGAAAATAGTCTTTTCATTTCCTGCGAGCTGATAAAAACCTGTTGCTGCATAATTCCACTGGTTTCCGAAGTGATACTTCTTTTTGTTTTCAGTCTTTACGGTGTAATCTGTATTGACAAGCACAGCCAGCTTATTCTTTTGAAATTTATAGTTTAAAGCAGCCTGATAATCCCAGCTTCCCGTTCCCAGCTGAAAACTGGGATTGACACCGGAAGCTCCTTTTTCATCAAACTTCCCCAAAGGAATTTTAACACCCAAACCACCGTTGAGCTGGTGAAAATTATCTTTAGAATTGATAATCCGGTAGATTCCCATCAGGTTTAGATCTCCGATCCCATTGATGTTGATATCGCCCTGCATTGTTTTTTTCTCATGAAAATGAAACGGCAAGCTGGCGTATACACTCAATTTTTTAGTCAAAGGGATCTTTCCCCATACCTGCAGGGTATTGAAATACTGGTCCTGCGTAAGATCTTTTACGAAAAGATTTTCCTTGGCTTTATAATGCTGTGCAAAGTATTTGATTCCGATAAACTGAGGATTCAGTAAAGATTCAAAACCGGAGGAACCGTTTCCAGCTGCACAACCGCATGCATCACAGTCATCAAATACAATACTATTTATAGGATCTGCGATATAAAGACTCTCGTTGATTGTTTTAGCCTGGCAGATTACTGATAAAATCAGGCTGAGCGTAAAAATTATTCTGTTCATGTTCCTCATGATCATTCTGCAAATTTTGGATTAGAAATAAAGTTTTTATCGGACAAAGTTTTCAAAAAGGCGATAATAAATTGCTTTTCCTGGGTATTTATCGCAATTCCGATGTGCCCGTTCTGTTTCAATTGTGGATCAAGATTGGGATTGTCTTCTACATTATCTGAATAGAAATTAAGAACGGCTTCCAACGTGTAAAATCTTCCGTCATGCATATAAGGTGCTGTATATTCTACATTTCTCAGACTCGGCACACGGAATTTCATCCAATCCACCTGATCAAGCGTTACCCGATAACGCCCGGCATCTTTGAACTGGGCATTGTAATACATTCCTGTATTTCTAAAGCTTTCATCCGTAAATAATTCTCCGCTATGGCAGGATGTACATTTCTGTTTAAAAAGAGCCATTCCTTGAGATTCTTCAGGGATAAAAGTTTCTTTTCCCTGTTTTACTTTGTCGTATTTCGAGTCTGCAGAGATCATGCTTGCCATAAACTGCGATAGCGCTTTCAATATTCTTTCACCCGTCATATTTTCGTCACCGTAAGCTGCCATGAAGAGTTTTTTATACTTCGGATCATCCTTTAATTTAGAAATCACTTCAGGCATTGAACTATCCATTTCATTCACATCCGTGATCGGTATGATCGGCTGCTCGTTCAGATTATGAATGACACCATCCCACATATATCTTTTGAGGAATGCCATATTTTGAATCGGCGGTGCATTTCGGATTCCTATTCTGTCATCTACTCCATGGCTCACAGTATGGCCATGGTGGGTAAAAGCATTTTCCTGAATATGACAGAATCCACAGGATATGGTATTATTTCTTGAAAGCTTTCCTTCATAAAATAATTTTCTACCCAGCTCTACTCCATTTTTAGTCACCGGATTACCGGATGCATCGAAAGTCATTTCAGGAAAGTAAGACGGAAACTGCAGCGAATAAGCTTCATCTTTTTCCAGCGGCTGGATGACCTCATCTGAACAAGACAGGCAACTCAAAAAAGTAATGACAACCAATAGTGTTTTCAATAAAATCCTAATCATTGTGAACGTGATCTACTTTAAACATCGCTGTAAGATTATTCGTAACATCTACGAGATGCTGACTGGAGCCCATCATCATATTATTTTCTGTAGTAAGAGAAAGGGGTTTGCTACCACTCAGAAACTGATTAAGATCTGCAAGAATATGAATGGAAGGCTTTATCTGTGAAGTAACTCTGGCGGTTGTAGGCAGATTCAACGTAATTTCCCGGTAAAGATCCGGAGTAGTATTAGCGATAACATTTCCCATATTTCCGGTATGATTCATGAATTCTGTGTCTGCCGAAGCTGAACCGTATTTCCCTTCCAGTTTTACAAAAACATAACCGGCTGCCCAGGACCAAGACATTCCTTTCTGTTTAGCTTTCGTCCAGAATTCTGCCTGGCCGTCCTGTCCTAAGAGATAAGCCTTCTGACTGATCCCAAGTCCGAATTTTACTTTTTTGTAATTATTTTTAGGAATTCCGTTCAGATCAAGATAGATTACTCCCGCAACAGCGTCTGCCTGATCGATGATAAAAGCGCCTTTATCAGGATTATTTTCATTGTATTTGAATTCATTTCCGCCCTCATCAATCAAAGTGATGTTGCTGATGACATATTTTAATGCGGAGAAATTATGTTTCTGTCCGGCCGCGGAAGTCTGTACCGTTTGGTTGAGGACAATATCCCCCAGATTATTGAATCCGTTTTCAAATTTGATCTGAAGATTTCCGGTTGAAGTATCCTGCGGATCATCGTCATCACTGTTCTGACATGAGGATAAAGTGAATAAACTAAAGGCAATAAAGAATAATGATAAAAATTTATAAATTTTCATTTGGATTATTTAAGTTGAATTTTTTGAAATGGAAATGCTTTTGAATGAGTGAACATTCAATTATTATTAACAACAAAAGGCACAAAAGTTTTTAACACTTTAGTTATTTAAAGTGTATTGAAAAACTGTTTTAAGGAACACTGAAGCTTCAGAGAACCTTATATGCACTTTGGTAATGATTAGAATTGAACTTAAAAAACCGGTGGTTTGAAAATGTGTTTCAGAAACAGAAAAGAATAGGCTGTTTCGTCAAGAAAATTGAAATGTACAGAAAGGAGTTTTTCTGCATTTTGAATAGAAGTAATGTCAGGAAGTGTACAGATATCAAGAATTTTCTGTCCTGAATTTTTTGTTTTGTTTAAAGGCGAAGAATCAGAATCATTCGTCTTTGAAAGTTCCTTGCTTAAATAACATTTTCCGTTACAGTGAAGCTCCGGCCTGCTTTTATTGATGCAGAGAACGGTGGAAATATAATTATAATTTACAGCATACTCCATCAATGGGATCAGAGGTCTGAACGCCATATAAAGAGTGAGGAATATGCTGCAAATTAAGTTCATCTTTATTTTTTGCTTATCGCATCATCATATCTTTTGCTTACTTCCTTCCAGTTAAGCACATTCCAGATCGCCGTAAGATAGTCGGCTCTTTTGTTCTGGTATTTCAGGTAATAAGCGTGTTCCCACACATCAATTCCTAAGATCGGAGTTCCTTTTTCTTCTACGACATCCATCAGAGGGTTATCCTGGTTAGGTGTAGAAGACACGAATAATTTTCCGTTCTTATCTACAGAAAGCCATGCCCATCCTGAACCGAAACGGTCTGCACCCGCTTTGCTAATCTTTTCTTTGAATGCATCCATACTTCCAAAAGTCTCAGTAATTGCCTTAGCCAATTTTTCAGAAGGCTTTGTATTTTTTACAGGCGTAAGAACTGTCCAGAAAAGCTCGTGGTTGTAATGGCCTCCTGCATTGTTTCTTACCGCTGGAGTCAATTTAGAAACACCGGAAAGGATTTGGAATAAAGTCTGTTTTTCCTGTGGTGTTCCTGCAATTGCTTTATTTAAATTAGCAACATACGCTGCAGCATGCTTAGAATAGTGAATTTCCATAGTCTGTGCATCTACCGAACCTTCCAATGCATTGTAAGCATAAGGAAGTGGGTTCTGCTTAAACTGCGCGAAGGCAAATTGTGCTGCCACTACGGCACCTAAAGTTGCTACTTTCAAAATCTTCATAATTTTTTGTATTTATGGTTTAACAATATTTTTTACTTATAGAGGGAGGAGGGAAGCACGAAGTTATTTCTGCCTGAAGATGGCTATCCTTCATTGATACTTCTCCATCTCATCTTTTTAATCATCTGCATTACTGACTGCCATCAATCATTACCCTCATCATTAACTTCCATCTTCTTTCTTCCAACTTACTTTATTTCAATAATTTCTTAATATCCTCGATCAATATTTCCCGGTCAGGATGATATTTTCCGTTGAGTTTCGGGGTCTTTCCTTCGGGATCTTCATAGTTCAGCCCCGAGTAGTATAGGATCGGCATATTTTCTTTATTGTATCTGCAGCGGATATTCCCCTCTTGATCTACCAGAGCGATCATTCCACTGTGGTTAAGGCTTTCGCTGTCGTCTTCCTTATCTCCTACATAGATATTGAACTGGTCTGCCAGTTTTCCGATATAGTCTCTGTTTCCTGTTAGAAAATGCCAGTCGGGAGATTTTGCGCCTACACTTTTAGCATGTTCTTTTAATGCAGCAGGCGTATCGTTTTCCGGATCAATACTTATAGAAATAATTCCGAATTCCGGGCTGTTTATCTCATCTTCAATAAATCTCATATTACGGTTCATCACAGGACAAATCGTAGGACATCTGCTGAAGAAAAACTCCACCAGATATACTTTTCCCAGCATATCTTTATTGGTGATCTTTTTATTATTCTGGTCGGTGAGTTCAAAATCGGGAACCTTCATTACAGTGTACAGGTTCTTTTTAAAATATCCCATTCCAACACCTATTCCCAGAAACAGCAGGGCAAAAATAGCAATCGGAATGATCACCTTTCTTTTTATGCCTGGAGCTTCCTTTTTAGTTTTGGACATATTTTTCAGGATTTTTTTTGAACTCGTCCTTACAGAGGATATTGCAAAAACCGTACGTTTTATTTTTATAGACCACTGTATCTTTCATATCATCCTCTGTTTTCATGTGACAGATAGGATCTTCGGCATTAGCAAATTTTACTTTCTTAACAGTCGATTTTGAAGATGTTGTACTCTTTTTATGCTTTACTTTAGGTGTTTCTTGGCCACAGGCGAATAATGAGACTGACAATAATGCAGTCAAAATAATTTTTGATTTCATTTTAATTGTAAATTGAAATTGATAGTATGATGAATGTATACATTAATTTTTAACACAAAGATAATCGTCGTTTTATTACTTATTGCTTAAAGCAAAATTAAGCTACAAAAACGAAGATATTTTGATAAAAAACTAAAAGAATAGTTGAAAATCAGGCTAAAGGAGGATGGAATATCCTGGAGAAATAGTCTGAAGTATGATCAACAATATAATCCGAATGTATAGCCTTAGCTTCAGTATCATATTCTTTATGGTCTAAAAATGAAAGGGTATCGTGGGAAACAAAAACATCCAGTACAGATATTTTGATAACCTGCGAATTGTTGGATTGTTTTTCTGTTTTCGCCAGTTCTTTGCTGACGTAACACTTCCCTTTACACGTTGACTCAGGAACATTTCTGTTTTCACAGAGGTTTTTTACAATATAATCATAGTTCACGGCATAGTTTACCAATGGCAAAACAGGGCGTAATGCAATGGTAAAAATGATGAATATGGAAATAAAAAGTCTCAATGATCAGTTCTGTTGTACAAATATACTACTCAAATTGTGTTTATGTATTAATTATGATGAATGTCATTGATTATTTTTAGATTAGGGATTAGGGATTAGGGATTAGGGATTAGGGATTAGGGATTAGGGATTAGGGATTAGGGAAAATAAGGTTTCTTATAGTTATGGTAGTTTTTATCCCGCAGATTTCACAGATGACGCAGATCTTTTTCTTTCAATAAAAAACCCTTACAGCTTTTTAAAACTTATAAGGGTTGGTTGTTTTTTATCGCAAGGACGCGAAGGTTATTACAAAATACTTTTTTTAAGGTGCAAGGGTTTTATCTCCGATGAAATTTTATAATGCAGTGATTATTTGTCACTTTATCCTAAAACCTATTATTCGACTCCTGCTACCTGCAACCTACCATCTGCTACCTTCCCCCTACTCCCTAATTAAACTTCATCCTCTGAATCCTCACTGCATTTAAGATCGCCAGCATTGCTACTCCCACATCTGCAAATACGGCTTCCCACATTGTGGCTAAACCTCCGGCTCCAAGCGCTAGGACAACAGCTTTTACAACAAAGGCTAACACAATATTCTGCCATACAATCTTCTTGGTCTGCTTCCCTATGTTGATGGCCATTGGGATTTTGCTTGGTTTATCATCCTGGATAACGACATCTGCTGTTTCAATTGTGGCATCGCTTCCGAGCCCGCCCATAGCAATTCCTACGTCGCTGAGTGCAACTACCGGAGCATCATTCACGCCATCCCCAACAAAGGCTACGGTTTGATTTTTCGCTTTGATTTCTTTTACTTTATTCACTTTGTCTTCCGGTAAAAGATCTCCGAAAGCATTATCGATACCCAGTTGATCTGCCACATATCTGACAACGGTACTTTTATCACCGCTCAGCATGGTGGCTTTTACGCCCATTCTGTGCAGGTTGTCAACGGTTTCTTTAGCATCACTTTTTATACTGTCTGCAATGGTGATATAGCCTGCAAACTTTTTATCATAAGCTACGGCAATAAGCGTGTACACAATATTGGCGTGATTGGTATCGTAGCTGATATTGAATTTATCCATCAACTTAAAATTACCTACCAGCAATTCTTTTCCATTGACTGAAGCTTTTAAGCCATGCCCTGCCAATTCTTCCACATTTTCCAGGGGAATAGTATGATCAATATCGCCTGCATAATTATGGATCGCTGTAGCTACAGGATGGGTACTTTTGCTTTCCAAAGCGTTGACCAATTTCAGGATATCGTCTTTATTGAATTCAGGCTGAATGTTTACTTCCTGCACTTTGAATACGCCCTCCGTCATGGTTCCGGTTTTATCCATCACCACATTCTTGATCTCTGCGATACTGTCTAAGAAATTACTTCCTTTAAACAGGATCCCGTTTCTGCTCGCAGCTCCAATTCCTCCGAAATACCCCAGCGGAATGGAAATCACCAATGCACAAGGACATGAAATAACAAGGAAAATCAAGGCTCTGTACAACCAATCTCTGAACTGATAATCGTTCACAAAGAAATAAGGCAAAAGACAGATTCCTATGGCAAGAAATACAACAATCGGCGTGTACACTTTTGCGAATTTTCTGATGAATAATTCGGTCGGGGCTTTCTGCGCAGTAGCATTTTGCACCAGCTCCAGAATTTTACTCAGCTTGCTGTCTTCATAAGCGGTATTTACCTTTACAAGAGCGATGCTGTTCATATTGATCATTCCTGCAAGTACAACTTCTCCTTTTGTCTTCGTATCCGGTTTGCTTTCACCTGTGAGTGCAGCGGTATTGAATGAAGCTGATTCTGTCATCAGTTCACCATCAAGAGCCAGTTTTTCACCGGGTTTCAGCTGGATGATATCTCCTATTTTGGTTTCTTTTGCTTTAATCGTTTTAGGCTGGCTGCCTTCAATGACTGTCACCTCATCAGGACGCTGATCCAGCAAGGCTTTGATATTTCCTTTGGCTCTTGAAACCGCCATTCCCTGGAACACTTCTCCTACGGAATAGAAAAGCATTACAGCAACACCTTCCGGATATTCCCCGATTGCAAATGCTCCTACTGTGGCAATTCCCATCAGGAAAAATTCAGAAAAGACATCTCCGTGAACGATACTTTCGTAGGCTTCCTTTAATACGGGAAATCCTACAGGAATATAGGCCGCCAGATACCAGACCAAACGCACCCAGTCTGTAAACCATTCTGTTTTTATATAATTGTCCAATGCTATTCCTATCAGCAACAGCAGGAAAGAGATGATGGCAGGAAGAAACATCTGAAAAGGTGTTTTGTCTCCTGTATCGTGAGAGTGATCATGTCCGTCTCCTTCGGAATGATCGTGTGTATGCTGTTCTTTCTTTTTAGGTTTTGTACTGCAACATTCTTCCATAAATACTATTTTGATGTAAAATTAAGGTTATACTCAGTGCAATACTATTGCAAACTTTCAAGGCAGTTTTCGCAGATTCCTTTGGCAAAAAGTCTTATTTCATCGATTCTGAAATTGGTCTGAACATTTTCCGGGAAAGAAATATCTTCTCTGCAGGTGGTCTGCTTGCATATTTTGCAGTAAAAATGCAAATGCCAGTCTTTGTGTGTTTTCTCATCGCAACCGTCATCACATAATTTATATTTTGTAGTGGTATTTTCCTGGATGCTGTGGACAATTCCTTTTTCTTCAAAGGTTTTCAATGTCCGGTAAATAGTTGTCCTGTCCGCATTATCAAAATGATTTTCCACTTCAGAAAGGGACAGTGCAGCTTCCTGCGTACTTAAAAAATCATACACCAGGATTCGCATGCTGGTGGGCTTGGTATTTTTATCGATGAGCTTGTTTTCTATATCTTTTTTCATGTCTGCATTTAATTTTTAAAGATGTACTTCCTGTTCTTCATAACCTTCTTCTTCAATCTGAAAAGTGGTATGGCTGATCTTAAAATTCTCGGTTGTTACGTCCGTTAAGGTTTTCAACAATTGGTTTTGAGCCGTTCTGCTATCTCTGACGATGTGTGCACTCATCGCATTTACGCTTGATGTCAATGACCATACATGAAGATCATGAACATCTTTTACTCCGGGAACTTCCTCCAGTGACTGACGCAGCTGGTGAATATCTACATCTTTCGGAGTTCCTTCCAGTAATACATTAACTGCTTCTTTCAGCAAACGCCAGGTTCTTGGAAAAATCAACAGACCAATCGCTGCTGAAATAATTGGATCAGCATAATACCAACCCGTTGTCAGCATAATAACTCCTGCAATCATCACTCCAATAGAGGTAAGCATGTCGGAAAGCACTTCAAAATAAGCGCCTTTCATATTCAGGCTTCCTTCTGAATCTTTTCTGAGGATCATCATTCCGATAATATTGACTACAAGTCCTAATCCTGCGACAATCAGCATTGTTTTGCTCTGAACTGCCGGAGGATTCTGAAATCTTTGGTACGCTTCATACAATACATACAGGGAAATACCGAGTAACACCACTGCATTGATTACTGCTGCCAATATCTCTGTCCGGTAATACCCGAATGTCTTAGAAGCATCTGCTTTTCGTTCTCCTATTTTGATGGCTATCAATGCCAAAAATAACCCCACAACATCGGTCAGCATATGTGCAGCGTCTGCCATCAGGGCAAGACTTTGGGTTACAAGGCCGCCAATCACCTCAGCAATCATGTAGGTTCCGCTCAACAGCAGGACAAAAAGCAGATTCTTTTTATTTCTGCTGGCCGGGGAACCTGTTTGTGTTTTTATTTCTTCCATGTTTTTCTGAAATTTTAGTTGATCACATTTCGTAATACAAAGAATTATCTTTTTTGGCAGGAACATTCTGATCTCCTGTCATCTGTTTAATATTAATTTCAATGGTCTGCGCCAATGCGGTCACAGGCGTATCTACAGGTCCGTTTTCAAAAGGATCCTGCATGATGATTGATGTTTTTTCTATCGCAAGAAACATGACCGGAATAAGGAATGTGATGATGATCTCAACAGCCAGCTGTGCATCATCCAGTCCAAAAGGAAGGATGGCAGCAAAAACATAGATTAGGGTATGCAACAAAATACTGTAAGACCTCGGGAAAACTGTATTCTTCAATCTTTCACATTTCCCCATACTATCGCAGAGCCTGGTGATGATGTCATTTAGCTGCATCTGTTGAAAGTCTGTTAAACCTTTTGAAGAAGCAATTTCTTTGAGCTGTTGAGAATGGGCATCCAAAAGGGCATTCGGAATATTTGTGGCTTTGATCTGATGCTTATCCAGATAGTTCTGAACTCTTTCTGAAAAAGGCTGTCTTCTTAAAGATTCCCCAAGCGCATAGGTCCAGATGATCTGCCTTTCTGCAAATTCTTTTATGATTTTATCTTCTCCAACAGGGGAAAACTGTATCACCAACCTCATCAGGGTTCTTGAATCATTCACTATCGCTCCCCAGACTGTTCTGGCTTCCCACCATCTTTCGTAAGACTGTGAGGTCCGGAAAGCCAGCAGCAATGATACTGCGGTTCCTAAGAGAGCAGGAATATTGAGTGGAAGTGAGATTTTCCGGAACCATGGGAGAAGGTCTAATAATCCTATGGACACAGCAAATATGCCCATATACAGAATCTGGGTTTTTATTTCACGGATGAAATACCAGATGGATATTTTCTTGTTTAACAGCATAGCTGAAGATGTATTAGAGCGTTTCTTATATTCTGACCTCTGAAAATGTACCGTAAACAACTCTAATTTAGGCATAAAAATCGGTAGTTCTTTCGGTCTGTTTCTATAAATCGATTATCATTTCCTTATTTTAATGCTCATGCCCGCCGGAATTGGAAAGTTTAGCATTCACGAAAAAGGCTCCTTTTACTACAATTCTGGCATCAACAGGAATTCCTTTAACAGGCGTAATGGCCGTATATCCCATATCTGATGTTCCTTTTATCACTTCTACTTTTTCAAAATTCAAGGTTTTTTGATGTTGGGCAGGTTCTCCTTTTTCTTCTTTGTGATCATCTCCACCTTCTTCCTCTTCATGTTCCTCCGGTTTTTTATCGGTACGGATAAAGACATAGTATTTTCCGTCGGCTTCTACGATGGCTTCATTAGGAACGGCAGGCGTTGTATTTTTATCAAGACTTACAATTCCGGTGATATTCATACCGTCGATGAGACCTGCTTTATTTCCTGTCACTGTGCCGTGTACAGAAACGGTTTTGCTTTCGTTTTCAAAAGAAGATCCTACACTGTAAACCATGGCATCATATTCCGTTTCGGGATTATTCGTTAACTTGAAATGCACGATCTGCCCTACTCTCATTTTAGGAAGATCTTTTTCAAAAACCTGCAGGTCAAGATGGATCGAATTGTTATCAATAATCTCTGCCACAGGTGATGAAACATCTACATAGCTTCCGATCTGTGCTGAAATATTGCTGACCGTTCCACTGATCGGTGCTGTAATCACCAACCCTGATCTCATATTGGAATTATTTACTTTTCCCGGACTGATTCCCATCATCTGAAGCTGTCTCAGAAGGGAAGCTTTTTTCGTTCTCAGGGTTTTAAGCTCTGCATCTGAACTCTGCAGGTTTTTCTTTGCGCCTGCATCATTGTCAAAAAGCTCACGCTGTCTTCGGTATTCCTGTTCTGCATAGGTAATTCTACTGTTGGTGGTCAGATATTCTTCCTGAAGCTGTATAAATTCAGGGTTTGCAATGGTTGCGATCACCTGTCCTTTTTTTACGATGCTTCCTACCTGTACGTTCAGGGTTTTGATCACTCCGCCATACAGAGAAGTGATAGCGGCTTTGTTATTATTGGGAACTCTCAGAAGACCGTTGGCTTTGACGGTGGACGTAAGTTCCTTCATTTCTATGGGACCTAAAGATATCCCGACGGACTTTATCTGTTCTTCAGTTAATGAAGCAATAGTCTGCGGTGCTTCTTCATGACCGGCTACCGCTTTTTCAGTTTTTACTTCAGTATTTTCTGCTGTTGCTTCTTTTTTTCCGCAGCTTATAAGTAAAAGTGCCGTGACGGTCAGAGATATGATATTGTGCTTTATTTTCATGTTATTTATTGATGATTGAATTAATGGTAACTACAGATTGATTGACCTGCTGAATGGATTCTAAATATTTTAACTGAATATTGGTGGCCGTCTGCAGGGCAAAGAGATATTCTACATAAGAAATTTCTCCTGTTTTGTACCCTAACTGAGCTGCTTTTACAATTTTTTCGGCATTAGGAATAGCCTGACTTATGTAATATTCATACTGTTGTATATCCTGCTGATATTGTTCAAAAGCATTTTCAAGCTGTGTTGAAAGCTGCTTCTGTTTCATCTTTGCATTGGTTTCGGCGGCCAGTTTTTCATACTCCAGAGACTGCATTCTTGCTTTTGTTGCTCCAAACATCAAAGGAATGGCAACGCCTACAGAGAACGAATTGAAACGGTCGCCCGCATTATAAAATTTCTCCTGCCCGTTTTTGGTATGGAAACCAATCAGCGACTGGCTGGTCAATCCGAGGCTGAATTCGGGAAGTCCCTGGGATTTCTCCACATTTTTATTCTTTTCAGCAATCTCCATTTCGTGATATAAAGCTTTGACTGTAGGGTTATTGACTACAGAAGAACTGTCGAGGATATTTTCTGTTCTCAAAGGTTCGTAATCGCTTTTAAAAGGAACTTCAATATCTTCGGAAGTATTTAATAACGTCTTTAAATTTTTATAAGCATTGTTTAAATACACTTCATTCTGTTTCAACAGCAGACTGATCTCCCCCTTTTGGGTTTCTGCTGTATTAATTTCAATCTTCTTTATATCTCCTGCTTTAAATCTTACGCTTGCAATTCGAATAAAATCCTGATACAGACTGTCGAGATCCTTCAGCTTGAATTTGTTGTACTGAAGGTATTCGATCTGATAATAATAACTCCTTACCTGTTTGGTCAGTTCGTTCGCCGAAACTTCTTTATCGATTTGCCTGCTTTTTATATTTTCAGTGATCAATTCTCTCCTTGCTTTGAACAGTGTCGGGAAAGGAATGGTTTGCGAAATGGCAAATGACTGATCGAATTTCGGACTGTTGTACTGCCCGAGTTGTGCTTCAAAATTTAATTTGGGAAGTTCTTTTGCCGTTCCTTTCAAAGCTTCTGCAGATTTTATATTCAGATCTTTTGATTTTAGAACCAAATTATTTTCGGCAGCCATTTCTACGGCCTGATCCACAGAAATCTGTCTGGTCTGCGCTTTAAACACCTGTCCGAACATCAGAAACCCAAGAACGATAACCGTTGTAATTGGCTTAATTTTATTCATTTTTCCTGAAATCTTTGAATTAAAAATAATATAGAGCATCGGCAAAACAAATAAGGTAAGGAATGTAGCGGTTACCAATCCTCCGATCACCAC
Organism: Chryseobacterium antibioticum; assembly: GCF_012927325.1. GTDB lineage: Bacteria > Bacteroidota > Bacteroidia > Flavobacteriales > Weeksellaceae > Chryseobacterium > Chryseobacterium antibioticum. The sequence continues at coordinate 141,439 of NZ_JABBGI010000006.1, read as the reverse complement.
TGTCGCTAAAGGTTTCTGTACCTCAGCTCCTGCTCCTGTAGAAATTGCCATGGGCAGAAAGCCTAATGATGCCACTGTTGCGGTCATCAGAACAGGTCTTAATCTGGTTTTTGTTCCTTCGTATACTCTTTTCAATACGTCCGTCTCGCCATCTTTTTCAAGTTGGTTAAAGGTTCCGATCAAAACAATTCCGTTAAGAACCGCTACTCCGAAAAGGGCTATAAATCCAATTCCGGCACTGATACTGAATGGCATATCTCTCAAAAGAAGCGCAAATACGCCTCCGATGGCACTCATCGGGATAGCGGTAAAGATCAATGCGGCCTGCTTAAATGAGTGGAAGGTGAAATAGAGCAGCATGAAAATCAAAAACAAGGAAACCGGAACTGCGATCATCAGACGTTTGCTGGCTTCCTGTAAATTTTCAAACTGTCCGCCATAAGTAAAATAATATCCGGAAGGTAGTTTGACCTGTTGATCCAGTTTGACCTGAATATCTTTCACCACGCTTTGTACATCACGGCCTTTTACATTAAAACCGATCACAATCCTTCTTTTTCCTTCTTCACGACTGATCTGTGCCGGTCCCAGTTTATAGCTGATATTGGCGACCTGGGAAAGCGGAATCTGCGCTCCTGTTCCGGTCGCGATCATTAAATTATTCACATCATCGATATTCGTTCTGTGAAGACTGTCGAGACGGACCACAAGATCGAAACGTCTTTCGTTTTCAAACACCTGTCCGGCTGCTTTTCCAGCGAAGGCTGTACTTACGGCATTGTTTACGTCTTCTATATTTAAACCATAATTGGCCATTCTCGTTCTGTCATATTCTACGTTGATCTGGGGAAGTCCACTTATTCTTTCAATCTGCGGAGGCGTCGCACCGTCAACGGTCTGGATGATCTTTCCTACTTTATCGGCATAAATAGATAGTGAATCCAGATTCTCACCAAAAATTTTAACGGCAACATCCTGTCTGATCCCCGTCATCAACTCATTGAAACGCATCTGGATCGGCTGGTTCTTTTCAAAGAACACCCCGGGAATGGTTTCTAATTTTTCACTGATCTCATCGGCGAGTTCTGTATATGATTTTTTTGATTTCCATTCGCTTTGTGGTTTTAAAACGACAATCAGATCCGTGGCTTCCGGAGGCATCGGATCGGTAGGAACCTCAGCAGAACCGGTTTTTCCTACGACCATTTTCACCTCATCAAACTGTTTGATAATTCTTGAAGCCTGCATAGAGGTTTCAATACTCTGGCTGAGTGAACTTCCCTGCGGCAGAATACAGTGGAATGCATAATCCCCTTCCTGCAGCTGTGGAATAAATTCGCCACCCATATTTTTGAAAATAAAGGCACTAATGACAAATATGAAAATAGTGGCCGAAACAATGATGTATTTTACTTTAACAGCTTTATGCAGCATCGGCTGATAGATCTTCTGCAGGAAGTTCATCATCTTATCTGAAAAGGTTTCTTTATGTGACATCTTTTTAGACAAAAACAAAGCACTCATCATCGGGATGTAAGTCAGGGAAAGAATCAAAGCTCCCAGGATGGCAAATCCTACTGTTTTAGCCATTGGCGTAAACATTTTCCCTTCTACTCCGGCAAGGGTAAGAATCGGAATATAAACAATAAGGATAATAATTTCACCAAAAGCCGCACTGCTTCTGATCTTGGATGCAGAAAGGAAAACTTCTTCGTCCATTTCATTTTGGGTAAGGTTCCGTACGGATTTCCTTAGGCCTAAATGATGCAAAGTGGCTTCAACAATGATCACGGCACCGTCTACAATTAATCCAAAATCTATCGCTCCAAGGCTCATTAAATTGGCACTGACACCAAAAACATTCATCATTCCCAAAGCAAACAACAATGATAGCGGAATGGCTGAAGCTACAATAAGTCCTGCTCTAAGATTGCCAAGGAAAACCACCAATACGAAAATAACAATCAGGGCACCTTCTATGAGGTTTTTCTCTACGGTATTGATTGCTCTTCCGACAAGATCTGTTCTGTCTAAGAAGGGCTCTATCACCACATCATTGGGAAGCGATTTCTGAATGGTTGGGATTTTAGCTTTAATAAGACTTACTACATCGTTACTATTGGCACCTTTTAACATCATCACTACACCACCTACTGCATCTACTTTTCCATTATAGGTCAATGCTCCGTAGCGTACAGCACTTCCGAGACGTACCTCTGCCACATCTTTTATAAAAATGGGAACGCTTCCGGTTTCATTTTTAACCGAAATATTTTTAATGTCCTCCAATGAAGTTACAAATCCGATTCCCCGGATAAAATAGGCATTCGGTTTTTTGTCTATATAAGCCCCACCGGTATTCTGGTTGTTTTTTTCCAAGGCTGTAAAGATGTCAGAGATGCTTACGCCCATTGCTTTAAGGCGGTCAGGATTTACCCCTACTTCATACTGTTTCAATTCTCCTCCGAAGCTGTTGATTTCTGCAACACCGGGAGTTCCGTTCAGCTGTCTGCGTACGATCCAATCCTGCATGGTACGGAGTTCTTTAGCGGAATATTTCTTTTCGCTGCCTTTTTTCGGGTGGAGAATATACTGATAGACTTCTCCGAGGCCCGTACTTACAGGTGCCAGTTCCGGTGTTCCCACTCCTTTGGGGATTTCTTCTACTGCCAGTTTCAGCTGTTCATTGATCAGCTGCCTGGCAAAATAAACATCTACATTTTCTTTGAAAACTACCGTGATCACGGAAAGCCCGAATCTTGAAATACTTCTGGTTTCCTGAATATCCGGGACATTGGCAATACTCTGCTCTATAGGAAAGGTAACAAGCTGCTCTACTTCCTGTCCTGCGAGTGTGGGACATGCGGTAATGATCTGCACCTGATTGTTGGTAATATCAGGGACAGCATCTATGGGGAGTTTCGTAGCACTCCATACTCCCCAGATAATGAGAAGTAAGGTCATGATACCCACAACCACCTTGTTTTTGATACTGAATTTTATGATTTTATCTAACACGATCTGTATTTAATTTTTTATTGGAAATACTGCATACGGCAATAATGCCGCTGCAAAAATATCACGAAGACCTCTGCAATGGTATTGCAAAGTTTAATAGATAGAAAGCCTAACTTTCTAATAATCAATAAAAATTAAATTTTAGGAGGTTGCCAGATATGATCGTACATCTGGTATGCGAAATTGTTTTTCTGAAAAAGAATTTTCTTTGAAAAGTAAGCCTGAACCTGGCTCGGAATTTCTAATAAAGGATCCATTTTGAAAGAAGATACCGTCATCTGACAGCAACTGCATGTACACAGCGGTGAGCAGACATCTCCTTTATCCTTTGAATGGGTTTCCTGGATATTGAATGACAGTTTAATCTCTGTAGGTCCTGCAGGACGGTGCACATCTTCGCAAGGCATCAGTGATAATGCCATGAAATAGAATGCTAGTATCCATCTTAACAGGTTCATATGGGCAAAGGTAAAGTTTTTTTCTAAAACGGGAAGACTGTAGAGTGATTTATTATATTTTTATCATCTAATTACTTTTTAAAGAGCATTAAATTTTCAAAAATAAATTAACACTGATAAACAACTATTTACGAGTTCAAAATCGGTGTTTTTTTTATTTTCAACGCTTAATATTTTTTGATTTAAAAGAGTTTTAACTAAAATTATTATGCTTTTTTTCAATTCATCATAATGTAATTCCCATTTTAATGATTTGTATCATTATTGTCAGTTTTTGATTTAAATATTCTTTATTTTTGCTAAAAAAACATAACCTCATTACTAAAAAACACAGCCTTCAGTCACTCACCTACTGACATTTTACATTAACCATTTTTGAAAAACATTTATACTGAAAGAAAATTATGAAACAATCTTTATTATTTATTCTGAGCTTTTCGGCTTCATTACAATTTGCACAGAACCGGAATACAGATAGCTCAAGTGCTACTCCTTCGAACAAATTTACAGAGACAATTGTTCATTTCTAAGGCCAACAATACAGAAGTTACACGATCCTTCACAGAAGGATGGACTACTGAATCCACAATGCGTAACCACAATCCTTTAGTAATTCCACTGCAAAATACGTTGGAAAATATTGATGAAGGACATTTAGTAACGCAGAGAAACTTACCTAATCTATTTAATTGAACAAAAAACAAACAACTATAAACAGATGAAAATTAAATTATTATCATTAGCCATATTGGCATCATCTTTCACATTTGCACAGTTATACACTCCAGCTGGTGCAATACAAGCCTCTTCAAATAATTATATTGGTATTGGAACCAATGCTCCAGAAGGGAGTCTTGATATTAATGCAAATAGCAGCATTCCTATCATCAGAGGTAATGGAGGTTATATTCCAACTGGACTGAGATTTATTGATGATTCATATACACAGTCCGGCCAGGTAAAGGAATGGAGTATATGGAAAGGAAATACTTTTAATAAAGGATTGGCATTTATGAGATATGACGCAGTCAATCGGTGTGCAGGAGGGATTTGTGATGCTCCTTTATTCTTAGCAGATAATGGTAATATAGGTATAAATACAGATTCACCTCAAGAAAAATTTACTATTTATGGGAAACACTTCACTTCTACAATCCTATTGCATGCAGACAATGATGGTAATGCTCCTGCTGATTTAATGATTTGGGCTTCTGAACCAGGATTAACCTATTCCGGGGTAGGTATTGGAAATAATATAAAAAATAATGTGAATGGAGTAAGTATGGAAAGAGTCAATACCTCAAAAGGAGGATCATATATTCGATTGCTAGATAATGAAATTAATTTTAATCTAGTATCCGGTTCAGGACTTAAACAACAGACTCTGACTTTACATTCCAACGGCAATGCATCACTACAAGGTAAATTTGAAGCCAAAGAAATAAAAGTAACTCTTACACCAACAGCTGATTTTGTTTTTGATGAGAATTATAATCTTCCAAAACTAGAAGATATTGAAAAGCACATAAAAGAGAAAAAGCACCTTCCTGAAATTGCATCAGCAGCACAGATGGAAAAAGAAGGGGTAAATGTTGGAGAGTTTCAAATTAAACTGTTACAGAAGATAGAAGAACTTACCCTTTATTCAATAGAGCAAAACAAGCACTTAAAATCTCAATCAGAACAAATTAGATTGCTTAAGGAAGAAAACAAAGCCTTAAACATACAAGCTGAAAAGCTGGAAAAATTTGAAAAGCAGCTGGAAAAACTTCTTTCTGAAAAAAAATAAAATACATATGAAAATAAAATTACTTTCGATATTCTCCCTGATGATAGGATTTTTAGGATTTTCCCAAACTGAGGTCTATTTCAAATATGACGAAGCAGGAAACCAAAGATACAGAGGCCCTAATGTTGCAGGAAAAACAGCTCCCGCTGAAACAGCAAAACAGGATACAAAAACAGTAGCTGCTCCGCAACAGCAAGAAGCTCCCGCCATGGATGAAAAAACTTTCCTGAAACAGATCAGACTCTACCCTGTACCCGTTAATGATGTTCTTACCATAGACTGGACTGAAGAAGCAGACGATCTTATAGAATCCGTTTCGCTGTATCAGCACAGTACGGTACACTGGAAATTCCAACAGCAGAATATTCCTGCATTGAACCGTCAGCTGAAGATCAATATGACAGGTTATGACTGGGGTGTTTATATTCTGCGCTTTACTTTAAAAGATGGTAGAGTGTTTAGCCGAAATGTTACCAAACGATAAGCTATTTATCTGATTCGTCATCTATCAATTTATTAACACAAAGAAAAAGAATATGAAAATTTTCTATTCATTCATAATATCCTGTCTCTCAATATTAGGATATTCACAAACTATATTATACCAATCTGAAAGCACATCAAGAACCGTTCAGGATCCACAGACCGTAGTGCTTGCACAGGGATTTCATGCAACATCAAATATATCCAATCCTTTTGTTGCTAAAATTGGACCTGGTACGGAAAATCCGGGAGGAGGGCCAATTGATTCAGGAGCTGGTGCGGGTAATCCAACCGGAACTACAGAAACAACAGATAATAAATTCCATGACACTAAAGGAAATATTGACGTGAATGGGGCAGGACAATTACAATTTACGTTACCGATTGATCTGCCTCAGGGCGTGAAAAATGTTTCTCCAAATATGAGCTTAATCTATCTGAGTAATTCCGGAAATGGAATTGCTGGTTTTGGATGGGCTTTATCAGGCGTTACTACTATCTCAAGAAGTGGTAAAAATATTGAAAAAGATGGAGAGTTAACCAGTGTAAAATTAGATTATTCAGACTATTATAGTTTTAATGGTCAGAGATTAATTTTAAAATCAGGAGAATACGGAAAGGACGGAGCAGAGTATGTGACCGAAAAGTATTCAAATATCAAAATTAAATCTATTGGAACAATAACCGGACAAGCATGGCAAGGTCCCGAATACTGGGAAGTGACTTTTGAAGATGGCTCGCAGGCTTGGTATGGTGGCACTACTTCGGGAGCAAGTTTAGCCAGAACCCCCATAGAATACAATATTGCTAAATGGAGAGATGCTCAGGGAAATTATATTGTGTATAACTATGTACAGACTGCATCTAAAAATGTAGCTTCAGTTTCCAGCATTAAATGGGGAGGAAACGAAGTATTAAATACTCCTGTAATCAATGAAATCACATTTAACTATATGCCTAGAACTTTGTCTGAGCAATATTATATTGGTGGAGTTTCATTGATTCAGGACAGGATATTGGATAATGTTGTTGTGAAAACGAACAACAATTCCTATAAAAAATATACTATTGAATATGGCAACAATGGTACAAGCTACCAGTTTGTTAATAAAATTACGGAATATAATGCTGAGGGAGCAGCTGCTAATCCTATAGCATTCGAGTACCCCCAGCCAGTTCCTTCTTCGGTAGACTTGGATTATTTACCCAATAGTGATCCATTTAGTGGCGTAAAGCTGACAGGAGACCTCAACGGGGATTCCTATATCGATTTTGTTATGTCAAATGGTACTGTAAAATTGGGAGCATTTAATAATGACACTTTTACGACCATTACCACCAATAAGTATTTTGAAACTAATGCAAAAGTAGTGAGTACATTACTGGACGAAGAAGGACAAATCTATAACGGGAACGGGATTGTACAATATGAAGAAGGGAAAATTGTAGGTTATATCTTCAGAAATAACATTTTTGTCAAAGTATTTGAAAAATTAGTATATGATGAATCCGACTGTGTGACAGGTAATGAACCCCCACCTGCGGGTTGTCGCATAGAGGTTCCCTCATTGAATGAAGGTGATATTAATGGAGATGGTATCTCGGACATTTTTTTGACTTTAAAAAAAAGAGTTTGTGAATGGGTGCCAGATCCTGCTTGTAATAATATTACACCAAATGAAACTACGAACCGTCCTGCTCCGTGTACCGTTCTGAGATGTGCCACATATGATGTAGGAAACTTTATTGTGGATTTAAAAAATCAGAATAATCCAGTTGCTATTTATACAATTGATGCAGGAATTAATGAAAACATTCTTTATAACCAGCAATATATGGATATAGATGGAGACGGAAAGGTTGAAATCATCAATGTCTCCAATAATGATTACAAAGTATTTGAATTTGTAAAAACGGCCCCGAATCAATATCTGAAAAAGATTAGGTTTACAAGTGGTTTAATTGAAACCAAAGATCCTGAATTTCCTGTATTATTTGGTGACTTTAATGGTGACGGTAAATTAGATTTTACCATACCTGTTACAGATAATGCTGTTGGGAAACCTGATAACTGGAGATTTTATATAGGAACAGGAACAGGATTCAATAATTTCCTTAAGACTGAGTTCTTCTCTTATAGAAAACGTCAGACACAGGTTAATAACAGCTATACCCAATTTGCCAGACAGTACTTTTTTGCTGTTGCTGATATGAATAAGGATGGTAAATCTGATGTTATTCAAGTATTTTCCTATAATCAGATTAATAATTCCAGCGCACAGGGATATAGAGATTTTGGATATGTTATAAGCACAAAATTAGCCAATGGAGCTGCCTCTGATGGTACGCTGAATTTCCAACCCATCCCATCTTTTGTAAGTCCGACTTATGGAGTGCAGGATATACAGGATTTAACGTTATTCACACCATTAACAAACCCAATAAAGGCAAATAATAACTATTATAACGTATTTCTATATTGGAAGGAGCATCTGCATAGAATAAAAGCACCTACACCACTTTCAGAGCTGGCAAGGATTAAATCCATTAATCAGGGAAATGGGAGCATTATAACGGGAATTAGTTACGCGGAAGCAGTTTCTAATGGAACTAATATTTATAAGAAAGTTAAGAAAGAGCTCTACCCTTATTTTTCATTAGAAAGAGTGGATCAGACATTCGTTGTTTCTCAACTTCAGCAGGTAGGCAGAAAGCAGGATTTCCGATACAGAGGAATGACAGGGCATTTGCAAGGAAGAGGAAGTATTGGGTATCACCAAATGGCTCGATCTTCATGGTATGCAGATGGTTTTGAAAACACGAAAATATGGAGTGGTGTTGAAATTGATGCTCAAAAATTCGGTCAACCGGTAAAAGAATGGTCAATCAGAACTAACGACGAAAATCTAATTTTCCCGACAGATATTTCTGTTAATAATACTCAGCTGTTATCATTTAAGCAAAGTAACTATTCTATTCAACAATTGCCTAACAAAGTTGATGTAATTCTTCCTGAAACCATTATTGAAAAAGATTTCTTAAAAAACATTACTTTAACAAAATCGGTAACTTATGACAATTACTATTTACCAGCTTCAACCCTGATTAATGTCAATAATAATTTTTCAACGATAAATACCACTTTTGAATACATTCATAATCCATCAGGAGTTGGATCAGACTATTACATTGGGCGCCCGAAATCTAAAACTACCGTAAATCAAGCCTATGGCGATACTAAATCTGCTAAAGAAGAATATGTATATGAAAGTAACCTTTTAAAAACGCTTAAAACATGGAACAGGGATAACACCGAATATTTACAAGAAACTTATACTTATGACGGATATGGAAATATCACTCAAAAAGTTATCAGTAACAGTGTAGATTCTCAAACCCAAACCAGTATATCTAAATACGAATCTACAGGAAGATTTGTTGAAAAGAATACGGATAATCTCGGACTAGCGACTAGCTACACATACAATGATAAAGGACAAATTCTTACCCAGACCGATCCTTTGGACAACAAGCTTACCAACACATATGATGCTTGGGGCAAATTAATGAAATCCAAAACCAATCTCGAAGGAACAACAACATATCAATATGAAAAAGATAGCCAATCAAATATAACTATTACTCAATATGATCCTGATGGCGATGTCTCAAAAAAATACACCAACAAATTAGGACAGAATTATAAAACATCTACAAAAGCATTTGGACAGGGGCAATTTGTAGCTCAGGAAACCCAATATGATGTTTTGGGCAGGAAAACGAAAGAGAGTGAACTTTATTTTGAAGGTGGAAATATAAGCCTATGGAACGTCATCGCCTATAATGATACTTTTTATCCCGCTAAAATAACAGCAACTGCATTAGCAACCTTAAATAATGCTGGAGAAATATCTTCATTCTTGGGCAAGCAAATAGAAACTATTATTTCTGGAAATACCATCTCTGTAACAGAAGTTAACGGATATGCAAGAACAAATAGTAAAACCACTGATGCTTTAAATAATGTTATCTCCAGTACAGATAAGGGGGGAACTATCAATTTCTCTTATAATGCTGCGGGCGAACAAATAAAGGCACAATACGCTGAAAATATAGTTACTACTAAATATGATTCTTGGGGAAGAAAATCAGAATTCAATGACCCGTCTAACGGATTATATAAATATGAATATGATCCTTTTGGACAATCTAAAAAAATCATCAGCCCGAAAGGAACTAAACAATACACTTACAATAATTTAGGTCAGCTTATTTCTCATACAGAAATCTCCACAACAGATGGCGGACAGGCAACTAATAAGATAATTTCTTATTCTTATGATAACAAAGGTAGGGTAGTTTCAAAAGCCGGAACCTCCAAAGGAAAATCTTATAGCTCAAATGTTGCATATGATCCGCAGGGAAGATTATTATCTTCGTCTGAAAGCAGTAATGGGAAATATTTTATACGAAAAGGTATTACGTATGATGACAAAGGCAGAGTGCTTTCTTACGAAAAACAGTTATATTCTTCTGGTATTTTGACTAAAGTACAAGTAGAAAATTTATATAGTGCCTGGAATGGAGAGCTTTATCAGGTAAAAGATAAAAACTCAGGGAAAGTTTTATGGGAACTTAAAGAGACCAATGTTAAAGGGCAGGTTGTAAGAGCCAAATTAGGAGCATCAGATATTAATAATACATATAATGATGCAACTGGTTTCTTAGCAGAAATCAAACATATTTCTCCTGTACAGAGTATTCTAAATATCCAGTATACTTTCAATGTTATTAAAAATGAACTTAAGTTGAGAAAAACTTTAGGAGATTTTAATATAATTGAATCATTTGATTACGATGACAATAACAGATTAATCAGCTGGACAAACCCTAGAACGGGACAAAATTCTCAAAATAGCTATGACACCAAAGGAAGGATCATAGAAAATGATCAGGTGGGAACGATTAAGTATGAAAACTCCACTAAGATCTATCAGCCAACAGGAATGACCCTGAACGCAGCAGGAACTCAGAATTATAATAATGACCTGATCCAAAGCATAGCCTACAACGAGAATAACGATCCTGTCTTCATTGATGGCGAGAAAGGAGATGCTGCATTCCAGTATGGATTGACAAGCATGAGACAAAGAGTTACGTATGGAGGAAATTTTGATCCTGATCAGGAAGGTAAATTCACCAAGTTCTACAGTGAAGACGGAAGTTTTGAAATCGTAAAAGACAATACAACAGGTAAAGAAAAACACGTTCTTTATATTAGTGGAAGTCCATACGAAAGCAGTATCATTTACCTGAAGAATTATGATGAAACCAATGGATCTTACAAATTCTTACATAAAGATTATATCGGAAGCATTCTTGCCATTAGTGATGAAGCCGGAAACAAGCTGGAGCAGAGACATTTTGATGCTTGGGGGAATTTCACTCATTTACAAATAGGAAATGGAGCGATTATTACCGATAAAAATATAATTAACAACACTTCGTTATTAGTAGAAAGAGGCTACACCAGCCATGAACACTTTGCAGAAGTAGGAATCATCCACATGAACGGAAGACTGTATGATCCATTGTTAAGAAGATTCTTAAATGCAGATGAAAATATACAAGACCCTACCAATACCCAGAATTATAATAAGTATGGGTATGTAATGAATAATCCTCTCCTTTATAATGATCCTAATGGAGAATGTTTAGTCCCATTATTTGGTGTACTGGTGGCATCATGGGTTGCGGGGGCTGTTGTAGGTACAATGGTAGCAGCAGGGATGTTCATTCTTAAATCTTTAGTTAATGGAACATGGTCTTGGGGTGGTTTTGCCAAAAGCTTACTCCTTGGAGCTATCACGGGAGCTGCCACTGGAGGATTAACTGGAGGGATGTCCGCCAGTGGGTTTAACGGGGCCGTCATAGTTGGTAGTATGAACGGAGCTATTACAGGTGGTATTGATGCTGTATTTAATAAGCAGAACTTCTTTACAGGATTGTACAAAGGTGCTGTAATGGGTGCTGCTATGGGTGCTATTAATTATACTATTAATTATTTTGTAAATGGAAACTACAAAAGAAAATATTTATATAAAAAGACAACTGAGCACTATACTTACGATCCAAATGTAGATGAGAAAGTTATGTTAGAAAACATAAATGATATGAGAGCTGCCAGAGAATCTGTTTCAGCAGGTGAAAAAAAGGTAACTAATGTTGGAAAAGATATATTAGGAAAAGGTAATTCTAGAGGATATATAGATCCAGGAAATGGTGACGCTTATGCATATACAACCACTAATTTTATAACTGGTCTTGAGGATATAACTTATTCTCCATTAGCCGCCCAGCATAAGGATCTTTTAGGCGTAACAATGGTTCATGAAACTGGACATGCATATTTAACAAAATTAGGAATAAAAGAAACTAAAATTGATATTACACTTGAATCTGGTGCAGATACAATAGGTCATTTTGCTATTGGAAAGTTGGAGCATGTATATGCTGATGCAAATAAAATACCTTTTTCTCAAAGATTTGGATATATGTATAAAGATCAATTAACTGTTGATTATTTTTTATTAAATAAAGCTTTACAGAAGGGAATAGATAATATTTATAATACCTTGCACTCAATTTTTAATAAACAGATTATAATAAAATAAATATGAAAATTTTAATTTTAACATTCACATTTTTTTATAGTGTAATTTTAAGTCAAAATTACTGTGATAAAGATTTTTTATATGAGAATCTACTTTATAGTAACAACAATATTGATCTAAAAGAACATTATAATAGTTTAACAGGAGAATATTCATTTGTCTATTGTGGTACAAAAGGTGTTCAAAGAAATATTAATTTTAATGTAAAGTTAACTGATGAGGAAAAGGTAAAATTAAAAGAAAAATATATTGATTTAAAAATTAATAATAAAATTTTATGCATTATAGTTGATGATAATCAATTATTTAGTAGTATTTCTATAACTTACAAACATGATAAGCAAGACTGTGCAAGTAACGAAGATGATAGACAAGCTTTGATAGCTTTTAATAGTTTTTTTTTACAAATAATGCAAAAAAAGGAAGAATATAAAAAAGCATTATATTGGAAATATATAAAAAAATAACCAGCTTCTAATGTAGAATGTCTTATACCTTTATTTGGTGTACCGGGAGCATCATAGATTGCGGGAGCTGTTGCAATAACAAGGGTAGCCACAAGAATGTATATATTAAAATCTTTAGTTAACGGGACATGGTCTTGGGGTGGTTTTGCCAAAAGTTTATTATTAGGAGCCGTCACTGGAGCTGCTACAGGAGGACTCACCGGAGGAATGTCAGCCAGTGGCTTTAATGGAGCCGTCATAGTTGGTAGTATGAATGGAGCTATTGCAGGAGGAATAGATGCCTTGTTTAGCAAACAGAATTTCTTTACGGGACTATATAGAGGAGCCTTAATGGGTGGTGCAATGGCAGGATTAGGCTACGGTATTAGTAAAGTATTAATGATGTTAACAACACCTCATTATAGTTATCATAATATTACAGAAGAGGATCTTAAATTCTTAGAATCAGATAATTCTTCTCCAGTAGATGCATCACCCCGTACTATGTGGAAAACTTTCTATGACAAAGGTTGGAACGAAGATGGTACAGGAGCACGTAACTTTTATGCTGATAATCCAACTAAGAGGTATATTAGAGACGGTGACTGGTACTATGATACTGTCGATAAAGTTAGAGCAGGTGGATATACGAGATTTAATAATTGGAATAATACCACATCCATAAATTTGGCAAAAACAGCCTTTGCTTCAAAGTTAAGATTAGAATATGTTATGACACATGAATTAGCCCATTCTACAATTTTTATAAATCCATCTTTACGATCCTTTCTACAAGTTAAAGTTCAAAAAAATGGTAAAGAAGTTTATGAGCCAGAAATGTTACTACATAATGGACTTAAGACAGATGTCAGTATTGAACATGGTGCAATATGGGGGATAGAAAGAGATTTTATAAATAAATACGGTTCAAAAGGTCTATCTGGAATAATGCATGATTCATTGGGTACATATTGGAATGATCATTTTGCCCCAAATAAACAATATAATCATGTATATGAAGCGATTAAAAAATTAGTAAAATAGAAAATTATGAGAAAAATCATTTTAGTAATGTTATTTTTCTTTTTTGTTCTGTCTTGTAATAAAAAAGAAAAAGAAGGTGTAGAAATTTATATGGAAAAAAAGCAACAACTTAATAGTCATTGTTTGCTGGTCAAAATAATTATTAAGAACAACGATAAAAAAAATTATTTGATTCCTATCGGTCCAAATTTTTATTTAGATAATGATAAAAAAATGTTACAGTCAATTCCTTCACAGATTATAACTTCAGATTTTATAACTTTCGATGATAGGAAGGATTTTATGTTACAAGAATTTACTGAAAAAAATCTATACAAAGGATTTTCTCATGAAGCCTTTAAAATGGCAATATTAAAAAATTATGAAGAATATGCAAATTCATTATTTTTTATTCCAAAAAATTCTAAAAGAGAACTGTTCTTAGCTTTTAATAACTATATGTATAATACGCATAATCGTAATGAAATTTTTAGCGATAAATTCACAAAAATAAGAATTGTTCATTATGTAAAAGAAGACGTAAAAACTATAGATTCATTGATTAATTATAATAAATTAAAGTATATTCTGTACAAAAAGAATATATATTTAAATGATTCATTATATATCAATAAATAGAATTTGAATATATATGTAATGAATAGTAGATCCGAGTGGAGAATACTTAGCCCCTTTATTTGATGCTGATATTATATGTTATAGAGCTGTTTTTAGGGATAATGATAGTTGTAGGAATGTTTATTCTTAAATCTTTAAATGAAATATGGTCCTGGCGTAGTTGTCTAAAGTTTGCTCATAGGAGCCACAACAGAAGCTGCTATATGAGGACTCATCGAAGGAATGTTTGTCATAGTGATTTTAACTAACGGGAGCAGACACCATTGGTCGTATGAATAGCTCCATTTCCGGAGGAATAAATGGCAAGTCCTACTTTTCTGGCACAGGCATAAAAAAACAATTCTAACTGTATCTGAATTAAAAAGATTATGTGAACTAGAGATAAAGAACTTAATTTTTGAATCCTAATAAAAATGAAACCTATTATTATGGCAATTAAATAACTGCACTCCCCCAGATTTTTTTGGGGGAGTTTTATTTTATAATAAATCTATCTCAAAATATTCCCACTCCCACAAAAAAAGCCATCGCAAACACGATGGCCCAAAAAAATCAAATCTAAATAAAATTACAAATTCGGATTATTATCAATCTCCTTCTGAGGAATATTGAACAGATAATATCTACTGTTCGGTGCAAAAGCAGTTTGATCAGGAAAATTAAAGACCGAATGCCCTCTTCCGTTCACTGTTTTTATGGTTCCGTCAGGAGTGGTAATCTGTACTTTTATAGGCTGTCCGTTGGCATCAACAAATGGTTTTCTTACTACTGCTCCCTGCGTTCTAATAATGTCTGAAAGGGAGAATCCTTCTCCGAAAAGCTCTTTTCTTCTTTCGATCAGTATTTCTTTTACTACATCATTCTGAGCAAGAGAACCTGTGTAAGGATTGGCATTTCTGGCCGTTTTCAATTGGTTTAAAACTGTCACTGCGTTTGTAATATTTCCAATTCTGGCTTCTGCCTCCGCTTCGATCAGGTACATTTCTGCGGCCCTCATCAATACAATATCTGCGATAAGACCAGTTTTAAATTTAAACTTGGAATACCTTAACAGACCTTCCCTACCCGGCAGACCATCCCATTGAAACAGCTGATATCTGATATCATTCGTGTCAAACAGATCTTTGAAAAACGGATCTGCCATAAAACTGTAATAATAACTTCCTGAAGAAGATACATCAAGATAATGGAAGGCATAGCTCGCTCCAGACTGTTCTTGAGTCTGCCCATGTCCCCAGATCCATTCTCCATTGCTGATGTCATTGAATCCTTCTTTATATTTTTCAGGAGTCATCAGCGGATAGCCTGCTCTGGCTAGCTTTGCCGCCGCTGAAGCTTTGCTCCATTCTCCGGTATTCAGGTAAGTTCTTGCTAAAAGTCCGTTGACTACCGCTTTGTTGATCTTGTCCTTATTATTTCTTGTATAATTAGTCAAAAGGTTATCCGCTTCCGTCAAATCACTTTTAATCAGTGTATAAATTTCTTCAAGACTTGCTTTTTTCTTTGGAACAGAACTTATCGTTGAAGGTTCCGTATAAATCGGAGCTGTAAGTGCCGTTTTGTCTTTCAGATAACTGAACTGGTAAAAGCTGGCCAGGTTCAGATAACAGAAAGCACGCAATGCTTTAGCCTGTCCTTTTACCTGATCTTTTTTTGCATGGCTTCCTTCTGTCTGGTCAATACGGGCAATCACATTATTCATGTTATTAATGGTGGAATATAATGTAGACCATATAAACTGTGGACGCGAAAGCGTATTGTTAATCATTTCCGTAAAAGCGTAGGCAGATGGGAATCCATATTTATTAGTAAGAATAGCAGCATCACTTCCCATCGCATCACTCGTTCTCAAAACTGTTGAGTACCCGATATTTGCATAGGTGGGTCCATCATCATTAAATTTTGCCCATGCGCCATTGATTACCGTTTCTGCACTTTCTGCTGTTTTAAAAACCTCTTCGCCATTAGCCTGATCTGTAGGAGCCGTTTCCAGCTCATTTTCACAACTTGTTAGCGACCAGAGAGCAACCAGAGCAAAAGATATATATTTTAATTTTTTCATTGTTTCAAATTTTAAAGGTTTAAAGAGTCGCCTGAAGACCGAAAGTTATCGTTCTCATCGCTGGATATCTGTAATACGTAGTTCCATCCAGTGCCTGTTCAGGATCCATTCCTTTATGTTTATAGAACGTCAGAAGATTTTCTGCCTGAACATAGATTCTAAACTTTTTCAGGCCCAGTTTTTCAAAATAATCTGAAGGAAGCGTATAACCCAGGCTCACATTTTTAAGTCGTGCATAGGTTCCGGAATATAAAAATCGTGAAGAAGAAGAATTCCAGTTGTTCGTTGTTGTACTCAGTGCAGGAACATCCGTGTTTGGGTTTTCCGGAGTCCATCTGTTCAGCATTTCTGCACTCCAGGCACGTCCGCCGGAACTTCCGTTAGACATCAAGGACGTATAATCCGTATCGAGGATTTTTCCTCCGATGCTGAATGTCAGCAACCCTGATACATCAAAGTTTTTGTAAGCAATACTTGTCGTAACCCCTCCAGTCACCTTAGGCAAGGCGGATCCCTGGTAAGTTCTTGTAGCCTTTGCATATTCGGAAGTGGTTCCGTCTACTGTATTTCCATTGGCATCCTGATAAATGTATCTCCATAAAGGTTTTCCGTTGGAAGGATCTACCCCTTTCCATTCCTGAAGATAAAAATCATAAATAGAACCTCCCACATCCAAACGCTTGGTTCCGGTTATAACGGCACCTTTTGGTAGCTTTGTAATTTTATTGTTTAATGTGCTCAGGTTCAAATCTACATTCCATTGGAATTTATCATTTTTGATGGGTGTTGTGAACAGTGAAAACTCAAAACCTGTATTCTGTATTGTCCCAACATTAAAAGGAAAATCACTGATTCCTAAAGATGGAGCCACCGGCATATTAAACAAAAGATCCTGACTTTTTCTTTTAAAATACTCGATATTCCCTTTCACTCTGTTATTCAGAATGGCAAACTCTAAACCTACATTTAAATTAAGATTGGTTTCCCATTTAACATCATTGGTCTGTATTTTTTCAAGAACAGTTCCCGGTTCACCCAGGTTATTATAAAATTTGTACAGTTCCTGATAAGCGTAATAAAGCGAAGATCCGTTAGGTCTCCGTAATTTATCATTCCCCTGACCACCATAACTTGCACGAAGCGTCAACTGATTGAAGATATTTAAATCCTTGATAAAATCTTCATTTGAGACTTTCCATGAACCTCCCACAGACCAGAATTTCCCCCATCTGTTATCGGCAAAGAACCTCGAAGAACCGTCTGCCCTTCCTGAAACTGATAAAAAGTAGGTATTATTAAAATCATATTCTGCTCTTCCCAGGAAGCTCAACAGGGAAAATTGATCACTGTTCCCACTGAAACTCCCCAATAAGGCCGCTGCATCAGGCTCATAATAATAAGGCAGGGAAAACTGGCTTCTGGAACCTGAAATCGTCTGATAATCATATTTATAAAATTCCTGACCTCCTAAAATATTGATATGATGCTTCCCGAATTTCTTGTCATACGTCAGAATATTACTGGTCGTATAAGAAAGTGTTCTGCTGTTTGATCTCGTTACAGAACCCCCGATTTCACTTCCTTCGCCAATAAGCGGATTCGAGTAATAATGTCCGTTGTAGTTCACTAAATCGACAGAAAAGCTGGTCTTGAATTTCAGTTCGGGCAGGAAGGTAAATTCTAAAAATCCTTTTCCTGAGAAATTATCTTCTTTATTTTCATTTTTATCCAAAGGCAACGTTGCAGCTGCATTCTGATTTTGCAATGCACTGGTAGGCCTGTACTTTCCAAAATCATAGATCCTGTTCCCTTCTGCATTCAGTCTGTAGCTTCCGTCATCATTTCTTTCATAATACGGATAGAATGAAGGAACTACTCTTGCTGCCTGAATGATATTATCCTGTCTGGAATCTGAAGATGGCGGTGCGTTCTGAATACTGTTGGTGTAGCTTAAATTCACACCAGCGTTCAGCCATTTTTTAACTTCTGAATTGATCTTCAATCTGGTTCCAAATTTTTGAAAACCTGACTCGATGGCAATCCCCTTATCATCTAAATAGCCCAATGAAAAGAAATAATTGCTTTTCTCACTGCCTCCGCTGATATCAAAATCTACCTGACTTCTTGAGGCCGTTCTTTGAAGAATATCTCGCCAGTCATCATTCCATAAAGGTTTTGCGCCGGGAAGAAGTTTTCCGTCCGCTCCTACAGGTTTTGGATAAGCAGCCCCGTAAGGGTTGATTCCAAGGGCATTAACCAGGTTGTCACTTGCCATCTGCCCTGCCTGCTGAGAAGATATCTGAGGAGATTTGTAACCATTCCTCAATGCTTCCCAATACAGCTGAAAATACTGATCTGTACTGACTTGCTTATAATCTTTTACCGCTCTGCTGGAAAATCCCTGGCTGATATTAAAATTAACTCTTGATTCTCCTTTTTTGCCGGATTTCGTTGTAATAATGATGATTCCGTTGGCTCCTCTTGAACCGTATAATGAACTTGCCGTAGCATCTTTCAAAACACTGATGGATTCTATATCATTAGGACTGATGGAATTGATGTTTCCGTCAAAAGGAATTCCGTCTACTACGTAAAGAGGATCACTTGAAGCGCTTATGGAACCTACACCTCTTATCCTGATGGAAGCCGTAGATCCCGGTTGTCCGGAAGCACTCACAGCCTGAACCCCTGCAACCTGCCCTTCAAGTGCTTTCGTTATATTGGTAACAGGTCTGTTATTGATCTTATCGCTGGAGATGGTGGCTATTGAACCTGTGTAGCTTGTTCTTTTCGCTTTACCATAAGCTATCACTACTACTTCATCGATTTCTTTTTCTTTGATCGTATCTTTTTTGGGCTTGACTTCCTGTGCGTGCACACTGATCATCCCCAGGAAAAATACAGCGACTGGTGGAAGCCAAATTTTAGAATTAATTAAACCTTTACTAATCATAATCAATTTTATTTATCATATATTAAAAATTAACCCTTTGCAGAAAATTCAGCAAAGGGCATCGATAACTACGATTAACCAAATGCTTATTTTTCCTTTAAAGGCTGAATGTAACACCTTGCACAGGGGCAGGTTGTCAAGACTTCATAGGGCCAGTTCCCTCCATCTTTCTTTATAAGCCGATCGAAATATGGGTGCAAAGCTAAAAACAATTAGTCTACAAAACAAGTAGACTTTAATTTTTTTTATGATAGTTTTTCAAAAATTAACTTAAATATATTGTAAAAACCACAAAAATAGAGGCTTAAAACCATTATCGATTTCCTTACACATGATAAATATCAGTAAACACAATGGAGAAGCTATACCATGAGATTTGACAATAAAAAAATGACGTCAATGACGTCATTTTTCAGATTACTCTGATTATTTTTTATAATTTTCAGCCAAAGCTTATCTTATTACCACTACTTTATCTCTATTTTTTTCCATTTCGCTATTGAATTTCTGCTTAATTTAAACTCCTCAGCCACCTTTGTATTACTAAGCTTGTTTTTCTTTTGATATTCTAAAATCTCTATGATCGTAACCCTATCATAAGACCTCATTTTTTGATTAAATAATGACGTCTCCAGATTTTCAGAAGTGAAAATTATTTGATTCAGTTTAATGACATCCAATGTGGATAAAACTTCTTTCTGTAAAATGGAACTACAGGATTGATATTTTTCAGGATGCTTTTTAAAAATAAGGTCGGAGTATATTTTTTTATAATTTGGACCTGAGCTTTTCATACATTATTTTTATTTCTGTTTTAAAAACTATCTCATTGTCGAAAAATATAAACATGACCGTTTTCCTCCAGAAGCTTCCCGTTTCCAAAGATGGGTAGAAGTTAAACTCCTCTCCCACCAGCTTTACAACCTGTTCTTTATCTTGATTTAATAAATAATCAAATTCATATTTCTTCTTCATTCCATCTCATTATACTTACTCATCCACTTATACAGGGTGGTTTTGGGAATTCTATACTCTTCAATAATCTGAAATTTTGTTTTCTGCCCTGTATTAATTAATTCTAAAATAAAATCTACAACCTGTCTGGTATATACATTTTTCCTAAACTTAGGAGGAAAGGTTCCGGTGTTTGATGCTATATGATGGGAGTGGTTTTCAGGAGCAAACAATATAAGATGCTGACAATAAATTCTGAAAAAATCGTATTCGAGGAGTTTACATCACCTGAGAAGAACTTCTGTATCCATATCTTTCCGGGCATACATTGTATTAATTTCTTCCTCAGTAGCTTTATGAAAACTG
Source organism: Chryseobacterium antibioticum (assembly GCF_012927325.1). Taxonomy (GTDB): domain Bacteria; phylum Bacteroidota; class Bacteroidia; order Flavobacteriales; family Weeksellaceae; genus Chryseobacterium; species Chryseobacterium antibioticum. Next base: position 120,574 of record NZ_JABBGI010000006.1, on the reverse strand, counting down.
CAGATACGGATCATTGAAATTTCCATTTCCTCAACTCTTTTTCTTATGCATTCTCCAATATGAATATTTTTAAAATTAAATTTCATCAGATTCTCCTTCCTGTATTTTTTACAATATGACCTTACTTTTAATCTATTGAAAATGGGAAAGAAGAACTTGCTACAGCTCCCCTTTCCAAATATTCAATGAATCATTTCAATTAATATAATCTCTGAATCGATACGAAAACCTCCAATGTATTATCTGAAGTACTGGAATCCGTAGTCGTATTACCATTACCTGCACTTGTAAAAGATTTATTATCTACACGCAATGCATAATAGACTCTATACCATTTGTTATCTGCAGTAGTAATGTCAAAAGTAACGGTCTCGTTTCTGCCATAGGTAAGATACACTCCGTCATCAAATTGTGCGTAATTATTGGGGAAGACTAATAAATTGGCCCCATGAGAATCTCCTGTGTGGGTAGATACTTCTGAAACCCATACTTTTGCATTGGCAGCCGTAATATTATAAAGACGCGGATCAAAATTGGTACTGGCCCCATTTGCATCAAATGCATTAGGTGAAGTGATGAAAGCATCAACTCTGAACGTATTATTAATGATCGGAAGATCGTTAAGAAACTGACTCAAAAGAAATGATGTGGTCTTACGTGGAATTGAAGAATGGTAATATACTAATTCTCCTGGGGCAATAACAGCTCCGGCTCCTACTGTAGCACTACAGGTCTGCCCTCCAATACTTAATGGGAAAGTAGTAAGTGTAGGACTTGAAGCGGTGGGCATTCCAGACACTGTATACGTAAGAATCCCTGATCCGACATTAAAATTTCCGGCAGCCAGCGTTGCGGTAAGTCCGTTGACAGGGCCGATAGCCTGCGCAGCATAAACACCTCCATTTCCTCCTGTGTAAGGCACACTCATGGTTCCGGTATATGGAGTACCTGCGGTATACGTCCCCGGAGAAAGCGTTACTCCGTTACAGGTAATAGTTCCTAAGGTTCCGGGCGCAAGAGAACCATTACTAAATGTTCTCCACTCCGTACCGTTCCAGAATACATAACCCACATAACTAAGTCCTGCAGTTCCCAGATTATACACAAGCAGACCCGCCACCGGTGAAGGAATTGTAGCCTGATCAGTCTGAGAAGTCAATCCTACTTTCGGGCCCAGAAGTCCTTTTTTACTGCCAATAGCAAGTCCGTCTACATTGACGTCTAGAATTGCAGATGCATTAGGTATCGTAGTACCAATTCCTACACTACCATCGGAGATTACTGTAAAATCATTTGTTCCCTGTATGGCAGTTGGAACTCCCGTTGCAGGATTGTCTTTTTGACCATCCACATGGAAAATACCACGCGGATTAGCAGTATTAATTCCAACTTGGGAGTATATGAGTCCTGAAGCAATCGTGGCTAGAAATAATATTATTTTTTTCATTTTTTGTATTGTTTTTTTAGTTTTAAAAATGGTAAAAGCCTTTTTGGAAAAACTTTTACCCGGTATCATGATTGGTGTAGTTTTTATCCAAGTGTTTTTTATGTGGTTCTGATTTTAAGCAACAGATACAGGCGGAGGCCTGATACAGCAATACCGGCCTGATATAAATGTTCGTTTGGCATTACTGAAAGAATTAATCTTTATTTTTTCCGGAGAGAATTCTAAAAAAACAGATAGGATAAGAAAAGGATAATCATATTTATACTGCCCGTTTGCTTTTGTAGCCTGAAGTTCACTAAGAAGCAAGGACTGATATTTTTCCCCATGATCTTTGATTGATATTTCTATCTTGTTTTCCCGGACCTTTTTACAATTTGCCCGCTCCTTTAAACCAGTTTCTTTTTTTACTATTTTCTGTTTTTGTGAAGACTGCTGAACGACACGTTTATAAGATGCAGTGTCTTTTTTTATAATTTTAATTTGCGAATTAGACAGTGCTTCGACTCCTGAAATAATGGTTTCATCAAGAATATATACTTCAGCATTTTTTGTTTGTTTTTCAAAACCATGGTTGTCGATTGAGTCATTTTCTTTTCCAGCCTGTAAAAATGAAAACACCATAACCATTGCTCCCCATAAAAATTTCTTTAATGGAAACAACAAGATTACTTGACATTTTTTAGGATCCGGAACAAACATTTTGCAAAATTACACCTGCTGCTCAATCAAAAAAGAACAGAACAAATGAAAAACAAGAAAATGGCTTAAGTTTTACATTAATCTGACAACCAATATTTTAAAACAATGATTTTCCGTAAAACACTTAAATAACTCACTTTTCGGAATTAGAAATAATTTTTAAATATGAAAAGAGTAGAAACCTATACAACAATAAGGATCTTAACAAAGTTTCTGCACGAGCTCCTCACCAGATTATCATACCTTTTATGTTCTAAATTTTAGAAAAGAATAATACATTAAAGAGGGTGAAAACAGATCAATGCTTGTGGAAGCATGTAAGAAATAACTATTGCTCATATATCTGAGGGGTAATCATAGGCAGGATCTATAGAAATTATTTATCTTTGAATAAATTTTTCACATGAGAATCCTTATCATTAACGGTCCAAATCTTAATTTACTGGGTACAAGAGAACCGGAAGTATACGGTACAGTTTCTATGGCTGATTATTTGGACAAGCTGGAAGCTGAATTCTCAGAGGATGAGATCAGCTATTATCAGTCTAATATTGAAGGGGAAATCATCAACAGGCTTCAGGAAGATAATTTTGAAGCTCTGATCATTAATCCCGGAGCATACACCCATTATTCCTATGCTATCGCAGATTGTTTAAAAAACATCCGTAAACCAAAGATTGAAGTTCACATCAGTAATATTTATAAAAGGGAAGAATTTCGCCAGAAGTCTGTCACTGCAGCTAGCACAGATGCTGTATTATCCGGCTTTGGAATGGATGGATACAGACTGGCTTTATTAAGTTTAAAAGCTTGATTTTATTTCCCACAGATCCCAACAATTGACAAAGATCTTATGTAATGAGATCATCTGAAAGTATAAAAAATAAAAAAGCCTCATCGTTGATGAGGCTTTTGTTATGTTAGATAGTCTGTTGCTGAAGTTGAGGTCCTGAAGAAATTAATTTCTTCCCCTCTTCAGTATCACAGTACTGTTCAAAGTTTTTGATATATCTTGCAGCAAGATCTTTTGCTTTTTCTTCCCATTCTGCAGCGTTGCTGTATGTTTCTCTAGGATCTAGGATGCCTTCAGAAACATTCGGAAGCTGTGTAGGAATTTCAAGATTCATGATTGGAACCTGAGTTTTAGGAGCATTTTCGATAGAACCATCAATAATGGAATCAATAATAGCTCTTGTATCTTTCAAAGAAATTCTTTTTCCTGTTCCGTTCCATCCTGTATTCACCAAATAAGCCTTAGCTCCGTGCTCTTTCATTTTCCCGATCAATGTTTTAGAATACATGGTAGGGTGAAGCGTAAGGAACGCTTCTCCGAAAGCAGGAGAGAAAGATGGTTCCGGTTCAGTGATTCCTCTTTCTGTACCAGCTAATTTAGACGTATATCCACAAAGGAAGTGGTATTGTGCCTGGTTTTCATCTAAGATAGAAACCGGAGGCAATACTCCGAATGCATCAGCAGAAAGATAAACGATCTTCTTAGCATGTCCCGCCTTAGAAGGAAGAACGATCTTATTGATATGGTAAATTGGGTAAGATACTCTTGTATTTTCAGTGATAGATCCGTCAGTATAGTCAGCAATTCCGTTGTTCACTACTACATTTTCAAGAAGCGCATCTCTTTTGATCGCTCTGAAAATATCCGGTTCTTTTTCTCCAGAAAGGTCGATTACCTTGGCATAACATCCACCTTCATAGTTGAATACACCATTGTTATCCCAACCGTGCTCATCGTCACCAATCAGGAATCTTTTAGGATCTGCAGACAAAGTTGTTTTTCCTGTTCCTGAAAGACCGAAGAAAAGAGCTACATCCCCATCTTCACCAACGTTTGCAGAGCAGTGCATAGAAGCCATTCCTTTCAATGGAAGATAGTAGTTCATCATCGCAAACATCCCTTTTTTCATTTCACCTCCGTACCAGGTACCTCCGATGATCTGTATTTTCTGGGTAAGATTGAACATAATGAAGTTCTCAGAATTCAATTCCTGAGCTTCCCAGTTCGGGTTTGTTGTTTTAGAACCATTGATCACTGTGAAATCCGGCTCACCAAAGTTTTCAAGCTCATAGTGAGATGGACGGATAAACATATTGGTAACGAAATGCGCCTGCCACGCTACTTCAACGATGAACCTTACTTTTAGCCTTGTATCTGTATTGGTGCCACAAAAAGCATCCACTACATAAATTTTCTTAGCTTCAGAAAGCTGGTTCAGCACTAATCCTTTACAAGCATCAAACGTTTCTGCTGTGGTAGGAAGATTTACTTTTCCATCCCAGAAAATTGTATCTCTTGTAACATCATCCTGAACTATATATCTGTCTTTAGGTGAACGACCTGTGAAAACTCCAGTTTTTACTGATACGGCACCAGATTCTGTAAGTTCAGCTTCCTCAAAGCCTTGATTTCCAGGAGATACTTCAGCCTGGTATAACTCTTCGTAAGACGGGTTATAGACGAGTTTGTAATTTCCTTTAATCCCTAACTTTTCTAAATCCTGGATGATTTTAGCGTGTTTCATTTTACTTATATTTTCTATTTCTTTATTGGGTTCAACAAAATTAATATTAATTATTTGTTAAAGGTGGTTTAAATATAATGATATAAGTCAGAATGACAAATAAAAAAAAAGGATTGTAAATTATTGATTATAAATTAATTATATCAGACCATTGAAAAACGGTATTAAAACCTTTTCCCCAAAAATAGTCCTTATAGCCATCAAATTTAGCACTCATCACAAAATCTCCGCCCCAGGCTCCCAAACTTTTGACAAAAACAGGACAGTCTGTGAAAAACTTCTCTTTAACTGTGGGAATTTCAAGAAATTTTGAAATTTTCTGCTCATGAATCATCATCAGTTCAGAAAAATTTTCCAATTCGCTGCATAACAAAACTTTCTTTGTGATATCCGAAAATTCGTCAACGAGTATTTGGGACTTCGGTTTCGACTTGTAAAAATTGATTCCTTCCCTGCTGTCCTGCTTCTGATTTAAATGAATAAATATAAGCTCATTTTTGAACACAGGATTGAAATCTGCCTTTTCATAGCTGATCTCTGGTTTGCTTCGAAAAAGAATCGCAGATTTCTCTTTGGCAACGGCGATATCATAGCCACTCCCCCCCAAACTGATGCTGTTGAGGTGAAAAGGATCGACAGCTGCCCACTCCGCAAGATTGTTCATTAAGGTAGAACTGCTTCCGAGTCCGTAATCAGAAGGAAACTGAAGGTTGGTCTTCAGATGGTAGGTAAAATTATTTTTGAATTTAATTTGAGAAAGCTGCTGAACATTTTTTAAGGTTTTAAGAATAAATTCAGCGCCTGAAGGGATATTGGTCTCTAAGACCTGCCAGTTTTGATAGTCAATGACAGCCTCGAGCCAAAGTTTGTTCTGATGATAAGCTTTCCAAAAGATCAGGGATTTTTCATCATCATTTTCTTCAAAGAAAAACTCTTGTCCAAGCTTGGTAGGTACCGCCAGGACAAGAGCTCCGTCTATCGCGAAATATTCTGAAGTCAGCATAAGCTTTCCCGGTGAAAATATTCCGCTCATATTTTTTTAATTAGATTGCTGAAGCCACATCTACCGAACCGTCAATTTTCTTGATCAGTCCCTGAAGCGTTTTTCCAGGACCTACTTCTACAAAGTTGGATGCTCCGTCTTTGATCATGTTCTGAACAGACTGCGTCCACTTTACAGGACCTGTAAGCTGAGCGATCAGATTTTGTTTGATCTCTTCAGGATTGGTCACTGCTGTAGTGGTGATATTCTGGTATACAGGAATCGTTGCTTTTCTGAATTTTGTTTTTTCGATGGCTGCTGCCAATCTCTCTTGTGCCGGCTGCATCAATGGTGAATGGAACGCTCCGTTTACCGGAAGTAATAACGCTCTTTTAGCACCTGCCTCTTTAAGTTTTATACAAGCTTCTTCTACTGCAGAAGTTTCCCCTGAAATAACCAATTGACCGGGACAGTTGTAGTTAGCTGGCACTACAATACCGCTGATCTGTGTACAGATCTCTTCAACTTTAGCGTCTTCAAGACCTAAAATTGCGGCCATAGAGCTTGGATTGGCATCGCAGGCTTCCTGCATTGCTTTTGCTCTTTCAGAAACTAATTTCAGACCGTCGTCAAAAGATAAAACGCCATTGGCAACTAAAGCTGAAAATTCACCTAAAGAATGTCCTGCAACCATTTCTGCTCCAAGACCGTTAATTGCTTTTAGGGCTGCTACTGAATGTATAAAGATGGAAGGCTGGGTAACCTCTGTTTTCTTAAGGTCTTCATCTGTACCGTTGAACATCAACGTAAGAATATCGAAACCTAAAATTTCATTGGCAAATTCCATTAAGTCCTTAATGTCTTTTCTAGAATCGTACAATTCTTTTCCCATTCCTACGAACTGAGAACCCTGCCCAGGAAATACAAGTGCTTTCATGTAATGAATTAAATATTATGCAAATATAAAGATAATGTTAAAAATATTCCTTTAAAAAGGCATAAATCGGTTAAGGAACTAATCTAATCACGCGATATCCTGTGTTTACATACGCTCCGTTTGCTTTAGATTTTACAAACTCAAATTTTGTAGCAAGCTGAGTCTGAACTTTATTCATCTGCTTAAAGATCTCTCCTTTTTTATTTTCTCTCGTCAGCATGTCATTAACAACGTCAAAACCAACGATCGCATATTTTGGAGGGGTCTTGCAGTATTTACTTTTATAGGCCGCTAGGATCTCTTTTTCAAAATTTCCATCTGCATTGATCTTTCTGTCCATAAGGTATACAAGGCTCGCCTGGCTCAGGTCATCTACTTTTTTCTCAAAAACAGGAGAATAGTACATGCTGAAACCTTTAACCCCCTGCACTTCTTTCGACAGAGCGATGATTTTATTCGCAAATGCTTCTCCGGCAGCATCATTATCACTGGCTAATATAGCAATAACAGGAGCAGATTGTCCTGTCATCATATTCTTGTCCAGTTGTATTTCAGCAGGTGAGTTTACGATGATTATATTTGGATTTTTAACTGCTTTTTCCAGACCTCCTTTAATATAGTTGGCAATATCTTTTTTGCTGTCTGCTACTACATATATTTTCTGATCTGAGTATACCGCTCTTACTTCTTCTACGATTTTATCTGCGTAGGTCTGGTCATTGGTTTCAACAATGATCAGGTTGCTGTAATTGTACAGTTCCGGAGAGTTCGCAAATGGAGCTACCACAGGGATTTTCTGATTTTTTGTAAAATCAAGAACGTCAATTACGTTTGATTTGAAGAATGGGCCAATGATTAAATCTGTATTATCCGGATTGATCTGAGCCATTGAATTTTTAAATGAAGCTTCGTTTCCAGAATCTACAATTTTGACATCAAGCTTCTGTCCGCCTCTCGCGTTTCTTTCGATAGCAAGCTTAGCTCCGGTAAGGAAGTCTAATGCCATTCCTCTGTACTGAGTTTCGTTGGTACTGTATCCGAAAGGAAGCATTAAAACAACGCTCAGTGCATCACCATTTTTCTTCACATAAGCCGGATCCTGCTTTTTGATCTTCAGGACCATTCCGGTTTTCAGTCCGTTTGAAAGATCGGGATTCAAAGCGATTAATTCATCGATTGAAACTCCGAATTTATTAACAATGGAGAAGACTGTGTCTCCCTGCTGAACGGTATAGGTTACGTAATCATCAGCTGATATACCAGTATTTGCAGCAGCGGCAGATTTTTCGCTTCCTAAATCTATTTTTGTTTTCGGATTCACCGGCTCAGAAACTGAAGCGGCATCCGTTTTTATTTTTTTTATTTTGATGGTTTCACCTGGCTTCAGCCCTTTTTCTTCCAGTCCTGGATTTAAGGCATAAAGCTCCTGCTGGCTGATTCCAAATTGTTTTGTAATTCTGTAATAATTATCTTTTGCCTGGATCACATAAGATTCTCCTTCTGCTGTTACCGGCACCGATGTTTCAACATGAGTTTCCACCTGCTTAGGAGTTACAGCTACTACAGGAGTCGTCTGCTGCTCGCCCCCATATTTTTTAATGCTGTCCAGCGGCAAAGTGATTTCATCCCCTATTTTCATATGGGAATCAAGTTCAGGGTTCAGTTTTCTGAGATCTGCTTCAGAAATACGGTATTGTTTTGTAATTCCGTAAACGGTCTGTTTAGGCTGAAGAATAATTTTTCCGACCTGAGCATTTGATTTTGCTTTTTCAGCAACTGCAGGTTTGGAAACCGGAGCGGTATGTTTCTCAGCTTTCACCGTTACAACATCTCCTATTGCCAGCTTACCGTCTTTGAATTTTGGATTCAGCTTTAACAATTCATCTACAGTTATCCCGTATTTTTTTGCAATATTGTAAGGATTATCTCCTTTTACAACGGTGTGTGAGTTTTGGGCAGATACCCCCAAAACCATACATAAACTGGACAAAATAAAAAACCTCTTTATCATACTCGATAATTATAATTTACAAAAATACTTCTTTAAAATTAAATGGCAACAATTATTAATTTGGATTCTTGAACCACCATTTCTTCCCAACAATTTTCAAGCCATGAATAACCATAGTCTGAAAAGAACACACTAAAGTTATACACCCGTTCCTGCCAGGTTTTTGAAGGATGGACATCTAAAAACAGATTTTCCAACCTTTCGAGCAGCTCGCTCTGTTTTATTTTTTCTGCATGAAGCAAACGTTTTTTCATTCTCGTGAATGATTTCAGCTGTCTTACTTCTTCTGCTTTTACCATATTCCCGAAAGAACGTTCTGTGGTTTCTGCTATAGCTTTCAGTTCAGAGAAGCTTTTCTCCAAAAGTATTTCTTTTTCTTCAAGCAATGATAATACGCTGCTGTCTTTTAAAATTTTCTGGTTGGTAATGGCCGTGAAGCTTCCAAAGAAGTCTTCTATATTCAAATCAAGCTTTTCAATTTTCCCAACAGTTTTTTCTTTAATGAAAAGCATAGAATTCCTTGGGATCAAAACAGGAAAAGGGATCTGGACTGCTGTAAAATAATCTTTGAGTTCCAGCCAATACATAATTTCCGCGTTCCCTCCAATGTACGCCAAATTAGGAAGTACTTTTTCCTGATAAACGGGACGCATTAAGGCATTGGGACTGAATCTTTCGGGATAATTTTCCAGCTCCTGAAGGAGTTCTTCCTTGGTAAATCTCTTATGGGTATCTACTACATTATATTTTTCACCATCAAAGTCTATCCTGTCTCTGGTTTCGGAAAGATAGAAAAGATTGATCTCCCGCGGATTCACCTGGACTTTTCCATATTTCTCCGTCAGAAAATCTACTTTTTCTTTTGAGTTCTTCTGTAAACTGAAATTCAACAATTCGTCTTTGAAGATCTCTCTGACCTGTTCTTTAAGCTCTTTGGAATCACCATCCATGATCAATAGCCCGAATTCAGAGAAAAGGCGGTTCACTAAGATTTTAATAGCTTTCGTCAGCGTATTTCCTACTTTATAGGCTTCTTTCATCATCAGAATCAGTTCTGTCCCGAATACGGAATCTTTAAATTCTTTTTCAAATTCTGAAATAAAGAAAGTATCACTGACCTCGATTCTGCCTACAGGACCCCCTGACTTTTCATTGATCTCATAATAATTATTTTCAGTCTTAAAATGATTGATCTCTGCAAAATCATGATCCTCTGAAGCCATCCAGTACACGGGAACAAAATTAAAATCCGGAAAATTCTCCTTCAGATACGTGCAGGTTTTAATGGTCTGTAAAATTTTGTAGACAAAGAAAACAGGACCTGAGAAAAGATTCAGCTGATGTCCGGTGGTAATGGTAAATGTATTCGGCCGCTTCAGGTTTTCCAGATTTTCTTTCTGCTTTGATGAAAGCATAAGACCTGAAAGCTGCTTTTCCAATACATCAGATAAGATCTGTCTCTGATCTGATGTAAAAGCATTTTGTTTGAGATGGATCTGATCTTTAAAGTGATCTAAAGAAAAGGTGTTGTTTTCAAAGCCCTCAATTTTTTGGTTCAAAAAATCTTTTACCAATTGAGGAATGCTTTGTATATCGTTAAATGAAATTTTATTTATTGTTTTCAACTTGTTTAGCTTTTAGTTGAACAAATACCACACAATTCCTATGTTTAATCTAAAATCATACACCGGATAATGTGGAAATGCATAGGCTTTGTTGTTGGAGATAAAGGTTCCTATCTGCTGTCCTTCTACATAGAAGAACATTTTTTTCACCTTCATATTGATATAAAGATCGGCAATAGGCTGTCCTCCGATAGAGAAGGAATCTGCCCTGGGCAAAATATATTCGTTGAGAATCGGGAAGTAATCTCTGGATGCAAATTTTGAGAAATAGTAGATCTTTACACCCATTTGAACTTCTGCAGCGTTTTTAAAGGCCATGCTTTGGAAGAAGAAATTGGCTCTTCCGATGAAACTTGGCATTGGAAGAAGTTCTTTATTCGTGAGTGCATTCTGGAAGTGAAGTCTTGTATTAAGATGGAATTTTCCGAAACTGAACGTAGCATCTCCCCCGATCTGAGAAATATTCAGCGAGCTGCTGCTCTGTTGCGGTGCTCCGTCTGCATTGAAGTAGGTATAGTTATCGATTCTGAAATAATTGGCGAAAATTTCGGTCTTGAACCATTTTAGATTAACACTTCCTCCGATCTCCGTTACCGTTTGGTTTTTGGCATCTTCCAGATAATAATTGTATTTGTTATAAACAGAAGTATTTAAAAGGTAATTAAATGATGGATAAGCACTTTGGAAGTTTACTTTTGCATTAACGAAATAATCTTTTATAGGTTCGAACTTGACATTGTTTGTGGTTCTAAGATAGCTTCCGAACTGACTTCCATTTGAAAATTCAAGGAATGATTTTAACTGAAACTTGTCCCAAAGTTTTACCTGAAGATTTCCAACGGCTCCAATTCTGTTTTCTTTAAATTCACCGGGAAGAGCCACTCCGTTAACCGTAGCGATATCTCTCACACCAAATTTCAGCATCTGATAACGTACTCCCCCATCAAGCTTGAATTTCTCATTGTTAAAGACAAGACTTACTGTATTGCTGAAGTTATCAGAATATTTTTTTGTGGTAAGTGGGAAACCGTTCGTTAATTCTGAAACGTTATCATACCAGTAAGATTCCGCCCCACTCTGATTATAAAAATATTTATTCCCTTGATGAGATAGGGTATGTCTTATGCTAAAAGGAAACTTTTGTGAATTGAACGGTGTAAACTGATGGGTCAGATAATATCTTCTGTAAGAATACTGAGAACTCGATGAAGCCAGATTAACCTGGGCATTTTGCCTGTTTTTATAATTGCTGTCACCGTTCTGAAAAAGATCATCTTCTGTGATCCCTCCACTTTCCTGATTGTTTACATTCTGGTGAAGGTAGTGGGTAAAGAGTTCATAATTTCCACTCTTGGAAACATATTGCCCTGAAAATAGAGTATTGTTATTGGATGCCAATGAATTTCTGTAGAACCCCTGGGAACGCAGTCCCATATATTCAAGGGCGAAATTGAATCTTTTCCCGATATTCTGTGTATAGGTAGATTTCAGTGCAGCCCCATTCTTCATGGCTGTATGATAGATAAAAGTGGCCGTAGGAGTTTTTACGTCATAATACTTTACATCGTTTGCAGCAATGATCATATAGGCTTTGTTGGAAGGTAATAAAGAAAGATTCTGTTCGGGATTTACTTCGTAAACCAGTGGATTGAATCCTGCCCCTATATTTGCAACCTGGGCTTTTCCAAAGTTGTCTGTATTGTTATATTGCGAAAAAATATGAGTCTTCTCAAACGTCATCACGGTATCAAAAATCTTCTTTTCAGAAAACTGGGTCTGATACAGATAGTCATTGATAGTAGGTCTGAAAATTTTCAGGGAATCTTTTTTACCAGTATCTATAACAAGGGTATCTTCTTCTTTCTGTGTATTTTTAATGTCTGTTTTATTAACGACCTGAGCCTTCGAGACAAAACCGAAGAAGATGATTATAAAAAGGATGTACTTCATGCGTTTATTTATATTGTTCAAAAATGACAGGGAACCTAAAAGATTTCATTGTTCATTTTTGTACAGCAAAAATAAGAAATAAAAGGAAATAAAAAACCCTGCAAAAAGCAAGGGTTGATATATGGTGTTTACTTGTTTATAAATTCTACCAGTTTTGTCATATCTGGTTCTCTATTTAAATTGATTTTATTGGATTTCACAAAGCTTTCCAGTTCTTTTTTATCTATTGAAAAGAGTTCTGCTGCTTCTGATGTGTTTTTTGGAAATTTGGAGAATTTTTTGTCTCTGGAAATTAAATAAATGTCTTTTTCCTTCGCATAGTAATCATTAGCATCTTTTGAATATGCATTCGGGCTTTTTTCACCTTTTAATAGTTCCATTTTTTCTCTTTTGTAAAGGGAAAACTTAGGGTTATCCAGCAACAATACCAGATATCCTGATTTTGTTTTACCGTCGTAAGTATACGTCAGCGATTCATAAGTTTTGTTAAGCTCCGGAAACTGGATTTTAACATTATCCGCTTTATTGGCATAAAAAAGTTCTTCTCCTTTTTTAAATTCCATTTCATCTTCATAGGCATTGTAACGAAGATCCTGGACATCTTTGCTAAACCCTTTAATAATTACTTTATTGAACTTATCTCCGGTAGTATAAGGGCTACCATCTATGACATATTCTTTAGTTGTAGGCCTGTTTGCCCGCATAAAGATATTTTCTGTAGAGTATGATACATTTTCACTACCGGCCTGAGCCTCTACTACGGAAATTGTGAAACCAAATAAAATTAAAAGCACCTTTTTCATAGCAACATTTTTAACAAAAGTAACAAAATAAAAGCCACTTCTTTATGAAGTGGCTGATATATTTAATAATTATCTAATTAATTATTAGTTGTCATACCCTGGATTTGATTTAACCGGTGTTCCTGCTAAGTCAGTTTCCTGTCTTGGGATAGGGAATGCATTAAGATCAACATTAGTACTTGCTCCAGTTGGTCTAGGAACAGCCGTACCCCATCTTCTTAAGTCCCATTGTCTGATACCTTCTCCTAGAAGCTCTTTCATTCTCTCTAACTTCAGTTTTGTCATATCAACAGATACTGCCGCTGCCAAACCTCTATTTGTAAGGATCTGATTATAATAAGTAAGAGCTTTAGCTGGATCTCCACCATTTAATTCCGCTTCAACACCATTTAATAAAATCTCCTCATAACGAAGCATTTTAATGTTATCAGCACCTACTCCCTGTGTATATTTTCCAATACCATTAGCATTAGAACTAAATGATAGGAATCTTTGTCCTCCACTTAGTGTAATAAATGTTCTTCTTATATCATTTGCATCATAAGCGGCCTGAGTACTTGCATTTACAACAAGGTTTGCATAACCATTCGGGTTAAGTCTCTGTCTGTAAGATCCTGTAGATAAAGATGAATTGATTCCTACTGCTAATTCAAAAATAGAGTTAGGAGCAGCACCGTTCATCGTAAATCTAAAAGTTTCCTGTAATAAAGCAGCAGAGGCTACAGAATATTTATTGAAAATATCATTAGTAAGTGATCTTACTTTTGCATAATCTCCTTTATAAAGGTAGAATCTTGACATTAATCCTTTTACAGAATACACTGTCAATTCGGTTTTATTAGTACTAAGAGCATTTCCATTAGCAGTCATTAGTTCGATCGCCTTTGTAAAGTCGGCATCAATCTGCGCTTCTGTCTGTGCAATAGTCGCTCTAGGCATACGAGCTGTAGGATCATATTTCAAAGGTAAAACTATACCTAAAGACTCACCTCCAGAAATATACTTTTGTCCATATAATCTTAAACCATCAAAAAAACCAATCGCTCTCAATGCATAAGCCTGACCTTGAGCATATCTTGAATTTTTTCTATCAGTGTCTGTTCCTTGTATGGTAGCCATATCAGTATTGATAACAACATTTGCTTTAGCAACCAACTCGTAAATTCTATTATATGTATTTACTGCGTATGGATCATTAGAAAGCATTGTATAGTTCATAACGTTTTGATAATAACCCCCTGAAAGATTACTGATCATCTCATCTGATCTCACTTCTCCATATGCTAAAAAGTCTGCACCATAATATTCTGTGTTACGCATCGTTGCATAACCTCCCCTTACAAATGCCTGAACTTCATTGTCAGTTTTTAGAGGAGCCTGCTGTACATCCTGATAAAACTCTCTCTCTACAAAGTCCTCGGAACAAGATATGCTGGTAACAGCAACTCCGATTGACAACAATCCTATTTTTATTATTTTATTCATTTTTTCTTTTTTTTAGAAGCTAATATTAACACCAAATAGATAAGACTTTAATATTGGTAAACTTAAATTAGTATACCCTGAAATGTTAGTCTCTGGATCAAATTTCAATCTATCATCAAACCTGTGAGTCCAAGCATTATTAGCCATTACATAAACCTGTAAAGAATTAAGACCTGAGCCTTTTAAGAAATCACCTGTAAATGTGTAACCAAACCTTGCATTGCTCAATCTGATATAGTCTGCATCATACAAGAATCTTGTAGAAGCTCTGTTAGAAAGCTTGTTACCTCCAGCCATTGGCTTAGGATTAGATGCCCCTGTATTTTGAGGCGTCCAATAATCTCCCATAACGTCTCCGTATCCAGGATAATTTAAAGAATATTGTCCATCACTGTAGGTATAAGATGCCCAGTCATCATAGATCTTACCTCCAAATCCATAAGTAAACTGAAGATCTAAAGCAAAGCCTTTGTATGAAATACTAGTATTAGCTCCACCAAATACTTTAGCTAAGAATGACCCTTGTACAGCTTGTTGTGCTTTGTTATAATCATTGGTAGTTTCACCATCAACTCCATTAAGATACCATAATGGATCTCCGTTAGATGAATCTACACCGGCCCATTTTCTAAGGTAGAAAGTACGAGCTCCCTCTCCTACTCTAAGTGTTGTAGTTCCTGTGTTAACAGTCCCTCCGTATAACTCTGTAACCTCATTTTTAAGAGTAGACAAGTTGGCACCAATAGACCAATTCACTTGATTTCTATCTCCTTTAAAGATATCAGCATTTACATTGAATTCAAAACCTTGGTTAACAAGAGTTCCAACATTATCAAGCATTACACCGTATCTTATAGTTCCGTTATCATTAAGAATTCCACCTTGGGATGGAGATAATGGAACGTTATAAATAAGATCATTAGTTTTCTTATTATAGTATTCAGCTGTAACGGTGATTCTGTTTCTTAGGAACCCTAGATCTAATCCAACGTTGAATGGATTGACAGTTTCCCATGATAAGTTAGGATTATAGATGTTATAATATCTAGCTCCAGCATAATCATTGTAGTTGATATCATATGCATATAATGCATATGGGTTAGCTGTAACCTGGTTACCTAATTTACCGTAAGATGCTCTGAACTTTGCCATAGAAATAGAGTTCATATCTTTAACAAAATCCAATCTCGCTAAATCAAAACCAGCTCCAACAGACCAGAAATTTCCAGCCTTACTTCCAGGTGTAAATTGAGAAAGAACGTCTCTACGGTAAGAAGCATCTAATAAGATTAATTTGTCATAGTCATAATGTCCTGTCGCTGCATATCCATATCTTGATGTAACTGTTTGAGTTCCATCATAACCATAAGGAACTACAAAATTCCTTAAAGTTTCAAGCTCTGGTGTACCCACTGTAATACCTGTAGCCATTAAGAATCTTCTATTAGTCTTATAAGCTTCCTGAATTAATGATGCCCCAATATTATGTTTTCCAAATTTCTGAGAATAATCTAGGATATTTTGTACGTTAAAATTAAAATATCTGTTAGCTGAAGTTCTCTGATATCCCCCATATGTATAACCGTCACCATGTAAAGGATTCCAATAGGTGTCCTCTTCAACATTTACATATTCCGGAGAAAATACAAATCTATATGTTAAATTCTTTAAGATCTTATATTCAACATTAAGGTTAGCAAAAGCTCTAAATGTTCCAGCTTGGATATAGTTATTGTCTAACAAATATCCTGGATTAAATTGGTTATTACTTAATCTGCTATTTGCAGGATTTCCCAAATACCAAGAACCATCAGCATTTCTTGCCGGATCGGTTGGCCTGTTGAAATACTGTGCTAACATTGGATTAGAGAATGCACCTCCATCACTTAAAGTTCTTGTCTTACTATGTGAAATTTGGAAATCTGTACTAACTTTTAGTTTATCTGTTGCCTGATAACTTAATTTTGTTGTATAAGATAATCTTTTGAAGAAAGAGTTTCTAATGATACTATTCTGGTCAAACATATTAGCCGCTGCGTAATACGTAAATTTGTCATTACCACCTGACATACTGAAATCAGCATTCTGTTGGTACCCATCCTTTCTGACAATATCTAACCAGTTTGTATCATATGGAGAAGACATAATACTCATTACTTGTGCATTTGAAGAAGCTGAGATCAGTCCATTTAATGATCCACCCGCCATCTGCTCAATAGAATAATTTGAATTCAATGAATTATTATACATATCCCTTAGATAAGTTTTATACTCACCTGCGGAATAGTTTCTTGCCATATCAACAGCCTGCTGGTTAAAACCACTGTTAAATGATAAATTAAATCTTGGCTTTCCTTTCTTACCAGATTTAGTGGTAATTACAATTACCCCCGCACCTGCATCTGCACCATAAACAGCCGTAGAAACAGCGTCCTTCAATACAGTAATACTTTCAACATCATCAGGACTTAAGTTAGCAAGGATGTTTGTAAGTGAAGATGTTCCATTAGCAGTTCCTAAACTTCCGTTTGCAACTCTAACACCATCAACAATGTAAATTGGAGACGTTACTCCATTAATAGAAGATATACCTCTTACTCTTACATTGGCAAAACCTCCTGGCTGACCAGACGCGCTACCCGTCTGAACTCCCGTAACTCTACCTTGCAACATTTTATCAACAGAAGCAACAGGAAGGTCTTCAATAGACTTTGCAGTCATAGTACTTGCTGACCCTGTAATTTCCTGCACAGTCTTCTTCTGCCCGAATCCAACCATTACTACCTCTTCAATCTGCGTAGTAGATGCTGTGTCCTTTTTAGTTTTTTGCGCAAAAGCAACCTGCCCCAAAAAGAACAGTGCTCCAGCACTCAATACACGTAGTTTAACATTCATATTAACAAATTTTAATATATTTAATTGGCAAATATGTTAATAAATATTAATATGAACAAATCTCAAAAGTATAGAAGCGTCAGCATTCTTTGCTTATTGTTTTTAACTAATCTATGAACTCATACAAATTAAACAATAACACCCAGTTTTTATTTGTATAAATATTTTTTTTTCACACTTGTTATTTTTTTTAACTAATTATTACTAGTACAATAAATATTATTTAGAATAGTTATAAATTGCGTTTTTGTAAAAAAATACAATTCGTAACTAAATATTACTAAAAAAAGTAAAATGTTTACTTATATGATATTATAACGGTATTTCATACTTCACAATAAAAACAAAGAATACTGAAATATCCTTTGTTTTTATTGTGAAATGTTAGTTTACAATCAGCTCAAGCAGGGCATTATAATCCTCTGTTTTTTTCAATTTATTTTTCTTAAAAAAAATATCTAAATCACCTTCCTTAGAGGGAATAGCTTTTTTAAGATCTTCAGCTTTTACAGGAATCAGAGTGTTATTTTCAATATTATACACGAAATACTCTGGCTTTAAAGCTGTAAATTTCGCAGGTTGATTCTGCCCATAAGCATTCTCTGAAATCTTAGCTTCTGTAAATTTTATAGTTTCTTTTCTTACAATCATGTAGTTACCTTTCTCTGAAGAAGATTGAATATAGTATCTTCCATTTATCAAAATGACAACATACTTATTATTTATATTAAAATAATTCAATTTTTCTTTAGGGATTCTGAAGTATTTATCGCCATTTTTCAAAATAATATCATCATTATAAATATTATACCTTAAAAGATAAGTCCCATTTTCACCTTTTATGACAGATGGCAGAAACTGAGTCTCAAGAAATGGAGATCCCACAAATTCATTATCAGCCAACTCACCAACTCCAATTTTATTAACTGTCTGTGACATCAATCTATTATTATTAAGATTATGCAAAACAGTGCTCTGGGAAAAATAAAAGCCCATTAAAAACAGAGATAAAACAACACCTATCTTTTTCATAACATTATAATAATGATATTAATTACCAACAATATTATCGACTACAGCAGCGAAATTACCTGCAGTTACGAACGGCTGATAGCTTAAAACAACTTTCCTAGTACAGAAATTAACAGTTGAAGCTGTTGCAGCCACCTGCCTGATACTAACCATTCCGTATGTAGGATGCATATACCCTGTCTGTTGAGTCGGAATCGTGATAGCACCAGTAGATGGATCATATTTTAATTTAATATCATATCCATTTGCATAATAATCCTTTAACAACAAAGTATCAGTATCAGCTCCTGCAGCAATGACAGTATCATATGTTCCGCCAAAAAATGGCATTGTTGCTTTAAAATTACCCGCCAAGAAATACGACAGCGGACACTTAAGCGCCACAGTCATTGTATGCACCTGCGTAATAACACCATTCTGAATAGTTGGCGAGGTTAATCTGAATACCGCATTTTTACCTTCAGGACTGGCACCGGCCTCCAATAGTTTGATTGATATTTTCCCATCAAAATTACCAGATGGATTACTTGGTCCCATCAACTGAAAATCAATCCCTTCTTTTAATTGAGATGTCGGATCAACTACCAGACTCACTTCTGCACTCGGAACCTTTACAAGCGTACCATACTGTAATTCTACAATTTTTGAACCACTTCCCTGATCAACCAATTGCTGAGAACTGGCCGTGATAAAATTTAAGTAAGGATCATCCTCATAGTGAATTTCCTCATTAGAGCAGGAAAATGCTGTTGCAGAGAATAGTATTATAAATAAATAATTAAATGTTTTCATTTTCTAATTTTTAAAAAAATTAATACCCTGGGTTTTGTTGAATAGCCGGGTTCCCTTGAGTCTCAGCTCTAGGAATCGGTAAAGATTTCATACGGTAATCATCAATAGGAATTGTAACAGGAATTGATTTAAGATCATCTGTAGGATCCCTGTCAATAGCCACCCCAGCGATAGCTCCAAGTCTTTTTAAATCCAAATATCTGTGTCCCTCCAGGTAAAGATCTTTTCTTCTTTCAAGAAGAATATCTGCATAAGCAATCGGCTTACCTGAATAAATAGGCAGAGTAACCGGACCAACATAATTCCTTGCGTCTCTGACATTTTTAATATACCCCGCCGCAACACCATAATTACCCTCTTCAACTGCACATTCAGCCAGAATAAAATACATTTCAGACAATCTGAATACTGGAAGATCATTTCTTAACGGAGCCTGAGAACCTACTTTTTCTCTGTAAATATCCGTAGAGATAGGATCTGGCAAAAGTTTAGGTCTTCCGGGATATTTATCGATAACCAGAACATCTGCATCTCTATATGTAGAAATAGTAGCATATCCTGCATCAATTTTTGCAGTTGGATCAATATATGCATATCGTCTGATATCTCCATTTATCTGAGCTAACAAATTAAATGTTCTTCGTCCCATATCATACAAAATAGAACCGTTCAAAGTAGAGGTATTTGAAGCAAGCACACTACCAATATTCCCCCAAGCCCCCACTATAGGTCTGTTCAATGCAAAAATCATCTCGCCCTGATTGGTATTATTAAGCATCTTTGCATATGGATTTCTGGTTAGATAATCATTTAATGTTTTGTGTGCTGTATTATTTTGCGCCAAACTACCCGCACTGGAACCAGGAATAGCAGGATTAACCAAAGGAGCCAACACTAATCCAGAAGAGCTCAATACAGCCTGTGCAGCAGTTTTAGCCTGGGGATACATCCCTCTATATAGGTAGTATCTCGCTTTAAAAGCATTTAAAAAGTTAGCTCCAATTCGGTAATAATCACCATTATTAGCAGCTAAGTTTGTCTCAGCATAAGCTATATCAGTGTCAATAAAAGAGAAGATCGCCGAGTTATTAACTCTTAGCGTAGTCTCTGACTGACCAGGAACATGATCGATCAACATGACACCTAAAGCATTAGGATCCTTCATATTGGTAGAAAAATAAGATTCCAGCGTAAAATAAGAGAAAGCTCTGATCAATCGTGCCTGAGCCACTATATTCTTATACTTCGCCTGATCTGCAGCAGCTGGTGTTATTTTAGCTGCTCCTTCCAACAACCTGTTTACTCTGTTAATTGTTGTATAATTCCCCAGCCATATATTAGCTACTAATCCATTGGTAACATCTAAATAAAACTGATGTGCGCTTAATGCCAATTCACTATTCTGTGGACCTATACCTAATTCATCTGTCATCTGCCCGGAGAAAAACAAACCATTTGTTATATCCAACCCTGAATAAATAGTTCCATTAAGGTACTTATTCATGTCTTCGGTATTTACAAAAGTATTCTCCGCATTCAATTCTCCATCCTGAATAATATCCAAAGCATCATTACACGAAGATAATCCTACGGAAACAAATGCGGATAAAATTGCTATTTTAAATATATTTTTCATATTGAAATTAATTAGTAGTAAAATTAAAATTCTAAGTTAACCCCTAGCGAGTAGGTTCTCGGGTTAGGATAAATACTTAAAGGAAAAGTCCCCAGCCCTTCAGGATCATAGCCTCTCCATTTTGTCCATGTTGCAATGTTCTCACCCTGAACAAATACTCTAGCAGATTTAATCACTGAATTTGAATTAAAGAACTGTTTTGGAACATTATATCCTAATGTTACATTCTTAAGCCTTAAAAAAGATGCATCAAATAACATCCTATCAGTAATACCTGAAATTGGAGCATTTAAAGAAGGAATATCTGTTTCACGATTATCAGGCGTCCAAGCATTAAGTAGATCTGATGATACGTTGTACCCAGCCTTCATATAAGCAGGATTCAATGCCCAAGATAACTGATTATCTGATCTCCAGAATTTAGCCTGGAAAGAGAACAGTGCATCAAGGAAGAATCCCTTATACTCACTATTAAAACCAAAACCACCAGTATATTTAGGGAAATAGTTTTTACCTGTCTTTCTTCTATCTTTATCCAGAGCCTGCTCGGAAACAGCCCCGTTAGAATCCATATAAAGTTCATTTCCTGTATTAGGATTTACTCCCAGATAAGGCACCAGATTCCATTCATTAATAGTTCCACCTTCTTCCAACAATAATGAACCCGTAGTTACAGGAACCTGAAGTTTAGTAATTTTATTTTCATTATAGGAAGCATTTGCAAAAAAAGTAAGCTTGTAATCCTTGTTCATTAGGACATTATACCTTAATACAAGTTCTACCCCTTCATTTTTTAAACTACCATAATTCCCTCTATAATTATACTGTCCAGTAATTGCAGAAGACGGAATATTGTAATATAACATGTCTGTATTTTTTCTGTAAACATCCACATTCCCTTCGAGTCTGTTTTTAAGTAACTTAAAATCCAAACCTATATTACCCTGCTTGATTTCCTCCCATTGTACAATAGGATTAGGAATAGAATTCAAAAAATAACCGGGTGTATTTCCGTACCCATTTCCTACAACATTAATCTCTCTACTGATTCCTGTAGCTAATAACATTGGATTGGTATCATCCGCAGCAGCAATTACGTTGGCATTACCCTGCGTTCCGTAAGATGCTCTTAATTTCAGCATATCAAAGAACGATCCGTCCATAAATCCTTCTTTATCAATATTCCAACGACCACCCACAGACCAGAAAGTACCCCACTTATTACCTGGAGCAAATCTGTAGTTACCATCTCTTCTGATAGTCCCACTAAAGCCATATTTATCTTTATAATCATAATCTACCGTAGCAAAATATGAAAGCGCTCCGGCAGTAATTTTATTAGCTGACACCGCAGGCACATAAATATCTTTGTCCGGATCAAAAGGAATATATCCCGTACCCGCACCAATAGCAAAATTTTTAGGATCCAATCCGTTCTGAACCTGAGTACTGTTATAGAAGTGAACTTTATTATACTCCATATAAATACCTGCCCCAACAGTATGGTCGCCAAAAACTTTATTATAGTTAGCACTAGTTACGGTAGTAAAGTTCAATTCTCTGGAATTAACAATCGTTTCACTTCCACCATACTCAATTCCCGAGGTTGAAGCCACAACAATGGACAGATAACCCTTAGGGTTTCTTCCTGAAAAAGAATTACCAATTTTCAGATCTGCTCCAGTCCTGTTGTTTAAAGTAATATCATCCGTTAGTTTATAGGAAGTCGTTGCACTGGTAAAAATAGAAGTCTCATTAAACTTTCCAAATACAGATTGATCTCCCTTCATCACATCTTCCAAAACATATGCAAAATTTCCGTTTGCTGAAGATGCGGTACCTATAGCATTAAATAAATCCCTACCTGTTGAATACTGTCCAGATTTAATATAAGGCAATGCTATAAAAGATCCCAGCAACGGATTCTGAACGACATTTCCGTTCACTCCGGAATTATTTTCCTGATTCAACTGGCTTCTTTTGGAATATCCTAAACCAACAATGGCCGTATAGTTAAATCTTTTATCTTCGGACCTTCCGGTAATATTATTTCTAAATGTAAATCGTTGAAACTTTGTATTGGGCACCAACCCTCCCTGTTCCAAATACCCTAAAGAAGAATACACAGATGTATTTTCACCTCCAAAAGTAGCAGAAATGTTGTGTTGCTGTGTAACATCAGCTTTAAAGAAAACTTTCTCCCAATCCGTATTCACTTCATAGTCTGCAATTTGCTGATCAGTCAAGGTACTACCTAGCAGAGAGGTTCCACCATTCTTTTGAATTTTAAGCAGCTCATGGGAATCAGCGATATTATATTTGTTTTTAGGCATTATACTCACCCCTGTCATAGCAGAATAGCTTAATTTAAGCTTGGAATTAAATTTTCCACCTTTAGTTCTTACAAGTAATACTCCATTTGCTCCTCTATTTCCATAAATGGAAGTAGCGGCAGCATCCCTAAGAATAGAGATTGACTCTATATCTTCAGAATTTAAATTTCTGAACTGGTTAGTACCGGTAGGAACACCATCAATGATTACCAACGGTTCAGTATCTGCCGAAAGAGAAGAAATACCCCTAATAACAAGATCTATCTTTGCAGATCCCGGAGAACCGGAATTTGACGCAATCGTTACACCTGGCGCAGACCCTTGTAGTGAATTCAGGAAACTCACGTTTGGTCTGTTTTCCATAACTTCAGCACTGATCGTGGTATTCGCACTTACATCTTTAGGCTTTGTCAGGGTTCTATTATAACCAAGGATCACAACCTCTTCAATATCTTTTGCCTTAGTTGTGTCGATTTTAGTTTTTTGTGCATTATACACTCCGTTTATGAAAAACAGAACGCCAACACTCAATACACGTATTTTAACATTCATATTAACAAATTTTAATATTCATCCAGCAAATATGTTAATAAATACTAATATTTACAAATAAAATGCACAAACAACTAATAAAACAGATACAAATGCAACAATTATCCCAAAACAATGAATAATTATTAAATAATTATTCAAGTAATAATCAATCAATAAAATAAATAAAATAAAAATTAAACACTTATTTTACATTTAATTTAATTACCAAAACAATAATTTAGAATAATTCTAAATTTAACACAATACATAAAAATACTATTTTATAAAAATTTGATTTACACACATTTACGATTTCAAACATAATACAAACCATAGATTTAATGGCTAATTCGAACTACTATAATACTTATTCAAAACCTAATCATATCTAATATTTAAAACCATACTTTCATTTATAATCAACATAATAATACTTTATGTTATTTTCAATTTCCAAGATTATTAAAATTCGTACTAATACATTAACATATCTTCCTGCTATACTTTTTAATATTCATACAATCGTATCCCCATCAATTATTAACACAAATAACAATCAAACACAAAAAAGCCACTTTATAAAAAGTGGCTTTCATATTTATATTAAAAAAACTATTATTTCAGTTTTTTCTTAACGGCTACTTGTTCGTAGACTTCAAGAATATCTCCGGTCTCAATATCGTTGTACCCTTTCAGGTTCAGACCACATTCGTAACCTTTGGTTACTTCTCTTACGTCGTCTTTAAAACGCTTCAAGCTTTCCAGTTCTCCGTCAAATTTAACGATACCGTCTCTAAGTACTCTTACTTTCGAGCTTCTCGTTACTTTTCCTGAAAGAACCATACATCCTGCAATGGTACCCACTTTAGAGATTTTGAATACTTCTCTGATCTCAACATTACCCATCACCTGTTCTTTGATCTCAGGAGAAAGCATGCCTTCCATAGCTTCTTTAACCTCATCAATCGCAGCATAAATTACTGAATATGTTCTGATCTCGATCTCTTCTTTATCCGCTAATTCTTTAGCATTAGCACCCGCTCTTACGTTAAATCCGATGATAATCGCATCAGAAGCTGTAGCTAAGTTAACATCAGATTCGGTAATCTGTCCAACTCCTTTATGTAGGATATTCACATTGATCTCTGCTGTAGATAATCTCTGTAACTGATCAGATAATGCTTCTACGGAACCATCTACGTCACCTTTCAGGATAATATTCAATTCCTTGAACTCACCTAATGCGATTCTTCTTCCAAGTTCTTCAAGCGTAGTATGCTTTTTAGTTCTTATTGAAAGTTCTCTCTGTAGTTGTTCTCTCTTATTAGCAATGGTTTTAGCTTCACTTTCGTCTGCATATACCTTAAACTTATCACCAGCTGTCGGTGCTCCATCTAAACCTAAGATGGTAACAGGAATTGACGGCCCAGCTTCTTTAAGGTTTCTACCTCTTTCATCAAGCATTGCTTTTACTTTACCGTGGTTTTTACCAGCGACTACGTAATCACCAACCTTTAAGGTACCGGCCTGTACTAACATTGTAGCAACATATCCTCTCCCTTTATCTAATGAAGCTTCAATAACAACACCTTGAGCTGCTCTATCCGGATTAGCTTTCAGATCAAGCATTTCTGCCTGAAGTAATACTTTCTCCAATAGAACGTCCATATTGTTACCAAACTTCGCGGAAATTTCCTGTGCCTGAACATTTCCTCCCCATTCTTCCACTAAGATGTTCATTCCAGAAAGCTGCTGACGGATATTATCAGGATTAGCGCTTGGTCTATCCACTTTGTTCAATGCAATGATCATTGGTACTCCTGCTGCCTGTGCGTGAGAAATTGCTTCTCTCGTTTGTGGCATCACATCATCATCAGCTGCAATTACAATAATTGCAATATCGGTGATCTGAGCACCTCTGGCTCTCATCGCGGTAAACGCTTCGTGACCCGGTGTATCTAAGAATGTAATTCTTTGCCCGTTTTCTAATTTTACGTTGTATGCTCCAATGTGCTGTGTAATACCTCCTGATTCACCAGCAATAACATTTGTTTTTCTGATGTAGTCAAGTAGAGATGTTTTACCGTGGTCAACGTGCCCCATTACCGTTACAATTGGTGCTCTAGAGGAAAGATCCTCTTCAGTATCCATATCTTCTTCAGATTCTACTTCTTCCAGATCAGCATCTGAGAACTCAATTTTAAATCCAAATTCATCGGCAACCAATAATAAGGTATCTGCTTCAAGTCTTTGGTTCATGGTTACCATTACCCCTAGTGAGAAACAAGCAGAAATAACTTCTGTAGGAGAAACATTCATTAAACTAGCCAGTTCACCTACTGTGATGAATTCAGTTACCTTTAATGTTCTGTCCTGAGCGTCAATTTCTTGCTGACGTTCGTCCTGTTCTCTACGGTATGTTCTCTTGTCTTTTCTGTGTTTTGCAGATTTAGACTTACCTCCTTTGTTGGTAAGTTTTTCAAGGGTTTCCTTGATCTGGTTTTTAACCTGCTCATCAGTAAGCTCAACAGGCATCGTTCTTTGACCAGGTCTGTTGTTAGTATTGTTTCCGCCTGGACCTTTTTTGAATCCTCCTCCTTGACCCGGCGGACGATTTCCCTGGTTGTTTCCAAAACGGTTACCTCCTGGACCTCCCTGTCCTGGTGGACGGTTTCCTCCCGGACCTCCTGGACCTGGTGGACGGTTACCTCCTGGGCCTCCCTGACCTTGCGGACGGTTTTGACCTCCTTGGTTATTGTTATTGTTTCCAGAGTTTTGATTATTCCCTTGGCCCGGTTGGTTTGGACCGCCTGGTTTTTCAATTCTCTTTCTTTTCTTTTTAGCGCCTGAACCAGGTTTTGGTGCAAATTGCGTTAAGTCTATCTTTTCCCCTACGATCTTAGGACCGTCAAGTTTCTGATAAACAGTTTCAATTTTCTGAGATTCAGGCTCAGCTGGTTTTTGAGGCTCTGCCTTCGTTTCAGCAACAGGTTCTGGCTGTTTTGGAGTTTCTTTCACAGGTTCTGCCGGTTTTTCCTCTTCTTTTTTCTCCTCCATTTTGGGTTTATCTTTTTTTACAGGTCTATTTCTAGATTCTATTTGGGACAGATCTATTTTGTCCAGAACTTTGAATTCCTGTTTTTCAGGAGTTGCTTTAACTTCCGGTTCAGCCACAACTTCTTCTTTCTTCTCTTCAACCGGTGCAGCTACGGGTACAGGCGCTTGTACTGGTGCTGCAGGCGCAGGTGCTTCTTCAACTTCAGGTCCTTTAGATTCAAGATCTATTTTACCTAAAATCTTAGTTTCTGGTTTATTTGCTTTAGCTCTTATTACTTCAGGGGTTTTCTTTTCTTCAATTTCCAGTTTTTCTTCCGGAACTTTCGTGATTACCACCTCATGGGAAGCTTTTCGTTGTTCACCGTCTTTGGCAAACTCAGCCTCCAATGCAGAATATGCCGCTTCTTCTAATTGAGCGTTAGGATTGTTTTCAACTTCGAAATCTTTTGACTGTAAAAACTCTACCAATCTAGACATCGAAATGTTGAATTCCTTAACCGCTTTATTTAATCTTATTTTTGGCATCTATATTATTTACTATTTTTTTTAATTCTTAAAATTAAAGTATTTCTTTTTTACTGTTTTATTAAAATTTATTAAAAATCTTAATCTTCAAATTCTTCTTTTAGAATACGCTTTACATCTTCGATAGTTTCCTCTTCAAGATCTACCATATTTAAAAGACTTTCAGTATCCTTATCTAATACTGATTTCGCAGTAGTAAGACCTACTTTCTTAAATTCATCCAAAATCCACTGCTCGATATCGTCATTAAATTCTCTCAAATCAACATCGTCATCCTCGCTAGCTTCTCTAAATACATCAATTTCATATCCTGTCAACCAAGAAGCCAGTCTGATATTCTGCCCTTGTTTTCCAATTACTTTAGAAATCTCTTCAACCGGCGTATAAACTAAAGCATAGTTTGAATCCTCGTTGATATCAATTTTGTTGATGGTAACATTTCCTAAAGCTCTCTTTACCAAAATTTCAGGGTTTTTAGACCACTGAATAACATCGATGTTTTCATTTCTCAACTCTCTTACCACACCATGAATTCTTGATCCTTTCACCCCCACACAGGCGCCTACAGGATCTATTCTGTCATCGTAAGCATCTACTGCGATCTTCGCCTTCTCACCAGGAATTCTCACTACTTTTTTAAGCATAATGGTTCCGTCCTGGATCTCAGGAATTTCCAGCTCTAATAATTTCTCTAGGAATTTAGGTGCAGTTCTGGAAATAATAATTTGCGGTTTTGAACCTTTAAAATCTACTGTTTCAACAATAGCTCTGATATTTTCACCCTTTTTAAAGAAGTCGGACGGGATCTGGTTTTCTTTTGGCAAAATGAATTCGTTCTCCTCATCATCCAATAAGATCACATGTTTGTGACGGATGTGGTGAATTTCTCCAATAACAATTTCCCCGATTTTATCTCTGAACTGCTCATAAAGCATTGCATTATTATGCTCCTGAAGTTTTGTCGCCAGGATCTGCTTTAAAGTAAGGATATTTCTTCTTCCCAATTGGGCAACAGGAATTTCCATCGTAAAATCTTCACCTACTTCAAAAGTAGGGTCAATCTTTTTAGCTTCAGAAAGTTCAATTTCCAGATCATCATCTTCGGACATCTCGTCCTCTACAATCGTTTTATTTAAAAATATCTGAAAATCTCCTTTATCAGGATTCACAATTACATCAAAATGATCATCTGAATCAAATCTTTTTCTCAAAAGAGTCTTCAGTGAATCTTCAATAATCGCCATAAGATCAATCTTACTGATCCCCTTTTCGTCTTTAAAATCACCAAAGGATTCAATCAACGCTATATTATCCATCTATTCTTTTTTCTTTTAAAATTTAATTACTACTAACGCCTTTTTTATCTCAGAGTAAGGAATTTCTTTTTCCTCCTCCACATCCACTTTCCCTTTTCCGATATCTTTCGGTTTTCGGTAGCGTAAAATAAGTGTGATCTTTTCATCATCCACTTTAGCCAACTCGCCTTCAATCTTGGAAGAATCATTCAGCATTACTTCAATCTCTCTTCCGAAATTTTTCTTGAACTGTCTGGGAGCCGATAGTGGCTCGCTCAATCCTGCAGACATTACCTGAAGGCTGAAGTCATGCTCTTCACGATCCATATTAAACTCTATAGCGCGGCTTGCATCTAGGCAGTCCTGAAGAGTCACCCCATTATCACCGTCTAAGATTGCCGTAATATCATCTCCTGCAGAAATCTTTAGATCAACAAGAAACAAATCCTCTCTAGTCTCAAGGAATTCGTTTAATAATTCTTCAATTCTTTTTCTAAACTCCATACATTAATTATCTTGATTTACCAGTACGAAAAAAGGCTTTCTTCCGAAGCCTTTTCATTTTTTCCTGTAAATCCTCTGCAAATATACGCATTTTTTCTAAAAAAGCAAAATCTAGTTAGTTATCAACTAAATACATTAAAATTTTCATTAAGGCAAATTAAAGAAGCATGTGAAAGTATTTTTATTATTTTTGTGCTAAAATTTAAAAACATACATTTTGAATATAACAATTGTAGGAACAGGTTATGTAGGGCTGGTTACAGGTACTACCCTGGCAGAACTTGGCAATTCAGTATACTGTGTTGATATTGATGAAAAGAAAGTAGAAGGTTTGAAAAACGGCATTGTTCCCATCTATGAGCCAAACCTTGAAGAAATGTTTTTAAGAAACATTCAATCTGAAAGATTATTTTTCACAACCAACCTTAAGGAGGCTTTGGACAAAAGCGAAGTCATTTATCTCGCATTGCCGACACCCCCGGGTGAGGACGGCTCTGCAGATCTTTCGTATGTCATTCAGGTAGCCAATAACATTGGAGAAATGATGACCGAATATAAGGTCATCGTTAATAAAAGCACCGTTCCGGTAGGAACCGCAGACAGAGTGAGAGAAGTGATTGCTGCCAAAACTAATATTCCTTTTGATGTAGTTTCAAACCCTGAATTCTTAAGAGAAGGTTTTGCCGTGGAAGATTCTATGAATCCTTCAAGAGTTGTGGTGGGCGCAAGCTCTGAAAAAGCCAAAAATATCATGGCTCAAATTTACCAGCCATTTACTAATACAGGAATTCCGATCATCTTTATGGATGAGAAATCATCGGAACTTACAAAATACGCTGCCAATTCGTTCTTAGCTGTAAAGATCACGTTCATGAACGAGATCGCCAATTACTGCGAAAAAGTAGGAGCAGACGTTGATAAAGTAAGACTGGGAATGGGAAGTGATGACAGAATTGGCCACAGATTTCTTTTCCCGGGAATTGGATACGGCGGAAGCTGTTTTCCTAAAGATGTTAAAGCCCTTATTAAATCCGGAATACAGGAAGATTTCAATTTCCAGATTCTTGAAGCCACAGAAAGAGTCAATACGACTCAGAAAGTAATTCTGGTTTCAGAAATTGAGAAATATTTCGGAGGAAACATCAGAGGAAAGAAAATCGCGATGTGGGGACTGGCATTTAAAGCCAACACAGATGACATCCGTGAAGCATCTTCTTTGGACAATATTGCTCTTTTATTAGAAAAGGGCGTAGAAATTGCTGCGTATGATGCGGTAGCAGAAAGTAATGTACAGAAACTTCTTGGAGACAAAATACAGTACGCGAAAGGAATGTATGATGCACTCGAAGATGCAGATGCTTTATTTATCGCTACAGAATGGCCTGAATTTAAAAATCCTAATTTTGAACTTATGGCCAAGAAAATGAAAAACAAAGTCATTTTTGACGGAAGAAATATGTATCCATTGGAAATCCCTCAACAAAACGGATTCCATTATAAAAGTATAGGAAGAAAGACCATAGAAAATAAATAGATGAAAAATATAATTATTACCGGAGGAGCAGGATTTATAGGCTCCCATGTCGTTAGAGAATTCGTGAAAAATAATCCGAATACTACAATCATTAATCTAGATGCCCTTACTTATGCAGGAAATTTAGAAAACCTGAAGGATATTGAAAATGAACCTAATTATGTTTTCGAAAAAGCCGACATTACAAAACCTGAAGAACTAAGAAAGGTTTTTGAAAAATACAATCCGGATGCAGTTGTCCATCTGGCAGCAGAAAGTCACGTGGACAGAAGTATTACAGATCCAATGGCTTTCATCAATACGAATGTAAACGGAACAGCCAATCTCCTTAATTTATGTAAGGAATTCTGGACAATGAATCCTGATCACACACATGGAAGATTTCCGGACGAAAAAAGAAAAAATCTATTTTACCACGTTTCTACAGACGAAGTTTACGGAAGTCTTGGTGAAACCGGATTCTTTTTAGAAACCACTGCTTACGACCCACAGTCTCCGTATTCCGCATCAAAAGCAGCTTCTGACCATTTGGTAAGAGCATACGGAAATACGTACGGAATGCCATTCATTGTATCTAACTGCTCAAACAACTATGGCCCGAATCACTTTCCTGAAAAGCTGATCCCTCTTTGTATCTCAAATATTATTAACGAAAGACCATTGCCTATTTATGGTGACGGAAAGTATACGAGAGACTGGCTATACGTTATAGATCATGCCAGAGCTATTCATCAGATATTCAATGAAGCAAAAACCGGAGAAACATACAATATCGGAGGTTTCAACGAATGGCAGAATATTGATCTTGTCAAAGAACTGATCAAGCAAATGGATGCGAAACTTGGAAAACCGGAAGGCTATTCTGAAAAACTGATCACATTCGTGAAAGACAGACCCGGACATGACAAACGTTATGCTATCGATGCAGACAAACTTAACAAAAATTTAGGATGGAAGCCGTCTGTAACTTTTGAAGAAGGTTTAGGAAAAACCATTGACTGGTACCTGGAAAACAAGGAATGGCTGGAGAATGTAACCAGCGGTGACTACCAGAAATATTACGAAAATCAATATAATTAAGATGATCATGAAGCACTTTCTTCTGTTGCTTTCTATAGTATTCTTTTCTCTGGCAGGAGCTCAGACACTTCCTCCGCCTCCGGCGGCGGCTAATCTGGCTCAAAAAAGCCTCATCGATGAATTTATAGAAGTTTCCCATTATGAAGAAGCGCTCAAGAATTACGTCAAAGGGTATATTGAACTTAAGATGTTCGACTACAACGTAGACCCACCTAAGGAATTGCTTACCAAAGAACAGGCCCGCTCTATTATCAGAAACTTTGATTTTGATGGTTTTAAAACTTCATTATACAGTTCTTTTTCTTTTATTTCAGAAGAACATTTGAAAGAACTAGTTCGGTTTCACAAAAATATAGGGGGCAAGTTATCACAAAACAATTCTATACTTTTAATGAATCCCACCATTGATCTAAATATCAGAAACCAGATCGATCACGCAATACAAAACATAAAAAAATAACCGATGAAAGGAATCATATTGGCCGGAGGATCCGGAACAAGACTTTACCCTCTTACAATCGCCGTAAGCAAGCAACTGATGCCTGTTTATGACAAACCGATGATCTACTACCCTCTTTCAACGCTGCTTTTGGCAGGGATCAAAGATATACTGATCATCACAACGCCTCATGACCAGCCAGGGTTTATCAAACTTTTGGGTGATGGATCTCAGATCGGATGTAACATAGAGTATGTGGTACAGCCAAGCCCGGACGGACTGGCACAGGCTTTTATTCTGGGGGATACATTTATTGGAAATGATCCTGTTGCATTAGTATTGGGAGACAATATCTTCTACGGCTCTGAAATGGGCACATTGCTGAAAAACAAAACCAATCCGGATGGTGGTGTAGTTTTCGCTTACCATGTTTCTGATCCGGAAAGATATGGTGTTGTAGAATTTGATGATGATTTTAAAGCTGTTTCCATTGAAGAGAAGCCATTAAATCCAAAATCAAACTATGCAGTTCCCGGCTTATATTTTTACGATAATGAAGTGGTAGAAATTGCTAAAAACATTCAGCCTTCTGCAAGAGGAGAACTTGAAATTACTGATGTCAACAATGTTTATTTAAGTAAAGGAAAACTAGAAGTAGGTGTTCTGGACAGAGGTACCGCCTGGCTTGACACAGGAACTTTTGACTCTCTGAATGATGCTTCTGAATTTGTAAGCGTTATTGAAAAAAGACAGGGGTTCAAAATCGGGTGTATAGAAGAGATTGCCTTCAGAAATAAATTCATCAACGAAGAAAAATTACTTGAAACCGCTGAAAAATACGGTAAAAGCGGTTACGGTGAATATCTTAAGCAACTCGTTAGAAAATAATATTATAGTTATATTATTATAAATCTCAACAACTATTGGCTTTATAGCCAGTAGTTTTTTTTAGTCTAGCCCCTTCTAACACTTTCTTCTAGTCCGAGGTAGATTTTTATGTATAGCTATATAATAATAACAGGCTTCTTTCCGATAGTAATTTTATAATTAACTTTGGGAACTTTAAAGAACTATTTAGAAACATTAATGGAATACAATAAACCACAAATCATTACATTCGACAAAATAGGATCATCACAACTGGGCTACATTACCATAGCGGAAACCGAGAAGAATGTTCCTTTTGAGATACAACGTGTCTACTGGACTTATTATACACCTCATGATGTAACGAGAGGCGGACATGCCCATAAAGCACTGCAGCAAATGATATTTGCTGTTTCCGGAACCATTATTTTTAATACGGAAGATAAGGATGGCAACAAGGAGACTTTTACTTTAGATCATCCTACCAAAGGGCTGTATATTCCCAAACTGGTATGGAGAGATATTCAGTTTTCACATAATGCTGTACTGTTGTGTCTGGCTTCGGAAATCTATGACGAGGAAGACTACTTCAGAGATTATGAAAGTTTTAAAGAGGTAGCACAAAAAAATAAATAACAGAAGATGGTAATTGAATATAAAGGAATTAAATTAAGATTTGTTGAGACTGATGACGCTGCATTTATAGTATCCATCAGGAATAATGAAAAAAAATCAAGGTTTATTTCAAAAACTTCTCCGGATGTCAATGCTCAGAAAGAATGGATCTTAAGCTATAAAGAACGGGAGCAACAGAAAAAGGAGTTTTATTTCATTGCATTTGATGAAAACAATGAAGAATATGCAACATACAGGGTTTATAAAATAGATTCCGGATTGCCTGAAATAGGAAGCTGGGTCTCCAAACCTGAGTATTCAAACATTAAGAATTCCATCAAAGTAGATATTGCGGTGAAAAATTACGTTCTGAATGAATTAGGATTTGACACGCTTCAGTTTGAGGTAAGAAAGCAGAACACTTCTGTGAACAGTTATCATAAACTTTTCCAGCCCGAGCTGATCAGAAGCGACGATGAAAATAATTATTACCTGTTAAAAAAGGACACTTTTAATACAATACTCCCAAATATTCTCAAAAAATTCAAAATATAAAACTATGTCAATAAACGAATTTATTAAAAATTTCCAGTCGCAACTGGAAAATACAGATACAGTAGTAGAACCTGAAACAGCTTACAATAAAGAAAGTTACTGGGATTCTCTTACTGCAATGGTGATAAAAGTAATGATCGAAGATGAATATGGCGTTGATATGGAGCCTGAAAAGATCACTTCGTTCAAAGACATCAACGAGCTTTATGCTTTTGTTGCTGAGAAAAAACAATAATTAATTTAAACCTAAGACACTCATCATTAAAAACTATTTCAGCTCAAACTGATCAGATAACCATTATTATATTAAAAAACTTTAATCATCTATTTTTAAAATATTTTAAAAATTTAAAGTATAATCATATGTCAGTTAATGAATTTATCAGAAATTTCCAGTTGGAGTTAGAAAACCCGGATACCCCAATAGGTCTGGAAACAGAATACAATAAAGAAAGTTATTGGGATTCTCTTACAGCCATGGCAGTAAATGTAATGATTGAGGACAATTACGGCCTTGATATTGACCCTGAACAGATTACATCGTTCAAAAATATCAATGAGCTTTACTCCTTCATTATTGAGAATAAAAAATAAACAGTAAATAATGGCTTTTATACAACATATTTCAACCTATATTCCGGAGAAAACAATTTCCAATGAGGAGATTTCAAAAAAATTTCCGGACTGGGACAGTGATAAAATCCTCGATAAGATAGGGATCAGAAACAGAAATATTACCGGCGATGATGAGTTTACTTCAGATATTGCAGTGAAAGCTCTTAATAAGCTGATTGATGAACACAAAATCGATAAATCTTCCATAGATTATCTGATCGTATGTACGCAAAGTCCTGATTACTTCCTTCCTGCAACAGCCTGTATCGTGCAGGCTCAAGCTGGTTTAAATACCAGTTGTGGGGCTATAGATATCAATCAGGGATGCTCGGGATATATTTACGGGTTATCTCTTGCCAATGCTCTTATTGATGCTAAAATGATGAACAATGTAGTTTTGATAACGGCAGAAACCTATTCAAAACACATTCATGAGGATGACAAGGGAAATATAAGTCTTTTCGGAGATGCCGCAACGGCAACACTCATTTCCAATGACGGAGATTTTGAAATTTTAAAATTTTCTGTAGGAACAGATGGAGAAGGTGCCAAAAATCTAATCGTTAAAAACGGTGCGGTAAGAAACAAAAAAACAGAAGACGCAGAAGACAAAGACAATTATCTTCACATGAACGGTCCGAAAATTTTTGATTTCACCTCAAAAGCAATTCCAGGTCTGGTACAGGAAAATTTAAAGATCAATGGATTTGAAAAAAGTGACATTGATACCTTTATCTTCCATCAGGCCAATACCTTTATGCTTGATTTTTTAAGAAAAAGAATTAATATTCCGCAGGAGAATTTCGTTATAGACATGCTGGATTATGGTAATACCGTATCATCTACGATTCCCATTGCGTTTAAAAATTCACTCACAACAAGAGATTTAAAAAACATCATGCTGGTAGGTTTTGGAGTTGGCTATTCATGGGGAGCAGTTTGCTTAAGAAAAAAATAAATCAGCGTTAAAATAAAGTATTATGATAAAATTTCTTGATCTTCAAAAGGTCAATTTACAACATCAGGAAGAAATTGAAAACAAACTTTTAAGTGTTTTCAGAAGCGGTTGGTACCTTTTAGGAAGCGAAGTCAAAAGCTTTGAAACCAATCTGGCATCATATATTGGTTCAAAATATGCTTTAGGGGTAGCGAACGGCCTTGATGCCCTACGCTTGATTTTTCGTGCTTATATAGAATTAGGGGTCATGAAAGCAGGAGATGAAGTTCTTGTACCTGCCAATACCTATATTGCTTCAGTTCTTGCTTTATCTGATAACGGACTGGTTCCGGTATTTGTAGAGCCCGATGCCAATACCTATAATATTGACATTTCAAAAATTGAAGAAAAAATAAGTCCAAAAACGAAAGCTATTCTTGTTGTTCACCTTCAGGGAAGAATTGTTTTTTCTGAAGAGCTTAAAAATATTGCCCAAAAGCATCAGTTAAAGATCGTAGAAGATAATGCCCAGGCTATTGGAGCAGAATGGAGCGGTATAAAATCGGGTAACCTTGGTGACGCAGCCGGTTTCAGTTTCTATCCTGGCAAAAATTTAGGGGCTTTAGGCGATGCAGGAGCGGTAACCACCAATGACAAAGAACTGTTTGACACCATCCGGGCAATAGCCAATTATGGTTCAAACCAAAAATATGTAAACATTTACAAAGGCTTAAATTCCAGACTGGATGAAATTCAGGCTGCCGTTTTAGATGTGAAGCTTAAATACATCGGTCACGAGAATGGGACCAGAAGGAAAATTGCTAAAAGATTGATCTCTGAAATCAATAATCCCAAGATCCTCCTTCCTGAAAATCCGGCTGATGAAAATGAACATGTATGGCATGTTTTTGTGGTAAGAACAGAAAAAAGGGATGAGTTCCAGGCCTATTTAACGGAAAAAGGAATCCAGACTATCATCCACTATCCTATTCCACCTCATAAGCAGGAAGCCTATAAAGAATATAGTGACCTTTCATTTCCTATTACGGAAAAAATGCATGATGAAGTACTGAGTCTTCCTATTTCTTCTGTTTTAGAAGAAGAAGAAATTCAGGCGATCATTAAAGCAGTCAACGAGTTTTAGCTAGGGTTCAGACCCTCATTTAATTAAAGAAAACTACGGCGATTATCTAAACGATCTGTTAATAAATAAAAATAATTATTATAAATTTAAAGGGCTATTAGCTTTATAGCTAATAGTTCTTTGTTTATAATAACAAATTTTAATACATTAGTTGTTACTTTCCGTTTTATGTAAACAATTATTCACTAATCAGGAAAGTTGAATAAGAATTAAATATTTTAAATTTGCAAAAACCTACACAAATGAATGAACCACAGCAGAAGTGGACAGAAACGATTGATGCTAACCATACTTTATTTGATTTAAAATTAAAAGAGGTATGGAACTATAAAGACTTGGTTTATATGTTTGTAAAAAGAGACTTTATATCAAGCTTTAAACAAACTATTTTAGGTCCTATCTGGTTTTTTATCAATCCTATTTTAACAACTATTGTATATCTTGTTGTATTTAGTAAAATTGCTAAATTACCTACAGATGGCGCACCCCCCATTTTATTTTATCTTGCAGGCGTTACGCTTTGGAATTATTTTTCAGGCTCATTGTTGGGAACCTCCTATACATTCTCAGGAAATGCCTCAATTTTTGGTAAAGTTTATTTTCCGAGACTTGTAACTCCACTTTCAGTTGTAATTTCCAATTTGATGCGTTTCGGAGTTCAGCTTCTTCTTTTTATTATTGGTTGGGGCTACTACTTATATAAAGGAGAAGTTCATCCTAACATCTGGATTCTGGCTACTCCTTTTCTCATATTTCTTATGGCTCTGTTTGCCTTAGGAGCAGGGATGATATTTTCCTCTCTTACTACAAAATATAAAGATTTAAGCATGTTGCTTGGGTTTGGGGTAAGCTTATATATGTATGCTACACCGGTTATTTTTCCGGCATCCTCACTTCCGGGAATTTTTAAAAAACTATCTTATTACAATCCCTTAACCGGTATTTTCGAATGTTTCAAATATGCATGGTTAGGTGTTGGAGATTTTTCTCCTATAATGTTAGGGATTAGTACGATCATTATTCTTATTCTTTTGGCCATAGGAGTAGTCGTCTTCAATAGGGTTGAAAAAACCTTTATGGATACTGTATAAGTTATTAAAATAAAATTTAAAATATGCTAGCTTTAAAGGCAGAAAATATATCAAAACAATACCGCTTGGGACAAGTCGGAACAGGAACTCTTTCTCACGATTTAAATAGATTGTGGTATACCATTCGAGGAAAAGAAGATCCATATCTCAAAATTGGCGAAGCTAATGACAGAACAACTAAAGGAACTTCTGAATATGTATGGTCTCTTCGTGATATTGATTTTGAAATCACACAGGGAGATGCCGTAGGAATCATTGGAAAAAACGGAGCAGGAAAATCTACTTTATTAAAATTATTAAGTAAAGTAACAAAGCCTACTACCGGAAAAATTTATACCAAAGGTAGAATTGCATCATTATTAGAAGTAGGAACAGGTTTTCATCCAGAAATGACAGGAAGAGAAAATGTATATCTAAATGGTGCTATTTTGGGAATGACCCGAAAGGAAATCACAAGAAAATTCGATGAAATTGTGGCTTTCTCAGGGGTTGAAAGGTATATTGATACGCCTGTAAAAAGATATTCATCGGGAATGTATGTCCGTCTTGCGTTTGCCGTAGCAGCCCATTTAGAATCCGAAATCCTTATTGTGGATGAAGTATTGGCTGTTGGTGATGCTGATTTCCAGAAAAAATGCTTGGGAAAGATGGGTGATGTTACAAAGGGAGAAGGAAGAACCGTATTATTTGTAAGTCATAATATGGCTGCCGTAAGAAGACTTTGTCAAAAAGGGATACTTTTAAAGCAAGGAAGTATCGTTTGTCAGGATAATATGGAAAATGTTTTAAACCGATATGATCTGGAGTTCAGAAGTGGTGAGAAAAATTTTGAAATTAATTACCCATCGGCAATTGATGCTAAAATGCAAATAAATAGAGTAAAACTGGCAAAACCAAACGACCACCACATACTTTTTACTGACGATGATCTAATATTTGAATTTGATGTCACTACTAGAACTCCTGTGGAGGATGCTTATATTACCATTGACATCAAAGATCAGCATGATGAATTAATCTATTGGACTTCCGATTATACTAGCCAAAGGTATATTAAAAGTGAGAAAGGAGAATGGAAATTACAGTGTAAATTACCAAAGGGGATGCTTACACAAGGTTATTATGTTGCAACTTTTGCCATTTATTCTCCATTGAGTAATCAGGTTATTCATTATATGCCTAATTTTTTCATCAATTTTGAATTAGAAGAAAATGAAAACTCATACCTGCAACAGTTCGGAATCATACGACCTGGTAAAATAGGATTGCAAAGTGATTGGAATGCTGAAAAGAAATAATCTTAATGTGATAATTTTATGAAATTCGGTTTTATAAATTCAGCCAGAGGGATTGCCATATTAATGGTAATTTCAGTACATATTTCACAAATATATCATTTCAAATCTGATACAATGAAACTGTTTTTCGATTACGGACAAATGGGTGTACAATTGTTTTTTATTGCTTCTGCATTTACTCTTTGCATTTCCCATGATAGTAGAAAAACTGAAAACCATGCAACTACAAATTTTTATATAAGACGTTTTTTTAGAATATTTCCAATCTATTACTTAGGAATAATATTGTATTATTTTTTAAATTCTTATTTTAAAGATAGCAATAGTTATACTCCAAAAAATATATTAGCAAATATCGTATTCCTACATGGACTTATTCCTTCTGCAAACAATTCAATTGTTCCGGGAGGGTGGTCTATAGGTACTGAAATGTTATTTTATACAGTTTTCCCGTTTTTACATAAGTTCCTATTTTCTGGTTACTTAATGATAAAATCGATTTTTATTATATTTATATGTTATTTTTTATTTCTTTTTTTTAAAATTAATATCACAAATAATTCTTTTTTATATTTTAATATTCTTGTTCAGCTTCCTGTTTTTATAATTGGGATTCTTTATTATAATTATAATAAAAAGATAAGTTTATTAAATGCCATTTTCATTTTTATAGCCTTTACAGTTATATCTTTTTATTTCTGGAAAATCAAATCATTTATCTTTGTTCCTCTTCTTTCAGGAATATCATTTTGTGGACTTATTAAGATTTTAGAAAAAACATTTATAAATAATATTATTTTTCAAAAAATAGGGATGGTATCATACTCAATATATATTATTCATTTTATTCTGGCTTTCTATTTATTAGATCCTACAGAAAAATCACAAAATATGCTTTTGTATTTGATTTTAACAATCGTTACCTGTTATCCTGTAGCATTAATTCTTGAAAGATATTTGGAAAAACCATTTATAAATCTGGGTAATAAAATAATAAAACACAGAGATAAAACACTGATTAAAGACACTTTATAATGATTTCTATCGTTACAGCATATTATAACCGTAAAGAACTTTTCAAAAGAACACTGGAAAGTATTAAACTTCAAAATTACCAGGGAAATTTTGAAGTAATCGCTGTGGATGACGGAAGTAAAGAGGAAGAACGGTTAGAAGATTTAACGCTGAAATATCCTTTTCTAAAAGTAATCCGACTTGATCCTGATAAAAAATGGTATCAAAACTCATGTATACCTTTCAATATTGGTTTTAATGCAGCAAAAGGTGATCAAATAATCCTTCAAAATCCTGAATGTTTTCATTTGGGAAATATTCTAGAATACACAGATAAAAATCTTAAAGATAATATTTATCTCAGCTTTGCTTGCTTTTCTCTTGATAAAGAAGTAACAGACAACCTGAATGAAATCATTAAAGCTCCTGAAAGAATTAAACAAAACATTCAGGAGAATGACCACATTGTAACAAAAGATGGCGACGCAGGATGGTATAATCATTCTACTCACAGACCGGAAGCGTATCACTTTTGTACTGCCATTACCAAAAAAGATTTGGATAGTTTAGGTGGCTTTAGCGAATTGCTCTCATTGGGAATTGCTTTTGATGATAATGATTTCGTTTGGAGGGTAAAAAGAAAAGGAATGAAAATTACCTTTGTTGATTCTGAAATTATCCTTCATCAAAACCATTACAGTCCGAACTCTACATCTTATCAAAACAGAGTGAATAAGGAACTTTTATTTGAAAAGAATAGAAAAATATTCAATAATATTATCCAGAAAAATGGTTATCAGGCTAATCGTTTTTTAAAAAATGTACCTTTTAATATGAAAGCTTGCATTATACCAATGCTCATTTTCATTTTAAAATTAAAAAACTACTTAAAAGAAAACACAAAAGGAATCAGAAAATATGTAAGTTTTATCAAAAGCTTGATGAACAATCCTGTTCTTAGATCCCAATATTTTGAACCTAAGAAAATTCCGATTATTATAATTAACTACAACCAGTTGTTTTATTTAAAACAGCAGATAGATTTTTATCTCAAAAGAGGTTTTAAAAACATTGTAGTGATAGATAATCAATCTACCTATCCCCCTTTATTAGAATATTATAAAGAAATAAAAGACAAAATCACAATCGAGTATCAGGAAGAAAATGCAGGACATTTAGTGTTTTTTAAAAGCCCTGTTTTACAAAAAAAATATTCAAAGGGATATTATATTGTTACAGATGCGGATATCATCCCTAATGATCAACTGCCTGAGAAATTTATGAGAATTCTTATTAATAAGCTATTTAAATATTCAGGTAGAATTACAAAAATAGGATTTGCTCTTCGGCTGGATGATATTCCTGAAAGTTATCCATTGAAAAAAAATGTTCTTAACTGGGAATCCCAGTTTTGGCAGAAAGAAGTCGAAAAAGACATGTTTTTTGCTGATATTGACACTACTTTTGCGCTTTATACTCCTAATTATATCCCTGATACGAGTAAAAGAATATTCATGAATGCCATTCGGATGGCCGCTGATTTCACATGTACACATGGCGGATGGTATCTGGATATAAATAATCTTAGTGATGAGCAAAGGTTTTACATCAATACTTCTTCCAACTCAAATTCATGGAAAGTGGATGAAAAAGGCAAATTGGACGGTAATTATAAAAACATCTATTAATTATATTAAACAATGAAAGTATCGGTTGCTTTATGTACCTATAATGGTGAAAAATACTTATCTCAACAGCTGGATTCTATTCTTACTCAGACTACGGCTCCGGATGAGATTGTTGTTTGTGATGATATGTCAACAGATTCAACTATTGAGATTCTTTCAGCTTATCAACAAAATTATCCACATATTTTTAAAGTCTTTAGAAACGAAACGAATTTAGGATTCATTAAAAATTTCGAAAAAGCAATTATCTTAACTACTCATGAAATTATTGTCATAAGTGATCAAGATGATATTTGGGAAAAAGATAAAATAGAGGAAACTATACGTTTTTTTGAAGCTAATGTTCAATTTGACGGAGTATTTCATGATTTAAAACTGATGGATGAAGAAAATACTCAACCATCATACCTCAACTGGAAAAATATTTCGCATGAAACTGTTAATAAAGAAATTTCAGAAGGTGAGCTTTTTACAGCATTAGTAAATAAAGGAAGTTTCATTCTGGGGTGTGCATTGGCAATAAAAAGAGAAGCCCTAGCAAAATATAACCTTAAGGATTTCCCGGTAGCCCACGATTATTTCATTGTTCAAAAACTGAGCATGAAAAACGCACTTGGGTTTATTCCTAAATCACTGTCTTCATACAGGCTGCATTCTAACCAAGTATATGGTTTAAGGTCTGCAGCCGAAAAAAAAGATACTGAACAACTTCCAAAAAGCAAACAATATTTTAAAGATTATGTACATCCGTATTTAAATGCTTTAAAAAGAGCTAAAGAAATGTCACCAAAAGAAGATCATAATAAAACAGAGCTTTATTCAAAGTTTATTACTCATAGAAATGCCTATCTCAACACAATGGGGTTTATAGACAAAAAGATCTATATTGCAAAATGTGTTCGATACAACTATTTGGATCTAAAAATAGCTGATATATTTACAATCTGATAACGTTATGGACATAAGCATTTGTATCACTACATATAAACACGAAAAATATATTGAGGAATGCCTCAATAGCATTTTCGCGCAGGAATTCGGCGGTGATTACGAAATTATTATATGCAACGACAATTCTCCGGATAATACAGAAGCAGTGATCAATAAAATGATTAATCACCATCCTCAAGGAAATAGAATTAAGTATTTTAAAAATATTCCGAATTTAGGATATGTAAAAAACACACTATTCTCCTTTTCGAAAGCATCTGGAAAATATATTGCGATCTTAGACGGTGATGACCTTTGGATAGATTCTTCTAAACTCCAGAAACAATTTAATTTTTTAGAAAAACACCCCAATTTTTCAGCTACGGGAACCGATTCTAAAGTTGTGTATGAAGACACTCCTGCTCCCAGTCACAGTTTTTCAGACCATCCGGGAGATGAATTATCAAAAGATGATTTGACAGATTTAAAAATATGTCAGACTTCTACTTTCTTTTTCAGAAAAGATATTTTAAAGGAAGATTTTCCTACCGATATTATCTCTGCAGACAGATGTCTCTATTTATTGGCCGGGTGCTATGGCAAAATCAAAATATTGCCTGAGCAGATGAGTACTTACCGACAATTCAGTGGTAGTATTTCAAAAAATGTAACGTCTGATGTCATGAAAAAAGACTTTGCAATTATTCCTTTTGTAAAAAAATATAATCCGGATTACAGCTCTTTCAAACTAAAAACTTATTTTTATTTTACATTGATGTCTTACTCTAATGTAATCTCTAAATTTGATTTTTTTAAGGCAAGTACAGGGTATTTTTTTTATAATGTTTTATCCAAATTTTCTCTTAGTCCGGTTAAATTATATTTAGCCATAAAGTGGAGCAGACATACCATTAAACAGAAATACGACATTAAAAAACAAAACAGCAGTTTTGTATAAGTTTTAAAACAAAAATAAATGAT
This sequence comes from Chryseobacterium antibioticum, assembly GCF_012927325.1. Taxonomy (GTDB): domain Bacteria; phylum Bacteroidota; class Bacteroidia; order Flavobacteriales; family Weeksellaceae; genus Chryseobacterium; species Chryseobacterium antibioticum. Next base: position 76,707 of record NZ_JABBGI010000006.1, on the reverse strand, counting down.
TATAGGAACTGGACTTATCGCAAATTCTTTAAAAGACATCAATTCGGAAAATAATTTATTTTTCGCATCCGGTGTTTCTAATTCCCTTGAAACCAGAAGTTCAGAATTCGAAAGAGAATTTTCTCTGCTAAAAAACACTTTAGAAAATAATAAAAGTGCCAAACTGATTTATTTTTCCACGCTTAGTGTGAATGATCAGTCAAAGCAGGAAAGCCATTATGTTTTACATAAATTAAAAATTGAAGATTATATAAAAAATAATTCTGAAAGCTACCTCATCCTAAGAATCGGTAATATTGTCGGTAACGGAGGAAATCCAAATACGTTGTTTAATTATCTGAAAAATCAGATTATGAACAATCATAAGTTTGTCATTCACAGTAAAGCCAGAAGATTGTTATTAGACATTGATGATATTGGACGTTTCCTAGTCTCAAACTGCATGAATATAAAAAATGAAACAATTAATTTCGCTTATCCTTATTATTACAATTTAAAGGAAATTACAGAAGCAATTGAAAACAAATTGCAAAAGGATGCTCAGTACGAAAAGTCTGAAGAAGGAGACTTTTACAAGGTAAATTTTGACGATACTACCAACACGTTTTTTGCAGGAGTAAAACCCGAGGAATATTTGAAGATTTTAACTGATAAATATATTTAAATGCCTAAAATTTATTTTATAATTGTCACTTATAACGCCATGAAATGGGCTGAAAGATGTTTTACAAGTTTAAGACAATCCTCAGTTCCTGTTAACTGTATTGTCATTGATAATTGCTCTACGGATGGTACACAAGAATATATAAAAACCCATTTTCCGGAGGTAGATTTTATTCAGTCTCAAGAAAATTTAGGTTTCGGAAAAGCCAATAACCTCGGCATAGAAAAAGCCTACAAAGAAGGAGCCGATTTCTTTTATCTGATGAATCAGGATGCTTGGCTGTATGAAGAAAGTCTTGAAAAATTACTGGAAGTATACCATTCTCATCCCAATACAGCTGAAATTGGGATTATGAGTCCTGTGCATATAGACGGGACAGAAAAGAAACTTGACATATTTTTAGACAAATACATTGCCTACAACTGTGAGAAAACAAGGCTGATCTCTGATCTCTATTTTCAGTCGCTGAAACCTTATTATGAACTTGATTTTGTTAATGCCGCCCATTGGCTGCTTCCCAAAAAAACAATAGAAAAAGTAGGTGGTTTCAATCCTTACTTTTTTCATTATGGTGAAGATAATGAATACGTAAACCGGGTTCACTTCCACAAAATGAAAATTATTCTTGCTCCCGCCAGCAAAGTGGTACACGACGGCAAACAGTCTCTGAATAAGATAGATTACACCAAATACAAGGATTTGAGTATAGAAACAAAGATTTTAGACCCTAATCATCATGATTCTTTGCAGCGGGAAAAAAAAGCATTGCTTCAAAGCATTGTAAAAAATTCTTTAATAGGGAATCTTGACAAGGCTAAAATACATTTTAAAAGTTATAAAAGTATAAGCAAAAACACACCTGACCTCTTGAAAATTAAAGAAAAAATATTAAAAGAAAGAAACTGTTTCCTTAATCTATAAGTAAAAAAAGGATTATTTTTATAATTCAAAGAAACTAAATTGATTATTTATATATTTGAAAAAAAATTTATTATTCCCCACAATTCATGATTAGTATCGTTAGTCCGGTTTATCGTGCAGAAAAAATACTTCCCATTTTAGTTTCCGAAATTAATAAAGTCTCTGAAAAGATGGGTGTGGACTATGAAATCATTCTTGTTGATGACAGAAGTCCGGACAATTCGTGGGAAGTCATGAAAAGTCTCGCTGAAAAAAATAAACATCTTAAAATTTACAGATTAAGCCGAAACTTTGGTCAGCACCCTGCTATCATGGCTGGCTTAAGCAAAGCCAAAGGTGAATGGATAGTCGTAATGGACTGCGATTTGCAGGATCAGCCCAAAGAAATCGAGAAACTGTATCATAAGGCTCTTGAAGGCTATGATACAGTTCTAGCAAGGAGAGAAATCAGAATAGATTCTTTCTTTAAAAGATGGAGCTCTAAAATGTTTTACAAGGTTTTTAATTATCTTGCCGGAATTGAAATCAATAATGAGGTCGCTAATTTTGGAATATACCACAGAAAGGTTATTCAGTCTGTCTTAAATATTAATGACAATATCAAATTTTTTCCATTGTTCGCCAACTGGGTGGGATTTAACTCAACAAATGTTTCCGTAGAACATAGTTCCAGAGAAGACGGAAAATCTTCATACAGTCTTTCAAGGCTCATTTCACTTGCTTTCAATGTGATTATATCTTTTTCAGATAAGCCTTTGAAAATTTTTGTAGGCTTTGGTGCTGCCATTTCCTTTTTATCTGTTTTAGTTGCCGCTTTTTTTGTAATCCGTTATTTTGAAGGAAAGATCACTGAACCTGGGTTCAGTTCACTCATATTATCCATTTGGTTTCTATCCGGCGTGGTCATCAGCTGTATTGGTATCGTAGGCATTTACCTCGGAAAGACTTTTAACCAAACAAAAAACAGGCCTGTCTTTATAATTGATGAAGCTTATGAAAATTAATTTTTTACAGTGGGACAGCGATTTTTTCAGAAAAAAAATTGGAGATATCACTATTGATAAAGAAGAGAATATTAACTCTGAAGATTATGACCTGGTTGTCGTAAAACAACCTTCAGCGTTTGATTTCAGTTTAAAAGGATATCAATTGTCTTTTACAGAGACAAAGGTTAATTTTATAAAAACATTAAACCCGCTCCATCATACGGATTTCGGGGTGATAAAAGATACCGATACCTATGAAAAAGAAGCAGATTATTTCAAGAGCCTAGCTTACGAAAGCGGGAAAAAAAGCAGATTTTTACTTGATGAAAAATTTGGCGAAGAAAAATTCAGAGAGCTCTATAATATGTGGGTGATCAATAGTCTCAACAAAAAATTTGCTTTAAAAACCTTTTATATTGAAGAAGACGGAAAAGCAATAGGCTTTGTAACCCTTCAAAAATATGATCGTCTTGGGAAAATTGGATTAATTGCCGCACATCCCAATTTTCAGGGGCAGGGATTCGGTAAAAAATTATTAAATAAAGTGGAAGACTTTTGCGTTAAAAATGGAATAACGCATCTGGAAATTCCTACTCAAAAAGAAAATATCCAGGCCTGTTCTTTTTATAAGAAGCAAGGCTATACCATAAAAGATGAATTAATTATAAAACACTATTGGAAAAATGATTCCCTTTAACAAACCTTATCTTACCGGAAAAGAAACAAAATATATAGAAGAAGCTGTAGCCACCGGAAAAATTTCAGGGAACGGTATATTTACACAAAAATGCCATACATTCTTTGAAGAAAAGTACGGCTTCAAAAAGGTTTTGCTCACTACTTCCTGTACAGATGCTCTGGAGATGTGTGCTATTCTGGCGGACATCCAGTCAGGAGACGAAATTATCGTTCCGAGTTATACTTTTGTATCATCAGCGCTGGCTTTTGTAAGACAGAACGCAAACATTATTTTCGCAGACTCCTATCCTGACAATCCTAATATTGATACTGATAAAATTGAAAATTTAATCACGGATAAAACCAAAGCGATCGTTGTAGTTCATTACGCAGGAATTGCCTGTGATATGGAAAAAATCCTTGAAATCGCTGAAAAGCACAATCTTATCGTCATTGAAGATGCTGCTCAGGCAATTGACAGTTATTATACCTTCAGAGACGGAACAAAAAAAGCATTGGGCAGTATCGGTCATCTGGGAGCATTCTCGTTTCATGAAACCAAAAATATTATTTCAGGAGAGGGCGGAATGTTGACAATTAATGATGAACGATTTATTAACAGAGCAGAAATTATTTGGGAAAAAGGAACCAACCGCTCCATGTTTTTCCGCGGTGAAATTAATAAGTATGGATGGGTAGATACGGGATCATCCTTCCTTCCGAGTGAAATTATCTCCGCTTTTCTTTGGGCACAACTTGAAAATATAGATGATATACAGGAAAAAAGACGGGCAATTTGGAACCGCTATTATGAAGGACTAAAGGATAACAAAAACTTCTCACTGCCGGTCATTCCCGAATTCGCAACCAATAATGCGCACATGTTTTACATTGTTTGCAAAGATTTGAGTTCCAGAACAGAGCTTATTAAAAAACTGAAAGAAAATAATATTCTGGCAGTATTTCACTACCTTTCTTTACACAAAAGTGAGTTCTATACTCAAAAACATAATAGCAGAGAACTTCCCAACTCTGATCATTTTGAAGAATGCCTTTTAAGGTTGCCATTCTATTTTGAACTGGCAGAAACCGAGCAGGAAAAAATAATCAATATCATTAATGAACAGTAAATAATTTCATAGTGCGAAAGCATTAACACAACGATGAAAAACATAGACAAAGAAAAATTTAAAGACGAATACCAAGTAAGAAACGGGAAATATATCTTCATTCCGGTTCAGGAAGAAGTGGTAACAGATTTTCTTGATAAAATAAAATATAAAATAAAGAAGTTTAATAAAATATACAGTGCCCTCATTGAGATCATCAGCCCTGTTTATCCTCAGCCTTTTTTTGATGCAAAACGCATAATCCGAAACGAGATCAGAGGAAAAAATGTAGTCGCGCTGAACCTCGGCAGCGGAAATTCAGATTTCGGAGATGATCTTCTGAATGTAGACCTTCTTCCTTACCAAAATGTGGATATCATCTGTGATATTGAAAATATTCCGTTTAAGGATAATTCGGTAGACTACATCATCAATATTGCAGTTTTGGAACACGTCCCGAATCCTCAAAAGGTAATTGCAGAAATTCACAGGGTTTTAAAACCTGGAGGGAAAATTTACAGTTTCATTCCGTTTATGCAACCTTTTCATGCATCACCCTATGACTTCCAGAGATTTACTTTTGAAGGGATGAAGCACCAATTCAGAGCATTTGACATTTTAAAACTGAAGCCTATCGGTCCTACATCGGGAATGCTTTGGGTAGTTCAGGAATGGTTTGCACTGGTATTTTCTTTCGGAATCAAACCTCTTCACACCGTACTTTACTTACTTTTTATGGTTCTTACCTTTCCTATAAAATTTTTGGATGTGATATTTCAGTTCTATCCAATGAGTAAAAACGTTGCATCAGGATTCAGCATTTTGGCTCAAAAAAAATAATTCATGGAAAGATCTCAATACAACTATGAAAATATCTTAAGCTGGATTTTTGTTATAGGTTCATTGTTTATGGGCTATATTGTTTATTCAAATCTGGATAAAGGTTTCATTTTTAACGATGAAGCATTCTATCTCTTTTACTACAAAGATCATGATAGTTTACCTACCATAGACTCTACTAATTTTTACAGAATTTTCAAATTCCTTTTTACAGAAAACATCTATCATTTCAGAATAATTACCTATGCGTTACTGAATATTTCTACGTTCTTTGTTTACCTCTTTGCTGGTAAATACTACAAGCTTAAAGTCAATGCCTTTTTAATTGGTTTCCTGGGAATTACAGTAAATTTTGTAAGCTGGGGAGTCTGCAATATTGTTATGCACCAATATATCAGCAATACCATCCTGATTAATCTTGCTTTAGCATTTATATTCATTTATCTTATTTACAATAAATCCTTGTCTTTAATAATCTCTGGATTCTGTCTTGGAATGTTATTGTTTAATGGCATCCCACATACCATTGTTATTATTCCCATAGCAGGCTTTTTATTTTTTAATTTCTGGAAGAAAGACAGAAAAATAATTTTCTACATCATTGCCGGAGGAATAATGGGAATTATCTTTTACTTTACTTTTATTGAAGACTTTTCAAAATTCATTTCTCAGTTTGAATGGATAAAATATTACAAACAATTCCACATCAAGCAGCATCCTAAGAGATTTTTTATATTTTGGATTTTAAAAGTTGCAGGGTTTATATTTCTTCCATCATTACTTCTGATTGGCTATTTATATAAATTTTCAAAGAATAAAATACAACACACCAACCATATCCTGATAGTTTTGGGTGTGATTTTTGTGATCTCCTATCTGTTTCATCCATCTATTTATATCAATTATGTGCTTCTAGCGCTTTTGATTTACAGATATTTTCTCGAAGATATCTGTATTGAAAAGAAAACCATGCTTATTGTTTTATCACTTATTCCTTTTGGACTTTCTTTTGGATCGGGGGCTTATTTTGAGGTACGGGGAACTTTATACAATCTTTACTACTACCTTGCATTGTCGATTATTATTTTATCAGTGTATAGGGTAAGGATATATGCAGCTCTTGTTGTTCTTTTTATCTACCAATATTTAGTTTTCCAAAATTTATTGAAAGAAAAAGGCTGGAAAGATTTTATTTTCACAGAACAAACTGAAAAAGTAAAAATAAACGGCTACGATTTATACTTAGATAAAGGAAGGACAAAAGATATTGAGGATCTTCGTCCCTATTTGCAAAATCAGCCTAATGTCATCTACTCCAGCAATCACTTGATAGGATACTTGTATATTTTAAACGCTTCCCCGCCTATATATTACTATTTTGCACTCAAAGATTATGTAAGATTTATTATAAAAAAAGTGGGCAAGACTCCAGATGATTTCATCTACATAGAAAGCAATGACTATCCTTTCCTATCAAGAGAAATTGTACCTTTACAATTCGTGGATCATCCGGAAAAATACAAAGTAGTAAAAACCGGAAGATTTACATTATACCTTCCCTCAAATTATCAAAAAAATAAAAACACATGTGTGGAATAGCCGGAATTATTGGTAATAATGCTAGAAATTATCAGGAAGAAATCCAGAAAATGACGGATTCTATGATCCACCGTGGCCCGGATTCTTCGCACTATGAATTTTATGACCATGCAGCTTTAGGCCACCGCAGACTCTCTATTATAGACCTGTCTGATAACGGAAAACAGCCCATGTTCTCCAATACAAAAAACGAATGTATTGTTCTTAACGGCGAGATCTATGGATACCTGGACATTAAAAAGAACTATGCAGAATATCCCTACCACGGAGGTTCAGATACAGAAGTTATTCTGGCTATGTACCAGAGAAAACAGGAAAACCTCATCCATGACCTTCCGGGAATGTTTGCTTTTGCCATCTGGGACAATCAGAAGGAACAGCTATTCTGCGCCAGAGACCGTTTTGGAGAAAAACCTTTTTTCTATGCAATAGGAAGTAACAATGAGTTTATTTTCGCTTCAGAAATCAAGGCTATTCTGGCCTCCGGATTGATCCAGCCACAGGTCAACACAGATGCCCTCTCCCATTATCTTCAATATGGATATGTGAGTACTTACCAGAGTATTTACAGTAATATTTTCACTTTGCCTCCTGCTCATCAGCTGATCTGGAAAGAGGGAAAAATTACAGTCTCTAGATACTATAGCCTTCCGGCAAAAGACAGGGCAATAAGTCTGTCCGATGCCAAAGAGGAATTCTTTTATCTTTTAAAAAATGCTGTAAAAAAACAGCTCATTGCAGATGTAGAGGTAGGAAGCTTCCTAAGTGGCGGACTAGATTCTTCATCCATCGTTGCGATGGTGAATGAGTTTCTGCCCAAACAGACAACGATCAGTTTTGGGTATGATCATAAAGACAGCGAACTTAAATTTGCCAAAGAAATTGCAGATCGATATAACACCAATCACCGTGAAGTTCATGAACAGAAAGGAGATGTTGCAGAATCACTGCTGAAAATATCTCCATTTTTAGATGAGCCTTTTGCAGACACTTCTTATCTTCCCCATTACGAGATCTGCAGAAATGCGAGGAAAAGTCTTACAGTCGCACTTTCCGGAGATGTAGGTGATGAGTTGTTCGGCGGATATCATTTTTATACTGTTGAAAATAAATTAAAAAATCACTTCAGTTATAAAAATATAATTGCCCAGTTTGGGTTAAAACTATATCAAAAAGCAAGGCAAACCTCTTTTGTTACCCAGCAAAATTTGAAGTTTTCATCAATTTTAGACTTCCACCAGAATTTTGTGAGGAATGATTTTAATACAACAGAACGGGAAAGACTGGGACTGGTATCAGATTATAAACAGGGCTACAGCTTTACGCCTAACCCCGACTCATTGAACGATATCATGAGAGTGGATCTTGAGCACTATGTTCCCGGAAATATGATGGTAAAATCCGACAGAATGGCTATGGCCAATTCTTTGGAAGTAAGAACACCCTTTCTGGATCTTGATTTTGCCGAATTTTGTATTCAGCTGCCGGAACAATTGAAACTAACTCATGACAACGATAAGATCATTTTGCGTGAAGCCATGGGTTCATATTGGACAGAAACCATCAGAAAACGTCATAAACAAGGCTTTGGAATGAGCGTAAAAAGCTGGTTTGCAGAAGATAACCTGATGAAACTTTCTGATGACCTGTTAAAAAACCGTGATCAGAAAATCTTCAACTACATCGATTTTGATGCAGCCCAGAAATTTCAGACTAAAGACAATAAGCACTGGAACCTGCTACAGCTCGCTCTTTGGGCTCATAATAACCAATCTGTACTATAATGCTTAATATATCCGTCATCATACCGGTGTATAACGCTTCAGAATTTTTAGAAAAATCTGTAGCCTCTGCCATGCAGTTTGAAGAAGTAAAAGAAATCATTTTAGCTGAAGACCAATCTACCGACAATTCACTCGAGATTTGCCGGAAATTAGCCAGTCAGCATTCTAAGATAAAACTATTCCAGCATCCTGATCAAGGAAATCACGGAGCAGCTGCAACAAGAAATCTGGGTATTGAAAAATCATCCGGTACTTTCATCGCATTTCTTGATGCCGATGATTATTATCTCCCCAATAGGTTTGATGCGGAAAAAAAAGCTTTTAACGATCAACAGATCGATGGGGTTTTTGGCGCCGTAGGAATTGAATATTTAACCGAAAAAGGTAAACAGGAGTTTCAGTCTAAGTTTAATGATGTTTCGCTTACCACGGTTAATTATCCTGCCGAAGGAAAAGAAGTTTTCAAAGGTCTTTTAGGTTTAACCTCTAAAAACTTCGGCACTTTTTTTCATTTGAATGCACTTACTGTCAGAAAATCGGCTCTTCAGAAAAATCACTTAAAATTTAATGAGGTTTTGCGCGTTCATCAGGACTCTGATTTTATTATTAAACTAGCATATCATTGCTATTTAAAATCTGGAATTATAGACAAGGCAACCGGAGTCAGAGGTATTCATGATGACAATAGAATTACCAAAATCATAAAATATTCTCCCCAATATAACGAAAGACAGTTTCTCTTTTGGAACTCTTTGTATGAATGGTCTAAAAAAAACATTTCAGATCCGGATGCAAAGCAGCATATCTCTCTGCAGAAAAAAGCTTTTGAACTTTCTGTAAAAAAAGGATTTTCCAAAATGACAACTCTTTTTGGGGCCATTCTTAAAGATCCTAAGATTCTGAAAACAAAATATAGATTTACTTACACCCATTTATGAAACTCAATAACCTACAGATATTAAGAGGTATATCTGCATTGCTGGTCTGCTGCTTCCATTTCTCAGAATATATTAATTTTGAGAATCTGCGCCTTGGTGATATTTTGTTTAAAAGAGGAAGCATTGGGGTCAGTATTTTTTTTGTAATCAGCGGGTTTATCATGGCTTTTACAACTTTAAAAAAGGATTTCAGTATCAATACTTCGAAGGAAATTACTTTATTTTATAAGCGAAGAATCATTAGAATTGTACCCCTTTATTTTCTGCTATCCGGAGCATGGATGGTTATTGGAGGTACTCTCATGGTATATTTTCAGGATGAAGGCTTCAAAAGACTTATTCATTCTATCTTTTTTCTTCCACAAAAAAACACGTTCCCTGTATTGTATCTGGGATGGTCTCTTAATTATGAGATGTTTTTTTACCTGATCTTCGGGATGTCCCTTCTCTTCAAAAAAGGAAGATATATTTTTATCGCAGCATTTTTTATTTTGACTTATATAGCCGGGCTTTTATATCCACCGGAAAGTGCCTATCTGGAGATGGTTTGCAGTCCCCTGAATTTATATTTTGTGACCGGGATTGTATTTGCCATTTTGCTGGATAAGGTTTCTGTAAGTAAAAATTGGGCTATGCTACTGTGTACTGTTGGAATTGTATCGTTTTCAGCAGTATTATTCGGTCTTATTACGGTAACCAACAATTTATTACTATTGCTGATTGTTTCTTTATTTGTTTTATCTTTCTTGTTATTTGATTATAAGTTTCATTTCAAAGGAAACCGTTTTCTTATCTTTTTAGGTGACATTTCCTATTCCTTGTATCTTTCACATCCTTTTGTAGAACTCTTTTTCAGAAGATTTAAAGTAGATGGGTACCTCAATATTCCTTATTTCATGTTAAAAATTATCATTGTTATTGGCGTTGCTGCTTTTTTCTATTATTTTGTAGAGAAAAAAATAACTGAATATTTAAAACTTAGATTAAAAGCATAGAATAAAAAATTACACTATAAAAAATAAAAGTTTATTTTAACTGTTCCAAAGATGAAGATGAAAATATCAGTAATCATTCCTGTTTACAATGCAGAGAAATTTGTTTCGCAGGCCATAGAATCCGCTCTTCAGTTTGATGAAGTTTATGAGGTCATCCTGATTGAGGACAAATCTCCGGATAATGCTCTGCAAGTATGTCAGCTGTTTTCCGAAAAGCACGAAAGAGTAAAACTTTATCAGCATCCGGACAAGGGCAACCATGGTGCCAGTTCCAGCAGAAATTTAGGTATAGAAAAATCAACCGGTGATTTTTTAGCATTTTTAGATGCTGATGATTACTTTCTTCCGAACCGGTTTGAGGCAGAAAAGGAGCTTTTCAAGAATCCTGAAGTAGAAGGAGTTTATGGAGCTCTTGGTGTTCATTATTATTCTGAAAAAGGAAAGGAACAGTATTACCATCTCTTTGAGGACGGGCTAACCACTGTGTATAAAAAACACCCTCCTAAAGATGTTTTTTTCGGACAAATGCATATGTTGGGATCGTTTGGTCTCTTTACCATTGATGCTTTAACGATCCGCAAATCGTCTTTAATTAAAAAAATGAATATACTGTTTAAGGATCACTTAATACTTCATGAAGACACCGAATTTCTGTTCCGCCTGTCTTACTATCTTGATCTGTACCCGGGAAGCATTGACAAAGCTGTTGCCGTACGAGGCGTACATGAGCACAACAGAATAACCAAAGTGGATACCCATGAAGTGGATCCGGCGATCTCCAGAAGCCTGCTATGGAAAGAGGTCTACAGCTGGGCTCAACAAGAAGATACGATTCCGGATGATGCTAAGACCCACATCAAAAGAATGCTCCGCAGTTATGAAATCGCTAAGGCTCCCCCATTAAAAAAATGGGGAATGGTGATAAAATATCTCATCACCGACTACAGGAGTATCAGATCGGGTCTTTATAATATTAATTTTAAATACTCATTAATTTCTTAACATAATAAACTTTTTTTATTACAAGGCTGTTAAAATCCTTAAATTACACACTTCATTACCTTTATCATTTAAAATGTTAACAAAAACAATGAAAATATCAGTCATTATCCCCGTTTATAATGCTGAAAAATTTATTTCTCAGGCCGTAGAATCGGCACTTCAGTTTGATGAAGTACACGAAGTTATTCTGATAGAGGACCAATCCCCAGACAACGCTCTGCAGATATGCCTGCAGCTTGCCGAAAAATACGACAGGGTACATCTTTATCAACATGCAGACAGAGGCAATCACGGAGCGGGTCCCAGCAGAAATTTGGGAATAGAAAAGTCTACCGGAGATTTTATTGCTTTTCTGGATGCAGACGACTATTTCCTTCCCAACCGCTTTGACGCTGAAAAAGAACTTTTCGAAAAACAGGAGGTAGAGGGGGTCTATGGTGCTCTGGGCGTTCATTACTACTCTGAAAAAGCAAAAGAACAATATTATCCGCTATTTGGAGACCATCTCACTACCGTATACAAAAGACATAGCCCTAAAGATGTTTTTCCCGGACAGATTTATATGCTGGGGAGTTTTGGCCTTTTCAGCATTGATGCACTGACCATCCGTAGAGAGCCTCTTCTAAGGAAAATGGATATTCTATTCAGAACCAATTTAAGGCTTCATCAGGATACTGAATTTCTTTGCCGTCTTTCTTTCTATCTTGATCTCTATCCCGGCATTTTGGACCAAGCTGTGGCAATGAGAGGGGTACATGAAAATAACCGAATTACTCAGGTAGGTTCTAAAAAAATAAAACCTTCAAGTACCAGGATTCTTCTTTGGAAAGAAATTGACAGCTGGGCTACCGATGAGAAAAAAATACCGGAAAATGTAAAACGACATATCAAAAGGATGCACAGAAGCTTTCAGATTGCTAATGCTCCTACACTGAAAAAATGGGCTATGATCCTGAAATATCTGGTAACAGATTACAAGAGTATAGCTTCCGGACTTTATAATATTAATTTCAGAGATTCTCTGCTATGATGACTTTCAGTCCGGCTAACAGCAAAATAACACCTTTTGATTATACCATTTTCTTTGGAACTATAATTTATTTTATATTAAAGGTGATGTATTCCTCCGGGGAGCTTACCCCGGATGGTATTACTTATTTGCAGCAGGTTCAGGATTTTTGGCACTACAAGGCGAATTTCCCTTTGGGATATCCTTTAGCTATCAAGTTACTGAGTTTTTTCACCGGAAGCTTTTTTGTGGCATCCAAACTGGTCAACATATTGGCTTATATAGGGATCGTTCTTTTTTCATACCGAAAGAATTTTTTTTTATCACAGACTATTCTAGTTTTTTCATTCTATCCATTTCTTAATTTATATCCCATAAGCTTATCGGAGCCTTTGTATTATTTTTTCAATTATCTGATTATTTATTATGTATACAATTATACACGTGAGGGATTTATTACAAAGCATACCATTTATCTTTCTACCCTATTCTTTTTGCTGATTTCTGTTCGTTTTTCGGGTATTTTTGTTCTTATTTCTGTATTGGTATATCTTGCTTACCTTTCATTTAAGAAATTTCACTCTGTAAGATCTTTTATCATTCTTTCTACCTCTCTATCCGCTGGAGCTCTAGCCTACTTATTGATCAATTATATGTACTGTGGCTTTGCTCTCGGACAAAGGGATCATCTTCATATCAGCCCAGCTCCGCTTGTTGATTTTATTTCAAAAATATCTGTATCCATATTAAAAGACTTCAGTTTTCTTAATGTAATTATACACAAAGGAATTCTACACAGGATATCTGTGCTCAATATCTTTGTAGGAATAGCTCTTGTCTCTTTTTGCGCTTATATTTTTATTAAAAAAAGAAAAAATATAGACTACTTCAACTTTTATCTTATCATTTCATTAATAATCGTACTATCAGGTATCCTGTACAGCTATTACACTACAAAAATAGATGATACTATCCGCATTAAAAGTAACGCATACCTGTATCTGATTCTTTTCATTGCCTTGAATATTTCAAAAAAGAATATAGTCTATGCTCAAACTTTTGCAGCTTTAATTTTATCTATCAACAGCTTTTCAGTCATTAAATATTATGGAGAAATTACAAACTACGAGGTAAAGTTCAGCAAACTGATCCAGGGCTGTAAAGACAGGAAAGTAGATATTCTCTATAAAAAAATCCAGAACAGTAATGAAAAAAATCATTCTGCAGTACTTCGTTTCAAAGCTTTTTTAATTGATAAGGAATACATTATTGTAGAATCCAACGGGGGCCAACAAAATGGTTCAGCCTGCCAGGTTTTGACTTCAGAAATTATCAATCAAAAATAACAGATTTTCAAACGTACCGTATCTACTTTACGACCAAGGGAAATCTTATCTGATATTTAGTTTTTTAAGATAATCTCTGAGTGGTTTTTCAATAAATTGGTAGAACAGCATGGAAGTGAGGATAAGAACAGCCAGATAGACCCAGAATATACTGTTGATGTCAAGTTTATACTTTTGCCACTTCAGAACCTCCCTCAGGATATAAAGAATGGGAATATGGGTAATATAAACGGCATAACTGGCTTCGCCTAAATATTCCAGGGGTTTTAATGAGAACAATTTGGTCACGAACCCGTTATTTCGGGAAATTAAAATAATAAGCGGAATAAAAAGAAGCGCCATCAGCCCGTTGTGATAAAAAAGAGGAACAAAGATCAGCGAAAGCATGGTCGCTGCAAAAATCAAAATCACCGGAATATCGTAATTTTTCTGTTTAAAATTCTTCACAAAAAACAATCCGGCAAGATTCCCTACCAAAAATTCGCTTACATGCATCAGTGGGAAATAATACAGAAACTCGTGACTTTCTGTGTGCGGACCTTTATAGGATGGTGAAGCTTCATAAAGATAAGAGAATACCTGCGTAATCACCCATAGGACAATGCCTGCTACCCAAATACTTTTATTCTTTTTAGAGTAAAAATAATTGTGCAACAAGGGAAAAATAAGATAAAACAGAAACTCCACAGAGATAGACCATCCCGGAAAATTTAAGATCATGGCTTTACCCGGAATCCAGCTCTGCAGCCCAAACAGGTACAGAAAGACCTTATCGATACTGAAATTTGAATATCTCGTCACCAGAAAAAGCAAGAGCCCTACCACATACAGCGGATAGATCCTTGCCAATCTGTTCTTATAATATTCAAAGTACACGATCTTTTCTTTCTTATGATAAGCCACGATCATAATAAAACCCGAAAGGATGAAAAAATAACTCACCCCCACATTAGCTTTTAAAAATATGTTTGAAATATAATCAGTCTTATAGACAAACATATCTTTATTAAAGTGAGAAATGACGATGGCTATAGCTGCAAGAAATCGGGTAAAGGTAATCTGGCTTATCTTCATTCATGAAAACTGTTCAACAGCCTTATATAGTTTTAGTTACAGATAAACTACTTGACAAAAACACCGATGTATTTTCCTTCATACTCTACTACCGTGGTTTCTATGTCATTTTTTTCACAGAAATCCTGGTAAGCAGAATTGTCGCCTATATCATCACTGATAAAAACGCCTCCCTTTTTCAAATGTTTGTATAGCTCATCATATGCCCACATTCTTCCGTTATAACTCTTATCCGAATCATAATGAAGAACATCAAAAACTGCATTGTCAGCAAAAATTTTTGGCAACGATTCTTTATCAGCAAAGCGGAATAGTTTCCAGCTTTTTTTAAGGTTTTCCGGTACCACGTAACCTACGTACTGATCACCATCCTGTGCCAGATAAGGCATATCTGAACTGTAAAGCACACCATCTCTTTTCCTCAAAGAAAGAAGCGAAGCCAGTGATGACCATCCATATGCCACCCCTGTTTCTACGACATGCTTTGCACCGGCAAATTCACATGCATAGTACAGCAATTCCAAAGCTCCGGGACCGCCCATTTTCACAGGACATGCTTTTTCCTTTTGTGCTGCTGTATGTAAAACATCTGCATAATCGCTACGGAAAGCATCTATTTCAACAGCAAACAGCTTTGAAACAGCTTCTTTTTGAGAGACCGCTCTTCCGGCCGCCCAGGAATTTGTTTTTTCCTTGCCTTTGAAAGCATTACCTCTATTGACTGTATTTTTGATAATTTTCCGGCCAAGCTCCGGATAAAGATCGGGTCTTTTAAGATACCCGATAAAAGTTTTGAGAACCCTTGTTATTTCACTCACTGTGTTATATTTAATATCGCAAAAATAAATATTTTTTTCTCATTTATCTAAAAACAGATTATATTTGTGAGACTCAAATGAAAATGAAAAAAATAAAAGCCCCGATATGTTCTATAATCTTTTCGAAAAATTCTACAGAAGACAGCAGCTTTCTACCCTAAAAAGAAACCCTAAAGTGTTTTTTAATCATATCAGAATGGGCGTAGGCAACCGTTTTGTTGTAGATAAAGATATAAAAAAATTAAGTATCGGAAAGGCTGTAGAATTAAGAAACTATACCTGTATTCTGGTCGTGAAAGATGCCAGCTTAGAGATCGGTGATCATTTTTTCATGAACAACTTCTGCTCGATCAACTGTCTTGAACATATCTCAATCGGGAATAACACTTTATTTGGGGAAAATGTCAAACTTTATGATCATAACCATACTTATGACACTTCTCCTGCCTTCAAGCTTCATCCGTCAAAATTTACAAAAGCTCCTATCAAAATAGGCAATAACTGCTGGTTGGGAAGCAATGTGACGGTACTGAAAGGTGTCACAATTGGAGACAACTGCATCATTGGTGCAGGTTGTACCATATATAAAGATATTCCTGCCAATACACAAGTAATTAATAAACAGGACTTAACATTCAATTCTCTTTAAATTCAGATGACATTTTCCATACTTATAGCCCACTATAACAATGCTGCCCTGTTCAGAGACTGCTACAGATCACTACTTTCGCAGACCTACAAAAATTGGGAAGCTGTGATTCTTGATGATGCCTCGTCTGAAGAAGAAAAAGAACAGATCAAAGCCATCATTGCAGAAGACAAACGCTTTAAATTTTTCGAAAATGAAAAAAACTGTGGCGTTGGTATTACCAAAAGTAAGCTCATTGAACTTGCTACGGGTGATATTTGCGGTTTTGTAGATCCGGATGATGCTATTCTTCCTGGCGCTATTGAAAAAGCGGTCAGTGTATTTACCCTAAAACAGAATGTGGTGTTGACTTATTCAAGATTCATGAGCTGTGATAAAAATCTAAAACCTATCATGCCTTTTAAATCTGCCAAGCAGGTTCAGAATAAAGACCCCTATTTTTTTAATTATCCCATTCAGATCGCTCATTTTGTAACGTTCAGAAAGGATATTTATGAACAGACGGAGAAGATGAATCCTGATCTGAAAATCGCAGAAGACCAGGATCTGTATTTAAAAATGTATGAAAAAGGGAATGTTTACTTCATTAACGAAACCAATTATCTTTACAGGACACACATGGGAGGAATATCCCAGAATGAGAATAAATCCAAATCCTATGAATACTTTGCGCAGGTGATTTTTAATGCCATGAAAAGAAGAAACATCAAAAGCATTAATGGAATGAAAGTTCCGGAAATTTATGGTGGACAACACGAAATTTTCAATCTTTTAACATACCAAAGCTCACTTGGATACAAGATAAAAAGGAAGATTTTTATTACCTTACAGAGAGTTTTAATGCAAAAAATATAATTTTTTTAAGCAAAATGAAGTTTTCTATTTTAATAGCCCACTATAATAATGCGTCTTTTTTCACAGACTGTTTTGAAAGTATCCTTAAACAGACTTTCACAAACTGGGAAGTAATCATTGTAGATGATTTTTCAACAGCGTCGGAAAAAAAGGCTCTGAAAGAATTAATTTTAAATGACAAACGGTTTTTCCTTTATGAAAATGAAACAAACAGAGGTGTAGGATACACCAAGAAAAAATGTATGGAATATGCAACGGGGGACATCTGTGGCTTTGTAGACCCCGATGACGCGTTAACATCCGATGCGCTGGAAGAAAGTATAAAGCTTTATAACAATAAAAATACCGTAGCCACTTATTCACAGTTTTATATCAGTGACAAAAATCTGATCATTGATAAAATATTTCCAAATTCTAAAAAAATAAAAAACGGGGAAAAAAAATTTTTCAATATGCAATTTGAAGTTGCCCATTTTTTCACTTTCAGAAAAGAAACGTATGAAAGAACTGAAAAAATAGACGAAACTCTAACGTCATCTGTGGATCAGGATTTGTACCTTAAATTATATGAAAAAGGGAATTTAGCTTTCATCCCAAAAAAACTTTATTTATACAGAATTCATGACGGTGGAGTTTCCCAAAACAAAACAAAAAAAGAAAAATTATATAAAAACTGGCATCTTGTATTATACAACACTCTTAAAAGGAGGAATATTCAAAAACTTTACAATAAGGATATAGATCATATCGAAAGCCTTCCCAATTTTATCTTCGAAAAAGAAAGTACCTTAATTTCAAAATTAATAAGAAAAATATTTAATTTTTTTTTGGGAGGGAAATATTTACTCTTTTGTCTGAAGGAAAATAATACTGAAATGCTCTTCTGTTAAAAATAAGAGTATTATTAAGATCTATAAAATCAAATTTAATTCACACATGAAAACATCTAAAACTAAAGTATTATTCAGATTACGGTCTATGGAAACTGGTGGTGTACAAAAGGTTTTATGTGACATTATGAAAAACATTCCTGCAGATCGGTTTGAAGTTACCCTACTCCTCAATTTAAGGCAGGGTGAAATGCTTCCATTAATCCCTAAAAACGTTAAGGTTTTTCATTTGGCTGAAGGAAAAGAACAGTTTTCAAATAACCCATTGATGCACAAATTACAACTGGCTTCAAGAAGAGTCAGATTGGAAATTTATCACAGGTTTCCTCAACTCATCCAAAAACTGATACAGTTTCAGCCGGATGTGGAAATAGCTTTTACATCTTCAGAATTTGAGGCGTTACTGAAAAGTCCTTTTAAAAAATCAAAAAAAATAGGATGGTTCCATGCAGATATAAGGGATGCCGCAGCCACTGAGGCGGATAAGCTTACTATTATAAGACAGCTTAAGCAGATGGATACTGCGGTTTTTGTCTCGCAACAAACCAGAAACATCATAAAAGAAGTGTATCATGAAGAGATCCCGAAAGGGCTTGTCATTTATAATCCGTTTGAACACGAGGTCATTAAGGAAAAGGCTCGCGAATTTGAGGTAGATTTTAAGACAGATCTGCCTGTTTTTATTTCATTAGGAAGGCTTATTCCAAGAAAAGGAAACAAAATTTTAGTTGAAGCCCATAAAATACTAATCAACAAAGGTTTACATCATAAAATCTGGCTTTTTGGAAATGGACAGGATAAAGAGGAATTGTTGAATTTAATCAAAGAGTACAGCATTGAGGATTCTTTTATCATTAAAGATCCGGTGATCAATCCTTACCCTTATTTAAACAAGGCTGATTTTTATGTACTGCCTTCCAAATCGGAAGCCTACCCTTTGGTGATCGGAGAAGCATTGATTTTAGAGAAGCCGGTTGTAGCAACCAACGCCGGCGGAGTAAAAGAAATGATGGATGATGGCATCAACGGAACGATTGTAGAATATGATGCAACGAAACTGGCTGAGGGTATGGAAAGATTTTTAACGGATAAGGAGTGGGTAGAAACCATCAAACTCAACAATAAAACAGCTTCCCAAAGATTTAATAATCAAAAGATATACAATCAGATTATTGAGGTGTTAAAAAAATAAAAGTGATCAGCTGATCACTAAAAATAAAAGGTGGCTTCGAGAACCGCAGCCACCTTTTATTTATGTAGGAGATTAAATTTCCCCAAAAAGATTAGATATAATGATTCCTGTGGAATGCATTTTTATGATTCAGATCTTTTCTTATAGGCTTTTGCCTTTTTAAATTCATAGGGCAGATTCTTTTTCAGCCATTGATTAAGCTCTGTTCTGTTTTGCTCCAACTCACGGGGATACATGGTATTCAGATCGAGTACAGATTCTGCATATTGTTCCACAGAACAAATAAATCTCGCCGGATTACCTGTAAAAACAGTATTATCAGGGATTGAATGGGTAAGAACAGATCCTGCACCCAGGATACAGTTGTCTCCCATTTCCACATCCTGCTGAATCACACAGTTGGAACCAATGGTACAGTTCTTCCCTATTTTTATTCTGCCGAAAATTCTGACATCTTCGAAGCCTTCAAGACGTCTCAGGGTCATTGTTGTTCCGCCATGATTCACAAAACGTGTACCTCCTGCAATCTGTGTCTTATCTCCTATTTCAATAAGAAATGGTTCTGAACCAAAATAAACTCTTTCAAAAACCTTAACACCTTCCCCGAGTTTCAACCCCTGAAGCACACATACTTTGGTGTAGATCTTCATGTAAAGTCTTTCCCAAAAAGTAAAGCAGAAAAGCATTAAGCGATAAAAAATATACATATGTTTTTTTTATAATTAAATTTCTTTCTTAAATCTGGCCGTAACGTCCAATGAATGGGTAATAATAAGTTTACTCGGCACCTTATATCTATCCAGTTCCTCACGGCACTTTTGTAAAATGAGTTTTTTCATTTCTTTTTCGTCATTCCCCTCGGTAATCACAACTTTGGCGCAAACCATCTGACCTGTAATGGCATTGTCTTTGGCAAAAACTGTGGTATCGATCACTTCCGGAATGAGATTGATGACATCTTCCACTTCTTTTGGAAGCACCTTTAAACCGCCTACGTTAATGACTTTATTAATCCTTCCCACTATTTTTAGGTAACCGTCTTCATCCACCTCAACAAGGTCTCCTGTGGCAAACCATCCTTCTTTTGTAAACTGGCTGCTTTCCTGGTTCACATAGCCTGAAACCTGATTTTTCGACAGCAAATACAACTGTTCGTCAACTACTTTGAACTGATAATTAGGATCAACGATCTTAAAGAAAAGGCTTGTAGATGATTTGCTTTCTGTCTTTAAAATTCCGGTTTCACTGGTTCCGAAGGTCTGTAGAAATTTAGTGGAAGGTATTTTATTTTTCAGTTTATCCAGTAAATGCTGAGGCATTCTTTCGGTACCATAAGTAATCATTTTAAGGCTTGAAAGGTCATATTTATCAAAATCTTCCGTCATGAGCATCAGATTCAGAAAGGTAGGACTTGTAGGCAGTACCTGAATTTTTTTATCCTGAATCAGCTGCATGATATATTCAGGGTTCCTGTTGGCAGGAATAGTAATCTGCGAGCCATTGTTCAGGCATCCAAGCAATGTATTAATTCCTCCGATATGATCAAAAAGCAGGAAAAGAATAAAATTCAGATTCTTTTGCTTCTTCGGCTCTTTAAATTCTGAGATAATTTCACTGAAATTATGCACCATTACTTTCGGAGCTCCTGTAGTTCCAC
This sequence comes from Chryseobacterium antibioticum, assembly GCF_012927325.1. Lineage (GTDB taxonomy): Bacteria > Bacteroidota > Bacteroidia > Flavobacteriales > Weeksellaceae > Chryseobacterium > Chryseobacterium antibioticum. Next base: position 55,701 of record NZ_JABBGI010000006.1, on the reverse strand, counting down.
TCGAAAACAGCACCAATCCTGATTGATTCTTATCCAGAATCTCATCATATTGTTCAACCCTGTCAAATACTTCATTAACGGAGGTAACTACCGTCTTTTTATTTTCAAAACTAATGATTTTCGTCACTTTTGCCGCCTTCTGTTTATTTTGAATCTCTGTATCCGTTGTGGGAACAATGGGAACGATAATGCAGGGAAACTGTGAAAGCGCCAGAAGCATAGAAATACTTTCAAAGCTGTAATCTGACTGGACAGAAACGACGTCATTGGGAATGATACTGTTTTTCAGTTCATCAGTAACCTTTGAAATCTGGTCTCCCAGTTCGGGATAGGTATAGGTATTATTTTCTTCTATAATACTTAATCCGGAATAATGGTGTAATTGGTTTAGATTCATAATCCTCCTAAGTATATAATCTGTCCTGTAATAAAGTTGCTTTTGGGTGATATAAAAAAGTCTATCACGTTTTCCACATCTTCAAATTCTCCTAAACGGTGAATCGTCTGCTGGTCCAGAAGCTGCTGAAGCTTATCTTTTGGAATCACTTTTATCAGATCTGTATAAATTGGTGTAGGCCCTATAGCATTTACCGTAATCTGAAAATCGGCAAGTTCTTTAGCCAAAATCTTCGTCATTTTTTCTACGGCGGCTTTAGAGGAAGCGTAAATCATTTCTCCCTCCAGATTCAGGGGAACAGCTACTGTGGAGAAGTTGACAATTCTTCCTCCTTTATTTCTCATGACTTTTGCACATTCTTTGGCAAAGAAAAAGCTACCGAAAAAATTAGTTTCAAAAACTTTTTTCACGGTAGAGCCGGGTGTCAGCAGGGAATGATTCATAGAAGCGATACCTGCGTTATTGATAAGGACATCTATTCCGTCAAACTTCTTTTTTGCTTCTCTTACTACGCTGTTCACACTTTTTTCATCGGTAACATCACAGATAAAATGGTGGTAATTGTCGTGAGAAAGGTCGCTTTCGCTTCTGCTGCATCCCAATACATTGTACCCTTTTTCCAAATAATAGTGGGTCAGATGAAGGCCAATTCCTTTACGGTTTCCGGTAATGAAAATTGTTTTATTCTTCATCGTCCAGCTCTAGGATAAACTTGGTTAGCTCTTCAACATTGGAGAACGGGCTTGTACTTCTGGACATTGCTCTTTCGCTGGAAAGACTGAATACTCTATCATATTTTTCCTCCAACACTTCTTCAAGATCCACTAAAAAATTAACCAGACCTATAGAATCAAATATTCCACTTCTTCCGATCAGTCTTTGGGTAACCGTTACTTCTTCCGTCTCGATTCCGTTATTGTCTACGAATTCTTTAATAGTTTCAATTACAAGGTCCTGTACTTCTTTTTTTTCCATTTGAATTTTTAATTTTTACAAATTTAATAATTATTCTTTTCCTTTCAATTGTAAGTTCTTTTCTTTTTAGATCTAGACGTAATTTCTTTTTTTTACTTTTGTAAAAATCTCTCCCCTTAAGAGATTCCAATTCAAAAAAAACAAATGAACAAAAAGATCCTGTTTATATACTACCAGAATATAAAGGCCAATGGTATTTCAAAAGTTCTCGCCAACTTAACTTCAGAATTAGCAGACAGCGGATATGATGTTGAAATTCTATTCTTAATGGCTCCCCATAAAGATTTTTATCATATTAACCCAAAAGTAAAGAAGCATTACATTGATTCGTTTGCCCATCCATCCAGTAAAGGAGGGAAATACATTCTAGAAAAATTTAAATTTGTTCCCAAAGTATACAATATTTATTCCTACTTCTATGATCTGGGATCTTACAAGGTCTTAAAAAAATGGATACAAGAGAATCATCAGAATTATGAAACGATTGTTTCCTGTTGGTATAAACTTTCTTCCATGCTTTCTTTAGACAAGGAAGTTAGCAAAAAAACCATTGCCTGGGAACATATGAGCTATAAATCCGGAGGTTTGTTTTGGAACAAAGGCTTAAGACGTTACTATAAAAATTTAAGAACCATTGTAAGTACCAATATTCCCGGTGAGAAACATTATAAGGAACTTAATAAAAATTCCCTCACCATTTATAATCTCATGGACAATGAGATTGACAATCAAAAGTATATTGAACCGGACCAAAAGAAGAATATCATTTCTGTGGTTGCAAGGCTTGATCCTGAAAAGAATATCAGTGAGTTCATTGATATTATTTCTCAAGTTAATTTGCCTAAAGATTGGAAAGTCGTGATTATAGGCAGTGGCAGAGAAGAAAAACGTATCCAGCAGGAAGTTATTGATAAAAACCTAACTTCTAAAATTGAACTTTTAGGAAGCAGGAGCATGGAAGAAGTCTATCAGCTTCTTATTTCCTCAAAAATCAACTGCCTCACCTCTACTGTTGAAGCATTACCTACCATATTGATACAGGCTATGTTCTTTTCCAATGCCCTGGTTGCCTATGACTGTAATTACGGTCCTTCCGATATTATTAATGAAGGTAATGGGTTTCTCATTCCTGTCCATGATAAAAATAAATTTATACAGGAGCTTCAAACGCTAACGAATAATAAGGGAGCATTAGATGCACTGATGAAATCTTCTTATGAAGAATCGCGCAAGTGGAAGAAGGAAAAAATAGCACAGGAATGGAAAAAAATACTTCAGAAAAATTAAAACTATTCAATTAAATGGTTTATAATACCTGTTGGTACTTATAATTTTCTGAAATTTATAAAATAATATCGTGATTGATAAAAAGTGTATGTCACAAAAAAAGAAAATACTTATCCGGATTGGCTCTCTCCGACATGGTGGTGCAGAAAAAGTTCTTATCAACTTTCTCAAAAACCTTCCTGAAGACAAATATGAAGTCGATCTGCTGATCAACCTCTACACAGGAATGTATATTAAGGAAGTACCATCATGGGTCAATCTCCATTATCTTATCAAAGGGGAAATGATCACGACCAACAGACCGCATGAAATTCCGGTGAAAGCATTCAGAGTGCTTTATCAGAAAATGTTTCTGTGGTGCCCTTCCCTTCTTTATAAGTTTGTTCTCAAAAATAAAAAATACGACGTAGAAATAGCAGCTATTCACGGGATGTACAGAGAACTACTTTCCAGCCCTCAGAAGGATTCAAAAAAAATCATCTGGATACAGAATGACATTTTTAATCTGAAAGAATATACTCCGGATGTGATCAGGCAGCTTTTCAGGTTCGACCGAATTCTGGTTATTTCCAATAAACTGAAAGAAGAAATGCAGAAGGTGGCCCGGAATGACCAGGAAAAGCAGGCGGTTATCAAAATTTTCAATCCGATTGACAAAACTGACACTTTAAATAAAGCGAATACGGCAATTGATGACTATCCTTTTTCCAACCAGCTTCCCACTTTTATAACCATTGGAACGGTTTATCCGCAGAAAGGCTATGACCGACTTCTGGATGTCCATAAAAAGCTTATAGACGAGGGATTGAAGCATCAGATCATCATTATTGGCGACGGTTTTGATTACGAAAACATTCAGACGAAACTTAATCAGTTAGGTCTTCAGGAAACGGTAAAGATGTTGGGCTTCAGAAGCAATCCATATCCTTATCTGAAAAAAGCTGATTTTTATGTGATGTCTTCCAGGCATGAAGGCTTCCCTACCATTATTGCAGAAGCATTAATTTTGAATAAGCCGGTTGTATCCACAGATGTTTCCGGGATAAAAGACCTTCTTCAGGAAGGAAAATTAGGCGTTATCACCCCCAATTCAGAGGACGGGATCTATGGGGGAATGAAAAAATTCCTTACAGATATGGAACTTGCTGGCCGCTACGAAAAAGAAATTACCTCCGCTGATCTGCCTTTTGTCCTGCAGAAATCTGTAGCGAAACTTCAGGAAATTATTGACGAATTATAAATATTTAAAGAATGGGTTATACAGTTATACAAAAAGATTTTTACCGGGAAAGCGGAAAATGGCTCTCTTTATTTGAGATCTGCAAAAAGTGTATCAATCCAAACCTGCATTTTATTTATATTTTGAGAAAAGCTCAACAGTATAACAAAAAGCCTGTTATAGGAATATTCTGGAAATGGGTTCTCAGACATTATCAAATAAAATACGGCTACCAGATTTATCCTGAAACTGAAATTGGAGAAGGTTTTTATTTGGGACACTGGGGAAGCTTGGTCATCAATCCCAAAGCAAAAATTGGAAAAAACTGTAACCTTGCCCAAGGGGTGACTATTGGCCAGCAAAACCGTGGTAAACTTCAGGGTGTTCCTACAATCGGTGATGAAGTCTGGATAGGAGCCAATGCGGTCATCGTAGGCGGAATTACGGTTGGAAACAATGTTTTAATTGCCCCCAATTCGTATGTGAATTTTGATATTCCTTCCCATTCTGTAGTCGTTGGGAATCCCGGCACAATTTACCCAACAGAAAGAGCCACAGAAGCTTATATCAATAATAAAATATAATAAAACATTGCTATCAATTTATAAATTGATAGCATTTTTCTTTAAAAAATAATTTCTCTATTATGGAGAAATTATTTTGTCGATTTTTGTTAAAGAAATTTTTGAAAATGAAGCTCTGTCTTAAATTTTTAATCTTTCAAAAAAACAAACACATAAAAAAACTCACTTTCTAAGCATGCCCCAATTTTCTATATTGCCTCATTTTTTATTATTCCTGAAAACCTATACCTTCACGAATCTGATTTAAATCAAAATATAATCTTACATAAAAAACAGTAAATAACCTGAGTCGGGTTAAACGAAATCTTCAATAGTGTCAAATTAATAGCTGTTTTTAACATGAAAATTCTGATTCAAATAATTCTCAACCAAGAGTAACCGTCAGAAGGGTTATTCGTTTTCTAATTTTTTTCTTGACAATACTTCTCACGTCACGTCCCATCAGCCTGGCCACAAAAGGACAATAGGATTTCATTCTATTTCCCTCTAATTACCCTACCCCATATCTGCCACGACTCCCTTGATAAATACCGATTAGCTCTTCTATCATTTTTGGAACCATGAAGATGATGATTCCTCAATATTAATATGTATCAGAAGTGTAATAAAAATGAAATTGAAGTTTAAAAATTCTATGAAAACTTGCTCGACCGGATATTATTAATTTCTTCTCTTCTCATTTTCAAAAAATCCTGAGGGCGTATGCCATTTTGCTCATAGAAGATATTGGAAAAACTTTGTCTATTACTAAACCCGCAAGCTTCTGCAATATCCTCAATAGAATATTTCGCCCAATCCTTATCATTACATATCTTTTCTGTAGCGTACCCGATCCTTAGTTTATTAATATAGGTATTGAAGTTACTTTCTTTAAATTCGTTGATATATTGTGAAAGATAAGAAGTATTGGTTTCAAAATTTGCAGCAAGCTTTCCTGCGGTTAAACCTTTTTCAAGAAATCCATTACATTTCTCAAATTCGGAGAAATTCTGCTTCAATTTTTTGAGTAGTTTTGAATCCATTTTGGAAGTTCTTTCTTTGACGGCTTTCTCTTTAGGAAGATCAAAATTGTTGATTTTAATGAGCAGCTCTTCGTATTTTCTCTGTACTTCTTTTTTGCTTTTCGATCGGTAATATAAAGCATATCCCAAAATCAAAATTAATACACCACTTACTATAAGGAGATATTTTCCATAAGAATTCTTATGCTCCAAATTGGCTTTTGCCTCCAATAATGCTTTCTCATCATAATCTTTATGCATTCGTGTAGACAGATATTTGAAATCATTTGAAATTAATTTATCTGCTTTTAAGAGTTGTCTAGTGTAGTGTAATTCCTGTTTCGGGTCATTATATTTTTTGTAATAGTTAATAAGTTCCTCAAAATTTTTCCGCAATTCCGGAAGGATAAAATGATGCTTGTTGAAAATAGAATCCACTTTCTTGTAATTCTCCAAAGCCAGTTGTTCCTCACCCAGTTTTTGCAAGCATTGCCCTTTGTAAAAATAAATTACTGAAATCCAGGTAAAATCATTTATTTTAATTAATTCCGGAAGAGCAAGATCAAAACTTCTGATCGCATTATCATATTTTTTCTGATGGAAATCCGAGATACCTTTTGCTTTTTCAAAATAGCTTTTTTCCAGATAGAAAGATTTGTCTTTTGGTATTTTATTCAGACCTTCATTTATTAATTTTTGGACTTCCTTATCTTTTCTAAAAGACTGATGACAGATAATTATCTGATGTAGCGTATTAAGATAACCTTTCTGATTATTATAGATGAGATTGGGGTGGATATTCGCTCTTGTATTGGGTTCAAAATAATCTAAGCATTGTTGGAAAATTGCCAAGGCTTCCGGATAATATCCCAAATAGCTTTTTACAACCCCTATATGATACAGATTTTCATATTTCAAATATTGGTCATTAGCATTTTTCGTGTATTCATATCCTTTTAGATATTCATCCAAAGCAGGCTGAAATTTTCTGTAATTAAAATAGTAGATTACTCCTTTATTCATATAAGAGTTACCGATAAAATCTTCATTTTTTGATAGTTTTGCAGCTGCAATTGAGCTATCGGCATATATCAGTTTTTTGTCAGGTGAGAATAATATAGCATCCTTATAAATTTGATAGAGCTCGGCATAGTTTTTTTCTTTTTTGGCAGTAGATATTGCCAGATTGACAAAGACAAACGCTCTGGTGTCGTTTTCATCATATTCCCAATATTTATTTCGCAATTTCGAATAGAAATCTTGTGCTTGCAAAACTGTGGTTAGGAAAAATAAGAAAAATCCTATTTTTTTTTGGATCATTTGCGTGTTTTTATAAAAAGTAATCAGCCAAAAATAAAGAAAAAAACGGTCATTGAATTAGATAGTTTGAAATTAATGACATTATTTTCAAGAACAATAATAGCATAACAATCAATTATTTACCAGCAGTCTTTGTAAAGATTTATAAATTTTTACATCAGTATTTATAAATCTACCCTGCAACTTCTTGGATGCATTGCTTCACCATCTTACCTTAGCAGTATAAAAATTCAAAATTTATGGATACAAAATTTTGCTAGAATACTCATCAATGAACACTTGAATAATAACTTAAAACAAAAAATGAAGAAAAAAAAATTATTGTCAACTACCATAATTAGCTTTTGTCAACAACTTCCTATTGAGACAATAAATGATGAATTAAAAAACCATTGCTAAGTAGAATATCAAGATATTGAAGTGTAAGTAATTTATGAGGAACATTTGGGGGAGTCTTACTGCATATTGCTTCTTCCCGACAAAACTGTCCCTCGACTTGAAAAAAATAAATGATGGTCGACTACTTTTACGCTTTACTTAACCTCAACTCAGGTAATATTTTATTTATTGCGAATTCTATTCTTCAATAATAGGTAGGATTGGAATTCATCGTCTATAATATAGGTTTCCCTGTATCTTACAAAAATCAAACATCCTATTTCGAAAAAACACTTTTAATTTTTATACGTATGAAAAAAAAATCGACTTTAAAGATTTTTGCTGCAGCCTTTTGTATTGCATCATCTCATGCTTATTCGGGAACAATTCTCGTCCCCAAGCCTAATGAGACAAGTATTGGGCCTAATCATAAAGCACCTGTACCACCTAGTGTTTATGATCTGGATCCTCTTATCGTCATTTCACAAAATGTGAATGAAAAGGGATTGGTTGTCATGAGCGGCCAGTTTTCCAAACCTTTTACCGACAGTAATATTCTCCTCTCAATCAAGTATCAAAATACTCAGGGAGAATGGATTACAGTGTGGTGCAAAACGTTATACTCTTATAATCAGTATAACGAAACTTTAAAGGCTACTTTTGAGTTGCCTGCGTCTGTAAACACCACATACAATTTAAAGGTTGAATTAAGCTCAGATTCCAGCACAGCTGATTTCAGCAGTGTGTATTGGGGTAAAACCGTAAGCCATTACAAGCTCTCGGATTATTCACCTGCAAATTGCGATTTGGACGAAAATGAGTACACCATTCTTTTAACACCAAAAAAAGAAGGAACTCTTATCACAGATGCGAATGGAAAAGTAACAGGGGTAAAAGACAGGGTGACCTCGGTATACTGGTGGAATAAGCTGGGAAATGTGATTATGAACAACAAAAAAAACAATGTTGTTTTTTCTCCTAAAAACCCGGCGACTTTGTTTGACAGCAATGGAATCAAATCCATTAAAATGCTGAATCAAGGCGCAGTAAGTGATACTTTAGGATCTACACCTGAGTTTATTTATGATGTAGTTGCAGGGCATCCCAGTCCTTATCTGCATAGTTATAATGATCCTGTATATATGTTTGCAGGAAAATTTTCCATCAATGGTTTGTTGCTGAAATTCAGCCAATTGCCGGGAGATTTATACGCTCCGGGTTATCATGACTTTAGAAATCCAAATCAACTGCAAAGTAGATATTTCAACACCTACAATACCATCTACGAAAAGCTGGCAGATTTCATTACAGATCAGGAGCCGGTTGTAGTAGTCTCCAGCCAGGTAACAGGTTTCCGGGTTTATAAAAGTGACGGACAGTTTATCAGTATAAAATCTGCAACAGGACATAGTAATTACGGAGCGTTATTTTTTGGATATGGCAACGATCAGGCAGGAGCAAGAAGAGGTCCGGGATCTGAAAATCTAATCATTTCAAACACTCCTGAAATGACACTTTACGGAATGGGTGCTCTAAGAAATGATGCTACAACTTCCTCTCAATCTGTAAGATCTCTATCAGACATCGAGTCTGAGATTGCTAAGTTCATCAATTATGTAGGTGTGTTTGGCAACGTTAAATTGAGTACTACCGATTGTGCAAATACCTGTTATCTGCTAAATGCCGGAGCTGTTCCTGACAACACTGCAGTAGACTGGACCAAGGCTCCAAACAGTTATGTTTTTACCGGAAAGGATAAAAATGGAAGCCAGGTTGATGGTTTTTATATTCCTGTAAAAAAAGCTTACGAAATGTGGGCGAAAGGTGGAGATTTCATGAAAGATGACACTGGCAATTATACTAAAATTCCAGACGGCACTGCTAAAGCAGGACTGTATTGGGAAGATGAACCGGGACTCATAAAATCTGTTACTTTGGAAGGCACGGGAGAAAATGCAAAAATCAAAGTACTGATTAATAAAGTAAAAGAAGGTAATGCCGCCATATCATACAAAGTAAATGACCAAATTTACTGGACATGGCACGTATGGGCAACTGACGATCCTGCTATTAATGGGAGTACCTATCATCACGGCTTTGAAAAAGATAAAGAAGGAAATGTAGTTGCAGACTGGAAATGGATGGATAGAAATTTAGGAGCAACCAATGCCAATTTCGTTGGAAACGACTGGCACAAATCTGCGGGACTACAATACCAATGGGGAAGAAAAGATCCTTTTCCTTCATTTAGTCTTAAAGATTTAAGTCTCTATTCAATAAGCGGTGAAGTAAATTTATCACTAACTGATCCCAATTTTCAATCTAAATTTGTAAGAATAAGAGGAAATAAATATTCTGCTCAGCTTAATACAGGTACGGATACACCAAATGGTAATATAAGATTTTCTATAAAAAATCCGATCAACTTTATTGCTTCTCCTGTATATGTTGCTAAAAATGACCAACCTTTATTAAATGATGGTGAAGATTATTTAAGACAAAAACAAAATGGTTCATGGCAGGGAGTAGGGATAACCACTTGGTTCTCTAAACAAAAATACAAAAAATTCATCCCTCCTTACCGCGAAAATATAATCGCATGGGATCTATGGGGAGATACACGTCAGGGTAATTATTCAGATCTTGATGATCCTCTAGCTGGAGAAACGAGTGCGAGATATGCATTGAAATCACCGTATGATCCATGTCCTTGTAATTGGAGGGTTCCTTCAAATTATTTTTCTGGAGGAAAAAATTCAGGTACTCCAATGCCTAATGAAAGCAGATACAGCCCTTGGGGAAAACATACTGGAAATGTAAATGATCCTGAGTTTAGACCAGATGTTTTAAATACTGATTATCCTGGAATAAAAGTTTATCCTCAGTTTGGATTTGATTTTTCGGGAGTTTCCGGAATGAATTTAGGCAAGTTTCCTATTAATGGAAGTTATGAAGGATATCCTAATACAGCAACACCCACAAAATATGGAACAGGGTGGATAACTCCGGTAATCAATTATCAAGACCAAAGTGCAGATGGTAGCTTATTAACCTCTACAGTTATTACCGCATCTGAAACTATTCCTGAAATAGGAACCTATTTACCAACATTCGGTGTAGCCAGCTTGGTGTTAATTTCTGACCCCTTCAATAAAACGGGTCATACTACAGTAGGTTGGCATAATTTTTCAGGCACTGCTTATGGTGGTAGCGGTGGCATCCGTTGTATATATGATCCCAACAATTCTTTTATGCCAAAAGCATTTGAAACTGAATTTGTTGCTTCAGCTACTGAAACGTATTCTACTGAAACTTTAAAATCATGGACTAAACTGCCAAACAGCTATGTAGAATATACCAATCCTGCTTTGGTAACTCCTAATCCGAATGGTAATAATATAGATACCAATAAAGACAATGACAGGATTATTGAAATACCTTTAAGAAAAGCTTATGCAATGCACAAACTACATTTAAGCACAGATTTTTCTTTCCCAGCAGAAAGCACAAAATCGTCGTCTGTAGTTTGGACTAGTAATACAAATCTGATCCAAAAAATGGAAATTATAAATGGATCTATAGATGGTGCTATTTTAAAAGTTACTTTAAATCAAAATCAAACAGGTAATGCTGTTGTTGCCTTCCATGTAGGTTCAGGAACCTGGACAGCCAATAAACATAATGACCCTGTTGTATGGAGCTGGCACATTTGGGCTCCAAGGTCTGTCATCGAAACCTATACTTTTGATCCGGAAAATGCCGCTAATGGAGGAGTTATAGACGCCAATGACCAGTTTGTAGATCCAATGACCAGTGCGGGTGTTCCTATGAAAACCACCTTTATGGATAGGGATTTAGGAGCCAGATTACCTTTTATTAATGAGCATTTTTATGCATCTGGAAATATGGCAACCGATAAACCTTTAGGTACTTGGAATAATAACAATCCCGCAGCTTTTGCAAGATTAGATCAAATGCATGATAGCGGTGGTCTTCATTTCCAATGGGGGAGAAAAGATCCTTTACCTGTATTCTACAATCCGGGAATTTTCTATAATTATTATCAACAAAGTACCGGTACAAGACCCTTCAATAATTATTTTGTATATAGGCAAAATAATCCGACAAACCCAACAACGGGTGTTATTCCATATACAGCTAATATGCAAGAACCTGAATATTTAACCAATTTTACTCAAACTTATTCAACTGCGGCTGCCAATATTTCGGCATCTGATTCTAAGGCAGATAAATTGAAAAAGGTTTTAAAATATTCTGTAAACAATCCGCTTAGTTATTTATATCAAACAGATACAGCAAAAATAGACTGGGTGTCTGATGAAAACGGGAATATGCCTGAAAGATGGGGACATGCTACAGAGAAATCTCCTTACGACCCTTGCCCTGCAGGCTGGAGAATAGTAGACCTTGAAAGCGTTTCTACCGGAGTTATTCTTGGCAATCTTATTTCTAAGGGAAATACTCCATGGTTTTATAATGCCAAATTTACGAATTCATATGGAATGGATCCTGGTAATATTAATGCTATGGTAAGTAATGAACCGTATGATATAAACAAAATGAAATATTTAGGTAGGTTTGTATATGGAAATCTTGCAGGTACCGGTTCATTCAGATATGGATTTGTATTAAATAAACCTGAGTATAATATAGGCGTATTTCCAAATAATGGCATCAGAGGATTTAACGGTGGAAAAACTTTGGATGCTACGAAAGGGGGGACTAATCCTACATTTATGAAATCTGGGATTTGGACTGCTGCTAATCAAGGAGGAGGAGGCTCTTCTTTAGGGATGTTGTTTAATGCTGATGTGTCACCAAGTACACAAAGTGAATCCAGTCTATACTTCCTTACACCCACTTTCGGTTTCCGTCCGCAGGCAGCAATGTCTTGCCGTTGTGCAGAAATTAAGTACGATGCCTATGGAAACGAAATCGGAAGATACGAGCCTTTTGCCATTCCCGTTCCTCAGAATGCTTTAGCTAAAGCAACCAACATTCTTGCAAAAACTGTAATCGAGGAAAAAGTAGCTCAAAACAAGCTTGAGTTCTTCCCGAATCCAGTGAAGAGTCTGTTGTATATCAAAGGAAACGACAAAGCAAAAGATTACTATTACCAGATTTATAATATTTCCGGTCAATTGGTAAAGTCAGGGAAGTTTGAAAATGAACAGACTGATCTTTCTTCTTTACTGTCAGGCGTTTACTTAGTAAGAATCAACAATTCTGAAACGATAGTGAAGATTATTAAACAATAAAATAATAACCTTTTATAAAGATGAACCGCCTCAATGTAGATTGAGGCGGTTTTTTCATGCTTTAAGAATATTTTAATCTCCAATTTTAATTTTATCATTTATAGTTTGTAATTTTATCTTAGCTTTTTGAGTTTGGGTTATTAATTTTTCAGGCAAAGTCATTCGAAAACTGCATGTATCAGTCGCTTTAAACATGATTTTAAGCATATTTTAATATTAAATATTGTTAAAACTGATTGGCTTTTCGGCAAAAATTATATTTTTGCATGATTATTGATTTAATCTATTGAATTCGAAAATAATTTAAACGAAATAAATAATTATAAACCTTTTTAAATTTTTAAAATTATGTCACAATCGTACGAAGTTATTTTCGAAAACAACAAGAAATGGGTAGAGTCTAAAATCCAGCAGGACCCAACGTTCTTTGAAGAATTAGCTAAAACTCAAAATCCAGAATTCCTGTATATCGGATGTTCTGACAGTAGAGTAACAGCAGAAGAATTGATGGGCACAAAACCAGGTGAAGTTTTTGTAACAAGAAACATCGCCAATGTGATAAATACTTTAGACATGAGTTCAACAGCGGTGATACAATATGCCGTAGAGCACTTAAAAGTAAATCACATAATTGTTTGTGGACATTACAACTGCGGTGGTGTAAAAGCAGCGATGACCCCTCAAGACCTGGGATTATTAAACCCTTGGTTAAGAAACATCCGCGACGTTTACAGATTGCATCAGACTGAATTAGATTCTATCGAAGATGAAGGAAAGCGTTATGACAAACTTGTAGAACTTAATGTTCAGGAGCAGTGCATCAACGTGATCAAAATGGCTTGCGTACAGGAAAGATACATCATTGATGAGTATCCTATTGTGCATGGCTGGGTATTTGACCTTAGAACAGGTAAGATCATTGATTTGGAGATCGATTTCGAGAAAATCCTGAAAGACATCCAAAAAATCTATAACCTTACAAGTTCTGACTGGGTAATGAGCAGAAAAACAGACTAGTTTTTCTAAAAATAAATGTAAGATGAAATTCTGGAGTATTATTGTATTAACCTTTTTCCTAAACTTCACAGCACTGCCTGGCATTGCTGCGGTTGCTGGCTGGGATCTGGTTAGAACCAATGTTATACTCAATGAAGAGGAGCCTCATTCTCACCCATCATCTTTTATTGTTTACGAAAAGACCCTTCCGAAACCTTTGGACGTATTCGATTACGTGAAGTTTTCCGAACCTGATCTTCAGGGCGTGTCTTTTGAGTTGATAGATGATTCCTTTCATCTGTCCCCCCTACTTACCATATTTTCTCCGCCTCCGGAAGCTTAGTTTTTAAGTATAGTTAGATTTTTTTAATAGTATTCATATCAAAAACTGATATCGGATACGTGTGCTTTTAAACTTAAATTTCCAATCTTTTATAATTGATTATCTGAGTATAGATCAATCAGTTATAGTATTTTTCAAAACATTATGAAAAAAACATCATTCATAGGAGGAATCAAGGAGAATTTCCCCTCAGGACTCGTTGTATTCTTAGTAGCGCTTCCATTATGTCTCGGAATCGCTTTAGCATCTGGAGCACCGCCTTTATCAGGGGTAATCTCCGGAATTGTGGGAGGATTAGTTGTAGGATTTCTCAGTAATTCAAATATATCAGTATCAGGACCTGCAGCCGGTCTTACCGCTATTGTTTTAACAGCTATCACAGATTTGGGAGCTTTTGAGCTTTTCCTTTGTGCAGGAATCATTGCTGGCCTTATCCAGTTAATTTTAGGATTCATCAGAGCCGGAAGTATTTCCAATTATTTCCCGAATAATGTCATCGAGGGAATGCTTGCTGCCATCGGTATCATTATTATTTTAAAACAAATTCCTCATGCCATGGGATTCGATAAAGATTATGAAGGGCATGAATCTATATTTGATAACGGTCTTAATTTCGGATATTTTACAGAATTATTCGGAGCTGTACATATCGGAGCTATTGTAGTAACCCTATTTTCGGTAGGTATTCTTATTGCATGGGATAAAATTCCGGCTTTAAAAAGAATGAAAATGCTGCCGGGAGCATTGGTAGCAGTAGCAGCAGGAATACTTCTTAACGAATTATTTAAACTGTCCGGAAGCTCTTTGGCGATCGGTACACAACATCTGGTCTCACTACCTGTTCCTAAGTCTTTGGATGATTTCAAAAATCTTGTTACGATGCCTGATTTTAACGGATTCACCAATCCTAAGGTTTGGGTGGTAGGGGCAACCATTGCCATTGTAGCTTCTATTGAAACGTTGCTTTGTATTGAAGCTTCGGACAGATTGGATAAACAGAGAAGAATTACCGATACCAATCTTGAGCTTAAAGCACAGGGGATCGGAAATCTGATCAGTTCATTTATCGGAGGACTGCCAATGACATCTGTAGTCGTAAGAAGTTCTGCCAATGCTAATGCAGGGGCCACTTCAAAAATGTCTGCGATGATTCACGGTGTATTGCTACTGGTATGTGTACTTACCATTCCGTTTATATTAAACCTTATACCGCTTGCTACCCTTGCTGCAGTATTGATCCTTGTTGGATACAAACTGGCAAAACCTGCCACGTTTAAGCATTTCTGGCATTTGGGTAAATTCCAGTTCATTCCTTTCGTAGCCACAGTGGTAGCCGTAGTCGCAACCGATCTTCTTAAAGGGGTAGGTATCGGTCTGGCTATTTCCGTCTTCTACATTCTTCAGGGGAATATGAAGCGTGCTTATTATCTAAGTCGTGAAAAACTTAATGATGCAGACGAAATCACCATTAAGCTTGCCGAGGAAGTTTCTTTCTTAAATAAGGCAGCCATCAAAAAGACCTTGAAAAATGTGAAGTCTAATTCTACTGTGACCATTGATGCAAGAGGAACTTCATATATTGCCACAGATGTACTCGAGATGATCCAGGACTTCGCCAATATAAGAGCAAAAGAAGAAGACATTAATGTGGAACTTTTAGGCTTCAAAACTTCATACAAAGATTATGAAACAGATGAAGATTCTCACATCCTGATCACACACAGAAGAGCAATGTAATCTCATTACACTAATTTTTTAATTTTAAAAAGAACAAATCATATGAAAGCACATACATACGAAACCCAATCTACCATTACTCCTGAAAAAGCATTAGACTTTTTAAAAGACGGAAACCAGAGATTTGTCAATAATCTAAAGGCAAACAGAGATCTTTTAGGACAAGTGAATGCAACACGGGAAGGACAATGGCCTTTTGCAGTAATTTTAAGCTGTATAGATAGCCGTACTTCCGCAGAACTTATCTTTGATCAGGGATTGGGAGACGTTTTCAGTATTAGAATTGCCGGTAATTTTATCAATCAAGATATTTTAGGTTCAATGGAATTTGGCTGTAACGTTGCGGGTTCCAAACTTGTTGTCGTTTTAGGACACACTAAATGTGGTGCATTAAAGGGAGGCCTGGACGCAGCACAAATTCAGGAAATGGGAATGGATAATCTAAACCATTTGATTAATCATTTCGACCCAATCATCAATGAAATCATCGAAGAAGGTGAAGAACGTTCATCAAAAAACGGTTCGCTTTTGGAAAGATTGAATCAGCAAAACGTGAAAAGTGCAATCGAAGACATCCGTACACAAAGTTCAACCCTTAAGAACCTTGAAGATGAAGGTAAAATTAAAATAGTTGGGGCTAACTATGATGTTGAAACCGGAGTTGTCACTTGGTTGTAAGTCATAAAAATTCGCACATTTCTATTAAACATATATAAAAAAGTCAGATTGGAAATTGATTTTTAAAGCATAAACAAATGCCACCGAAATTTCGGTGGCATTTTATATTTTTAATAGATGAAAAACGTACTGGTTAAGCTTTCTAAAGACACGGGAAATTATTTAGGATGCTATCTAAATCCCGAACAAGGCAAACCAGACAGATCTTACCTCTATATACTTTCCCATTCTTCCCTGTAGTATACAACCGGGGGTTTTTATTGTATTCTGAATCTTAATTACTTTCCGTTAAATGCGGACATCGTATTGCTGATCCCGGCAAAAACAAAAGACAAGCTGGCTTTAGCAAACTTTTCAATTCGTTCACCTAGCTTTTCATTTTCTTCTTCATTCCAGGTTCCCAGTACATAATCTACCTGGCGACCTTCGGAAAAGTCGGCAGAGATCCCAAAGCGGAGTCTTACATAATTCTGGGTCTGCAGCATTTCATTGATGCTTTTCAGGCCGTTGTGGCCGGCATCAGAGCCTTTCATTTTCATTCTCAATGTCCCGAACGGAAGTACAAGATCATCTGTAATGATCAGTACATTCTCCAATGGAATATTTTCTTTCTGCATCCAGAACCTGACGGCATTTCCGGAAAGATTCATATAAGTATCAGGCTTCAGGACGAAAACTTTTCTTCCTTTGTATTTCCCTTCTGCCATCCATCCGAAATTGGTTGTATTAAATGGAGCTTCCAATGTTTCGGCTATTTTTTCAGCTACTTTGAATCCTATATTGTGACGTGTATTTTCGTATTCCGGGCCTTTATTTCCTAGGCCTACTATTAAATATTTCATTTAGAAATTTTTTGCAAAATTAAGAGATAAAAAATAAAAAAGCCCAACCTTTATAAGATTGGGCCTGTATATTTTAAAGTTTCTTTTTAGAAAGGCTTATAAATGTAATTCACACCAAATCCTTTTGTCATGTACGTTTGTGGATCGTAGCTATAGTTAGTTGTTCTGCTAACAGGAGATGGAATAGGTGGTATAAGATCTGTTACAGACAATTTCTTAGGATTGTTCGGAGATAAGATATGACTCTCTCTGTCGTTAATCTCAGTAGATAAAAGTCTTGAGATTTTATATACCGTAGGAAGCAGTGTAAATGGACTGATCTCTGTGTCATAGTTTACGAAATCATAAGCTAATCTGGTAGTAGGTCTTCCGAATGCTCCGCCAGCCATAGGTCCGTAATTTCTTACGACTCTGGATACATTATCTCCTAAATAAGCATATCCTGTTTTAGAATAGCTGATAAACGCAAACGGTGTTCCTGAAACATCTGGACCATTCTTCATAATGATAGAATCCAGTTTAGCGGTAGAACCATTATATATTAGATCGTAAAGCGTTTTTGTTTTTCTTAAAAGCGTCTGAGGCCCCGGATTCGTTGCAGGCGGCACCGGTGGAGGTCTTCTGAAAACAGAACGGTTTTCAGAAATTGTTACTAACTTATCGTTGGGTCCGTAAGTAAATAACTGGCTGTAAGAAACACTATCCTTATCCAGCTTACCATTCCCATCCAGATCCAAAAATCCGTTAAATGAAATCTGGCTTACTTTGTTACCACTGTAAGCGATATCTGTAATTGAAGCACTGTCTGTGATTACTTTCGTTACCAAAAGCCCACTGTAGTGATATTCTGCTAATGTATCTTTGTTGGTGATTTCTCTGTATAATGCTCTTGGACCGTTTAGGCCTCCCGTGTCATTCAGATCCAATAATGGATCCCCGTCTTCGTCTAGCATGTCTTTGCAGGAATGTATTGAAGAGAACCCCGCTATTAATAAAATAAAGTAGAAAAGATGTTTCATTTCTAGGTAATTGTTTATTTTTTGACAAATATAACTTTTTTTTGAATAAAAGTTATGTTTTTATTTATATTCCGATAAAACCGATAATCAATTGAGTTTTATAAAGTTCTGTAAACATATTTAAGCGCCTGATCCTTATCTGAAACAGGATAATTAAATGCATCATACACATACGTCATAGGTGTATTTACTCCAGGTGCAGGACTTGGCGGCATTACATAGACTGATGTAGGATTATTCGGAGATATTCTGTAGAAGTTCTCAGGACGGATCAGACTCCAAGCTGTGAAAAAGGATTTTGGAAGCGTCGAGAACGGATTGACTTTAGAGTCATAGTTCTGATAGCTGTAAACAGTCATCTTAGCCGTAGCCATATTAGGATCTCCTGTTCCTGTAAGTGTTCCCTTGGCACATTCTGCCTTGAAAATATTGTCTCCATTATAAGTAAAAGTGCTTTCAGTAAATAAGCTGTATGCGGTATTGCCGGACACTTTTCTTTTTTCCATGATTTTCACAAGCTTCTTACCGGTAGCATCATAGGTAAAGGAATAATCACTTACAAACGAATCTAGCGGAGCAGCGGCCGTAGCAGTACATGTTGCGCTGTACACATTCCCCTTGCTGTCCTCACTTACGCTAAAATCATAGGCCGTACTTCCAGTTAAACTTCCGATAAATTTTATTTTACCAATTTTATTATTGACATACGTTACGGTACCTGTATAATAATTATTGGTGCCTGCATCTCTCAACATCCCTTTCTGAAAAACACTTCCGTTAACTGTGTATTCTTCCTGAACGGTACTGTTTAATGTGATCTTTTCCAGTACTCTAGCCGGAGGAGGAGTTGTATTTCCATTATTTCCGCCATTATTGGCACTGGGTTCAAATTGATCTGAAGAAGAATTGTCACATGAAACCAGAAGTCCGAAAAACACTCCGGTAATGACTTTAAAAAGATAGTTTTTTCCCATGAAAAATATTTTAGTGAGTTTACAAATATAATTCATTTTTTTGATGAAAACATTCACTTATTCAACAAATCGATGACAATCTTTATCTTTTCACAAAAAAAACCTAAAAACATAATGCTTTTAGGTCTGTAATTATGATGGATTGTCATATTAATAAGGTTGAAGTACAGATGTTGTCAAAACAGACTGAGACATCTCGTTATTCAGAAAGTCCGTATTCACGGCTCTTCCTATTCCCAAAGTCCCTGAATTCAGGTTTCTCTTGGTACATGCCACAGCTACATTATAATTGTTCTTAGGAGTAAGATCCGCAAGTGTCGCATTAAGGTTAAAGATTTTATAGCTTCCTTCCGAACCTATTAAAACATCAGTTCTCACTGCTCTCAGTGTATTATCTACAAAGATTCCACATGCAAAACCTGAAGAAGAATTCCCATTTCCTGTTTTCTGAGCTGTCGTCTGAAAAGTAAAAACAACTTTATTTACAGCATTGGTAATGGAAAAAGTATCCACCGTTCCGGGAAGAACCGTCCATCCAGTGGTAATGGCCGTACCTTCCGTATAGGGAGTTGTAACTCCATTAGGAGAAGAAAAGGATGCGCCTGTTTGATCGGCAACTGTATTCAATGAAAAAACAGACATACTACCCTGCCCATCAGCAATTTTTATACTCTTCCAGTCATTCACATTCATCTCCGAATTGTTATGAAGAATAGTTCCGGCTGATCCGGCTGATCCTCTCAACAGATTCGTTCCTCCGGTTCTGATTTCTCTTCTTACGTTGATATCCCCGTTTACATCCAGCATATTAACGGGATTGGGAGTATTCACACCTACCTGTGCGTTGGCCAACATAGCAAATAGCAAAGATTTTATAATAATAATTTTTTTCATGGATTAGTTTATAATGGGATTAAATGCCTGAGGAATCTCATATACATCAACTTTCAGAGAAGATTGAGCAATAAAGTTGTTAATGTTTGTATCTGCATTGATCCCTACAGCCAGTACAACATCGGTTCCCGTTCTGTAAGACCCCAGTCTTGAACAGGCAACACTTACCGTATGCTGTCCTTTAGAAAGATTGGTTACCACACCGATCTGATTATGGGTAATGAATGTACTGCTTGCACTACTCGCCTTAAGGTTTCTCTGTCTGAGATTAACCAGCTTGTCATCCACAAAAATACCACATGCGTAATCTATAGAAATATCCGTTGTTCCGTTCGCAGGTAGGTTAGCCTGTACCACGGTCTCAAATTGAAAATAGGTTTTACTCTGTGTACTGAAGACACTGATGGGTTGCGACAGACCCGCAATTTTCTTAAATCCGGGAAGACTGGAAATATCTGCTCCTTTAGAAAAAGCTGTACTTTTGGCTGCAATACTTGACTGTTCGGTACTGGTAAATTTCACTCCGGTTCTGTCTGAAAAGGAGTTATTGAATATTAAATAAAATTTGTTCGGTTCATATTCAGGAATACGCAGGGACTTCCAGATTGGAGGATAACCTTCTCCCTGAGAGACAAGGATCTGGTCATTATTTCCTTGAGAAAGTGTATGGTCTGTAACATTCAAAACAACGATCTTATTTCTTAAATTAATATCACCGTTGACGTCCAGTTTTGCTTTCGGTGAATTCGTATTGATTCCCACCTGGGCAGAAAGAGACAGTCCTGCTACAAAAAACAGGATTGATATAATATTTTTCATCAATTAATTGCTTTTATAAGTTACATATTCAATAACATCGATCTTCATGATAGATTCCAGTGTAAATGCATTGGAAATCGTATTGGTGTCCGAGACATTACGCCCTACTGCAAACTGCGAGGTTACATTTGATGTATTGATTTTTCGGCACGCCACCTCAAGCTTATGTCCACCAATAGGAACATTTTGCTCTGTATAATTAAGCGTGAAAATATAATCCTGAATACCAGACTTCTCGGTATTATTGTTTGAAACCACCTTATCCGGACGTACCGCTACCAATTTTCCGTTTCGGAAAACGCCGCAGGTAAAGGTAATAGACTGGGAAACAGCTGCATCCGGAGCCTTCATTTCTATACCTGTCTGAAACTGGTAAGTAAGCCGGTTTTTTCCGTTTTTGATGATAAAATTATTTTCAAGTCCGGTTATTTTCGACCATTTCCCTTTCGAAGTATCGGTGATATCATCTCCAACATTGTTCTTATAAACATTATCTGCAGCCACACCATTAGAAAGATCCGTAATACCTGCCTGATCTGACGACAGATATGAATTGATCAGTTTGTATTGCCCTTCCTCCATAAAGGAAACATTCAATGATTTCCAGACAGGAGGCAAACCTTCTCCCTGTGAAACCAAAACCTGGCCGTTCAATCCGGCACTTCCAATCTGGGCAGATGTGCCGCCTACTCTAAGTTCTTTTCTTAATGTGGTTTTCCCGCTGACATCGAGATTAGATTTGGGAGAAGTAGTCCCAATTCCCACTTGCGCGTTGACAGAAAGCGAAAAAAAGCCCGCTGCGCAACAGTAAATAATTCTTTTCATAATATGGGCTGCAAAGATATGAATTTAAATCACAAAAAATCCTTTACAACCCGTTAATCATGTAGAAATAAAGCAATTACGTTATAGAATTAATTGTATGAAAAAGTAGAATTATTACTACAAAGCTTTCCTTTTTTATGCATCTCCAAAGAAGAACACCCTTCAAAACCAATCACAGCAATAGATACAGCATTTTCTTTTCTCATTAAATAGTGATTTCCAAGCCCTTTTAAGCTTAATTCCCAGTATTCTATTGGTCCACAATACTGATAATAATCATGAAAAAAAAGACCCAAAAAGTAAACTTTCCGGGTCTTTTCCATTGTTTTGATTAAAAAACAAAGCTATCTATTTTAATGATGTCCAATAATGGTCTTCAACAGCATATTTACCTCATCTACATTTTTCACTTTTTCTTTTCTCATCATCAGAAGGTTTCCTTCTTTACCCACCTTCTCTTTAAGCTGGGCTTCCGCAGGATTTTGTGTTAAATAACTGATGATATGTTTGAATCTGTCGGTCTGATAAAATTTATCCTGAGGATTAGCAGGGAAATAGCCTAAAAACACGCCATTCTTCATGACAATCTTCTCAAATCCTATGTCTGCAGCAAGCCATTTCAGGGCAACGCTCTTTAATAAATTAACAGCTTCTTTTGGGAGATCACCAAAACGGTCAATCAGCTCCAGTTCAAACTGATAAAGGTCTTTTTCATTGTTGATCTCAGCAATTTTCTGATACAGAAGCAGTCTTTCTTCCGTATTGGAGATATAAAAATCAGGCAGCATCAGCTCCAGATCAGTATCAATATTGACATCTTTTACCGACTTGAAAAGCTTCTGTCTGTCCTCTTCATTATCAAATAAGTTCTCAAACTCTGCATCATCTTTCAATTCCTCTAAAGCTTCCTGCATTAGTTTCTGATACGTTTCAAAGCCCATTTCATTAATGAATCCACTCTGTTCCGCCCCCAGAAGATCTCCGGCACCACGGATCTCCAGATCTTTCATAGCAATCTGAAAACCACTTCCAAGATCCGAAAACTGCTCAATAGCTTCCAATCGTTTTCTGGCATCGGAAGTCATCATATCATAAGGAGGTATAATCAGGAAACAGAATGCTTTTCTGTTGCTTCGCCCGACTCTTCCTCTCATCTGATGGAGATCTGCCATCCCGAACCTATGAGCATCATTAATAAAGATGGTATTCGCATTAGGAACATCTACCCCACTTTCAACGATAGTGGTCGCAACAAGTACATCGTACTTTCCTTCCATAAAATCAAGCACATTCTTTTCGAGCTGCTTACCTTCCATCTGGCCATGTCCTGTAATCACTCTTGCATCGGGAACCAGTCTCTGGATAAGCCCCGCAATATCTTTAAGATTCTCCACCCTGTTATTGATAAAATAAACCTGCCCGTCCCGCTGAAGTTCATAAGAAACAGCATCCCTGAGAATTTCTTCACTGAATCCTATCAACTGCGTATCAACAGGCTGTCTGTTCGGTGGTGGCGTCTTGATCACCGACAGGTCTCTTGCCGCCATCAGCGAGAACTGTAGTGTCCTCGGGATTGGGGTAGCAGTTAATGTAAGTGTATCTACATTACTTTTCAGTGTTTTCAGTTTATCCTTTACTGAAACTCCGAATTTATGTTCTTCATCGATGATCAGCAGTCCTAAATCTTTAAACTTAACAGAACTGCTCACCAGCTGGTGTGTCCCAATAATAATATCTACTTTTCCACTTTTAAGACCATCTAAAGCCTCTGCCTTCTGCTTAGCCGTTCTGAATCTATTGACGTAAGAAACATTCACCGGAAAATCTTTCAGCCTTTCTCTGAAACTTCTGAAATGCTGGAAAGCCAGAATTGTTGTAGGAACCAGCACTGCAACTTGCTTTCCATCTGTAGCAGCCTTAAATGCTGCACGGATGGCCACTTCGGTTTTACCGAAACCTACATCTCCGCAGACCAGCCTGTCCATCACAGTATCTGCTTCCATATCTCTCTTTACATCGATGGTTGCTTTTTCCTGATCCGGAGTATCTTCATAAATAAAACTGGCTTCCAGTTCATTCTGCAGATAAGAATCCGGAGTAAAAGAAAACCCTCTTGCTGTCTTTCTTTCGGCATACAGCCTTATAAGGTCAAAAGCAATCTGTTTTACTTTTGCTTTTGTTTTCTGTTTCAATGATTTCCACGCCGGGGAACCTAATTTGCTAAGCACAACTTCTTTGCCGTCCGGTCCGTTGAATTTCGAAATTTTATGAAGGGAGTGGATACTTACATATAATAAGTCTCCGTTTTTATAGGTAAGTTTAAAACATTCCTGAATCTTCCCGTCATTATTCACTTTCACCAGTCCCATGAATTTCCCGATTCCATGATCGATATGGGCAATATAATCTCCGATTTTAAGGGACATCAGATCTTTCAGGGTAAGCTGCTCAGATTTTGCAAAAGTATTTTTCGCCTTGTATCTCTGGTATCGGTCGAAAATCTGGTGATCTGTATATACTAAAAGCTTATGCCCGTTATCCACAAAACCTTCATGCAGTTCCGATTTGAAGCTTTTAAAAGGAAGTTCATGTTCCAGTTCTTCAAATATAGACTCTAATCTTTCTCTCTGCTTTTCGGTTGAAAAAGAGATCCAGGTATCAAAACCTTCATTCTGTTTTTCTTCCAGGTCCTCAATCAACAATTCAAAATTCTTATGAAAAGAAGGTTGGGGAATCTGCTCTACTTTTACTTCAGTGACCTCCTTGAGTCCGTCAATAGGAGTACCTGCAAAATCAATGGTTTTAAATTTTTTAAAATCAAATAGAAACTCCTGGTCAGAAATAAAAAGTTCCTGTGGCTTCCTGTGTGCAATATCTTTACTTAAAGTCTCATATTTTTCCAGTGATTTTTCATAAAAAGTTTTGATTCTCTGCATTCCTACAGAACCATTCCTTGAAATAATAAAACTTTCGGCAGCTAGTAATTGCAATAGCGAAACCTTGGTTGCAGTTACTGAAAAATTCATATTGGAAACCAGTTGGAAATCTTTTACTTTATCTATTGAAAGCTGGGTTTCAATGTCAAAAGTCTTGATGCTTTCCACTTCATTGCCGAAGAATGTAATCCGGTAAGGTTTTTCGTAGGAATAGGAAAATACATCCACAATTCCTCCTCTGACAGAAAATTCTCCCGGTTCAGAAACAAAATCCGTCTGCTGAAAGTTATAATGGGTCAATAGCTCATCCACAAAATCAAAATCCAGCTGATCCCCAACTTTTATATGATGAGAGATCGCTTTAAAGTCTTCCTTTTTTAAAACTTTTTCAGACAAAGCTCCCGCATAGGCTACAATAACTTTTGGAGATCTTCCGGAATTAATCTTATTTAAAACCTCCGTTCTCAGAACAAGATTGGCATTCTGTGTTTTCTCTACCTGATAAGGCTCAAGGTGTGTTGCCGGAAAATACAGAACTTTATCTTTTCCAATAAGATCTTCCATTTCCGTATTGGCATATAAAGCATCTTCTTTATCATCTACCAGATAAAGGACGGTTTTTTTCCGGGTCAAAAAAAGTTCGGCAACAAAAATAGAGACCGAAGAACCGGCACTTCCCTTTACGGAAATATGCTGGCTGTTTTCTAACTGGGTAAAGATTTCTTTTCCAAATTCTTTCTGAAGAAGGTCGGGAAGAAACTTTTCGTGAATGGGTTTTAGCTGCATAAATAGTAATGGCATAAACGACAAAAGCGATTTCGGGAGTGATCCGAAACCGTTTATGCAAGACAAAGGTAAGGATATTTTTTTCTTTGGATGAAAATGAAGTATCTTCTAAAAATTAACTAAAATCTCATAATACATACCCAAATCTTAATTTTTTACAATTTTATCTAATTAAAAGTTAAAAAAAAGCCTATTTTATTGCATGGCATAGTGTTTGGAAATTTCATCTTATCGAAATTTAAATAAATAATGTTATGAAAAAAGTAATTAGAATCTTAGGCGTATTGATGCTGGTAGTTGTTGCCACATTATCTTTTGCATCATGTAGTAATGATGATGATCCGGTAAACAATGATTTCTTCGCAGGAACCTACAAAGGGAAGATCTCTTATAATGATGGATCTACGAACAACAGTACAGATAACGGAAGTGTATTTGTAACAAAGATTGCCAGCGGTACGAAATACAATTTCGCATTCTCGAACGGTATTCCTGATCTTAATGGAGTTGAATTTCAGCAGTCGGGAGATCACACACTAGTAATGGTGGGTTCCAGTGCTACCTCTTATATAAGAATTGACAATAATGAATTGAAAATCTTATACATGAAGGATGGTAAAACCTGGACCGCCAACTGTACACGTTAGAATCAACTATTCCTATTTATATCAAGCCTGTTTTCGTCATGAAAGCAGGCTTTTTTTATTTTCAACCCTCCAGTTTAAGTTTTTTTTAAGCAGTAATAAACTTTAGTTAAGGTTGTAAATCTCAGTTTTTCAGCCCGCTTTTTGTATATCTTTACTCAAGAAAAAATAAACAATACACGCTCATGAAAAAATTATTAACAGCGATGTCTCTAGCTTTAGGACTAGGCTTTGCAACCGCACAACAGACTGCACCGGCAACGACTTCAGCCCCTCACGCAACAACAAAAACGGCAAAAGCTCCGGCCGCTAAAACTGCCCAACCGGCAGCCAAGATGAAAAAGGACGGAACGCCTGATAAAAGGTATAAAGAAAACAAAAACCTTAAAAAAGACGGCACTCCGGACAAGAGGTACAAAGCCAACAAGTAAACTTTAACATATAGTTGTTATTTTCATAATCAAATTTCGAAGAACCGGTGAATCTCATTCGCCGGTTTTTTTGTGGCATATCTGAATGAAAATGATTCCATATTCTCTACTTATTTATAAATTTGAGGCATGTTAAATTTCTTCAAGAAAAATGCGGCACTGATCTGGGCAAAAAAACATGTTCAGAAAACCGGGGAATTCAAAAAAAATTCAGAGAAAAATCAGGAAGCTCTTTTGCTATCTCTTATAAAGACGGCTCAGAAAACGCTGTTCGGAAGGGAACATGATTTTGAGAACATTCATTCTATTAAGGAATTCCAGGAAAAAGTTCCTGTTGCCGACTATGAAGATTTAAAGCCCTACATCGAAAGGGTAAAAAAAGGACAGGCCAATATTCTGTGGACGGATACTCCGGAATATTTCGCAAAAACTTCGGGAACAACTTCAGGATCGAAATACATTCCTATTTCCAAGGAAGGAATGCCGTTTCAGATTGCGGGTGCACAGAGCGCACTATTCCATTATATTGCTCAGAAAAACAATGCAGACTTCGTGAATGGAAAAATGATCTTTCTGCAGGGAAGCCCTGAGATGGAAGAAGTTTTCGGCATAAAAACGGGAAGACTTTCCGGTATTGTCGCCCACCACATCCCAACCTATCTTCAGAAAAACCGCCTTCCAAGCTGGAATACGAATATCATGGAAGACTGGGAGGCCAAAGTAGATAAGATCATTGAAGAAACGGAACATGAAAATATGACCCTGATTTCAGGCATTCCGCCATGGCTTATCATGTATTTTGAGAAGCTTACCGAAAAACATGGTAAAAAGATCAAACACCTTTTCCCCAATCTCCAGCTTCTTGTAACGGGAGGCGTTAATTATGAACCATACCGGGATAAAATGGAAGATCTTCTTGGTGGAAAAGTAGATATTATTCAGACATTTCCGGCATCTGAAGGTTTTTTCGCTTTTCAAGATGACTATACCAAAGAGGGACTGCTCCTGTTAACCAACCATGGCATTTTTTACGAATTCATTCCTTTGGAAGAATATGGCAAGCCCGGAGCACAAAGATTAACTTTAAAAGATATAGAACTCAATAAAGATTATGCATTGATCCTTACTACAAATTCAGGTTTGTGGGCTTATTCCATAGGGGATGTTGTACGATTTATTGATAAAAATCCGTACAGAATTCTGGTAAGCGGAAGGACAAAACATTTCACTTCTGCTTTTGGAGAACACGTCATTGCATTTGAAGTCGAGGAAGCAATGAAAGCCACGCTAGAAAAATATCCTGCACAGATCATAGAATTCCATCTTGCCCCGCAAGTGAATCCTGCTGAAGGAC
The DNA here is from genome assembly GCF_012927325.1 of Chryseobacterium antibioticum. Classification (GTDB taxonomy): domain Bacteria; phylum Bacteroidota; class Bacteroidia; order Flavobacteriales; family Weeksellaceae; genus Chryseobacterium; species Chryseobacterium antibioticum. The sequence goes on along the minus strand of NZ_JABBGI010000006.1, from coordinate 27,983 downwards.
TTCCCTATCATGAATGGCTGGTAGAGTTTGAAAAAGAACCTGAAAATCCCGAGTTATTCAGAAACGAACTGGACAACCAGCTTCAGAAGAGAAATACCTATTATGAAGATCTTATTACAGGAAATATTCTTCAGCCCCTTCATATAACGACTCTGAAAAAGAACGCGTTCCATGAGTATGCAAAATCGCAGGGTAAACTGGGAGGGCAAAATAAAACGCCAAGACTTGCGAATGACAGAAAAATTGCAGATCTATTAGAAATTTACAAACTTTAAAGATATTTTTTCAATTCCAAAAACATATATTCGAAAAAAATTATAAATTTGAAAAAATAAAAAATAATAATGAGAGCATCTGTACTTTTAAAATCATCTTTAGTAACTTCTTTATTTGTGATTTCATCCTGCGCTACCACAAAGTACAGCGATGATGTTTCAAAAAACAATTATTCTAATCTTCAAGCTGGAAAAACTTATGTTGTTACCATGAAAGATGGTTCACCAAAACAGAAAATACTGTTCCGTAACATTGATGGTGATCAACTTATCGGAACTGCCGGTAAGAAGGACAGTACAGAAGTGATCATTCCAAAAGCCAATGTTGCTGCGGTAAAAGACAGATCCAAAGCAAGAGTGACAGCAGGTGCTACCGTAATTGGGGCAGCGGGCGTTGCGGCTATTGTGATCAGCTCTCTGAGAGCAGACTAAATAGATTTTATCTTTCAGAACCTATTTGATTTATCATTTAAAAATCGACATACAAAACAGCCTTAAATAAATATTTAGGGCTATTTTTGTGCATGATTTCCTTTACACCGTTAAAAACATTGCAAAATGTTGAATTCAGAAATCTTCTTACGGGAAGGTTTTTTATTGTTTTAGCCTTCAGAATGCTTGCTACTTTATTGGGATGGTGGGTATATCAATTAACAAAAGATCCTTTTTCAATAGGCCTCATCGGACTTTCAGAGGTTATTCCTGCCGTAAGCTGTGCTTTATATGCCGGACACGTCATTGATATGAATGAAAAGAAGCGACTTCTGCTGATTTGTAATTATGCCTATGTTTTTTTGATTAGCCTGCTGCTGATTCCTGCGTTTTTCAATGTAGAAATGCACTTCAACGGACACGAAATCACCTACTTTATATACGGAGTTATATTTTTCACAGGAATAGCCAGGGCTTTTATCGGGCCTATTGCTCCCTCCATGATTCCTAAAATTGTAAAGAAAGAAAACCTCCCAAATGCCGTAACCCTGAACCAGGCTACATTTCTGATATCTTCTGTATGTGGACATGCCGCCGGAGGACTTCTTATCGGTTATTTTGGGGTAAAATACACATTGATTGTCATTATTTCATTAATATTTATTGCTTCATTATTCTTCTGGCAGCTGAAGGAACAGCATTCGGAATATAAAAAGGAAGAAGTGAATGTTGTGGAGAGTATGCGTGAAGGTATTTCCTATATCTTTAAGACAAAAGAAATTTTAGGGGCATTATGTCTTGATATGTTTGCTGTTCTTTTTGGAGGGGCCGTAGCCATGATTCCGGTATTTGCCACTGACATTTTAGATGCAGGAGCGGAAGGTTTCGGACTTCTGAATGCGGCATCCGATATAGGTTCTATGTGTATCATCACCCTTTTAGCAGTGGTTCCGTTAAGAAAGAATCAAGGGAAAATCCTACTGGTTGTTGTTGCCGGATTCGGGCTCTGCATCATTGGTTTCGGCCTGTCCAAGCTATACTGGCTTTCGTTTATATTTCTTGTCATGAGCGGAATGCTTGATGGAATCTCTGTTGTCATCAGAGGAACTATTGTACAGCTGAAAACTCCGGATCACATCAGAGGCCGTGTATTGAGTGTGAATTCTATATTTATTATGTCCAGCAATGAAATGGGACAGTTTGAAAGTGGTTTAATGGCAAAGTTACTAGGCGTAGTACGCTCTGTAGTGTTTGGGGGAACTATGACGGTCTTGGTTGCACTCCTAGTGACAAGCACCAATCCCAAGCTGAGAAAAATGAATTATTAGGCAATAATATGCTGATTCTATTAAATATATCACAAAATCTTTAAATTAACTTTAATAATTTTTTATATTTGTCTTTTTTAAATCCCCCTTTATGAAAAAAGCATTACTCGTTTTTCTAATCATCTGCTCACGCATCTTATATGCCCAGTCAGATTGTATTAGTGCAATATCTATCTGCGGAAACTCAGATATTTCTTATACCCCTTCCGGACCAGGAAATATCCTGGAAGGTATTGGTGCAAATTCCTGTCTGAGTGATACTGAAAATGAACACTTTTCGGTGTGGTACTCTTTTACGGCAGCGACTTCCGGAACACTGGCATTTGTTATTAACCCGGTTATTGATACCGATGACTATGACTTTGCAGTCTATGGACCTACTACCAATGGCTGTACTTCTTTGAATAATAGTAATATTTTTGTAACGCCTGTAAGATGTAATTTCAATGGTACAGGTGCATCTCAGGGAAATACAGGATTACTCTTAACAATACCGCCACCACCACCGCCAAATACGAATGGAAGTGCAGGAAACCAGTCAGAATGGAGTCCTCATATGGTAGTGCAAGCTGGTGAGACTTATTATCTTGTTGTAGATAACTATAGAAGTTCTCCAGACGGATTCTCACTAACCTGGACAGGTACTGCAAGTTTAAGTTCTGCATTCAACGATCCAGCACTTGCTCCGTTTCCATTTATTACTCCGGGACTTCCGGCAGCTAACCCTAATGATCCGAACGAGGTAACGGTTTGTTCTCTTGCCACACCATTCAACTTTACTTCATTGAGCACAGCAATTATCAATGGAAACAGCCCTAATTTTAAAGTAACTTACCATAAAAATACCAATGATGCCATTACAGGAGGAAATCCTGTGACTTCAGAGGTCGTAAACCTTGCACTGGTTTACTATTACAGAATTGTGTATCAGGATCCTGTGAACCCCACCAATCCTATGAATGGTTGTTTTATTACAGGAAAATTCAAATTCAGAGATGGCGGCTTTACTTTAACAAACGCAACGCTTACGAGTTGTAGCAATAATAACTCCGGGACAGCCATGTTTGATCTTACCACCGCTACTATAGGAGCCGGGCCTAACCACGTGTTGAAGTATTATCCTACAATGTTCGACCTCAACGCAGGAACGAACGAAATCACAAGCCCTGCGATCTACCAGTTTGTATCGGCAGAAGGAAAAATATTCGTAAAAGCAACGAATGAATTCGGATGTACAGCAAATGCGGAAATCACTCTGAAGTTTCACCCACTGGTAACAGTAACTGACGCTTCTTTAAGAACATGTTTCCTTGAAACCAATCATTCCCTGGGAACATTCAATTTAAGTAACGCTCCCGTAACAACACAACTTGGAGCAACTAAAAAATACTATCCATCTTTAACAGATGCAGTAAACGGAACCAATGAAATTTTAAGCTTCCTGGCTTATACAGCTCCAACCGGAGTCATCTACGTAAAAGTAATCAATGCACAGGGCTGTTACAATATCGCCAAGGTAACACTTACCGTTCTTTCTCCTGTTTACTCGAATGTTCTACAGGATAAAATCATCTGTATAGAGGACAAAACAACTCTGGATGCCGGCCCTGGATTCAATGGGTATGAATGGAGCACTGGAGCAACTACACAAGTTATCAACAATGTATCTGTAGGAACCTACTGGGTTAAATTGAAGACAGGCGACTGTATCTCATTACAGACGGTAAAAGTATATGCTTCTGAGCAGCCTGTCGTTTCAAGCATTGATATTTCAAACACTACAATCACGGTGAATGTAATTGCAGGAGCTCCTGAGTACAAATATTCTATGGATAATATCAACTGGCAGGATTCCAATGTATTTACCAATGTTTCAAGAGGAGACCACAAGATCTATGTAAAAGATGCGTATGACTGTGAACCTATTGATATAACAGTGGTAGTACCTAATCTTATCAATGTTATTACTCCAAATGGGGATGGTGTAAATGACGTCATAGACTATTCAGCGTTATCCGGTAAAAATGGTCTTATATTCAGTATCTTTGATAGATATGGGACTAAGATCCACCAGGCCGATAAATCTAACGGATATAAGTGGGACGGAACCGTAGCCGGTAAAAAGATTCCTACAGGAACATACTGGTATTCTGTAACGTGGAATGAAAATGATAAAAAGAATACACCATTCAAATTCTCAGGATGGGTAATGGTAAAAAACAGAGAATAATTTCTTGTTAAAAATATAAAACCGCTCTACGGGGCGGTTTTTTTTTCAACATAAAAGCTGATAACTTTATTTTACTCAAATCTTGTTTCACAAAATCATTTTAAACATGAAAAAAACATTACTTCTTTTAATTTTATTTATAACACAGGTGTTTTATGCACAGTCCGATTGTGTCTCCGCAATCCCTCTTTGCGGAAATTCGGACATCTTCTATACGCCTACGGGACATGGAAATATTGAAGAGGAGCTGTCTGAAAATGGATGCCTGAGCAGCGATGAAAATTACTCAGTATGGTATACTTTTACGGTGGCAACATCAGGTACCCTGGCATTTACTATTGACCCTAACGTTAATACTGATGATTATGACTTCGCTGTGTATGGCCCTACAACCAATGGCTGTACCTCTTTAAATAGCGGCAACACCTTTGTAACACCGATAAGATGTAATTACCACGGCACAGGTACTTCACAGGGGAATACGGGGCTTTCTTTAACGATACCGCCGCCTCCACCGCCAAATACCAACGGAAGTGCAGGAAACCAAAGCGAATGGAGCCCGCATATGGTAGTACAGGCCGGTGAGACCTATTATCTTATTGTAGACAACTTCAGAAGTTCACCAAATGGATTCTCACTAATCTGGACAGGTACCGCAAGTTTAAGCTCTGCGTTCAATGATCCTGTTCTGGCACCTAATCCTTTTATCCCACCTGGAATTCCAAATGCTGATGCTACACAACCAAGCGACATTATGGTATGCGGGCTTCCGTCACAGTTTAATTTCAATACACTTACTGCCGGTATCATCAATGGAAACAATCCTAACTTCCAGGTTACGTACCATGACAATACGAACGATGTTGTTACAGGAGAAGATCCTCTTAACATTGCAACAGTAAATGGAACAACCACGTATTACTACAGAATCCGATATCTGGATCCAGACAACCCGGACAATGCTGTCAACAAGTGTTTCATAAGCGGTAAGTTTAAATTTGTAGATGCAAGCATCACAGCAAAAAATGCAACTATTTTCGCATGTAATAATAATGGTGAAGGTACAGGAAAATTTGATCTGACAACAGCAGATGTATTTACGGGCGGCACCAAAAAATATTACCCTACCCTTGCTGATTTAAATGCTGACACGAATGAGATCACGAATCCAACCAACTATATTTCAGCTCAAAAAATAGTATACGCAAAAGTAATTTCTGCATTTGGATGTACTGCTATAGGAAATATTACATTATCATTCCACCCGGTAGTTACACTAAGAGATGCCCTGATGGAAGAGTGCTATATTGAAAACGACATCGTGCAGGCTAAATTTGATCTGACACTAGCCGATGTAGGAGCTATTGCAGGGCAGACTAAAAAATTCTATAAGACATTAAATGACGCAACAGCTGAAACTAACCCAATTGCTACACCTAATGCTTATCTTACTACAAACACCGAAGTCTATGTAAGGGTTACAAACGCTAATCAGTGTTATGATATCGCTAAGATTACATTAAAAGTTCTTCCTCCTGTAAAATCTGCAGTATTGAAAGACAAAACGATCTGCGCTGAAGCAAAAACAACATTGGATGCAGGACCTGGATTTGATGGATATGAATGGAGCACAGGTGCTACTACACAATCCATCAGCAATGCAGGAATAGGTATTTACTGGGTAAAACTGAAAACAGGAAAATGCTTTACGCTTCAGACTGTAACCATTTTTGCTTCGACGCAACCGGTAATATCCAGTGTAGAAATCACCAACAATACGATTACAGTAAATGCTTCAGGTGGAACATCTCCTTATATGTACTCAACAGATGGAGTGACATGGCAGGCAACTAATTCGTTCAGCGGACTTCCTAGAGGAGAGAATAAAATATTCTTAAAGGATTCTTTCAACTGTACTCCTATCCAGATCACAGTTACCGTTCCGAATCTGGTCAATGCAATCACTCCGAACGGCGATAAAGTGAATGACGAGATCGATTACTCTGCTCTGTCTTACAAGAAAAACCTTGTGTTTATAGTATATGACAGATATGGAAACAAGCTTTATGAAGCGAACAAAATGAGAGATTACAAATGGGACGGAACAGCTTCCGGTAAGAAAATCCCTACAGGTACTTACTGGTACTCTATCTCATGGAACGAAAACGATAAGAACAGTACTGAAACGAAATATTCAGGATGGATACTGGTAAAGAATAAAGAATAAATCTACTCTTATATCAAACAAAAAAAAGGCTGTCATTTGCGACAGTCTTTTTTTGTGTGCCTTATTTTCATTTAACTCAAAAAATCATATTGGGTCATGTAAATAGTCAAAAAAATATTAATCATTTTCATCTGAATGAATATTACTTATTGAAAATTTTCTATTTTTGATCCCCAAATTTTTATCAACATCTTTTTGGTTCTGTTCATTATGCATCAGGAGGATTGCTGATAACTTGTTAGTTATTATTTTTTTTAAATAAACTATCTTTGCATCATGGCGCAGAAAGAAACATTATCATCCCTAACGCATGGAAACTTTGCAAGAGAGCTATCTATTGCGGATGGAAAAATGCCTCCCAATGCTGTAGATTTTGAAAGACTGGTTATAGGAACTTTTTTGATTGACAAAAAGGGACTTGACCACTCTATTGACCTTCTTACTCCGGAAGTATTTTATGACCCAAGACATCAGGTCATTTTCTCCACGATCTTAAAGCTTTACGAAGCTAACCATCCGGTAGACCTTATGACGATTATTCAGGAGTTAAAAAAAGAAGATAAATTAAGTCAGGCCGGTGGAGATCATTATCTCATTGATCTTACCATGGGCGTGAGTTCATCTGCCCATATTGAATACCACGTACGTGTTATCCTAGAAAAATATATCTTAAGAAGCCTGATCAATGTTTCTGCCAATGTCATTGATTCTTCCTATAAAGAATCTACGGATGTTTTCGAACTTTTAGACAAGGCGGAACAGTCGTTCTTTGAGATCACCAACGGAACGATCAAAAAAGGATTCGACACTGCCAATTCATTGGTAAAACAGGCTATTGAAACGATTAAATCTCTGAAAGATAAAGAGGGCCTTTCGGGAGTTCCCTCAGGATTTAGAGATATTGATAAAGAAACAGGAGGCTGGCAAAATTCCGACCTCATCATTATCGCAGCTCGTCCGGCGATGGGTAAAACAGCGTTCCTTCTGTCTATGGCAAGAAATATTGCCGTAGACCACAAAATTCCTATGGTGCTTTTCTCTCTCGAGATGGCATCGGTACAGCTAATCACTAGGATGATTGCTTCTGAAACGAAAATTTCTTCTGAGAAACTGAGAAAAGGAACTTTGGATGACGAAGAATGGCAGAGACTTTTCTCCAATGTATCGGAACTGGAAAACGCACCCCTTTTTATTGACGAAACGCCTTCTCTTTCGATATTCGACTTTCGTGCAAAATGCCGAAGACTGGTTATGCAGCACGGAGTAAGACTAATCATGGTCGATTATCTCCAGCTGATGACCGCAGGAAGTGGAGGAAAAGGAGTTGGAAACCGTGAACAGGAAATCTCCATGATTTCGCGTTCATTAAAAGCTATTGCAAAAGAACTTAATGTACCGGTTATTGCTCTTTCACAGCTGTCCAGAAGTGTGGAAGCCCGCCCGGGAAAAAGACCTCAGCTTTCTGACCTTAGGGAATCCGGAGCGATTGAGCAGGATGCGGATATTGTATCCTTTATTTTCAGACCGGAATACTATAAAATTGCAGTATGGGATAATGACGAAGAAGGTGCAGAAACGCCAACGGAAAACCAGGCCGAGCTGATCATTGCAAAACACAGGAATGGTGCCACAGCCGATGTGAGATTATCATTCTTAAAACATTTCGCAAGGTTTGGTGATATTGAAGCAGCTTTTGATGGCGGATTAGGAGGTCATCCTTCCCATTTCGGATCTAACGAACCCAGTGGTTTCGATAAAATCAAGACGACTATTCAGCCGGGTGCAGCATTTGATCTGCCGGACAGCTCAAAGCTTTCAGGATCTTCAATGAATGATTTCGATGACGATGATGATTTCCCTTTCTAGAATTTACAGCATTTTAAATTAAATAACAGTTTAGTTTTCCTTAAATTTATTTTAGATGGACTACTAATTTATATATCCCTACACTTTTGAGAATAGAAATATATACCGACGGTGCATGCAGCGGAAATCCCGGAAAAGGAGGTTATGGAATTCTCATGCGTGTTCCCGAAAAGAACTATCAGAAAACATTTTCCAAAGGTTTCAGAAAAACCACCAACAACAGGATGGAACTTCTGGCTGTTATTTCCGCCATGGAAAAACTAAAGTCTTCGGAGAACGATATTCACATTTATACAGACAGCAAATACGTCGCTGATGCAGTGAACCAAAACTGGATCGCAGGATGGATCAAGAGAGGATGGAAAAATGTAAAAAATCCTGACCTTTGGAAAAGATTCATTGAGATGTATAATAAGCACACCCCGAAAATGCATTGGATAAAAGGCCATGCAGGACATTTTGAAAATGAGCTTTGCGACAAACTCGCTGTAGCTGCCGCAGCCTCCACCGATCTGGAGATCGACGCCTATTTTGAAGGCCTGGAGAACAACTCTCTTTTTTAATGAATCTAAATTCATATTCACAATATTAAACATTCACCTGCTTATTATGTTATTTATTGAAAAATAACTATCATTTTCAGTAAAATTAACATTAAACACACATTAATTAATTGGGATTTAATATATTTACAGTATCTAATTAAAAGTAATCCCAATTCAATGAATAAACTTTTACTGTCTTATATTTCTCTTCTTCTGCTCTTTCTGTCAGGAGGACTACTTTCCCAAACGTATGAACTCACCGGAAATCCGGTCAACACCACAGGATGGACAATGGTTTCCCCTACACAGGTAAGCGGTGATTTTGTTCAGCTCACTCCGGACGCCAATGATAAATCAGGATCTATAAGACTGAACGATCCCATCAACTTAAAATACTGTGATAAGTGGAGAGTGGAGTTTGATTTCAGAATGGATTCTAACCAAACTTCAAATGGGGACGGAATTGCATTTTGGTACTTAGCCAATCCACCAGTGGCAAGTGTACTGGGTTCCGGTCTCGGAGTTTCCCAAAATGCCGTTGGCTTTATTGCGGGATTTGATACCTATAACAATACAACTACAGCTACAATGAGTAAGGTACATGTAGCTTACGGACAGGTTGTCAATACCACAGACACCAACAATGTAGAGTTCTTCAACACTGCCGGAAGTTCTTTTCACTCACCAGATCTAAACACAACAATCCCTTTTCAGGGAACCACCTATAAACACGTTGAAGTAACCGCTCAGGTAGACCCTGCCATTCCAGCCAACTGGATTGTAAAAATAACAATTGATGGCACACTAATTTGTAATCAATCTTTTGCTCCTGCGGGAACTGCAGCTGCTATGACAGTGGGGTACTTCGGATTTTCTGCTTCCACAGGTGGAGCAAGATCAAGACATTCTATTAAAAACGTAAAAATCTATACCGATAAAGTTCCTATTTTACAAACTACGGCTACACAGTCTTTTTGTCCAAACCCTACAACCGGATTCGGATCTGTAAACTTAACGTCTTTTAATTCTCAATTTGTAAACAATCCCTCCAACTATACATTCACCTATTTACAGGGCTCAACTCCCATTGCAAATCCTACGAACTACCAATTCAATGCGAACACTACAGTTACCGTGGTTGTAAAGGACAATGCAGGAATATTATGTGATAACCCGGATGGAAAGATCCTATTGGTTCTCGCCCCTCTTACCCTTACTGATAAAACTTTAACAGTATGTAATAATAATAAAGCAGGAATCGGATTATTCAACCTCAACTCGGCAGATGTAGCAGTCGGACTTACTGTGGTCAAAAAATATTACAAAACACTGAATGACCTGAATGCCGGAACAAATGAAATTCAAAATCCAGGGACTTACACTTCTGCAGCAGGGATTGTTTACGTAAAAGTAACGACACCGCTGGGATGTACCGGTACCGCAAAAATTACACTGGCATTTTACCCGGACACCCCGGTCAAAGAGGCTACACTACGTTCATGCTTCCTGCAGAATAATATCACCAGTGCAGTATTTGACCTGACTTCCGCTGACGTAACAACATTGACAAGCGGTTTTACTAAAAAATATTACACCTCCGTAGCCAACGCCTTAGCCGGAACCAACGAGATCGCAAATCCGACTCAGTATATGTCTGTAAGTACTGCAGTATATGTAAAAGTAACAGATGCTACCGGATGTTTTGCTGTGGCAAAAGTTAATCTTGTTGTATTGCCACCTGTAACATCTACCGTTTTAAAAGACAAAACAATCTGTATTGACGGAAGAACTGATCTGGATGCAGGACCTGGCTTTAACAGTTATGAATGGAGCACCGGAGCAACAACTCCATCTATCCAGGGAGTTGGCGTAGGTCTTTATTGGGTAAGATTAAAAACAGGAGACTGTATTGCTACACAGATTGTAAAGGTTATTGCTTCCGCCAACCCTGTTGTTACAAGCATCGACATCAACAATACAACTATAACCGTCAATGTATCAGGAGGAACACCACCTTATAAGTATTCTTTAAACGGGATCGACTGGCAAGATTCAAATATTTTTGCGGGACTTCACAGAGGCGAAGCTAAAATTTTCGTGAAAGACTTTTACAACTGTACACCCGTTGAAGTACAGATCACCGTTCCGAACCTGATCAACGCCATCACACCAAACGGGGACAACGTCAATGACTTTATTGATTATTCTGCACTCGCCTACAAGAAAAACCTGGTTTTTATAGTGTATGACAGATATGGCAATAAACTTTACGAAGCCGGCAAAACAAGAAATTTCAAATGGGACGGAACAGCCTTCGGTAAAAAGATTCTTACAGGAACTTACTGGTACACTATCTCATGGAACGAGAATGACAAAAACAACACAGAGACCAAATACTCAGGCTGGATTTTAGTCAAAAACAGGGAATAAACTTCTATTATTAAAAAATCACTCTTTTTCCGGAGTGATTTTTTAATACCGCTAAGGATATGGGTTTATTTTTTTCACCCCAAATAACAAAAAAACAATATTGTTTTAATTATTCTATCAATTAATTAAAATTAACCTGAAATTGACAATTTAAACCAAACAATTGACAATTATTCATTATATAATGCCACACAAAGTAAATACATTTATACCAATAACCTCAAACTAATCGCTTCACATGAAAAGAAAACTACTCATTTATTATTTAACCATTTTATTAGGTTTTTCAGGACAAGTATTTTCCCAAACGTACCAGCTCGCAGGAAATCCTGTCAATACTACAGGCTGGGACCTTGTTTCGAATGCAGCCGTTGACACAGACTTCATACGTCTTACTACAGACAATACCAGCTTATATGGAGCTATAAAGCTAGCCACTCCTATCACATTAAGTTATTGTGATAAATGGAAAGTGGAATTTGACTTTAGAATCGATGGAAATGGCACCACTCAATTTGGAAGAGGAGACGGTTTCACATTCTGGTACCTGGTCAATCCCCCTACAGGATTTGTATCTGGTGGAGGGCTTGGAATCCCAGGGAATGCATCAGGACTCATGGTAGGATTTGATATCTTCAACAATACCACAGAAGGTCAGATGAGCAAAATACATTTGCTTTACGGAACCAATGACACAGCCGGAAATAATATTGAATACAACAATACTGCGGGTAGCACATTCCATTCTCCTGATCTAATCGCCACGCAGCCCTTTGTAGGACCAGTCTATAAACATGTAGAAGTAAACGGAGAAACAGACCTTACCAATCCTACAAACTGGATTATTAAAATTAAACTGGATGGTGTCCTTATTGTTGACCAGTCGTTTGCCCCCTCAGGAGGAGCAATAGGAATGTCACAAGGATATTTCGGTTTTTCGGCAGCTACCGGAGGCGCGAGTGCGAGACATTCGATCAAGAATGTGAAAGTTTTTGTAGATAAAGTTCCTATCCTGAACGCAACCGTTACTCCGTTTGTATGTACAAATCCTGCAACCGGAACCGGAACAGTGGATCTAACTTCTTTCAATTCACAGTTTGTCAATAATCCCGGAAACTATGTATTCACTTACTATGTATCAGGAAGCTCAACACCGATTACCAACCCTACCAACTTCCCGTATTCAGGGAACACAACCATTAAAGTCGTCATCAAAGATCCAAGCTCAACGCTCTGCGACAATGGAGACGGAGTCATACAGCTCAACCCTACACCATTTGCTGCAACGGATGCTACACTTACAGGATGTAACAACAATAATGCAGGCACTGCCACATTTGACCTTACGACAGCAGCATTAACAACAGTTCCGGGATGCACTATGCAATTCTACAATACGATGTATGACCTGAATGCAGGGATCAACCAAATTCCAAACCCTACAGCTTATGCATCACCAGCTGCCGTATTATTTGCAAAAGTAACCACTCCTCAGGGATGCGTAAGCACCGCAAAAGTGACCCTGAATCTTAACCCGGTTGTAGTCGTTACTGATGCTTCGTTAAGATCTTGTTTCCTTGAAACTAACCCTTCATTGGGAACATTCAATCTAATCAATGCTCCAGTAACAACATTAACAGGAGCAACGAAAAAATACTATCCGTCTCTGGCAGACGCTCAAAACGGAACCAATGAAATTTTAAATTTCTTGACCTATACGGCACCATCCGGAGTCATTTATATCAAGGTATTCAATGCACAGGGATGTTATTCTATTGCTAAAGTAACACTGACCGTTTTGGCACCGGTTCTGTCCAGCGTATTAAAAGACAAGATCATCTGTATTGAAGACAAAACCACATTGGATGCAGGACCTGGGTTCACTTCATATCTATGGAGCACCGGGGCAACGACACAGTCTATTACCAATGTAGGCGTAGGAAGCTACTGGGTAAAACTGAAAACCGGAGACTGTACTGTACTTCAGACAGTAAAAGTATATGCTTCTGAGCAGCCCGTAGTTACCCATATTGACATCTCAGGAAATACAGTGACTGTTTTTGCCAATGGAGGAACTCCTCCTTACCAATATTCAATGGACAATATACACTGGCAGGATTCTAATGTATTCCCCAATGTTGCCAGAGGGGAAACTAAGATCTTCGTAAAGGACAACTATGATTGTGAACCTATTGAGATCAATATTACTGTTCCGAATCTGATCAATGTAATTACTCCGAACGGAGACGGTGTGAATGACGCCATCGATTATTCAGCACTTTCCAATAAGAAAAACCTGGAAATCGGAATCTTCGACAGATATGGCTACAAGCTTTTCCAGGCTGATAAATCAAACAGATACATCTGGGACGGAACTACCAACGGAAGCAAGAAAGTCCCTACCGGAAACTACTGGTATTCTATCACATGGAATGAGAACAACAGCAAGAATACTCCAATCAAATTCTCAGGTTGGATTATGGTAAAAAACAGAGAATAAATTTAAATTGATTATTTTTAAATACCCTGGGATCGCTCCAAATTTGGAGTGATCCTTTTTTTGTTCTTATCAAGGTATATATTTCATTTTAAAGCTACTTTATTCGTATTCAATTCTTAAATTTGTCCTATGAATTATTTGGAAGCTTTGAGCAGAAGATATTCTGTGAAAAAATTTAATCATGAGATCATTCCTCAAGACACCCTGCACAATATTCTTGAGTCAGGAAAGCTGTCTGCAAGCTCGCTTGGACTTCAACCGTACAAAGTACTGGTGGTTGAAAGTGAGGAAATGAAACAGAAATTGATTCCGGCTTTCTATAATCCTTCACAAATTTCGACATGCTCGCACCTCATCGTCATCATTTCAAAGAAAATGATTGAGGAAAGCTATATTCACGGCTATTTTAATCATATTTCTGAGGTAAGGGAAACTCCTGTGGAAAAACTTGACCTGTTCAGAAAAAGCATTAACCAACATATCACCCAGAAAACACAGGATGAAATTTTCAACTGGGCAGAAAAGCAGTCTTATATAGTACTGGCCAATCTGATGTACGCCGCTGCTATTGAAAATATAGATTCGTGCCCTATGGAAGGCTTCCGGCAGGACCTTATAGAAGAGATCCTCAACATCAATCCAGAGACAGAAAAAGTAACCGTGACCCTCGCTTTAGGCTACCGTTCTGAAGAAGATCATTTCCAGCACATGAAAAAAGTAAGAAAACCAAACGAAAAATTGTTTAAATTTATTTAATATTTAAACGATCGTACCTAAAGCAAGCATATGATAAAAGCGGATGTATTAGTAATTGGTTCCGGCATCTCGGGACTTTCCTATGCCATTAAAGTTTCTGAACAGTTCCCTGATGCGAAGATCATCATCGTCACAAAATCTGATGAAGACGAAAGCAATACCAAATATGCACAGGGCGGATTGGCCGTGGTCACCGACTTTAAAAATGATAATTTCGAAAAACATATCGAAGATACGATGCGTGCCGGAGACGGAGAAAACAAACGCCATGTCGTAGAAATGGTCGTAAAGGAAGCCCCGGCAAGATTCAACGAAATTGTAGAATGGGGTGCGAATTTCGACATGAAAAATGGCGAATTTGCTTTAGGAAGAGAAGGCGGCCACACAGAAAACAGGATTGTTCATCATAAAGATATTACAGGATTTGAGATCGAAAGAGCTTTATTGGAAACAGCTAACAGCAGCCCCAATATCGAGATTCTTGATCACCATTATGTCATTGACATCATTACCCAGCATCATGTTCCGGGAAAAGAGGTGAGCCAAGGCGACATCAACTGTTATGGAGCCTATATCCTTGATGAAAAATCAAAAAAGATTAAAAAGATCACTTCAAAAATAACATTGGCAGCTACCGGAGGGGCAGGACACGTTTATAAGAACACCACCAATCCTACCATTGCTACCGGAGACGGAATCGCTTTCGTAGCACGGGCAAAAGGTAAGGTTTCCAATATGCAGTACTATCAGTTTCATCCGACCGCATTGTACAGTAAGATCAACGGGATGCTTTTCCTTATTTCTGAAGCAGTAAGAGGAGATGGCGCCAAATTAAGAACCAAAAAGGGTGAAAAATTCATGCATAAATATGATGAGCGTGAAGAATTAGCCTCCAGGGATATTGTGGCCAGAGCTATCGATAACGAAATGAAAATTTCCGGAGACGAATATGCCGGCCTCGACTGCCGCGAGATGGATCACGAAAGATTCCTGGAACATTTCCCGAATATTTATAAAAAGTGCAGAGAAGAAGGAATTGATCCTTTTACCCAGCTGATCCCTATAGTACCTGCATGCCATTATCTGATGGGCGGTATTGAAGTAGACCGTGACGGACAGTCTTCTATCAGAAATCTTTTTGCTGTAGGAGAATGTACCAACTCAGGACTTCATGGCGCTAACAGACTCGCTTCCAATTCTTTACTTGAAGGATTGGTTTTTGGTCATAATGCCGCTATAAAGACCATTTCTCTGCTCAAGGAAAACAATTTCAATTTTGAAGACTTGAAAGCTGTTCCGGAATGGAATGAAGAAGGAATGAAGATCATGGATGAAATGGTTATCGTAAGCTACCTCAGAAAACAATTACAGGAAATGATGAGTGATCTGGTAGGTATAGTAAGAAGTAACAAACGTTTGAATATGGCTCTTCAAAAACATCAGGAGATCGCAGCAGCCGTTGATGAAATTTACCACTACTCTATTCTTTCACCACAATTATCTGAATTAAGAAATCTAACAACCGTTGCTCATCTTATCATTACCCAGTCTATGGAAATGACGGAAAATAAAGGAGCATTTTATAATAAAGATTTAGCCTAAAAGCATTAATAATGAAAAGACCAAGCTACGCTACAGATAAAACATTAAAAACGTTTATCAAAAACGCCTTAGAAGAAGATATCCAGGATGGCGACCACTCTACCCTTTCTACTATTCCAAAAGATTTGGAGCAGAGTGCTAAACTTCTGGTAAAGCAAGACTGTATTTTGGCAGGTGTTGAGCTGGCAGAAATTATTTTTAAGACTTTCGACAAGGATTTAAAAGTGGAGATCTTCATTAAAGACGGAGAGGCAGCTAAAGTTGGAGATATCGCTTTAATTGTAACCGGAAGTGCAAGATCTATTCTTTCTACAGAAAGGCTTGTCCTGAACTGTATGCAGAGAATGAGCGGAATTTCTACTCTTACGCACGACTGGGATTCCCGATTGGTAGGAACCAAAACAAAGCTTTTAGACACCAGAAAAACAACACCGAATTTCAGAGTATGTGAAAAATGGGCCGTCGCGATAGGCGGCGGAACTAACCACAGATATGGCCTATATGACATGATCATGCTGAAAGACAACCACATTGACTATAACGGAAGTATTACCAATGCTGTAAAAATGGCCAAAGACTACGTTAAAAAGAATAAGAAAAAATTAAAGATTGAGGTTGAAACAAGAAATATGGAAGAAGTAAAAGAAGCCATTAAAGCAAAAGTAGACAGAATCATGCTTGACAATATGAATGTAAATATGATGAAGCAGGCTGTAGAAATGATCAACGGTTCATGTGAGTCTGAAGCTTCAGGTGGAATTACCCGTGATATGTTAAAAGAAATTGCATCAACCGGCGTAACGTATATCTCTGCGGGAGCCCTTACCCACTCGGCTGAAAATATTGATTTGAGTCTCAAAGCCGTGAAATAGCGTTATATTTTTAATAAAAACAGCCCCTGTTTATTAAAAACTCAATAATATGATTTTTTTCATATTAAAATTCAATTTTTATATACCATGCTGATTATCAATAATATATCATTATTAAGATTGAGTAAAAATTAACATACAGTTAATATTAGTTAAATTTTATTTTGCGAATTTTGCAGAAAATTAAATCTAACTATTACTAACGATTATGAAATTAATCAACAAATCGATACTGACTGTAGCTATTACCCTGTCTACAGCTAGTGTTTATTACGCTCAACAAGTTCAGGATACTGTATCAAAGTCCAAAGACATTGACGAGGTAATCTTAAGAGGTGTTACTGATATCGCTAAAGATAGAAAAACACCAGTAGCTGCATCTACCATCAAAGCAGCACAGCTTGTCGAAAGATTAGGAAATCAGGAATTACCTGAGATTTTGAACACTACTCCATCTGTTTACGCTACAAAATCCGGAGGTGGTTTTGGTGATGGAGGTCTTACAATCAGAGGTTTCGAATCTAGAAACATCGCTGTAATGGTTAACGGTATGCCTGTAAATGATATGGAAGGCGGAGCTGTTTATTTTTCAAACTGGACTGGATTAGCTGATGTAACAAGTACATTACAGGTTCAAAGAGGTCTTGGTTCTTCTAAGTTAGCAATTGCATCTGTAGGAGGGACAGTAAACTTCCTTACACGTTCAGCTGATATGAAAAAGGGAGGAGCTATAAGATTAGGAGTTGGTAACGACGGTTATTTAAAGTCATCTTTTGCTTACAATACAGGAAAATCTGATAACGGTGTTTCTGCATCATTCTTAATGAGCAGACAAGCAGGAAGTACTTATATTGAAAATACAGATTATGAATCTTATGCATACTTTTTAGCATTAGGTTATGAAATAAATAAAAAACATAACTTACAGTTCACGATAACGTCTGCTCCTCAGTGGCACGATCAAAGAACTTTTGCTCCTACGATTCAAAATTATATTAATTATAACCCTGATCATGACGGAGATCCTTACAGAAAGTATAACTCTGATTTCGGATATTATACCGATGCTTCTGGAAAAAGAGTCCCTTTAGCTAACAGATCCAACTATTATGCAAAGCCTGTAATGATGTTAAACTGGGATTGGACAATGAACGAAAAGTCTAAATTAAGTACAGTTTTATATATGTCAAACGGTAGAGGTGGTGGAACTGGCGAACTTGGTAGAGTTGGCAATAAATCAATCACTGATGCAAGTTTCCTTGACACTGAAGGTCATTTCAATTATGATAAAATTTTCGCAGCTAATGCAGCCGTGAATTTAAATACAGCAGGTGCAGGAAGTACTCTTGTTCGTAGATCAAATATCAATTCTCACAACTGGTACGGTATCTTGGCTAACTTCCAACACAAAATCAATGACAACTGGAACTTCTCTGTAGGTACAGATGATAGATATTACTACGGGTACCATTATCAGGTCCTTACTGATTTATATGGCGCTGCAGGATATAAAGACAATGCAAACAAAAACATTACAACTCCAAGAATCGTAAATGCTCTTTATGATTATAAAAAACTTTCATGGAACCCATTCGGAGGAAAACTAGCTCCAGCTGAAGACCAGGTAGGATACAGCAATGATGGAGAAGTTCTTTGGTACAGTGGATTTGCTCAGGTAGAATATACTAAAGATAAATTATCTGCATTCTTACAAGGTTCCGTGTCTAATCAGGGTTATCAAAGAATTGATAATTATGTAGTTGACGGAAGTACATTAAAAGGGCAAACAGTAAACACCAAGACAGGATTCAAAAACCTTTTTGGATATAACGTTAAAGGGGGAGCCAACTATAACATCGATGAGAATCACAATGTTTTTGCCAATTTAGGTTATTATAGCAAACAACCTTTCCTTAATACAGTTTACCCAAGTAATCAACAACTTGTAAACCCAACCTTAACTAACGAAAAAATTTCTTCTGCAGAAGTTGGATATGGATTCAGATCTGCAAAATTCAACGCTAATGTTAACGTATACAGAACTCAGTGGAAAGACAGATGGTTAAGAAAAACCAGCCAAACGTTTACACTACCTGATAATACAACAACTACAGGTTATGCAGAAATAAACGGTATTACAGAGATCCACCAGGGTATAGAATTCGACGGAGTTTACAAACCTTTCAGTTTCTTAGAAGTTCAGGGAATGTTCTCTTGGGGAGACTATTACTATAAAGGAAATGCTTCTGTAGCTGCATTTGATGACAACAACAATCCACTTACTTTAGCAGGTTCTGGAGGGAACGAATTATATCTTGACAAAGTGAAAGTTGGAGGATCAAGTAACAACAGTATTCCTCAGATGACTGCATCATTGGGACTTACTGTAAAGCCTGTAAAGGATCTTAACATTTTTGGAACTTGGAGATATGTTGGTAAACTATATTCAACTGTTGATGTAGGATCATTCACTAATATTGCAGCACAAGACAGAGGAGTATTACAGCTACCTGATTTCAACTTATTTGATGTAGGATTCTCTTACAAAATCAGATTGAAAGATCAAGCTCAATACTTCACTATCGGAGCTAACGTTTATAACTTATTTGATAAGATTTACATCTCGGACTCTGCTACAAGCATATTTGGAACTGATAAAATTACAGCTACAAACGATCCTGACAAAGGAAAGACATATGAAGAAGCTGGAAGAATGTACAACGGAGTTGCAACTGGTAACCGTGCTTATTTCGGATTTGGAACCACATGGGCAGCAACATTGTCATTCAACTTCTAATAAGATCATCATATTAGATTTTATAAATATCTATCCCGGCTTTTCGCCGGGATTTTTGTTATATTTGTGACTAGAAAAAAAAGAAAGAAAGATTATGGATTTTTACACTATTTTAAAGAAAGCTCACGGAGGATTTGGTTACTTAGAACTCCTTTTAGTAACATTATTTGTTATTGCACTTTTAGTAACTATGTTTGGCTTCAGTGGTAAAGTGAACAAATTTTTAAAGAAGACGACTCTCTTTACGATGATTTTCTTCCATGTTCAGTTTTTAATAGGGATCATCATGTTGGTGATTAATTTCACAAAAGGATTGGATATGGGATCAGTAATGAAAAACGCTGACTTAAGATTCCAGTATGTAGAACATCCATTTTCTATGTTGGTCGCTGCCGTATTGATGACGATCATCAATAAAAAAGTAAAGTCTAATGACACTATTTCTTTAGGAATCGTTATCATGGGTCTTATCGCGGTAGGTTTATTTGCATTCGCGTTCCCTTGGATGAGAGTCTTTGGGGCTTAAAAAATAAAATAATAAGTGATCAATCATGAGTTGATAACTTTGTAATAGTTTAACCTTAAATTTTTAATTAAATCAATGAAAGTAGCTGTAGTCGGTTCAACAGGAATGGTTGGACAAGTTATGCTTAAAGTTTTGGAGGAAAGAAACTTCCCTGTAACAGAATTAATTCCGGTAGCATCCGAAAGGTCTGTAGGTAAGAAGGTGAAGTATAAACAGGAAGAATTTACCATTGTAAGCATGAAAGACGCTATAGCTGCCAAACCGGATATTGCTATTTTTTCTGCCGGAGGAGATACTTCTCTTGAATTTGCCCCTCTTTTTGCAGAAGCAGGCACCACCGTGATTGATAATTCTTCGGCATGGAGAATGGATCCTACCAAAAAACTGGTTGTTCCGGAGATCAATGCCCATGTTTTAACTAAAGAAGATAAGATCATTGCCAATCCGAACTGCTCTACCATTCAGTTAGTAATGGTTTTGGGGCCATTGAATAAAAAATATGACCTGAAAAGAGTGGTCGTTTCTACGTACCAGTCTGTAACAGGAACAGGAAAAGCTGCCGTGGATCAGCTCAATGCTGAAATAAGCGGAGATAACAGCGTTGCCAAAGTATATCCTTATCAGATCTTCAAAAATGCACTTCCTCACTGTGATGTATTCAGTGATGATGATTATACTAAAGAAGAGATCAAATTAATGAAAGAACCTAAGAAAATTTTAGGGGATGATACATTCAATCTTACCGCAACTGCAGTAAGAGTTCCCGTTCAGGGAGGGCACTCAGAAAGTGTGAATATTGAATTTGAAAATGAGTTTGACCTTGATGAAGTAAGAAGGATCTTATCTGAAACACCAGGTGTAGTGGTTATGGACAATGTGAAAAACAACGAATATCCAATGCCGCTGTACTCCGAAGGTAAAGACGACGTTTTTGTCGGCAGAATAAGACGGGATCTCTCACAGCCCAAAACGCTGAACCTCTGGATCGTAGCAGATAACCTGCGAAAAGGAGCAGCAACGAACGCTGTACAGATTGCAGAATACTTAGCAGCCAACAACTTAGTTTAAACTAACAAAATAAAAAAGAGTCTCAAAATTGAGATTCTTTTTTTTATCAAACTATGGAAAATAAAAAACCCATCAGTCGCAAAGACAAAATAGGATTCCAAAAGCTTATTGCCGTTTTCGGAGTCATCTTATTCATAGGAAAAATCATCGCGTGGAAGCTTACCAATTCCGATGCGGTATTCTCCGATGCCATGGAAAGTGTCGTTAATGTCATCAGTGCATTTATGGGATTGTACTCCCTTCATCTTGCTTCAAAACCTAAAGACGAAGACCACCCTTACGGCCACGGAAAAGTGGAATTTGTAACATCCGGTATTGAAGGAGCTTTAATAGCCATTGCGGGCATCATGATCATCTATGAAGGCATCAACAGCCTTGTCGTAGGAAAAACACTGGCCAAGCTTGATCTGGGAATATGGATCATTGCGGCAACCGCGATTATCAATTATCTTTTAGGATATATCTCCATTAAAAAAGGCCAAGCTGAAAACTCCCTGGTTCTGGTTTCATCCGGAAAACATCTTCAGTCCGATACCATCACAACATTAGGGGTAGTGATCAGTTTGGTGGTCGTATACTTTACAAAAATCTATTGGCTGGATTCTGTTGTAGCCCTTATTTTTGGGTTCTATATTATCTATGTTGGGTATAAGATTGTTAGAAAATCTTTAAGTGGAATTATGGATGAGCAGGATCCGGACCTTCTTAATCAAATCATCAAAGTGCTGGAAGAAAACAGAAGAATAGAATGGATAGACGTTCACAATATAAAAATCCAGCAGTTTGGAGCCAATCTCCATATTGACGCCCATATTACCTTACCTTGGTACTACAGCCTTCGTGAAGCGCACAATGAAATGGAAAAAATGATTATTCTTTTAGCTAAAAACACGAAAAGAAGCGTAGAATTCAACTTCCATATGGACGATTGCAAAACAGTTTCATGCCCCGTCTGCCAGATCAAAGACTGCCCTGTCCGTGAAAAAGACTTTGTTAAAAGAGTACAGTGGACCCCTGAAAATGTAACAAGCGTAGATAAACATACCATAGACTAACCAATAGATCAATCAACAGTTCGGTTATTTGCCTGTTTGCTTTCTATAATAAAACATCGGAACAATTAGAAGTAGAGCCAGCGGCTGGATCACAAACCTTCTCATATAAAAGGAAAAAAGATAGCCCACATCAAACCGGTCATAGATACAGTAAAGGTAGATGGGGAAAGTAATCACAAAGATAATCGTGATCAGTAATGCTCCCTGTGCCGTCCACTGTTTGTTTTTAAAAAGACATTGAATGATCAGGCACGAAAATAAAAGATTAAGAATAAATCTGAAAAAATGTCCAATAATTAATTTCCCCCATTCAAACTGGGGGAATTCAATATTTTTATTGGCTTCGTGAAAATACCCCAAAAAAGGATCATAGAAAATTTTGTCCTCAAGCACACGTATACTTATAAGACCGCAGATTCCTGCTATGACCAGAAGCCAGTTAAGAATTTTCATTTTTTAAAGCAAAAAATTTGATCCATACCAACCAAAGAACCACTACGCTTCCATAAATAACTGCCGGAAAAATAAAATCATGGAATATTTTTCCGTAATCCTTATAATCCGACATCACAATATTCAGCCCCACAATTCGGAGAAGATTCATAATATATAGCATAACAAGGCCTGCAATGGCAAAAACAAAAGTTTTAGAGCCTTTATAGAATGCAAATACAAATGCTACGAACAGGATCATAACGGAAATGGCATTGCAGCCTTCCACCATTCTTGTCACATAGTTTTTCTTTACATAAAACCAGATCTGTTCATTTTTTACATCATCATAGAGCAACGTAGGAAATCCCGAAACCTTTTGAATGGAGGCAACCTGATCAGCAATTATTCTTGAAAAGGGATCCAGCCCTCCCGCTTTACTGGCATTCAAATAAAACTGATACCCAAAAAGCAGCACCAGATAGATGACGATGAACCTCAGCAAAATGCTTAAAACTGGTTTAAAATCCTTTAACATAATGCAAAGATAAAAATTAGACTGAAATTTAGGCTAAGAAATATTTGATTTCAGATTTCAGACACCAGATATTAGATTTTAGATTTAAAATTATACAGTATAAAAATTTATTTTGCATCAACTTTCAACCAGTACCCAGCAATCTCCAACTTCTAAACCCATACCACCCTCTTATCTCTAAAACTCTAATACCCTCAAACCTTCCCGCCCCAAAACTCGAAACTCCCATTAAATTAGTATATTTGTTTCCATATTATGACTTCCGAAAACACAAAATATTTTTTTGAAAAGTATCTGGGTAAACCATCTTCCGAGTTCGTTACGCTGGCTCAAAGCGGTTCTGCGAGGATAAATTTCCTGGCTCAATCAGGTACCCAAAAATACATTGTCACCCGCAATGAAAATATCCCGGAAAACGAAAGTTTCATCTATTATTCTGAAATCTTCTCTAAACTGGGGCTCAACACCCCTACTATTTTTGCCATTTCAGATGACAGGAAAATCTATGTCCAGGAATTCCTTGGTGAGCAGACCCTTTCCGACATCATTACAAAAGAAGGACTTTCTCCCCACGTAAAAACATTGGTAAAACAAACCCTGGAAAAACTTTTTCAGCTTCAGATCAGCACTCAGGGAAAAATTGATTTCTCAAAAACTTTTGAATATGAAAGGTATGATGAACTTCCCGTGATCCACGATCTGTATTATTTTAAAAACTTTGTAGCAGACGTTCTCGAACTGGAATACCGTAAATCTACACTGCTAAAAGAATTTAAACAGATTGCTACCCATATTGAAAGTCTGGGTCCAAAAGGAATCATGATCCGTGATTTTCAGGCCAGAAATATGATGGTCAATGCAGAAAGTAAAGTTTCGTTTATCGACTACCAGTCTGCTATGGAAGGTCCCCTGATGTATGACGTGATCTCTTTTCTATTTCAGGCTAAAGCTAATTTTCCAGAAGATTTCAAAAATGAAATGCTCGACTATTACATCGGACAGTTTGAAAATGAAGAAGTTAAAATTCAACTAGAAAATTCGGTAAAACCAATCCAAATGATGAGATTCCTACAGGTATTGGGAGCTTATGGTTTTAGAGGATTGATACAGAGGAAACATCATTTTATGTCAAGCCTAGAAAAAGGCATCCAAAATATTACACAGTTTGCAGCATCCTGGGAACAGATGAAAGATTACCCTGAGCTGAAAAAAGTAATTGAGCAGCTGACTTCGGAAGAAGTAAAATTAAAAATTAATACAATTTTAAACAGCTAACTCCAGATTCCATTTGGAGCCTGTAGTACATAAAAAAGATAGTATTAGAAATGTCAGCCTGAGCGAAGTCGAAGGCTTTCATATTAATAAAAAAATAAAAAAACCTTAATGGTTCAAATAAAATAAAGAAGAATGCTACACATCGACATACACAGTTTTTCGTACAAAAAAGGAGGAATTCCTAAGGACAATTCAGGAAACGGCGGAGGTTTTACCTTCGACTGCAGAGGAATTTTAAATCCCGGAAGAATTGAAGAATATAAAATCCAGACAGGAAATGACATCGGAGTTCAGGAATATCTTGAAACAAAAACAGAAATGCCTAAGTTCCTGGAACTGGTAAAATCTATCATCTCTATCAATATAGACAACTATCTGGAAAGAGGTTTTGAAGACCTTCAGATCAGTTTTGGATGTACAGGAGGACAACACAGGTCTGTATATTCTGCCATCAAGATCGCTGAATTCATCAGGGAAAAATATCCCGAAGGCATAGAAATAAGCCTTCACCACGACGAGCAGCACCAACTGAATTCATAAATGATCATTGATAAGAGATAAATGATTACCCTATTTAAACATCAGTTATCACCTATCATTTGCGCGTTTTTGATCATTCATCCATTATCATTCATCCATTATAAATAGAAAATGAAAGCTTTAATTTTCGCTGCCGGGAAAGGCACAAGGCTAAAACCTTTTACGGATCATCATCCAAAAGCACTGGCCAAAGTAAATGGCGTGCCTCTTTTGGAAAGAAATATCAATTATCTTAAAAACTTTGGAATAAAAGATTTTGTGATCAATATCCATCATTTTGGAAATCAGATTGTTGAATTTTTGAATAAAAATAGTAATTTCGGATGCAACATTGAAATCTCCGATGAAACCAATGAACTGCTGGAAACCGGTGGCGGCTTGATTTTTGCAAGAAGATTCCTCGATCACGGGGAAGATTTTCTGATCATGAACGCTGATATTTTAACAGAGATCAATATCAATGCTTTCGTTGAATACCACAAAAAGATAAAAGATTTTGCTACTTTAGCGGTTTCCGATAGAGATAGTTCAAGAAAATTGCTTTTTAACGACGATATGGTTTTGAGAGGCTGGCTTAATGTACAGTCGGGGGAACAGAGGCTTGCAGAATTTAATAAAGGCTTTAAGGCTCTTGCTTTCAGTGGCGTTCACTGTATCAACCCTGCTATCTTTGAAAAAATAAAGAGAACCGGCAAATTTTCTGTTATGGAGGAATATCTGGACCTGATGCAGACAGAACATATCCACGGATTTGTACATGACAGCATCCTGATAGATGTAGGAAGACCAGAATCCGTAATAGAAGCCGAAAAACATTTTAAATAATTTTTTGCAATGGAAATGGATGGAACAAGGGATGAAAGTTTAGTAAATCCGGCACTTGATATTAACGAAACAAAACTTCACAATAGTCTCAGACAGAAAACCTGGGACGAAACCATTACCAAGGACAGCTGGATGGTTTTCAAAGTTATGGCTGAATTTGTAGATGGCTACGAAAAGCTGGCTAAAATCGGCCCATGTGTGTCTATATTCGGCTCTGCAAGGCTAAAACCTGAAAGCAAATATTACGAAATGGCCGTGGAAATTGCTGAAAAGATCACTAAACTGGGCTTCGGAATCATTACCGGAGGCGGGCCAGGGATCATGGAAGCAGGAAACAAGGGTGCTTTTAATGCCCAGGGAAGATCCATCGGACTTAATATTGATTTGCCGTTTGAACAGCATTTTAATCCGTATATTAATAAATCTTATTCTATGAACTTCGATTACTTTTTTGTAAGAAAAGTAATGTTTGTAAAATATTCTCAGGGTTTCGTCGTTATGCCGGGAGGTTTCGGTACATTAGACGAGCTTACAGAAGCAATGACCCTGATCCAGACCAATAAAATCGGTAAATTTCCGATCGTTCTTGTAGGAAGTGAATTCTGGGGAGGATTGCTGGATTGGTTCAAGGCAACTCTGCTCAAAGAAGGGATGATTGCTGAAGATGATCTGGATTTATACAGAGTGGTAGACACGGCTGATGAGGCGGTAGCACACATCAAAGCATTTTACGATAAGTATTCTGTGAATGTAAATTTTTAATTGGCATATTATTTGTGACCTATAATTAGCAAGTATGATTGTAAATCTATTAATTAAGATGAAAAAAATTTTATATATATCAGGAATTTTAACATTTTTTGTGTTAATGAGTTTTATGTATGTAGACTTTTTCTCTTCAATGACAAAAGTGGATTATATAGATGGAAGTAAAACATTGAAGTTTACCACAAAAATGAATACTGAACATATTTCTGATGCTATTAAAATCAATCCTAATACAGCAGGATTTGAAGCAGAGGTTAAAAAATATGTAAACAATAATTTTGATGTGTATATCAATGGTTCTCCGAAAACTATAACATTCACCGGAAGTCAGGTAAGCGGAGAAACGGTATGGGTATATTTTGAAACCGGCGGCGTGCCGGACATTAGTACCATGAAGGTTAAAAATACGATCCTTTTAAGTGCTTTTCCTAAGCAACTCAATATTGTCAGTGTTTCTTACAAAGGAAGCCAGAAAGTAATGAATTTCCAGCGAGGAAAAGAAGTGAATGAGGTCTCTTTCTAATCAGAATAATTTAAAAAATATAAACCACTGCAGATGCAGTGGTTTTTTATTGTATTATGTTCCTTTAAAGCTCTTCATAAGCTCTCTTTAGCTCATATTCTATATCACTTTTATCATACTTAAAAGAATATTGATCAAAGACCAGGTTTCGTCATACATGGTGTATTTCGGATAGATTCTGTGGTGGATAAGAGAATCTGTGATATCATATTTTTCGAGTAAAATAACTCCGTTTTCAATGTTTATAGAGTCAAAAGCCACCAGATATTTTCTGCCTTTCGTAAATTCATCGTCTGCTTTCGACTCTATAATATGACCTCCGTCATACATAAATTTAAAATCATTTCCACTCCGTCCTCTTTCTGTATAATAAGCTGAGGTAACAATTCCCACAGCATATTTGGTATTCTTGAGCATATCCTGATTAGGCCAGGGCAAACGCATCATAAATTAATTAATTTTTCAAGATACCTGTTATCCCATCCTGCTTTTAGGCGCTTTCCTCTAACACCGACTTTGAGCGTTTTCTCATTTTTCAAAAGATTGAGAGCTATTTTAGTAAGTACTGAAAAA
>NZ_JABBGI010000059.1 GCF_012927325.1 Chryseobacterium antibioticum | reverse complement strand
TTAATTTATTGATTATCAGATGAATATACAATATTTTATCTCAACAAACTAATGATAAATTATTTATTATCAAACAATTATATACTATCTTATGTGACTTCTATCATGCGTTTGCCCTGGGTG
Organism: Chryseobacterium antibioticum; assembly: GCF_012927325.1. GTDB lineage: Bacteria > Bacteroidota > Bacteroidia > Flavobacteriales > Weeksellaceae > Chryseobacterium > Chryseobacterium antibioticum. The sequence goes on along the minus strand of NZ_JABBGI010000059.1, from coordinate 5,916 downwards.
TTGATGAAATTATTCAAAAAATTAAAAATAGGTTATTTGAACTATATAGAGCTGATCATATAGTAGATACGATTTATGACAGCCTTTATTCAAGCCTACAGGAGACAAAATATTTAGAAATAAAAGCTGGAAAAAAATTTGAAATAACTTTTGAAGATTTTTCTAAAAAGTTTGCAAAATGTTTTAAAGTTGCAAGTGGGGTACAGAAACTTCCAATACGTGATTTCAAGATTTTTCTTCCTGAGAACCCAGAAGATCAAGTTTTTATTAAACAATTAATTGATATTGGCGCGATTAAAAGTGGCTCAAAATATATTATCTTGTACACTACTCAGATGCTCAAATTCACTCGTCATTTTACTTTTTGGTCAGATCAAGAGAATTTTATTTTACTACCTGAAGCAGATGAGTTCAAAAAAGATAGTATAATGAGATGGGACAATGAATTTCAGGCTCAATATAGTAAAATAGGGCGCAAAATTGATTCAGGTGTTGCAACATGTGATTTGGAAGATGAAATTAAAGATGCGGGATGCGAACTTATTTATAGTATCCGCCGACTTGATTTATCTATAGCTGACTACCTTCCTCTTGGGGTTGAATTTACTAATGGGCATTTTTATTCATTATCGAATGAGTTGGAAATAGGGTGGCATTTTGACTGGGAAAATAAATATAAAAAATGAGAGAAGTATACTATATATTTAACAATGAAGCTATTTCATGTTGCATTTTTCTTTCTGTTTTTCAAAAAATAGATGCTATTGATGTTTCAAGAGCATGTATAATCTTACCTTTTTTATTAGATGAAAGGACTGTAAGCTTCTTAAATAAAGTCGAAAATGTTGCAAATTATAGTTTGGAACAATTTATAGCAGAGCAACCGAGGTTATTTGTATCATTCAATAAACGATATTTATCATTATTGCCTATTACCATTAATTCATTAATGGTGCTGAAAAATAGTAAACAAATAAAAATTGATACTGAAATAAGGGCTATGTCAACTTTTGCTATTGAAGGTGATGAAGTATCAAGCGAGCGCTTTATTCTCATTGAAAATGCAATACCTCAATTATTGACATTAATTGCTCAAAAAACAACAACTCAACTATATAAAATGTTAAACATACAATTATGAAATTTATACTACATGAAATTAAATTGTGGTTTAAAGATAAAAGCACAAGCCCCAAGAGTTACATCCTTCTACCAAATAAAGTAAATATAATAACCGGTGATTCTACAACGGGGAAAACCAGCTTTTGGAATATTATTGATTATTGTTTATTATCAGGAAAGGTTACTATTCCAACTGAAATCATTGAAAAAGTTGAGTGGTTTGGAATTAGATTTACAATCAACAACAAAGATATATCCTTGATAAGAAAAACCCCGGAAAAAGGAGCGGTTTCATCCTCTATTTATTTCAATTTTGGGAAGTTTCCTGATAGACCGATACATAATAAAGAGATAGCGGAGACTAAAGCAATACTCGATGAAGAGTTTGGCATCGATGATAATCTCAGATTTCCGTATGGTAAAGAATTGGGGAGAACATCTTTCAATGTATCTTATAGGCATTTCTTGATCTTTAATTCTTTGACACAAACAATAATTGATGCCCCTGAAACATATTTTGACACGACATTTTATGGGAAAGAGGAATATGATAAAGCTCTTAATCATATTTTTGACTTAGTTATTGGTGTGAACGACATGAAAAATATTAAAGCTGATGAAAGACTAAAAGCAATTGAAAATAAATTAAGGAAAATACAAAGTCAGATTAAAGGCAATCAAAAAATTGAAGAAAATTTCCAAGCTGAAATATCCAAATTAATTAGTTGGTGTAAAAGAATAAATTTTATTGAGCATAATGAAAACTTTGAGGACATTGACTCCGCCATTTCTATTTTATTGGAAATAGTCAAGAACACAAAACAAACTGCAAAGAATGCATCGTTATTTTCTGAAATAGATAGCCTCACCAAAAAGAAAAAAGAATTGCAATCGCAAGTAAATGCAATTACGCAATATCAGAGAGAGTATGAACTATATAAACGGAACCTAAATAAAGCTGCTGACAGCCTACAGCCAATTGAATATTTAAATAAAAAGTTATCCGATCAATTGGTAGAGTCATATGAGACAAGAGTCTTTGTGGAATACTTAGAAACTTCATTAAAAGACATAAAACAAAACCTTTCCAATAAAAAGTCAGAACCTTTGAAAGTAACAGGTGATATTACTGCTCTAGGAAATGAAATAGATATCATTGATAAAAAGTTAGTTGAGATAAGTAGAATTAAGGCAAACTACCTTAAAGAAGGGGAAAAATTTATAGAATTGGGGAAAATAGATTATGCATTAGAACAAACACTTAAAAATAGAATTATTAAACCAATTGATACAATAGGACTTAACGAACTAAATGATGAGAAAGAGCGCCTAATGAAAGGTGGACAAGAAAATTCTCAAATTAAATTCACAATGGACACTTTATTGAACGAAAGTATTCAAAGGAATTTTGACCAATTAAGCTCCCTGCAAACTTATAACAAGAGCAAAGTTAATTTTAACAGTGAAAAAATGCTATTGCAATTAACACCAACTGGACAATTGTTCGCATTGGACAATGTTGGAAGTGCTTCAAACTATATGTTTATGCATTTATCTTTATACTTGGGATTACACGAGCATATTATTAATTTAGAACAGGAACATGTACCTCCTTTCTTATTCATTGACCAACCGAGTACTCCTTATTATGAAGGCAAAAATAATGATAGAGAAAAGCTTATAGACGCATTTACCTTGTTAAACTCATTTATGGAATATATTGTGGTAGAAAAAAAGAAAGATTTTCAAATCTTTATGGTGGAACATGCTCCTAAAGATTATTGGGAGAATAATGACTTTGTTCATTTTCATACCGTAGATGAATTTATTAATGGAAATGGATTAATTCCAAAGGAGATATACAATAACTAACTATGCAAACTATTAAATTAGGTAATATCGAGAAACTTATTATCCATACTATAGGAAATAAGAATAATGAAGACGGTGTTAACTTTTCCGATTCTTTAACAGATTTTGGAAGTGTAGAAGATATTATTAGAAAATTGGTTGAGAAGAATTTTAAATTTGAGGAACTATATCAATTTTATTTTGTTCCAAATTTGGATCTAAATCCTATGTATACTTTTATTAGTTCAATTTTTGAAAATAACTCGGATCAAAATTTTGTAGAACAAACTAAAAATTCTGGCAGATATCTGTACGACAAAAGTACCCACCCTCAAATTAAACCTGGTGAACTTTATGTTTTCTACATGAACCAAAGCATACTTGATGGTGAAGAAGTAGATTGTGTTGGTATTTTTAAATCTGAAACAAAAGAAACCGTACTAAAGGTAGAAAATGAACAATCAAATTATCGACTAAGAGATATACATGGTATGAATATCCATAAATTAGATAAAGGCTGCTTGGTTTTTAATACTGAAAGAAAGGATGGTTACTTGATAGCTGTTGTGGACAACACAAACAAAAGTTCAGAAGCACAATATTGGAGGGATGATTTTTTAAGTGTTCGCCCTAAAAAGAACGAATATCATCAAACTAATGAATTTTTAAGTATTGCAAAACAATTCGTCACAAAACAACTTGATGAAGATTTTGATCTTAGTAGGCCAGATAAAATAGATATGTTAAACAGATCTGTTGATTATTTCAAAAAACATGAAACTTTTGACAAACAAGAATTTGAAGAAGAAGTTTTCGCTAATAATGGAGTGATTGAATCTTTCCGCAAATTTGATCAGATATATAGACAGGAAAATGAAATGGAATTACCCGACAGTTTTGAAATATCTGCAAAAGCAGTAAAAAAACAGTCAAGAATTTTCAAAAATGTATTGAAGCTGGATAAAAATTTCGATATCTACATACACGGTAATAGAGACTTAATAGAACAGGGAGTTGATGAAAATGGAAGAAAGTATTATAAAATTTACTATAATGAAGAGAATTAATACCTATTTTTAGAACTTATGATATCATATAATGATGGAAAAATATTATTGGCAAAAAAAACTAGCCAAAATAACAGATAGATTAAAAAAAAGAGGCGAATTTAAAAGGCCTTCATCAAATATTGATGGCGAGCTTGAATTTAATATAGTAAATGGCTTTTATATTATACGTAAATTAATAGAAAACAATAAGTTAACTAATAAATTTATCTCTACAAATATAAAGGGGTTTAGATATCCATTTATTGATCAAAAAAAACTGACACCATTCAACAATCATAAATGGACAGAATTTTACGATTTGCAAAATAAGCAAAAAGCAAAATTTGATATTCAATTTTTATGTAATCTTTTCGTACATAGTTTCTATTTTATTCCTTGTGAAATATTTGTAAATGAGCAAATTAATGACTTAGAGCATATGGACGATAGTAAATTTCATGAATTATGTAAAATATACAAAAGAAAGTATCAACAAATCCTTTTCAATTCTGATGATAAGAAATTAGAGTTTTTATATGAAATTGATATTGATAAAATCATCGAAGTTTTCGAAACAGTAAGCTTAATGGATATTACAAAAATGTCTATTACATATAACGTTAGGACTAATAAATATGATTACAAACTTGAGATGCCTGATGAAGGAGAACCTACCAATAAGAAGCTTCCCAAACTAGATTATTAACTTATAAAACCCTCATTAATCATTAGCAATTAATGAATAAATTTTTGTAAAGATTTTGTTCTGTTGTTCCTTCAGTTCAGTAACTATTTTCAATTGTTTCCTGAAATTTTTCAAATCTTCACTGCCTATAAATTTTTGAGCATTTGCTATTTTTGCCACTTGATTGATATTGGTTTCAATCTTCACAAAAATATTGTCCTGTTTTTCAATAAATGCCAATATTTTTCTCCTTTCATCATCAAAAATCCTATTCTCCACCGAGTCAATAATTAAACTGCTCAAAGAAATTCGTTTTTTTGAGCAGAGCTTTTTCCAGCTTTCTTTCCGGTGTTTTTGGATTCTTATGAAAATACGTACTTCTTTTTCCATAGTTCTTCATTTGTACTTAATAATTGGGTTGGAAATTCTGAGGCAAATTAATACTAAAAAAACAATAAGTCAATAGTAATGAGTACGTTTAACTCAAATAAGAGTATTCTGGAATCATATAGAACTTCAAAAGATTAAAAAAGAATATACTGGGCTAATTTGAATCCTTTTTAAGATTTCAAAAAATAAAAACTGAGTTCCGAAGTTTTTTCTCCCCTTTTGCAAAAAAGGCAAGATCGTCTTTGTAGTACAACTTGAAAAGTTTGTACGTACAAAGACACATCTTGCTATTAAAGTCCCCACATTTTTTCAGAGCTCTGAAAAAACATCCTTCAACAATACAATACACTTAAAATCACAGCATTACACTCAGATTAATGTTTTTTGGCTGTTGAAAGATAAAAAGACAGTAAATATGGAAAGAAAAAATTTGCTAACCTGTATTCATTTTACACATGTTAGATCATAACCCTATACTATTTTACCCAGGTGTTACAATAAGATGGGTAATTTTTACTCAGGTTTTCGTCTAACCTGCGTAAAAATTACACAGGTTCAGCATTAAAGTAAATCATTACATAAGATGAGAATATAGACCTGATACTATTTTGCGCAGGTGCTACGATAAGGTGGGTAAAAATTGCCTACCTTAGAAGAAAACGTGAGTAATTTTTACGCAGGTTATGAATATGCCCAGGGCAAACGCATCATAAATTAATTAATTTTTCAAGATACCTGTTATCCCATCCTGCTTTTAGGCGCTTTCCTCTAACACCGACTTTGAGCGTTTTCTCATTTTTCAAAAGATTGAGAGCTATT
>NZ_JABBGI010000058.1 GCF_012927325.1 Chryseobacterium antibioticum | reverse complement strand
TGAGTTGATATATGAATTTGTGTATTTTATTATATAGTGTATTTAAAAGAAGGAGGTGGACGGATCTTTATTCCTAACAAAAAAGTCCTTTCGAATAATCCGGCTTTGAGAGATTGTTTTGGAAAAATTTTACTTTCGCATACAGCAGACATTTTATATTTATTCTGTAATACTCCTTGCTTTTCTTTAAAAATATTACTTATGATAATAGCGATATTTCTTGATTTCTTATTAGAAACTACAACAGAGCTTTCATTTTCAGATATGTATGCTTCCGGTTTGGAAATCAATTTTAAAGCCTTCTTTTCTGTTTTTCTAGTTTTAGGTTTTTTTAGAGTTTTAGCAAAAGAGGTCTGTGGTGATTTTTTTAGAGGAGGAGAAGAAAACACAACCACTTTGATATTGGAAATTTGCTCCAGATTATGTACTGCAGTGTTGCCTTCTACATATAATGGAACCGGAATATTTTTTCTCTCTGTTTGAAAAAGAGTACTGTCCTTTACATTTAAACTTCCACATGCTCCTATATATAATTGTGCATTGGTAGTATAAAAGAGCATAGCAAAAGAAGCATCCTGGATGCTTTTTTTATACTGTAACGGCTTTTCTTTAAATACATTTTCTCCTCTTAAGAATTAAGATGCAAGAGTAGTCTTATTTTAACCTGTAATAAAGGAATGAAATACCCTGCAGATACTTTGTAAGTATACTTACACATACCAAATAGATACTCTAAAAAACCAATAAAAATTTAAACCATTAATAGCAACTTACAACGAAAGAACGTATTTTGATTTTGGATCTTGATACTATTCTCAAAATGCAGAACTGAGCAAAGAACATTATAGCGTATATCTCATATTAAGATGACAAAGACTAAAATTTATGGTATGTGAAAATCAAACTTTAGTAAAATGAATCTTACATTTGATTATATTTTACTTTTGATAATTCCTGTGAAAAGAATGAGTAGTAGACCTGCTACGATATATCGTAGTTTTATGAGGTCTGTTATTAAAAATTAATAAAAATGTAGGTGCTGTCAACAGAAATACAATTGATGAAAAAACGGAATTAGCCGTCAAAAATACTTGAAAGGAAAAGACAATTAGAGAAACAAGCGCTATACTATATCAGATAGTCTGGCATCACAGGAGGGTGGATTATCTTTGGTAGATCAGCTCACCTGTTTAAGCCATGATGCGGGAGAAGCCAGAGTATGGTTAAACTCCTGCAGTAGAAATACAGCATACAGGGGAAAAATAATCTGTTGTAAAACATCGTCTCCAATAAGGCTGACAATGAATTTAGTTGGCTTCATTTTTGCAATTTTATGATAAAAAATCATAAGAAATATTAAAATTATAACATGTGTCTACTATTAAGGTTAAAATATAAGAGATTATTCCTGGGGCTTTTAATAGTTTTAGTATTTCTGAACGGATGTAATAAAAAGAATAATATTACTGACATAAACCTTGCCTTAAACAAAAGTGATAGACTTAGGTTAGAGGGAAAAAAGAAAGAGGTTATATCTCTTAATAATGAAATAATCAAACTTTCAAAAGAAGAAAATTATAAAAAAGGGGAAGCTTTAGCCTATATAAATCTTTCTAATATATATGGGACCATCGGAAATTATAAATTAAGCCAACATTTCTTAAAATTAGCTGAAAAAATAGCTTTCGGAATCAATGACAATTTTGTCTACACAAGATTATACCATGAATATGGGCAAATGAACTATGTCATAGGATTGACATCTACTGCTCTAAAATACAATTCTAAAGCGATCTATTATGGTAACAAATTAGATGAAAAAGGATGGTTGTTAGGGAATATATATGAACAGAGAGCTGATTTTCTGCTTAATACCAATAAAGATTCTGCCCTCCACTATTATCATATGGGTTTTGATGTAGATCCTTCTGCTCTTAATAGTGCCTTAATAGGCAATTATCATCTACGGCAGACAAATAATCTGGATTCCGCTTCATTTTATATTAATAATGCGCTCATATTATTAAAAAAGAAGGATAATTTAACAATAAGACCTGGTACTATATACTTTTATTATGCTGAATTATGTTTTAAACAAAAAGATTATACAAAAGCTTTAGAGTTTTATGAGAAATCTCTTGTAATCTTAAAGAAAACAAGAAGAATAAATAAACTGCCTGAAGTATATCAAAAAACTGCACTAGCGTATAAAAAACTTAATCAATTTGAAAAGGAGAATGAATATTTAACAAAATATAATCAACTGAGCGACAGCCTAAAAAGATCTGGAAATGAAGCAATAGACATTTCAGTAAGTGAAGCAATAGAAAAGAATGACTATTCGATTTCTAAATACACAACACTTTATCTGATTATCTTTCTTTCGATTCTGGGAGTACTTGTTATTTTATTTTTCAAATACACAAAAAAACAAAAAAATAAAGATTCTTCTATTCCTATATTGGAAGAAAAAAAACCAGAACACAGAAGCACAATACCTAATGAATATTTTGCCGAGTTGCTTAGTTTAGCAAAAAATAATGACATTAAATTTCTCAATAGATTTGAGGAGACGCATCCTACTTTCTTTCAAAACCTTTTCAAACATAACTCTGAACTGACAAGATCCGAATTATCATTATGTGGGATGATCCTACTTGGTCTTTCTTCAAAAGATATTGCTGATTTTTCATTTATCCAACATCGATCAGTACAAATTAAAAAGGGAAGATTAAGAAAAAAACTTAATATTTCTTCTGACGTTAATTTATATAATTTCTTTAAAACTTTAAACTAGTTTATCTGATATTTTATAATAGATGGGACATGTATATTTTGAGAATCACTGTCGAAATATGACAACATCCATTTAATAATTTACACAGAAACCGAAGTAGAATTTACAAGCTACTCAATAATTAATAAGCGAAAAATATCTAGCCTGCTTTACGGCTAGATAGCATAATCGTTTTATTAAACTATTCTATTTCATCCATAGAATTAATTTGAAGTAAATAGATTTAAAATCTATTCAAGATGCTTCAAATTGAATTTACTATAATTCCCAAAGCATTTTGAACATTGATGCATTTAAATTAAATCCCTGTCGTACATTTTTATTACAATATTTATACGTGTAAATACATGGGCATGTATAACAATACCCCTAAAATTTAATGTCCAAAAATCAGAACTATTTGGATATCTCCCTCAATGGACCAGATTGATATCATAAACCATCGGAGGTTTTAAATAGTAAAAAAAATCATAAAATATGAAATTGAAGACTTCACTTTTTGACCGCAAATAAACTTTCATCAATGAATAAACATGTAGTTATTTATTTATCAGAATAACCAGATCCCCAATATTTAATGAAAGAAGTCATTTATCTAAAATGATAGGATACAAGACGTAATCGCTATATGAAATATTAATAAAACAAAGCCTAGACGGCGCTGAATAAGGGTCGATGTATTTGTGTTGTACTTATGTTGTATACTTTTTTTTGGCAATATTTGTCTATAAAAATACCTTTGCATCACTAAAACACAGGTCTATTATAATAATAATGAATTACAATACTGATTAGAACTTCCAGTGTAGTTATCATTAGCTAAATTCCAGTAAATAAATCCCGAATTCTTAAAGAGATTCTAAAAACACGAATATCTATGAAATCGCTTTTGAGCTGCCTCGAATATTAATTGAATACCTTATAATTAGAAACTTTTACAATATTAATAATTTTTAAATTCAAATGTATGAAAAAACAAATTTTAGTAATGACAATCTTACTTGCTTCTGTTAGTTATGGTCAAGAAATTCGTCCAAAAGCATTAGGCTCGGATAGAGATAAGCATGGCTGTATAGGTTCGGCAGGCTACACATACTCACAAATCAAAAAAGACTGTATCAGACTTTTTGAACAAAAGATACTGCTCAAAGAAACTGACCCTAAAGGAAGTTATGCATTAAGCGCAGCTATAGCTTTCAGTGAGGATGATAAAAAAGCCGAAATCTTTCTTCCTTCATCTAAAGGAAGTGTAATACTTTCCAGAACAGCGTCATATAAAAGCACAAGTGTTTATAAAAAAGGAGGACTCACACTTATTAAAGATAAAGAAAATTACACCCTAAAGAAATCTAAAAAAATAATATTTAATCTATAGAAGTATTTAACAAATGAACCTGTTTAAACTTTTTTGCAATAAAGAGTTTCCAGAAAATTAGCAATTTTGGATTGCAATTTAAAAGAACTAAAAATCTGGAACTCATAAGCAAAGATAAACTGGAAAAATGGATTTTAAATATCACTTGGAGAAATCTACAGAAGGTATTAATATACTTAAATGTACCAATAATAGCATTACGTCATATTCCCAACGTTATACTATCCTGCTATATAGTACTTTTCAGATGTTTACCTTACAAAATTATTCTTGTAATTCTGATACATTTAAGTAGATCATTGTCTGAAATTAATAGGATATTTATGATCGCAGGTATTCTACCTACAATGCAGAGATTATAAACTTGAAAGAAACTATTGAAAGATTGAGTGCTAATAGAAGTCTTGCATTTCGAATACTGGAAAATAAATTGGATCTGTTACCTACGTTTATGATTCATTGGAAACACTTCAAAAAAGGGAATTTGCAAGCTTGGTGTTCGACAACAACCTTTATTATGAAAAACGAATCTATCGAACATGATGGACATACTGTCGCATAATCACTTAAAAGTGATGGATAGAATATTGCTTATATACAAAAAAAAAGAGGATCTTTTATTAAAAGACCCTCTTAGCGGAGAGAGAGGTAAAACCACCTATTCTTTAAATCTCTTTATTCATCGACATTTCCTGAAATTGAAGCTCAGCTACTCACCGAATTAATCACTTTTGAAATGTAGGTTTTTGATTCATTTTGTTTACCAAATATAAGAAAATATATTTTAAATATTTCAGGAAAAACTGTATTTGTAGAATACTATGTTTTTATAGAGACTATCAAAAAGGTAGGTAACAAGTAAATACTTACTACATACTTCTATCTGGGGGAATAAATTTTAAAGCTATCAATGTATCTAATTTATTGATATATAGATTTTTATTCTCCACAGAGTGAGGAATGTTTATTTTTTATAGAAGTTAGGTGAAAAATCAATATTTTTATACGTTAAAAATATTATTAAACAAACGCTAGCTTAAAAATACTGCTCAAAATTGATTGGTCAAAAATAGAATTGTAAATTATATTTCTAAGCAATTGAAAGTAACATCTTTCAGAACTACTAATTATCTGATAATTTTGAAAATTTAGTATCATACTAAATAGATAAATTTTCTCTTTAAGAGTATAAAAATAAACAAATGATGTTGAATGGCAAAAACAACTACACCTCAAGAACAACGTGCTGTAGGACCACAATCAATAGGATTTGATTATCAGTTCTATTACTTTATGTATTTATCACTCAAACTAAAACATGGGCAAAAAATTGGCTATGAGGTAAAGGATGATATTCACATCGATAAAGAAGATGGCTCTACAATATTGCTTCAAGCGAAGCATTCAACAGTCGAAAAAGCTGATGGATCTATACAGAATTTAACCACAATGGATCTTGACATGTGGAAATCATTAAATAACTGGGCTTTGTTCATCAATAGTGCTGAATCAAAATCTGATTTTTTAGGCAGTCATTCTTTTATTTTGGTAACCAATAAATCCGAAAACAATAATGAGTTTATTTCTAGTCTTGCTCAATTCAATGAGGATCTAGATGTCAATACAATTATTGAAAAGATAAAAAGTTTAGAAAAATCTACTACAAGTAAAACGTTACAAGGCTATATTAATAATATTTTAAAAATTGGTAAGAGATCATTGATAGTCTTTTTCTTGAAGTTATCAATTGAAACAGGTGTTGATGCAGGGCAAACGCATCATAAATTAACCTGAGTTCGGGATAAGCAACTGATAAAAATTTGTAAGAAAAAGTAATAATTCGTATATTTAAGTTTCTGACATTCAAATATTTAAATGAATTATTACTATGA
>NZ_JABBGI010000057.1 GCF_012927325.1 Chryseobacterium antibioticum | reverse complement strand
CTGATTATAATCCTTGAAATTCATACAGATACCTGATATACAGTTAAATGTAATGAAAATAAAACAGTAAAACAAGTACTTTTATAACAAAAAGAATCTGCCTCAGTTGTGAGACAGATTCTTTTTTATTATTGAGTCTTATTACATGACGGAAAAACACTTGCCATTGACTAAGCTATTCAAATAAATTTAAATATTATTTAAAATAATTACTTAATAAATCGAAGTCTTTTTTACTAATATTTCTCATATAAAGTGTATAAGACGTAGCTCCATTCTGGGATTCTATGCTCAACTTAGCCTCTGTAGTATTTATTCTTTTAAATTCTCTCAAGGTAAATTTATTAGAGGAAAAACATTCCGTTTTACTTATATTGAACGGTCCATAATAAATTTTTATTGGAAAGAAGTTCCTATAATACATATAAGTTTCATCTTTCGAAAAATAAAATTTAACAAACGAAATATTTGTACCCTGATCTAAAAATCCTGTATAATTATATGTTGGGGTTCTTAAATCTTCTGTAGACACTAAGCTCGACAGATTTACTCCTTCAGGTTCATGTATCTTTTTTATATAATTCATAACACCCAATGTAAATAATACAAGTGATAAACAACCTAGTTCCCATTCATAGTTAATCTTTAGTATATTTCTAGTACTCAACTGAAATAGTGAAAAACACAAAACGATCAACAAGATTATAATATAGGGTAAAACATCAATATTATTAATTTTAATTTTAAACATCTTAGATTAATTCTTGGATTTAATTTTATCTACAATTTTAAGCCATCTCCCTAAGGGAATAGTAACTTTCGTTCCTAATTTTGCACCAACATCCAACCCAATGCTTCCCATTCCTTGAATGGTAAGGTTTCCACCTTCGACACCTCCAATCTTTAGGTTATTCTGGCCTTTGTTAACCCTTTCTTTTGAATCTACATATTTTATTGGGTTCTGATAAGTATAAATATATGGATTTTAGAATTATAAACTCAACCATTATGCTGCCATCAATATAAAATATTATTATGTTAACAAAATTAAATACTCAAAACAAAAACCACCGCATTTTATGCAGTGGTTTTTTACTATATTCATAATTAAATATAAATCTATCCATTCTGTTGATTGCCTAAAAAAGCATCCCATCCTTGTGCAGTAAGAGGAACCAATTGATTGGACCCTCTTGCCACCATATAATTTCCTTCTTCATTTTCTACAGCATGTCCAATGATGGTAAAATCAGGATGATTTTTAATTTTATCAAAATCACCTGGAGAAATGGTGAACAGTAGTTCATAATCTTCACCACCACTTAATGCAGTCATTACCGGATTAAGATTCATTTCATCCGCTGTAGAGATCGTAAGGTTGTCCATTGGAATCTTTTCTTCATACAGTCTGAAACCTGTTTTTGACTGGTCAGAAAGATGCAGAATCTCAGATGCCAGGCCATCAGAAATGTCAATCATCGATGTGGGTTTAATATCCAGTTCTTCAAGAATCGTTTTAACATCGGTTCTTGCTTCAGGTTTAAGCTGTCTTTCCAAAATATAATCGTAGCCTTCCATCTCCGGCTGCATATTAGGATCAGCAAGGAAAACAGCATGTTCTCTTTCAAGAATCTGAAGCCCCATATAGGCACCGCCAAGATCTCCACTTACAACCAGAAGGTCATTGGGCTTTGCCCCGCTTCTTTTTACAATATTCTCCTCACTTTCAATTCCAACAGCCGTGATACTCATCACAAGTCCGGAATTTGAGCTTGTAGTATCTCCACCAATAAGGTCAACTTTATATCTTGCACACGCAGCCTGAATTCCGGAATAAATTTCTTCCAAAGCTTCCACAGGAAAACGGCTTGAAACAGCTAGAGAAACTAAAATCTGGGTAGGAACTGCGTTCATGGCCGCAACATCACTCAGGTTCACCACTACCGCTTTGTATCCTAAATGTTTTAAGGGAACATAGCCCAGGTTAAAGTGAACGCCTTCTGCAAGGACATCCGTTGTAAGAACGACTTTTTTATTTCCAGGATTAATGACAGCAGCATCATCCCCTACTCCAAGTTCCGAAGACTTGTTGGACAAGGGGAAATATTGTGTCAAATGCTTTATAAGTCCGAACTCCCCTAATTTCGAGATGGGAGTCAGTTCCGGTGATTTATCTTCAAACATATTTTAATTTATAAGTGATGATTGATAGATGATAAATGATTTTTGAAGATGTTTTTATTCTATCAATGGTCATTTATCTCTTATCATTTATTAGTTAAATTCTGCCGGGTCAACATTATCAGGACGGAACGGAAGCTTTTTGAAATCTTCTCTGCTCATCACGATGGTTTCAGGGCTTTTGTATTTGTTCATTGCTTCTACAACATCATCCGGCGGGGTGGTCATCTTTCTCAGCATCATATCGATCCATACACCTGTAGCTTCTGCAGTAGCACAATGCACGCCATCCGGGGTGTAGAATTTATGGACAAATCTGTAGATCGAAGAGTCTTCCGAACATCCGTCGATCTCCAGACTCACAATCACTGTTTGGTCTGCATAGATCTCTTTGAAGAAGGAATATCTTTCGTGCATAATGACAGGCCCTATTCCCCATCGGCTTAACTGGGTAACGCCCATCTTTTCTTTGGTCATAAAGGCCATTCTAGACTGGGCACAATACTGTACATATGATGAATTGGCTAAGTGCTTGTTGGCATCAAGGTCACTCCAGCGTACTTCGAATTTATGGTAAAAAATCATTTAAAAATCGTTTTTAGTATGATTAAATTATATTCTCCAAAATTACTCAAATAAGATGGTTTATAAAAATTGTACTTTTGAAAAAATAATCTTCAGCATAGGATTACAAATACATGAAACAGATCATCATTATCGGAGGCGGTGCAGCAGGCTTTTTCTGTGCCTCGAATCTCGACGAAAAAAAATACAATATCACCATCCTGGAGCAGAACTCGGATGTACTTCAGAAAGTAAAAATATCAGGCGGCGGACGTTGCAACGTAACCCATGCCTGTTTTGACCCCAAAGAACTGGTTCAGTTTTATCCACGGGGTAACAAGGAACTATTAAGTGTTTTTACCAAGTTTCAGCCCGGTGACACCATGGAGTGGTTTGACCAACGCCATGTTCCCCTGAAAATTGAAAATGACAACAGAACGTTTCCGGAAAGCAATTCTTCACAGACCATCATCAATACTTTCCTGAATGAAATTCAAAATAAAAAAGTAGAGGTCAAAACGAAATGTTCTGTAAAAGAGATCGAAAAACAGGATGAAAAATATCTTGTCAAGACCAGCTTGGGAGATTTTGAAGCAGACTATATCGTTTACACGACGGGAAGCTCTCCAAAATCATTGAAAATCATTGAAAACTTGGGGCATAAGATCATTGATCTAGTTCCATCTCTTTTCACATTCAACATTAAAGATGAGCTATTACAGGATATTCCCGGAACCAGCTTTGAAAATGCGGAAATTTCCATTCCAGCTCTAAAAACTGAAGAAAGCGGTCCTTTGCTGATCACGCATTGGGGGCTTTCGGGGCCCGCTGTTCTGAAAATTTCAGCCTGGGAAGCGATAAGTCTTGCCCAATCGAAGTATAATTTTGAAATTGAAGTGAATTTTATTTCAAAATCTATGGATGAAGCTGAAGAAAGCTTCCAAAGTTTCAGACAGTCAAATCCTAAGAAAACGATTGGGCAGGCGAAGATCTTTGACATTACCAACAGGTTCTGGCAGAAAATATTATCCGTTTCAAAAATTGATCTGAATAAACAAATCTCCAATATTTCAGCTAAAGAAATGCAGCAGATCCTTGAAAACCTTTGCAGAAAAAAGCTCAAGGTTACAGGGAAATCTACTTTTAAAGACGAGTTCGTGACTGCAGGAGGTGTTGATTTAAAAGAAATTAACTTCAAAAATATGTCGTCAAAACTTCTTCCGAATTTTCATATTGCCGGTGAAGTTCTGAACATTGATGCAGTAACGGGAGGTTTTAATTTTCAGGCGTGCTGGAGTGAAGGATGGCTGATTGCGCAACATTTAAATAATTTAGAGATATGAAAAAAATAGCTTTAGTGATCTTAATTTTAACCTCAGCAGCCGTATTTTCACAAACACAGGGTCCTGTGAAAGCTTCTGTGGAAGAACAAGCTGCCCAAATAGCCGATCAAACGGCAGAATACCCCGGGGGAATCGGCAGCTTTAGAAAAACAGTCGGTCAAAAAATAAAAATAAGCCACATCAAAGGGGTAAGAGGAAAAATAGAATCTTTCGCAAAGTTTTCGGTGAATATTAATGGTGAAATAGAAGACCTAACTGTAGCAGGTGAAAATAAAGAATTTAACAAAGAAGTTGAAAGAGCAATCCGATCTATGAAGACCAAATGGAAACCTGCAGAATATAACGGAACTCCTGTAAAAATGTTATTTACGCTGCCTTTCATTGCCAATTTTGAATAAATAAAATGCTTACTATCAAAAAACATATTCCAGTCTTCTTAAGAATCCTTTTGATCATAGGATTCGGATATTTTTTTTGGTTGATGCTTAAAATTACCCTGGAATATATTCCCTTTGATCCAAATGTAAGCTTCCTGATGATCAAGCAAACGGAAGTTCAGGACAGACCGGAATATCTTCCTTTTTTCTATACACATGTCTACACCAGTGTTTTTGTATTGCTTTCCGGATTTCTGGCCATTCTAAGAAAAGATTTCGGTTTAAAAAGCTTTCACAGAAATATGGGTAAGATCTATATTTTTTTAATTCTCATCCTTGCTGCGCCATCGGGGATCTATATGGGCTATTTTGCCAACGGAGGTTTTCTTTCCAAAATTTCGTTCATTATTTTGGGATCCCTGTGGTGGTTCACCACTTATAAAGCCTATCAATCTGCCAGACAGAAAAAATTTAGAGAACACAAGCAGTGGATGTGGCGAAGCTTTGCCCTTACTTTATCTGCTCTTACCTTACGCATCTGGAAAGTAATTATTGTATATTTATTCCACCCCAATCCTATGGATGTCTATCAGATTATTGCATGGCTGGGCTGGATTCCCAATATCCTTTTAATTGAATATTTAATTACAAAAAAACATCTATGAAAATTCTAAATTACACCCTTGTTTCTATACTGGTAGTCTCTCTGCTCAGCTGTAAGAAAGACGGAAAAATGACCGAAACAGGAAAAGATTCTGTGATCGCAAAAAAGGATTCTGTTGTAGTTCCCGAAATTCATAAAGAATATTACGGAATTTATATGGGTGATTTTGCCGGGAAGGAAATGATTACCCCAGAAGAAGGTGAGCAATATGAGGATTTTGTGAATAAGAGAATTTCGCTGAAGATCAATAGAATAACCAAAGACAGTGTCTACGGACAAAGTATTGTCAATGGAAACCAGCGTCCTTTCAGAGGTGTTTTTAATGAAGGGACGAAATCTTTTGTACTGGATGAACCCGGAAATGATAAAACAGACGGTAGATTTGAAGTAAAACTAAGCGGCGACAGCATCACCGGAAAATGGAATGCTTTCAATAAAACGGCTGTAAAATCACCTTTAAAAACCATTAAACTATCCAAAAAAGAATTCGTTTACAATCCGAATTTTATGCTGGATGAAGATTCTGACCTCGTAGACTGGTCGAATCCGAAAAGTTTTGTTGAAAAATACAAAGATGAAGAAACAGGGAAAACGGAAAGCTATACTACTTCGAAAAACAGAGCCGCATCTGATGCGATTTTTAAAATAAATGCCTCCAAGCAAAAACTGACAGAAAAAGAACTCAAAAATTTAAGAAAACTGGATCTGGAAATCATTAAAAATTCTGTTTTTGCAAGACATGGCTATTCTTTCAAAAAGGAAACCTACAGATATTTCTTTGAGCAAACGGATTGGTATATTCCTGTTTCCAATAATGTAGACCAAGAACTTTCTCCTATGGAAAAAGAAAATGTGGCCTTACTTAATCGTTTCATCAAGTACGCGGAAGATAAATACGACAGTTTCGGAAGATAAATTTTTAGGTTCTGAAAAAGCACATTTTACAGGCTTAATTCTTCTGTTTTTTTAGGATTCGCTTTTACAAATAGAAACAACAGAAGGCATCCGGCAGCGTAGCAAAGGATATCTACCCATGAAAAAGAATTTCCGATCACAATATACATCAGGCTTCCAGGACGGAAGCCTAGTTTTTCTGCAATCGTGAAATATTGAGCAAACTCTACAAGACATGAAAAAATAAAAATTCCCAGGATCAGCTTTTCATTGTTCATCTTTACGAAGCTTTTAACAAATGTATACAGAAGCATCACGACAATAACATCTCCAAGATAAGCTCTTACAAAGAAAACATCAGCAAGTTTTGTAGCAATCAGGACTTCTACGAGTAATAGAAAGATGGTGAGAAGAAGATATTTCAGGTTGAATTGTAATTTCATTTCTATATGTCTATTTTGACTAAAGTCTTTTTATTTAAGCGGGCTAAAGCCCAATGTCATTAAGATAGTAAAATATCACAAGCTATCCTTTTGATTTTTAGAGACTATGGGTTTAGCTCTTGCTCTATATTTACCTATATTTCTTTTGTTTGATCTCTGAGGTCTT
>NZ_JABBGI010000056.1 GCF_012927325.1 Chryseobacterium antibioticum | reverse complement strand
TACAATGGGGCGAAAAATCCATTGCGGCTTTACAGCTTTCACGGGGACACAAATTTCATTCATATTTCAATTGATGGGCTTAGGGCAGGAGGTTATGCTGTGTGCTTAGACTTCCTCCTGAGCCTTCATCAATTAGAGATTAGTAGATAAATAAAACAATAGATTTTTTAAGAAACAGAAAGTGTAGACTACAGGTAACCATAGAAGAAGAAAGAGAAAAGCCCTTTCCGCAAAGTTGACAGCTTAGGAGGGAAAGAGCTAAGTGCTTAATTAAATTAAACTTTTCAAAAGTATGAAAAAAAACTTTTGCAGCCTAGGCCATATTCAGTTGGCTTTTGGCTTCACATTGCTGGTGTCTTGCACAGCAATAGGACAGGTGCGCGAAATTTCAGGCACAGTCACAGAGAATAATCTGCCTGTTAAGGGAGTATCCGTATTTCAGGAGGGGGGTGATGCAGTAACGTTGACCAGTGCTTCCGGTACATATATAGTGCGGGTAACAGGAGAAAATCCCGTGCTTATATTCCGTCATCCGGATTATGGGGAGCGGAGGTTTTCAGTTGAAAATTCGGCGGTTCTGAATGTTTCTTTAGTCTTAGCTGATAAAACGACAACGACAAATGTTGGGGAGGTGGTCCTGAATGCGGGATACTATAAAGTAAAGGATCGGGAGAGAACGGGAAGCATTGCCAAGGTATCGGCTAAGGATATTGAAAATCAGGCTGTGGGTAATGTGCTCTCTGCGGCCCAGGGAAGGGTAGCAGGAGTGAATATTGTTCAGAACTCGGGAATGCCGGGTGGTGGTTATGATATTCAGATAAGAGGTAAGAACAGCCTGCGTTCACTGGCCAACAGTCCGCTTTATGTAGTGGATGGGGTTCCGGTGGGAGGTGAAATGACCTCTCAGTTTTCAGGAGCTATACTTCCTGCCAGCAGTATTAATCCGCTTAACAGTATTAATCCTTCCGATGTTGAGAGTATTGAGATTCTTAAGGATGCGGATGCCACGTCGATTTATGGATCAAGGGGAGCCAATGGGGTAGTTCTCATTACCACAAAAAAAGGCAAATCAGGAAAGTTTGGGCAGCTGGGATTGAGTATCGGGACTTCGTATTCGGTGAGCTCTGTAATCAGCAACCTTAAGATGTTAGGTACTTCAGATTATATCAGAATGCGCAGAGAGGCGTACGAAAATGATGGGGTTTCTGTATATCCGCCCAATGCGTATGATATCAATGGAATATGGGATCAGACAAGGAAGACAGATTGGAGAAGGGCTCTTATCGGGAATACGGCAGATGCTTTTAATACTCATATTTCCCTAAGCGGAGGAAATGACAGAACCAGTTTTCTGATAGGCTATGGACATACTGAACAATCTACCGTATTTTCAAAAAATTTTAAATATACGACGGATCATATTTCAAGCAGTATCAGCCATAGTTCTGAAGATAAACGTTTTCAGCTGACTGTCTCCAACAGGTTCTCGCTTCAGAAAAATAATTTGCTCAGTGAGGATATCACCAGGCAGTCTCTGCTTTTGCCTCCTGATGCTCCGGCATTATACCTTGAGGATGGCAGCCTAAACTGGGAGAATAATACCTTTAATAATCCGGCAGGGCTTTATAACAGTTCCTATTCGTATGAAAACAAGCAGTTTTTGACTAATATGAATATGCAGTATGAACTGCTGGAACATTGGTTTTTGAAACTAAGTGGTGGGATCAATTATCAATCTTTTGATGAAAGGTCCTTAAAACCCAATACGATGTATAATCCTGCCTCCTATCAGGGGCAGTCCAGTGCGAGCTCCCAATCTTATAAAAGCAGCCAGGACCGCTTTTCCTATATTCTGGAGCCACAGCTTAACTGGCATAGGAAAACAGGACGCCATGCTTTTGATGTACTGGTGGGAACGACTTTTCAGAGTGAGGTCAACAGACAGGGCTCGATGCAGGGGTTTGGGTTTGAGAGCAATGCCTTTATAGAGAATATAGGAGCCGCCAGATACAAGATCATCACCGATCAGATAAGGACAGAATACCGCTATGCCGCTTTTTTTGGAAGAATTAACTATCAGTATGCCGGAAGATATATTATTAACCTGACCGGAAGAAGAGATGGAAGCAGCCGTTTTGGTCCCAATAATAAGTTTGCGAATTTTGGGGCGGTTGGAGCAGCATGGATATTCTCTCAGGAAGCCTTCCTGAAGGATAAGAAATGGCTGAGCTTTGGAAAACTGCGTACGAGCTATGGAAGTACAGGAAGTGACAATATCGGGGATTATGGATATCTGGATACCTATGATATCTCAGAATCCCTTTATAATAATATAGCAGGTTTGAATCCTTCAAGGCTGTATAATCCCAATTACAGCTGGGAGAAGACCACCAAACTGGAAGCTGCCTTAGAGCTGGGGTTTGTTAGGAACCGCATTAATCTGACGGCAGCATGGTACCGCAACCGCTCCTCAAGCCAGCTGGTGGGCTATCAGCTTCCTTCTGTAACCGGCTTTTCAAGTGTTTTGGCCAACTTGAATGCCACGGTCGAAAACTCAGGATGGGAGCTGGAACTTTCCGCAAAACCTTTTTCAGGAAAATCTTTTCAGTGGGAGACAGGGCTCAATATTAGCTTTCCTGAAAACAAACTGGTCTCCTTTCCGGGGCTGGAAGGCTCAACCTATGCCAATACCTATATGATAGGGCAGCCTATTACCATGGTTAAGGTGTATCAGTACGAAGGAATTGATCCTTCAACAGGACTGTACCGGTTTAAAGATTTTAACGGGGACGGGAAGATCTCGGCTCCTGATGACAGGAAAGCGGTAGAAAATATTGGGGTACGGTATTTTGGAGGCTGGAATAACACGCTGAGGCTTGGGAATTGGAATCTCTCATTTTTATTCCAGTTTGTCAAACAGAAGAATTGGAACTACCATAATATCATGCCCATACCGGGCAGCATGAATAACCAGCCTAAGGAGGTGCTGGATGTATGGTCCACAGACCATCCTGATGGCACCTACATGCCGTATTCCTCGGGAAGCAATGGGACAAAGAATCAGCTCCATGTCTTTTTTATGAACAGTACGGCAGCGGTGTCTGATGCTTCTTTTATACGCCTTAAGAATCTGGAGCTGGGCTATCAGATCCCTGTGAAAGGATGGCTTAAAAATGCGAAGGTCTATTTTCAGGGACAGAACCTGCTGACCTTTACCAGGTATTTTGGGCCGGATCCTGAGTTCAGGAATATAGGCTATCTGCCTCCTCTTAAAACCTATTCATTAGGAATACTGATTTCACTTTAAATGCTAAAAAAATAACAATGAAAAATTTTAAAATCTTTATATCTCAATATATTAAAGGAGTAGTCTCCGGTATATACGGCTGGATACTGGCGGTCTTTTGTCTATGTCTTTTCTCATGTGAGAAAATGCTGGAAGTGGAAACACCTTCTAACCAGATCGGGAAAGATAAGGTCTTTGTGGACGTTCAGACCGCCAATGCTGCGCTGGCCGGACTCTATGCCGGATTGAGGGATAATTCACCGCTTTCAGGGGAGGCATTGGGTCCTTTTCTTGGAGTGTATACCGATGATCTGGACTCTTATGCCTTAACGGATACCAATGGCGTACTGGCGCTTTATCATAACCAGCAGACCGACACCAATTCGACGGTCTATTCCATATGGTCTACGGCTTATCAGCATATCTATGCAGCCAATGCCATTATAGAAGGTGTCAGAGCATCAGCGCTTCCCGCTGAGGATAAGAACAGGATAGAAGGGGAAGCACTGCTGATAAGAAGTATCCTGCTGTTTTATCTGCAGCAGATCTTTGGAGCTTCTGCTTACCCTATAAGTACAGATTATACGGTTAATCAGTCTTTGTCAAGAGTGGAAGCCGGAGAAGTCTTAACACGGCTCGAGACAGACTTGTCCCGCTGTATCCAGCTTCTGTCGGATGGATATCGGGACGTAGAAAGGATATTTCCTAACAGGAAGGTGGCAGAGCTGATGCTGGCCAAAGTATATATGCTGGAGCAGAAATGGAGCCATGCAGAAGGGATACTGAAAACAATTACAGCAAGTCCGCTTTATAGTTTTCAGAATGATCTGGCCCAGGTATTTCAGAAGAATTCAGGGCATATTCTGTGGCAGTTAAAACCTGCGGGTCCCGGTGATCCGACCAAAGAAGCCATGCTGTATTACTTCTCAGCGGCAGCTCCTACGAATTATGCACTTTCTGAAAACCTGATAGGGGCATTCAGCTCAGGTGATCTGAGAAAACAAAGCTGGATGGTTCCTGTAACAGTAAACGGGAAGACCTGGTATAGGGCGGGTAAATATAAAAATACAGTGAATAACGATACGGAAGATTCTGTCGTGTTTCGGCTGGAAGAAGTGTATTTACTGCTAGCAGAAACACTGGCTCAGCAGAACAAAACAGGGGAAGCATTACAGCATATCAATCCGGTGAAGCAGAGAGCAGGATTGAGTCCTTTAGCATCGGTTTCAAAAGAAATGTTGCTGGATGAAATCCTGCTTGAAAACCGCAGGGAGTTTTTTACAGAAATGGGGCACCGCTTTTTGGACTTAAAAAGAAATGGCAGGCTTGGAGATTTACAGGATGTAAAACCTGGCTGGAAAGCTTTTCACAGCTTATGGCCTGTTCCTCAGAAGGATCTTCTGCTTAATCCCAATCTTAAACCTCAGAATAATGGCTATTAATGTGAACAGGCTGCTGATTCTTCTTTTGATTTTTCTGGGCATTGTATGCTATGGGACTGCGAGGAAAGATTCACTTCAGGATAAAGCCTCTAAGTACTATAATATAGCCGTCAATCAGGTTTCTGATAATGGAGAGTGGCTAGTGGCTACAAAAGTGTACAGGCGCAATTATGATACGGCCATGGTCATGCGGACCCATAAATCAGGGGTGAAGGCAGTGATAGGAACACTTACCAAAATGACTCAGTATTCATTTGTTAAAGATGATCAGCTTTTAGCATCAGGACAGGGGAGGGCTGTGCTATGGAACCTTAATACAGGAAAGAAAAAGGAAGTGAAAATAAGTTCGGATCATCATGAAGCAGAAAATATAACCCAAAGCGGAGTGCTGGAAAAAGGAGAAAAATACTTTTTGCTGACCAAGGATAGTGTTCTTCATCTCTATAATGCTCGGTCTGAGCTGTTAACAGCTATAGGCGGAGTACAGTATTTCAGGGTTGACAAATCGGGGACTAAATTGTTCATCGTGAAGAAAACAGGGCATAAGACTGAGCTTATCTGTTATGCTGATAAAAAGTTGAGTTCACTGTATAAGACATCCGATGCAATGACAAGTATGGAAGAAATACCCTCAGGAAATTTGCTGATCGTTAAAGAGAAAATAAAAAGGGGCACAAGTAATGAAGGCAGGTTCCAGAAGGTTGTTTTTGTTGATGTTCTGAAAGGAGAGCTGATGTTTCCGGATATTGGAGAGGCTGCTCAAAGTGAGTATCTGCGTTTTACGGAGATCCAAAACGGGAAAAAAATTATGATTACCGGAATAAAGCATATTCCGGCAGAAAAGGGAACGGTTGATATCTGGTATGGCAATGACGGAAATCTGGAAGCCAAAGAGGAGGGAACCTCAGTGCTCAGGTATTGGATGTGGGAAAAAGGTGGCAATACCATAAAAAAAGTTCCGTCTGATCGTTTTTCAATGGTGGTCAGTCTGGATAGTCCTAACTATTTTTTGATGTTTAACCGGGATGAACTGCAAAACTACACCACCTTGTTTCCTTTGATTCATGCCTATATCTATGATCTTAAAAATGACAGCTATAAAGATTTAGGAATCATGCAGGCTGAAATTTCAGTGTCGAATGGTGGAGCATATTTTCTTTATAAAAATACAGATGAACGCTGGGTGTTGGTTAATATGAAGACTTTTGATATGTTACCGTTAGTGAAGGAGGATTTAAAAAAGGCATTTTTCAGTCCTGATGGTCAAACGATCTTTTTTGAAAGCAGTAGCGACCTTTGGAAGTATGATATTAAAACAGGCCGGTTTACAGCATTGAATATGGATCATAACAATGAAGTAAAGATCCTGACAAAGAAAGAAAATGATTTATATCCTGAGACGGGGTATAATTTTCGTAAAAGTACAGTGGATGTCAATCTTCCGGTATTGCTTTCGGTCACTAAAAAAGGAAGTATTGAAAAGGCATTCTTTAAATGGGATAACGGAAGACTTAAAAAGATAATGGCTTCTTCTAAATCCAATATTACCTGGTACAAGACAGGCCAGTCTTTAGATGATGCGGTCTATGTGGAAGAAAGTCTTCATTATCCGCCACGCATGGTATATAAGGAGACAGGAAAGGAGAATGCAAGTGTTATATTTCAAAGCAATACCCAGGATACAACATCAGCTCTGATCAGAAGAGATATCATCAGTTTTAAAAATACGGATAATCAACCCTTAAAGGGTCTTTTGTATTACCCAATTGGCTATACTGAGGATAAGAAATATCCGATGATCGTGCATATTTATGAAGTCCAGAGCAGAAATCCTAACCAGTATTTATCACCTTTGAATAATTTTCCCGTGGGCTTCGATATTAAAAAACTACTTGAGCAGGGTTATTTTGTGTATCTGCCGGATATCGTGAATGGTTCTTTAGGGGTGGGTTGGTCAGCACTAGATTGTGTGGAGAGTTCATTGGATGCGTTAAAAGATCATCCGAATGTTGATCTGGGTAATGTGGGACTGATAGGTCATTCTTTTGGAGGATACCGCACCAATTTTATAGCCACCCGTTCCAATCGTTTTAAAACCTATATTTCGGGAGCAGGAGCAGCTGATCTGACAAGAATGTATTTCTCCTATAATGAGACATCATCTACCCCTTTCTACTGGCAGTTTGAAGAGGGGCAGTACAATATGCATTCTTCGTTTGCAGAGAACAAAAAGCTTTATGTTGAGAATAACCCCATTGAAAACGTTCACAAAGTGAGTGCCCCCATACTCTTATGGACCGGAATGGAAGATAAAAGGATTGTATGGGATCAGACGATGGAATTTTATATTGGGCTGAAAAGAAATAAAAAAGGCGTAGTGGCTCTTTTTTATCCGGGAGAGGCCCATGTTTTTACGACAGGTTCAGAGGCAGAGAAGGACTTGGCCTTAAAGATACAGGATTGGTGGGATTATTTTCTGAAAGGAAAAAAACAGATTCCATGGATTGAGAAACAAATGAAGAATTCCCCATCTACATTTGTATTTTATAAGAATAATTGAAAAGCAATTCTTTTTATCTCAATCTATCCAGTATCAAATGTTATGTATTCAATTATTTATAACACTGGTTTTTACTTTTATTATTGCAAATTTAGGACAGCATCATTCACCTAAAAAAATCTTTTTGGGTATCTCAAAAAATTCTTTCCACAGGTTTCAATAATTTTTTCAGAAACTCCTGAATCCTGCGGACAAAAAGATTTCAAGCCGAATCCTCCAATATTTTGGAGGATTTCGGTTTTATCTGCCTGATACTGTCCTTTGGTTCTTGGCAAGAAAAAGTCGGAACCTCAGTTATACGAATCAATTCAATCAAAATACTCTTTAATGTCAACAGAACTCATCAAATTAAAAGGTAAATACTGCTTTTTGAATTGGAAGAGTATTAAAAGAAAAAAGTCGAGTGTCCTCGAAACCCAATCAAT
>NZ_JABBGI010000055.1 GCF_012927325.1 Chryseobacterium antibioticum | reverse complement strand
TTGTGAGATAAAAACCACAAAAATAAGAGTAACAGCAGTAAATGCAGCATATTGGGCAATAGGAACCTTCTATCCTGTAGTTTACAAATAAAGCCAAATAAACAAAAGGTTTTAAAAGTCAGGAAGTGAAGAAGCTTCCTGACTTCTATACTAAAATAACATTATTAAAAGAAAATTTCCAATGAAAATATGGTCAAATTATCTTCAATAAAATTA
Source organism: Chryseobacterium antibioticum (assembly GCF_012927325.1). Classification (GTDB taxonomy): domain Bacteria; phylum Bacteroidota; class Bacteroidia; order Flavobacteriales; family Weeksellaceae; genus Chryseobacterium; species Chryseobacterium antibioticum. The sequence continues at coordinate 7,907 of NZ_JABBGI010000055.1, read as the reverse complement.
TTGTTAAAGAAAACTTAAACGGGCTCTAATTGTTATTAAATGTTTCTACACTCACCCTTTCTATAAAACTATATAGTTATAGGAATTATTACAAATATTTTTTTTTTAACTTATATAAAATTATCATTATCAGAACAATAGGCTTTCATAAATGAAATTAAAAAATTGACTTAAAGTTGTTCCTCAAATTCATTCACAATGTAATTATTAAATTAATTTTACATAAAGAAATAAAATAATATTATTAGATCCTTAGATAAAGTTACTTTATTATACAACAAATAAAATTCATGTTTTTTAATAAAAAATTAAAGTGATAATAAAACTTTACTTTTTAATTTTATTTCTTCAAAATCCATATACAGTTTAGTAATTATTATAGATGACAGTAGACTAAAATAATATTTACAGAATAACTATAAAAAAGCAAGATGTAAGAATAATATACATCTTTATAGAAAAAGAAAAAGCCTTAATTCCCTCATTTTCATCCTGATTCACAGTATCTTGAATCAGAACGTATCGAGACAAACAAACCTGTCTTTTTACATAAAACACATATTATGAGACATTTACAACAACAACTGGAGCCTGTTTTGTCCCTATGCAAGTACAAGGGGGCTTCATTGCTGTTGTTTATTTTTCTAATGTTTCCAAAACTAAATGCACAGAATTTTTATTACGAAAAAGGTACTAAAATTACAATTCGTGAAAGCACAATATTCTATACAGTAGATTCAGGGGCAATAAATCAGACAAGATTGAAAGATTTCGAGGGACAAATTTCTGCTCGAAAACAAACCTTAAATGAAACAAAACAAATTGCATTTAATGATAAAAAATCCAGACTCTCTATTGGTAAAATTAAAAAAGAATCTGCTCTAAAAGCTTCCAAAGAAAAAGCAAAAACCTATCCAAAAGTAGAATCAGTTGAATGTGTGAAGCTTTGTCCAGATAATTTTTTATCGACCGAGCAAAAAGGAATAGCAATTTTATCGTCTGTTATTGTCCATTATCATCCAAAATTTTTAATTGAAAATATAAGATTTAAACTTTTATATGTATATCCAAAAAACGCTAATAATGAAATAATTAATAGTAATCCTAACTTCTTAAAGGACTACCATTTATTTCAATGCATGATTCGCCCACCACCTTTTAAATTTTATTTTTAAAGAAATATATACTAAATATTTAAAATTTAAATAAAGTGAAAAAAATTAATATTTTAATAATCAGTACATTCATACTATTGGGTATGCTGACCAAAGCTCAATCTCCCGGAGGGGTATCTACTGGATTAGTGTATTGGTATGACGCAGGCGTTACTGCAACAACAACAACCTGGACAGATAGAAAGAGTTTGTTTACTATTACCAAGCATGCGACAGATACAGGAGCGATAACATTGTCTAACGGTGATGAAAAAAGTAACTTCAATCCGTTTTATGCTTTCCCTTTCTCAGCTCCTCATGCTTTTTTTACAGGAATTGTAACACCTGCTACATTAGGCAGGCTGCATACTACTTTTGCAATGGGGGCAAAATCAGGTGATACGAATGGTACCTATAACGAAATTTTCAGATTTGCAATTTCAGATGACGATATTGGATCTCACCGATTCGGGATAGGTTTTAACGGTATTCCAAATAATATGGCGACTCTTAGTTATATTGATAATGGAGGCCCTGTTATACAAAGATCTAATACTGCTTATAGCGCACCTTTAAACCAAATGACGTTAGTTGAAGGTCAGATAAGTTCAATTGTTAGTGGCAATAATAAACAAGTGGGTTACAATGGCAACTATGTTACTTTTTCAGATGCAATAACAGCTGATTTATCTCCCAATCTTTCCATAGGGGGAGGTGTCTATGGTTTTGGGGGAAGAATACCTGAAGTTATATATTATAATTCCAGCTTATCAGTAGCAGATAGAAATAAGGTTGATACCTATCTTGCAATAAAATATGGGGTTACTTTAAATCAAACCACTGTAACTAATTATGTATCCTCCAGTTCATCGGTAATATGGAATGCAACAACAAACAGTACCTATAACAAAAATATAGCCGGTATTGCGCGCGATAATGCTTCAGGTTTACATCAGAAACAATCCATGAGTGTTGAGGCAGGGCAGCAATTACTTATTGGGGCGGGGGGTGCTTTAGCTAATACCAATGGAGCAAATGCAAATTCTTTGTCAGATGGGCAATCATTAATCTGGGGAGACAACGGGTTAAGCAAATTTCTAGCAGTTCCTATTTCTGGAATTTCTGGAGTTAATTACCGTTTTGCTTCCATCTGGAAAGCACAGAATACGGGTTCTGTAGGTACGGTAAGAATAATGTGGCCACAGGGCTTAACCAACCTAAAACTAGTTCAAAGTACAGATGCTACTTTTGATGGGACAGATACCATAACCGATATGTCTGCCAATACACAGGTTATTAATAGTGTAACCTACAATTATGCAGATGTTGCCATAGCCGATGGACAGTATTTTACCTTTGCGGCTTTTGGACAGGCACCTGGTGGAGTTATAGCTAATCTACAGGTTTGGGCTAAAGCTGATTCCGGAACCAATACTACAGCAGAAGGAGGTATTGTAACATCTTGGAACAATGCTGGTGTTACTGGCGGACAACTTCAGGCACTGTCGGGCTTCTCGCTTCACACTGCAAATTCCACGTATTTGAATCTGGGATCAAATTTCAACCCTTCTGTAAGAATGATTCAAGGGGCAGGATTAGGAATGTTAAATGCATTCTCTACCAATGCTACTGCATCAGGAACAGGAGGTACGCTCTATAATGTATCTAAAGCAGGAGCTGGTGGAGCTCCTACTAACGGCTACAATGTTCAAATGAATGTAAGTGCCGCAACATTAAGTGCTGTTGGTTCAAATGCTGCCGAAATGGGGACCTATATTAACAGTGCTACTTCATCAGGTCTATTTACATGGTCTACAAGTACAAATTTACTTTTTACTAATCAGTTAAACCCTTCCAATACCAATATTTTAGGATGGGCCTATACTACAGGTGTTGCAAGTGCTTATCCATATAAAGTAAATGGTAAAAGTGTGGTTCCCACAAGTTATACTCCTCCTCTCTTTACCGGTAGAAATTTCCATCTTAATACAGATACTGATGGCGGCTCAGAAAAAGGAAGTAATGATTATCAGGAAGTTATCGGATATGAAAGACAGGTAACTCCTGCTGAACAAAACAAAATTGAAAGTTATTTGGCATTAAAATACGGGGTTACAATAGATCAGACTGTAGCAACAAATTATGTTGCTTCCGATGCTGCTGTAACATGGAGCGCTGCTACTAATAGTATTTACAACCAAAATATAGCAGGAATTGGACGTGATGATCTTTCTGCATTGAACCAAAAACAATCCCAAAGTATCAATAGCGGTTCTCAGCTGTTAATAGGTAATGGTGGAGCATTGGCCAATACAAATGCTTTAAATACCAATAATTTTGCGTCAGACAAGCAATTTCTTATTTGGGGTGATAATGGATTAGCTAAATCATTATCAGTACCTATAACTGGAATCTCAGCGATCAATTCTCGTTTTGCAGCTATCTGGAAAGCACAGAATACAGCATCTGTAGGAACTGTAAGAGTAATGTGGCCACAGGGCATTACTAATCTGACATTACTTCAAAGTACTGATGCAGTTTTTGACAATACAGACACAGTTACCAACATGTCAACCAATACACAGGTTATAAATGGTGTGACTTACAATTATGCCGATGTTACTTTAACCGATGGGCAGTATTTTACTTTCGCTGGATTAGCAAATGCTCCAGGAGGCGTTTTAGCTCCTGATTTTTGGGTAAAATCTGATGATGCAGGCACTATTGCTACCGCTTGGAAAGATCTTTCGGTCAATAATAATCCTATTGAAAACGTTGGTGCAATGACACTTTCTGTGGCTAATAAAGCACATAACTTCCATCCGTTTACTACAGGTTATAGCACTACAAAATATTTCAGAGATTCTAATACTTCTATGACGGTTGACAATACTTTCGGAGTACAAACCAGAACTTCGTCATCTATTTTCTCAGCAGTTAGAGCTACTTCTTTAGGATCAGGTAGAATTACGGGTATAGATAACGATGATAATTTGGCTGCAGAACCCGGAATATCAATTAATTCAGGAAATCCATATCAGTTTGAATTTTTTGAAACAACTACTTCAAATAGTATGACTACTCCGTTTACGGCCAGCAGAAGTGGTGTATTCTCCGCTATTCAGGATCAGGCTTTGAATACAGGAAATGGTCAGAGAAGATTAGGTTTGGATGGAACTTATCAAACATTTAATGCTCCAGCAGGAAATTTCTATCACGTCCTCGGAAAATTCCTATTTGTAGGTTATGGAACTTATGATCTTAGTGGTCCTTTTACAGGAGATATTATGGAGGTCATCTGGTATAAGAGAGCTTTAAGCCAAAATGAACAGTCAAGAGTTAATTCTTATCTGGCTGTTAGAAACGGGACTACTCTGGCTGAAAATTATTTGGCATCAGACAACACCGTAGTCTGGAGCAGAACAGTTAATGCTTTATTCAACAATAATATCTTTGGTGTAGGAAGAGATGATTCAGGCTTATTGGATCAGAGAGTTTCTAACAGTGTGAATGCTAACAGTATTCTAACAGCATCAACAATTCAGGATTTTGCTTCAGATAATTCAAATGTAAGCAGAACCGCTTTGGCAGATAAAAGTTACATGATATTTGGAGACAATAACGTGCATACTGGTACTACAGTTGTAAACCCTGTTGATTGCCCTGCTCTATCAGATGGTCTTGTAAGAATCAACAAAACATGGTTGGTTCAGGAAACAGGAACTGTTGGTGCTTCTTATTTTGAGGTAGATTTATCTTCTTATAATATTAATAGTGAGGTATCTTTATACTTTGCAGATGACAGCGGTTTCACAACCAATACAGGAATTTCTCCTGCAATAACGATTTCCGGAGGTAAGGCTGTTTTCTATTATAATTTTAAAAACGGACAATACTTTACAGTTGTCGGAAAAGTTGGTCCTGCAGCATGCCAGACATGTTTAGGAGGAAAACAAACTTTGAAAAATGGACAAGCTTGGTCTAATGGTGGCGCAACCGGTATGACAAACAATACTTTAAATAATGTTCCTCTAAATGGAACAGCTCCTACAAGTGGTGCATTATCAGCAGACATCAGCGTTACGTATCCGTCAGGTGTAGAATGGATTCCTACAATCTTCCCTAGAATGTACGGTAAATGGACACAGTTGTCAAGATATGATAATGTGAGTGGCGCGGCAGGAAAAGTATCTTATACTGTAGACTTAAAAGACATCAGTGGAACAAAAGCTGCAAAAGCAAGCTTCCAGATTGCGGGTATTACGAAATTGGCAGGACAGTCTACGGTTGTAAAAGTAATCGGATATTGCGGTTCAAATCAGGTAGTTCCAAAAATGAATTATGCTTATAATTCAACCCCGGGAAATAACAATTACTGGAGAAGATATTCGATCGATGCTTCTACGGGTACAGCTTCTGGCACACAGCCCTATTTAGATATTACAGATTTTGCGACGGTAAATGTAGATTTTGAAAAACCTGTTGAGAAAATCGTGATAGAATGGACAATCGACAGAAGTCCGGTATTCAGCAAAGTTGATTATCTCTATATTGGTGATATGTCGTTTGTTTGCGATAACCCGATTGAGCCCACTCCGGACAATGTAAGTATTATTGCTTCTTATATTGAAAATCAGTTGCCGACTTGTGAAGATGCAACTTTAAAATTAAATATTAAAAACAATAACTGTACATCAAAAACAATCGATATTAATAATGTTCTGCCGGCAGGATTACAATATGTAGCAGACAGTTACGTAGGTCTTGGAATTGAAGCTCCAACGTATGCAGGTCAGAATTTCTTATTAAATGATTTAACAGTGCCTTCAGGAAACTCTTATGTTTATGTAAAAGTAAGACCTTCAGGAGCCGGAACATACGTTACAAACTTCAATTATACAGTTGATGGTGGAATTAACAATCCGAATCCTTACAGAAGTGATGACGATAGCGGAACTGCGGGATATCAGGATACAAGCATTACGTACACTGCTTCAACTGCAATCGCGAAACCAACGATAACAAAATCTGTGAACACATGTTTCGGAACATCATCAACAGAGCTGGAATACACGGTGAATATTACAAATAATGATACTAATCCTATTACCAATGTTGAGTTCACAGATAATCTGGATGCAGCGCAGACTTATATCGCAGGTTCTTTAGTACAAACTAATTTTACAGCAAACGGAACGGCTATATTTGATGGAGATCAGGTTTATATCTCAGGAATGAGTATAGCAGCCGGACAAACAGCAGTTGTTAAATTTAAAGTAAATACCAACACTTCAGCTACGATGGCTTATACGGATGTAGATGGCAGCAAGTATTTCAATAATCTGGCTTCTGTCACAGTAGATCCTCAGTCTCTGTGTGGTGCAGCGAATTCGGTGTCTTCCAATTTATTGAAAGTTCTTGCTTGTACTTTCTGTACAAAAGATCCGAACCTCTCTCCTGCCGATACATTCACTAAAATTGGTATTACCATCCAGACTAAGCAAAACGGATGGCCGGAAAACCTTCCAAATGGAGCCGTAGCGCTGGAATCTAAAACAAGAGGTTTTGTGATTACACGTTCTCAGAGTTCTGCAATTGTAAATCCTGTAGAAGGTATGCTTATGTATGACACAGTGGATAAATGTATGAAACTTTATAACGGAACAAGTTGGCATTGTGTAATGAGAAGCTGTAATGAGTAATAATTTTTTAAATTAATCAAAATGAAAAAAATAATAATTGCAACAATTGTTCTTCTCGGTTTTTACACGATAAAAGGGCAAGTGGGCATGGGCAAAGCTTCTGTAGACGGGGATGCTATTTTGGATTTTCCTTTATCCAATACAGGAATTATCCTTCCGATAGTAGAAGCCCTTCCAACAGGGATTGCAGCAAGCAACGGAACATTTTTACTTGATAAAACAGACAATATAGTGAAAATGCGCGAAAATGATTTATGGGTACCTCTGTCAGACGCAGGAAGTCTTACAGGTACAATGCCAAATACATCTGCTGAACAAGGAGGAGGAGTCATTATTGGAGCTCCGAGCTCTCCTGCACAAGGTGTTTTGGTACTTGAATCTGCTAGCAGGGCTTTGGTTCTGCCAAAGGTTAATGACCCCGTAGGAAGCATGAAAAGTCCTATAGCGGGAACAATGTGCTATGATACAGTAAGTAAAACAATGGCTGTATTTGATGGAGTAAAATGGAGCTTTTGGAAATAAAAGTATTTTAATATTAAGTAATTAAGGTCGGTACAAATGTGCCGACCTTTTTTTATAAATGTAAAGTATTAATGATTAACTGAATATAAATAAACAATTATAAATAAGCTAAATTGTTGTTGTTTCCTGTCGAAATATGTTCTTTCGTTAAATTATAAATGTCAATATATGCCAGACCCGTATAACAGCTAAAGATGAAAATATCCCGAACCAAATTTAACCCCTGACCTGAAAAATTTTTCTCCTGCATGGTTTTAATTTCCTCATCTGTAAGAAAATTTGCAGTAACCTCATTAAATTTTCCCTTGTAATATATGCTTAACTGTAGAATTATTATTGCATTTTGTCACCGTTCTAAGAAAGAAATCAAAATCATTGAGGAATGCAGGCTCTATTTTCTTGATGAAGTCATTTAAACTTTTCCTATAAAAAAGGCTTGCTTATTTTTGTGTTGCGAAACATAAAAAAAGAAAGCAAGCCAATGATGTACCAAGTACTAGACAAAGATATAATAGAAACTGAGATCGTA
>NZ_JABBGI010000054.1 GCF_012927325.1 Chryseobacterium antibioticum | reverse complement strand
AAGACCTCAAAGATCAAATAAAAGAAACATAGGTAAATACAGAGCGAGAGCCAAGCCCATAGTCTCTAAAAATCAAAAAGATAGCTTATGAAATTTTACTAACTTAATGACATTGGGCTTTAGCCCGCTTTTTTATTAACACAAACTCATAGGGCTTTAGCCAAAACATAAAAACCCTTTTTATTTTTCCCTGCCTCAGCTTAATATCAACCCCATTGCGGGCTTAAAAAACAGCCAGCCAATCAAAAAAAGTTGCGCCTCCGCGCTTAAAATAAAAATAGAATCAACAAAAAAACGATACTGAATACACTTCCATTTTTTTAACAATAATAACATTCTTATTTTTGCACTAAATTACTTACGCACATGCAAAATTATTTAGAATTCAATTTCAAGATTTCTCCATTGCAGCCATGGAACGAGATATTAATGGCAGAGCTTATCGAAATAGGTTTTGACAGCTTTACAGAAGAAATTGATGGAATTTTAGGATATATCCAGAAAGAACTGTTTAAGGAAGAAGATCTTAAAACACTTCCGCTTTTTGAAAACGAAAATGTGAACATTACGTATTCTTTCGAAGAAATGCCTAATATCAACTGGAACGAAGAATGGGAAAAAAACTTTTCACCAATTAATATCGATGATAAAGTACTGATCAGAGCAGAATTCCATGAATCTGTACCGGGAATGCATGAAATCATCATTCAGCCTAAAATGTCTTTCGGAACAGGACATCACCCGACAACACACCTCATGATCCAGCAGATGATGGATATCGATTTCAATGGTAAAAAAGTGCTTGATATGGGATGTGGAACTTCTGTATTGGCCATTTACGCAAAACAACAGGGTGCCGGAGACGTAAAAGCGATTGATATTGATGAATGGTCTGTAGAAAATTCAAAAGAAAATGCTGCCAGAAATGGTGTTGAACTGGATATTGAACTGGGAACTGCAGAAAACTTAGGAAAAGAGAATTTTGATATCATTCTGGCGAATATCAACAGAAATATCCTGATCTCCGATATTCCTACCTACGTATCAGTGATGAATGAAGGCGGTAAGTTACTGCTTTCCGGACTTTGTTTCTTTGATGTTGATGATATCCTGGAAGTTTGTAAAGAAAGCGGGCTAGAGCTTAAGAAAAAGCTTCAGCGTGAAGAATGGGTAAGCTTATTGTTGGAGAAATAATTAAAACAAAATACAAGTATGAAATATGTACTGACGGTTTTATGTCTATTGTTTCTGCAGCTTTTTTCAGCACAGGAAGAAGACATGATGTATGCTGACGGAGTTTTTAGCTTTGAGGAAAATAAACCCCAAAAAGTTTTTACGAACTGGACCAGGGTAAGAAAGGAAGCGGATGTAAAATCACAGGTTATCGACTCTCTGCAGACCAATCAGCAGGTGATAATTCTTAAAAAAGAAGAAGCTATTCTTAGATTGGGTGAAAGAGGGGCCAATTGGTACAAGGTTTCCTACCAGAAAGGAGACGCTGTTTCCGAAGGGTATATCTGGGGCGGAAATCTTAGTGTAGGGTATCGTAACAAAAATGGCTACGACTTCCTTTTTGGGCTATCAAAAACAGTAGACCGTAAAAGCAAAGAATATAAAGGAACTGAAAAACAGAATATCGCAGGCATCAAAGTGATGGAAGGAAATGCCCTGATTGATGAGGTGTATTTTGATACAGGAAGAGGTGAGGAGCTGAGTTATGCTACATTTACTATCGAAAGCGGCCATAAACTACAGAATGTAGAATTAACCCTTAAGGCAATGGTTTCCGGTGAAGCATGCGGAATTGCAAGCTATAATCAGTATGTACTTTTTAGAGATAAAAAGTTGGTTGCGCTGCCTCAGCTGACGAATGTAGGAGATGCAGATGTTTATTATCATTCTGAGGAATTTGTTTTTCCTAATGATAAAGGAGGAATTCCTAATGCTTTTATCTTTAAGATGGAGGAAATGGAAAGAGACGATAAAGACAGGGAAAAGAAAAAACGTTCGTCCAAAACATATTTTTGGAACGGAAGCTCTTATCAACTTAAATAGACTTTCAAGTAAAATAAATCTGGCCACTGTATGAATTACAGTGGTTTTTTTATCTTTATCAATATGAAAATAAAAATTTCTATCCAAAGTGGATCGTAGAATAAGTGATATTCGTGATCACAAGGCTTTTTTAGGGGGTAAAAATACAATGAATACAGGTAGTCGGGGAATAAGGACTCGTTTCCGGGTTTTAGGTTAAATGGGCAGGATAAGAGATTTTAGTGCAAATTGGAAAAAAAAACTGTCTATAGAAAGAATGAAACCTATTCTGATTAAAAACAAAAAAGACTCTGCATTTCTGTAGAGTCTTTTTAAGTGAGCGCGTCAGGATTCGAACCTGAGACCGTCTGCTTAGAAGGCAGATGCTCTATCCAGCTGAGCTACGCACCCATTAAATAATTTTGTGAAAATTACTAAAACTGTCGGGGCGGCAGGATTCGAACCTGCGACCTCCTGGTCCCAAACCAGGCGCGATGACCGGACTACGCTACGCCCCGATTATTAGGTCATTTTAACGAATTTTACTTCGTTTTTGCGAGTGCAAAGATAGAAATTTATTTTGAATAAAAAAGACTTATTTGAAATAAATATTAAATTTTATGAAAGGAAAGGTCTTTCAATACGGTGTTTATTATTTTGATGGGAAAATTTTTTAATGGTACTGTTTTGATTTCTAGAGTTTTTAGTCTGTCTTTTATTCAGAGGGGTTTAAATTTTGTAAAAAAATTAAAGCAGGATGTTTTTTTATGATTTTGCAGACAATTATCTGCCTGGTTGAGAAGTTTCCGATAACCGCTAACAAGAAAAATGATGCCCGGAAATCAAATTATTTTTTAAAAAATTGCTTTTTTACAAGTTGGGTTAGATATAGCTGATGATATTATTTTATAATCCGGTACAATCAGGATGAGAAAACTAAGCTTATTCTTTACAAAAAAAATAACGGTGGAGTATTTTGTAGATGATGAAACATTGAAAATTGCGTCATCATTGTGGAAGAATCATGATCAGCTTGAAAAGACCTAAACAGCATAAAAAGTGTCAATATAAAAGCTAGAATACTGCCGGAATTTGACTGTTGAAGCGCTAGTAATTGATGACCAAATGTATGCAAAGTGGACTCCGTATCTATCAGAGTCTCACACGTCGCATATGTTTAAGAGGGCTGCTAAAGGTTGTATAGAGAGAATTTAAGATTCAGGTTTTAATTTAAATGAGAGACAATATCTGCGCACAAACTGTCCTGTTGCTTATCGATAACTGTTGCAACTGAGAATCGTCATTGAGGTTTACGAATTATATAGAATTTATTTTTAGATGAAATGTCTCCAAACCAACTTTTAGGTTTTTTGGTTATAGTTTAAAGAGTCATTCTTAAATTAACATCTTCTACATCACCTTCTTTTTTTATAGTGACCGTTTTGCGAATATTAGCTTCACTAATAATCTTAAAGTAATGATGCCCCTCTATTTCTCTTGAACTCTGAAGAGTATTATTGATGTAGGTATTCTCATAACCTAAGGTATAAGTCTGCTGCTTATCTTGTATGTAGTTGAACCCTGTGATCAGTAAATATTGTCCGGGCATTAGATTATTGATCTCGAAGCTGCCTTTATCATCCTTTACCTGTATTACTTTAATGCAGGCTCTAGCCTCTTTGTGCAGTTCTACTATCTTACCTTCCTTTTCATACTTTTTGCTTACTTCCTGCCATTCTTTAAAATAGGCAGTTTGTGGCATTACAATAATGGAAGTCCCTTTGGGTGCATATTGTCTTTTGTTTATATTAAGGATAGCAATTCCTTTGATGCCAGATCGGTTATCTTTAGCAAAAGCCTGTCCCTTAATGGTTGAATTGCCCCCTGTCATCAACTGTATGGTTTCGTTTTTATTAAATTTGGCTTTCTGCTCAACTGTAAATGACTGCCCAGTTGCTATAGAAAAGATAAAGAAAAGCAGAGGAATAAGGTATTTTTTTTTCATGATAAATGTTTTTATAATTTATTTTTTTGCATCAATATTAATGCCAATAATTGTGACAAAATGGGCTGAAATTTTGTCTAATTAGAATTTTTGTAAAAAACAACACTTTGTAAATTAATGTTGAAGATATTCATACATATATCATAAGTGTAATTCATGTAGTTTTTGACTAAAAGCTAAACCGAAAAGTGTTAAAAAAAGTAAAAAAGAGAGTTTAAAAGTAATTTTGTTTTTATATGAGTGTATTTTAATTAATTTATAAATATATTTAATTTTCAGATTAGTATAGATTAAAATTAAAAAAAAGCAGAATGAATTATAAATTTTTGATTATGTTAAGTCCTTTTATTGCATTTAATACAAATTGCACTTCTCGGCAAAAAGTAGATACAGCTGTAGTTACGTCAAATGATGTACAAAAAAGATCAAAGATTAAAAAAGTTGAGATCACAGAGCAAACAAGGGGTACCAATAGGTTGATTACATTTACTCCAGGTTCTGTAACTACGACTGAAAATGGAAATGTTTCAGTTGATGTTTTGTCAGCGGTAGCTTGGGGAAACATTATAAAACAAGCCGAATTGATCGATCTGGACAAAATAGCTTTATGGCAATCTCCTTCAGAAGGACGATTTGGAGACAGAGCCTTGGCTTCCACAGTGTCAATTACCGTTGATGGGAAGGCCTACCAGTCATCAAGTTTTGATTCTGGAAGGCCTCCGAAAGAATTGGAAAACCTGTATAGAGAGCTTTTTAAAGAAATAAAAGCCCAATAGAAGCTTCCTACAAAGAATTAACATAAATTATACTTTGTGAAGTCTCAGACTTCACAGAGTTTTTTAATTATACAGCCTTCTTTCTTACAAACAGATAAAAACTTACCCCAGCAAAAACAAATATGGCAGCCATATTACAATAGTCCAATCTTCCAAAAGATATATTTTCGACCAGTAAATTCTCCAGAAACCTGTAACCTCCCGTGTACACCAGAAAATCTGAAAACTTTTTCTCATTGGCAAACCCTGAAAAAATAAGCATGAACATACTGAAGCCTATAGGGTAGATGAAGTTTTTGAACATCAGGCTTAATGTCAGCTGTACCATAGTGATCGCAGAAAGGGTGATAGAGAATTTTAAAAAAATATAAAATATGACCTCTCTGAAATCATAATTCTGGAATCCAAGCTCGGGAAAAATAATACTGAAAAGATAACCGCTCAGAAGAAAAACGAAATAGGTCAAAAGGATCGAAAACCAGACTGTTATCAGCATGAAGGCTACTTTTGAAAAAAATATTTTTGACTTTGAAACAGGCAGGGTGAAAAGTATTTTATAGTTATTGTTCCTGTACTCAACATCGCAACAGGCGTGAACGAAAAGAGAAACCAGGATAGGGTACAGCATATAAAGAAACATACACACCGTCCTCCCCAATATGAATTTCCATGGATTGAATGTCCCTTCTCCAACTCCAACTCCGCCTTCGGTGAGGATGTTGTAGATATTATAAAAGTCAATAGCGATGATAATAAGAGCTGGAAGCAGTAATATACCGAAGAGTTCCTTGCTTTTCGAAAGTTTATATTGTTCAGAAGAAAAGGCTTTATAGAAAGTATTAGTCATGGTTTTTAGAAATTAAATTAATAAAGATCTGTTCAAGATGAGTACTTTGAGATTCTATATCATAAATCTCAATTCCGTTTTCAATCACTGTTTTTAAAAGTAAATTGAAATTTTTATCATCATTAGCCCTTACTGAAATCTTACCCGGACTGGGTTGTGAAACGGAAAAAGATTCATGCAGGACTAAAGTTGCTTTTTCGGCATCATTTACTTTCAGGACCACCTCTTTTTCAACCTTAGTCAAAAGTTCGTTCTTGGTTCCCTGGAAAACCATTTTGCCACCTTCGATGATTCCGATGTGTGTAGCTGTTTTCTCCAGTTCACTGAGAATATGGCTCGAAAGGAAAATAGTTTTACCCTGTTCATTCAAATGCTGGAAAAGTTTTCTCATTTCAGAAATTCCCTGAGGATCAAGCCCGTTCAAAGGTTCATCCAGGATCAGCAGTTTAGGATCATGAAATATCGCCATGGCAATTCCCAGTCGCTGTTTCATACCCATTGAAAGGGCGCTGGCGTTCTTTTTCTTTTCCTTGTGCAGATCTACCAGTTTCAGAACCTCATCAATTCTTTTCCTTCCTTTTCCATAGATGATATCCAGATATTTTAAATTTTCAAAAACCGTCAGCTTCGTATAAAAGCAAGGCGATTCTATCAGATTTCCCGTTGAGGCAAGAATTTCTGTACGGTTTTGTTTTAAACTTTTATTCTGAATAAATATTGTATCATCGGCTTCCTTCAAAAGTCCCAAAAGAAGCTTGATTGTAGTTGATTTTCCCGCTCCATTCCTTCCCAGATAACCATAGATGCTTCCTTCCGGAACATTCAGGCTGATATTGTTTAAAATAGCCTTAGAACCTATTGTATAGCTCAGGTCTTTAGTGGTAATACTTTCCATTATTTCTTGAGTGGTGTTAAAATGGTATTGGTGTCTATGTAAAATATTCCGTCAAAAGAACGGCTCCAGTTCTTTTTCATGTCCATTCTCTGGTTGATGGTCGATACAAATTCCTTCTTCAGGAATGAGTTTTCAGGAATATTTCTCAGATTAAGAAAGAAATAGGGTGTTTTGGCCTGATGAAATAGGTTTTCAATCGCAAATTTCCCCGGCTTGTCAGAGATGTTCCCGGTTTCATTTCGCTGCGCATAGGATGAAAAATCAATGATATAAGATACCTTTCCATATTTATTCTTAATATAATAGCCAAGCGGGAGGTAATCCTTGCTGTATCTTTCTGCGAAAGTGTGAATGTTAGCACACCACACAATAACTTTTTTGTCTTTATAAACAGAATCGATCTGATGAATAAGATTTTTGGACATCAGAGAATCCCTGAACTGCATACTAGGCATAGATCCCGGCTTGTATTTCCAGTTTTTGATCATGTTATCCTTGATGTCGTGAAAATACCGGGCATACATCATATTTTCAGGATTTTGATTCAATCTTAACAGAGCCTGTTCAAGTTTTGTAATTTCCTGAAGAAATTCATTTTTTTGATTTCCTTTTAAGATCTTGTTGGCATACTTCCGGTAAACGAAATTATTCAGCTCATTGATATGCTTACTGAAAACAGGAAAACTTTTAATATTAATGTTGTTACGAATTAAAAAATCTTTTAGCAACTTTCCGCGTCGTCCAGCGAGTGTGCTTCCTGAAAACTGGATATCAAAGCCTCCAATTTCAATAGGTGTGCCGGATGTTTTGGTTTTTTGATAGTACCGGATCAGCGGTTGAGATTCCTTACCATCCCACCAGAACGGGAAGAGTCCCAGACCTCCAATGGAATCTGCGGGAACTTTAAGTTTATGATGATTCATTTCTTCGTTCATGATCCAGGTGTCATACTGTCCTGCTTCATAGAGAACAACAGTATAGTCCAGATTTTCATGAAGATATTTGATCAGTCTGCTTTTTGCTTCGAAGGTGGAGCCGTCATAATGAGTATTTTCTCCCAGCATGACCACCTTATTATCCTTTAAGATAGAATCAAATACTTTGAGGTCGCTGTTATCCCTGTATTCCATGGAGATACTTTTCACAGGATGTTTGTACCGCTCAACTTCCAACAGCTGTTCTTTTGTATCCTTTTCAGGAACTTTCTGGTATATCATTTTGTTGAGGACAAAAATGGCAAAAACAGAAATGATAAAAATGTACATGATTTTCTTCATGAATTACAATTTACAGGTTGCTGAATTTTTGTTTATTATCCTTAATAGGTGTTGTTTTGATAAATAATGTTACTCCCATGTGTGAATTATTTAGGTAGCGGACGAAAATAATGCCGAAAGATAGGGTAATGGCTTATTGTCATTTTGCTTTTGAATTGTAAAAAATAAAGATTGATATTTTGTTAAAGTAACCTGAGTTCGGGTTAAGCGAAGTTTAAAAATAATTGCCCGTCATTTACTTTTTTTAAGTTGAGTGACGGTTTTTTTGAGAAGAAACAATAGGCAGTTAGTCCTCCCAAAATGTTCATCATAAAA
>NZ_JABBGI010000053.1 GCF_012927325.1 Chryseobacterium antibioticum | reverse complement strand
TTTAATTCCTATAAGACCTCAGAGATCAAACAAAAGAAATATAGGTAAATATAGAGCAAGAGCTAAACCCATAGTCTCTAAAAATCAAAAGGATAGCTTGTGATATTTTACTAACTTAATGACATTGGGGTAGCGGTTGCTGCTTCACAAAATATTTTCGGAAGTGCAGGAACGATTATTATTGCTGTTCTGGTGATGGTTTCTACATTCGGGTGCAACAACGGCCTTATTCTGGCAGGGTCTAGAGTATTTCAGACCATGGCGAAAGACGGAATGTTTTTTAAATCAGCAGAGAAGAATAATAAAAATGAGGTTCCGGAAAATGCTTTATGGATGCAGGGAGTCTGGGCTTCATTGCTTTGCCTGAGCGGGCAATATGGTAATCTCCTGGATATGATCTCTTTTGTGATCGTTTTATTTTATATGATCACTGTCTTCGGGGTTATTTATTTAAGGTTTAAGAAACCTGATCTGGAAAGACCTTACAAAACATGGCTATATCCGGTAACTCCCATTATCTACCTTCTGATAGGAGCCGGATTCTGTGTGCTACTTCTGATCTACAAACAGCAATACACCTGGCCCGGATTTTTAATGGTACTGCTTGGACTTCCGGTCTATTATTTTATTAACAGGAAAAAACAGCCGGATCAATAACTAAAATTTGACCGTATCTATACTACTTGAGGGCTTCCGGATGAATCTGGGAGCCCTCGTTTTTGATAATATTTTTGAGGTATTTTCCCGTTTATTTCATGAAAATGTGTATTTTGGTAGTTCTTTTTAAGTAAACTAGACCATGAAGTAAAAATAAGAAGCTGACTATGGATACACCAAATTACAGAATGCCTTTTGTACCTTCAACACTCATGACTGAAGGCGGGAGCATTGATATCTGCGACATGGGCGAAAGCATTGCGCACAATATCATGCTGCTCATCACCACCAAAAAAGGCGAAAACCGATATGATGATAACTATGGAAACGACGTTTGGAGCCTGGAATTCGATAATGGAGTGACCAGTGCCGTATGGGAGAGCGTTTTCATCAAAAGCCTCAAAAGGCAGATTCAGGAGTATGAACCCCGGATCGTACAGGCACAGGTTGATGCCCACATTCAATTTGTAGAACACAGCTACGATACCAAAGAACACACAGAGATCAAAAAGAAAGTAAGAATTGCCATCAATGCAAAAATGGAGGCAACGGGAGAGCGTTTCAGCTTTTCTACAGAATTATTTTTAAGTCCGATGTCTATTGACTAAATGTTTTTAACTGCAAGAAAAATTTATGAACTTAGATCAAAGTATATATTCCAAAGAATCTGTAAAGGCAAGAATGCTTCAGAATGCCACCAAAGTGTGGGGACTGAAAAGCCCGCAATCTCTGGACCCTTTTGTAAAATTACTGATAGATGCTTTCAGTACGGAAGTCTTTAAAGCTAATAATGAGATTCAGACAGTCAACGCACGAATCCTGGAGAAACTGGCAAAACTTCTGACGCCATCCATTTATACCCATCCGATTCCGGCCCATGCCGTTGCTTTTACATTACCGTATGAGTCTTCCGAGGTTTTACTTGAACATACGGAGTTCTTCTTCCGCAAACAGATGACCTCTACAGTGAAATCAGAATCGGATAAACAGCTGAATATTCCTTTTACACCGGTAGGAAATGTACGGATCAATAAAGTACAGACTGCCGTCATGTTTGTAGGAAATACCTGCTACAGTGTAGACGAAAGACTTAATAAAATACCGGTAGCAAGATTTCAGGGAAAACCTGAAGATTACCGAAAGATCACGATAGGAGTGGATGTAAGCAAATACACCAGTGAAAATTTCCCTAAATACATGAGTGTATTTTGTTCAAACCCTGCTTTTGAACATATGGACTTTGTCTATAAACTTCTTCCTTATATTACGGTAACCAGTAATGGAAATCCTTTATTTGTGAGAGAAGGGCTAAGCTACCTTACGAATAGCCAGCCGGAAGGATATGAACAGATGTTTAAAGAACAGTCTATCCGGAATAAGGCCATTGAAGATATTAAAAGTATTTATCGCCATAAATTCATCGAAATCACAGGACTTTCAGACAGTCTTTTTTCAGAACCTGGAAAACTGCCGCAGAACCTGGATTTTCTCGATGGAAAAGAGGATATCAAAAAGCAAATTGGGGACAAACGTTATCTATGGCTTACTTTTGAGTTCCCACCGCAGTTTTCTGCCGAGATTTTGGATAACTTTTCTTTTGTCATGAATGCATTCCCGATCTACAACAGAGGCTGGAAGAAGACAGAATACAGCCTGGACATTATGGGAAACAATATTCCTCTTGTTACAGACGAAGGAGAACATTTCCTGTACGTGGATGAGGTTCAGGATGGTGACGGAAGAAGATATACTGAGATCCCTTTTACTCCGGCTGATGATCTTAAAAAAGGTCTGTATACGGTAAGAAAAGGAGGAATGGAGCGTTTTACCAATAGAAATGCGGTAGACATGATCGCCAATGTACTGGAACTGACCAGAGATGAGATCGCTGCATTTTCACTTTTAAACAGAGATAACGTTAAAGGCGTACTGAGCGAAATGTCTGACAAAATGAAGACCATGGTACAAAAGGTGAATAATGCCAAGAGAAATATAAGACAGGAGCTGAATTATGTGATCATGGAACCTGTAGAAAAAACGGATCATACCTACGCTTCTTTCTGGATAACGCATTGTACACTGGCTAATCACATGCGTCCCGGAACAGAGCTTTCTAATCAGTTGAAATCACAGACCGTTGTACTTCTCACCGAAACTATAGGTGGATCTGAAGAGCAAAAAGGAACAGACAGTATTCAGGCTTATAAATATGCTTTAACAACACGAGACAAGATCATCTCCCTTGAAGACGTTAAGAACTACTGCAGAATGGTTCTCAAAGATGAGGTAAAGGAAGTCAGAGTAAAAAGGGGAACCATGATCAGTAATCGTCCGAAAGAAGGTTTTGTAAGAACCGTTGAGGTCGAAATTATTCCTATGAACTATTCTTTTTACGGAAGAGCCTACTGGGAAAATATGGCCAATATCCTTCGAAACCAAATTATTTCAAAAGCTATTGACGGGATCGAATATGTAGTGAAAATAAGTAATGAAGATGTTGATCTTGACGAAATAAAAACTATAACACCTAAACTATAAACTATGAGAAAGATTATCGTACTTGCAATGGCCCTGGCGTTTACATCAGTCAGTGTCGTCAGTTGTAAAAAAGACATCAGTACACTGGGAAATTCTGTTTTGAACCTTGGCGGAGCGGATGACGCCAATGCTATCATTGATTTTAATAACAATTTTTTAGATTCTTATAAAAGTACATCAAGACATATCGAAAGCATTCTGAAATATGCAGATGCTGCTTCAGCGAAAGCAAAAGGAGAGAAAGTAACTATGATGCCTATTGTGATCAGCTCAATGGATTTTGCATTCGGAAAGATCAAAGACGTGCCATCAGGTTTTGGAAAAGATAAAGCAGCGATAGAAGCAGATTTTAACATCTATAAGGCTAAGAAGGAAAATATAGAGAAAAAGTTTGAAGAGCTTAAGTCCTATATGAATTCTGAAGATTACAAAGATGATAAAGGTGCGAAAGCAGATGCTATCACAAAGGATATTGAAACAGAAGCTCAGGCTTTATTTACTTCTGGAGAAAATGTAATCGCCAAGATCAAGCCGGGAACTGATGCCGCGGAAGAAATAGTTCTTAAGGATCACCCCCTGAAAGAGTACATTATCTCTTCCAAAAATGTAATGAATTCTCTGGATTCTAATATTGATGTATTGGACAAACAGTATTCAGGAAAATTCAGTGAAGCAGAAATTCAGAAAAAATATGATGAGCTTGCCAAAACGGTAGAAGCCAATTCGAAATTAGACTTCAATGTGAAAGATCCACAGTATTCTTATAAAAAATCACAGTTTGAAAGCTTTAATAAAACAGCTTCCAGCTTTTTGGATACCTACAGAAAACTAATCCGTGATGCTAAAGGCGCAGGAAAAATTTCCGACAGTGATATTCAGCAGATCGATTCTTCGTATGAATCTGTACTGAACTCGTACAATTCATTTGTGAAATAAGGAATTCTATAAAATCTATATAAAAAGACTGATGCATTGTGTCAGTCTTTTTATTTGCTTAATTATTCAGCATAACATTAGAGGGACATGAAAATAAATGGTATTAAAATCCTAATCTAACGTGATCTATTTATTGAATTTTATAGCGTTGAAAATTTAACAAAAATTAAACTTTAATAAAAACTTTCCACCTCATACAATTCCATAAAATTCCGTAATTTTGCACATTGTGATTTTCAGGCAGAGTCACTCCAAATTATGAGCAAATCAACTGAATATATAGAAGTTTACGGAGCACGTGAACACAACCTTAAAAATATTAATGTTAAGATCCCGCGTAATGAACTGGTCGTAATTACCGGACTTTCGGGGAGCGGAAAATCATCTTTGGCTTTTGACACCATCTTTGCTGAAGGACAGCGTCGTTATATGGAAACATTTTCGGCATACGCCCGTCAGTTTTTAGGCGGTTTGGAGCGTCCTGACGTAGACAAAATCGAAGGACTTTCTCCGGTAATTGCCATCGAGCAGAAAACAACCAACAAAAACCCAAGGTCTACTGTAGGAACCGTTACTGAACTTTACGATTACCTGCGTCTTTTATATGCAAGGGTTTCTGATGCCTACTCTCTGTCTACCGGGAAAAGATTGGTAAGCTATACGGAAGATCAGATTCTGGAAGCGATCAAGGAAAATTATAAGGGTGAAAAAATAATGCTGATGGCTCCTGTGGTACGTTCAAGAAAAGGACATTACCATGAGCTTTTCGTGCAAATGGCCAAAAAAGGATACGGCCAGGCAAGAATCGACGGTGAACTTCAGGATATAGAATACGATCTTAAACTTGACCGTTACAAAACCCATGATATCGACATCGTCATCGATCGTTGGATCATTGGGGAAAATGCCTCCGAATCCAGAATGGAGAAATCCTTGCGTACCGCGATGGAAATGGGTGAGGGCGTTATAGGAATCCAGAAACTGGGAGGTGCAGATATTGAATACTTCTCGAAAAATCTGATGGATGCCGAAACAGGCCATTCACTGGCGCTTCCGGAACCGAATACATTCTCTTTCAACTCTCCGAAAGGAAGCTGCCCGGATTGTAAAGGATTAGGAACCATCAAAAAGATCAACACGGATTATTTTATTGAAAATCCTAAACTGTCGATCAACCAAGGGGGATTGTTGCCGTTGGAAGATATTAAATCCAACAAATGGATTCTGTCTCAAATCAAAAATATTCTTGAGATCTTTGGATTGGGGATGGCGACGCCTATTCAGGACATTCCCGAAGAGGCTTTAGACTATATCTACAACGGATGTCATAAAGAATTTAATAAAGACCTGAAATACGCAGGGATTACCAAAAAGATAAAAATAAGCTTCGATGGTCTGATCACTTTTATGGAAGAGATCATTGATGAAAGGGAATCTTATGAGGCGGTGTTGCTGGAAAGACATTTCACAACAGAAGAGACCTGTCCGGAATGCGGCGGAACTCGTCTTCAGCCTGCAAGTTTAAGCTTTAAAATAGACGGAAAGAATATTGCTGAGGTAAATGCTTTAAGCTTATCTGATTTAAAAGAATGGTTATCATACATTAAAGATAAATTCTCAGAAAAAAATAAAATCATTGCTTACGAGATCTTAAAAGAGATTGAAACAAGACTTCAGTTCCTTTTGGATGTAGGTTTGGATTATCTGAGTTTAAGCAGAAGCTCCAGAACCCTTTCAGGAGGGGAGTCTCAGAGAATTCGTCTGGCTACACAGATCGGGTCACAGCTTGTGAATGTATTGTATATTCTGGATGAACCAAGTATCGGACTTCACCAGAGAGATAATGAAAGACTGATCAGTTCATTAAAGAACCTTAGAGATATCGGGAACTCTGTGATTGTTGTAGAGCACGACAAAGATATGATCCTGGAAGCCGATGAGGTATTGGATATTGGTCCGAGAGCCGGAAAATTCGGAGGAGAAATATTGTGGCAGGGGAAACCGAAAGACTTATTAAAAGCAGATACCATCACGGCACAATACATTAATGGAAAAAGAAAAATCGAAGTTCCTTCAGAAAGAAGAGTAGGCAACGGTAAAAATATTCTGTTAAAAGGAGCTACAGGAAATAACCTTAAAAATGTAACCCTTGATATCCCATTAGGAAAATTAGTAGTAGTGACGGGAATTTCAGGAAGCGGAAAATCTTCCCTGATCAACGGAACTTTATATCCGATCCTTAACAAACATTTTTACAGAGCGGTTCAGGAACCTCTTCCGTATAAGAAGATTGAAGGGCTGGATAATATAGATAAAATTGTAGACGTAGACCAGACACCAATCGGAAGAACACCGCGTTCGAATCCTGCAACCTATACAGGAATGTTTACAGACATCAGAAACCTTTTTGCAGAACTTCCGGAGAGTAAGATCCGTGGCTATAAGCCGGGAAGATTCTCTTTCAACGTAAAAGGCGGAAGATGCGAAACCTGTCAGGGTGGAGGATTGAAAGTCATTGAAATGAATTTTCTTCCTGATGTTTACGTACATTGTGAGACGTGTAACGGAAAACGTTTCAACAGAGAAACCCTGGAAGTACGTTACAAAGGAAAATCGATCTCCGATGTACTGGATATGACCATTGATGAAGCGGTAGACTTTTTTCAGCCAATCCCTAAGATTTTTGCTAAAGTAAAGACCCTTCAGGATGTAGGATTGGGATATATTACCCTTGGGCAGCAATCGACGACACTTTCAGGAGGGGAAGCACAGCGTATCAAGCTTGCAACAGAACTTTCGAAAAGACAAACCGGAAACACCCTGTATATCTTAGATGAACCAACAACCGGACTTCACTTTGAAGATGTAAAGATCCTGATGGAAGCCATCAATCAGCTGGTGGAATTAGGAAACTCTTTCATTATCATCGAACATAATATGGATGTGATCAAACTGGCCGACCATATTATAGACGTAGGACCGGAAGGTGGAAAACATGGAGGACAGATCGTAGCTCAGGGAACTCCTGAAGAGATCGTGAAGTCTAAAAAGAGTTTGACCGGGAAGTTCTTGAAGAGGGAATTGGAATAGTAAATCGAATTAAAATAATACAGAAAAAGCCACACAATACAAATTGTGGCTTTTTTATTTCCCCCGCATTTCATTATAGATACCTTCCAGCCTAACCCAATAATCCTCCTGCATCCACTCATATTTTTTATAATTGGCGCCAATCATCATGTCATCAGAACTCTTTTTAGTTTCAAGATAATCTGTAATGGCTTCCACGAGCCGTTTTTCATTAAAACCAGCCCATTCACCTGCAGGTTGAAGCAGATTGGACTGCAATACGGGAAAGACTTCATAGGTATTAATCGTTTTCACCTCTTCAAAAGTATACGGACTTTCCAGAATTGTTTTTGCAATATACCGAAAATCAAAATCCTGAAGTTCTGTATCCAGATAAAAATCAGAAAGAGCGATCCAGATAGGTTTTCGCTCTTTACTATTGATAATATTCAACATTATATAATTCTTGAATAATGAGAATTAGCCCTGTTACAGAGAAGAAATATAAACCTCTATTTTAGTTCCGTCATAATTAAAGGTTCCATCAAAATTACGTTTGCCAAGGACCCATTTCATATCTACGGGAACCGACCATGCTGTTCCTAAAGAAAATCCGTTCACAGATCTGATCTCTGAGCCACTTCCTGTAGTGATAGCCGAATGAAACCATGTTTTATCCCTCACTCTGTAAAATCCAATAGCCTTTCCTTTGGGAATGATAGAGTATCCATCCCATTTCTCTCCTGAGGAATAATCGAACTTATTGAGCCATCCCTGCGCGTGAAACTGTACAAGTTCACTAGGGGATATAGCGGCTCCTCTCATATATAAGGCATAAGCTACCACATCATGGCATATTCCTTTGCTGTAGTTGCCCATGTCATCGTGGCCGGAAAGAAGGCTGTTAGAAAGCAATGTTTTTTTTACTGCATCTAGCTGCCCGGCATGAGCTCCTTTTGCTGTGATAATTTCCATATTTTTATTGGTTTTGGTGTGATATTTTGGTGTACTGAAAGATACGCAATAAATTTTAAACGCGATTGTGACCCATAGTACATATCTCATGCTGATGTTTTTTAGTCTTTAGTAGGGGACCTATAAATCATGAAAACTCTAAACATTAAACTATAATAAATGGATAGAAAATTCGTTATAAACTAAGCAAACATAAAATTAAAACGATATGAAAAATTTAAAGAAACTGACTAAAACCGATTTGAAATCCGTGTATGGCGGGGAGCCAAAGAAATACTGCGTATACTGCGAAAGAATAAACTACCCCGGGGCAGAGCCCCGAAGTATTAAAAGTCAAAAAGTGTAAGTTGAGCCTCATGCACTTTTTGATATTCTTTTTCTTTTCCTTGATTTTCTATATATTTTTTAATGACATCTTTG
>NZ_JABBGI010000052.1 GCF_012927325.1 Chryseobacterium antibioticum | reverse complement strand
AATAATGAATTAATTTATTGATTATCAGATGAATATACAATATTTTATCTCAACAAACTAATGATAAATTATTTATTATCAAACAATTATATACTATCTTATGTGACTTCTATCATGCGTTTGCCCTAGGGACAATACCAACCATAAGGATAATTACAATATCCATTTTCATCAACAGGAACAACAATTAAAGGTGGGTTTATCCCTTTCCCATTTACATTTTTCAGTTCCTGTCTTTTAAGTTTTTTTAGATTTTTCATAGTATTTTTATTTGTCAACCTAAAACTAACAAATAAAACTAATATTTCACCACATCAAGATAAATTAATTTTATCTACCCACATAAATCCTTTCTTTCCGGATTTGAAAACTGTTTCTACTCTTTTATAGTCATCTACTTCATATTCGTCCGCCTGAAGAATTTCCTCTTCGGTGACCTCGAAAAGCAATCCTTCTATTTCATCTTCGCTGTCTCCGGAAAAATTCAGGATCGGATGATATTTCTGATTGCTTTTGCGCAACACTTCCGGATCGGTAATTTCAACCATCTTCAGCTTATAGCCTGTTAAAATATCTTTTTCACCTACCAGCAGTCTTCCAAATGTTTCAAGCTGTACCTCTTTTTTCTGCAAGGTTCCGTAAGAAAACAGATAAGCCATTATAAATATTTTTCTATGATGGGGATTGCCGTTTCAGCCATTATACCATACCCTTTTTCGTTGGGGTGAACTCCGTCTGCGGAAAGCAAAACTTCTTTATCCTGAACAAATGCAGCATAAAAATCAATGTAATGCAAAGCATTGTCAGCCGCTATATCTTTGAGGATTTGGTTGTACACTAAAACGTCTCCGTTGGTTCTTAATTTTCCTCCAGGAGTTTGTACACCATCTACCTTTTGAGAAAACGGAAGGATACTAACGAGATAAATATCATTGGCATGCTGTTTGGCATGCCGAACGGCTGTTTTAATATTATCTTTAAACTGTTCAGGGGCTACCAGCTGGTTTCCGTCTTTTATCGCGAGGTCATTGGCGCCGTAACCAATAAGAACAATATTTCCTTCTGCAGAATTCCGGGCAGCCAGTTCATGAGGCATTCTTCTGAGCAGGCCTTCTGTAGTTTCACCACCTATTCCAAGATTGAAAAGGATGATTTCATTACTTCCTTCGTGAAACTGTTGCAGCGCATATCTTTTAAGGATATCTACCCATCCTCCAAATACTCCGTCATATTCTCCATATGTGATACTGTCTCCGAAAAACAGCCCGTAAATCATTTTCTTCATTTTTAATAAGAGGTTAGAGATTAGAATTTAGAGGTTAGAAATTAGTACTGTTGAACACAATTCATCATTCATCATTCATCTAATATCAATTCAAAATTAATGTAATATTTTTGTGTGATTCTATAATTTCAATTAAAATTTCAAATAACGTCTGACCATTTCCTGAGGTCAATTCATCTAGTTTTTGCTGAATCAATTCTACGTTAAAAGGTTTTCCTTGCCTGATCTTGTTTTCATAAAAATGACGGGTAGCTTCCAGCCCAAGATCTTCTTTTGATTTTTGGGAATCTTTCCAGACGATTTCAACTTCCTCTCCGCTTTCAAATACTCCGAAACCGCCATACAGAATGTCATCAAAGCCGTCGAGTGTTCCTACTTTCCAGTCTGTATCTTTCATTAACACTAAAGAAACTTCACCGTAGAAGCCTGACAAATCGGAAAAATGGTTGCCCTTGATTGTGATTGCTTTATTTTTATCTGAATTCAACATTGTCCTGAATGTATTGTTGGAAGCTGGGTGGGTTGCCCTAAAATTTAATCCCTGTAAATATAAAAAAAATGACCGCCATTCGGTGGCGGTCATTGGTCTATTTATTTGAAGTATTCTACTCCGTTTTTGAATATATTATGGTAATTCGCGGTCGGTATGTTTTTCATGAGGCCTTCTGCAAAGCGCTCAGGGTGTCCCATTCTTCCGTAAATCTTTCCGCAAGGACTCGTTACTCCTTCAATTCCGAATAATGAATTATTGGGGTTGAAAGGCATTCCGTGGGCAATATTTCCATCAAGATCGAGGTACTGGGTTGCTATCTGTCCGTTTTCGTAAAGCTTTTTGATTTCTTCTTCTGAAGCCATGAAACGACCTTCCCCGTGAGAAATAGGAATGGTGAATACCTGATCTTTCATGCCTTTTAACCAAGGGCTTTCGTCATTGATGACCTTCACGTTCACCATCTGGGAAATATGTCTTCTGATCGCGTTATGAGCCAGTGTCGGAGAGTTTTCATCCAAATCTTTGATTCTTCCATAAGGTAACAGACCGGATTTAACCAAAGCCTGGAAACCGTTACAGATTCCAATGATCATTCCATCTCTGTCCAGTAATTCGTGAACAGCGTTTCTCATCTTTTCATTTTTCAGAACATTCACGATGAATTTTGCAGAACCATCCGGCTCATCACCTGCTGAGAAACCTCCTGAGAAGGCCAGAATCTGAGATGTTCTGATCTCTTCTACCCATGCATCAATACTTTCGTCCAACAGCTGATGGCTGATATTTTTCAATGGAAGACTGCTGGTCACAGCCCCTTCTTTCTGGAATGCATTCAAGGTATCGTACTCGCAGTTTGTTCCCGGAAATACAGGGGCAAATACTTTCGGCCTGGCAATTCCATGTTTTTTAATGATGATATTTCTTGAGTTGATGGAATTTGATTTCTCATCGATTTCAACCGTTATTTTTTCTTTTTCCTGAGTTGGGAAAAGGTTTTCAAATGTCCCGGTATAAGCGGCTACAAGATCTAAGATCGTAGATTCAAGACCGTTTAAAGCCAAAATCCCAGAGTCTTTTACTTCACCGATCTGTTGTAGAGAATTATGGTTCAATTCCTCTTTTGATTCGATAATTAAGCTACCGATATTTTTAGCTAATAAAGCATTTTCGTCAATCGTGATGTCTGCTCCTAATCTATTTCCAAAGCTCATTTTGGCTAAAGCTACTGCTGCTCCACCTTCTTTAATGGTTTTTACAGAAACAATTTTTCCGGCTTTGATATTTTCAAAAATAAATTCGAAAATTCCTTTTAAGCTTTCGTAGTTGGGAAGACCATTTTCCTGAGGAATATGGTTGAAGAAGTATACTTTATTTCCAGCCTGTTTGAATTCTGGGGAAATAACGTTTTTCTTCTCACCGTTTGCACATGCAAATGAGATCAATGTAGGTGGAACATTCAGATCCTGGTAAGTCCCGCTCATAGAGTCTTTTCCTCCAATCGCAGCAAGACCAAGGTTGATCTGTGCATCATAAGCTCCTAAAAGAGAAGCTAAGGGTTTCCCCCACTTTTCAGCATTCTGACCCAGTTTTTCGAAATATTCCTGGAAGGTTAATCTGATATTTTTGTAATCGCCACCCATCGCAACGATCTTAGCGACACTTTCTACTACCGCATAAGAAGCTCCTAACAGCGAGTTCTGCTTTGAAATTCCGGTATCAAATCCCCAGCTTGCGAAAGAAACAGTTTCAATATCTTTTGCTCCTAAAATTGGTAATGTCTGAGCACTTCCTTCCATTAATGTCTGCTGGTATATTCCTCCAAGAGGCATCGCAACCGTAGTGGCGCCTACAGAAGAGTCGAACATTTCCAACAGTCCTTTTTGGGAAGCTACATTTTTGTCGCTTATTATTTTAATGAAGTTCTCCTTTGTAAAAGATAATGTTTCTTCTTTCACTTCTTCAAGATGGGTAATTTTCACATCCTGAGTTTTAGAACATCCGTTGGTGTCTAAGAATTCTCTTGAAAGATCAACGATTTCATCCCCTTTCCAGAACATCTGCATTCTTCCTGAATCTGTTACTTTTGCCACTTCTACAGCAACAATATTTTCATCTTCACAAAATTTGATGAACTGTTCTTTATCTTTTGGATCAACTACTACAGCCATTCTTTCCTGAGATTCTGAAATCGCAAGCTCAGTTCCGTTTAATCCTTCATATTTTAAAGGTAAAACATCAAGGTTCACTTCTAATGAATCCGCAATTTCACCGATGGCTACAGAAACACCTCCTGCTCCGAAGTCATTTGATTTCTTGATCAGTTTCGTTACTTCAGGATTTCTAAAGAGTCTCTGGATTTTACGTTCTTCAACGGCGTTTCCTTTCTGAACTTCAGTAGACATGGTATGGATACTATTTTCATCCTGTACTTTTGAACTTCCACTTGCCCCGCCAACACCGTCACGGCCTGTTGCTCCTCCTAAAATAATGATGGAATCACCATTTTCAGGTTTGTCACGTCTTACCCAATCTACAGGAACGGCTCCGGTAACAAATCCGACCTCCATTCTTTTGGCTTTATACCCTTCGTCATAGATTTCAGAAACCATTGTAGTTGCCAAACCGATCTGGTTTCCGTAAGATGAATACCCGTTAGCCGCCTGTTTAGTGATGGTCTTCTGAGGAAGTTTCCCCGGTAAAGTTTTGTCAACCGGTTCTAAAACATCAGCAGCTCCCGTTAACCTCATCGCCTGGAATACAAAAGATCTTCCGGACAAAGGATCTCTGATCGCTCCTCCCAAACATGTGGAAGCCCCTCCGAAAGGTTCAATTTCCGTCGGGTGATTGTGGGTTTCATTTTTGAATAATAAATACCAAGGTTCTTTTTTACCGTCGTATTCAGCTTCGATCTGGATGGTACATGCATTAATCTCGTCTGAGATGACAAGGTTATCCAGATTCCCTGTTTTATGGAAATATTTACCGCATACTGTCGCAAGATCCATTAAAGAGATCGGCTTCAGCTCACGGCCTAAAAATTTTCTTTTTTCGATATAGTCATTGAAAATAGTTTCCAATGTATGTTTGAATGCTCCTTCAAACTGGATATCTGACAATTCTGTTTCAAAGGTGGTATGACGGCAATGGTCACTCCAATACGTGTCTAAAACTTTCAGTTCCGTTTCGGTAGGATTTCTTTTCTCTGTTTTAAAGTATTCCTGGATGAATTTAAGGTCATCCAATCCTAGCGCAAAACCGTGATCATTGTAGAAATTTTCAAGCCCGGCATCATCAAAACTGATGAAATTCTCGTGGATCAAAACTTTTGCAGGAATTTCATCAGCAGGAATGTTTAAGATGGAAAGATCTTTTTCCTGAGATTCCACTTTATTGATCAGAAGGTCTTTGATTTTTACAAGGTCTCCCTCAGAAATGCCTTCAAACTGAATCAGTTTTCCGCTTCTTACTTTGGACTTTTCATTTTCCGTCAGTAAAGCAATACACTGCTGGGCAGAATCTGCACGTTGATCGTACTGGCCTGGAAGAAACTCCATGGCAAACCAGATCTCCTTTCCTGGATTTTCTGTGTGTAAAATATCAGTCACAGGATCTACGAAAGTACTGTTTACGACTTTCCCGAACTCTCCGTCATTCAGTCCGAAAATATCGTACACATTATACACTTTCACATTTTTGACCGCCGGAACGACTGCTTTTACTTCATCAAAAATTTTTGGACTTTCAACATCGAAAATACCTCTTTTTTCTACGAAAATTCTTTTGTTATTAGACATTAGATGTCAGATTTTAAATATTAGATTTATTACTTTCTTTTTACTTTTTCAGAACCCATTGATTCTTTATATTTTTACAGCTTCAACGTCAGATTATTGTCATCTGTTCCGTCTGTATTGGAAGCATTTTTTGATGCATTGATCCAGTCTTCTCCGTTCAGAATCAGTTTAAAAGTATAGATTTTTCCTTTTTCGAAACTAGATTTTGGAACTTCCAATTCGAAGCGATTATCTTCTTTTTTCGTTAACTGAAAGTTTTTATTGTCTGTCTTCCAATCATTGAAAGATCCTGCAACAGAAGCGCTATTGATCAGTTTTGAATTTAAATTCTTTGGATGCGTATAGGTAAATACAACGTTATCTCCTTTCAGATAGTATCCTTCTGTTTCCTTTTTGCCCGGTTTTGTCGTCAGATCATTCATCAATCTGGCCACCGAATTATAAAGAGCCGGAAACGTATCCGGACCGCTGACGTTTACAATAACGCAAATCCCTGTATTCAGTTCGGGATAGATCGCAAACCAGACTTGGTCTCCGAATGCTCCTCCGTGCTTATACCCCATTTTCCCATGTTCGCTAAGGCCATAACCGTCCCAAAAATACCCGTACCAATCTCCTTTACTGTTACTGATGTTTCGTTGAGATTCCTGAACAATGGAGTTTTTTGAATCCAGTTCATACTTTAAGAACTTCACCATATCTCCCATCGTCGATTTGGTTTTTGATCCGCCAGAACCCCATAAATGACTTATGGATTTTGGCATCAGACGTCCGCTCGAATGATATCCATTTGCTAAGACTTCATTTTTGCCAAGTTCGAGTTTGGTGTGATCCATTCCTGCTTTTGAAAAAATATTTTCTTTAAGCAGTGTTTCATAGCTTTGACCATATATATTTTCCAGCATCAAACCTGTAAGTTCAAGACTTAGATTGCTGTAGCTATATTTGACTCCGGGTATCGTATCCAGTTTTACTTTTTGAAGGTCCTGCTTAAAATGATCTTTTGTATAATTTTCGCTTAATTTATTGTATTGAAAAGGCGTTTCATCTGACATTTTTTTCCTGATTTCGGTGTCATCAGGCAGATTACGCGGCAGTGCTGTTCTGTAGGAAATCAGATCTTTAATTTTAATCGGAGTTCCGTTGTATTCTAAATTGGGATATGATCCTTTCAGATACTTACGAATATCATCCTCAAGATTAATTTTATTTTCCAAAACGGCCTGAGCCAACAATTGTCCGGTAAAAAGCTTGGTTACTGATGCTATTTCAAAATAGGTATTGTTATCCGCTTTGTTTCCCTTTCCTTTATCTATTTCCCCGAAATGTTTTGTATACACTTTTCCGTCTTTCACGATTCCGACAGATACGGAATAAGCCCCTGATTTTTCTTTTAATTTTTGTGCAGTTTTTTCCATGATGGAATACATCTCTTTCTGACTTTGCGAGAAGCTTTTTGCAGACACGAGAATCAATAAAAAAATCGAAAGGTTCTTCATGGGCTATTGTTATTTTACAAATTTATTTGGATTATCGGGACGTTCTTTCTGAAACTGTTCCGCTTCTTTTATTTCATTCTTCAACCATTCTTCGTAAGGAACTTTTTCATCATAATCCATGGTATACTTTTCTTGACCATCTTCTGAAACAAGGAATTTAAACCGATCACAAATCGTAAGATCCATCCCTAAAGCATAGGTATTAATCTGATAATAAGGAAAATTCTCTTTGGGCCTTTCTACGATTTCAAAAATTAATTTCTTTTCAGCATCAGACATTTCAGGATAAACATTGATATAATACAATCCTGAAAGTGTTTTATTCTGCTTTTCAAAAAACTGAAGAATGTTCTTCTCTTTTTCATTGTAGTGAAAAGGATTCGGATAGTATTTCCCCTGAATTTCTTTGTCTTTATCAGATGATTTTACAATGGGCTTCACCGTCTCGCCTTTGGTATTCATTACTCCCCATGTTCCACCAACAATTCCTTTATGTTCATCTTCTGTTTTCTCCCAGTCACAGCCATCACAAAACAATGCATAACCGTACTCGAAATATGAAACGAAGTCATGTTTGGCTTCTATGATGATTTTTCCATTCCGGTCAACAAAACCAACTTTTCCGTTTTTGACGAATCTTCTGAGTCCTTCTTTGAAATAATCTGCTCCATTGTCATAAAAAAACGGTCTGTAAAGAAAGTTTCCTTTTCTATCATACACATAGCCCCATGCATTTTTCTCTTTGGTTTCTCCTTTTTTGGAACCGTCGAAATAAATGGTTTCTTCTTTCACCAAATCGCCGTCCTGAAGATCCGAATAGATCTTAAACTGGGCGGGAACAATAATTTTCCCGTCCTGATTTTTTACTCCTGCCAAGGTTTCTTTTGAGATAAAATACTTTAAAACCTCTTTCTTCTGGGAAAAAGAAAGGATGGGGATCATGGCAATGAGTAAAAGAGTTCTTTTCATACTGGCTAAAATAAAAAATGCAGCCCAAAAAGGCTGCATAAGCTTTATACTTTAAGGTCAGCCTCCAATCCTATCAGGTCTTTATTCTGATCCAGAATCGGCTGGACTTCATTGCTGATGAACTCCTCCGTCTGAATAGGGGCAAAACCGATAAAGTTTTTAGGATCTAAAACTTCTTTTAATTTTGATTTATCTAGTTTTAAAGAATCATCATTTAAGATTCTTTCAATAAGGTCATTTTCTTTTCCTTCTTCTTTCACTTTCTTGGAAGCTTCCATGGAGTGAACTCTGATCACTTCGTGAATTTCCTGACGGTCACCACCAGCTTTCACTTCTTCCATGATGATATATTCTGTTGCCATGAAAGGAAGTTCTTCTTCAATATGTTTGTTGATTCTGTTCGGATACACAACAATTCCGTTCATGATGTTGTTCCAGATCAACAGGATAGCATCAACGGCTAGGAATGCCTGAGGAATAGTCAGTCTCTTGTTGGCAGAATCGTCCAATGTTCT
Organism: Chryseobacterium antibioticum; assembly: GCF_012927325.1. Classification (GTDB taxonomy): domain Bacteria; phylum Bacteroidota; class Bacteroidia; order Flavobacteriales; family Weeksellaceae; genus Chryseobacterium; species Chryseobacterium antibioticum. The sequence goes on along the minus strand of NZ_JABBGI010000052.1, from coordinate 1,322 downwards.
TTCAAACCACTGTGTAGAAGCTACCATAGCAGAACTTGTTGTCAGAGACATTACATATTTTGCTAATGCTCCGATTCTCTCGCTTCTCATTGGATTACGTTTGTAAGCCATAGCGGATGAACCAATCTGGTTTTTCTCAAATGGTTCTTCAATTTCCTTAAGGTTTTGAAGAAGACGTAAATCGTTGGTGAATTTATGGGCAGACTGAGCAATATTTCCTAATAAAGCTACCACCTTAGCATCGATTTTTCTGTCATAAGTCTGACCTGAAACGCCAAATACTTTCTCGAAACCGAATCTTTTCGAAAGTTCTTTATCTAAGTGTTTTACTTTAGAATAGTCACCGTTGAAAAGCTCTAAGAAACTTGCAGCTGTTCCGGTAGTTCCTTTTACACCTCTGAAACGAAGGGTTTCAAGGAAGAAATCCAATTCTTCAATATCAAGAACAAGACTTTGTAACCAAAGTGTAGCTCTTTTACCAACGGTTGTCAGCTGAGCCGGCTGGAAATGGGTGAATCCTAGGGTAGGAAGATCTTTATACTGAATAGAGAAATCAGCTAAGCTTTTCATGACGTTAACCAGCTTTTTCTTTAAGATTAAAAGCCCGTCACGGATCTGAATAAGATCTGTATTATCTCCTACAAAAGCCGAAGTAGCCCCTAAGTGGATAATTCCTTTTGCTGAAGGCGCCACATCACCATACGTGTGAACGTGAGCCATTACATCATGACGGAATTTTTTTTCATACTCAGCCGCCTTATCGTAGTCGATGTTTTCGGCATTAGCTTTCAGCTCAGCAATTTGTTCGTCTGTAATGTCAAGACCAAGATCTTTTTCAATTTCAGCCAAAGCTATCCAAAGCTTTCTCCAGGTACGGAATTTGTTATTATGTGAGAAATTAAACAACATTTCTTCACTGGAATAGCGCTCTTCCAATGGATTTTTGTAGGAATTCATTCTTTCTTTTACTTTTTAGATGTACAAAAATAAGGATTTTCAGTGAGAGATGAAAATTGTAACTGACCTTTTAAATTTTAGCCAAAACGAATGCTCTGTTTTATATTTTTAAAAGACTGAATCTTTATTTTCCGGGGATTAATTTTATCTAAACTATTTTTCAAATACGATATTCTTGGTTTCATAATAAACTTAAAAAAAAATATTTCATCTGGACGATTTAGATCAGTTTTACTAGTATAGAGGTCATTTAAACTTTTTTAGATTTATAAAATTTGTTCAGAGCTATAACCATAAAAGCGATATAATTAAAAGACTTCCAACTCGATACTGTTGTGTCAAAACGATTAAGCAATGATCGAAAA
>NZ_JABBGI010000051.1 GCF_012927325.1 Chryseobacterium antibioticum | reverse complement strand
ATCAAAATGGAACTTCGGGATATGATTACTGCAATTTTAATCGTATTTGCGGGAGGGGATCCACGAAAGGTTTTCAAAACATAAGAATGCAAAAAAAAATGACCGGAATTTCTTCCGACCATGACTAACTGAACACAGACTTTTTTTATTTAATCTCCTCAACATCAGGTCGGAACTTAAGAATGATCTCCATTATAATGATGTCACGAATGGGAAAATACTGAAATGGCTGCCTTTTATGTTTTTCGGAGGTGAAGGTTCTATCACAAAATCATATCGACATCGATATGTCACACGTTTTCATCACCCAATTCCACGGCATTAAAAGAATCTGGCTTTTTCCCTGGGAGCAGTCGGATCTGATGTATAAACTGCCCTACAATTTTCATAGCTTACCCAATATCAAAGATCCCGACTACAGAGAATTTCCCGCCCTGCTTTATCTGGATGGTTACGAAGCGGTCCTAAAGCCGGGTGAAACCCTCTACATCCCTTCCGGCTGGTGGCATTATATACAATATGAAACTGAAGGTTATTCTGTTTCTGTAAGAGCTCTTCCCTCCAGCCTTCTCGAAAAATGGCGCGGCTTCAAAAATATGGTGTTCACAAGGAATTTTGATAATATAATGCGTAGACTCTTTAAAGAAAAATGGTTCGGATACAAAGTAAAAACTGCCAGAAAAAGAGCATCACGGTCTACAAGAAAACAAAAAAGCTTTCTGATCTGAAAGCTTATTCATGATCATATTTAACCCTTAAATTTTTTAACAATGGAATTACTGTATGCAATAACATCTGCTGAGCGTGCTCACTATTTTTACTATCCGCTTTTTTAACATCTTTTCGGCTGGTGAAACTTTCCAGATCATTATCAGATAAACTCTCACCTGCTTTTGCCATTTTGTGGTATTAATTTTTCGTGACTGCTATTTCTAAAAATGAAAAAACGGACCATGAGTCCGTTTTTGTTATTTAATTTAAATTTGTCAAGATGAGAAGATGGAAATTACTATGTATCCTTGGCAAGGTTTAAAACCTTGCCAAGGATAGTTTGAGACTTTTCTCCGGACTAGTTTATTGAAAAATTAATAAAACATTATCCAGTTCTGATTTTGGCTTCAATAACTTCCCTCTTCCAGCTTCAAACTTCCTGACTATTTTAATGTTTGACAAATTTTATATTTTTCTCCTCAACCGTCAATATATAAGTTCCCGGAACAAGCTCTGAAATCCCGATTGATTTTCCAGGCTGATACACTTCTTTTCTGATCAGCTTTCCATCTATAGAGTGAATGGAATAGTCAGCTGACTGATCTAACCCCTTCAGGAACAATTCATTCTTAGCAGGGTTTGGATACAACGCAAAGTCTTCCTTCTCTGCAGAAGATACACTTAATGTATTATCCTGAACGACTGTAGAGTTTTTATCCAGAATCTGATTTTCATAATTAAACTGAACACTCGCAACAGGGAAAGGAACTGTTTCCAGGAATCCCTGATTATTAGTAGTATGATTTAAAACAAAATAAGCAGTTTGCCCTCCGGTTCCGTTTACTTTGATCGGTAACGGCATTTCAAAGAAGCTTACAGAAGCATTACTCTGCGTCTGTCCTGCTTTAAACAAAATTTGATTTCCGGTCTGTCTCCATTTAATGGAATACGTAGGATACCCCTGCCCATATAGCCAGTCATTAAAAAACTCTGTAAAATCTTTTCCGGTAGACTGAAGAAATGAAGCTTTAAAATCTGCTGTACTAGCATAACCATACGCTAAATTCGGCTTGGCATGATAGTCTTTCACCGCCTGGTAGAAAACATCATCTCCCAATATCCACTTGATCATTCTTACGATATATCCACCTTTCGCATAGGAAAGTCTGCTGCTGAAAATACGGTTGGAGTTGGACAGTTCAGCATCTGAAACATAGGTACTTCCTCCGGTACTGCTTGTAATTAAGTTTTTCTGACCTACCAGAAAGTTCATAAATTCAGTATTCGTCATGAGAAGTTTCTCATTGGCTACATGTTCTCCGAAAGTTGCAAAACCTTCATTCAGCCAGATATCATTCCACGTAGCACAGGTTATTTTATCACCAAACCACTGATGAGCAAGCTCGTGAGCAATAATATCCCTGCTCCAGCTTCCCATAGAAGACATGGTCTGATGCTCCATGCCACCACCCCACTGAAATTCCATATGCCCGTATTTTTCGTTGCGGAAAGGATAAGGCCCGAAATAGGTTTCAAATGTGGTCATGATCTGTTTTGTCCATTCAATATTAGCCATTCTTGTTGCATTGGCATTGGTTGAAGGGAATACATAATTCACAAACGGAAAGGGCGGATTGCCAATGGTACTGGTTAGTTTCGTGAAATTGGTAATAGAAAGTGCAATCAGGTAGGCTGCTGTAGGATAAGCCGTTCTCCAGAAAGTAAGTTTTTTTGAACTTGGAAGTAGCGTTTCAGACATCAGTTTACCATTTGCTGCCACATTGTATTGTGAAGGTGTTGTTATTTTAAAATCAAATCTTTCAATTTTATCGTTAAGGCTCTGCTTGGTAGGAAACCAGTCCTGTGCACCGTAAGGCTCACTTAGTGTAGAAAGAACTGCAGTTCCGCCCTGAGTACCATTAAAAAAAGCACCATAACCTGTAGAGGGAGCTCCTGAATAATTGATGGTCAGGGAATCCAGTGTATTGGCAGGAATAGAAGCCGGAAAATCGATTTTCAACTCATCTGTTGGAAGCTGCTGAAAACTTAAGTTTGTTCCGTGATAATTCACCTGAGAGACTGTAAGAGCATCTGTAAGATCAAAATAGATGCTGCTCATATTCTGAGTGGGCTTAAAATGAGAAGTGACAGAACCCGAAATATTATAGACCGCAGGATCCAGGACAATATCCATTCTCTGGTATTGCAGATCATAATTTAAAGTATTGGCACTCAAATTGTAAGTAGCCATTTTGTTGGAGAAAGATTTCATCTCCTTTGCTACCAATCCTTTCTTTTCAATATTGTGATCATGTTCATTCTGGCTGTAGAATACCTGCGGAAGCAAGAAGCTCAGAATCAAAAGATAAAGTGTTTTCATATCCAATAAAATTATGCGCATAAATATAGATAAAAACCTCTCAATCAGTGATCAAAAGGTTAATTTTATGCAAAAATAGACATTTATATAAAAAACAATGCGAATTTATAATTATAATAATATTTATTTCATCATATCTTTAGTAATACATGATTTTATAAATCATAAATACAAACACATCTTTATTTTATTTAACAATCAACCTCATTAAAAACGATATATTATTGAATATAAACCAGATATTACTGTCATTTTTTTAATATTTAATGAATTTTATCTGCTGTTCCTGAATAGTAAAAATATAAGTTCCCGGAACCAGTTCTGAAATTCCGATTGTTTTTCCAGGCTGATACACCTCTTTTTTTACCAGTTTCCCGTCCAGAGCATAAATTGAATAATCCGCAGACTTTTCAATTCCCTTCAGGTACAGTTCATTCTTTGCCGGATTTGGGTATAATGCAAAACTGTCTTTTTCTACAGACGACAAGCTTAAGGTGTTATCCTGAACAACGGTAGAATTTTTCTCCAGAATTTGATATTCATAATTGAATTCAACACTAGCAACCGGGAAAGAAACCGTTTCTAAGAAACCTTGATTATTAGAGGTATGATTTAAAACAAAATAGGCGGTTTGCCCTCCTGTTCCATTCACTTTGATCGGTAAAGACATTTCAAAAAAGCTTACAGAAGGACTGCTCTGGGTCTGTGAAACTTTAAACAGAATCTGATTTCCGGTCTGTCTCCATCTTGTAGCATACGTAGGGTAACCTTCACCATAAAGCCAGTCATTGAAGAATCCTGTAAAATCTTTTCCGGTAGATTGCAGCAATGATGCATTAAAATCTGCAGTTCTTGCATAACTATAGGCTAAATTAGGTCTGCCATGGTAGTCCTTCAACGCCTGATAGAAAACGGCATCACCAAGAATCCACTTGATCATCCTTAAAATATAAGCCCCTTTTGCATAGGTCAGTCTGTTGCTGAATATCCGGCTTACATTGGAAAGTTCAGCATCCGGAACATAGGTAGAACCATCCGGAGCGGAAGTGATATTGTTGATCTCTCCCAGCATAAAATTTTTGAATTCAGCGCTGGTCATGAGTAATTTTTCATTGGCCAGAATAGCCCCAAAAGTCGCAAAACCTTCATTCAGCCAGATATCGTTCCATGCCCCGCACGTCACTTTATCTCCGAACCATTGGTGGGCCAGTTCATGGGCAATAAGACCTTTACTCCAGCTTCCCATGGACGACATCGTCTGATGTTCCATCCCCCCTCCAAATTTGAATTCCATATGGCCATACTTTTCATTACGGAAGGGATAAGGCCCGAAATAGGTCTCGAAAGTATTCATGATCTGTTTGGTCCATTCAATATTGGCCATGCTTGTTGCATTGGCATTGGTGGAAGGATACACATAATTAACAAACGGAAAGGGCGGGTTTCCCATAGTATCATTGAGCTTCACAAAGTTAGTGATGGAAAGGGCGATCAAGTAGGCCGCTGTAGGATAAGCCGTTCTCCAGAAAGTAAGTTTCTGACTGCCGGGAAGAGTTGTTTCAGACATCAGTTTTCCATTGGCAGCGACACTATACTGGGAAGGAGTGATGATTTTAAAATCAAACCTTTCAATTTTATCATTCATGCTCTGCTTCGTCGGAAACCAGTCCTGTGCCCAATATGGTTCATTTAAAGTACAGAGAATAGGAGTTCCGCTTTGGGTAGTGGTTGAAAAACCATTCCCAGTCACAGGAGCACCTGAGTAATGGATCGTTAATGAGTCCAGAGTATTGGCGGGAATTGAAGCTGGAAAATCTATTTTAACTTCTTTTGTCGGAAGCTGCTGAAATGTCAGATCCGTTCCGTGATACTGCACCTCGGAAACAACGAGAACATCGGACAGATCAAAATAGATGCTGTTCATATTCTGATTAGGCTTAAAATGAGAAGTCACTGAACCTGAAACCTGATACACTGCAGGATCCAGATTTAGATTCATTCTCTGATACTGGAGATCATAGTTTAAAGTATTGGGATTAATATTATAGGTAATCATTTTCTTCGTAAAAGCTTTCATTTCTTTTGCGATGAGACCCTTCATTTCAATATTTTGTTCCTGGCTCTGGCTGCAGAACTGCTGGGAAAGGAAAAGTCCCAGAACTAAAAAGTAAAATTTTCTCATACTCAGGATATTAGATATAACCAAAGATAAAAAAAACCTTCTAATCATTGATTAAAAGGTTTTTGAAGATTGAAATTAATATTTTTTAAAGATCCAGAGCCGGCTCAAGAATTTTTTCCATTCTTTTCTTTACCATATCTACAGATCCTGAATAATTGTTAACCATTAAAGAAAACACCAATGTTTTTCCTGAGTTGGTTTTCAGATATCCTGCCAGAGTTTTTACTTTATTCAAAGTTCCTGTTTTAGCAAAAACCTGTCCGTTTCCGGTTCCGATGAACATTCTTTTCAGGGTTCCTGACTGTCCTCCTACCGGCAGTGAAGTGAAATATGTTTTGTAATATTTCTCATCCATTAATGAGGTTAAAAACTTCACCTGGGAAATCGGGGTTACATTATTACTTCTTGAAAGTCCGCTGCCATCCATATAATTCAGTCCTATCATATCGAAACTTTCATTCTTCAGGTGGTCCGTTACCACTACTCTTCCTGATTCTGAAGTCTGATCTCCCATTTTCTGGAAACCTACCGTTTTCAGTAAAGCTTCTGCCAAAGAGTTATCACTGTGCTGGTTGGTGTAAAATATGATATCACCCAATGTAGGAGATTTATACGCTGAAACCAGTTTTCTGCTCTCAGGAGCTGCATCCGTCATTTTAGGGGTTACTTTTCCTGTTACTCCAATTCCGCTTTTTACCAGTGTTGTTCTGAATGTATTGGCAAGATAAGCCGGAGCATCGGGAAGTTTTGTTGTTAAAACACCGTCTCCTTCATACTTTTCGGCATAAACCATCTGTTTTGCGTAAGGAGAAACATAGAAATACTTTTTATCAGAAATAAGTCCTGATTTTTTTACGATCAGCTTTTCGTTGGCTGGATTGATCTCGCGGGTAGTTCCTACGGGCAGATAATAATTATTGTTTTCAAGCCATACAACATTTTCCGGAAGCATTGCAATATTGCCTTTGAAAAGCGCTGTCTGAATGATAATATCACCGTTTACCTTTCTGATACCTTCGCGGGAAAGTCCGCCCATGAAGTCTGAAATAATGTCTCTGTAAGACCATGCACCCGCTTTATTGGTTCCTAAAGAAGGGTCACCACTGCCTATGAGATACAAATTTCCATTTAAAACTCCATTTTCATCAATAGTCCCTGAATATTCCAGCTGTGTCATCCAACGGTAATTCTCCCCTAAAAGGCTTAAAGCAGTTTCCGTTGTTAATAATTTGGTAGTAGAAGCTGGAACTAAAGGAGTATTTTCGTTGTACGAAGAGATCACCTTCTTCGTTTTCGGATCATACACTACGAATCCCCAGGTTGCATTTTTCAGCACAGGATCCGCCATCATTGTGTTCACATTAATGTCTACAAGCTCTTTGGCCGACAACATTGTTTTCTCCGCTACCGAAGTAATGGGAGAAGGCAAGTTCAAAGTATTTCTTTGATTATCGTAAGCCTGAGAGTAAAGAACTGTAGAAACGGTAGATTGAGCAAGGAAAAACCCAGAAGCCAATACCGCTACGCTTGAAATATATTTTCTGTAATTTACCATCTATCTTTTTTTGGTTTCTATAGTTTGACGCTATAAAAAATGATAAGTTAAATCATCCAATTAAAGAGCCAAACACTTAATCAACGACCAAAAGTAGAAATTATTGTCAGATAAAGAGTCACAGATGCCTTATAAAAGACCGTAAAGTTTGTTAAAAATTGTTAAAAATCTACAATAACATCTTTTTTAATACTTTGATAAGCAGTAATTTCATCAAATTCATTCAAACTTAACAAAACCATTTTTTTGAATTCATCATACTTTTTGCCGCGTGGAAGTTTAAGCATAATCTGGAATTGATACAAATTATTAAGCCGCGCAATCTGAGCTCTTTCGGGTCCTAAAACACATTCTTCGGGAAGGTATTTCCTTAAAATAGATCCTAAAAACTGGGAAGCCCGGTTCACTTTGTCTTCTTTCCTGTGCTTAAGCTCAATCATAATGAGTTTTGTGAACGGCGGATAGTGGAATTTCTGACGCTCGGTAAGAATATATTTATAAACTTTCGCCGGATTATTCATCTTGATCAACTGAAAAACAGAATGATCCGGATTATAGGTCTGAATTAAAATTTTTCCTTTCCCGGAAACCCGTCCTGCTCTTCCTGAAACCTGAGTGATCAGCTGATAAGCTCTTTCTTCAGCTCTGAAATCCTGCACGTAAAGCAGGGAATCAGCTTTCGGAATCGTCACCAATTCGATATGATCAAAATCAAGACCTTTAGAAATCATCTGTGTTCCCACGATGATATCGGTTTCGCCATCTTCTATTTTTTCGTAGAGTTTTTCATACGCGAATTTCTTACGCATAGAATCCACATCCATTCTGTCAACTTCATGGTCCGGAAACATTTTGGAAACTTCTTCATGAATCTGCTCTACCCCAACTCCCCTTTCATTCAGGTTTTCGGACTGACATTTCGGGCAGCTTCTCGGTTTTGAAGCTCTCTGTCCGCAATAGTGGCATTTCATTTCATTAGCCGCCTTATGGTACGTCATCACCACATCGCAATTCGAGCAGTAATTGACATAGCCGCAACTTTCGCATTCTATGACATTCGCATAGCCGCGACGGTTATGAAGCACGATGGCCTGATTTTTTTCATCAAGCGTTTTTTTGATCTCATCAATAAGCTGTAAAGAAAAATTCCCGGACACCTTTTTGGAATCCTGGGCCTCTTTAAAGTTGATGAGTTCGTATTCCGGTAAATTCACATTTCCGAATCTTTCATTCAGGAAAATATACTTTATTTTATCTTTTCTGGCGTTATAATAGCTTTCTACAGAAGGTGTGGCTGATCCCAGAATCACTCCGGCCCCGTACAGATTCCCCAGAACCAACGCAGCATCTTTTGCATTGAAATTGGGTGAAGCCTCTCTGGGTCTGTAAGCAGAATCATGTTCTTCATCCACTACGATCAATCCCAGATTCTGATAAGGCAGAAATAAGGCATTCCGAGTTCCGATAAGAATTTTGATATCATTCTGCTTGATTCTCCGCCACACTTCCACACGCTCAAAATCCGTTAGTTTCTGATGATAGAAACCAAGCTGTCTGCCATATTTCTTTTCTAATCTTTGGGTAATCTGTTTGGTCAGAGAAATTTCAGGAAGCAGGAACAGAACATTTTTCCCTTCTTCAATACATTCTTCAATTTTCTCTAAATAAATATGGGTTTTTCCAGAGGAAGTGACCCCGTGAAGCAATACATTTTTCCCTTCTTCAAAGGCTTCATCAATCTCAACTCTGGCTTCTTTCTGCTGTTCGGAAAGTTCTTCAAGCTCTTCAATTTCGCCTTCATAACTTTCGATCCTGTCTTTCTGCATATAATATTCTTCGACAAGACTTTTATCTGCAAGGGCTTTAAAATGGGAACTTCCGAAATATCCGTCTTCAAACAGCTCTGCTTTTTTGATTGGAATATCGGGATGTTCTGTCTGCTTTTCCAAAATTGCCAGGAAAAGGTCTTTCTGCTTCGGAGCTTTGTTCAGTTTTAAAAGAATATCTGTCAGGTTCCGGTTTCCCAAAACCTCATCATTGATCTTTACGTAAGCTACTTCTTTGGCTTTATATTTTTCAGCAATTTTTTCATCAATTTCAATATACTGCAAATCGATGAGTGAATTGATTGTTTTGATGATATCTTTTTTAGGAACAAATGCTTCAATATCGGTCAGGTTAATCAGCTGGCGTACTTCCAAAGCCTGGATGAGGTACATTTCATTGACATCCAGGTTTTCAAAATCAACTGTAATCCCAGGTTTTAGTTTCAAATAGGTTTCGCTTTCCAGTTTTAAAGAGGAAGGAAATGCGAAGCGATAAATCTCGCCCAATTTGCTCAGATAGTAGTCTGAAAGCCAGTTCCAGAAATTAATCTGCTCTTCAGGCAATATCGGTTTGTCATCCAAAATGCTGATGACTTCCTTAGCCACAAAATTTTCAGGGGCATTGTCGTGAAGTTCAAAAACAATCCCAGTATAGATTTTCTTCCCGCCAAACGGCACCAACACTCGCATTCCCGTCTGAATATAAGACATTAGTTCTTCGGGAACTTTATAGGTGAAAGATCCTTTTAAATTAAGTGGTAAAACGATTTGGGCGTATTGCAAGGGAAATTTTTAAAGTGTAAAATTAGATTTTTCTTTAGAGAACTGCAATTTTTTATTGAGATTGTATTCTGTCATTGTGAGGAGGCGTAATGAGTTATATTAAAATAAAGTGATGGGTTATTTACTCAGACCAATTTATCCATCAATACAATGATTTTTTTGTGATGAAATTTAAATTTTGGCTAAAGCCGTTTTGCTTTATTATTATAATTTAAACGGGCTAAAGCCCAATGTCATTAAGATATGGATTTAATACGTTGATTATCAGTTATTTTAATTGTTTTTTTGGTTTGTTTTTTGTATATTTAACAGAGAATCAAGCAGTTAAATTGAGAAGAAAAAATACTAATGATATTCTCTCTTCTCTTCAATTCGAAATTTCTCATAGCTTTACAAAGAAAAGATTTGTATTTGATGTACGAGATTTCAGCAGAAACAGACGTCTTTCTTTTTCGGTAACCCTATTATTTATGATTAATTTTTTAACCAAAAGTTTATCCCTTGAGATTGTTAACTTTTTAAGTTTTCTTAAGAGAAAAGAAATTCCTCAGAAATCATTCAGCAAAAGCGCTTTCGTACAAGCGCGTAAAAAAATAAACCCTGAAGTCTTTAGTTATCTGAATGAAAAGCTGACTGAAGAATTTTACACCGATAATATGGCTGTAAAAACGAGGTTTTCAGGAAAACGAATTTTGTCCGTAGACGGTTCCCGACTAACCCTTCCCCGGACAAAGGAGTTAGAAGAAATCTATGGCAGAAAGAAAAATCAGACAGAGACTTATATTATACAGGGCAAAGCTTGTGTTTTGTACGATGTACTTAATAAAATAGGCATTGGCGGTGTTTTATCTTCTGTGGATACCGATGAGCGTATTCAGGCAAAACAGCTTTTGAAATACTGCAGAAAAGGAGATTTGATTATCTACGACAGAGGGTTTGCGTCTTTCGATTTTATGTATGAACATAAAAAAAGAGATCTAGACTTTGTCATGCGGATGCGTTTGG
>NZ_JABBGI010000050.1 GCF_012927325.1 Chryseobacterium antibioticum | reverse complement strand
GTTTTCGATCATTGCTTAATCGTTTTGACACAACAGTATCGAGTTGGAAGTCTTTTAATTATATCGCTTTTATGGTTATAGCTCTGAACAAATTTTATAAATCTAAAAAAGTTTAAATGACCTCAATGTTTAAATACTTACATTATTTATTATTTAAACCAAAATGAATCTATGATAGCAAAATCTTGAGATTGCATATTCAAATTTTCAAATGTCAGTCGAGAGCGAAATATTTGCATGGTATTTTAGTGAGATTGATTATTTGGAAGAATGAATTAAACAGCATTTTTCGGTGTAATGTTTGTCATTGCCATAAAACATATCTAAGATGAATTAAATAGTAAAACTTATACAATTACTCCAAATATTTTTGCTGATTTTAATTTTATTTTTTCTTACTGACAGTAATAAAAACATCAATCCTATTGACGTGTAATAGTTCCAATTTACAAAAAACACATTCTTCTTTGAATAATCATTATTCTTCCTCTTTTTATTGCATAACCAACCTACTCATTTTTCTTCCAAAAATAAAAATGTAATCCCCGCCTTAGATCTCACATCCCTATTTCATTCTGCAAATCATTTTTTTCATTGATATCAGAATATATAATCACTCTCTATTTTCTAAATTATTATTTTTTGTCAATAAATAATTTTTTCCATTTTGTAACCGTATTTCTGCTTAATTTGAAATACTTTGCTAATTCAGTATTATTACATTTATTTTTGCTCTGATAATCCAATATTTGTTTAATAGCTGTTTCATTATATGCGCGGTGTCTCTGATTGAATTTCTCCGTATCAAGTTCTGAATTGCCAAAAATCTTTTGGTTTAGTTCTAAGATATCCAGTACAGATAGATTTTCTTTCTGAAGTATGTTTTTACATTGATCCATCTTCTCCGGAAATTTTTTATGTATGATATCCGAGTAAATTTTTATGTAATTCGGTTTTATATTTTGTATTTGTTTATCCAATTGTCAAGTGTTGTTTTAGGGATTCTGTATTCAACGATAATTTGTGATTTGGTTTTTTCACCGGAAGTAATCATTTCAAGAATAAAGAGAACGACTTCTTTTGTATAAATATTCTTCCGAAACACAGGAAGTAAGGATGGCTTCTTTCCTTTAACTCTATTTTGATTCGAGCTGTTGTTTGATGGAGCATAAAGCAATAAATGCTGAGAATAAATTCTAAAAAAATCGTATTCCAAAAGTTTACTCCATCGCAATAAAATTTCTGTACTCAAATCTTTTGACTTGTACATTTCCGTTATTGCACTTTCTGTACAATTAAGAAACTTACCGATTCGCGTAACTTCTATTTCTTTTTCTGAAACTCGTTTTTCTATCAATTGTCCAATATGGATTTCCTTGAAATTCATTTTTAGTATTTTATAAAATTATTTTAATTATAGCAATACTTCTTAGAGTGCCATTCATTTATTAAGCTAAGGAACTGATATTGATGCAAGTTAAATTTGCGTTTATAATACCATTAAATTTTGTATTCATTCAACTTAAGAAGAATTACAGAGTGTAGAAGACGTGCTTTTTCACTCTGTCATTTAAATATTCATAAATTATGGTAGTTCACTGTACAAAATGCTGAGAAAAGTGGGTCCCTAATACCATGTAGAACTTCCGGATGTGTCGGATATATAAATCATATCACCAGGGCTAAGCACTACAGAAAGTATTGTATTCGTTGAAAAGTTATTTCCACCACCACTAGGATATATAATTCCGCTAGCCGTTTGATTTTGTCTTTAGACTTTGAATATTAAAACTCATCGATAATCAGTGATTAAATTCAATTACACTCCTTATCAATCAACATCTTTACAGTAGCGTTATTACATATTTCTTATCCAGACATTAAAATCTATATCACCAGAAAGGTTTAACTTTTTCCGTAATCGGTATTTTTTCGATTCAACAGTCCTTAATGAAATGTGATCATACTCTGCTATTTCTTTATTAGAAAAATTTAACTTTATAAAAGCACATAGCTTTATATCATTTAAAGTCAGATTCTGGTATTTTGAAGTAAGATTATTATAAAAATCAGGATATACTTCCTTAAAGAGGATGATAAATTCAGGACTGTAATTCTTTGCCAGTCTAATTACTTCATAAAATTTTTTATCATTAAGTTTCCCCGTAAGTTCCTCTGTAAGTACTTGTTTTTCTTCAATCGTCTGTTCTTTCTTTTCAAGCAGCAGCTTTTGTCTTTTACTTTTGAAATAAAAAAATGAAATAATTAAAAAAGAAAATATCAGAATTAAAGTATTCAGATACTTAGAGTCAAGCAAACTGTTTGTGATTTCTTTGTCTTTTTTTTCTACAATCTGAGCGAGTACAGCTTCCACTGCCTGCTTGTTGTGAAGATCAATAGAATCACTTATACTCTGATATTTATACAGATATTCGTTAGCTTTTGCTATATCCAATTTATTTTCAGTATAATAATTACCCAGAACTTTATAAAGATGTTTTTCCCCGTCTCCATCTCCAATGGCAATAGCATTTTGTAACGCTTTTTCATAATATTCAATCGCTTTCTTTTTATTCCCACTCTTATCCATAAGTTTCCCCAATACCTCTAAGGCATCATGCTGATATGAAACATGATACTTTTTTAGAAGTCGAAAAGCCTTTTGAAGATAAAATTCTGCTCTGGGCAAATCATTAGCCGCAATATATTCATCAGCTTTTTGAGTATAAGTAGTATACAACATGTGGTACACTTCTTTTTCATTCATTTTTTTTAAAATACTCTCCTGACTTTTTAAGTGCTTCCAAAGTGAGTCTCTTTTATTTTGCATTTCAAAAATCTGACTTAAGTTTTGATGCGCCCAGACAAGGGAAAAGTTTCTTTTAAGACTGTCCTTTATCTTATAGGAATACTGGATCTGCTTATGAAATTCTTTACCAGCAAGCGTATACATTTTAAGATTTCCATATGCTCTTCCCCGCAGGCGGCAGACTTCTGTTTTGAAATTAACTGCCGTCTCAAAAAAAGGTTCCTGTTCTGCCTTTTCTAAATAATAAAGGCCCTCATTATAAGCCCCAACTTCAAGTAAAACTTTAGCGATATAAATACAGCTAGCCGCTTTTCCTTTTGAATAATTAATTTTCTCAGAGGCTTTGAGGGCATGGTTTGCTTTTTTCAGTGATTCATTAAACTTTATTTCATTAAAGTTTTTAAGGGAATTTTCAAGTATTAAGTCTATTTGTTTCTCATTATTTGCTTGTGCATGGAAAAATGATGTAATTATAAAAACAATACATATATACAACTTCATATTTTATAAGAATAAAAGTATTATTGGTTATCTCTTCTCAATATTTTTAAACCTGAAAACCCAGGTTGAGAAAAGATTCATTAAGGTACAGACAGCTGCTGCATTGAAAAATTTCTATTTTCTATCAATGAATTTGGTACTGCAATCCGAGCACTTGTGGTCGGAGAATCTCCCGCGCCATAGTTCATTGTTAAATAAACACGGTCTCCTGCATTCAAATGGACGATGCAATTAACATTAATTGGTGTATTGCCGAACTGAGCGATAATATCCATAATATTTCCTCTGTTTCCACCTATTATATTAGAGATGGCCGTACCATTTTTGGTGATATTGAGGTTAATTCCGGTCCACTGGGAAGTACCGGATAAGGCTCCCCCGCTACCGAAATAGGCATAGCCTTCTATTTTGTAAACCCCTGATTCCAATATCTGCCAGTAATCCCCTGCGTCATTCCATGTAACTGATCCTCCCTGATTGACAATCATATCACCTACTGCAAAAGGAACAATCTGGGGGATACTGTTATTAAAGTTTGTGAAGGCAGTTCCAGTGTAGGTTACCAGGTCAGTAGCTCCAAGTGCAGCAATAGTTGATGTAGTTTTATCAATAAAGGTGGACAATTCCCACGTTGTTCCAGAAACAGTACCTCTGCTAATCAGCATAGCATATCCAGCTGGATTGAGTTTAAAATTGGCCACTCCAGAACCTGTCTGGTTATCAATAAGCTCTGTTCCGTTGGCTGCAACAGTAAGCTGTGCACTGCCGGTATTTTTAATGTAATAAACCCTTCCCTGTATATTTCCGGCTGCCGGTGCAGCGGCAGTGGCAGCAGGTAAGGTAAATGTAGCGGCAGTACTACCGTTAAATGCCATATAAAAATCGCTAGCTCCTAATGTCGTCGATGTGGAAGACAATTTATACTGTCCGGCAAAAGATCCATTGACGGTAAGTGTACTTCTTGGTATAGCAGTGTTTATTCCAACTTGCGCATGCAATAATGAAGTACATACGAATGAACTTAAGTAAAGTAATGATTTTTTCATTTTTGTGTGTTTTTAGAAATGTAAATGCCTGAATTTGAAATTTAATCTTGTGCTGTTTTTGAAACTCCTGCATCTTATACTCTTCTTGGGGAAAAGAGTGGCAGGAGTTTTCAAGGAATAAATTTTTTTATTTTTGTTTTTAGAATCCTCTTAAAGTATTTGCCTATTTTAAAGCTTGGTCACAATCAGGTAACCATAATTATCACTTCCACCGGGTTGATTCATCAAACATGACTGGGTATTGTAGCTGTCTCCTCCTGCATAGTTAACAAATAAGGCCACTTTTTCATTCGCAGCAGTACTTTGGTAAGCTACAACAAGCTTTTGTGGATTGGCATAACCATAACTGCTGGTATTAATTCCTCCCGACGCATTTCTTCGGGCTATCGCATAATCCCTGGAAATTGTGTTTGTGGAATAAACAGAACTTCCACTACCTGCTGTCGCAAATAGTGTATTTATAGCAATTTGCCCGGTATTGGAAGATGTTGTTGGAAGTCCGGTACAAAGTGCCGTCTGATACATTTCAAAAAGATAAACACCCGGTTCAGGGATTGTTAAATAGCTGATATTGCTTACAGACTGTGCATTGACAGTTCCAGAAGTATCTGTTCCGAATCCAAAACCTGCTGTATTGCCCTGTACATCTGCTCCGGCTGGAAAAGGTATATTGGTGTAAACATTTGTATTGTAAAGCGAAAAGTTACCGAAGGACGAGCTTCGTTTAAAATAAAAATACTGGGTTGATGTAGGTTTAACTTTAGCCGCCCCGGCAGCATCAACGGCCAACGGACTATAAGGAGATGACAAAACAGGTAAATTTTCGTGCTTTATCTCTGTCTTTACATGCAATAAATCAGTAGGTGAAGAAGTTCCTATATTAATACCTGTATTTCCGTTATTGTGAATTTTGAATAATTCCGAATTACCTGAATCATTAACCTCTAAAGCTTTAGTAACCAACGCATTTCCATTTGAAACAATATCTAAAGCTGCTGAAGGATTACCTGTATTAATCCCCATCTGTCCCCACATCTCAGTACAAACCGAAATGAGAGTTATAAAAAATATCTTTTTCATCATTGGTGAATCACAATTTAGAAATATTCATTGTTACTTTATTGGATAAACCGGGAGGTGTGGCAAAAGAGCAAACATTTGAAGTAAAAGTATCTCCAAAGCCGTAGTTTACAAAAAGTGCTATTTTTTCGTTTGCCGCCGTTGTTTCAAACACTAAGAAAACAGTGTGGGGAAGAGCAAAATTGTAAGGACCAGCAATTACAGCACCGGTATCATTTCTTCTGGGTAAACCATTATAGCGAACTACAGCCTGCCTGCTGTAACTGGTATTTGCAGAGTTTGCCTTGAATAAAGCTGTTCCTATTCCCAGCATGTTATTTGATGAGTCTGCAGGACTTCCGGTACAGGAAGTATAATAACTTAGATTTATTTTGTAAATACCTGGATCCGGAAATGAGATATACCTTACATTTGAGGATGAAATGGCCGTACTGTTTACATTTAAAGTAGCTGAAGCATCGGTACCAAATCCAGCAATGATGGTATTAGTAACGGATTGAGCAGAAGTAAGTGGAATATTGGTATAAACCCCCGTATCTGAAAGTGTAAAATTAGATGTTGTAACGGATGATGCCATCTCCATATAAAGATATTTGGTGGGCTCCGGAACATATGTCCCAACTGTTCCATCACTCTTTATAGCCAGAGGTGATAAGCTTCCGGAAACAATGGGAAGGTTTTCATACCTGATACTTCCATTAGTATGCAGTTTTGCTGTGGGATTAGTAACATTGACTCCGACATTTCCGTTGTCAAGAACAGTAAAAATTTCTGTTCCGCTGGAGTTGTTTACTTCAAGTGCTTTGGTTGCATTTGTGTTTCCTTTAGATTTAATATCTAAAGTGGCTGTGGGATTGATTTCATTAATACCTACTTGCGCAAGTACAGATCCAGACATCAGTACACTTGCAAAAAATACTATTTTTTTCATTCTATGTTGTTAAGGTTAGTAAAATAAGGGATGACATTGTAGAAAATGAACCAGTATAGATCTAAATCCAGTCTGTTAAAATATTTTTTAACAGAACAATACTGAAAACAGAAAATCCACCTTGGTTCAAATGATAAATGACCGGGATACAGTAAAATGTTTTTTTTTCATCGCGTTAAATAATCAGATAGTGTTTATTAAATTTTATAACAAATAGCTGTTCTGAATGAACATAAATAGAATGCTGTTTGCTTAAAATTTTCGTAGCAAATCTATAGTAATGATTTAAAAAAGTTTATACTGCATTTACACTGCAACATTTAACAATCTGATTATAAGTATTTTAAATTAATACTCTTTTTGTTTGTGTTTTTAATATTTTAGTTTAAACAAAAGAATTCACTCATGTTCCAGAACCCATTTATTAAAATCGATGTCTCCAGAAAGATTTAATTTTTTTCGTAACCGGTATTTTTTAGATTCAACAGTCCTTAATGAAATGTGGTCATACTCCGCTATTTCTTTATTAGAAAAGTTTAACTTTATAAAAGCACATAACCTCATATCATTTAAGGTCAGATTCTGGTATTTTGAAGTAAGGGTATTATAAAATTCAGGATATAATTCTTTAAACCTGTTCATGAAAGAAGGATCAGAATGTATAGCAAGATGAGTCAATTCTTCATATGTACTATCCAATTTTCGTTTAAGTTCTTCCGACTCCAGAACCTTTTGATTTATTAAAGCATCTTTTAGTTTTTGTCGGGCTTTATACCTGGTATAAATAAGGTAAATTGCAATACCGCTGATAAAAACAATAGTGAAAAGAATATAATAAAGATTGCGATGCGTTCTTTTTTCGTTTTCTTCCTGCTCAGTAAGCATTTTTTCGATAACCGTATTAACGACTGCTTTCGCTTCTTTTTGTAAACTATCATTCAATTTAGAATATTTTGATAAATATTCATTTTCCTTATCAAGGTTATTAAGTCCCTTATATGCCTCTGCAATCAGTTTATAGGATTCTAAGTCTCTACTTCTTAGCTTGGTTTTCTGAGTAATTTTTAAAGAATTTAGCAGGTAGTCCAGAGCTTCACCATAATTCCGCTTCTCTATATTCAATTTGCCAAAAGCCCGCAAGACATTAGCTTTACCCTCAAGAGGAATCTGCTTTGTGAACAGTAAATCATTTGCCTTATTAATGTAATATTCTGCAGAATCACTATTATGGTCTTTATAATGCCTTTCTGCAATAGTAATGTATAGCATAGGCATTGGAGAACTCATGCATTTATGTTCAATACTATATACAGAATCCATCATTCCCAGAAATTCAAAACTCGATCTTTTCCAGTCATAAATAGAATAAATTCTTTTTTCCCGTTCTTTCCTGTTTTTGATTTTTTCTGCAAACTCCAAAGCTATATTAAAGGACTTGATGGAACGCTCATATAATCCCAATGAATAATAGTTTTTACCATAGGTATAATGTAAATAAGCCAGCAGTTCGTCATCGTCATCTTTTTTAAGTTTTATTGCCGCAATTTCAAGGAATTTCAGACTTTCCTGGTTTCTCTTCATTGCATTCAGAACGTTGGCAATATTGATGCAGCCTCTAATTTCACCCTTTTTATAATCTATTCTTTTACTTGCTTCAATACATTTTCTTTCCTTTACAATCACTCCATTATAATCACCTTCCTTTACCAGCTCACTAAAGACATTGATTTGCATGCTATCAATTTCAGTGACATTGGATTGGGCTTTCAATTCAAAAACCAAAAGAAGCAGAATAAAAAACAGTACTTTGTCTAAATTTGCTTTTTTAATGATTGAGTAATTTATCTTTTTGAGTAGATATTGTTTCATAAAATATTACATTTCTAAAAGTAGTAGATATATAATGAAATCAGCAAGCTCCCCTAATTCAGGTGTAAAAATATAACAATAACAGTATTTTAATTTATAATTTACAATAATTCATGAATATATCCAAATATTAATTATCATAATTATATCGTTATTTAATCTATACAATGAACGAAATAAAATTGTACATAGATAGGTAATTACAGCTATTAAAACTTTTACCTTATATAAAACGGCTTATGAATACGGGCGAATGTCAGAGAAAGCAAGACTAATCTTAAGAAAAACAGAAAGTGAACCATTTGATGAAAAAATTGAATTGGAAAGTGTAACCATAAAAAAACCGCTATAAACTAACGTTTAAAGCGGTTTCCAATTATTTGTTATTATTGGTAATCAATAATTATTTTACTTCTTCGAAGTCAGCATCCTGTACGTCATCAGCTCCTGCGGCATTACCTCCAGAGTTTTGAGCGCCTGCACCTGCATTAGCACCTTCAGCCTGTTGTCCTGCTGCATACATTTCTTCTGAAGCGGCCATCCATGCTGCATCTAAAGCTTCTGTTTTAGCTTTTACCTCGTCAACATTTTTAGTTTCGAAAGCTGCTTTCAATTCTGTGTGAGCTGCTTCTACGGCTGCTTTTTTGTCAGCAGAAAGTTTATCACCGAATTCTTTTAACTGCTTTTCAGTCTGGAAGATCAATCCGTCAGCTTTGTTGAAGATTTCAACTTCTTCTTTTCTCTTAGCATCGGCTGCAGAGTTTTCCTGAGCTTCTTTCTTCATTCTTTCGATTTCTTCGTCAGAAAGACCTGAAGAAGCCTGGATCTTGATTGTTTGTTCTTTTCCAGTTCCTTTATCTTTAGCAGAAACACTTAAGATACCGTTAGCATCAATATCGAAAGTTACTTCGATCTGAGGAACTCCTCTCGGTGCTGGTGGAATATCAGAAAGATCAAATCTTCCGATCTCTTTGTTATCGTTGAACATTGCTCTTTCTCCCTGTCCTACTCTGATGCTTACCGCTGGCTGGTTGTCAGATGCAGTAGAGAATACTTCAGATTTTTTAGTTGGGATCGTCGTGTTCGCATCAATTAATTTAGTGAACACAGAACCCATAGTTTCGATACCTAGAGAAAGCGGCGTAACGTCAAGAAGCAATACATCTGTAACGTCTCCTGTCAATACTCCTCCCTGAATAGCAGCTCCAACAGCAACTACCTCATCCGGGTTAACTCCTTTTGAAGGTTTTTTACCAAAGAATTTTTCTACTTCTTCCTGAATGATCGGGATTCTTGTAGAACCCCCTACCAATAATACTTCATCGATATCAGAAGTTGATAAACCTGCGTCTTTCAATGCTTTTGCTACCGGCTCCATAGATCTTCTTACAAGATCAGAAGCTAATTGCTCGAATTTAGCTTTAGTTAAAGTCTTCACTAAGTGTTTAGGACCTGTAGCTGTAGCCGTGATATATGGTAAATTGATTTCTGTCTGAGCAGAAGAAGACAATTCGATTTTTGCTTTTTCAGCAGCTTCTTTTAATCTCTGAAGGGCAATAGCATCAGTTTTCAATTCTACCCCTTCTTCAGCTTTGAACTCATCTGCCATCCAGTTGATGATCACATCATCAAAGTCATCACCTCCTAAGTGTGTATCCCCGTTCGTAGACAATACTTCGAATACACCGTCACCTAAATCAAGGATCGAGATATCGAAAGTACCTCCTCCAAGGTCATATACAGCGATCTTCTGATCTTTGTGGCTCTTATCCAAACCGTAAGCTAATGCAGCAGCAGTAGGCTCGTTGATGATTCTTTCCACGATAAGACCTGCGATTTCTCCAGCTTCTTTAGTAGCTTGTCTCTGTGCATCATTGAAGTAAGCCGGAACAGTGATTACCGCTCTTGTTACTTCATGTCCAAGATAGTCTTCAGCAGTCTTCTTCATTTTCTGAAGCGTCATTGCAGAAATTTCCTGTGGTGTATATTCTCTGTCGTCGATTTTTACTTTTACGGTATCATTTGGTCCTGCTACCACTTCATAAGGTACTCTTGAGATTTCTTTAGCATCTTCTTTAAAATGCGTTCCGATAAATCTTTTGATAGAGTATACAGTTTTCTTTGGATTGGTTACAGCCTGTCTTTTTGCAGGATCCCCTACTTTTCTTTCACCATCTTCTGTAAACGCTACGATAGATGGAGTCGTTCTTTTACCTTCAGCGTTAGGGATAACAACAGGGTCTTTACCCTCCATTACAGCAACACAAGAGTTGGTTGTTCCTAAGTCAATTCCAATTATTTTACTCATAATATTATATTTTTTCTAATTTTTATATTTTAATTTACACTCTCAATTTCTCAATATCTGTACCATTCAAAAATTTGTGACAAAATGGCATATTAAAAAATAAACCCCGACTGAATCGAGGTTTAATTGAGATAATATTGGAAATATTTTCACTTATTTTTTGATAAACTTCATCGATTTGACAAAGTCTTTGTCATTATATGTTCTTACATAATATACGCCACTGGCCAAATCATTCACATCAATTTTATCCGTTTCATTTTTAATGACAGCCTTTTTCACCAACCTACCTTCAGAATTGAAAATTTCAACTTCATTGATTCTTGCTAATGGTGATGCTATAGAAATGTACTGAGTCGTCGGGTTTGGGAATAGATTGATAGAGTTTGCCTTTTCCACTTCATTCACTGCTAAAAATGCACATCCGTTTGAGTTCAGAAGACTTGCTCTCGGACCAGACATAGTATTTGTTTTAATCGTCTTTTGATCATTACTAAAAAGTGCCATTTCTGTATCTGTAACATAATCCATAAAATTCATAAACATGGCTCCGTTTGCTGAAGGTGTACACATATTAGAATTATCTGGAAAAACATTCCCCCCGGAATAAGGATTATTGGTAGCAGGAGTATCTGCACATCCGTCATCATTATCAGCTGTTCCGCAAACACTGTCATCTTCACCCCAAGGATGCAAAAGTCCAAAATAATGACCTATCTCATGAGTAGCAGTTCTTCCTCCATTATACGGGAACTGTGCAGCACCAGTAGTTCCGAAGTATTTGTATCCAATAGCTAAACCATCCTCTGGATATCCGGCAGCATCAGGAAGATAAGCCCAACCTAAAGAAGGACTTGGCACATCCCCTACCCATATATTAAGATATTTTGTAGGATCCCAAGCCGTAAGTCCGGAAGCCACGTAATAATTATTTTCAAAATCAAAACTTGTAGGCACAGATTTCCTTTCAATACCAGTAGTGGGATTTCCGTTTGGATCTTTTGTAGCCATACAGAACGCCAGTTCCATATCTGCTCCTGCAGGTTTAAATGCATCAGGAACTACAGTGTTAAAATCAGCATTCAACTTTCTGAAGTCATTATTAAGTATTGCGATCTGTGATGCAATTTGAGCTTCGGAAATATTCTGCGCTGTAGTTTTATACAAAACATGCACTACAATAGGAATAGTAATAACTGTTTGCACATTTTTTCCTGTTGTATTTTTGCTCATCAGATAATTTCTCAGGTCTTGTTTCTTTGCCAATGCCTGTGGATTTTTTGCAAAAAACTCATTCATCTTTTCAGTCGTTCCACATTCCCGCTGTCCATAAACATTAGCTATCAATAAGCCGACTGATAATAGTAAAATTTTTTTCATTTTTTTATAAGTATCCAACAAATATAAATATTTTATTAGAAGTAAGTACCAAAACCATGAAGTTGTTTAAAGTTTCCTAATAAAAATACAGACAAAAGCTAAGAGGTGTAAATCTCTCCAGTGTTTTTCCTTTTTCTCGTAGCGAATCAATAATGCTTTGAATCCGTCTATCCATGCGTTCATTCTTTCTATTACAAACCTTCTTCTGTATAATTCTTCATCAAAAATTTCTTCTCTGTCTGAGAGATTTCCGTTTCTTTTATTGAAATCAATATTGGCAAACAGATTTTTTCTTACACAATAATTTCTTAACTCTTGAGTATCAAAGCCCGCATCAGCATTGAGAAACAGATACTCCGTTCTTATATTTGATTTCTTGATGTCTTCCAACATGGTCTCCAATTGTTTTTCAATTTCAAAGGTATCGTGATGGTTCCCCGAAATAACACCCGAACAGCTTAACGGAAGACCGTTGTTATCACAAAAAAACAGCATATTCCCTGATAGGCAACATTTTCACCACCTCTTTTTGATAAGGTATGAGAACCATCCAGCTGCATACTGCTCATATCCAAGAGGCTTTTGTGCTTTTCTAAGAGCTTTTGTTTTATATTTTCCCAGCTGCCGTTCTTGCTCCAGCGTGCAAAATGTTGATAAACGCTGTTCCAGCTATATCGGACTTCAAAAAATTGTCTGGTGGGAAGCTCTCGCCATTGGCAACCCGTTTTTAAACGTTAGAGGATAGCCTCCACAACCTGCTCTAACAATACTTTTGCGTTATTCTTCTTTACTCCTAATGATAAATACGGACAAATCTCTTTTTTATAATATCTTTGCTTAACAAATCTTTTTTTTGAAAGAATGATACCAGGGCAAACGCATCATAAATTAATTAATTTTTCAAGATACCTGTTATCCCATCCTGCTTTTAGGCGCTTTCCTCTAACACCGACTTTGAGCGTTTTCTCATTTTTCAAAAGATTGAGAGCTA
>NZ_JABBGI010000005.1 GCF_012927325.1 Chryseobacterium antibioticum | reverse complement strand
CAATGATTGCTTCTATGCTGCTCCTGATCTATAAAAAAGCAAATGATTTGGGCTACAAAACCGCTAAAAGACGCATCAAAATGGAACTTCGGGATATGATTACTGCAATTTTAATCGTATTTGCGGGCGGGGATCCAGGAAAGGTTTTCAAAACATAAGAATGCAAAAAAAAATGACCGGAATTTCTTCCGACCATGACTAGGCATATGGTCGCAAATATGAGGATATCTTTTTGTCTGCGCTTGCTGTTCAGATAAAGAAAAAAGTAATAGACTGCCGCGATCAGAAAAGCGCCTGCCATTAGGTTCATATAGGCCATCGTAATCAATGGTCCGGTCAATAATGTTGTATGGTTATTGATGTGGAATCCAATGCTTCGCTGTACATCAGGATGCAATGATTGAGAACTGCGCATAGCAATGGTGTGAAGACCGGGAGAAATCAGATGATCCGGAATCCTGTAGTAGCTGCACTCAGTTCCCGGGATTTCTGATTGTCCGGTTTTCGGGAGCTGCCCGTTTTTGCCAATCAGTATACCATCCCAGTACACTTCAAAAGCCCCAAAGGAATCAATCTGAAGTCCAAGAGGCCTCAGATCATTTTCCACCGGACGGAGATCAAGCTGAGTACGTGACCAGAATATCTTGTCCGAAGTATTGCCTCTGGTTTCTGACCAGTCTTGATCAGGGTAATTTTTAGCTGCCCACGCCATATCATCCCCGATTTTATAAACAGGTATTGGGTCTTCATTGCGGATAATAGGCGTGGCTAATAGGTGAAGCAGTGTTAATAAAAATATTAAATTATGCATAATGTAAATATACAAGCTAATTTGAAAAATCTGATGACCGTTTGAAAGCCCGTAGAGTTGTTCAGATGTTTGTGCTGTGAATAGATATATCCGCTATTTAAATTTACAGCATGAAACAAATAATCACCTTCTTTATCATTTTATCTGCGCCTTATATATTGGGACAGAATGGTCAGGTAACCGGTATCATTCATGAAAAATCAGGTATACCGGCAGCTTATGTAACCGTAACACTAAAGGAAAATTCAGATCAACCAATTGCCGCCGGTATTTCGGATACTAAAGGGGTATTCCGTCTGGAAAATATTCCAACAGGAAATTATACTGTCGGTTATAGTCTTGCAGGATTTCAAACCATCAGTAAGCTGATACAGGTTAAAACTAACGAAGTGACCAATGTAGGGACCCTCATTTTAGAACCAGATGCAAAACTATTGCAGGAAGTGTCATTAAACGGACAACGTGCATCAGTTAGCTTAAAACTGGACAAAAAGGTGTTCGAAGTGGGAAAGGATGTGCTCTCCCAATCGGGGGCAGTAATGGATCTGCTCAATATTGTTCCCTCCGTGAGTGTCAGCCCAGGTGGGGAAATCAGTTTACGTGGTAACAGCAATGTGTTGGTGTTGATCGACGGCCGTCGCACCGGACTTACACAAGGGAATGCTTTGGAACAGGTTCCTGCCGACCAGGTAGAACGCGTGGAAGTGATCACCAATCCTTCTTCCAGATTCGATGCAGCAGGTTCGGCGGGGATTATCAATATCATACTTAAAAAGAACAAAAAAGGAGGTTTCAGCGGACAGTTACGTCTGGTCGGAGGTATTCCCAATGAAACACGTATCAGTCCCAGCCTCAATTATAAATCGGATAGACTCAATCTGTTTGCAACCTATGGCATCCGGTTGTCAGATTATGTTGGTCTTTATACGATGAAACAGTCTACGGGGATTTTCGGAACGCCTGTTTATCTCAATCAGAGACAGGATGAAAACCGGCATGATGATGCTAAATTACTCTATTTTGGTGCAGATTTTAAGATCAACGACCATAATACCATTACCGCAGCTTTCATGCGGAACTCAACCCATGATCATGACAAAACTCAACTGAACTATTTATATTCTGATAAAAATGCTGTAATCGATAGTAGTCTCAGTCGCAGTGGCGAATCATGGGAAAAACGAAGCTATAATCAACTGGAATTTAATTATACCAAAAGTTTTGCTAAAGCAGGTAAGAAACTGACAGTCGATATGCAGTACGATTTCTGGGACAGTGACAAGGACTGGAATTTGTCAACCCACAAAGTTTTCCCGATGGAAGCTGTTTTTCCGATGATCAGAACAAGTTCGATGGGCGAGAGTAAAGATTTTATGATTAAGACAGACATGGTACAGCCTCTGGACAGCACCTCAACCCTGGAATTCGGTTTGAAAATGGAGGACCGCAGGGTAAATAGCGACTTTATCGCTGAACAGCAGAATTCAGCAGGTTGGGAGACCATTGATCAGATTGATAACCATCTTTTATATAAAGAGCTGATTGGGAGTGCTTACGTGCAGTTTTCCGGAAAAACAGGAGCTTTCAGTTACCAGGGAGGTTTACGTGGTGAACTTACTCATATCGGTATCGAAGACCGTGTGGGTAGCTATGCTGCTGAAAAAGATTATAACCGAATGTTTCCAACACTCAATATCAGTTACCGTTTCAATGAAAAAACCACTTTGCAGGGAAGCTACAGCAAGCGGATCAACAGACCAAGATTAGGGATGATTTATCCGTTTAATGAACTGACTGATTTGAGCAGCCGTTACGTCGGCAATCCGGATCTTAATCCCTCTTACTCGAATGTATTTGAAGTGGCTTTTCTTAAAAACTGGAAAACGCTTACTTTCAACCCATCCTTCTATTATCAGCGAAATACCGGAGTCATGGAGGATTATACTTTCCGGAATGCAGAAGGTCTGTTTATTACCATGCCGGTTAATATCAGTAAAGAAACACGTCACGGTTTTGAACTTTCAATACTCTATAATCCAGTCAAATGGTTGCAGGTAAATACCGAGCTTAATGTATTTCACTATGCCGAACAGGGGAGTTACCAGAACCAAAGCTTCGACTATTCAGGCAATTCATTTACTGCGCGTATAAGCACTCAGTTGAAATTGAAGAATAAACTCGCTTTCCAGACCCTCTATAATTTCAGAGGGGCGAATGCTACTGCTCAAACCCGAACAGATGCCCTGCACAGTATTGATTTTGGACTGAGCAAAACTTTCTTAAAAGACAAAGCAACGCTTATGTTTGATGTGAACAACCTGTTCGGCCTGAGGAAGTCAAACAGCAGAACAATAGGATCAGACTACGAAATCAGCCAAAGCAATATTCCTAATGCTGCCCGATATCGCCTGACTTTGGTCTATAGGTTTAATCAAAAAGATAATCAGGCAGTGCGACAGGCTAAAAGCGGTAACAGAGATTAAATTAATGCATCTGAAAATTTAATAAAGATGATTGGTTTATTCTGTAAAGTTTAAATAAACAGAATTCCTAAATTTGATCTTTAACGCTATAGTACGAAAAAAGATATTGACAGATGGCAGATGAAATACAAATTCTAAAGAACTTTGTTCAGGGAAAACTTTCGGATAAGGAGTTTGAACAGCAACTCTATACCAATTCAGCCTTGGAAAAACGCCTTTCAGATTCAGCGATTAATTGGTACGGAACGTATTTACAGGATACAACTGCGTTCCTGTACTTAATCGGGCAAAACTATACAACTACAGAAGGACTTTTAAATGCTCACGAAACGGTAAAACTTTTTTTAGATAAAATTGGAATTGAAGTGCTCACTTCAACACAACGTTCTGAGGATTATGATCTGTTACTGAGTGCCAGCCCCAAATACATAGATGCAAAAGCCGATTATATTGAAAAATATATTGTCCCAAAAGACAGAACCCTTTCCAAATCTGACCAAAAGCAATACATAAAACAACGGTACGCCGAACTTTTTAAATACCAGACAAAACCACCCAAATGGATACAAAATCCGGAGTGGCCCATTAAAAATGATAAACCGCTATATTTTTTAGGACAGATTGAAATGAAAAAGGGGGATCTATTCCATGATGAAGGAAGTATCTATCTGTTTATTGAGGCTGAAACTGGAATTATTGAAACCGTGAAACAGTTGTACTGATTGCATATAAATATCGATAAAAATTAATATAAATTTATTTTTCCCTCTTAGAAACCTATACAGGTATATCCGGTGATTTTTCCGATCTAATAAAAGATGATTTCCATAATCTTCTTATTTTCATAACGTTGCTTCTTAGCAACGTTGTTTTTTTATGAAAAAATCTTCTGAAATTTAAGCAGTAATTATTTCCATCCCGAATTATCTGACCTTTTTTGCCGGAAAAAAAAAAGTTGGTTTTTCTAGATTCCATACGCTTTTATAGGTGTGTTATCTTTTTGTAATATTAGAATAATAATTCTCTTATTTTTGATTTATTGTGTTTTTTATTTCTATATTTGCTTTAGATTATCAATTATAAACCTTTATAATTGAACCTAATAGACTGTGCCGTCTTATTTCTGATAATAAAAATATATACTACTTTTTTTAACGGTATTTAAATTCATAATAATTTATTGTTAATAATTTATTATTAAATTTTATTTATGATTGAAAATGTAGTATAAATTTATTATTTTTATTCCCTCATAATTGATAAATGTTTTTTATGCCGAAAGGTTTGACATTTTGTTATGAAGTTTTCCCAGTTATTATCTCAATACCATAAATGAAATGAAAAACTTAACCATTATTGGATTAACCCCTTTTGAAAAGCCGGATGTGAATCTTATGCCTAAACTGCACCAGGCAGGTGCGTTTCCCGTTTTAAGTTTAGGACATGACCTGACAGTTGCTCAGGAAGCACTCAATCAACTTGAACAGACGGATATACCATCATTCGGTATTTACTTTCCTAACGATACGTTTATATCGCTTCAAATCCCCAAAAAAGTAAGGTTTGCCATATTTCCTTCCGGTGTTTCAATGGATATAGCTCCGGACCTGCCTGTTATTTATCAGGTAAGCAGTTTGGATGAAGCCAGACAAGCCGAACAGTTGGGAGCAGAGGGTATTATTATAAAAGGAAATGAGGCAGGAGGTCTGGTAGGCTATGAATCAACATTTGTATTGTTTCAGCGTATCATTAAAGAAATTAAAAGCATACCTGTTTGGGTACAGGGTGGAATAGGGCTTCATACCGCAGCAGCAGTAAAATCGCTGGGAGCAATTGGTGTTGTGCTGGATAGTCAGCTTGCCTTGTTCCCGGAGAGTTCCGTTCCACAGGATTTTAAAGATCTATGCTCAAAACTGAATGGAACCGAAACTAAAATTATAGCCAACCATCGTGTATTGGTGAGGCCCAACTCACCTGCGTTACCGGAAAATGTAAGCACTGAAGAACTCAGACCATATTTTACCGATCTTGATCCTGCAAAGAGCTATATTCCAATGGGTCAGGATATTTCATTGGCTATAGACCTGTATGAAGATTTCAAAAGTCTGAAAAAAATGATTTTTGGATTTAAAGAAGCAATGTATGGCCATCTGAAACAGGCAAAAGCACTTCACGTCATCAGTCAGGACAATCTGATGGCTAAACACCTGGGACTTCGTTATCCCATTGCACAGGGACCTATGACCCGTGTCAGTGATGTGCCTTTATTTGCTAATGCAGTTGCAGAAGCGGGAGCTTTGCCTTTTGTGGCTTTATCCTTACTTAAAGGAGAGGCTGCCAAAGCTTTGGTAATGGATACTAAAAAACTGGCTGGTGAAAAAACATGGGGGGTAGGTATCCTTGGATTTGCCCCTCAGGAATTGAGAGAAGAACAGACATCCTATATTTTGGAAGCAAAACCTTCCGTAGTCCTTATTGCCGGAGGAAGACCGGCGCAGGCCAAGGTATTTGAAAAGGCCGGAATAACAACCTTCCTTCACGTTCCTTCTCCTGCACTATTGGATATTTTCTTAAAAGAAGGGGCTACCAACTTCATCTTTGAAGGCCGTGAATGCGGAGGCCATGTAGGCCCGCTTTCAAGTATGGTTCTTTGGGAAAAACAAATCGAGCGTATTTTAAAAGAAGATCATCCCGAAAAGATCAGTGTATTTTTTGCGGGTGGGATCCATAATGCATTTTCAACAGCTTTTGTTTCCATCATGGCGGCTCCGTTAGCAGCCAGAGGTGTAAAAGTGGGGGTATTGATAGGCACCGCCTACCTCTATACTGAAGAAGCCGTACAAACCGGAGCGATTCAGCAGGAATTTCAGGTACAGGCTATGCAGGCTAAAGACACGGTCTTATTAGAGACTGCACCCGGACACGAAACGCGCTGTCTAAATACAGCATTTGCCCAGCATTTTAGCACAGAGAAGACAAAACTTCTTGCAGCCGGAATGGATAAAAAAGAAGTTTGGGAACAGCTGGAAAAATTAAACGTAGGCCGCCTTCGAATTGCTGCTAAAGGAGTAGAGCGTAAAGGCGATCAATTGATCAATATTCCAACAAGCGAACAGCTGGATCTGGGAATGTATATGATCGGTCAGGTGTCTACCATGCAGAACCGTGTGATCTCCGTTGCCGCACTTCATCAGAATGTAAGTATTGATAACTATAAATATATTGAAGAGGCTGCTTTACCGGAACAACCGGTATCCACAGAAAAACCTCTGGATGTAGCGATTGTCGGGATGGAATGTATTTTCCCGGGCGCTAAAAACCTTGAAGAATACTGGAGAAATATCATCTTGGGAAGAGACAGTGTCACAGAAGTTCCTGATGAACGCTGGAATAAAGAATTGTATTACCATCCCGATTCAGACGGACCGGATGTGTCTCACTCCAAATGGGGTGGATTTATTCCAAAAATAGATTTCGATCCTTTAGCATTTGGAATTCCTCCGCAATCCCTGGCAGCCATTGAACCAACACAGCTGTTGACCTTATTGGTGGCTAAACGTGCGATGGAAGATGCCGGCTATGGTGAAAAACATATCAACAGAGAAAACATTTCTGTAATTATCGGAGCTGAAGGAGGGAATGACCTTGCTAATAGCTATAGTTTCAGAGGATATTATAAACAGGTATTCGGAGAACTTCATGAAGAGGTGAAGCAGGCATTTCCGCATACCACAGAAGATTCATTCCCTGGTATTCTGGCCAATGTGATTGCAGGAAGAATTACCAACCGCCTGGATCTTGGGGGAAGAAATTTCACGGTAGATGCTGCGTGTGCTTCCTCTTTAGCAGCTATTGATCTGGCCTGTCAGGAATTGATATTAGGAAAATCAGATATGGTTCTCGCGGGTGGAGCGGATTTACATAATGGGATCAATGATTATCTTATGTTTTCCAGTACTCATGCACTTTCCAGAAAAGGAAGATGTGCAACATTTGATGGTGATGCCGATGGTATTGCCCTTGGAGAAGGTGTGGCGATTCTTGTCTTAAAAAGATATGAAGATGCTGTTCGTGATGGCGATCGTATTTATTCAGTGATTAAAGGAGTAGGGGGATCCAGTGACGGAAAAGCACTTGGACTTACAGCTCCGAGAAAAATAGGGCAGGTACGGGCATTAGAACGTGCGTATTCCCAGGCAGGAATCAGTCCTGCGGTAGTCGGTTTAGTGGAAGCTCACGGGACAGGAACTGTTGTAGGAGATAAAACTGAACTCAGTGCACTGACCAATTTATTCAGCCGTTCAGGAGCGATACCGGGACAAACTCATTTAGGTTCTGTAAAAACGCAGATCGGACACACCAAATGTGCGGCCGGATTAGCTGGATTGATCAAAGCTTCTTTGGCGGTATACCATGGGGTAAAACCTCCAACGCTTCATTTACAGCAACCCAATGCTTATTATAATGCCGAAACAAGTCCTTTCGCTTTTTATGCAGAAAGTGGATTGTGGAGCGAGAAAAACCGTTATGCCGGAATCAGTGCTTTTGGATTCGGTGGAACCAACTTCCATACAGTCATTGGCAATCATCCTAAACAGGACGATTCTGCCGTATTGCAATCGTGGCCATCGGAATTATTTGTATTCCGTGGTGAGACGTATGATGAGGCTAAAATCAAATTGGCTCAGATTAAGTCTTTATTAGAGATCAACGGTGATATTCCTTTAAAAGATATGGCCTACAGTTTAGCGGTTGGTTCAGAAAAGCCAATCCAGTTAAGTATTGTAGCTGATACCGCCGAACATTTGATGATGAACATCGAATTGGCATTATCCGGCATTGAAAGCAAAGATACTTTTACGGTGAATAAACGCGATGGTAAAGTAGCATTCTTGTTTCCTGGACAAGGCAGTCAGAGAATCAACATGGCCCGCGATCTGTTCGTGGCTTTCCCGGCGATGAGAAAACTGATCGATGGATATCCTGAACTGGAAAAAGTAGTTTTCCCTTCAGCTACCTTTAATGAAGCTGCTTTAAAACAACAGAAAGAAACCATTAAAGATACCCGCTTGGCACAACCCATTCTGGGGATAGTTGATCTCGCTTTGGCTAAATTCCTTCAATCGCTGGACATCGTTCCAGATATGGTAGCTGGTCACAGCTATGGTGAACTACCTGCTTTATGCTTTGCCGGAGTTTTTGAAGAAGAAAAACTGGTGGATTTAAGTATTCAAAGGGCTCATGCCATTCTGGATTCAGTAGAAGGCGGAGATCCGGGTACTATGATTGCGGTAAGCGCGACAAGAGAACAGTTACAGCCGATATTAGACAAAACAGAAGGATGTTATCCGGTTAATTATAATGCTCCAACCCAATGTGTGGTAGCAGGAAGTACGCCAGCTATCAATAAATTAATGGAAACCCTAAAACAGGAGCGTATCTCTGCAAAGAAATTAGAAGTAGCCTGTGCATTCCACAGTCCATTATTAGCCAAATCCAAAGGCTTATATGATGAGGTTTTAAAAGGCGTTCCTTTCCATGAAATGCAGATTCCGGTTTGGTCGAATACAACTGCTGAAATCTATCCGACAGCTCCTTCAGAAATCAAAGAAAGACTGACGGATCATTTGGTACAGCCCGTGAGATTTGTAGAAGAAATTCAGGCGATGTATGAGGACGGAGCCAGAATATTCATTGAAGTAGGACCCGGAAAAGTTCTTTCCGGCCTGACGAAATCGTGCTTAGAGAAAGATCAGCTGATCCTGTATGTAGAAGACAGCAACCGAAATAAACTGAGCCATCTTCTTTCCATGCTGGCACAATATCTGGGAACAGGCAGAAGCTTCAGCATCGAAAAACTTTTCGATGGCCGTAATGCCAGACTGATTCAGATGGACCAGCCTGAACTGTATAAGAAAAATCCAGCCATCTGGCGTGTGAACGGACAGACGGCACATCCAACAACAGGCAGCCTGCCAGCCAATGGTGCGCTACCTATATTAAATCCTATTCCAATGAACAATTTTACCAATAACCAACCAGCTCCTGTAGCCGAATCTCAGCCCGCTGCTGAACGTATGATGCAAGAATATTTAAATACCATGAAACAGCTGATCCAGGCACAGCGTGATGTGATGCTTTCCTTCCTGGGCCAGAATCCACAAGTCAGCCCCGCACCTGTTTATGTTGCACCGGTACACGCACCTGTGAACGATCGTTTGGTGATGATTCCTGCACAGCCGGTTAATGTAGAAAAGCCAGCTGCTGTTGCTGTAAAACAGGCTCCGGTAAAAGATATTAAAACCCTATTGCTACAGGTTGTAAGCGATAAAACAGGGTATCCTCAAGAAATGCTGGGCATGGAAATGGACCTGGAAGCTGATTTGAGTATCGACTCTATCAAAAGGGTAGAAATCATTGGAACACTTCGCAGTGAGCTGGGAGCCCTTACATCAGATCATGCCAATGAAGATATGATCATGGAAAAATTAGCATCGATCAAAACTTTAAGCGGTCTTGTTTCTTGGTTGACAGAATTGACAGGAACTGCAACATCTGCTCCTGAAAAAAACGGAACTCTAGCAACACCGACAGCAGAAGTAGAAAGTAAATCTGCATTCTCTCTGGAAGAACTTCAAAATATAATTCTGGATATCGTCAGTGAAAAAACAGGTTATCCAAAGGAAATGCTTGGATTGGATCTCGATCTGGAAGCAGATTTGAGTATCGACTCTATTAAACGTATGGAAATTATCGGAGACCTTAAAACCAAAATAGGTTTCGGACAAGATATGGACCAAGCTGATGATCTGATGGAAAAACTGGCAGCCATTAAAACATTAAAAGGATTAGCCTCATGGATCATCGAAATGAGTGGAAACAATGATGCTGAACCAGTACAAAACGTATTGTCACGTCTTCGTTTTGGTTTGACCCCAACTGATGTTTCTACAGAACAGAATACTGAAATCATAAAGGGAAAACGTTTTGCGATCACTCAGGACAACAGTCCGCAGACGATGGCGATCAAAAACACCCTTGAAAAATATGGCGCTATCGCAGAATTGGTGGATACAGAAAGAGATCTTAAAGATTTTGACGGACTTATCATTCTGGATCTGTTCTCCTCAACGGTAAAACACAGCATCATTGAACATGTGGATCAGATCAAGAAACTGGATCTAGATAAAGCCAAATGGGTGTATCTGATTTCGGACATTCCAGCTCATATTCATGAATTGACGGATACCCGTCTTTTACGCCATTACAAAGGTTATCCGGGACTTTTCAAAAGTTTAGCGAGAGAATTTGAACAAACTTCTTGCAGGCTGATCAGTCTGAGCACGCCACAGGAAGTTGATCAGATTACGGAGATTGCTTTAAAAGAAATATTAACGACTGATAAACCTTCTGAAGTCATTTACAAACACGACCAAAGACACAAAATAGATATTATCCCTTCTCCATTGTCAACAAGCCTTGAAGAGGCGCATATCCAGCTGGATCAGGAATCTGTTGTCTTAGTACTCGGAGGCGGACAGGGAATCACTGCTGAACTGGTGAAGCATATGTCTGGAGCGTACCCGTGTACCTATATTCTGGTAGGAAGATCGGCGGATCCTAGAGATGTCATAGCGGACCTTAAAGAAGTGGAAGCCATGAAAACCAAGGAAGAAATAAGAAGCTATCTTATTAAATCCGGAAAATTCACTTCTCCTGCTGAAATAGAAAAAGAGACCGTAAGAATTTTCAAAAACAATCAGATACTGCGTACTATCCGAGATATGGAACAACTGGGAAGTAAGGTGGTTTACCAATCCTTAGATCTTTGTGACGAGGAAGGATTGTCTGATTTAATCAAAAATATTTACGAAAAATATAGCCGTTTAGACGGGGTGATTCATGGAGCAGGTCTTTTAGAAGATAAACTGTTCAGGCAAAAGACATCCAGTTCATTTGAACGCGTCTTTGATACCAAAGTAAAACCACTTCGTGTATTGGCAGAACAGCTTCGTGCCGACTGTCAGTTTGTAGTGCTCTTCTCAAGCATCGCTTCAGTATATGGAAATAAAGGTCAGACAGATTACGCTGCGGCCAACTCTGTACTGGATGATTATGCGAAAGCTTTAAACAAAAAATTAAAAGGGAAAGTAATCTCCATCAACTGGGGCCCATGGAAAGGAGCCGGAATGGTTTCGTCAACGCTGGAAACAGAATATGAACGTCGTGGTATCTCTTTAATTCCATTGGACCAAGGAAAAGAAATTTTCCTTAATGAGATCAAATACGGAACCGAAAGTCAGGTATTGATCATGTCCGGAAACAACTGGTAAACCTCTGTAA
Source organism: Chryseobacterium antibioticum (assembly GCF_012927325.1). Classification (GTDB taxonomy): domain Bacteria; phylum Bacteroidota; class Bacteroidia; order Flavobacteriales; family Weeksellaceae; genus Chryseobacterium; species Chryseobacterium antibioticum. The sequence goes on along the minus strand of NZ_JABBGI010000005.1, from coordinate 196,409 downwards.
ACAATAACTATGAAAAAAACAGATGTTGCTGTTATTGGCTTATCCTGTGTCTTTCCCGGGGCACAGGATGCCAACACTTTTTGGCAGAATATTGTCAATAAAGTAGATTCTACCCAATCGGCTCCGGCTGATAGGATTGATCCTGTACACTTCAGTGATGCTACCAGTCCTGTCGACAGATTTTACTGTCAACGCGGTGGATTTATTTCAGATTATGAATTTGATCCAACGGCTTTTGGGATTCTCCCATTAGCAGTAGAAGGTACGGAGCCGGATCATTTATTAACTCTTGATCTGGTGCAGAAAGCCCTGGAAGATGCCGGTGTATTTCAAAAGGGAACTTCTCTTGAGAAAACTGGAATCATTATCGGTAAAGGAAACTATACCGGTCCCGGAGCGACGCGTGCGATTGAAATCGTGCGCACCGGAGAACAGATTTCTTCGTTGCTACAGGAACTATTACCCCAAGTGTCTACAGCAGATATCGAAAAGGTGAAACATGCTTTTCAGGAGCGAAAAGGACGCTTTGCAGCCGATACTGCCATGGGATTAATTCCTAATTTGGTTGCCTCTTTGGTTGCCAACCGTTTCAATTTAGGCGGTGCTGCTTTTACAGTAGATGCCGCCTGTGCAAGTGCCCTGATTGCAGTAGATCACGCAGTTCAGGAATTGAACCGTGGCCGTTGTGATATGGTCATAGCAGGAGGTGTACATACCGGACAGAATGCTGCTTTCTGGAGTATTTTTGCCCAGCTGGGAGCGCTTTCACATCAACAGCAGATCAAGCCGTTCAGTAGCGATGCAGACGGATTATTAATTGGCGAAGGCTGTGGTTTTGTCGTATTAAAACGATTGGAAGATGCAGTCCGTGATCAGGATAAGATCTATGCCGTAATCAAAGGCGTTGGAGTAAGCAGCGATGGTAACGGAACCAGCGTGATGAGCCCGTCCGTTAAAGGTCAGCTTAAAGCGTTGCAACAAGCATGGATTAATGCAGATCTGGATGAAAAACAGATTGGATATCTTGAAGCTCACGGCACAGGAACACCGCTTGGAGATAAAACAGAACTTCAGACCTTAGCGCAGTTTTTTACTAAAGAAGAAACAACCCAGGCTGCAGGAATCGGATCTGTCAAATCTAATATCGGACATGCCATGCCAGCTGCCGGAATTGCAGGTTTAATCAAGACCTGTCTGGCGCTTCATCATGATACTTTACCGCCTACATTATATTGCGAAAATCCAATTGCAGATATGGAGCAGACCCGTTTTGCTCCGGTACAGGAACCGAAAAGATGGTCAAAAACAGGTTTGCCGAAAGTAGCGGCAGTCAATGCCTTCGGATTTGGAGGGATCAATGCGCACGTCGTTTTGGAAGGCTATGATATGCCAAAAAAAGACAGCGTTTTAGTATTGGCAAGACCCACACACGAAGAATTACTTTCTGCTTTAAAAAACAACGAAAACAGAGTAGGAGAAGGGGATTACCGGATTGCTTTATTCGACCCAACACCTGAAAGAATAGAAAAAGCCATTAAAATTGTAGCTAAAGACAATCCTTGGCGCAATAAACAGGATATTTGGTACACCAAAACGCCTTTATTGAAGGATGGAGGCAAAATAGCCTTCGTATTTCCTGGGCTGGATGGCCTTGCGAAAGGGGAAGTGGACAGTGTGAGCCGTTATTTTGGATTAACCGAACCTATCGAAACAGAAGGAGAAGGTTTATTAACCGATGCATTGGGAATTTTCAACAAATGCAGTATTCTTGACAACGCACTGAAAAAACTGGGAATTGTTCCGGATATGAATGCCGGACACAGTCTGGGAGAATGGCTCGCTGGATATTCCTCCGAACTGGCAGAAGTGAATTCTGTAAAAGCTTTGATTGATGTTCTGAATCCGGAAACCTTTGAATTAAAAGATTCCAGATTCATTGCAATCGGAGCGGGGATTGATGCCGTCAAGCCTTTTATCGATGCGATTCCCAATCTTTATATTTCCAATGACAATTGTCCCAATCAGGTGATCCTTTGTGGCAGTAATGCAGCCTTGGATGAACTGGTTCCATTGTTAAAATCAAAACAGATTTTTCATCAGATTCTGCCGTTCCAATCCGGTTTTCACTCGCCTTTTATCGCTGATAAACTGGATGTGATCCTGGCTGGAATGGAAAAAGCGCAGTTTCAACAGACGAAGATTCCGTTATGGTCGGCAACGACTTTGGAGCCGTATCCTGCCGATCAGGATGCCATCAGAAAACTAAGTGCAGAACATTTGGTTCAGCCAGTCCGCTTCCGTGAACTGACGGATAAACTGTACGAAGAAGGAGCGAGATTCTTTATCCAGATTGGTACCGGAGGACTGATCGGGTTTATTGATGATACCTTAAAAGGAAAAGCATTCAGTACGATTGCTTCCAGCGTAGCCACAAGATCTGCACTGGCTCAGTTGCAGCGTGTTGTAGCCGCATTATTTGTGGAAGGTAAAACAGTAGCATTGGACTTTTTAGAAGTACAAAACCCATCTAAAAAATCATCTGGAAAAGGAATAAAGTTACAGTTAGGGTCACCGATTATCCGTGATTTTAAAGAAATTCAGAATCTGGCTCAATCTTTTGAAATGCCAAAACAAAATGCAGTTTCAGCGACGGTGGCTAAGACTGGTCATCCGCTTGTTCAGGCTTTCCAGGATAATATCACCGATATGATCCGGATGCAGGAAGAAGTACTGACGCTGTTTCAAAACCGTCCGGAAATTACAGTTCCAAGACCTGTGGTTTCTAAAGCACCTGTCAGCAAGAATTTCTCGAAACTTCTGTATGTTACTTTAGATACTCATCCTTACCTCATCGATCACAGTTTATTGAGACAGCCGAAAGGTTGGACCAATGTTTCTGATATGGAGCCGGTGATCCCGATGACCATGATTTTTGAGCAGTTAGCAGAAATAGCACAGGCCGAAATACCCGGAACCCGCGTTCATAAAATCATGAATGTGAGTGTGTTTCAATGGATGAATGTCGCCAAACCTTTTGAAAAAACAGTCAAAGGAGAATGGCGTTCAAATAACCATGCCTACCTTGATATCGAAAACTTTGCGAATGCAGAAGTCTTACTGGCTTTATCTGCGCCTGCTGTTCCTGTCTTTAACCTGGCAATCGGGGATCTTCTGCCTATCGAAAGAACACCTGAAGAGATCTATGACAAACATATGTTCCATGGAGAACTGTACCAGGGAATTACTGAAATTTCAGCAGTAGGAACGAAAGGAATTGTAGGAAAAATCAAAGGAAACGGAGGGAAAGGATCCTTACTGGATAATGCCGGACAGTTATTCGGACTGTGGTTACAATTAACCTTAACGAAAGACCGTATTGCTTTCCCTGTGAAAATCAGAGATATTGAATTCTTTGGTGATATGGAGGACCAGAACGGCCTTTTTGAATGTACCTGCATCCTTACCGAACTCAATGAAGAATTTGCCATTGCAGATATCATTCTCAAAAGAGACGGAAAAGTATGGTGCGCGATTACCGGCTGGCAAAACCGCCGATTAGAAATTGACGAGCCTCTTTGGAACGTTTCCATGTCGCCTTTACACAATCGTCTTTCGGAAGAAATAGCCCCTGAGGTATTTTTCTTTCATCAGGCATACACGAGAGTCGCTTCGTGGGATTTTATTCTCAAAAGATATTTCAACCAGACGGAAAAACAATACCATCAGCAGTTGTTTCCTAATAAACGAAAAGAATGGATGGTGAGCCGTGTAGCGGTGAAAGATGCCGTTCGGAACCTTCTCCGCGAAAAGAAAAATCATCCTTGTTTTCCCATCACTTTTGAAATAGGGAAAGATGAAGTCGGAAAACCTTATCTGATAGGCGATGTCACTGAAGATATCCATATTTCTTTAGCACATAAAGAAAAAGATGCGGTAGGTATTGCACGCCAGGGCGGCCCGGTAGGAATCGACATGGAGATCATTGAGGAACGCAGTTCCGGATTCTATGATCTGGTATTTACCGATCACGAATTAACCTTATTAAAAGACAGAGATCAGGCAGAATGGACCACCAAGTTCTGGGTAGCCAAAGAAGCCTACGGAAAGTTTCTCGGAACCGGACTGAAAGGAAATCCAAAAGCCTTTGAAATCACCCATGTTGAGGGAGATCACTTATGGATCAACCAAACTGAAATAAAAACTATTAAACATAAAAAATATATTATCGGATGGACACTATAAACCACACATTAAAATTGAATCACGAAGAATTGTTCACTCTTTTGAAAGGTTTTATTACTGAAGTGATAGGCGCTGAATTTGTAGAGGAAATGGACATCACTCCGGACAGTTCATTCACGAAAGATCTGGAAATGGACAGTATAGAAATCGTTTCTTTTTCCGAGAAGATCAAAGCGTATTTCGGGGATCAGATTGATTTTACAGGATGGCTGTCTTCAATGGACTTAGATCAGTTGATCGACCTTGACCTGAGTATGATTATTAATTATATCTACGAATGCCAATAATCACGGTTAATCATAAACAGGTTCATATTCAGGAACTCAACAAAGGGGCTGAACAGACGGTGGTGCTTATCCACGGGATGTTCAGCAACCTGTCCATATATTATTTCAATATTGCCCCTATTCTGGCGAAGCATTTCCATGTGGTGATGTACGATTTGAAAAGCCATGGCATGAGTGAGCGTTTTACAGACGGTTACGATCTGGAAAGTATGTTGTCTGATCTTTTGGCTTTGATGGATGTTTTAAACCTCAAAAAAGTACATTTGGCCGGATACAGTTTCGGAGGACTTATCGCTTTGAAAACAGCCCTGAAAGCTCCGGACCGTGTGAGTCAGCTGGTGGTCATAGAAGCACCGGATCCTCAGGACGAAAAGGCCCGTAACATCATCGATGAATACAGCAAAGAATTCCTCGAACATTATGTGGCCAATTTTACGGACACTACCAAAGTGCAGATGGGCAAAAGGCAGATGGAGAAAAATCACCGGATGTATGAATTCCTGTTTGAAAAGACCAGCATCAAGGCAGATATGATCAGGGAAAAACATTTTCTGAGTGAAGTCAATTTCTCAGAACTGGATATTCCTACACTTTTGCTTTACGGATCCGAATCGAACTGTAAACCTACGGGTGAATGGCTGAAAATGCAGATTATTTCATCTGAACTGGAACTGATTTCCGGTGATCATAACGTTCCGATACAGGAACCCGTTCAGATCGCAGAATCGATGGTTCATTTTTTATCTCAATCATTATCTAACACATTAACACAAAATCATGGCTAAATTTGTATTTGTTGTTCCACCATTGACAGGCCATGTCAATCCAACCTTAAGCATCGGTGCAGAATTATTGCAAAGAGGACATAAAGTGGCCTGGATCAGTCTTGATAAAAATTTAAGTACGAAACTTCCTGTCGGAGGAGAACTTTTACTCATTCAATATGACCAGACCGACGAGGAAAAAAGAGAAAGCGAAAGCTATCTCGATATTATTTCTAAAAAAGTAGTCTACGGTATCGACAGTATTAAGTTTCTTTACGATGACGTACTGATTCCTTTAAACAGACATTGCTACAATGGAATCGTTACCTTGCTGAAACAATATCAGCCCGATATGGTGATTGGAGATCATCAGTTATTTGCTGCTGCTATTGCCGCTAAAAAACTGAATCTTCCCTACAGTACCTCAGTTACCGCTCCGGCTGCCATTAAAATGATGGATGAGCTGCCTAAAGTACACGAATGGGAAGTCAATAAAATCATTGAACTGCAGAAAGAACTGGGTGTGACGGAAAACCGTTCATTAGCTTCTTCGGATCTGTTGACCCTTGTTTTAACTTCAAAATATTTCTTTGGCGAAATGGATCTGCCGGAAAACTATCAATTTACGGGACCTGTTCTTACGGAACGCCGGATCTCCAGTGAATTTGATTGGGACAGATTTAAAAGCAGTACCAACAAAAAGATCCTGGTAAGCATCGGAACAACTTTCGATCATGATCATAAAAAAGTTTTCTTCCAAAAGGTGGTTGATGCTTTTAAAGATGAAGATATGACCGTTGTATTGGTTTCTGATCCAAAGCTTTTTGATAGCTGGCCGGAAAATTTCATGGTCTATCATCAGGTTCCGCAACTGGATCTGCTGCCACATCTGGATGGAGTGGTTTGCCACGGCGGTCACAATACCGTCTCTGAAGCCCTTTCCAACGGTCTTCCGTTGGTGGTGATCCCGATTGCATATGATCAGTCGCATGTGGCTGGACGTGTGGTGCGTACCGGAGCAGGAGAGCGTCTTAATTTTAACCGATTTAAATCCCATCACTTGAACGAAGCTGTAAAAAATATTTTAAATAATCCAGAATATAAAGAAGCTGCTGAAACGGTTCGTGAATCTTTCACCGAAGCCGGAGGCACAACCACTGCAGCCAATTTGCTTGAAAAAGCATTAATCCCTGCTGCCGAAACAGTAAAGCCTGGCTCTAAATTTTTATTTGTAATTCCGCCGTTTTTCGGACATATCAGCCCAACATTGAGCGTTGGTGCAAGTTTGATCGCCCGCGGACACGAAGTGAAATGGTTTGGAATTACTCCATTGGACAACAAACATATTCCTGAAGGAGGAAGTTATTTTTATCCTGAAGAAGATCTTGTTCCGTTTCAGGAGGATATTCAGCGTATTTTAAAGAGACAGGATGACGGGCCGGCCTGTTCAGGACCTGAAGTCATGAAACTGGCACTCGAGGAAACCTATGTTCCGTTTGCTAAAATGATGATGCCTGGATTGGAGCGTCTGACCAGTACGTGGAAGCCTGATGTTCTGGTGAATGACTGCATCACCTTTGGAGGAGCTCTTTTTGCCCACAAACACAATATTCCATGTGTGACGACTACACCTGTTCCTCCCGATGTAATGGGCGATACGGCAAATAACGCACCCAAAATATTCGAGTGGCAGCAAAACCTGATCAAAGACCTTCAAAAAGAAGTGGGGATTGATGATGAAGGAATTTTCATCCATTCCAATCAGTTAAATCTGGTCTTCACGTCACAGACTTTTGCGGATTTTGAAACGGTTCCATCACATATGAGATTTGTAGGTCCGGTAAAAGGACGTCCCAACCCGGCCCCTTTTGACTGGGGAAAACTGGAAGCGTCTACGACACCGAAAATATTTGTATCACTCGGAACACTGTTGGTAGATATCCGGAAAGCCTTTTTTGAAAAGGTAGTGGCAGCCTTTGCCAATCAGCCTGTAACGGTGATCGCAGCAACCCCGCCGGAAATATTTGAAGAATGGCCTTCTAATTTTATTGTAAGCGGTTTTGTGCCCCAATCAGCATTGATGCCGCATATGGATATGGTGATCTGCCACGGAGGTTTCAATACCGTTAACGATACCTTCACCAATGGATTGCCGATGCTCATTACCCCGATTGCCTATGATCATTTTCATATCGCAAAATTAATTGAAAAAGCAGGCTGTGGAATCAGCATCCGATACAAGCGATTACGGGTGGAGGCTCTTCGTGAAACCGTTTTTGAATTGCTGGAAAACCCGGCATACAGAAACGCAGCGAAAGAAGTTCAGTCCAGTTTACTCAATGCAGGCGGTAATGACCTGGCTGTAGAGCTACTGGAAAGCTTTGTACAACAAGAACAACCATCATTAGTTTTAGGATAAGCCTATGAAATCGGCATTATTGGTAAATACAGACACTGATAAAGACGACGCGATTCCATATGACCTTTAAAAAAGATAGATATCTACAGATGAAACGAAAATTGTTATTTGGTGAGCGCATGCTGCTGGGTGACGGAACAGAACCTTTTAATGCGGTGATTCCGTTCCGTTTGCGGGGTATCTTTAAGGAAGAAGATATTCAACATGCCCTGAGCCAGCTTCAGGGCAAACATCCGTGGTTGAGAGCACTCATCAGCCATGATGAAAAAAATATCCCCTGGTTTGAAGTACTGGAAAAACATCTGCCGATACCAGTACGAATTGTTTCCAGGAAAGGGGAGAACGACTGGCAGGAGGAATCCAGAAGAGAATGGCAGACGTTGTTTCATTATGGGGAGCAACCCCTTCTCCGGTTCATATGGATCAAAGGAGAGGCGGTTTCGGATATGCTTTTTTCTTTTCACCATTGTTTATGTGATGGAGGTTCTGCGATGGCTTTCCTCTATGAATTTTTAACGATATTGGATAATCCGGCAGCGGAAATTGGAGTAGAAAATCCGATACTGGGAATTCATGATGTAGTTCCGGCAGACATTCTGACGAACCGCAGACAAAAGTTGAAAGCGAAAGTGATTGGTAGGGTAGCAGCAACAGCCATCAAGTGTATTCCAGTTGGTAAAAAAGCAGTTGAGCGGCAAAACGATTACCTGATCCACTGGAAATTTGACAAAGAAATGAGCGGGGAATTAATTGCCTACTGCAAATCAATGGAAGTTACGGTGAACACGTTTTTATGTGCAGCGGTGCTTCAGGCATTCAGGAAGGTAAAAGGGGATGCTTCCTTCAATAAGGTTTCATGTCCGGTAGATATCAGGCGCTTTGCCAGCCAGATCAAAGAAGACCATATTTTCGCTTTCGGTCTGATGATCGTGGTCTCAGCAAATCATAAAATAAGCTTTTCTGAGAATTTACGACTGATGCAGGAGTCTGTAGAGCGTAAGACCTCCAAACTGAATCCCTACATTACCATGATGGTGATGGAGTCTGCTCATGATGCTTTGAAGAATTTTACCAAGCTTTTAAAACATGGAAAATCTTCCAATGATTGTATGTTTTCCAATCTGGGACGCATTCAGATTCCTCATCAATACAAGGATTTTACACTAGAGACCATTTTCAGTCCTTCTGTGATTGGTCCGTTGGGAAATACGACAACGATGGTGACGTCAACATTTAATGGAGAAATGGATTTTTCTTTCGTAGGAAGCGAAGGATATTTACCGTATGCTGAAGCGTTAGCGATCCGGGATGAAGTGATTCAGACTGTAAAAGAACAACTAGATCCTATATCTGTATTATGATCAGAAGAAAATTAATGATGGTGGAAAGGATTATGTACGTTGATCCAGAAACACCGGTCAATTGTGTATTTACCGCAAAAATCAAAGGGGAAATCCCTGAAAAAAACTTTAGGGCTGCTTTGACGAAAATCCAGCAGAAGCACCCTTTGCTGAGAACCAGGATTAATAGGCACAGTGAAAAGTATCCTTTTTTTACAGAAGAAAAAGAGATTGAACCGATTCCGCTCCGTATTGTTGACCGGAAAACGGATGAGGACTGGTTGCGGGAATCTGAAAAAGAGTGGTTCCGGCTGTTTAAAGACGAAAAGAAACCGCTTGCCCAACTGGTATGGGTAAAGGGACAGGGTGCTTCGGAAATCCTTTGGGTATTGCCTCACTGTATCTGCGACGGAACTTCCCTTGTCACTCTGATGCGGGAACTTCTTGGCCTTTTGGATGATCCTTCTTTTGAGATGAATCCTTATCCGGTATTCAGTTCCGTTGATGATTTTCTGCCTCTGGATTTCAATACGAAAAAAGAAAAACGGAAAGCCAGTATTTACCTGCTGATGGCCCGGTTCTTTTTTATGATACAGCGAAAAAGCAAAATAAGAAATCTCGGGAAAAACTATGTCATCCATTGGAAGGAAAACTCCCAAATGACAACTCAAATCACTGAAAAATGTAAAGCTCACGGTATTTCCGTACATGCTTTGCTATGTGCGGCCTACATGCAGGCTTTTAAAGAAATACAGGGGAAGCAGGCGAAAGGAAAAGTGATCAGTCCTGTGGATGTGCGTCACTTTATTCCCGAGATCAGAAAAGATCATCTGTTTGCTTTTGCACCAACAGTCGAACTTCCGTTAAAAAAGGGCAGTCAGGATGTCATGGACAATGCAAGAGAGATCAAAAAAGATCTTCTTCAGAAAATAGATAAGATCGAAGCGAGAAAACTTTTGTGGATGGGCGAGCAGATGCATCCGGTGGTAGATCGTATGATTGCTATGTTGAAATCCAGTAAAGGAGGGCATGATATCACATTATCCAATATGGGTAGAATTGATATTCCCAATGATTATAAGCATTTTCAACTGGAAACGATCATCAGCCCAACGGTTGCATTTCCTTGGCTGAATTCGAATACTTTGGTAACCACAACGTACAACCAACAAATGGATTTTACCTTTATGTCCAACGAGCATTTCCTTCCGAAAGAAGAAGCTGTGAAAATTAAAAATAAAGCCATTGAACTCCTGACCTCGTCTTTATGAAATTTAAACTGAAGCCTGCGCAACCTAAAAAACTCAAGAAAACCACCCTGAAACGCTTTTTAATCAAGCGCACGATTTATTATGTCCTTCCCAATGTATTTTTCAATTTCATTATTGCGTATGCCAGCTTTCAGGAATTAGGATATACGCACTTCTTTTCAGGAACTCAAAATCTGGCCCGACTAACCCTTCCTATGGCTATATTCCTACCGGTAGTCCTTACCATCGATATTATCAACAGGGTAATCATTGCTTCCGAGCAGGGTGCCATTGAATTTACCGTAGATGATCAGCTCAATAAGAAGAAACTGATGACGAAACTGAGTATTGTGCATGGTCTCATTACTGGCTTGTTAGTTTTGTCTGTATTGATGCTGGCACAATTCAGTTTGTCAAAGTATTATAAACTGGACGCCACTGCCATGGCGGTGCTTGTTGGGGTGCTGGCGGGGATATTGTCTGTGATATTTGTGTATTTGCCGATGAGGAGGCTGAGGAGGTATCTATGCAGATCTGTGGTGGTTTAATAATAAGTTCTTTTCAATTTTGATTAACACCAAAAACTATTAACTATGGAAATTGATAAAATCAGAGATCACATTGCACAAAAACTAAGCAGTGATTATAATGTATGGAATGATGTATTGAACAATACGCAACCAGAAAATTATGCTTGTGAACATTGGAGAGTAGACATTAATCCAACGGATATTTGGGTTGATATTCCCAATAAAAAATTTTCAGTTGATGACGGTTTTTTTTCTTTTAACGTCATAGTAGAGCCAGGTAAAGAGAATAAGGATATATCCTACAATAAAGCTTTTACAGCAAAAGGTACATTTCTATTTGAAAATAGGGACGATATTAAAATAGAAGAAATAGATGTTGATATTGAAATAGATATTTTTTAGGGCATTTTGTGTTTAATTGTGTAAATGAAATAATGATAAATCACCTGATTTGTAATTTTGTTTGCGCTTTACAAGAAGTTGCAAGGCTGCTTTATTTAAGTAAAATACAGTTTATATAATTAGATCTGGGCTGTAATAACACAAAAAATAATAATTTAATCATAAAGGAATTTCTTTAGCAAATTTACTGTTTGGCAATTATTTTGACTTCTCCCTACTAAAAATAGGAGATAAGTAGGCCGGGAAAATGATAAAAAAAGTAAAAAAAGTCATGTTTCAAACGATCCTTAAACATTTTTTGCATGCTTAAAAGCTTATTAATAGTATCACATCAGTGTGTTACGTTGATTAATATCAAATAAGTGTGAAATAAATTTGAATCATATCGCATTTTTTTATTATTTTCATTCTTATAAACTAATACCATAAAAACATCAATCATTAAATTTAAATCTATGAAAATTTTTCTTGACAATACCATTCAGTAGTGAACCTGTTCCGGATTCCAAACCCCATTAATACCTATTAAAGAAAATATAAGGTCAATCTGAATAAAGATTTGCTATTTGATCAACCTTTCCTTTTAGCCAAATTACAGTCAATACTGTTTAGGTTGGGATTAATTTATTTTAAAACTATTTTCAATACGAGTCCGGGTTTCGTTACATCAAAAGAATGAAACGATAGGTTAAGTGACATTTAAAGACAGACAATTTATCGACGAAATGTATACTTAAATGTTGTTTGATGCATCCTATATCCGCATGATCCTGTCCATTTCATATTGAACGACTTTGCTCTAACTATACTCATCTATATTATAACCGTTATGTAAAATTTAAAAAACTATAAAACCATGAACACACTTGAACTACTCAACAAAAAATTTAATTACCCCTTCCCGACGTTAAAGAATCCCCATGCAGACCAGTTGCAGGAAATTACTGAAAATCAGTGGATAGATGGGGAGTATCTGTGGCTTTATGAGCAGAATCCTGATCTTCGCAAAAAGTACAAAAAAACCAAAACGGCGCATATCGCTGCTCAGTGGTTTCCTACCGCATCACTTGAGCGTTTCAAACCCATCTGCAGACTGATGCTGTGGACGCTGTACAATGACGATCTGTATGAGGAAAGCGTATCCGGTGATATTAAAAATATACACACCCAGTCGGTTGCCGTTCTCAATGGTGAAATAAGCGCTGCAGAATCTACAATACCATTGGGAGCTATGCTGGCCTCATTAAGGCAGGAGCTGTTGCAGTTTATTCCTCAGGAATCTATCGTCAGGTTTACAAAGATGATCAGCAGGTATTTTACAGGGTTGGAAACTGAGCTCATATACAAGGAAAAAAAGATGTTTCCAACCATAGAAGAATGTATTGCGTTAAGGGAAAATTCTATCTGCCTGTATCCTTTTCTTCAGCTTACAGAGGTGGAAACGGGAATTGTTCTGCCTCCCGATATCCACAAGCATCCGGTGATTTGTCGTCTGCAGACCTTGGCTTGCCACCTGGTTACCTATTTCAACGAAGTGCAATCGGTGGTGAAAGATGAGGCGACGGACAGTGTCTATTACAATATTGTTAAAGTAATCCAGCACGAACGGCAAATTTCATTGGAAGATGCCTGTCTGGAAGATCTCCGCCTTCATAATGAAGATCTGAAAGAGTTTGTAGCCCTTCAGGCTTCTCTGCCTGACTTTGGGATCTGGCAGGATGCCGTAGTGAATTGGGTTCATTATATGAGCATGGTCCTGAGTGGATGGAAGAACATCTCTACAAAACTTGGCCGTTACAATGCTATGGAATTTCCGGAAGCAAGGGAGTTGAAAGAAAAGCTGAACCAAATATAAAGAGGACCAAACTTATAACTATTCTATAATTTAAAAACTTAGACTTTAAACAAAATGAAACCAGAAGAATATAATTCAAAAGATTATCTGCCACGCGGCCATTATCCCTGGCCTGACCTTATCAATCCACATGCAGAACAAATGGGGAAAGATATGGACGGATGGATTGACAATGACTACACTTTCCTGACAGAAAAACAACGCACAACATACAAAAAAATGAGACTGCACATGTGCACCGCCCGTATGTGGCCGGACTTGACCTATGAACAGACTATTCCCTGTAACAGGTTTATGCTTCAGTACGTGGCGCTTGATGATCAGGTGGAGCATTCGTCTCTGGAGGAAATCCAACAGTTACGGACTCGTTGTGTAGACATTCTCAAGGGTGCACAACCAAAGGAGGACGAAAATGCTCTCTATCAACATATGGCGTTAATAAGGGATGAATTTCGCGCTTTGATGCCCGACCTATGGGTGGAACGTTTTATTTACTATTTTTATCAGTCCTTCAGATATGGGATTGAATTGGAGTACCCTTACAAAATAGCACAACGTCCGCCGTCACTTACGCTTTTCAAAACAATTCGTGAATATTCTGTTCTTATGCGCCCCTATCTGATCTTAGGTGAGATTGAATCAGGTCTTGTTCTTCCGGAGCATATTTTTGAGCATATTGTCGTTCAGAAAATGATATCTCATATGACCCTGGTTGTTGCATGGCAAAATGATATTCACTCGCTGCCAAAAGAAATGGCGAAGGGTACGGAGGTTTTTAACCTGGTTTTTGTATTGCAACAGGAATATAATCTCTCATTGAAGGATGCTTGTTCACAGGCATTCCGCATCCATAATGAAGAATTGGCAAAAGTACTTGCCTTACATGCTGAATACCGTGAGTTTGGTGAATATCAGGAGCATGTAGACAAGTTCGTTTATTATGCAGGAGTTGGACTTCAGGGCGTGAATTCTTTTTATCTGGAAACTGAAAGATACAAACATGGAGGAGTGGGTTTTGCCTGGCCAGAAATCAGTGATGATATGAAAACTATTTAAATTGATAATAAGCGGTTGTCCGTTATAATTCCGGTGTAACCAAAGCACCACAATACGTAGGATCAGTATGCTGTACCGGACTTTCTATTTTACCATGCAATGGAATTTTCACAAGCAAAGGATCCAAAAGCAAAACTAAACCAAATATAATATCATTAATAATTTTTCATTTAAAGATAAAATCCATGAGAGAAGAATTAATTGTTCCAAAATGTCATTACCCTTGGCCTACAGTCAATAGTCCTGTTGCCAATGCTTTTGATGACGAAGAAAAAGACTGGTATGATGAAGATTATACTTTTATTTCAGAAGAGGGAATAAAAAGATGTAAACCTCAGCTTCTGTCGCGGGTTGCCACTTATATGAACCCTACCTGTGACAGCATAGAACGGATGCGTCCCTGTGCCAGGCTGATGATCTATATCACATTGTTTGATGACTATTTCGGAATGACTCCGGCAAAAGAACTGAAAACGATAGCAGAGCGGGTATATGATGTCATGATGGGTGAAGATCCCGAGCCGGATGAAATAGGTATTCTGCGGCAGATGGCACAGGCAAGAAAAGAATGGGAAACATTTATGCCCCGGTTCTGGATAGACAGAGTGGCCATTGACTTTTATGAGTTTATCATGTACGGCATGATAGAGGAGATTCCTTTTAAGCAAGCTGAAAAAAGAACCTATCCATTACTTCCACATTATCTGAGTTTCCGGAAATATTCAATCGGGATGTGGCCTTATGGAGACCTTATAGATCCTGCAACGAATTCTCCGCTACCAGTTTTTATCTACAATCATCCTCTTGTACAACGTTGCAGAGAGTTGCTCTCTCTGATTATAGTGATTCAAAATGACTTTGCCTCTCTGAAAAAAGAACTTGAAATAGAAAGTGAAAGCCTCAATATTATCTTCATTTTAAGCCATCAATATAACCTTACCTATCAGGAGGCCTGTACAGAAGCGATGAGACTGCATGATGCGTATGGCCAGGAACTAAACGATCTGCATCAATCCCTCCCTGATTTTGGGCCTTTTCAACAGCAGGCTTATGATCATATCTATCACATTAAACTCCAGATAAGCGGTTGTGCCAACTGGTATTATAACTCAGGGACCAACCGATATGAGCCTAAAGGATTTATTGTACCACAGTATGGCAGAGAAGGGGATGATATTCTTATTCCGCACAGTATTTTTGTTCAAAAATAGCTATGAAAACTGTACGATCAGTCATTATCCTTGAAAACTTTAGAATGCGAAACAGCAATGATGTAAATCTTTGCTGTTTTTATATGGATGAAAATCTATTCTCCTGATAAATCAATCATGAAAAACCGGACCAGAGGTTAAATCTACATTCCGGACTGAACATAATATTTTTAAAATCTTATCTTCGTATTCTTAATAACTTGATGATATGAAAAAAATAGTATTCCTCGCTTCAGTTGCTTTTATCCTGAATTCCTGCGTGGTTTCCACCGCTGCCAAAGTGGTAAAGGGAGCGGTGAATGTCAGCTATAAAGCTGTAAAAGGAACAGTCAATGGAATTAGCTGGGCCGTAAGTAAGGCAAAAGGCAAAATAGACGAAGACCGATTGGACGGGACCTGGAAAGTAGTGGGAGCTTATAAAGGCTCTTTTGAAGACTTTACGAATGATCAGAATCCGCAAAGTTCCTTTACTTCGGACTGTACGGAAGGTTTTGATCAGATTATTTTCAAGGCTAAAAAATCCAAATTCAAACCTGTACACTGCAGTTCTGAAAAGGAAGACTGGGTAAAATACGCTATGGAATTCGGTAAAAATCCTGTCACCAAAGAAAAAGAAAACTATATAGAATACAATTCCAATAATTATATTTCAGTTATTGATGTCAACAATAAAACCATGGTGCTGGAAGGAAATCTGATGCCTAAACTGGCATTTTCAGGGTCGAAATTATATCTTTTGGAAAAAGTAAAATAAATATTTATTTCAACAAAGATTCAGAGTAGACCATCCAATTCTTAGTTTTTTTGGCTCTCGCACTTTGGGAATAGCCCCTGCTATGTCCTGATTTATCTTATGAAAGATCTGACTTTCTATCGGAAGTTTGGTGTGGAATAATATCTCTATCTTAACCGGATCAAAAAACTAATAGAATATTCATTTATGAAACTTAAAATAGGTATCCTTTCACTGCTGGTCACCGCTGTCTTTACAAATGCTCAGACCACTATTAAACAAAGCGATTTACAGGACTTCAGTATCGGAAAAGAAATGGAGAAACATGAGCCGCAGCATGCAAGGTATAAAGACGGTAGAACATTGGCTCCCGGAAAATACATCATGCTCATGGATGAAGAAGGGAAAAATGATAAAACGGTTAAATCATTATTTGAAGTGAATGACTCAGGTAAAATTGATGGTGAAATGAACTTTGAAACACCTGATAAAAACTTCGTTGTTAAGGGCTTGTATAAAGACGATATTCTGATCAGAATCGACAAAAAGCTAAACGGTAAACTTATAGAAACCTGTTACTTTGACCAGGGTGTTTTCTATGTGAAAGAATTTGAACCAAATGGTGATTTTAAAAGCGAATCAAGAGCGATAGATGGAAAAGCTGTTTATTCCAAAAGCATGAATCTTTCCGGCTGGGATGTTGAGGATGACGTGGAAGGCACACGTACATTTTATTATGGGAAAACCAATAAAGTAGAAAGCCGTACCAGCACTAAGAATCTTGAAAAAGAGGCTACTTGGATGGAAGAAAAATTTGATGAAAAAGGGGAGCTGATCAGTAAGGAAACCAAATACGGATTAGGTAAAAGTAAAAAAATCAAAAAAGACGGCAGTTATGAAGTGATGATAGATACCGATAAAGGATATAAGGTTTCAGAATACTCTGCTAAAGGTAAATTATTGAAAACCTATGTGGCCGCTTATCCAACGATGTCTGTACAATGATCATCTTTAATTCCTGGGAAAATAGAGGAGAATATAAGCCGGCTAAACATTTTTTTGTGGGAATAATTCTACGGTAAATAATTCAATGGTATGTAGAACATAGTTGCTATGTCGACAAATGACATACTTTAACAAACATTGTAGCGTACCCTCGATAAATTTTTGTTCTTTTGCAAAATAGTTTTAATTTTTAAATAATTACATGTCGAAGTTCGATGAAATCAGGCCTTTTTATGATCATGAAGTAAATGAAGCGTTACGGAGTATAGCCCGTGATCCTATGATGACAGCACTGATGAGTTTCACTTTTCCTGATGTTGATAAGCAGGTTTGGAGAGAACAGTTTAAGAGTATTCATTCGATAAGTGATTTTCAGCACAATTTTATCGCCCATACCATTCGTCAGATTCTCGCGAAAAGCTCTGAAGGCTTAACGACTTCGGGATTTGATCAGCTGGATAAAAATACCCCCTACCTTTTCGTTTCCAACCACAGGGATATTGTTTTGGATACCTCACTGCTCAACCTCGTGTTGCTGGAGAAGGAGTTTATCATGACTTCATCTGCCATTGGTGACAATCTGGTTCAGAAAACATTACTGCATGTATTAGCAAAACTGAATCGTAACTTTTTAGTCCAGAGAGGTTTGCCGATCCGTGAACAGCTGAAGAGCTCCCAGATCATGTCTGAGTATATTGAGCAGCTTCTGCATGTTGAAAAGCGCTCCGTTTGGATCGCCCAGCGTGAGGGAAGAACCAAAGACGGAAATGATGCTACGCAACAAGGTGTTTTAAAAATGCTTGCGATGGCTGCCGGAGATCTTTCTCTGACGGATTATTTTAAAACATTAAAGATCGTTCCGATATCTATTTCCTATGAATATGATCCTACTGATTCCTTAAAAATGCCACAGCTTCTGGCCAAGCACAGAGATGAGGAATACGTTAAGGGTAAGGATGAAGATTTTATGACCATGCTTAGTGGAGTATTAGGCCAAAAGAAACGTATTCACCTGCATGCCGGTCATATATTGGATACAGAATTGGATGATATTGCCCTCAATTTTGAAAACAAAAACAAGCAGCTGCAGGCTATTGCTCAGATCATTGATGATTCAATCATACAGAACTATAAGCTTTGGCCGACCAAGTTTATCGCTTATGACCTGCTTCACAACACGGATACATACGCTTCAGAATATACAGAACAGGAAAAACAACTGTTTGTCCGAAGACTTGACATGCGTATCGACCCTTCTGATGCCGTTTCAAAAGAATTTTTCTTAACAATGTATGCGAACCCTCTGATTAATAAAATGAAGTATGAGGACAATTCATTAATGTAAGTATTGCTGAAGAGTTGTCGAATATCGGCCTAGGAAGCTGTAGCGTTAAGAAAATTAAAATTTTATCCGTTAAAAAATTTCCACTGTTTGAGTGCGCGATCATCAACTGAAACGAAGCAGAAACATTCTTTCCGCACGAGTTTGGAAATTTTAGGATCAAGTTTTAATTTTTAGTGAAAGCTTCCAGCCTTGAATTTTTGGTTCATTTTGTTTCAAGACAAAAGAACAAAAACAGAAAATTTAGATAATGCACTATTTTTGTCCAGTATCCTTAACTACTTCATTAGTCTTAATCTTTCGAAAATTGTTTCACTATCAATCTTATAGAAGATTAAAACATTTTGAATTTAAAATAGGACCTTGTCATTTAAATAATTCACTTTTTAAAATGGTAAAATGATTTTATCAATTATTTTAAATGAAATTGGTAAAGCTGTTTTGAGGCTCCTAATTTTGCCGAAAGAATAAAGTTTGATATTAAATAATGATCCAAAACTCTTTTTTAAATTTAAAATTTTCCTAAAAAAGCATGAGTGACGCTTGGGCTATTCATATCTTAGGGGCTGATTAAAAACTAAAAAGCATGAAACTATTTCAACACGATTATTTTCCATACATAACAGGCGATAGGGTATCATTACGACAGATTAAGGATGCAGACCTTAATGATCTTATTGAAATCTCATTTTACGATGCCATCCAGGCAAAAACTGTTCAGCAGGCAGCAGAAATGCAGGCTAAGATCAATCAGGATTATCTGGACGGGAATTCCATTCACTGGGGAATTGTAGACAACGTAACCGATAAAATCGTTGGAACCTGTGGCTATTACCGTGGGTTGGATAAAGGAGAAGGAGAACTGGGCTGTGTTTTATTGTCACAATATTATGGCAAAGGGTATATGACCAATGGAATGTTGCTGGCTATAGATTTTGGATTAAATCAAATGGGGTTAAAGCGGATCTGGGCAGCAACAAGTCAACAAAATGGTCCGGCCATTAAGCTACTGGAACGGCTTAACTTTGTGAAAACAGCAGATTTAGACGACGATGAAATTGAGTATGAATTAAAGCAAACCAATACTCTATAAGAATTATTACAATTGAATATTGATGTCTTTATTTTTGCAGCGTTTTAAATGTGTCATTTTTTAAAATCGCCTGTAAGGCTTCTGAAATATCAAAAATTTTTCCGTTGTAATTATTACTGAGTAAAATGATCGTTATTTTGTTTTGAACATCTGAAAATAAGATGGCTTCAAAACTTCCCGCTCTGCCATCATGAAGATGTTCTTTTAAATTTTTATTATCAAATTTGGCATTTCCCAACGCTGATTGGCTATCTGAAATATGAAAACTTTGACCTGATTCATAAAGAGAATTTTTACTGATAACTTTTTCGGAATGTAGACTATGGGCCCATTTCAATAAATCAAGAGTTGTAGTATAAGTTCCACCAGTTATAGGTAGTTCTGCACGATCTGGTATTGTTTGATTGTTAAATCCCTGAGCAATGTTTTTTTCGTTTTCAAAAGGAGTCATCAGGGTAGTATTCATTTCCAAAGGCTTGAAAATAAATTTTTCAACATAGGTTTTAAAAGGAATTCCTGCAATACGTTCAATAATAAATTGTCTCAGAAAAAGATTGTTATTATTATAATCATAATCAGTACCCGGCTTAAAAGATAGATGGTCAATCAACAATAAATCATTGAAAATATCTGCATCATTTTTGATTTTCTTCCAATTCACATTAGGAATTCCGCTTGTATATTGCAACAGATCTTTTATGGTAACTTCATTGGCCCAGACAGGAAGTTCGGGAATAAATTTGGAAACATGATCAGATAGTTTTAGTTTCCCCTGTTCTTTTAATTGAAATAACGCAATGGCACTAAACTCCTTAGTTATAGAGCCTAAATGAAATCTGTATTTATCTGTTAATTGAGTGGTCTTTGCAGCATCAGAAAAACCAAACGAAGCTTTGTAAATTATTTTATCATTTTGTGAAACAAGAACATTACCATTAAATATCCCCATATCATAGGCAGATTTCATGAGTTTATCCAAGAGATATGTTTTCTGTTGTAAATCGTTTTTTTTATTTTTCACTTTTTGACCAAAGCAAAAAATAGTGAGACATACCAAACTTGAAATTAAAGCAGATTTCAGCATTTTCTATATATTTTCTGATGATGGCTACGTGATAGTAGCTTAATGTAATGGTAATAGGTTAGAAGTAGATATTAATTTTGAATTTTCAGTCTGATCAGACCAATAAAATAAATACTGACAGAATGTTCTGAGAACAATATTGAGAACTTTTTCATAGTAGATGTTTGTATAGTTTTTTCAAATATAATGTTTATTTTCAGTGATTGGGAGATTGTTGTAAAATAAAGAGTTATTTAAGAGTTGCGGGAAACATCATTTATTCCAATTAAGCAAATATTTAAGTTAATGAAACGATAGAAAATATTTTTTTGTAAATTCAATGTTGGAGCGGCAAGATAGTTGTAGTTAACTAAAAACCACACAAATTAAAACATATGAATTTAAAGCTAAACCCACATTTGAGGGTTGAAAATACGCATGTTGATGGTTTTCGTTTGGATGTTTTGGAAGGCTTAAAAAGCAGTCCGAAAAGGTTATCTTCAAAATATTTTTATGATAACACCGGAGACCGTCTTTTTCAGAAGATTATGGCAATGCCCGAATACTATCTTACCCAAGGTGAACTCGATATTTTCAAAAATAAAACCGCAGATCTTGCCCAATTAATCATTCCTGACAACGAGCCGTTCGATTTAATGAACTGGGTGCTGGAGACGTGATGAAATCCACTTTTTTACTTAAATGTCTTGTTGAAAAAGGAACGGATTTTACGTACATGCCCATCGACATTTCAGGCAATATTCTTTCTATTTTAAATGAAAAATGGCAATTCTGAATTTGAAAAACAGTATGGCATTCAATGGTTAAAACCGCTCGGTTTTAATAATTCCTATGCGTTGATGATGCGCAGAAAACAGTCTGAGGAGTTGAAAATAAAAAATATTTCCGATCTTAAGAAGTATTTTGATGTGAAGTAGGTACAATACCTGTAATACATTGAATTGCCTTCTGATATTATAAACATTTGATTTACATTACTAATACAACCTAACGAGTGTTAGTAGTACTAGTACTACACTTTTTGATATTTATAATTAAACGGCCTTTTTCTAAAATAAGTATTCTATATTTGGTGAAATAAGAAACATCAAATCACAAAATATTAATAATTAAAATTGACCAATCATGGCAGACAAAAACTCAAGAGGAATTCTTAAATTCAACGGTGGCGAAGGACAGAAATTACTAAAACTTAACTATAGTGTGTCCCGTTCCACAGACGTATCCGGAAGAGTAGCATCAGATCCATCTAATGCACTGATTAAAATTACAGTAGAAGCT
The DNA here is from genome assembly GCF_012927325.1 of Chryseobacterium antibioticum. Classification (GTDB taxonomy): domain Bacteria; phylum Bacteroidota; class Bacteroidia; order Flavobacteriales; family Weeksellaceae; genus Chryseobacterium; species Chryseobacterium antibioticum. Next base: position 174,515 of record NZ_JABBGI010000005.1, on the reverse strand, counting down.
ACAGAAAAGTCTGATATTCTGGAAAGCCTTCTTAACGGAAAATATAAGCCTACAACCGGAGAAGTAATATTCAACAAATCTCACGAAGAAGGAACACTCACTACTTTGAAGTGGGAGAACGGATATGTGATTCAGCACGAAGTAGATTTCGATGCAGTAGATGAAAACAGTATGTACATCAGTTTCATTGTAAGTGCAGAGGTGATCGATTTGGGTAACTCTTCTTACAAGGCAGAATGGCCTACTTCTTAGGAATGTAACATCTTAAAAATTTTTAAAAAATATCAGACAGAATGGTGTATCCGGCGGTAGGAATGCCGTTCTGTCTTTTTTTGTCTGTAATGATTACCATTCTGATATTAATAGACAGGATCACTCATACATTTATTGAGAGTTTAAAAATAGGTCCAGTCATGTGATTTTATAACAGGAAAACTTTTTAACTTTATAGAGCATCTATAATATTTTTTTAAAGTAAGAACCCTGAAAAAACATTAAATACTATGGATAAAAATATCTCAAATTCCGATAAGATTGCAGAGAATACTATTTCTGGAATCAACCGTGTGGTGAAACTGGGTATTGTGATTGATGGCAAGATCATCAGGCACTTTAAATATTTCCGTCTGCAGCAAAGTGTAAAAAAGCATCATGAATTTGAACTTGTCCTTGCCAATGATACGCTTTCTGAAAAACAAAATCATGAGCTTGAACAAGCCAACAGGTTTTTAGGAGGAAGGCTGACTGTAAATATCACGTACAAAGACGTTGAGAATAGTCCGGAAAGAACTTTTGTCGGGGTTATTACAAAGGTAGGGTTCAGTCAGGAAAATCACAGTCTTGGAAACATAGTATTGAAGGGCTACAGTCCCACCATCTTATTGGATGCGGCTCCTCATACCCAAAGTTTTGGTGGAGCGCAACCTGTCAATATGGGCATCATCGCAACCGACATCATCAAGCAGGGAATCGAAAGTAGTAAATTTGATGTGAAAATCAACGCAAAAGCATCTTCTCAAATTCTCTATAGTGCTCAGTACGAAGAAACACACTACAATTATCTTTGCAGAATGGCAGAAGCCTATGGAGAACAGTTCTATTATGATGGTGAAATTTTGCACTTTGGAAATATGCCACCCCAGAATAAAGCATTGGAACTGGTGTATGGAAGTAATGTTTCCGATGTTAGTGTTGAATTAAAAGCAGTACATATCAAACCTAGTTTTTACGGATACAACAGCAGTTCCAATACGAAACTCAGTTCCGGAGAAACCCCCATTCAGCATATGGGAAATTTAGCAAAAACCGCCTATCAAAACAATAATGGAATATTCAAAACTCTATCATTACAGGTTGCTCCCATAAAAGCTGCCACCGATATGGATGTGGTTATTTCCCAAACCGCTACATCAGGAAGCAGGGCTGTAGAAGTCTTTACCGTATCGGGAGGAACAACCCTTCCTTTTTTATACCCTGGATGTATTGCTGATATTAAGATGCGGAAAACAGATAGCAGCCAGACGGACTATTTTACAAAACTGATGATGGCCGACGTTATTCATGAAGTGGATACCTTGGGAAATTATACAGGAAGATTTGAAGCTATAGCTTCAGATACAGGATATATCCCAAAACCGGACTTTGTTGTACCGATTGCACAACCGCAAATCGCCACCGTAATATCCAATACTGATCCTCAGGGACAGGGAAGGGTGACCGTAAGATTCGACTGGCAGCTGAACGACAACACCAATTTTATCCGGATGATGGCTCCAGATGCAGGGGGGACAGATCAGATCAGCCAGAACAGAGGATATGTAGCCATACCCGAAGTGGGAGATCAGGTGATGGTAGGTTTTGTACACAACCATCCGGACAGGCCTTTTGTGATGGGAGGAATGTTTCATGGAGGGACCGCTTTAGGAGGCGGTGTGGATAATCATTTAAAATCCATACAGACGAGAAGCGGAATCAGAATTTTAATGAACGATGCAGAAGGAAGTGTTAATATTATTGATCCCAGCGGCAACAATTACTTCATGGACGGAGCAGGGAACATTGTAGTTACCGCTCCTAAAAACATGACTTTTAATGCTGGTGAAAATCTTAGTATTAATGTTGGAAAAGATATGAAAACAAGTGTCGGGAATGATAATGCCATTCATATTATAAACAATCATCAGTTCACTTCAAAGAACTACAAACAGACCGTAAATGAAAATAAAACCATCAATATAACGGGTGATTTGAAAGAGACGACTTCTACCACTACTCATAACGCCAAGAATGGTGATATTTTATTACAGAGTGCGGGAGTTGCGAAAATGCTTGGTAAAATAGACGCCAAGGTAAATAAAGGCTGAAAACGGATCTGAATTCATCTGGTCATTTAGACTTAAAGTTATTATTAAACAGAAACTCAAATGTATGAATGGGTTAAAGAATAATTTTTCTAAACAATGAACAAATCACTAAAATATTTATTAAGCTTATTATTCTTCATTCAGATCTCGTGTCAGGAAAAGAAAGAGCATCAAAAAACAAAAACAATGACGAAATATGAATGGCTAGATGCTACCTCAGCCCCATTAGGTTATCCCGTAGATGTTTATCGCGGAGGATTGGAATCCGGAAATGGGGAATTTACCAGTTTGTATAGTGGAACAACCGGTGGATCATGGGGGGAAGCAAACAGAGGGATGAGTAACGGAGAAAAAAGCGTTCCTAATCATCTGCATGTCATTTGGGTTTCCTATGCTGAAAAAATATTTTATGAGATCGATACAAATCTTGATGATGGAAAAATGATTGATCTTTTCCGAAACGGCTATTATACCCCTTCAAATGGAGATAATCCAAACCCAAGAAAAGAAAACTATAACCAGATTATTGTAGGTTTTGCTCCAGGCGGTGTGGTTGTAATTTGGATTGCCGGAGCAGGAAGACAAGTGGAAATAGGAAGATATCAGGGTAAGAAAATAACAATACCGCAGTCTGAAATAGATGCTTTGAGTCCCGGACCTCAGAAAAACATGTTTGATCCTGAATATCAACGTAAAATTATACATGAATTTGGAATTGTTCCACCGGAAGTGGTAAAGGCAAACGAAGGTAAACCCATCCCTTATGGATTATGGGACAGCTATAGAAAAGAATATAATTGGAATGTACAGGTTGAACTCCCTGACAATGGAAAAACAAAAGAAGTTACCTATTTTCATTATAATGGTGAAATGGAAATAACCTTTGGAGAAATCCTGGCAGAAAAATATAATCGTACTATTCCTAATGAACTAAAATGGGATACCCTTAAAAAAAGGGCTGCTGCAAATGATATTAAAATTTTATGGATAGACGGTGCTGACGGGTATAGATATGTCAGTAATGTAGAATTTGATGAAAAGGAAATTTTTCCGGCCTTTAAAGAAATTTCTTCTGATGATCCTAATGCTAAAATCGAATTAAAGATTACCGTTAATATTCCTAAAACCACTGCTTCTGTAAAATTAGTGAGCGGGGACAAGCAGGTTTGGTTGAAAAACAGTAAAATTATGGTACGTAAAACAAAATACAAAGATTAACCATGAGTAAAACCTTTGTTTATAATACGGGCAATCCGTTGCCAGATCCACCGGGAACTTTAAAGATTACCTGTGGAATATTCTTCGATGGAACCAGAAATAATCTAAAAAATACTGAAATACGCAAAAAGGTTCAGAGGAAAGGAGAATTCAGCAATGTTTCTGCAACGGAAGAAGAACGAAGAATTTTTGAAAAATACGCTAAGGATGACAATAGTTTTGGTAATGATTTTACCAACGTTGCAAGAAAGTATATGTGTACGAAACGAGATGTCTATTCACTTTATGTAGAAGGTATTGCTACCATTGATAAAGCAGATGATGAAGGAGGAGGTTTTAAATATGGTCGTGGGAAAACAGGAGTTGTAGGAAAAGTAAGAAATGGATGTAAAACCCTTGCAGAAAATGTGAAAGATAGAAAAGATAAGTCTAAAGATGATATTGATGAAATTATTTTAACTGTTGATATTTTCGGATTTAGCCGTGGTGCAGCAGCAGCAAGAAACTTTGCCTATAATTTACAAATGGGAACATATACACCGAAAGCTTATTATCCACCTGTGCAGGGTGCATCAAAAATTGATGTAGACCACGAGACAAGTGAATTTATGTCCATTGAAAAATCATGGGTGAAAGATGGAGTACTTCCTAAATTTGGACACCTTGGTACAGCCCTTTTAAAAGCTGGATTAGCTCGGGAACTAGTAAATTCCATGACTGTTAATGTTAGATTTATAGGTGTTTATGATACGGTAGCCTCCTATGATCCTACATGTCTTCTGCTTCCTAGCTTTAAGAAGAAAGTGGGTGACCTTCATTTGCATGAGCTGGGTTCCCCGAGAAAGGCGGTACATTTTACAGCTGCTGATGAACATCGGGAAAATTTTTCCCTGACAAGATTCCTTCCGGTAGACCTTAAATCAGGTATTGAAAGGAATTTTCCCGGGGTACACAGTGATGTGGGGGGAAGTTACAATCATGATGTAATGTCTTCTGCAGAACTCAGTCAAAACGGATACCAGCCAGACCCTGTAGAAGGAGTGACCGAGAAAGAATACGTTTGGCTTGAAAAAGCTTATTTTTCAAGATCATTAGACGCTTTTAAAGATGAATTAATAGAGCAGGGCTGGTTTAAAAAAGATCAGTTGGCTATTGAAGCACACTGGAAATACACACTTACCGGAACCCGTTATCTGTATAGAGGATACAGTTTTATTCCACTTCATTTTATGTGTGATTACGCTTTGCCCTATCTTAATGAAGATGATAATTTCCTGTTCTATCCAAAAGTAATGGCAGATTATGCTTTGAATGATACTTTCTTAGATGAAGTAAAAGCATATATGAAAGATCACATTATAGAAAAGAATGAAAACTGGACACTTAAAGGAAATTTTAAACATGAAGAAGAACCGAAAATTGAAGAAGAAAGGAATGTAGAGGTCCCTGTAGCAACTCCTGTTGACCGTGCAATTCCTGCTAAACAACTGGAAGAAGTAGTGGTTACAGCATATAAGTCTGATTATCTTCTTAGAAAACTGAAGAATAGATATTTACATCGATCTGCAAAAATTAATACGTTAATGGATAGTCTTGCTTATTCACCCACTGATGATCGGAAAAGAATGGAGTTTTAAACTATAAACAAATTGATATTGGAACATCCTCTGAAGAGTTTCTGCAAAACCTATAGATTGGAAACGCTATTTATTTCTAATTCTGATACTTCTTATTGTAGAGAAAAAAGTTATGTGAGAATAGCTGAGATCTTTTATTTAGGGAATGAAAAAGACCATTTTAAATACCATGTTTTAGTTGTTGATTTTATTTTTTCGGACGATGATAATGCAATGGGGAAATTTTTAAAGCAAATTAGTTATTTGTTTGATGAGTTGGAATTAACTGTTGATCAAGAAGGAAATATTGTTGAAGTTAATAATGTTAATTTTCTTCGCTTAAGATGGATAAAAATAGTTGCCAGGCTTTCAGATACCCACAAAGGGGAAGTCATAGATCACTATTTCAGTCAGATCAGCAGTATCCTTGAAGATAAAAGCAGGCTCATCGATTTTTTAGGCGGTTACCATATGTTTGGATTGCTTTTCAATGGTTTATTACAGTCATTTGATACAGGGAGAAAGAGAGAATCTCCAGATGGCTTTACAGAAATCATGACTCCTGTAAAAGATGGAGAGAAAATAACGTTAACGATTACTCCTGAAAATCTGAACCCAACAGAAATTGATCATTTCAGAGGATTATTTGTATTCAAAGGAGATCATTATGAGGAAGGTTTTATAGAAATCAAAAAACATAATACCCATTTAAAACATTCATTATTATGGATAGGCTAGATAAAGATACAGAAGCTGCCGTTCCCGAAACTCAAAATCAGGGGACAACACAGGAAAGTGATCAGATAAAGGCTGCTAACAGTCAGAAAATGGAAGACAAACGTGCTGAAAATGATGAAAAAGACAAAGTAGAAGATGGATTGCTGTTGGCAATACATGGAGCAAAGATAAAATTCAATGCCCATTTAGGTGAATTTAAAGTTTTAACTGATGTACCTACCACACAAGGGAAACTTACCGGAACAATTGTAGAAAAGCAGATTCCCAATTTTAAATTTTATGATGGTTTTCAGATGATATCTCTCACAGAATGGCAGGATTTTGGGACCGCTAAAGTACAGGAGAATTATGTATTATTAAAAAAATCAACATTACCGGGGACAGGCAAAATGCCGGGTAATATACCACCTGAAACCGGAAAGATAGAGTTTATAACATCCGGACAGGTCAACGAGCCTGAAAGTGTTGATGCGAAGGGGGCGCCGGTACCGGAAACACAATCAGATATAGAATATATTTACTATACTAAAGGGGGGTATTATTTAGGTGGATTAGAAAAGAGTGTTAAAGTCTATTTATCAAATCAGGAAGAATATGATAAAGCTAAAAAAGATAAAAAATGGTCATTAATAAATAAAGAATCTGGCTTATTAAAAGAAAAAGAAAAGAATATTCTACATCAAAAATTTGTAGAAAAAGCATCTACAATATATGGTGAAAGTTCAGCTTATAGAAGTAATATTGGAATTGAAGAAGAGCTTGAATTAGAAATGCTGGCTATAGCATCTGTTCATAAAATAAATAAGGTAGCATATGGTATTAGCAGCAAACAGGCAATTTTATTTAGAAATACAAAAATTGGAAAAAGAAATAATACCAAGATGCAGTTAGCATTATCAGCAATTATCCGATCACTAACAACAAATGAAGACCCTAGTAATGGAGCGACAATGTGGGATGGAGCTGAACAGGCAGCGTTTTCAATTGAAGATGATAGATTTTCAACAGGGAAGTTTGAAATCCATATGAATACAATGGGGTGGTCAATTTCTGCTGCACATCATAGTGCATGGAAGAAAGGAGTGGAAAGATTGGGAGCTTCTTTTGAAGCGCCTGAGGAAAAATATACACCAGGTAAAAATCCAAACAATAAATATTCTACTATGAATACAATAGCACTTGAGTCAAGAGCAGTGTATTTAGGAACTATTTTTTGGAAAGAATTAAAAACAAGAAAAAAGAAGCCTAATGAAAAGAAGTAATCTATATCTGATCCTATTCTTTTTTTATATTAACTGCCAATCTCAACATCATGATGGCAAAGTAATTTATTTGAGTAATAATGATATTCAAACAGTTCATTATTTTCATGTGGACAGTGAATATGCAAGAGTATATGGTAGCTCAATAAAAAGTGATTCTTTAGTATTTACTAGAGATAAAAATGACTTGATAGTAAAGGAATTTAAGTATAATGACCAACAGAAAAAAAGAATTACTACCGGAAATATTAAGTATATCAATTACTATAGTAAACTTTCAGATATCGTTGCATCAGAAAATACATTTTCAATGGATGAAGTTCCAATTACTAATTTCAATTTTCTCAAAAAGGACTTGGAAATCGAACGCATGATCAAAGAAAATTGTAAACATACCAAAGATGGATATAATGGGTGTGATTTTATGCTTCCAAAAAATAGCGAACTTCCATACTGGCCAGATAATTCAACCATAACATCAGCTAAAATAAAAACGAAAAAAAATAGACTGGATGAAATAGAATTTCAGGCAAAATACTTCGATACACCTTTTAGTTATAAGAGAAACTACTATTATCATAATAAAAATATTGAAAAAATAATCACTTCTGTAAAAGACAGTACTGTTGAGTCTTATGAAGAGAAATTCGTTATTGTTAAAGTTGGAAAATAGTTGATGGAAGAAACAATATTTGTTTTTCATATGGTACTGTTTAAGCCTTATTTTACAGTTTAATGTATTCTGGAAGGCCGTAAATAAATGATAAAATAATCTAGTATGATTTTATTCGTGGTATTTTATTCAAGCTTTGTTCAAAAAAGATCTGACCAATACTTTTAAATATAATATAGAAAACAATAAAGTGATGATCTGTACTTTTCAAGACAAGTGGTTCACAAAAAAGGCTATCCCAACGTCGGAATAGCCTTTATTGATACAATCGTGATCGTCATCTACTGAATCACAATACTTTTTTTCTGTGTGGTATGAGCAGAGAAATATCCTAAAGCTCCATGATCAATATTACTTGGAGGATTGGAAGGCGTTACACCTCCGCCAGCACCTCCATCCCCTGAAATCTGCAGAAGAGCAGAATAATAGGTGAATATATTGTGATCAATGGACTGCATTTCTACATAAACAGTATCTCCGGGCACTACCTTATGGTCGGTAGGATCATCATCTTGATCCTCGTTAGGGAGAAACAAGGGTCTTTGATTCACCAGTCCATTATTAACGTTATCTGAAAATACTTCAAACGTTTTTTTAGTCATATTATTAATGGTGAAATTAAAAAGATAGCGATTTCCTAATGCCGCAGGATCCGTAAAAACAGGAAGAAGGGTATAGGTGGTCTCACTTCCGAATGTGAAAGAATCCTGCGTCAGACCATCAAAATTAACCACTTCGGGCATTGAACTCTGAGCAGTATACTGTTTTCCTTCAGCCTGTATTTTCAGCGTATAAGTACGTCCTGTTACTCCTGTAAAATTGGTGGTTTTATACTTTCCGTCCCCTACGTATTGTAATGTTTCAGTTTGTCCCGTGTTATCACTTAAAATCACCTGAGCGTCAGTCACCGCAGGATATTGATTATTTTGAGTAAAAGCTACCGATTTTGTTATTCTTACAAAATAAGGTCCGGGCTGGTTCGTTACATTACCTTCTATGACAATGTTTCCGCTTTTGTCATCCAGATCAAGGTCGATCTCCTTTTCACAGGAAGTGACTAAAAACAGCGTTAATATGATAAAAATAATATTCTTCATGATCTAAAATTTGAAATTATAAGTGACATTGGGTACCCAACGGAATAATGAAGTCTGCATAGCTCGGGTAGTTCCCGGGTTATTCGGATTGTCTTCAAACGTGATGGTATAAGCGTTTTCACGGCCGTAGATATTATAAATACCAAAAGACCATGATCCTTTGAAGCGTTTGGTAGATTCAGGTTCATACGTAGCACTCAGGTCCATTCTGTGGTAAGAAGGCATACGGTCAGCATTTCTGCTGCTGTACTGAAATATAGTCTGTCCGTTCAGCTCATATTTTGCGGTAGGGAAGGTAACTGCATTTCCTGTACTGTAAAGGAATAATCCCGATAATGACCATTTTTTATTCAGTTCGTAAGTGGCAACGATAGAGATGTCATGCGTTTTGTCCATTCGCGCATTATACCATTCATTATTGTTGATGCCGTCTATTTTTCGCTCTGTTTTAGACAATGTATAAGAAATCCAGCCGGTCAGTCTTCCGCTTTTCTTTTTAGCGATAAGTTCCAAACCGTAAGCTCTTCCTTTACCATACAACAATTCACTTTCTACATCAGCTGCCGTATCAAATGAGATCTGTGCACCATTTTTAAAGTCGATCTGGTTCTGCATAGATTTATAATAGATCTCCGCATTCAGCTCATAATTATTGTTATTGAAATTTCGGCTGTATCCTGCACTGATCTGATCCGCGATTTCCGGTTTTACACTGTAGCTGCTTCCGATCCACTGGTCCGTAGGATTTCCGCTGCTGCTGTTGCTCAGAAGGTGAAGGTTCTGTGTGTTGCGGGAATAGCCTGCTTTCACGCTGCTGACTTCATTAATACGGTAATTCGCTGTAATTCTTGGTTCAAGATTAAAATACGTTTTTCCGAATTGGCCTTTTTCCAGAAATCGACTGTCCGTAATGACTCCATTTTCATAAGTATTGTACGTGTCACCACCTAAAACACTGAACGTAGAAAGTCTCAAACCGTAGTTTACGGTAAATTTGTCAGAGGCTTTGAAGTCATCATTGATGTACACCGCATTTTCCCATGATTTTCTCGGATTTCGTGGGAAACTGCTCACACTCGTACCTGAAGCACTGCTTGGGGTAATCGTATGGTAAATAGACTGAAGCCCGAAACGCACAGAATGTTTATTTCCCGCAAACCAGGTGAAATCCTGCTTAAGGTTCCAGTCCTCAATCTGAGAATCTAAACCAAAAGTATTGTCATTGCTTTTAAGGCTGATTTTATAATTATAATTACTGTAAATGAATGAGGTATTGGAAAATAATTTACTGTTGATGATGCTGTTCCATCGAAGGGTAGCCGTCGTATTTCCCCAGTCTGTAGAGAAAGTGTCACCTAGTCCCAGAACATCTCTTCCGAAATATCCGGATAAATAAAGACGGTTGTTTTCATTGATCTGATAATTCGCTTTCAAATTCAAATCGTAGAAATACAGCTTACTGTCCTTATAATCATCAGAGGTCTTAAGAAACAGATCGGCATATGTTCTTCTTCCTGAAACGATAAATGAAGATTTTTCTTTCTGAATGGGACCTTCCACGCTCAGTCTGCTGCTGATCAGACCAATTCCTCCATTCACATTATAATCCTTATTATTTCCGTCTTTCATTTTAACATCCATTACTGAAGAAAGGCGGCCTCCGTACTGGGCAGGGCTGTTTCCTTTGATAATACTCGCATCCTTCAGGGCATCACTGTTGAACGTACTGAAAAAACCAAGTAAATGCGAAGCATTATAAACAGGCGCTTCATCCAGTAAGATCAGGTTCTGGTCTGTGGCTCCCCCTCTTACACTGAATCCGCTGCTTCCTTCACCGTTGCTTTTTATTCCCGGTAAAAGCTGTATCGTTTTCATAACATCCTTTTCCCCGAATAAAACCGGAAGTTTTTCTATATTTTTGATGCTCAAAGTCTCAGTTCCCATCTGAGCTGTGGTAAGATTTTTATTCTTTTTAACCCCGGAAATAACGACTTCATCAATCTTTCCTACTTTTTGATCCTCCTGGTCAAGGGGAAGGTCTACCTTCGTGTTTTGTTCCACTTTGATAGCATATTCGAAATCACGGTAGCCCGGATACGAAACAATCAGGGTATAGTTTCCCTCAGGAAGGGAAAGTGAGTAAAAGCCATATTCGTTGGCCACCACGGAAATCGAGGGATCTTCATTTACTTTTACAGTAACCCCGATCAGCAGTTCGCCATTCTTGTGGTCTTTCACAGTACCGCTTACTGAGTACTTTTGCTGCGCCAGGGCCATGGAGCTGAAACAGAGTGCAGCGGCCGTGACGGCAGTTTTAAAAAACAATTTTTGCATTGAGTTTACATTTTAATGGAGTAGAAATCTATCAAATAGTATGTTTTAATGGATTGATGGTAAGCTGATCATGCAGAACAGGGAAATTAGACGGATCCAACTTTTAATGTTAGGTAAAATGATTCTTAGTTTCCTGTCAAACGTAAAAATACCTGGGATATTACTGCTAAGGTTAAAAAAAATGTGGTATCAGGGACCTGAAGGTGGAATATTTCCTCATCAATATCCTGAGCGGAAAATACTTTTGCGGATCTTTGAATGAAAAGATAAGGAATGTTTGAAATCATCCTGATCTCAGTTGTTGGCCTTTTTTCTTGTATAGTAGGCATGCTGCATGGGGTTATCTGGTTCATAGTTTTTGTGTGGTTATTCTGAAAAAAGTAAAAATTCCCCCTTTCGGGAATACAAAAATAGCAAAATACCGTTACCAGCCTTATAATTAATTGTAATCTTATCATTAATTAACTGTTTGAACTTGAATGAGAAGGATCAACAGAGAGGATCTGATCCGAAACATGAGATAAAAAATAAGCATGAAATCACTTATATTTGTTCCGTTATTCCTCAGTGGCAGGAATAAAATGATTTTCCGGCAGATGTTCTTTAACTAAATAATTGATTAAAAGATGATTCCATTTCAAGAACTCGTATTCTTTATCCTGGCTGCACTTGTTTTAGTGATAAGTCCCGGCCCCAATATGATCTATCTCATTTCAAAATCAATTACACAAGGGAAAAAATCCGGAATGATTTCTTTGGCAGGTGTCGTTTGCGGTTTTCTGTTCCACATTATTATGGTGTCTTTTGGCCTTACTGCAGTCTTATTGGTAGTTCCATTGGCTTATACGGTCCTGAAAACACTTGGAACCATTTATCTTTTGTATTTAGCTTATCAGGCGATTAAGCCAAAGAGCAGGAATATATTTGATGTAGATAAGAACAGCTCACATGACGGGCCTAAAAAGCTTTTCACAGTCGGTTTTTTAACGAATGTACTAAATCCCAAAGTGGCCGTATTCTACCTGTCATTTTTCCCGCAATTCATTAAACCCGAATATGGTTCCGTTTTGACTCAGAGTCTGGAACTGGGCGTTATTCAGATCTTTGTAAGCTTCAGTGTTAATTTTATCATTGTGCTGACAGCAGCAAGAGTAGCGGCATTTTTTACAGGAAACCCCTTTTGGGTGAAAGTGCAAAAATGGTTTATGGCGAGTGTCTTAACCTATCTAGCCGTAAAAATGGCCTTTTCAAAAGCGAGATAAGTTAAGGTACCATGAAACAGTCCATTCCCACCTATGATTTAAGCAGTATCACACAGCATGGTATCGTGATCGAAAGAATTGAAAAACGGACTATCAATACAGTAGATAATCTTTTTGATAAAGGGATTCACCGCGACAGCCATTATATTTTTACTTTTTTGGAAAGCGGAAGGGCCAGGATGATGGTTGATTTTAAAGTGGTAGAGGCGCGCGATGCTGCGGTATTCTTTCTGCTTCCGGGACAGGTTCATGAAGGGATTCTGATGGAAGACGTCAACGGATGGTTTGTGGCAGTGAAAGCAGATATGCTGCCGGATAGTGTAAGATCGGTTTTTGAAGAATCATTGGTGGATATACAACCCATTTCAGTTGATAAAAACTGGGTTGAAAAACTCAGTACCTGTGCAGGAATGCTTCAGATGTCCTGCACGGAAGAAATGCTGGGAAGTAAAGAAGGTTTTCTGGTCATCCGGTCTTTCATAAATGCTTTTTCGGGGATGTATGCGATGATCTTTTTAGGGGAAAACAACCTTGAAGTATCTAATGAAAATCGTGCAATTCAACTGACCAGAACATTCAGGATTCTGGTGAGAAAAGAATTTAAAACCATGAAAAGTCCATCCGCTTATGCCGAAGCTTTAAATATTTCACGGGGCTATCTGACAGATGTTATCCGGGAAGTCACAGGAAAATCGGCACAATACTGGATTCATCAGGAGGTTTTAATTGAATCCAAGAGACTCTTATCTTTCACTCATTTGACAGTAAAAGAAATTGCTTACGAGCTGGGATATAGCGACCATGCTTATTTCTCCCGCTTATTTTCTAAGGTAGAAGGCTGTCCGCCATCAGAATTCCGGGATAAAAGTCGGAAATAGATTGTAAACCGCGAATTGTCCAATCAATTCCATGAAACTGCTATGGGTCCGTTTTCATTTTGCCGCTTCCTTTGCATTAAAATGATTTATGCCAAGCTTACCTAAATGGATCAATGACACATTAGAAAATGTCATGTCCTCAAAATTTAAAGAATGCACCGTTATCCATACCGAAACCGTTTCAAAAGATCTTCGTCTCATCCGTTTTGCGTCTGATCTGGAAGATGTCCCTTTTGAACCTGCCTATGCCATTGGAATAAGAGTCAACGACAAAGATTACCGTTATTATTCGCCCTTCAATTTTAATAAGCATACAGGGACTTTCGATGTACTGTTTCATCTCCACGATACCGATTCCGTCGGAAGCCGTTTTGCCCATCACCTTTCAGAAGGGGACACTACAAAAATTTTAATGCCTAGAGGAAAACGTTTCTTTGAACCCAACGCAGAAATCCATTTCTCCATAGGCGACGAAACGTCATTAGGAAGCTCTCTGTCCATCAAAGAAGCAGCGGAAGAAATAAGCGGATCATTTGTTTGTCTTCATGAGCTGGAAGAGCGTTCAGCGCTGAAAGAACTGGAACTGTATGGCTATCACGCTCCCAAAAATGATATTCAGAACATCATGGAAGCTTTAAACGACTTTTTAAAAGAAGAAAAGCAGGCCATTCAAAATAATGAAGCCGTTTTTTATCTTACAGGAAATGGAAGTACCATGTCTGTGGTTCGGAAGTTTCTTAAGGCGAAGGGTGTGGATGGGAAGTGTATAAGGTCGCAGGCGTATTGGATGGAGGGGAAGAAAGGATTATAGAACTACTAATTCTGAATAATTGTAACCTTAATGTCATTCGAGAAGACCACAGTAAAAATGGTTAGCGGTGAAAATGTAATCTCAAAGAATAATATAAAAATCATTTTAAATAATTGTTAGCTCATTTTAAATCTATAATGTTTATAGATTGTCAGTTGTATCTGGCTGTATGAAATGGCATTTTTCAGTTGAATCAAAACCGCCTGCATTGTGTGTGGCGGTTTTTGATGTTTAAAAATCTCTGTAATCCTTCAATAAACCGTCATACCTTGTTTTAATTAGCGGTAATATGATGGATTTGTCATTTTATCACATTAAAGGGAAATACCTGAGTTTCTAAAATTCAGTAAATTCCCTTAAGCTGGATATATTTTTCTTTTGGACATTTGTATCAGAAGAAAGGGAGAAACGGAAATGAGGAAGAGGGGAGGCGTAGAAAAGTAAACCGGGAGAAAAGTTCTTAAAGATAAGAAGAATTGATGATCCTCTTAATTTAATAACCATTAAAACCAAGTATATGTCAGATACAGTAAATAACAAGGTCACTGATGCGGTAACGCAGACCAATGTTACAGTGCTAGGCGAATCGCCGGCTCAGGCAATGAGTATGTTGTACCAGATGGCGATGCATGCCAGCGGAATTTCGATACAGAACTCAGTAACAAACCAACAGAATCTTAATCAGCTTAATCCTGCTATTGTAGCAGATGCCATTAAGATTCTAAAAGGATAATTTAAAACTTTAACACAATGGGAACGCAAAATTCGGAGGGATCCAAATCTGCACAAGAAGCGGTGATCTTCATCAACAAAGAGGTATTGTCGCCACCGGCGGCTTCGCCAATGACGGGAGCCGGAAAAGTGATGATCGATCAGTCGACGGGAATGATGGTTCAGGATCTACAGTCTTTCTTAAAAGGATTCGAGCAGGTAGGTCTCATCGCATTGAGCAGACTGGCCAATAATTTACTGACCTACGGAACTCCCAGTGAAAACAAACCGCCACCAAAAAACAATCTGAGTGAGGCCGATGATACAGGAAACGGGACTGGGAATGAAATGATGCGGGATCTCTTTAAAATAGTCAGTGATTATGCAGAAGTAAAAACGAAAATTTCTACCACAATTTATGCCGTTAACAGCAACCTCAACGCCCCGCAGCATATTGCACCTGTTGAAGATCCTGATGCAGAAGATGCTGAAAAAAAAAAATGTCTGACGTCAGGGCCTGCCAATGAGAAATCAGAAGAACAAAACAGCATGGGAAATAAAAATCTTGAAGTTGACGGCGGGGACGGAAAATTGGTGCTGAAATCTATCAAGCTGGCTCAGCCACTCATAAAGCCTAAAATTGAAGAAGCGGTAATTCCTGCAGAGGAGCCTGAACAAGAAGAGGTGAAGAAACCTTTAGCTATACAGATTACAGACAAACTTAAAAAAATAGGAAATGGATTATTCAAAAGATAGAAGCAAAGATATGGAACCGGAAATCTATGAAGATATTCCAATCCAGGGAACGGAAAACGGAGTGACAGATCAGGAACCGGAAGATTGTATCCCTTTTGTAGAAATAAAAAATAATACCGTGGGAATAGACATAAGCGCCATGCCATTTGTCCTGAGCCATGAAGATGAAATCATTAACTACATCAAAGATAAAGCAACGAAAGAAACGCTTAAATCTTTAGCACCTCTGCTGGAAAAACTGGAAGAAGCGGTGAAACAGCAGGAAGCTTATCAGTCGCCTGCTGCAGCCAGCCCGGTAACCATGAACTATGACGAACAGTTAAAACAGCTGCAGGAAGCTTCTGTGGTAAAAATAAAAGACAAAGAATTAAAGATAGCAGAAAGAATGAACAAGCTGCAGATAAGATTTGCCAATATCCGTAAATAATATACCAATCAAAAAAATTACAGTTCATATGAATGAAATCAATACAGCAGTTATGGGAATGTCAGCCTCCGTACCAGCCGCCATCTCAATGCAGGTAAGCGCGCATTCCACAGGGGTAATGCATATCAATTCCTCCCTGAATCAGCAGCGGGACGCTATGCTGGGAATGAGCAATTACGTTATGGGAATAAAAAAGATGGGTTCCGGGAGATTAAAGCTCAAAGGTTCAATATCAGGAAGAGGCCGTTTTTAATCAATTCCAGTCAGCAATAACAATGGATGCGGTTTATTTCTCTGTAAAGATAGAAACGGGTGACCTCAGCATATACAATCACGTCAATATTATTTTCCACACCGGTTTTTAGATGCTTAACATACACAGTCAGGTAATCCTCAACTACAGGCATATATCATGTTACAGCATACCTACGGCAGAAATTGACTTTTTAGGAGTATACACCCGGAAAATCTCAACCGCATCCTTTTTTCAGTATCATACCAGGATAGCTGGAGCTTAAAAATAAAGATTTTAACTCTTGCAGATTTTACAGACCATGATTTCAACCCATTGTATTGAGAATCACCCATACAGCGGAAGCACAGTCACAGTCTACAACAATGTTTTGAAATCTGTTTTACCGTATTCATCTGCAGGAGCTTAAATAATATAGAAACTAGTTTAAATCAAATATTTTATTAACCGAGACCGGATCTCAAAAAAACAATTAACAACTATGGCAACAGTTAACGAACAAATTACAGACGCAGTAACGCAGTCTAATGTGAAAGTGGTGGGTGAATCTCCTGCAATGGCTTTAAGCAACGTGTATCAGACAGCCGCACATTCTACAGGAATCATGTTTGAAAATGCAGTGAACACGCAAAACCAACAGAACATTTTAGGACAGGCAGCCACTACTCAGGGTATTATGCAAATTTATAGCATGGATACGGTAGCAGACGCTGTTTCAATTGCTAAAATCCTGAAACCTTAATTTTTAAAGGACAAAAAGTAAGCTTTACAAATCCGGCAGATCCGGTGTTTTTAATCCAAATAAACAATAATCATTATGGCAACAGTTAACGAACAAATTACAGATGCAGTTACCCAATCCAATGTAAAAGTAGTAGGTGAATCTCCTGCAATGGCTTTAAGCAACGTGTACCAGACAGCAGCACATTCTACAGGAATCATGTTTGAAAATGCAGTGAATACCCAAAACCAGCAGAACATTGTGACTCAGGCAGCCACTACGCAGGGTATTGCTCAGATTTACAGTAAGGATACCATTGCAGATGCAATTTCTATTGCTAAAATTCTGAAACCTTAAAAGCTTTTCAGCAGATACTAAAAATCATGACAAGCCGGAAATTCCGGTCGTTTTTTAACCCAAATAAACAATAATCATTATGGCAACAGTTAACCAACAAATCACAGACGCAGTTACCCAATCCAATGTAAAAGTGGTAGCAGAGTCTCCAGCAATGGCTTTAAGCAATGTATACCAGACAGCGGCGCATTCTACAGGAATCATGTTTGAAAATGCAGTGAATACGCAGAACCAGCAAAACATTGTAACCCAGGCAGCTACTACACAGGGAGTGACGCAAATCTATAGCCTGGATACAATAGCAGATGCTGTTTCTATTGCTAAAATCCTGAATCCTTAAAATAAGTTCACATCAAAAAAATTCTAACAGCCGGATGAACCGGTCATTTTTAACCTAAATAAACAATAACCATTATGGCAACAGTTAACGAACAAATCACAGACGCAGTTACCCAATCCAATGTAAAAGTTGTAGGCGAATCTCCTGCAATGGCTTTAAGCAACGTATACCAGACAGCAGCGCATTCCACAGGAATCATGTTTGAAAATGCAGTGAATACCCAAAACCAGCAGAATATTCTAACCCAGGCAGCCACTACACAAGGTGTTACGCAGATTTACAGCCTGGATACAATAGCAGATGCTGTTTCTATTGCTAAAATTCTGAATCCTTAAGACTCGGCTGACAGCAAAAAAAATCCTGACAGCCGGATGAGCCGGCTGTTTTCTAACCCAAATAAACAATAATCATTATGGCAACAGTTAACGAACAAATCACAGACGCAGTTACCCAATCCAATGTAAAGGTAGTAGCAGAGTCTCCTGCAATGGCATTAAGCAATGTTTATCAGTCCGCTGCACACTCTACAGGAATCATGTTTGAAAATGCAGTGAATACGCAGAACCAGCAAAATATTTTAGGTCAGGCAGCCACTACACAAGGAGTTATACAGATCTACAGCATGGACACGATAGCAGATGCTGTCTCCATTGCCAAAATATTGAATCCTTAATTTATAACATGTTTTTTAGATTTCCTATCAGGGAGTGCCTACGTGTACTCCCTGATTTTTTATGGGATGAATCGTTATTTATCCAGCAATACAATTCTGTCCGCATCAATAATCCGGTTCTGTACAGCATAAATCACCAGTCCGGCCATATTCTTTACACAGGTTTTGATCATCAGATTGGTTTTATGTGTTTCAACAGTTTTTGGGGAAATGAACAGGGTGTCTGCAATTTCTTTTGTACTCATCTGCTGGCAAACAAGCTTTAGGACATCAATTTCCCTCTCCGTAAGATCATCTTTTGAATAGGCGTGAAATTCAGGAAGTTTATTAGACAGCTGGTGCCTCATCACCTCTACCTGGTCGTCAGAAAAATAATGGCCGTTCACATGCACAGCATTAATCACATCCGAAAGCTCACTCATTTCTATTTCTTTGGAAAGAAAAGCATGTGCTCCCATTTTCAGCATCTGGCCCATAAAAGACCGCCTGTAAAAACTCGAAAGTACAATGATTTTCATCCCTGTAGAGCTGTTGGATAAAACTGATAATACTTCAAGGCCGCTGCCGTTGGCCATTCTCAGGTCCAGGATCAGAATATCGGGGGTATGCCTGTTCATTTCTTCCAGGAAAGCTGCTCCGCTGGTGCAGGTAAGTACCGTCCGGTATCGTTCATCACTGTCTATATAATCCCTTAAAAGCTGTACAAATAGAAGGTCATCGTCCGCAATGCCGATCTTTATTTTTTCTGATTCTTTCATATTTTAGTTTGATTTTAATGTCATAAGGAGCAGCCATTGGACTCCTTTTCCCGGCTTAGTCTTTAATTTATAAACAGCGTTGATCTGTTGAGTTCTTGATTTTATATTTCTCAGACCTATTCCTCCATATTTATTTCCTGTCTCAAAGCCACAGCCATTATCTTTCACAGTTAAGACCAGATACCGGGATGAAATCCTGAGACTTATGTCCACTTTGGTAGCCTGCGCATGTTTCAGTACATTGCTGATAAGCTCCTGCACGATTCTGAACAGATTTAATTTGACTGAACTGCTGATCCTCTTGCCACCAGTTCCGGAATGATGAAAAATAACAGGTATGCCTTCAATCTGTTCAAGATAATCTGCAATAAGATCCGGAAGTTCTATCTCATCCAGATCAGGTGGTGTAAGGTTGTGGGAAAGTTCCCGGATAAGCTGCATCGACACTCTGATGTCCCGGCTCAGATCATTAACACTTTTACCTTCTGTATTTAAACGGATGAGGTTAAGCCTTGAAATAATATTATCATGGAGTTCCTCTGACAAACGTTCCCTGTCTTTTTCCTGAATATAAAGTGTGTTTTTCAAACATTCTGCCTGGGCATTTCTGACCATCTGCATAATTTTTTTTTTATTTTTTTTTATACCTTTCAGATAAGTGGCCGTGAGTACGGTTATGAATAAGGTCATTAAGAACAGAAACCCAATCCAGATCCATACAACTACTGCCAGATTCTGATCTTCCCGGTACGGCATCCCATATTAACGATAGCAAGATAAAAGCACAGCAAAAGCACTCCTCTGAAAAGCCAGATGGGCGCTACCCATTCCATATGGTTGTTGATCAGGAAATTAAATGTAGTGGAAATCACCGTCTCAATGGAAAAAAACAGAAATACAGCAACATTCACCATGAACAGAGTGGATTCTGTTTTTGCCTTTCTGATTATTTTCAGGAAGTAAAGTCCTCCAAAGCTACAGATCACAATATTCGGGATAATATTAGAGTAAAAGGTAAGCGCTTCAATACTCTGGCGATACATAATGTTGAATGCCAGGAGTACCAATGCAGACGTGTAGATCAGAGCCCTTATACGAGAAGGAATCTTGAAGAAATAGCTATTGTAAATTTCTGTCAGGGCAAGCAAACTCAAAAACTGGCTTAATGAGTAATTGTAAACATTGTGTGCATTCAGTTTCAACAGCCTTCCGATGAGGTCAGACAGTTCCAAGGCAGATTCGCCCAGAAAAAACAGCAATAGCAGGAGTTTTTCTCTTATTCCGGTCATCAGAAAAAGAACAAGGCCGGTGATCAGTGTCAGGTTGATAAGGATCTGCAGAAAAAGAGACAGGCTGTTATATATTTCCATCACTTTTGATCAGGAGTTGGAAATTTTGCAGGCCGGATATGGAGAATGGCGGTCTGGGCGTAGAAAAGTCTTCTGCTTTATTACTCACTTCATTCACTTCCAGATGTTTCACAGTAATAAATTCTATATGATAATCCGAGAGACTGCCTCCGTCTTTTAGTAAAGTAGTAAGTCCCAGAAAGCAGATGCATGCCTGATCCTCCTCAAGGCCTAATTTCTCATAATCTGAAAAAGGAATAGAAATTAACCTGAAAAATGGCTTTTCTCTGTTCACTTCAAGCCATGTGCTGCCGAACATATTCCATCTGAAATTCCGGTTGATCGCAGATTCCCAGTCAATAGACGGTGCCTCCAATGTTTCACTGAAATACCGCTGGAGCGGATCAACCGATCCGCGAGTAAATTTTTTGACAAGAATATGGCTGAAATCTGCATCTGCATCGCTTTTGGAATCGATCAGGAAAAATTTAAGCAGGCCTTCATCAATGCCTGCATAGGCGTGTATAGCTTTGTTATCTTCATGCTCCAGATATCTTCTCCATTCATTTATTTCCTTTCCTGTAACACTGAAATGCGTCCCCTGATTAAGCGCATTGAGGATTTCCTGTTCACTTACTTTATTGCCCATCTTATACAATTCTGTTAATGTATTCCATTTCCTGATGGCATTACAGATGTTCTCAATTTCCATAATATTAAATATTTACAATGATATTTCTTTATGGTTGAAATTTACGAAAAAATTGGATTTAAATCACATTGTTTGGAGATATGTGTATATCAAAAAGACAATAAGAAGTCCATTATTCTGAAATTGGATTTCTTAACTAAATAAAAACGATCAATGGAAGTTCCATTGATCATCTTTTGAAAATATGATATCAAGAATTTAATCCCGGATAACCATCTTTTTAGAACCCGTCACTTTTCCGTCTGTAATCATGCTGTACACATAAGTGCCGGATTGCAGTTCTGAACCTGATAGGTTGATTGTTCCGTTGCCTTTCTCATGGAGTGGGAGGGATTTCACCAGCTGGCCGGAGATGTTGTATACTTCAATAGAGGCTGTTTTTGCACTTTTCGGAAGATAATAGCTGATGCTCGTTCCGTTTTTGGTAGGATTGGGAACATTTTGAGCAAGTTGGGCAACATCCGAAGAAGAAATATCAGTTGATGAAACGCCTTTGTTCAATAGCAGTTGTTTCATCTCCTCTACCGTATTTTCAAGATTTTTAATGCGGTCTTCCAGCTGTTGGATGGTTTCATCTGAAGTCGAAGCTGTTTTATTGAGCGGTGTATTCGAAACCATTACATTTCCACTTGCATCTACAACCAGGGCACGGCCGCTTCCTGTAGGTAGATTTTCATGTCTTACCGTTCCTACCGTATGGAAATTGGCAGTAGGAGCGAGCGTAAGAATACCGACACTTTTATCTTTGATCAGCATGGTTGATGTAGGAGACAATCCAAACATAATAGACAACGGAATATTGTTTGTCAGTTTCGCTCCTCCCGTTCCTGATCCGATCACGAATGAACGGTTTCCGGTAGCTGCCAGGTCAATTCCGAATCCTCCGGAATATACATCCTTAAGATCGATGCCTACCCCTAATGCAAACTGGTTATGATTCCTGATAGTATTTTTCCAGCCCAATGCTACAGACTTACTTGAATTATTCAGGACCATATTATCCTGTCCGCTCACGATATTGGCACCTCCAGCATTACTGAGATCATTTCCCCAGCCGCTTACTATGGAACTGCTGGCCAGCCCTCCAAGAATATTGGAGCTTCCCGTAACGATACTTCCTTTTACTTTGGCGATATTGGAGTTATTCACGGCGTCTACGATAAACGAGCCTGCTTCGTTAAGGATAGCCTGTCCCGGGTTGGAAGAAGCACCGTTGGTTCTCAGATAAAAAGGCATGGGATCTACAGTTCCCGCGTAATTGGCTGGAGTAATTCCCCCATTTCCGGTAACCTGCCATTGCTGTGCGCTGGCGATTACGCTTAACAATAGCATAGCTGTTGCCAGGCCATTTTTCATGGATAATAATGATGTTTTCATAAATTTTGAATTTTGATGGTTTTAGTTATCACTAAAGTATGAAATATTATTATTGAAAATACATATTTGTCACGATAAAGTGATTTTAAAATGTGTTGTATTGCTTTAAATTCAATGATAAAAGGAATAGTCTGTATTATATTTAATATCTATAGTATTTATTTGTAAAATCTAATTAGTCTGAAAGTCTTTTCAATACGGATATTTTGCCCCTAACGGTTTTCGGAAATTTTTTCTTTTGCTCAGGTAAGAAATAGAATGGTTTACGGCTTCCCGTAATTTTTCTTTTACGGTTGTTTGTAGTTTCGGGCATTATAAAACGAAAACAAACAACTCAAACATTATGAATAAAAAAACGACTCCGGCAGACCTCTTTTTAGGAGTACTTGCCCTGCTCCTCATCAGTGTCAGCTTTTATCAGACATGGCTTGGTCTGCAGCAGATCTTTGGGCCCGCATCATTTGTGATCGCCCTTGTATTGTCGCTTCTGCTCTTATTTCTTTGCTGGATGATCCGAAATGCCAAACTGGAAGGAAAACCTACAGGAAGTCTTGTGGGAATCTATGTATTTATCGCTTCTTTCTGTTTTATCGCCAATTTTAATGCATTGTATACCAGGTTTATGAAAACGGATATCTATACCGATGAACTCCGGGAGATTAACAAAAGCTTTATGGCGCTTGAAAATGATGTAGAATCAAAGCTGAGCTATAAATACAATAAAATCACCACCCAGAATATCGAGATCAAGAAAAAACAGCTGATGGAACAGATCAAAGATCCCGGAAACAAAGGAATAGGAACCCGTGCCCAATCATTGATCAGGGATATCGAAAAACTGACCGGTCAGAAAGTAGATCTTCTCACTCCCGTAGGAACCGATTACGAAGATCTTTCCGAAAGAATGGGCCACCAGATCGATAATATGATCTCCGATCTTTCTCCCGAAGAGAGAGCTTTGAAGACAGATCTTAATAACGCCGCTTTAAAGTGGAATAAAAATATCCAGGATCTGCTTTTATTGTCCAAAAAAGAAAAAGATGATCTGTCACAAGGAGTCATCGATGAATCGCTTGCTGAGTACAATAAATTGGGAAGCAGGGCGCAGACGGTTTTAGGAAATGAAAAAATTCATTTTGAGCCCATCGTTTCTCAGACCCAGGAAGTAGGAAAGATAGGCTTTGCCTTTGAACATGCCATTAAACACTTTGGAATGTATCAGTTTGTGGTGTTGGCCGGGTGTATTTTGCTGGATTTCGTCATTGCAATTATTATTTTGCTGGTAACAGGCCAGGATAACAACAGAAACAACAGAGGGAGTGTGTTCAATAACAAAAGAAGCGGCACTACTTTAATTCCTAATAACTAAGTCATGGATAATTTTAACGAAAAATTTAAACCGCTGTCTTTTGATCAGGAAGCTGAAGAAATGCTGAAACCTCTTTCATTTGACAATGATCAGCAGATCCAGGAAGATTTTGTTCCTATATCCAGAACCATTTCCAACGATATCAAAAACAAAGAAAGCAATTTTGTATTCTTCTTCGGAACAGCAGATTCAGGAAAATCGGTCATCCTTTCCTCCATGTTGTATTATCTGAAATCTCACGCGGGAGTATTAAGACCTAAACTTGGGACCCCCAATAGTAAAGAAGCCAATGTTCTTTTGTCCGACTTTTTTGAAAACATACGTCAGGGGATTCTTCCCAACAGAACTTCAAGGGACAAAGTTACCCGTCTTGATCTTGTTTTTGAGCCCAATAATAAATCCAAAAAAGTAGTTCCGATTGATCTTACATTTTTAGAAACCTCGGGAGAAAATCATAATGAGATCAGAAGAGGAGGAAGCTATCACAGCAGTATAGAATCATTTCTGAATGCCAATGTGCCGCTTACCTTCATTATCGTCACAAGCTATGATTCTGCGCATAGAGAAGACAGTCTCATCAATGAATTTCTGGATGAACTGGAAAGGAAAGGGAAGAATTTGAAATCAGTCAACGCGGTACTTGTTATTTCCAAATGGGATAAATCCGGAAGAATGGATGTTGAAAGTGCGGAAGAATTGGAAGGTTTCATTTCCGACCGTTTACCAATGACCGCCCAGAGAATCAATACCTATGGGCTCAGTAAATCGTATTACACCATTGGGAGTGTGCAAAATTCCGTAGGACAGGAAAGGGTAAACCTGCTTAATCTGTCTACGGCAGAAGTGTTGTCCAAGTGGTTGTACAGAAGCATTACCGGATACGGTCTGGATTATGAAGGAACATTTTGGGAACGTTTAAAATTTAGTTTTAGCAACTGATGAGCAGTACTTATTTTTTTTCGGCATTCGGCACCTTTGGAAATCCGAACGGTTTCCGGCAGTCTTACTTTCTGGGCGGAAATGCAGAGGTCGCCAAAAACATCAAAACATTTGATTTAAAAACAGATGCGGTGAAGCTTTTTCCCGGCAGCAAAATCTATGGAATACGTATAGAACCGGCAGGCAGCTCCCATTTAATTTCATATACGGTATATACGTTTGCAAAAGAACAGAACTCGCAGCGCGGCGGTACATTTATTGGGTCGAGCCTTATTTTTTTGGATAAAATAGCTCCCGAAACTCTGATTATAAATGTTCTGGATGAATTTCATCAGCATCTGGAAAAGCATAATGTAGTGGATGGGACTATTACCATCAATCATTCGGATAAATTTTCCATTGATAAACCGAAAGATTATGATAAAATAGGTTTCAATGCACGGGATGTGGAAAGTCCGGGAATGGCTCAGTCTGGTAATAATTATCTGATGGTATATACCGAGCCGGGTTCTTCGAAATGGCCATCTTTGTTCAGTACAGCCATTGCCCTTCTCGGTACCTATGATATGATCTACTTCACAGAAAGCCGTGAGGTCGCTGAATTTGTTCAGCAGAAAGGGATTTTTAAAATTGTTGATGTCGATGGATTTGAGCGGGAAATTCAAAAATCTGATGAAGAGAAGTCAAGACTGGTGAATAGCTGCATCCAAGATCTGGAGAAAGAAAAGGAAAATTTACAGGGAGACAAGAAGACTCTTATTGATGAGGTAGAGAGACAGATTGCCCAAAATGAAAGACGACACCAAGAAAATGAAAAGAAGATCAGCGACTCTAAAGCTGGAATCACGGTCATCAACAACGAGTTTCATCAGTATGCTTTAAAAATTGATGATCTGATCAGTACTTTAAGATTAGATAAAAAAGTAGAAACCGTCAGAAAGCAACATCTGGAAAGCCGGAAAATATTTACCGATAAGATCAGGCTCAGTAGAGATATCGGGATGGTGAGTTCAATGGGATCTTCCTATCCGTCCCAGCAGGAGAGTTCAAAGCCTAAGCTGAAAAACAGCCTGGAAGACTTTAGTATGGGAAACAGCAGCTACAACAATAAGAAAACCCGTTTGAACGGGTATAAAATTGCCTTCTGGATTCTAATTTTGCTAATAACAGCAGGAGCTGCCTCTTGTTTAGTTTTTCTGGATAAAGGAAAAATACCTGGGTTTTCTGGTGAAGAAACCGTTGTTGCTGTTGAAAATAACCATGCAGATACCATAGCTACAGATCATATCCCAGCAGAGACTTCCATAGCTATACCGGCCACCAATCTGAATCCCTTTCCCAATGGGGAATTAAATGAAAACGACTGGCGGCTGGTGTCAAAAAAAGCACCATTCGGAATGAAGATAGATAGCTTGATCAGCGTTATTTACAAAGAGAATCCTTCAACGGTCAAAGACTTTTACAAGCATCAGAAAAAAGAGTATAAAGCTCATCTTTACACATTGAATCAGCAAAGTTTTGAAATTGATGGACAGGATACTCTCCTGACAGATACTTTAAGGAGAATTCCCAATTACATACAATCTCTTCCGGTTCATTGATGATGGTGTCATCTCGAAGAACAAATCTTTACAGATTAAAAAGATGCATCATGATGGTGCATCTTTTTTCATGAATCTTACTCAATAGAAATTTTGGCTGAATTTAAAAGTGACTGACCTTGCTTTCAAAAAAAAAAAATTAAAAAAATTAAACAATTGTTTAAATTCCTGTTATGCTGTTAATTAAGTGTATTTACTTCAAATAAGTTCGGTTCAATAAGACCTAGGAATAAAATTTTGGTACATAAATTGTTCACTGGAGAGCTAACGTAAAATTTAATTTTTAATACATTAAATTATGTAAAAAACATTAATTTATTATAAAGTCATATGAATAATCTAAATTTTGGTGTCATTAATAAGAAATTGATTTTCTTGTTAATGGCTTTTTTTTATGGTATTGCGAATGCGCAATGCATAGCTTACACGGGCCAGGCCATGAATCCTGGAGAAACGTATTGTCTTACCGGAAACCTTACTTTGGTTAATGATATTACCATTCCGCAGGATGCTTTTCTGATCATTCAGCCCGGTGGGTCACTTATTGTAAAAGGCATTACCGTGAATGGTAATCTGGAGATCGGAGATACAGGGAGTGTAAAATCAGAAGGTTCCATAATCATTGGTGTTTTCGGAAGTCAGAAGAACTCAAAAGTGAAGCTGGGAACCAAAGCATACCTTTCCCTTACAGGATCAGTCTCTCAGGGAGATCCTTCATTTATGGGAACATTTCCCGGGGCAATGTCAACCATTGATATGGGAACCTACAGTGTGGTGGAAATATGCGGAACTTTCAGTCAGCAGTCTATCACTTATCCTTTTATAAACTATGTCGGAGCTCCTTTGGGAAAGGCGTATTGTATTGCCAAGGCACAGGTGAGCGGAGGGGGAACTTCTATACTCAGCAATGACAGCCAGATTATTGCCATTGCCATGGATACCGTAACAGGATTGGCTCCCGGAAATGCCAGTTTCTGTGGACCTAACGCTACTCAGGCTATGTGTCCTGCTTTATGGCCTGTCGGGCTTCCTGGCGATAAATTTGCCTGCGGTTTCGCCGATGAGGTCGTTCTTGAATTGGATGATTATTGTACGAAACCTGGAATTTCAGGAACACCCGATGGTTATACCAAAATGGGAATCACTATACAGCAGAAAACCACTAGCTGGCCTGAAAATATTCCGAACGGGTTCCTTGCATTGGAGTCAAAAACAAAAGGTTTCGTGATTACAAGAGTGCCACATGTAAGTCAGACTCCGCAGCTTGGAGATGCCGTGACAGAGCCCAAAGAAGGAATGATTGTGTATGACATTCAGGACCGTTGTGTAAAACTGTACAACGGAACCCAATGGAAGTGCATCGAAAGAAGCTGTAATGATTAACTTAATTTGTACATAAAATGAAACATATAAAAAACATAAGTATAGCTCTGACATTGGTCGTTTTTAATACTTTTTATGCTCAGGTGGCTATAGAAAAAGAAACGGTTGATGGCAGAAGCACAGTGCTGGATTTTAATAGTACACCTTCTAATACAAAAGGTCTTATTCTTCCCGCCACTCAGGGACTTCCCACAGGAACTCCTGCCAACGGAACCTTTATTTTTGATGCCTCAGATGATCAAGTAAAAGTCTACGAAAATAATACCTGGAGATCACTTAGCGATACGGGGAATGGTTCGACAGTGGTAGCTAACAGTTCCGATGAAACCGGTAATGGAGTCGTGATTGGTACTCCTGCAGGAAGTGCCGATGGTATACTCGTTTTGGAATCGCCGGATAAGGCTATGATTCTTCCTAAAATATCTTCACCGCACCTCAATGTAAAAAATCCGTATCCCGGAATGATCTGTTATGATACGGCCAGTAAAACGTTCGCTGTTTTTGACGGCATGGTTTGGAATTACTGGAAATAATAACTGGTAAAACAGTTCAAAAACGTCCTGCTTATCACAAATATGAAAGCAGGACGTTTTTATTTTTTTCTTCCGTAAAGTAAGATTCTTTTAAAAGCATAAATAGCAGGAAGTTTTGAAAAGTCCTCTGCAATACGCAGTTTAAATTCTGCCGTGAACACTTTCTGTTGCTCTTCGTTAAGTTTTTCCAGATAAGGAATCAAAGCTGATCCTGAGATAAAGTTGAATAAAGTTTCATGGTCCTCTGCAATAATAGGATAGACCTTTTGTGATAAATTCAGATCTTCAAGGCCACTGTCAAATAAAATCTGTGCATATTCATCGATCGTCAATACGGCAGAAGGGCGGTTCCAACCATTGAGCTGGGTTCGGAAAGGCTCTTTATCCGCCAGTTCAAAAAGAATCTTATTCAGGGTATTGCCCGGTTGATAAGGCATTTGTACAGCGAATTGTCCGTTGGTATTCAGCTTGGCAATAAGTTTAGGAAAAAGGTTTTGATGATCATCAGACCATTGAAGGGCGGCATTACTGAAGATGAGATCCCATTTTTCATCAGCATCCAGCATCGCCTCTGTTGTAGCAATTTTAAAATGGAGACGCTCATTTTCCAGCGCTCTGGATTTTTCAAGCATTTCTGGAGAAGAATCAATCCCTGTAAAAACAGCATCTTGAAATTTTTTAGTAAGAATGGCTGTCTGTTCGCCTGTTCCGCAGCCAAGATCTACTGCTTTCATTGCTTTTTCATCAGTAATCAGCTCAGCGAGATCATAAAACGGCTTAAAACGGATGTTTTTAAATTGATTGTAAACGTCAGGATTCCACGGCATATTCTGTGATTTTAAATGTGACTTCAATTTAGCAATTACTGAATAGAACAAAGAATTTGAAATATTAAAAGATTCTTAAAAGAAAGGAAGCGGGGAGCGGGAGGGTGGGAGTTACTGAAAGAAGAAAGAACAATTACTCCCGTTTTCATTGAATTTAAAGTTTCATCAAGTTAATCTGAATTCGGTAAAAATCCTTGTCAAGGTTCAAAACCTTGACAAGGATCTTAAAAAGACCAGAAATCCATTTATAGGCTGAAAGTAACTTCCATCTCCCATCTTCTCGCTTTCCTCTTCAAACTCTCACAAAATCTGCGCACTTTCCTTAATACTGTTCATCACAAAAATACTTTTCGTCTGCCCGATCCCTTCAATTTCAGAAAGCTTATTGACAAAAAATTCGTGGAAATCATCCATATTCGGAGCAAGGATCTTCAGCATAAAATCAAAGTCACCACTGATGTTGTAAAACTCTACCACTTCTTTCAGTTTTCCAACCTCTTCAATAAATTTTCCAGCTGTTTTTTTGTTGTGGACATTCAGGGCAATCATACAGATGACCATCATACCCTTATTTACCTTTTTACGGTCTATTACGGCGGTGTATTCTTTGATAATTCCCAGTTTCTCCATCCGTTTGATCCGTTCATGAGTAGGAGTGGGGCTTAAATTGATCCTGGCGGAAATATCACGCACACTCATTTTGGCATCCTTCTGTAGTAAACGGAGGATAGAAAGGTCTTTTTCGTCAGGAGTATATTGTTCTGCAGTCATTTGTTCTGTTTTTAGACTTGTTAAGGGGTGTGATAGTGGTTTTGTTCTTTTTTAATAACTTAAATAGTTTATTTGTTCCAAATTTACCATATAATTTTCAAATATGTTCTTTTAAAATTAATTTTGCAGGAAATTTGAATCTATGAGTACAAGGAAAAATTTAATATTAATATTAGCATCGGTAGGAACTTTTGTAGAGGCTTTGGATATTGCCATTATTAATTTAACTATTCCTTCTATTCAGGAACAGTTTCATATCGGAGCAGAGACTGTACAGTGGTTGCAAACCCTTTATGTCCTGTTTTTCGGAGGCTTTCTGATCATTGGTGGGAAACTTTCCGATCAGATCGGGCGTAAGAAGATATTCCTTATCGGAGCTTTGATTTTTATGCTGACTTCTCTAGGAGCAGGACTTTCGCCAAGCTTTGAAGTTTTAGCCATATTTCGTGCCCTTCAGGGATTGGGAGCGGCATTCATTATGCCTTCTGCATTATCTATTGTGACCAATACCTTCAGAGAGGAGCAGGAGCGTAACTACGCTATTGGAATTTTCAGTTCATTTGCCGCGATAGGCTCCGGAAGTGGTTTGTCGGTAGGAGGAATTATCAGTACTTACCTAAGCTGGCACTGGGTTTTCCTTATCAATGTTCCTATTTTGTTAATTACTTTAATTTTTGCCTATCAATATCTGCCTGCAGACGAAAAAAGAGAGACCGGTCAGAAAACGGATCTTGTATCTGGAATGCTGCTTGTTTTGGGACTTTTAAGCCTTACGTATGGAACCCACGAACTGGTTCATATCAAAGAAAATCCTTTCATGATTATAGGTTCCCTGGTACTTTCCGTTTTGCTTTTGGTGACTGTATTGATCAGGTTAAAATCTGTATCCCAACCTTTGATCGATTTGGATTTGCTTAAACACCGATCATTGGTGGTTTCTAATGTCGTGTTTTTTACATTAGGGGCATTTTTTATAGGATTTTTATTCCTTATTTCATTAATGCTTCAGAAAGACATGGGACACAGCGCTGCATCTGCGGGACTTATGCTGGTGCCGTTCAGTATCATGTCTGCATTGGCTTCAAAATTTGTGCTGCCCCATATTTCTAAAAGATTAAGTTCTTCCCAGATGGGCGTTTTCGGATGGAGTTTTATGCTGGCAGGTGCTTTATCTCTACTGATTTCAGTTTACACAGGACATCCATTGGCAGTAGTACTGTTGGGAGCGGCGTGTATTTCAGGAATAGGAATGACGTTTTGTTTTACGGCACTTTCAGTGATGGGAATTCAGGATGTAGAACCTTCTCATTACGGAGTAGCTTCCAGTTTAAGCTCTACCAGCTATTTCCTGGGAGCAGGAATTGGGTTGTCGTTCATGACTTTGATGAGCCAGATCTTTCCTTCTCAATACGCGGTTGGAGATTTAAGTCTGATCATCCTGGTTGGATACGCTTTGCTGGCCCTTGGAATGCTGCTGTATTTTATTGTTAAAAGCTTAAAAATCAGACAATCGGAAATAGCTATTTCATAAACGGATTAAAATTATACAAACTATATGGAAGAGGATCGGTATTATTTTGTCGGTTCTTTTTATTTTAGCAGTATGAAAATACAGATCATCAGCGATCTTCATCAGGAATTCGGATCGACTAATTTATTTTTTGATCATGCAGATGTTGTTGTATTGGCCGGAGACATTAATCTGGGAACAAAAGGAATTGAATGGATCAATTCAAAAATTAAGGACAAACCTGTCGTGTATGTTCTGGGAAACCATGAATATTATAAAGGTTCCTATCCCAAAACTTTAAACAAGATAAAGCAGGCAGCAGAAGGCTCAAATGTCTTTGTTCTCGAAAATGAAGCCGTAGATATTAACGGGATTCGTTTTCACGGCGCAACGCTTTGGACGGATTTTTCTATTTTCGGAAACCCTTTACATTACGGAATGATCTGTCAGCCTAAAATGAATGATTATAAAATGATCAGACGAGATCCTTCCTATTCAAAAATGCGGACCATTGATACCTTTAAAATTCATCAGTTTTCAAGGCTCTGGTTAAAAGAAAGTCTGGAAAACTCTAAAGGCTTAAGGAATATTGTCGTTACCCATCATGCGCCAAGTATCCAGTCTGTTCCGCAGCAGTATAAAGAAGATCCCCTGACTGCTGCTTACGCTTCCGATATGGAAGAAGTTATTACAGAGCATCAACCGCTGTACTGGATTCACGGACATATCCATACCCCATGCAGATATACCATTGGGGAAACCGAGATGATCTGCAATCCTCACGGTTATATCGACGAAAAATACAACGGCTATGAGAAGGAATTGATTATTGAGGTGTAAAAGGCAGATCGTTTTCTCTTCTGCCTTTTAGCTCATCGGGGTTTTGTCTTTTTCATCCAAATACCCTAATTCACTTCCCATAGCTAAAAAATCTACCACA
This sequence comes from Chryseobacterium antibioticum, assembly GCF_012927325.1. Taxonomy (GTDB): domain Bacteria; phylum Bacteroidota; class Bacteroidia; order Flavobacteriales; family Weeksellaceae; genus Chryseobacterium; species Chryseobacterium antibioticum. The sequence goes on along the minus strand of NZ_JABBGI010000005.1, from coordinate 141,956 downwards.
AACCCCTCAGAATTTGTATCTGTATTTACTTTTGAAGAGCTTCTTCAGGAGGTAGAGTTTGATCTCGGAGTGAAAGAATTTGTGGTGATGGAAATCGATAAGACCAATTATGCCATACTTTTCCTCTCGCTGATCGTCTTGGCTGGATGCAGGAAAAACAATCAAAACCAACAGCAGAAAATTGCGGAAGGCTTGGCTGTGAAATCCCCTGAAACCGTAAAGAAGCTGATATTTTATTTAAATACAATTCCGCGACGTATGTGGAGGTGATTATCGCGCAAAGCAATAAGCTTCAGGCAGAACTGGAGCTGGCTTCCCTGAAAGCACAACGACTAAATGCTATAACTTCCCTGTAAAGGGCGGTTGGCGGAGGCTGGCAATAAAGTAAAATGAAACCTGCTTCGTCTGTAAGGATGCAGCAGGTTTTTAAACTATAATCATTATGAAGAATACAAATATACATGAGGGTATTATTCTTATTCCTGATTTCAGCGGGTTTACTGAATTTGTGTTCAATACCAAACTTTATACAGGAGAATATATTGTAAGACAACTACTATCTACACTGATCGATATGAACGATCAATATTTTGATATTTCAGAGATTGAAGGCGATGCCATTTTATTTTACAGGTATGACAACAATCCTTCCTATCCGCATATTTCGGCGATGCTTTGGAAAATGCGGAATGCATTTGACCAGAAAATTAAAGAGTTAAATAAGGAGCTAAGCATGTCTATTGACATGTCGCTGAAGTTTATCGTGCACTATGGAAAGTTTTCACAGTATACGATCGGAAGTTTTAAAAAGCTTTACGGTAAAACAGTAGTAGAGGCCCATCAGATGCTGAAGAATGAATTTGCAGAGCAGCCATCTTACGCTCTGTTCAGTCATTCTTTTTTAGAAAACAGCAGAAGTGAAGAGTCAGAAATGACTACACAGAAATATCATCTTCCTGAAGGAGGAATGATTCATTATTTTGAGAATGTCAACTAGCATATCTATTTTTTAATCCTTGTCAATTTGCTAGGTGCCCGGGTGAGATCCGGGCATTTTTAAATTATGTCATAATATGACATAATTTAAAAATGATTCTTTATCTTTGATACTATCAAATGATACTATCAAGTTTTGAAGCCACCATATACTATTACCGATAAAATCCTATTATTAGTTGCCTCCATCTCTGAAAAGATTGGAGAGATTAATGCCCACCATCTTTATAAACCAGCAGCAGAGTTACGGAAGAAAAACCGTATTAAAACGATACAGTCTTCATTGGAAATCGAAGGAAATACGCTGACTGAGGAACAGATAACGGCATTGCTGGATAATAAGCGGATCATTGCCCCACTAAAAGATATTCAGGAAGTACAGAATGCCATTGAAGTGTATAGCCGCTTACAGCAGTTTAAACCTACTAGTATTAAAGATCTGGAAAAGGCTCATGCTGTTTTAATGAAAGATCTGATTGGTAAGGCTGGAAAACTGAGGACTTCCAATGTAGGGATAGTAAAAGGTTCTAAAGTAGAACATATTGCTCCGTCCGGCACAATGGTAAAAGGGCTGATGAATGATCTTTTCAAATACCTGAAAAACGATCCTGAACTTATCTTAATAAAAAGCTGTGTTTTTCATTATGAATTTGAATTTATCCATCCCTTTTTAGATGGTAACGGAAGAATGGGAAGATTATGGCAAACTCTTATTTTGATGCAGCAGTATCCCGTATTTGAATACCTTCCGGTAGAAAGCCTTATTAAGAAGAATCAAAAGGAATATTATAATAAGCTTTCGGAATCTGATAAAAAAGGAAATTCTACTCCCTTTGTTGAATTTATGCTGGGGATTATTTTAGAAGCTCTTCAACAGGTTTTGCAATCTCAGAATACGAACTTAAATACAAAGGACAGAATACTGATTTTTAGGAAAAAAATAAAGGGTGAAAAATTCAGCAGAAAAGATTATCTGCAACATTTCAAAAATATTTCGGCCCCTACAGCCAGCAGAGATTTAAAATGGGCTGCAGAGCAGAAGATTTTAGAGAAATATGGTGAACAGCGATTGACTGAATATCAGTTCAAAGGTTAAGGTGGCTTATGTCTAGAATACTGATGAGGTAATTGAGTAAAAAAAGAAAGGAGTAAATTTATATACAATCCCTTCATTTGACTAGGAACGACTTCCAAACGACCTAAGAAACTGAAGCGTTAAGAAAATAAATTCTGTGAACGTTAAGAAAACTCTACTGTCTGAGTGCGGGACAAATTCTGATTCTCAATATAGAGTGTTACCACATGAAACCTAACGAAGTGGTTCGACGAACGGAGAGAGTCAATTTAGAGTTTTTAGAGAATAGATTTCATTTTTAGTGGAAGGTTCTAAGTCTTGAACTTTTGGTTCTTTTGTTTCAAGACAAAAGGACATATTAAATAATGCAGAATGGCTTTTACAAAAAAAGCAGATCCCATAGAACCTGCTTTTTAAATATTATTAATAGAAATAATTATTTCAAAGTAAACCTCACCTTCGTCTTAATCGCATCAGAAGAATTTCCAATCAGAGCCTCAAAATCTCCAGGTTCAGCCGTCCATTCATGCTTATCTGCATCAAAATAGCTTAATGCTGTTTTATTGATTGTAAAAGTCACTTCCTTCTGCTCACCCGGATTTAAATATACCTTTTCAAAACCTTTCAGTTCTTTGGCAGGACGTGGTACAGAAGCTTTATTATCACTGATGTATAACTGCGCTACTTCAGCACCGGCTTTCTTCCCTGTATTTTTTACAGTTACGGTGAATGTGATCTTATCGTCCTGGGACATCACTGTTTTATCAGCAGAAGCCTTTCCAAACTCAAATGTAGTGTAGCTTAATCCATGTCCGAAACTGAATAAGGGTTTAATCTTTTTCGTGTCATGCCAACGGTAGCCTACAAAAACACCTTCGTTATACGTAATATTGATCGGATTTTTCTGGTCTTTCCCTTTTCCGGCTGCCAGTTCGTCTTTTTGTCCCGGATATTCTCCCAATTGATGGGCTGAATTATCTTCCAGCTTCACTGGAAAAGTAAACGGAAGTTTTCCCGAAGGATTCGCATCCCCTGCCAATACAGAAGCAATAGAATTTCCGGCCTCAGAACCCAGATACCATGACTGAAGAACAGAAGGAACTTCTTTAATCCAAGGCATAGCCACAGCATTTCCGGAAACTAAAACTACTGCAAGATTTTTATTCGCTTTCGCTAATGCTGAAATCACGTTGTCCTGGTTGTACGGAAGTCCGTAGCTTTTTCTGTCGTTCCCTTCACTGTCCTGGAAGTCAGATTTATTCAGTCCTCCTACGAAAATAACGTAGTCAGATTTTTTGGCTAATTCTACAGCTTCGTTGAGTAATTCTGCGGCAGATCGGTCGTCTTTCAGGTTCTGTCCGGATTTTACCCCGTTATATTCGCCTCCAATGTCACCTACATACCCTCTTGCATACTGAACATCAGCCTGTTTTCCAAATCTGGATTTGATTCCGTCCAAAGGAAGTGTTTCATATTTTACCTTCAAAGACGAAGACCCACCACCGACAGTCATGATTTTGATGGCATTTTCACCGATAACGGCAATTTTTTTAGCTTTATTAATATCAATGGGAAGTACATTTCCCTGATTTTTCAACAATACAATACCTTCTTCTCCAATCTCTTTGGCCACAGCTTTATGTTCTTCAGAAGCAATATTCCCAAAAGGCTTGTTCCTGTTCATCGTAGTTTTGTAAGCTAAACGAAGTAATCTGGTTACTTTATCGTCAAGTTCCTGTGTTCCTACTTTTCCAGCTTTAATAAGATCTAAATAAGGTTTTGCTAAATAGTAATTGTCATAGGCATTTTTTGTCCCCGCTGAAAGTCCGTTCGTCCAGCTCCCGAATTCAAGGTCCAATCCGTTGTGGATCGCCTGTTCCGTATTATTGACGGCTCCCCAGTCGGATACGACAACCCCTTTGTAGCCCCATTCTTTTTTCAGAATATCGTTTAAAAGGTATTGGTTTTGGCTGGCGTATTGGTTTTTGTACATATCATAAGCGCCCATGATCGTCCATGAATCCCCTTCAGTCACAGCCGCTTTGAAAGGCGGAAGATAAATCTCATACAACGTTCTGTCATCAATATTGACATTGCTTGTATGACGGAACATTTCCTGGTTGTTTAAGGCAAAATGCTTCACAGAAGTAGCCACACCATTGGATTGTACTCCTTTGATATAAGGAACCACCATTTTTGAAGTTAAGTAAGGGTCTTCCCCCATGTATTCGAAGTTTCTACCGTTCAGTGGTGTTCTGTAGATATTGACACCAGGTCCCAGGAGGATATCTTTTTTTCTGTATCGGGCTTCTTCCCCCAGAGCTTTTCCGTAATTCCATGACATTTTTTTGTTCCATGTTGCAGAAAGCGCCGTCAGGGCAGGGTAGGCAATGATCGAGTCATTCGTCCATCCGGCCTGATCCCATTCATCCCACATCACTTCCGGACGTACACCATGAGGGCCGTCTGTGGTCCAGAATTCAGGAATTCCCAGTCTTGGAACACCTGGAGAACTGAACTTGGACTGTGCATGCAACATAGCCACTTTTTCTTCCACGGTCATTCTCGAAAGAGCATCCTGAATACGTTGTTCTACGGGTTTCGATTCATCTAAATAAACGGGTTGAGTATGAGTCTGAGCCATATATGAAGCAGCAATAAAAGTGAATAAACTTACAATGGCGGTTTTCTTGAACATAAAATGCCTTTTTATTGATTAACAACAAAAGTAAGTAAAATTTTTATTATCTCAAATTGAGAAAATAAATTTTAATGGATAAGTGTAGTTTGGGTTTAGGGGGTTGGGATGCGCGATTCGGGTTTCTGAGTAACGAGTTTGAGTGTTTTTAAGGTTTGAGATTTAAAATAAAGATTTTATTAACCCAGCTGATTCTTGTCTAAAATCTAAAATCTGGAATCTGACGTCTGATATCTGATGTCTTTGCTCTTTATTCTTTATTCTGAAGTCCTTCTCTCATCATTTATGATCCTACCATCCTTTCACCGCACCGCCTTTAAAGATCTCCTCAGCTTTTTTGGCCACTTCATCGGACTGGTAAGCTTTTACAAAGTTTTTAACTTTAGCAGAATTTTTATTATCATGTGTGGCGACGATAACATTCACATAAGGTGAGTCTTTATCTTCGCTGAATATGCCTTGTTTATCCGCATTTAGTCCTGCCTGTGCTGCAAAATTATTGTTGATAATAGCGATAACCACTTCTTTGTCGTCCAGAACCCTTGGAAGCTGTGGAGCTTCGATTTCGAGGATTCTCAACTGTTTTGGATTTTCGGTAATGTCGGTAACTTTCGGAAGAAGTCCGGTCCCTTCTTTTAATTTTAAAAGTCCGTTTTTCTGAAGAAGAAGGAGAGAACGTCCTTCGTTGGTGGGATCATTGGGAATCACTACCGTACTTCCGTTCTGAAGTTGACTGATTGTTCTGATCTTTTTTGAATAGGCAACAATAGGATAAACAAAAGTATTCCCAACCACAGCCAATTTATAGCCTCTCTGCTTTGATTGTTCATTTAAATAAGGAACATGCTGAAAAGCATTGGCTTCAATATCTTCGTTATTCAAGGCCTCATTTGGAACCACATAATCATTGAACGGAATCAGTTCCACATCAAGATTATACTTTTCCTTAGCTACCTTTTTAGCAGCTTCGGCAATTTCCAGTTCCGGGCCGTAGGTAATTCCTACCACGATATGATTAGGATCGTCTTTCTTTCCTGAACATGCATTGAATACGAGAAGTCCAGCTGTTAAAAAGGCTGTAATTTTTATCTTTTTCATTAGAATTTTTTATCATTAAAAGGTGGCTGAAGCACTCGAAGCCACCTTTTATTATTTAGATTTATATTAAATTTTGGAATCCTTTGACTTACCTGTGATCAAACTTTTTCGCCAATCTGTCCCCTGCAAACTGTATGATAAACACCAATGCGACCAGCAGCACCAATACTACATTCATAATGACCGCATCATAACCGATGTAGCCATACTGATATCCAATCTGTCCAAGTCCACCAGCACCCAATGCTCCACCCATTGCGGAATAACCCACCAAAGTAATCAGCGTTATTGCTGCATTGTTGATTAGGGAGGGAAGTGCTTCAGGAAGCAGTACTTTCTGGATGATCTGTAAAGGAGATGCCCCTAAAGCTCTTGCTGTTTCTATTAAACCATGCGGAACCTCAAGAAGGCTATTCTCTACCAGTCTGGCAATAAACGGAGCTGCTCCTACACTTAATGGAACCAAAGCCGCATTCATTCCTATGGAAGTGCCTATGATCACTCTCGTGAAAGGGATCATCCAGACAATCAAAATAATAAAAGGAATAGACCTGAAAATATTAACCAGAATAGAGATCGCTCTGTAATACACTGCATTTTCCAGTAGTTGTCCTTTTCTTGTTAAAAATAATAGAATCCCAACCGGAAGACCCAAAACAAATCCAAAAAATCCCGAAACAAAAGTCATATAAACTGTTTCCCAAAGTCCCTTTCCCAAAAGAGCAATTACCGAATCACTAAGCATATCCTTTTACTGTATTTTGAATTTTATTCTGGTTAAAATAATAGATGGCTTTCTGGTTTTCTTCGGTTTCACCCTGCAGGTGAATCAGAAGTTTTCCGAAATTGGAATCACCCAGATGTTCTACATCGGCTTTCAGAAGTCTGTAAGGTATTTTGTATTGATCGTAAAGCGTTGAAAGCAATTTTTCAACACTTATATTTTCGTTGAGTTCTATTTCAACCAGTGGAAATAAACCGTCTTGCGGCTCTTTCTGTAGTTTTTTATTGAGTTCCTGAGGAATCGTCATGATGTCTGAATTTATAAATTGTCGGATCACCGGATTTTCTTTATCCGAGATAATCTCGCTTAATGTTCCTTTTGCTAATAATTTTCCTTTGTCTATAACTGCCACATGATTGCAGACCGCCTTGATGACTTCCATCTCGTGGGTGATCAGAAGAATGGTAATGCCAAGTCTTTGATTAATATCCCTTAAAAGCTGCAGGATAGACTGTGTAGTGGCCGGATCCAGTGCACTGGTAGCCTCGTCGCAGAGGAGGAGATAAGGATCATTCGCTAATGCCCTGGCAATGGCTACTCTCTGTTTCTGTCCTCCCGAAAGACTCCTTGGATAATCATTGGATTTGTCTTCAAGTCCTACAATTTTCAGCAGTTCATTGACTTTTCTGTTGATCTCATCTTTACTGACATGATCTAATTCCAGTGAAAGCGCGACATTGTCAAAAACAGTTCTCGATGAAAGCAGGTTAAAATGCTGGAAGATCATCCCTATTTTCTTTCTTTCACCTGCCAGTTGTTTTGAACTTAGCGTAGTGAAATCCCTTCCGTTGATGATAATCTGGCCTTCATCTGGTCTTTCCAGAAGATTCACGGTACGGATCAATGTGCTTTTTCCTGCGCCGGAAAACCCGATGATTCCAACAATATCTCCTTTTTCGACACTGAGGCTTACCTGATCCAATGCTTTAAAAGATTGCTTTTTCTGATGAAATGTCTTTGAAATGTTTTTGATTTCTATCATTTTTAATGTCTAGTTTTAATTTTAAATAGGCTGATACGGTCGTACGGTTTTATTAAACAATCGTTTCAATCTTCTTATTTTCACCTTCGAGCGTTTCGAAAGCCTGAAATATTTGGTTACATTGGTAAGAAGTACGCCCAATAATATGACCGATAATCCGTACAGCTGGCTTCCGTTAATCGTTTGTCCGGCTACAATCCAGCCTGCGAATACGGTAACAATAGGGTTGATATAAGTATGCGTACTCACCAAAGCTGCGGGTTTTACAGAAAGCAGCCATATATAGGATAAATAAGCGACGATCGATCCGAAAAACACTAAGAACAACACACCCGCCCATGCTGATACCGGAACATTGGAGAATGAAAAACCGTGCCATTCTTGTCTGAAGGAAGCAATAATAAAGGAAGCAACCCCCGCTGTGATAAGCTGCTGTGCAATATTCATAAACGTAGACTGCGAAGCCGGGTTTTTCTTTGAATACAAAGATCCCAGAACCCAGGCCACCGAACTTAATGCCAATACAATGAATGCGGTGATTCGAAGGTTGCTGTCTGTCGCTGCATGGTGTGCACTGGAAACACTTCCGTTCAGGAATAATATTAATCCTACAAAACCGATGATCAAACCTATCGGGATGAATTTGTCTGAGAAATAATACTTCCAGTTTTTCTTATCAATAGCAATGAACCAGAATGGACCTGTTGCAATCGCAATCGCAGCCTCAGAAGCCGATACATACTGCTCACCCCAGGCAACAAGACCCGTTCCGCCGGTAAGAATAAGTATTCCTGTGATGGCATTCTTTTTCCAGTTGATCAGAGAATTGGCTTTTTCACCCTTAGCCAGTAGCCAGCCTATCATCAGAAGTCCTGCCGCCAGGAAGCGGAATCCGGAAAGAATAAAAGGAGGGAACCCTTTCAGACCAAATGAGATGGCGAGGAATGTAATTCCCCAAATCACGTAAATATTGATAAATGCCACCGGCACCAGCCAGCTGTTTTTAGAAGTGCTCATTCTGTATGTTTTTTGTGTGATGTGTATTAAAATAAAAAGGCCCTACAACGTGGTAAGGCCTTTAGAAATATGTGATATAAAAGTAAGGTCAGCCACGGGATTTCTGATGCATAGGCATACAGTTGCACATCATCATAGTTTTGATGGTCTGTTTCTTCACTGATTGATGTTTAAATCCTTGTTTCATTTTGTTTTCTTTTCCTGAATACGGTTGCAAATATAGAACATATATTTTTATTAGTCCACTAAAACAATAGACTTTTTAATGTTTTTTCTTTCTTAAATATTTAATTGGTTGTTTTTCAGTGAATTATTTTGTTTTAAGTTTTGTTAATATTTATCGGTTGTTGAAAATTAAAACCTTGTAAGTACTTCGAGCGTTATACTCTTAAGAAGAATTCGATCAATCTTACATTCATTAAATTATTAAGCAAACCTATTTATACCTATTTTATGCTCTCATTTCTGAGCCAACAACTCTGAAGTAAATTAGCTAAATCCAAAAAAAATCCCGACTTTTGTCCCCCTTCAATAATTCCGAAATTCATGAAACTTTGTATTGCCGAAAAGCCCAGTGTTGCCAGAGATATCGCCAAAGTATTAGGTGCTACAATGCCTAAACAGGGCTATATGGAAGGTAACGGATACTGTGTGACATGGACGTTCGGGCATCTTTGTACCCTAAAAGAACCTCACGACTACGGTCCTCAATACAAGTCCTGGAATTTATTTTTATTGCCTATTATTCCAACTAATTTTGGGATCAAATTAATTCCCAATAAAGGCGTTGAAAACCAGTTCAAAGTCATTGAAAGATTAGTAGAAGAATGTGATGAGGTCATTAACTGTGGTGATGCCGGACAGGAGGGAGAGCTGATCCAGCGGTGGGTTTTGCAGAAAGCAAAATGCAATAAACCTGTTCAGCGTTTATGGATATCGTCCCTTACGGAAGAAGCCATTAAGGAAGGTTTTGAAAATTTGAAACCTGCTGAAGATTATAAAAATCTGTATCTGGCTGGAAATGCAAGAGCGATTGGTGACTGGCTGTTGGGAATCAATGCGACAAGATTATTTACCAAGAAATTTGGAGGGAATAAAGCGGTTCTTTCTATCGGAAGAGTGCAAACACCTACGTTGGCTATGCTGGTTCAGCGTCAAAAGGAAATTGATGCATTTAATACCGAAGAATATTGGGAACTCAAAACCAAATACCGTGACGTCATTTTCAATGCAGCGATTGACCGTTTAAAAACCTTAGACCGCGCTGAAAAAGGGCTCGAATATCTTAAACTAAACCCTTTTGAGATTGTCTCTTTTGAGATTAAAGAAGGAAAAGAAAAAAATCTGAGACTTTTCGATTTGACAGGACTTCAGGTGGAAGCCAACAAAAAATATGGCTACTCCGCAGAAAGCACTTTAAATTATATCCAAAGTCTGTACGAAAAAAAGCACGTGACTTATCCGCGTGTGGATACCACTTATCTATCCGAAAGTCTGTATCCGAAAATAGAAGGAATTCTTCGGAAAATGCATTTTTATCAGGATCTGATCTCTCCGTTATTGGAAGCTCCTATTCCTAAATCAAAAGCTGTTTTTGATGATGCAAAAGTGACCGATCACCATGCGATTATTCCAACTGAAGTTCCGCCTTCTCAAAACCTGAGCAGGGAAGAGAAGTTGGTGTATGACCTGATTGCCAAACGTTTTATCTCTGTTTTTTATCCTGAATGTAAAATTTCCAATACATTGGTGGAAGGAAAAGTAGGAACCATTCCATTCAAAACGAGTGGAAGACAAGTTCTGGAACCGGGATGGAGAGCGGTTTATGCCAAAGAACCCAAAGAAGAATCCACAGATAAAGAAAAAGAAAAGGAAGAAGAACAGACCATTCCTGAATTTACCGTTGGAGAAACCGGACCACACGATCCGATGATTCATCAGGGAAAAACCACACCACCAAAACCATACACTGAAGCAACGTTGCTGAGAGCAATGGAAACGGCCGGAAAACAGGTTGATGATGAAGAACTACGCGAACTTTTGAAAAATAACGGGATAGGGAGACCGTCTACCCGTGCCAACATCATTGAAACACTTTTCAAAAGAAAATATATAGAAAAGAAAAGAAAAAATCTCATTGCCACTCCAACCGGAATGCAGCTGATCGATACCATTGAAGACGAACTTCTGAAAAGTCCCGAACTAACCGGAGAATGGGAATCCAAACTGCGTAAAATTGAAAGCGGTGAGTATGAAGCCAACCAGTTTAAAGAAGAACTGATTCAGATGGTAACGGAGCTCACCAAAAAAGTGGTGTATGGAAAAGGAAAAGTGATTACGCTGTACGAAGAAAAAGAAGAGGTTATAGAAAAGAAAAAACGCGAACCTGCTGTAAAAAAAGAGCTTCAGTCCTGGGAAGAAACCAAATGTCCAAAATGTAAAGAACATCACCTGATCAAAGGGAAAGCGGCTGTTGGGTGCTCTGATTTCAAAAATTGTGGTTTCAAAATTACATTTGATATTTTCGGTAAGAAATTATCAGATAAACAGCTTCTAGATCTTGTTTTAAAAGGAAAAACTTCAAAATTGAAAGGATTTACTACCCATGCCGAAGCTTTAACAGAAGGAGTTTTAGCGTTGGGAGGAGATTTTCAGGTACAGCTTTCTTAAAATTTAACGAAATAACTTATCATACCATCCGCTGATGTCTTTTTTGATGGCATCGTGATATTTACATAAAACCTGAGCCAATTCAAGTTCTGATCTGTCAGCTTTATAGGTATTTAACGTCAGATAACCGAAAAAGTTCCCGTCCTGATCGACAATAGCTGGAGGATATGAAGCATAATCGCTCCATGGAGAATAGGTACTGTATGAACTTCCATAGTTTCCGTAACCGTTCCATATGGATTTTGAGCTGAGCACATTTCCGTAATCACCGAAGGAATTCCAGATAGAGTCTTTATCAAAAGTATCACAGTTTAAGCAGCCCAGATATTGATCCTGGTTGGAGCCTCCGTATAGGTGTAAGGTCTGTGCCTGAAAAACACAAAGTGTCAGGAGGCTTAAAAAGGTGAAGATTTTTTTGGAGGTCATACTATGGCTGTTTGCTGCAAAGCTAATATTTTTGGAAACCACCCCGTCAAAAATTCTTTGAATTTTCGCCACCCCTCCGGATGAGGGGAATACTCACTATTCAATAGTAATCATCATTAAAATTTATGATTTTCAAAAAAAAATAAGTGCTTAAAAAACTTTTGTACCTAATGTATATTTTTAATCTCCCGCAGATTTCTCAGATGACACAGATTTTTTATCATGATAAATAAAAATCTTAGATTTTTGGAAAAACTTAAGTGTACTTCTTATGCGTTATGTATTTAACTTAAAAATAACTTAAGTGTTAAAAACTTTTGCATCTTTTGTGGTTGAAGACTTGTTGAACTATTTAAAATTTCAGCATTAAGAAGTAAACTTGTCTTCAATTTTGTGGGATTTCTGAAAAACATTGGTGTACTTTGTATTTACATTCAGATTAAATAAGTATTCATGACTCCAGAAAAAAAGAAACTCATCACAGATAGCTTCGGCCGCTCAGAAACATTAAAATTCTACAATGCAGAATTATTGGAAGTAGATACCGATTTCGTCTCCATCAAAATTCCTAAAATGGAAATGATGACCCGGAAAGCCGGAATGTTTAATGGTGCGATGATCGCTTCTCTGGTGGATGTTTCCTCAGGATATGCTTCCGTAAGTCATTATAAAGACGACTGCTATGTCGTGACAGTTGAACTGAAAGTTAATTACCTTCGTCCTGCATTGGGGGATGCCCTGATATCGCGCTCTTACGTTATCAAAGGCGGAGCAAAGATTATCGTGGTAAGAACTGAAATTTATGTTCTTGATGAAAGCACGGTTTCAGAAAGCCATGTGGCGACTTCATTGATAACCATGATGAGGATCAAATAAATAGAACAGTAGCCATAAAATATCAGTAAATAGAGGATTTAAGGGCTCTTTTTAGCGTTAAATGGAACAGGATTTGCAACGTAAACACCATAACATTAAAAAATAATAATATGAACTTAATTATCAGACTATTGATTACAGCCATCGTTGCGTACCTTTTGACTAAGGTGCTTCCGGGTGTACATTTCGAAGGATTTTCCTCGGCAATTATTTTTGCCATCGTATTGGGGGTATTAAATATTTTTGTAAAACCTATTTTGGGACTTTTTGGTCTGCCGCTTACGATCATTACATTAGGGTTATTTGCTTTAGTGATCAACGCAGTGATCATTTTGATCGCAGATTATTTTATAGACAGTATGGTGGTAGACGGCTTCTGGTGGGCACTTATTTTTAGTGTGCTGCTGTCCTTTGTAACTTCACTGGCCAATTCCATGTTTTCAGACGGAGAATAATAGTAAAATATAGCAAAATAAAATCGGCTGTCTCATTGAGACAGCCGATCTATTTTAAGAATAATGATCATTAATCCATCCAATACATTCTTCGTAAGTCTGAACTTGTGCCGGAGTCTGGATATAAGGAGCATTCGTAGGAGCATTTTCGGCGATTTTAGCCATGATTTTCTCCAGAGTTCTACCTTTAAAATCGACTCTTGTTGCCTGAATCGAACCATATTTCAAATGGTCTTTGTGAATGTGCCAAAGATTAGGTGCTCCTGCATCTACTTGGGTTGCTTTAAAATTGCCTGTTTCTAGTGTACTCATGATGTAAAATTTAAATGGTTAATTAATAAAAACCGAATAAATTATGAACTGCTGTTTATGCTGTCATAAAATTACGATTCTGTTGATTTCACTCAAGTAAAATTCAGTATTTCAGTTCAGTGAAAGAAGAGGGAAAATACCCATCTTTAAAAAATAGGTGTTTTCCTGTAAAGCACACCTCAATTGTGAAATGGAACTTTCTTGTTAATTCTTTCGTTCATTGAGATTTTAAGTATTAACTTTGGTCATCTTTGAATTAAATAAAAGGAACGGATGAAATCAGCAAGATTCTATAGTTCCGTTAAAAAATGAATATCAACATATGAAATTTAAGTACAGTCTGCTGGCCCTGGCAGCTCCGCTCTTAATGAATGCACAACAGTTAATGACGCCTGAAATTCTTTGGACTTTGAAAAAGGTAGGAGTACAGGCCGTTTCGCCGGATCAGTCTTCACTGATCTATAAAGTGGGACAGGTAGATCTGAAAACAGAAAAAACAAAAAGTGAGAACTACTTTCTCAATGTTCTTAATAACCAGTCTTCCAAAATAGATTTCGGTAAAAAAGCCCTTATTCAGTGGGATAAAAACGGGATTTATGCTCAGGAAGGAGATAAGATTTTCCTTTCAAAAGATAACGGGAAAACTTGGTCAGAATTTTACACCATCGGAGAAGTGGACAATATTGTGATCTCTCCGGACGGTAAAAAAATTGCGTTCAGCAAACAGGTTCTGGCAGAAAAGCTGATGGGGAAAGACAAATACAGCGATACCCCTAAAACGACAGCTCAGGTATATACAGATCTGAATCACAGGCACTGGGATTATTTCAATGAAGGAAAGTACAACCACGTATTTGTAGTGAATGCCACAGACAAGGCAGAAGCTGCAAAAGATCTTCTGGAAGGTAAAACCTGGGATTCTCCCCAAAGACCTTTCGGAGGAGCGGAAGATTTTATCTGGAGCCCAGACTCTTCACAGCTTTTATATGTTACAAAACCTAAAAGCGGAAAAGAATATTCTACAAGCACCAACACAGATATCTTTGCGTACGATCTGGCTTCAGGAACTACAAAGAATTTGACAGAATCCAATAAAGGATACGATGTAAATCCAAAGTTCAGTCCGGACGGAAAATCACTGGTTTGGCAAAGCATGGCCAGAGATGGTTATGAAGCGGATAAAAATGATGTAAAGATCATGGACTGGAAGTCCGGAAAAACAACCAATCTTACTGCGGGATGGGATGAAAGCGTTTCCGGAGATGTATTCTGGAGCGGTGATTCAAAAACAATCTATTTTACAGCAGCGTTCAGAGGTACAAAACAGCTTTTCTCTTTAGACCCTAAAGCAGCAAAAGTACAGCAGATAACAAAAGGTGATTTTGACGTTAACGAAATCTTTACCGACAATAAAACTTCACTTCTGGTAGGAAGAACAGACGTTAACCACGCAACAGAATTATTTTCTGTCAACGTGAAAAACGGGGAAATGAAGCAGGTGACCGAAGCCAATAAAGAAGCTTATGCTAAACTGGCACAGGGGAAATCTGAGCTGAAAATGGTTAAAACAACGGATGGAAAAGAAATGGGCGTATGGTTCCACTATCCACCGAACTTTGATCCTAATAAAAAGTACCCTACACTGGTATATTGCCAGGGAGGTCCGCAATCTGCGTTGACGCAATTCTTCAGTACAAGATGGAACTTCTCTCTGATGGCAGCCAACGGATACATCGTAGTAGCGCCAAACAGAAGAGGAATGCCGGGCTGGGGCACAAAATGGAACGAAGAAATTTCTAAAGACTGGGGCGGACAGCCGATGAGAGATTATCTGGCAGCAACAGATTTTACGAAAACATTACCTTATGTAGACGGAGAAAGAGTAGCGGCAGTAGGAGCGAGCTATGGTGGTTACAGTGTATTCATGTTAGCCGGAATCCATGAAAACAGATTTAAAACATTCATCGCACACGATGGCTTATTCGATATGAAATCGTGGTACCTTACCACAGAAGAACTTTGGTTTGCCAACTGGGATCTTGGTTCTCCATGGGAAAAACCACTTCCAAAAGCTTATACAGAATTCAACCCAAGCAATTTTGTTGAAAAATGGAATAAGCCGATTATGATTTTCCAGGGAGGAATTGATTTCCGTGTACCTTACGAGCAGGGACAGGAAGCTTTCCAGGCAGCGAAATTAAGAGGTCTGAAATCTAAATTAGTCTATTTCCCGAACGAAAATCACTGGGTACTTCATCCGCAAAACGGATTGGTATGGCAGAGAGAATTCTTCGACTGGCTGAAGGAAACTTTATAATTAAGAATTAAAAGTGAATAATGAAAATAGATTATTCCTGAAAATATCAATAGAAACGGGCTTTGGCCCGTTTTTTTATACGGTTATCCAACGGTTTTACTCCAATTTTATATATTTGAATATGCAAAACAGAATTTCCTCGTTTCCGCCACTTATTGATTCTCAGTCTGAAATTTTAATTTTAGGTTCAATTCCAGGTGTTCAATCTCTGGAAAAGCAGCAATATTATGGGCATCCGCAAAATAAATTCTGGACCCTTATTTTTCATCTGTTCAATGAAGAGTTTACGGAAGACTATACTGAGAGAAAAAAAATATTAAAGAAACATCATCTGGCAGTCTGGGATGTCATCGACTCCTGCGAGAGAAAAGGAAGTCTGGATTCTGAGATCAAAAATGAAGAAGCCAACCGGATTGATGAACTTTTGGATGAACATCCCAATATCAAAGCTATTTTTTGTAATGGAGGAAAATCATACAAAAACCTTCAGAAGCTTTTAGGGAAAAATTATAGATTGCCGATCGTTCAGCTTCCTTCTACCAGCCCACTTCATACCGTATCTTTTGATAAGAAACTGGAAGAATGGAAGAAGATTTTGGAGTTCTTGGCTTAAAATTTTTTAACCATAAAAAATACAAAGGGTTTTAGTTTTGTCAAGCTTCAAAAGTTTATTGTCTTAAAAATAATAAGTTCACATAAATAGAAAATCAAAGATTTTAAAAAAACGTAAGGGTAATTTCGGGGGCGGGAAGCAAAGCTTCCCGCCCCCGAAAATTTTCCACCAGTCATTGCGAGCGTAGCGAAGCAATCTCAGTATTAAAGAGTTTTCGCAGATTAAGGAGATCACGCAAATTTCAAAGTTGAAAATTTCACAAACATAAAGATTCGTGGCTCTCTGTGAGATCCGTGGGATAAAATCTAATCAACACGCAGGTATTTCCTCAATCCTTTTAGCAATTGCAACTGATTTCTCGTTCTCTCAAGGTTATGGTCGGCATATTTTGTAGCGTAGTACTTGCTTCCATTCAGATAATCAGTCAAAAAACGGATTGCCTGAATATAGATAACAGTTTGTGCTGCATAATCCAGGTTTTCAAGCTCTTCAAAAGTTAATTTTTCGTTTAAATACAGTAAAAATCCATCTTTTACGGTTCTGTAAATATGGGGATTGAAATTATTTCCGGCATTTCCATCATCTTCATCCAAAGTATTGCTGTAGGATCTCGCCATGTCACCGAAGTCATATAAAATCGTAGAAACCGTTACCGTATCCAGATCAATAACAGCAAGGGGTTTGGAAGTTTCATCAAAAAGAATATTCCTGACATTAGGATCTCCGTGGATAATTCTTTTAGGCAGAAGTCCGTCTTTTTCAAGGGCGATCCATTTTTGGGGAAGAAAAAGCAACTCATTCATCATTTCAATTTCCGGGGCAGCATTTTCTAACAGACCTTCGTTTGCCTGTTGTAAAGAAGTTTGATAATCCAGCACTCTTTTTTCAAAATTAATAAAATCAGGAATCGGGGTCTGAATATCAGGAAGATGTTCAGGGTTTATCGTATTTAAAAAACATCCGACGGCTTTTGCAGATTCATAGGCTGTTTTTAAATCAGGGATCTTGAAGAAAGTTTTTGTGTCTTCAATGAAACTGATCATTCTCCATGATTCTCCGTTGTCATCTTTTTGAATAAAACTTCCTGATAAAGTGGCCTTTGGTTTTACGATTTCCAGCGGGTAATTTCCCTCTTCCAGCATCCTGTTGATTAAAAGATGATTTTGGCTGATGATCTCAGGAAGCGGAAAAACCTGAGTATTGATCTTTTGAAGGATCCATTTTTCATCAGAATCATGATCTTCCACCCAATAGGTGGTGTTGATCAGTCCATTGGTAATAGGAGTGACCGTACAGTTTTCAGTTCCGGTAAATCCGGTAATGATTTGTTTTAATTCCATAAATCTTCTGGATATCTGTTTTTCTCGATTTCTGATGTCAAAAAATCTTTAATACTGCTTTTATCATCGGCATAGGTAACTCCCATCCACTGTGAAGGAGAAGCTTTTACCCATACTTTTGCCTTTCTCTCGTCAATCATTCTCTGTATGGCATAAGGGATGTAAAACTCCTGCAACGGCTCCGGATCCGATTGTATAAAATCATTAAAATACAGTTCAAGAGCATCAAAAATATCCGGATGAAAAATAAATAAATTCATAGAAACCAAAGTGTCCGGAGCAATCTCAATATCATTTTCTTTTTCCGTATAAACGATTGAATTCCCAGCTCTTCGGATAGACGTCTGTTCCTCTATTTTCACCAGATAATGGTCATCATCTAAGGTACATACTCCTCTTGCTACGTGTCCGTTTCCGCTCAAAGTAGAGACTACCGGATAGGCAGCCATTCCAAACTGTGACCCTGAGATGTGAAAATCAATTTCTTCAGACGCCAGCTGATAGGCCTCCTTCCCATAAAAATCATCCGCATTGATCATGACAAAAGGTTCCTGTACTGCGTTTTTTGCACAGAGAACAGCATGGCCGGTTCCCCAGGGTTTTTCTCTTTCGGTGAATTTAAAATGCTGAGGCATAAAGCTTTCTTTTTCCTGATATACCCAGTGAAGTTCAAAATGAGCTTCTTTAGATACAGCATTTAATCTTTCAATATAGCTTTGAGGAATTAATCTGTTCACAATAACAACCACTTTACTGAAACCAGCCTCCAGCGCATCATAAATAGAATATTCTAGGATCGGCGAACCGTTTTCCAGGATTCCGTCTATCTGTTTCAGACCTTTGTAGCGGCTTCCTAAACCTCCGGCTAATATAAGTACTGTCTTTTTAGAATTCATCAGTCATTCCAAATACGGGTTGACGGGTCTTCCATTTTCCGTTGGTGAAGTCAGGAATATCAACAGCCTGACCTCCTTTAGCAATAGATTCCTCACTAAGCGGGGTGATAGAATACCATAAGGCAAGATCATACACATCCATCGGGAATTCTATATTTCGCTTGATACATTCTATAAAAGTATTCATCACAAAAAAGTCCATTCCTCCGTGGCCTGCACCCGCAGCTGTATTTTCAAATTTTTTCCAGATAGGATGATCGAATTCTTTCATCCATTTTTCTGTATTCTCCCATCGGTGGCTGTGATTCATTGTTTTTTCAAAATAAATATGCCCCTGGTTGAAATCTCCCCAGCCGAAATCCTGCCACAGGCCTTCCGTTCCCTGCACCCTGAATCCCAGATCATAAGGTCTCTGTAAGCTGGTGTCATGGGTTAAAAGAATGGTTTCCCCATTCGCACAGGCAATCTGTGTAGTCACAATATCTCCCTGGTTGAATTTTGCTTTGGCATTAGGATGATTTTCTCCTCCTTTAGGGTGTTCCACAATATATTTATGGAGTCCCACAGACTTTGAAGAGAATGATGAAAGTCTCGTCAGACGGTTTCCGCGGTTGATGTCCATCATGACCGCCAAAGGCCCCAATCCGTGCGTAGGATAAAGTTCTCCGTTGCGTTTTACATAATGTTCCGTTCTCCAATGAGCCTCACTGAAACCCTTTTCACCAAATTCAGCACCCGAATTATAAGGAGTGACACCGTCATTGAAAAGAACCCCTCTCAGATCATGCTGATAGCCGCCTCTTCCATGCACCAATTCTCCAAACATTCCTTTACGGGCCATATTCATAATGGCCATAATATCTCTACGGTAGCATACATTTTCCATCATGAAAATAGGTACTTTCGTTTCCTCATAGACCTTCACAAACTCCCAGCAATCCTCAAGCTTTATAGCTCCTGAAACCTCCATGCCTACGATCTTTTTCGCACGCATTGCTTCTGTACCCTGCGGAAGATGCCATTCCCACGGAGTGGCAATCACTACCGCATCGATGGTTTTTAATTTCAAAAGATTCCGGTAGTCGTATTCGCCGTTTGAAAATTCCTGGGCGGCAGATTTATGATGATCTTTCAGTATTTTTTGAGAAGCTAATAGCATTCTTTTGTCCGGATCTGCAAAAGCCACAATCTCTACGTCATCGCGTTTCGCCAGAAGTTTTACATGTTCCTGTCCGCGGAGTCCTACGCCGATAAATCCGACACGGACTTTTTTATCTGTTTTAAAATCATTGGAGTAGGCAAATAAAGAATTGGGTAAAACCAATGCGCCAAAGCTAGCCAGGGCTGCAGTCTTAATGAAATTTCTGCGTGAAGAGGTGTTGTCCATCATAATTTTTTCTTAAATATATTAAAAAATTGTGGGATGCGGGTTATAAGTTGCGGGTTGGAAGTTGCAAGATTCCGGTTGTAGAGTTTGGGGTTCGGAATGAGAGTGAGTGTTAGTTAAAATTAAAAACGGCTGCCCGGATTTAAGGAGCAGCCATTTTTAGCATCATCAATTTTTAATATATATTATTTCTCTGTGAAATATACTTCTTCGTAAGGCTGGATCAGTACCCATCCGCTTCCTGAGAACTTCATCTGGAATTCTTCACCACTTCCTCTTCCGATAAGGCTTTTGAAAGAAACATTGGTTTTCAGATCAGGACTTAAGTTTCCGGACCAAGCAACGGTAGCATTAGGGTCGGTGAAAACAGGACTGTCTGGAGTGACCATCAATGTTAATGGTTCGCCATGGGTGGTGATGGCAATATGCCCGGTTCCTGAAAGTTTTACCTGAAAAAGACCGCCGGCCATCATCCCTGCAACACTTTTCAGCATGGTAATATCGCTTTTTACACTTTGCTCGTGTGCCAGAACATCATTTCCGTTAACACATACAGCTTCATTGTTCAAATAAAGGATACGTACTTTCTTACCAGAATCTGCCACATACAATTTGCCGCTTCCTTCTGCTTTCATCAGTTTGGTTCCCTCACCACTGATTGCTTTCTTTAAGAGGTTACCAATTCCTCCGGCCAGCATTCCCTGTCTTTCGAAATTGATGCCTCCTACATAGCCTACCATGCTTCCTCTTTTCGTCCATACCGCCTGATTATTTAGGTTGATTTCTAAAAGATGTGGAGTTTCAAGTTCAAAATAGTCTCTTTGCTGTGGATTTTCTTTAGTCTCGTTGACGAAAGCCTCCAATGAATATTTGCTCATAAGTGTAAAAGTTTTAAATATTTCCAAAAATAATCTTTTTTTCCTTCATAAATCACCGTAGAATCACGGTTTTATATTTGATTTTAAATAATACTTGACAAAGGGGTATTCAATGTCGTATATTTGCACACCGAAAATTACACTTGTAATTTGAATAATTTTTAAACCGTAATTTAAAAAAATGAAAACATCAGATTTTAATTTTGATCTTCCTGAAGAATTATTGGCAGAACACCCATCTGAACACAGAGATGAGGCCAAACTAATGGTTCTTAATAGAAAAACAGAAACTATTGAGCATAAGTTGTTTAAAGATGTTGTGGATTATTTCGATGAGAAAGATCTGTTCATTTTCAACAATACTAAAGTTTTCCCTGCACGTCTTTACGGAAATAAAGAAAAAACAGGTGCTAAAATTGAAGTTTTCCTTTTAAGAGAACTTGATAAAGAAACCAGAGTATGGGATGTTCTTGTAGATCCTGCAAGAAAGATCAGAATTGGTAACAAATTATTCTTTACTGAAGATGAATCTTTAGTAGCTGAAGTGATCGACAATACCACTTCAAGAGGAAGAACTTTAAGGTTTTTATTCGACGGTTCTTATGACGAATTCAGAACAAAACTGAAGGAATTAGGAGAAACTCCACTTCCAAAATATATCAAAAGAGCAGTAGAGCCGGAAGATGCAGAAAGATATCAGACGATCTATGCAAAAGTGGAAGGAGCAGTGGCTGCACCTACCGCAGGGCTTCACTTCTCAAAACACCTGATGAAGAAGTTAGAGATCAAAGGAATCGATTTTGCTGAGGTAACGCTTCACGTTGGTTTAGGAACTTTCAACCCAATTGAGGTAGAAGATCTTTCTAAGCACAAAATGGAGTCTGAAGAAGTGATCATTGATGAAAAGAATGCCGATATCATCAATAAAGCAGTAGATGCTCACAGAAGAGTTTGTGCAGTAGGGACTACAACGATGAGAGCATTGGAAACTTCTGTTTCTTCAAACAGAAAGATCTCAGCTTTCAACGGTTGGACCAACAAATTTATTTATCCGCCTCATGATTTCGGAGTTGCGAATGCTATGATTACCAACTTCCACACCCCGAAATCAACATTACTGATGATGATCGCTGCGTTTGCAGGAAAAGATTTCATCATGCATGCTTATGAAGAAGCCGTTAAAGAAAAGTATAAATTCTATTCTTACGGTGACGCCATGTTAATCCTATAAATTATGTATTAATGTATAATGTACAAAGTATAATGTATTTTTTAGTGGTTTAAAAACTTAATATAATACATAAGATTATTACTTTGTACATTGTACATCATACTTTTTACAATAATGAAAGATATCCGAGTTTTATCACTAGACCAGCTTAAAGACTATTTTTTGACTTTAGGGGAAAAACCGTTTCGTGCGAAACAGGTTTATGACTGGTTATGGAGTAAAAACCTCCATTCGATTGATGAAATGACGAATCTTTCGAAAACTCTGCGTGAAAGAATTTCCGAAGAGTACACCATCAATCCGGTTTCTGTAGACCAATTGCAGAAAAGTTCAGATGGGACCATCAAAAACGGCGTGAAACTTCATGACGGACTATTGGTGGAATCTGTTCTTATTCCAACGGAAACAAGAACCACAGCCTGCGTTTCCTCACAGGTAGGATGCTCATTAAACTGTGAATTTTGTGCAACGGCAAGGCTGAAAAGAATGAGAAACCTTGAAGTCGCTGAAATCGTAGACCAGGTTGCCCTCATCGACAGCCAGAGCAAGATGTACTTTAACAGACCGCTTACCAATATCGTTTTTATGGGAATGGGAGAGCCGATGATGAATTACAAAAATGTTGTAGAGGCGATCAAAAAAATTACCCAGCCTGAAGGTTTGGGAATGTCTCCCAGAAGAATTACCGTTTCTACATCCGGAATTCCAAAGATGATCAAAATGCTGGCAGATGATGAGCTTCGTGTAAAACTGGCGCTATCACTTCACTCTGCTATTGAGGTCAAGCGTAACGAAATTATGCCTTTTTCGGATAAATTTCCATTGACGGATATTATGGATGCACTTCAGTACTGGTACCAGAAAACAGGTTCTGTCATTACTTTTGAATACTGTGTATGGAAAGGGATCAATGACGGAGATGAAGATATCAAAGCTTTGATCAGATATTGCAAACAGGTGCCTTCCAAAGTGAATCTGATCCAGTATAACCCTATTGGTGACGGGAAATATGACCAGTGCAATAAGAAGGCAGAAGACAATTATGTACGTCAGCTCGAAAATGCAGGAATCACGGTGATGATCAGAAAAAGCCGCGGTGGAGACATCGATGCAGCTTGCGGGCAGCTTGCCAACAAAACGACTGATTAAAATTTCCTTAAAAAAAAATCAAAACTTTTCTTAAAAATTCCCTAAAGTCCTACCTTTACATAAACTAATAAGGAATGTTGGACTTCTTCACAGGCGAAGACGGGCTTGAAAATGTCTATGCATGGTCAATTCCGCTTCATGCTGCAGTTATTTTAGCAGAAATGATTTACAGTCATGTTTCTGAGGCTAAGCTGTATAACGGAAAGGATGTGGCAACGAGCATCTACCTTGCATTGATGAACTTCGGCCTTGATCTGATCATGAAGGCTTTTGCCATGGGAGTCATGTTTCTCTTTTACAACCATAAGCTTTTTACCTGGGATTTTACCGTTTGGTATTGGCTGATCTGCTTTATCATTACAGACTTTGCTTATTATGTGCTGCATTACGTGGATCATCATTCCAGGGCATTCTGGGCAGTACATATTACCCATCACAATTCAGAATATTTCAACCTGACGACTGGTTTTAGAAGCCCTGTATTACAGCCGCTTTACAGATATCTTTATTTTTCTCCTTTAGCTTTTTTAGGCTTTAATCCATGGCATATTATGGTGGTTTATGCGATAGGGCAGGTGTACGGAACCTGGGTGCATACACAGACCGTGAAAAGGATGGGAGTTTTAGAATATATCCTGGTAACCCCATCGCATCACAGAGTACACCACGCCTGCAATATTAAATATCTGGACCGAAACATGGGCATGTGTCTGATCATCTGGGACAAGATTTTCGGAACCTTCGAAAAAGAAGACCCCAATGTGCCTATCAAGTATGGGATATATCCAAAAATGCCTGACAATAAGCCTGATACGGTTCTTTTTTATGAATGGAGAAAGATCTGGAAAGATATCAGACAGCCGGGACTGAAAATTTCAGACAGGATCAATTATGTTTTCAATTCTCCGGGATGGAGGCATGATGGCACAGGAAAAACGGTAAGGCAATATCAGAAAGACTATTTGGAGAAGCAGGCAAAAAGACAGTAACAAAAACAAAAAATGAAATCTGCCTGATTTATAACTGGTTATAGTTTTGCTATTTATTTAACCACAAAGGCGTAAAAGTTTTTAAGACTTAAGTTGATTTAAAAGTTATTATTGGGCTGGTAGAAGTGCAGTTTTTTTGAAAATCTATGATTTTCACGACAGCTGTTGTTAATTGGGGAATTATTCCCATCCTTTGGAGGGATGGCGAAAATTCAAAGAATTTTTGACGGGGTGGTTTCAAAAAATAAAATATTTCCGGTTTTCCTCATTCCCTTCAAACCCTTATTTTTGCTCTATGAAAAAATTCTTTCTTGTCTATGCCGTTATCATTTTTCAATGGTCATTTTCGCAGCAGACCGATTTTTTGAAAATAAGAAAATTCAGGGTTGCCTATTTGGATGATAAAATCCGGGAAACATCAGGGCTGAGTATGCTGAATGGGAAATTGTATACTTTCAATGACAGTGGTAATGCTCCGGAACTTTTTGAGTTGGATGAAACTTCAGGCAGTATCAAAAATACATTGACGATTAATGCAAAAAACAAAGACTGGGAAGCCCTGACTAATGATGGAAAGAATTTCTATATCGGAGACTTTGGAAATAACGGAGGAACGAGAAGAGATCTTGAAATCTATAAACTTCCTTTTCACAGCAACGAACCCAAGAATGATTCTATCGCGAAAATTTCTTTCTATTATCCTGAGCAGACAGAATTTATTCCCCAATATACCAACAATGATTTTGATGCAGAAGCCATGATCTATCTCAACGGAAAGTTGCACCTTTTTACTAAAGAATGGAAATCAAAATCAACCTCTCATTACATTATTGACCCCACAACCTCTGAAAAACAGAAGGCTGAAAAAGTAGAATCTTACAAAACCAATTTTGTGGTAACAGATGCTGCTTATTTTGATAAAAAACTTTATCTGGTAGGTTATACCAAGAAAACAGAGGTCTTTCTGAATGTCTTTACCGAAACAGAACCGGGAATCTTTTTTAAGGAGACCCCAAAACATTATTATCTCGGAAGTGCTTTGGCAGTTGGGCAGATCGAGGGTATTGCTGTTAATGAGAGCGGAATCTATATTTCGGGAGAAAAATTTAAATCCAGATTGGGAAGTGCACAGCCCGCGCTGTATTTTATTCCAAAAGAAGAACTCCAAGATTAATTATGTCTTAAAATTGCGTGAAAAAAATTATCTTTGTCATAATTAAGAATTATATACTTATCATCCATAGATTTTGGCAAACATCGTAGAAGAAATCAAACAACCGATCAATGAGGAAATGAAACTTTTCGAGCAGAAGTTTTATGAATCTATGCAGAGTAAAGTCCCTTTATTAGATAAGGTAACCCGGTTTATCGTTACTACTAAAGGAAAACAAATGCGTCCTATGTTTGTATTTCTTTGTGCTAAATTAATCGGGGAAGTCAACGAAAAAACATACCGTGGAGCTTCAATGATCGAACTGATTCATACCGCAACCCTAGTTCATGATGATGTAGTAGATGAAAGTTTTAAAAGACGGAATTTTTTCTCTATTAATGCTTTATGGAAAAATAAAATTGCAGTGCTGGTAGGGGATTATCTTTTATCAAAATCTGTTTTATTGTCTACAGATCATAAAGATTACGATCTGTTGGCTGTCATTTCAAGAACGATCCGTGAAATGTCTGAAGGGGAGCTTCTACAGCTTGAGAAAGCCAGAAAACTAGATATTACCGAAGATGTTTACTATGAGATCATTCGTCAGAAAACAGCTACATTAATTGCTGCATGCTGCGAGATTGGAGTTCTGTCCAATAATGCAGATGAAGCACTTGCTAAAAAGATGATGAACTTCGGAACCTATACCGGAATGGCTTTTCAGATCAAGGATGACCTTTTTGATTATTTAAGTTCAAATGTTATCGGGAAACCTGTAGGAATCGATATTAAAGAACAGAAAATGACGCTTCCGTTGATCTATACTTTGAAAAATGCTGGTGAAAAGGAAAGGAAGTATTATTTTAATACAATTAAACGTTACAATACTGATCCTAAAAGGGTTAAGGAACTTATAGACTTTGTCAAAAGTTCCGGAGGCATGGATTATGCTATTAAGGTCATGAAAGATTTCCAGCAGAAAGCTAAAGATCTTCTCAACGAATTTCCAGATTCTGAAGCCAAAAAATCTTTGTACAGCATGCTGGATTACGTGATTGAACGAAAATTTTAGAATTACAATAAATAAAAAATATGAATGCCGAAAGCATTCATATTTTTTTTGATATAAACTGAAGTTTATATTTTTTGTACCGTAACATTGGTGACATTTCCACTTCCTGTACTTCCCGTTTCTGTAGCTAGCACAGTGGCACTTTGATTGGGTGCTGCCGTAAAACGAACCTGATAACCGGCTGTCGGTATAATCAGTAACGTGGTGTAGCTCATTAATTCTCCAATGGTCCCCGAGTTAGCAACAGCGTTATAATGGCTCCCTCTTCCTAAGTAATCTGCATCCGGAACAGGTCTTATTCCTAGCAGCAATTGTGTTCCGGCTGGCATATTCGTGAAACTTGCCTGTAGCGTTACCAGATAATTTCCTGCTTGATTAAACGTTAAAACCCCTGTTGTAGTATTATAGGTGTAATAAGGAGAAGTGGCTAACGGAGCAGAAAATAATAAAGTAACAGCAGTCGTCACCACTAAATTTTGGTTATTGGCAAGACGGGCATGGAATAATGAATATGAATTAAAATTGACCGTCTTTAAGACCCCGGTAGCATCAGCTACTACAACTCTGTCTGTACCTCCTACTCCAATATTTGAGTTAATGTTTCGGATTCTTGCATTTCCCGAAGCTACATCTAGCTTATCTGTAGGGCTTGTAGTCCCAATACCAACATTGGCAGTATTGGTTACAACAAAATCATTAGTTTGCTGTGCAGCAGAAGGTATGCCTGATACCGGATTGTCTTTTGCTGCATCAACATGAAAAGTAGCTTGCGGATTGTTCGTGTTTATACCTACTTGTGCATAGATAATGCTTGACGTTAAAAAAACGCCACAAAGCGAAATAATTTTTTTTCTCATCGATTTAATTTTTTTCCTTTTGTATGTTAAAGTTACTTAACATTTCTTTCCGATAATCAATTTTTATACCATTATAGAAAAAATGATTAACAATATGATAATTTTCGATGTTTTTTTTACGAAGATATTATAGAGTTCGTAAAAAACATCTCTTTTGCTTGATTTAATTTATATGGCGAAACCTCCTGTTATAAGAGCAAACTAGTGACTTATATATCAAAGAAAAAGGAAATGTTGAAAAAGGGAATTATTAGGTTATAGATTTAGTCAATTATTTTCACTGTCACAATAATAACTGCTAAAACAATACAAAATAAAGCGATTAAAAATAGATAATCCGCAATGGTCTCATATTGGGTTTCCAGTTTGTTCTTTTCCGTTCTGATAGCCAGAAAAGAAAAAAAACTGCTGAAGGCAAAAAGAATAGATGCAAGTCCTGCAAATTCATCCAAATGAGTATGCTCACTCATTTTAGTAATTTTCAGTGAAGTGATGATAATTAAAGAAAATCCTAAAAGATTGCTGGAGGCATTAAGGATATGAGGTGATTTTTTTTCCATCATTTACAATTTTTTACAATATAAAACACAATTTTTTTATTATCAAATGTTTAAAAAAGATTATTGAAAATTAAAATTAGTTTAAAAATTGTATATTAGCGCCATACTTGAAGAATAAAAACTTTTATATCTAGCTATGCAGACAACCTATATTGAAACACAGCAAATTTCTTTCCAGGATTTTAAAAACCAGATACTTGAAGATTACAGGTTAGGAAGGATATCGCGCGAGATGTCTTATCTTGGAAGAAGAGAAGTACTTACAGGAAAAGCTAAATTTGGAATTTTTGGGGATGGTAAGGAGCTTCCTCAGCTGGCCATGGCGAAAGTTTTCAGAAATGGAGACTTCCGTTCAGGATATTACAGGGATCAGACTTTTGCATTAGCGGTAGATGCTTTAACGGTTGAAAGCTTTTTCGCACAGCTTTATGCAGATACAAGTGTTGAAAGAGAACCGGCATCCGCAGGGAGACAAATGAACGGTCACTTTGCGACAAGAAATTTAAATGAAGACGGAAGCTGGAAAGATCTTATGGCACAGAAAAATATCTCCTCTGATATTTCTCCTACAGCAGGTCAGATGCCGAGATTGTTAGGATTGGCTCAGGCTTCTAAAATTTATAAAAGTGTAAAATTTGACGGTTCTGAAAAGTTCTCTAATGAAGGTAATGAAATTGCTTTCGGAACAATTGGTGATGCTTCTACTGCAGAAGGACATTTTTGGGAAACATTGAATGCAGCTTGTGCGCTTCAGGTTCCTATGATTGTTTCTATCTGGGATGATGGTTACGGAATTTCAGTTCCTACTAAAAACCAGAGAGCAAAGGCTGATATTGCTGAAATGTTAAGCGGTTTCCAAAGAAAAGAAGGCGAGAACCAGGGATGCGAGATCATTCAGGTAAAAGCCTGGGATTATCCTGCATTATTGGATGCTTATGCAAGAGCAGAGCAGTTTGCAAGAGTAGAGAGTGTTCCCGTAGTGGTTCACGTGATTGAAGTGACACAACCTCAGGGTCACTCAACTTCCGGATCTCATGAAAGATATAAAAATGAAGAGCGTCTTTCCTGGGAATCTCAATTTGACGGATTGGTGAAATTCAGAGAATGGATTTTAAACTATTCCATCGAAATTGAAGGACAAGAGGAAATCATTGCTTCTGTTGAAGAATTAGATGCCATAGATGACGAAGCAAAAAAAATAGTAAAGGCGGGCCAGAAAAATGCCTGGGAAAATTACCAGAAGACCATTACAGATTTAAATCAGTCTGTTCTTCCATTAGTTGAAAAGCTTAAAGGTCAGAATGCTGAAATTGAAGGGTATATTAACCAGTTCAATAAATTGGTTTCTAAGGCTAAAAAAGATATTTTCCATTTAACAAGAAAAGCTTTACTGGCAACAAGAGGAACTACTTCTACGGAAAGAACTCAATTGATGCAGAAGTACAATGAAGTTTTTGAAATAGAAAAAGATAACTATTCTTCTCACTTATATTCCCAGTCCCAGTGGAAAGCTGAAAATGTGAAAGAAATCAAACCGGTCTATTCGGATAGTTCTGAAGATGTGGACGGAAGAGTAGTGGTAAGAAATAATTTTGACAAAATTTTTGAAAAATATCCTGAAACTTTAATCTTTGGTGAAGATGCCGGAAATATCGGTGATGTTAACCAGGGATTAGAGGGAATGCAGGAGAAATACGGCGAAGTACGTGTAGCAGATACAGGAATCCGTGAAGCTACAATTCTTGGTCAGGGTATTGGTATGGCGATGAGAGGTTTGAGACCTATCGCTGAAATCCAGTACTTAGATTATATTTTATACTGTTTACAGGGGATGAGTGATGATCTGGCGACGGTTCAGTACAGAACCAAAGGCGGTCAGAAAGCTCCTGTGATCATCAGAACAAGAGGTCACAGACTGGAAGGTGTTTGGCATTCAGGTTCTCCAATGGCGGGGATTTTGAATCTTTCAAAAGGGATCCTGGTGTTGGTACCAAGAAACTTAACGAAAGCTGCCGGATTCTATAACACGATGCTTCAGAGTGACGATCCTGCTGTGATTGTTGAATGTCTGAACGGATACAGATTAAAAGAAAAACAACCTGATAACTTAGGAGAGTTCACTGTTCCTGTCGGTCAAATTGAAGTGACTAAAGAAGGTAAGGACGTTACATTGGTTACTTACGGTTCTACATGGAGAGTAGTAATGGACGCAGCAGATGAATTGGAAAAATTAGGAATTTCTGCAGAAGTGATTGATGTTCAGTCATTAATTCCTTTCGATTTAACGAATGAAATTGCTGAAAGCGTGAAGAGAACCAACAGATTGGTCGTAATCGACGAAGATGTTGAAGGTGGAACTTCAGCGTTTATTTTACAGCAGATCCTAGAGAAGCAGAAAGCATTCAGATATCTGGATTCAGATCCTTTAACGATTGCTGCCAACGACCACAGACCTGCGTATGCAAGTGACGGAGATTACTTCAGCAAGCCATCTTCAGATGATATGGTTGAAAAAATCTACGCGATGTTTAATGAAACAAATCCTCAGAAATATCCAGCGATATTTTAATTGAGATTTTTAGATAAAAATGAACCGCTTTCTTTGGGAAGCGGTTTTTTTGTTAAATTAGTTCGAAATATTCTTTATATTAAAATTTATGAGGTTAATAATCATTGTCGTTTTATTTACCTTAGTTTTTTGCAATAAGCGATCCAAAGAATCCCAGATGAGTTATACTGAAAATGTAATTTTAGAACAATTGGATTTAGCTTTTAAAGGTGAGCCTGGTAGATATTATCCCAAAGTTCAAACGCAGGATATTAAGTATAATTTTTTCCTTAATTTGGAGCATGGTTATTGTGAAACAGCAGGAAGTCGAATTCATTTGTATGCTGACGAAAACCAATGGGCAATTGTTTTTGAAAAAAGTGGATATCAAAATAGAGCTACAAGAGCTGAAATTGAACTTGATTATATTGGTAATTGTATTGATTATGTTGTTGATAAGTATCCTGAAAGAAATTATATTTCAAATTCGAGCAATATTGTTCTTATTGATAATAATGAATATGAAAAGATTGAAAATGGACAAGGTATTACTGATATGGAAAATTTTGAACTTATCGGAGAGAATACTAAAGAAATAAAAGTTCGTGATAAATTAATTCCTTTTAATAATAATTATGTTGATTATGAAAAGGTTGGAATTAAATTAAGAGATTATGATAATCCAAAGAAATTAATTGGTTTTGGTGATTTAATTAGATTTTATTACGAAATAAATCCAGGTTTAATTTCTGCTACAGAAGATGAAATAAGAAAACATATTCCTAAAAGTCTTAAAAAATTAATGACAATTGATAAGTTCCACTATAATCCAAATATTTTACCACGTAAACAGGAGATGTATCAACTCATCTCTAAAATTTTGGTAAATAAAGATGCTTCATATTGGAAACCAACTTTAGAATTTAATAACAGCTGGAAAAATTGGGAATCAGGGAATTTATAAGAAAACTAAAATATGAAAATCACCAAACTTGTCATCCTCTTCAATTATCAAAAAATACTATTGGGACTTATTGTTTCAGCTCTTCTTTTCGGATTGTCTTTTTATATCAGCTTAGATATGTTTGTTTTAGTATTGAGAATTTTAGGAGCCCTTATTATTTTAAATATTATGGCTTCACTTGTTGCTTCTTATATTCTTTATGATAATTCTGATCTATATGAACTAAAAAGCTTAAAAGCAACTGTAGATTTTGGAAAAACGAAAAGTGCAATTCTGGTTCATGCCAGTTTTGATCCTTTGTCCAAAAGATTAGAAGAAAAATATCCAAACTTAAACTTAACAGTTTGTGATATTTATGGAAACAGACACGAACATGAAAAAGGAATTGAAACTTCAAAAAAAATATTCCCACCTAATCCAAAGGAAATAAAAATTTCTCCGGAGAAATTACCTTTTGAGGATAAATCCCAGGATGTTATTCTTGCACTGACATCACTGCATGAAATTTTAGATCATGAACAAAGAGTTCTATTTTTTAAAGAAGCGAAAAGAATATTGAAAAGCAATGGATTAATAATTGTGTCGGAGCAATTTAGAGATACAACCAATTTTATTTTCTTTAATATCGGAGCATTTCATTTTCTAAGTCAAAAACAATGGAAGAAAGCTATTTCCAGTGCAGATTTGCGAATAATTTCTAATCAAAAAATTACTCCTTTTGCCAATATGTTAATTCTAAAATAACTGAAGTAAAGAATAATCAGACTTTGACCTCCTTTGTCACTTTCTTATCCAACAACTCACAGCTTTTCTCAGAACTATAATCTTCCGTAGTAAACTTCGCTTCCCATTCCTCCAGCAAATACAAAATCGGCAGCAAAGCCAATCCCTTTTCTGTCAGCGAATACTCAACTCTCGGAGGTAGTTCTTTAAACTCTTCTCTAATGATCAATCCATCAGTCTGCATTTCTCTTAACTGGTCGGTAAGTACTTTTCTCGAGATCACATTAATTCGTACGGCAAGTTCTCCGAAACGAAGTTTGCGGTCTTTAATAACCAGTACAATGATCGGTTTCCACTTGCTTCCCAGGGCAGACATTGCCTTTCCTAAGGGACAGCTGTATTTCATCAATTCATTCTTTACCATGCGTTACTTTTAAGTTACTAATGTAAGTTACTGCGAAGTTACCACTTTTTTTCTTCATAAGATACAAATATGAACTATTATTAGTTACTTTGTGTAACAATTTAAAAATGTTAAATATAAAATAATTGCAAAATGAGTATAGACGCATTATTTAGTCCATTTAGTTATAAAAATCTTCAACTTAAAAATAGAGTGGTCATGGCTCCCATGACAAGAGCTCAATCTGATAACGGAGTACCCACTCAGCAAATTGTAGATTATTACGCAAGGAGAGCGGCTTCAGAAGTAGGGTTGATTCTTTCTGAAGGAACAGTAATCAACAGACCGGGTTCAAAGAACATGCAAAATATTCCTGACTTTTATGGAACAGAAGCATTAAACGGCTGGAAAAACGTAATCGATGCCGTTCATGAAAATGGCGGGAAAATGGGACCTCAGATTTGGCATGTGGGTGATACTAGAAGTTCAGAAGATTATCCATTAGTTGAAATGGAAAAAGCCTCCACCATGACCTTGAAAGATATCCAGGATACCATTACCCAGTTTGCAGCATCTGCAAAATCAGCAAAAGATTTAGGTTTTGATGTTGTTGAAATTCATGGCGCTCACGGGTATCTTATTGACCAGTTTTTCTGGGAAGTAACCAATACCAGAACTGATGAGTATGGAGGGAAAACATTGAAAGAAAGAAGCAGATTTGCTGTTGATATCGTGAAAGCAATCAGAGCTGCTGTTGGTGAAGATTTCACTATTATTATCCGTCTTTCTCAATGGAAGCAACAGGATTATAAATCCAGATTAGCGGCTACACCTTCTGAAATGGAAGAATGGTTGTTACCGTTAAAAGAAGCAGGAGTTGATATTTTCCACTGTTCACAACGTCGCTTCTGGGAACCGGAATTTGAAGGTTCTGATTTAAATTTTGCAGGATGGGCAAAGAAAATTACAGGGCAACCAACCATTACGGTAGGTTCTGTAGGCCTTGAAGGCGACTTCATGGGGGCATTTGCCGGACAGGGAACTGAAAAAGCAGATTTATCTGAATTAATCAGAAGACTGGAAAAAGGAGATTTCGATCTTGTTGCTGTTGGAAGAGCCCTTTTACAGGATCCTGAATGGGTGAAGAAAGTAAAAGAAGGCAATACGGAAGAGCTTTTAAACTTTTCAGCTGAAAGTTTAGGAGTACTTTACTAAAAGACAATTATGAATTGTGGATGCACTTCGCTGCTGTATTGAACAGCGTTGTAAATGAATTAACAGTTCACTTATTTATATTTAATTTTCTACCTAATTATTTTTTTAAAGAACCCGCTTCCGGAATTTTCCGGAAGCGGGTTTTATTCATTTTAATCCGGGCATTCCATAGTGTTCAGAACACATCTCCAACGGGAAGGGAAGCCGTTTTTAGGTGGAATGTAGCATGGTAGTGTTCCTTCGGGACAGTCAGGCGCATTTCCACCATTAATTTTCTTTAAATCTGCTTTTAATAATTTTTTTAAATTTTTCATACGTAATAATTTGTTGATTATTAAAAGTATAATATTTTCACTAAATAGCGAAATATTCTGCGTAAAAATATCAGGAATAATAAAAATAACCGCGCTCCAAAAATTTTGGAGCGCGGTTTTAACAGATTTAAATATCTAAAATTACCGCAGTGAACGGTAACAGTGATTTTTGATTATAACCCAATGTTTTTAGTAGGTTTCAATTGCTTTAGGATGCTTTTTGGAACTGCATTTTTATGAATCAAAATAGCCGTTGATTTATACTCAACATAAGGTCTTGTTACATATAGGTATCCCTCGAAATCATTGGTTACTCCCCAAGAGTTTTTAACCATATAATATTCTTTACCCGTTTGGTCTTTCGCCAATCCTACGATATGCATCCCATGGTCATCCGTTGTAGAAAGGTTGTTAAGTGCTTTCTGACGCATGTCTTCTGTGATGGTTTTATCTTTTTTAGGCTCTGTGAACAAAGTCTGCTTATTTTCAGGTGTGATCTGGCTCAAATCCATATCCGGAACATAAGCTACACCATTTTTATAAGAGAAATAGGGCTCAGAAACATCCGTTGCCCATCCTACAGAATATCCTTTAGTTACAGCATTATCAATAATAGCTGTTAAATCCTTCATAGGAACATTCCAGTCAGAATCATGGCTCCAGTTATCAGGAATTGGAACTACGAATTTCTGGTAGTATGGATAATCTTTATACGAAGAGATCTCGATATAATCTTCAGGATTAATTCCTACGACTTCCTTAGCAAATGTTTTTGGCGTGTAATTTTTTCCTTCATAGGTAAAATTAGCAGGTACTTTTCCAAGATATTCATCCAGAATAGAATCTACTGAATCCATCCAGTTATCCGTAAGTTTTCCTTTTGAACCTGCCTGTACAAGGCTGTCCAGAACGGGTTTCAATTTCCCCTGCATTTCCTTAAAATTGTTAAGGCTCTGTCCCGATTTCAGTCCTGTATACACATCCTGAGGTACTGCTCCGTATTTTTTGTACATATTCACAACATCATGCAATTCACCTCCGTCACCCCAGCTGATCGCTCCGCTGTTCAGTACATATAACTTCGCTTTATCGTGGTAAGAATTTCTTGCTGTAAAAATTTCAGCAAGATCTACAGGTTTTTTACCCATTCTCTGCATTTCAGACTCAAGGAAAGAATTTCCCGAGTAGCTCCAGCAAGTTCCCGAAGAACCCTGGTTTTTTACTGAAGTAGCTCCTACGTCTTTTAACGCTGTGAACTGAAAATTAGCATTTTGAGATTGATTGTTTTTTAATTTGTTGATCAAGTCATCTTGGGCAAACATCATACTTCCTGCAGACAAAACAAAAAGTAATGAGGCAATTTTGGTATTTTTCATTACTATAAAAAGATTATTTATATGAATAGTCGTTCATATTAAAGATTTGTTACAAAGGGAAAAGTTAAATTTGGAAGTGAAAAAAGTTGAATAAAACGGAAAAATCTCAGAAACTAAATCGGTTTATTTGTGAATCAATTGTTTACTATTTTGCTTTTTATCAAAAAAAAAAATTAAATGTTTCCAACCCATCCCAAAGTTTATGCATCTATAACAGTATAAAGCCTGACTATGGAAAGAGAATTACTAATAGAATGCCAACGTAGCAACCGCAGTGCGCAGCGGAAGGTCTATGAGACAATGGCGGGCAAGCTGTACTCAGTCTGCAGACGCTATCTAAAAAATGATGAAGATATTGAAGAAGTATTGGCCGATACTTTCTATAAAATATTCACGAAGATCAGGCAACTCCAGAATCTGGATACTTTTGAAGGATGGGCAAAAAAAATCGCGGTCAATGAATGTCTTCAGAAACTGAGAGCTACCAAAGCACAGTTCGTTTCCATGGATGATGATTTTGTAGAAACATCCGGTTCCTTATCGGAAAGCATTTCGTTTGAAAAAGATATTCTGAGTTTGCTCAACTTCCTTCCCGAAGGTTGCAGAGCCATATTCAATCTTTTTGCGATTGAAGGTTATCCTCACAAGGAAATTGCTTCAATGCTTTCTATAAGCGAAGGAACCTCAAAATCGCAGCTCAACTTTGCGAGGAAAAAACTGCAGGAACTTTTGGTGAATCAGAACATTTAAATTTTAGAGCAATGGAAAATAATCAAGACATAGATAAAAGATTCAATGATGCTTCTAAGCTTTCAGAAGAGCCGGCTGTTTTTCCGGGTTTTGATAAAGTTTGGGCAAAGGTTGAAGAAAAATTAGATCAAAAAGAAGAGAAAAAGAGAATACTGCCGGTTTGGTTTCCCTATGGAATTGCGGCAAGTCTGATCCTTGGGCTGGGAGTGCTCTATTTTTTAGATAAAAAAGAAACAATCGCTCCAGGGAATTCTGTTATTGTGGAAAAACCAAAAGATCATCTTCAGAGAAACCAGATCCAAACCATAGACAGTACGGTAAAATCTAATATTGAAAAAGAGCTCGAACCTGTAACGCCAACAGTTCTTGCCTACGAACCACCTTCAAGAGTTGTGGGACCAACAGATGTACAAAACTCAGGAATCAATTCTTGCAACCTGCCGGTACCGCCTGAAATTTCGGAGGAGCGCAGATATTCAGGGCAAGGAAAAAGAGATACTTTAAGAGAAACGAGTATAGAAGAAGTTGTAGTGACGGGCTTAGGAATTAAGAAAATGTATGAGGCTACAACATCTGCATCAAGTGTTATCATTGCTTCCACAGATAAAGGAGCAGGAAGACCATCTGTACTGTCTTCTTTAAGTGGCAGAGTAGCTGGGTTAACGGTTTCATCAGGAAATGGGAAAGATTCAGAAATACGGATAAGAGGAGCCAGAAGTATGAGTATTGATAAACCCGTATTTGTGGTGGATGGAATTGTATTTGAATCGGAGAAATCATTGTTTAGTGTTCTCGATTCTAAAAATATCAAAGAACTGAGGGTCATAAAAGGGATAGAAGCTACGGCTTTATATGGAAGGAAAGCCAGCAATGGAGTTATTTTGGTAACCACTCAGGGATTATCCAAATCTGAGCTGGAAAAACTTAAAGAATTGGCATCTAAAAAAACGGAGGACATCATAAAAGAAGAGGAAAAAGATCTTCCAAGAGCAGGACAGTTAACAGCCGGAGAAGTCAATGATTTTTCAAAATGGGATTACTGGAAAGATATTGCCGTTCCAACTCTGGATGAATACAAAAGTATCTGGAAATTTTTTCCTGACAGAAGAGTTTCCGTACAATTGGTTAATAAAAACAGAAAACCTGTAATCGGAGAAAAAGTAAAACTACTGAACGATAAAAAAGAGATCATCTGGGAAGCAGTTTCTAATAATCTGGGAAATGCAGAGCTGTGGATAGAGCCTATGAAAGGAAGTAATCCGGTTTCTGAAAAATACTATTTAACAGACGGTTCAGGGCAGATCATCAGCAGCAATATCCGGGATTTTAAAAACGGACAGAATCTTATTATGCTGGATAAAGCCTGTATTACAAAAAGAAATCTTGATCTTGCATTTGTAGTGGATGCTACAGGTTCTATGGGAGACGAAATTTCTTATCTACAGTCTGAACTTCTCGACGTTTTAAAAAAGGTCGAAAGCAATCTGAAAAATACCACAGTGAGATATGGATCTGTTTTTTACAGAGACCAGGGTGATGAATATGTGACCAAAAAGTTTGATTTTTCTGACAAAGCAGAAGAGCTGGTCAGTTTTATTAAAAAGCAAAATGCAGGCGGCGGTGGAGATACTCCGGAAGCTGTTGTAGAGGCAATGCAGGTTTCCATAGATGAGTTGAAATGGAGCAATGAGAATTCAGCGAAAATCATGTTTTTAATTCTCGATGCACCTCCACACAGATCAGATGAGAATATCAGTAAACTGTATGAGAAAATAAAACTAGCAGCTAGGAAAGGAATTACAGTTATTCCTTTATCTGCAAGCGATACAGATAAGCAGACGGAATACCTGATGAGAACCTTTGCCTTGCTGACAAATGGGACCTACACTTTTCTTACCAATGACAGTGGAATCGGGAATGATCATATAAAACCTACCATTGATTCCTACGAAGTTGAAAAACTGAACGCTCTATTATTAAGATTGATTCTCCAGAGAGCCACGCTTCCGGAATGCAATGATGGAATTTCAAATGATCATTTAAACAAAAAGCTTGAAACAGAAGTAAATAATCAGCAGGAATCTAAAACATTGATCTATCCGAATCCAACAAAAGGAATCATCAATATCAAATCCAGAGATGACATAGACGAACTTTTTGTATATGATCTGGCCGGAAAGATTATTATGAGGAAAGAGAATCTAAGCGAAGGTAAAAACACGATTGACATTACTTCCTATCCCCAGAGTATTTATCTGCTAAGATTGAGATCTAAGGATAAATGGGAAACCTTTAAGGTGATCAAGAATTAACATTTTAAGAAAAGAAATTTCCCCGGAAATTTCTTTTTTTTCTATATTTTTAAAGATATTAATAACGATGAAGAAAATTTATCTGGTACTGTATTGGGAACATTTTGATGGAGGAGAGGCCAAAGTCATCAATCTTGATCTGAAAGTAGAATTTGCAGGAGAATACATCGGCAAGGCTAGCAATGTATATCTTTATTATATGCCGGAAGCGAAATACGGGAATGAAGGTATTAAAGTCAGCATTGCACCTTAAAAGTGTTGATTATGCCTTTGTTTTAATAAAATTTTAAAAGTATTTAACAGAATTTAAATATATTTTGATAATTTCACAACTATTAAAAAATAGGATGAAAAAAATCAGTGTTTCGATAATAGCTCTTGTAATATTAGGGAGTTGTAAGACCGGTAATCTGTCTTCAACTGATAAAGGTTCAAAACCTTTAAGTGTCAGAAAAGATAAAGATCAAGATGGTGTTCCCAATAAATTAGATCAATGTCCTGAAATTGCAGGATTTGTTGAAAATAATGGCTGTCCTTGGCCTGAGACTGATGGTGACGGAGTTTTAGACAAAGACGATGCTTGTCCTACTGTTGCAGGACCGCCGGAGAACAATGGCTGCCCGTGGCCGGATACAGATGGTGATGGTATATTAGATAAAGATGACGCCTGTCCTACAGTTCCGGGAATGCCCGAATATAATGGTTGTCCTAAACCCAAAAGCCTGGTTGCTATGGAAGTTTCATCGGGCAGTATTATTACGGAGAGTTCGTCCCGAAGAAGATCATTTGATAAGAATGAGAAAGTTTATCTGGGTAGTAAAATATCTAATTCTACCGGCAAAAAAGGGGTAAAGAAACAAATTGATTATAATGATGAAGAGTATGCTTCTTTGGTTGAAAATCCGTTTGAATTAACAAAAAATCAGCCTTTATCTACCTTCTCTATTGACGTAGACAATGCTTCATATTCCAATATCAGAAGAATGATCAATTATGGAGGGAAAGTAGATAAAAATTCGGTAAGAGTAGAGGAAATGATCAATTATTTCAGATATGATTATCCTCAACCTGAAAATAAAAGACCATTTTCCATTCATACAGAATACAATGATTCACCTTGGAATCCTGAACATAAACTTTTAAAAATAGGGCTTCAGGGTAAAAATATCCCGATGGATAATCTGCCTAATTCAAATTTGGTGTTTCTTATTGATGTTTCCGGTTCTATGGATGCAGCAAATAA
This sequence comes from Chryseobacterium antibioticum, assembly GCF_012927325.1. Lineage (GTDB taxonomy): Bacteria > Bacteroidota > Bacteroidia > Flavobacteriales > Weeksellaceae > Chryseobacterium > Chryseobacterium antibioticum. Next base: position 102,277 of record NZ_JABBGI010000005.1, on the reverse strand, counting down.
ACTTCCGCTGTTGAAATCTTCTTTAAAAGTACTTTTAAATCAGCTGAGGCCGCAGGATAAAGTAGGGATTGTAGTGTATGCAGGAAGTGCTGGAATGGTTTTAGCACCTACCTCAGCTAAAGAAAAAGACAAAATAATAGAAGCTTTAGATAAGCTTAGTGCAGGAGGAAGTACAGCAGGTGGAGCAGGGATAGAACTCGCCTATAAACTGGCACAGGAAAACTTTATAAAAGGGGGAAACAATAGAGTTGTTTTAGCTACCGATGGTGATTTCAATGTAGGAGCGTCTTCAAATACAGATCTGGAAACTTTAATTGAAGAAAAAAGAAAATCCGGAGTTTTTCTTACCTGTCTTGGTTACGGAATGGACAATTATAAGGATAATAAGATGGAAACCTTAGCAGATAAAGGAAACGGAAACTATGCTTACATTGATAATATACAGGAAGCCAATAAATTTCTGGGAAGAGAATTTGCAGGAAGTATGTATGCTATCGCTAAAGATGTAAAGATTCAGATAGAATTTAATCCTAAATATGTAAAATCTTACAGGCTGATTGGTTATGAAAACAGGAAATTGAGAAATGAAGATTTTAAAAATGATAAAATTGATGCTGGTGAATTAGGAAGTGGGCATACTGTAACAGCCTTGTATGAAATTATTCCTGTAAATAGTACCTCAGAATTGGCACCTAAAGAAAGTAAATTGAAATATACGACAACTTCAAATTCTCAAAACTTTGGGGATGAATTGGCAACAGTAAAATTTCGTTACAAAAAGCCGGATGAAGATAAAAGTATTGAAATCAATCAGGTTGTTAAAAATTCTGAAGAATCCATTACATCGGCAAGCCCGGACTTTAAGTTTGCATCATCTGTAGCCTGGTTTGGATTGGTATTGAGAGATTCGAAACTAATAGGTAAAAAAGATCTTTCAGATATTGAAGCGCTTGCCAGACAAAGCAAAGGAAATGATGAGGAAGGCTACAGATCCGAATTTTTAAGACTCGTTGAGAGCTATAAAACAATTTCAAAATAATATTTAAAAAAAAGGGTCTTTATACCATAATCAAATCCGTTTAAAAAAATTATACCCCATCAATTTGAAAATTGACGGGGTTTAATTGTTAATCGTGGTTCATTCAAATACACAATTTTTACTTTAATTCCAGTACAGACCTTGTATGGCTGAATGTTTCAAAACTGTATTTACCATGGTATTTCCCCATACCAGATGTTCCTACACCTCCAAATGGCAGGAAATGAGACCCAACATGAATCAGTGTGCTGTTGATTTCAGCATCACCACTGGTCGTTCTGTTCAATACATCTTCAGCAAAATCCTTGTTTTCTGAGAATATATATAAAGCCAATGGTTTGGGTCTGGAATTGATTTCATCTACAACAACATTAATATCTGTATAGGTCAAAAACGGAAGGATAGGGCCAAATATTTCCTGTTGCATCACCGCATCACTCCAGTTGACATGATCCATTATGGTAGCTTCAAAATAACGGCTTTCGACATCATATTTTCCCCCGTACACCACTTTATCTTCGGCAGCACTTAAGTAGCCTGCCAGATGTTTAACCTGTTGCTGAGAGACAATTTTTCCAATTTTACCGAATGAAGAATCCGGATACATTTGGTCCAGATAAGCCTTAAACTTTAAAATCAACTCATCTTTGATAGATTCATGGACATAAATATAGTCCGGAGCCACGCAGGTTTGCCCGCAGTTCATCCACTTTCCCCGGGTGATTCTTTCTACTGTTTTAACCAGATCGGCATCTTTATGGACGATGGTAGGCGACTTACCACCCAATTCAAGGGTGAGAGGAATAAGCTTTTCGGCAGCAGCTTTCATGACAATCTTTCCAACATTAGGACTTCCCGTGAAGAAAATATAGTCGAAGTCAAGGCTCAGCAAAAGGGTGTTTTCTTCAATCGCTCCCTGAATAACCGCTACATATTCCGGCTGAAATGCTTCCTGTACAATTTTTTCGATGACATTGGCAACGTTAGGCGTGTTTTCTGATGGCTTAATGATAGCGGTGTTTCCCGCTATAAGTGCTCCCACTAAAGGACTGAACGTCAATTGAACCGGATAATTAAAGGGACCTACAATATAATTGACACCATAAGGCTGAAAAGTAATTTTACTGATCATTTCATTGCCGGAAGAATGTTTAATGGTAGGCTGTTCAATCGGCTTTGCCCAGGTTTCAAGATTGGCCAGGCAATAGTCTAATTCATCTACGACGAGCTTTATTTCAGCATATTCCGCTTCCTGTCTGCTCTTTCCTAAATCCGTAAATAAGGCTTCACAAAGAGCATCGGTATGGTCAACAAATACCTTTTTGAAGTTTTCAAGCTGTTTGATTCTAAAACTAATTGATTTGGTTTGATGGGTGGCAAAGAATTTTTTCTGATTCTGAAACACCTGTATAATGTGTTGTTCTAATTGTGTATCCATTTTTCAATGATTGTATATCCTAAAGATCAATCATTTTTTATGCCACAGTTTGTAAGATGACAGGATTCACATAAGTGATTTTCAATGGGAATAATTTAAAAAATTAATAAATAGTAAAAGATCATATTTTTTCAACAAAGACTGGGAGAGGAGAGGAGGAAATAGCATTTAAAAAGTAGCTATCTACCAGAAAAAAAATGTAGGATGATGTGAAAAATCAGGTAGTTAAAATTAATTTTCAAAAATTATTGAAAATTCAAAAAATATAATTACATTTGTTACAGAAATAAAAAATGGAGCAACAAATGAAACTTTCAGAAGCAAAAGAAAAGTACATCCAGACGTGGGGAACATTCGCTACCAACTGGGGAATCAACCGTACGATGGCACAGGTTCATGCATTGCTTCTGGCCAGTGGAAAACCACTTTCTACTGATGAGGTGATGGAGCAGCTGGAAATTTCCAGAGGAAATGCCAATATGAATTTACGCGCTCTAATAGACTGGGGAATCGTAAAAAAAGAATTTATAAAGGGCGACCGGAAAGAATACTTCATTGCAGAAAAAGATGTGTGGTTTCTGTTTAAGCAGATCACAAAAGAACGCAGAAAAAGAGAAATAGAACCTGTAATTTCTTTTCTGGAAGAACTGAAAAATATTGAAGATAATGATTCGGAAGAAGCGAAAGAGTTCATCAAACTGATGCAGGATTTCAGCTCAGTAACCGGAAAAATCAATAATATTATGGATCTGGCCATTAAGAGCGATGATCACTGGCTGGTAGGGAAGATTACCAACCTGTTAAAATAGAAGAGGACTAAAATCCTTTTTTATTTGAATTTTGTTTTCAAAAATTACTGAAAATATAAAATTAATAATAACTATGAAAAGTGTATTTAAAAAACATCTTTACCTTTCTATTTTTGTATTTGTTACTCTTATCATTGGAATATGGTTTTTATTGGTTTTAAAGGGTGACTATGGAGTTACTATGTTTTTTACCATTCCTATTTCAATTGGTTTTATTATTGGCTATATCAAATATTTTAAAGAAATTGGAGTCAGAAAGATTCTTTTAACTATTCTAAAAATAATAATAGGGCTGGTTATATTGTCTTTGATCTTAATTGGATGTGGAATAGAAGGTGCAATTTGTATTATTATGGCGATTCCTTTTATTGCATTTGCTATGGTGATCGGCTTTATGTTAGGTGCTGTAATTGGCATTCTGGATGAACGGAGGTATACAGGAAGCGTTTTCTTATTTCTTCTCGTTATCAATCCTGCGTCTTATATTTTTGATCAGAATTCAGAACCTATTCAGGATACTGTGACTACAGAAATAATCGTTAATTCTTCCAGTGATCAAGTATGGAAATTACTCAGTACGGAGATTCTATTCAGCAAACCGGATTTTGTTTTATTCGAAAAAGGAGTCAGCTATCCGAAAAGTATACAGCTTATTGATCATGATGGAAATCTGGCGTACAAGTGTAAGACGAACAATGATGAACTCAATTTGAAAATTGATGAGTATCTGGAAAATAAGAAAGTCAGATTTTCTTTGGAAAACCAGACTGTTCCTATGAAAGAGATGAGTCTTTATGACGAAATCGATGCCAAACACCTGCATGATTATTTTATAGTTGATTATGGTGAGATTTCTTTGCAGGAGCTTTCCGGAAACCGGACAAAAATAACAGCAAAAACGCAGTATAGCTATAAAATTGCACCCAATTGGTACTGGAAAAAATGGTCTAATTATATTTTGGACAAAATGCAGGGCCATGTGTTGAACTCAATTAAAAAACAGTCTGAAAATGAATGATCTGCAACAGTATTTTGACAGAATTCAGCCAAGATATTATATCAATGAAATTGCTTCTTTAGGTTTTACCGGATTGTTCAGAAGAAAGGCGGTGAGAAAGGTTACAGATTACGGGGATAAAAGAGTGCTGGATCTGATGAGCGGACAGGGAGAAAATTTAAAGTTTCTTCAAAAGCACAATGAGAATACAAAAATTATAACGCTTGACTTTTCTTCAGCGATGAACCTAAAATTATCCTCAGCTTTTAAAAATGTATATGCTGTAAAGCAGATTCAGGAAGATTTTTTTAAGAACCGGATTCCGAACAGCTCCATGGATATTATTCTTTGTTCCTATGGCACAAAGACCATAGAGGAAGATAAGATTCAAACTTTTGCCGATGAATTATCAAGAATTATTGATGATAAAGGCGAGATTGTCATAGTGGAATTTGTAAAGCCTAAGACGCCATGGAGATTTGCTTGCGTAAAATGGTATATCGAAATTTTTGTTTCAAGGGTTTTTGGAAAAGAATTCAAAGCATTATTTTATTATATCAATAAGAATAAAAGTCTTCATAATTTAAAAAATCAGTTTATCCATAATGATCTTTCTGTGGTGTCTCACAAAAGATACATGGATTTGGTTGAAATTCTGCACGTGAAAAAGAATGGAGTACTGTAATTAATAAAAATGTAAAATAATAGTCATGAAAAACTTAATTGTTCATTTATTTTTGATCTTTTATTTCGGAAAAAAGAAATCTTCTGCTTTTTAATACAAACATTATGGAAAAATTCGCTAGATATGATTTTTATGCACAATTTGCTTTCTTTCAAATAGGAATTGCAGCGCTAATTTTTGGTCATTTTTCCCTTTTTTATCTTATTGTTGGTATTCCGCAACTTATCAGTTTTATCACCAGAATATTGCTGAAATCTAAGAAATCATTGATCTTTATTATATACGGACTGCTGATCTTACCATCTTGGATTTCTTTGCTGATGATAACGGGAGTAAAACCTCAGGATTATGAGGTCAGCGATATTTTCGGAGGTATTTTAATAATCTCTTTAGTCTACAGTCCTATCTTGGCATCATTCTATTTGTATGACACTTATATAACTGATGAATATTATAAAGATCAAAAGACTAGCGTAAAAGAAACCGTCTAAAAAGTTGAGAACTTTTTTATTTGAATTTAATTTTCAAAAATTACTGAAAATATAATATTTATAAAATGTTTAATATAGTATCATACCTCATTTTCCTTACGGTCAGCTCTTATATTACCATAGATGTGGGAAGAAGATGCTTTCAGGCCGGAAAGTCCTATCTGGAATACCTCCTTCATGATCAGGAGATGTGCCTTACTATCAACAGGATACTTCTCGGATGTTACTACCTGCTGAACCTAGGATATATTGCTGTGAACCTGGCATTTTGGGACCATGTCAGCTCTACGGAAGAAGTTATTGCAGTCACAGCCGTCCGCATCGGATATATAGCTTTGATTCTTTGCGTCTTGCATTATATGAACATTTTTACCCTTTACTTTTTAAGAAACAAATTAACTTTAAAATAATACAGCTATGATCACAACCGTTTTAACCACGACGTACAATTTCTCTGCGTACATGATCTATTTACCTATCGTAATTGCCCTTACCGTATTGGTATCTCAGTTTCTGTTCAAAAATTCAAAAACATTTATGATTGATATTTTTCACCAGAAAAAAGACATTGCAATGGCCACCAATTCTCTATTTAAGATCGGGTTTTATCTCCTGAATATCGGATTCGCTTTGTGTATCATTGAATTCTTTCAGATTGAAACAATAGAAAGACTGGTCGTGGCTTTAAGCAAAAAGATCGGTGGCTTTTCTATCTACCTCGGAATCATGATGCTTCTTAATCTTCTCCTGTTTCTGAAAGGCCGTAAACATGCTATGAACAAAGAAAAACTCATCGAAAATGAAAACACTCATCTTTAAGATCTGGATGTATATCACTTTCAGATCCTCCCATAAAAGAACCCGTGGAGATTTCCTAACCTTTTAAAATACATCATTATGAAAACCTTGAAAAACCACACCCTGATCTACGACAATGAATGTCCCATGTGTAATCTGTATTCTAAAGGTTTTACAAAATGCGGAATGCTTGATGAAAACGGAAGAGAAGCCTTTACAGAAATGTCTGCGGGCAATAAAACCCTTATAGATTTCACCCGTGCAAAAAACGAGATTGCATTAATAGATCATCATAAAAATAAAGTCGTGTACGGATTAGACAGCCTTCTTCTCATCATTGGAAATTCATTTCCTTTATTGGAGAAAATAGCCAGAGTGCAACCGCTTTACGGGTTTTTTAAGAGGCTGTATTCATTGGTTTCTTACAACAGAAAACAAATCATTCCGTCAGCTAAAGATGATCATGAAGAATCATGTGTCCCTGATTTTAATATCAAATACAGGATCACTTATATGGTAGGTGTCCTTATCTTTTCAGCTTACATTTTAAGTCTGTTTTCTGGAAAGTTGGGGTTTAATTTAAGTCATCATTTTTTGAGAGAATTTACGGTATGCATTGGACAGATCCTTTGGCAAACGATATTTCTGAGAACGTATCTAAAAGACAGGATCTGGAACTATCTTGGAAATATGATGACCGTCTCTCTGATCGGAACATTACTTCTGATTCCTGCTTTATTTACGGACTTTACACCCAATTTTTATATCGTGTATTTCGGAATTGTGGTGTTGGTGATGTTTCTGGAGCACCTGAGACGATGTAAACTCCTAAAATTGAGCTATCTTCCTACCATTTCATGGATCCTTTTCAGAATAACAGCTCTGGCATTTATTATTTGGCTTACCCTTTAAAAAGTTGAAAATATGAACCACCTTGAACTCATCAGAAAAGTAGAATGGAAAGATCTCAGAACGCTTTCCCTTAAAGAAATGCTGATCGAAAACAATATCAGTCTTCCATGGTTTTTTATTTCGATCGTACTGGCTTATTATGAATATTACTGGCTGGCGCTTCCTTTCTCAGGATTCTATTTTCTGACGGCGCTCAGGCAGGTGCATAATGGCTTTCACAATGCTTTGGGAACCGGAAAGTTTCTCACCTGGCTTTCTCTGTACCTGAACAGTATTTTAATGATGGCCTCTATTCATGCCGTAAAATTCAACCATATCAGGCATCACAAATTCTGTCTTTCAGAAGAAGATTATGAGGGGAAATCAGCCTCTATGAAATGGGATGAAGCCATTCTGTACGGTCCGAAACACATGTTTCTGATCCATTGGATTACTTTCAAAAAAGCCAATAAAAAATATAAGAGAAATATGCTTGCAGAGCTCGTTTCGATCGCGGTTTTTGCTTTCATTGTGTTCTATTTTCAGATTTATTTCCTTATCTATCATGTGCTGATCATGTCTTTGGGCGAATTTCTAATGGCATTCTTTGCAGTATGGACTGTTCATCACGATACCCATGAAAATCCCAATATCGCGAGAACACAGCGCGGCTCCTGGAAAAATAAACTTACCTTCAGCATGTTTTATCATATGGAGCATCATCTTTTCCCTGCTGTTCCCACAATCAAGCTACCGGAACTGGCTGAAAGAATAGATAAAAAACTGCCGGAACTACACAGAAAGCAAACTTTTTAGAAATAAAGAATAAAGAATAAAGAATAAAGAGATCAGGCGTCAAGGTTTTAGATTAGAACCTACCGAACAAATCTTCATGTTTTCAACAGTAACTCGAACCCCGAACCGCACATCTATTATCCCGAACCTATAAAACAAAAACAATGGCTAGAATTTATTTAGAAACCCACATCAAAGCAGATATCCACAAAGTTTTTGACCTCGCAAGAGATATTGATTTACATCAAAAATCAACAAGGAAAACCAATGAAAAAGCAGTGGCAGGAAGAACATCCGGACTTATTGAAGAAAATGAAACGGTAACTTGGAGGGCCAAACATTTAGGTGTTGATCAGACTTTAACAACAAAAATTATAAGTATGGAGAAGCCATTCCAGTTCACGGATATGATGCTCAATGGAGCTTTTAAAACGATGAAACATCAACATATTTTTAAAAAGAATAATAAGGGCACAGTCATGATCGATATCTTTGAATTCGAATCTCCGCTGGGAATGATTGGAAGGTTTTTTAATCATATTTTCCTTAAAAATTATATGAGAAACTTCCTGTTAGACCGAAACGAATTAATTAAGAAAACAGCAGAAGCATCCGATTAATATCAAATCTGTATTCAACACGTCACAACTTTCAACTCGGATCAAACTCCGAAACCCAAAAACTACAAAAATGAACTTCCTAAAAGCCGAATGGCGAAAATTAGCCATCATCAACTACGAAACAGACCCTCAGGTGTTGGAAAAATACCTCCCCGAAGGGACAGAACTCGATTTTTACCACGGAAAATGTTATGTGAGTCTTGTTGGGTTTATGTTTTTAAATACCAGATTATTAGGTGTTTCAATTCCTTTTTACCGCAATTTTGAAGAAGTTAATCTGAGATTTTACGTTAAAAAGAAGGAAAAGAATGTATGGAAAAGAGGTGTTGTTTTTATCAAAGAGATCGTTCCGAAATATGCGCTCAGCTTTGTGGCCAATTCATTTTATAAAGAAAACTATAAAACAATGCCAATGAATAATCAAATCGATGTCAATGGCGATGAGCTGACGGTAAAATACTCATGGAAAGATAAAAGCTGGCATTCCATCCAGATCACGGCTGATAACAATCCTTTGCCCATGGAAACCGATTCAGAATTTGAATTTATTACCGAGCACTATTATGGCTATACCAAAAGAGAAACCAAAACCTCAGAATATGAAGTCTGCCATCCAAAGTGGGACTATTATCCGATTAAAGACTATCAGCTTGACATAGAATTCAGTGCGCTCTACGGAAAAGAATTTGAATTTCTGAATGAAAAGAAACCCATCTCGGTCATGTTGGCTGAAGGGTCCGAAATTGAAGTGAAAACAAAGAAATATGTTCTGTAACCTTCTAAAAATAAAATAAACGCTTAAGTTTATTTGAAATTTAAATTTTTACAACTAAGAAGGTATGGAATGAAAACAATTGAACCATTAAGGATTTTTAAGTTTTTAAGAATGCTAAATCATTTTATTTTCTTAATACTTCCTATCATCTTCATTGATCTTAATGGTAAAAACAATGATAACGATCTGTGCCATCTGAAAAATCGGTGGGACATCAAAAATAAAAAGAATAGTATAACTCAAACCCCATGAAAATAATAATCGCCGGCGGAACCGGATTTCTAGGTGAAAGCCTATCAACATATTTTAAAGAGAAAGGCTCTCAGGTTTATATTTTAACCAGAAACCCCAAACGTGACCATGAAATATATTGGGATGCCCATACATTAGGGGAATGGAAGAACAGTATTGAAGGAGCCGATGTACTCATCAATCTTACAGGAAAATCCGTAGACTGCAGGTATAATGAAAACAACAAAAAAGAAATCTATTCTTCAAGAATCGATAGCACCAAAATACTTCAGCAGGCTGTAGATGAATGTTTTGTGAAACCTAAGGTTTGGTTAAATGCTGCTTCTGCAACCATTTATGTCCATTCAGAAACACAGCTGAATATGGAAGAAAACGGGATCATCGGCGACGATTTTTCAATGAATATCTGCAAAAGCTGGGAAAAAGAGTTTTTTAAGGTTAACCATGAAGAAGTAAGAAAAGTAGCCCTTAGAACATCTATTGTTTTGGGGAATAATGGGGGTGCATTTCCAAAATTGCGGATGATCACAAAATTGGGACTTGGCGGAAAACAAGGCAGAGGTCAGCAGAAAGTGAGCTGGATTCATATTAATGATTTCTGTAAAGCAGTTGACTGGATTATTGACCATGAAAATATGTCAGGACCTCTCAATATAACGGCTCCAAATCCTGTATCCAACGAAGTTCTCATGAAAAAAATGAGAGAACATCTGAAAATTCCTTTTGGATTAAATGCTCCGGTCTGGCAGCTGGAAATCGCGTCATTGTTTTTGAATACAGAAACCGAGCTCCTGCTCAAAAGCAGAAATGTTTATCCCAATAAACTCCTCAAAAATGGATTCAGGTTTTCCTATCCTGATCTGGATAATGCACTGGATGATCTGCTGAGAAATTAAGGTTTGCTGATTAAGAAAAGGATGATTAAATTAGCAAAAACTAACCTTCTATGCTCATTAAACAGAAAACGAAAACCCTTTTCCTGTCTTCCTTTTTCATTTCCTCAGCTTTTTTTTCGCAGGCGCACAACGTCTCTGCAGGCTATCAAAAACCGGATGATCCGCTTGTCGTTCAGAATCTGGAACAGTGGCAGGATCTAAAATTCGGACTGTTTATGCATTGGGGAACCTACAGTCAGTGGGGGATTGTAGAAAGCTGGAGCCTTTGTCCTGAGGATGAATCCTGGACGCAAAGAAAACCGGAACACGGACAATCATATAATGAATATGTCAGGAATTATGAAAACCTTCAGGCCAGTTTCAATCCGGTAGATTTTAATCCTCAGAAATGGGCAGATGCTACAAAAAAAGCAGGAATGAAATATGTAGTTTTCACAACAAAACATCATGACGGTTTTACGATGTTTGATACCAAAGAATCTGACTATAAAATAACTTCCGCCAAAACCCCCTTCTCAAAAAATCCAAAAGCAGATGTCACCAAAGAGATCTTCAATACTTTTAGGAAAGACGGATTCAAGATCGGGGCCTATTTTTCAAAACCCGACTGGCATTCCGAGTATTACTGGTGGCCATACTTTCCGCCAAAAGACCGGAACGTTAACTACGATCCCAAAAAATACCCGGAAAGGTGGGAAAGCTTTAAAAAATTCACCTTTAATCAGCTGAACGAGATCACCTCCAATTACGGCAAGGTCGATATTTTGTGGCTGGATGGAGGTTGGGTACGCCCTTTCAAAACCATTGATCCTTCTGTAGAATGGCAACGAACCATTAAAGTAGAACAGGATATTGATATGGATAAAATAGGAACTATGGCCAGGAAAAATCAGCCGGGAATTATTGTGGTAGACCGTACTGTGCCCGGAAAATGGGAGAATTATGTAACCCCAGAACAGGCCGTTCCCGAACATGCGCTTTCTATTCCCTGGGAAAGCTGTATCACCATGGGAGATTCCTTTTCCTATGTTCCCAACGATAACTATAAATCCTCACAAAAGATCATTGAAACCCTTATAAAAATCATCTCAAGAGGCGGAAACTATCTCATGAATATTGCTCCGGGACCTAATGGAGACTATGATCCCATTGTGTATGAAAGATTAAAAGAAATTTCCGGCTGGATGGAGAAAAATCAGTCGGCGGTCTTTGCTACAAGAGCCGCAGAACCCTATCACGATGGAAGTTTTTATTACACCCAGGCGAAAGACAGTAAAACCCTGAATGTATTCCATATTGACGATAAAATAGACTATAAAAGCCCATTGGTGCTCATTTTTACACTTCCTGAAAACTTTAAGCCAAAATCACTGAAAGTTCTCGGCTTATCCTCAAAAGTACAATGGAAACAGACTGGAAACAGGATGGAAATAAAGCTTCCCGAAGAAAGAATACAGCTGAAGTATGCCACCGTAATTCAAATGACGAAATGATGAAACTGAGTTTTGTTAAAATGACAACCATTGTATTGTCTTTCAGTTCAGCTTCCTTTCACGCCCAAAGACAGAACCCCTTATACAAAGATCCTAAGCAACCCATTGAGATCAGGGTTCAGGATCTGCTGAAAAGAATGACTCCGGAAGAAAAATTCTGGCAGTGTTTTATGATTCCGGGAGATCTGGATAACGTTCCCAAAGACCAGTATAAACACGGGATTTTCGGATTACAGGTAAGTGCCGGAAATCAGGGCGGAGGCGTTGCGGGACAAATGCTAAAATATAATGCCGATGAAGATGCCGAAAGACTGGCGAAAAAGATCAATGCTATCCAAAAATGTTTCATTGAAGAATCCAGATTGGGAATTCCTATCATCCCTTTTGATGAAGCTTTACACGGATTAATGCGCGAAGGAGCTACAGCCTTTCCACAGGCCATTGGATTAGCGGCCTCATTCAATCCGGATCTGATGAAAGAAGTATCTTCAGCCATCGCAAAAGAATCGAGGTTGAGAGGCATCCGCCAGATCCTGACCCCTGTGGTGAACATAGCCAGTGATGTCAGATGGGGGAGAACAGAAGAAACCTACGGGGAAGATCCTTTTCTGACCTCTGTGATGGGAGTACACTTTGTGAGCTCATTTGAAGACCAGGGAATCATTACCACCCCGAAACACTTTTTAGCGAATGTAGGAGAGGGCGGAAGAGATTCGTACCCGATCCACTGGAGCAGAAGATATCTGGAAGAAACCCACCTCGTTCCTTTTTATAAAGCATTTACCACAGGAAAAAGCAGATCTGTAATGACTTCTTATAACCTGCTCGACGGAAAACCTTCTACTGCAAATCATTGGCTGCTCACGGAAAAACTAAAAAAAGAATGGAACTTCAAAGGATTTGTCATCAGCGATGCCAGTGCCGTTGGAGGAGCGAATGTACTGCATTTTACGGCTAAAGATTATGACGATGCTTCTGCACAAGCTATCAATGCCGGGCTGGATGTAATATTTCAGACAGAATACAAACACTATGCATTGTTTATCCCTCCGTTTTTGGATGGAAGAATTTCAAAGGAAAGAATAGATGATGCCGTGACAAGAGTGCTCAAAGCAAAATTTGAGCTGGGATTGTTTGAAAATCCTTATGTTTCTGACCAGGATATCCGGCAATTGAAAAAGATCAATCATAAACCGTTGGCCGAAAAAGCAGCGGTTGAATCTTTTGTGCTGTTGCAGAATAATAACGAAACACTACCTGTATCTCCCCATGTAAAGAAAATAGCCCTTATTGGGACAGATGCTGCCGATGCCAGACTGGGAGGATATTCAGGGCCGGGAAATAATAAAGTGAGCATTCTGCAGGGAATGAAAAACTTCACCCGGGATAAAAATATTGAAATCCTTTATGTGAAAGGTATTACATGGGATCTCAAGGATTTTAAAACAGTACCTTCCTATCTCTTATCTTTTGAAAATAAAAAAGGATTACAAGGCCTTTATTTTTCCAACAGCAGCTTAAAAGGCAGTTCAGTTTTTGAAAGACAAGATGAACAGATTAATTTCAAGTGGACTTTGTATTCGCCAGACCCTGAAACATTGCAACCTGACCATTACAGTATTCGCTGGACAGGAAAACTGAAAGCTCCGGATCAGGGGAAATATCAGTTGGGACTGCGTGGAAATGATGGTTTCAGATTGTACTTAAATGGGAGACTCATTGTCGATCAATGGGAGAAACTGGGGTACTCCACGAAAACGGCTGCTGTAGAGTTTGTTAAAGATCAAAAATATGATATAGTCATTGAGTTCCGTGAAAACAGGGGAGAAGCCAATATCGAACTGATCTGGAATTATGGTATTGAGAACTATCAGAAAGACTTTGATGAAGCTTTGAAAATCGCACAGAATGCAGATCATATCATTATTACGGCAGGGATTCATGAAGGGGAATTTCAGGACCGTTCTTCGCTGAGTCTTCCAGGAAATCAGGAGAAATTCATTCAGGAAGTTTCAAAATTAAATAAACCTGTTACGGTAGTTCTGGTAGGCGGATCTGCTATAAAAACGACCCATTGGAAAGATAAGGTAGGCGCTATTTTAGAGGTCTGTATCCCGGTGAAGAAGGCGGAAATGCGGTAGCAAAAGTTCTGTTGGGAACAGAAAATCCATCCGGAAAACTTCCGATTACGTTTCCGGCCGAAGAAGGACAGCTGCCTCTGACCTACAATCATCATCCCACCGGAAGAGGAAATGATTATTATGATCTCAGTGGAGAGCCTCTGTATCCTTTTGGTTTTGGACTGAGCTATACCACTTTTGAGATTTCAGATCTCATATTAAATAAAACAAAGTATTCAGAAAATGAAACTATCACGGCAAAGGTTCTTGTTAAAAATACGGGATTAAAAGCCGGAAGTGAGGTGGTGCAGCTGTATGTAAAAGATGTACTGGCATCGGTATCCAGACCCGTCATTGAATTGAAAGGTTTTAAAAAGGTCTATTTAAATCCCGGAGAATCAAAACAGGTGACGCTTGAAATTCCAGTCAAAGAACTTAAATTTTTAGATGAAAAAATGGAATGGATCGTAGAAAAAGGGACCTACAGAATTATGGTAGGAAATTCTTCTAAGAACCTGTCACTGAAAAGGAACATTGAGGTAGAATAGGGTTTTGATTATACAAAATTTTAACTTAAATAATAGCTATGGTACGATATATGTAATATTTACTTAAACCAGAATGAATTTAATTGATCATAAGCATCGTTTAAAATCATTCAAAAAAAAGTAAATGTCATGAAAAAGTTTTTTATATCAACCGTATTGTTATTAGTTTTATCGATGAGTGTGAATGCCCAGAAACGACCACCGGCACCCCCACACCCATCCAAAAGTGAGCTAATCAGCAGTAAATCGCGTGAGCTGGACAAAAAATACAATACAGAAAAGAAACTGATTATGAATCATCCGCTTGCGACAAAAAAGATGAAAAGAGATCAGATGAAAGCTTTAAATGAAAGATACCGGACTGAGAAAAGATTACTTAAAAAAATGTAATCTTGGGTTATACATTAAAATAGATATAAAAAGCCGTTTCACATCTTGTGAAACGGCTTTCTTCATTTTATAATTATTCTCAATCTTTTTTCATCTTCCATCTTAGCCTCATCCTCATCCTTTATCTATCTTAATATAATTTCCTCGCCAGCAACAGATTCAGCATGAAAGTCCCCGTCCAGTTACTGTTATTGGATCCGTTGGCTCCTATAAAGTCAATACGGGAAACCGAAACGGTAAGTCTTGTTTTTTCTGAAACATTCGCAAGACTTACGAACGAAGCTGTAAACACATCAGGAAAACTGGAATTGTTTCCTGCCGTCAAAATAGGATACATATTGGTGACATTGAAAGGGGTGCCCTGATATTCATAGACGATCGTCATACGGCTTGCATTGGAATAGCCTGCGGTATGTGCATAGGTGGTAGAAGCTTTGCTGATCACCCACCATGCATCTGTACCTGTACCCGTATCATAAGATGTTACCGTATGAGTAGTCCAGTCAGTTACTCCCGGAGAGCCACCCCCGTGAGGCGGAATAGAAAGCTGTACTCCATAAATTTCAACGTTGCTCGGTTTAGGAAGAACCGTAAACGACAGATCCCATGTTCCTCCTGTCGTATTGCTGTTGTTCACCACCTCGGCATAAGCTCCGGTAGGAATCACAAAAGACGAAACCGGAGTATTGTCGATTCTTAAAGTATTGCCACTCGATGCCTGAAGCGTAATGCTGGAAGCAGAGATGTTTTTTATTTTATAAATTCTTCCCGTATAACTGGTAGAACCCGTTCCAATGACAGGAAGCGTAAAGGTAGCATTGGCAGCGCCGTCATAAGTGATATAATGATCTGTAGCGGTGATCTGTTTGTAATCGGCCCCCAGAGACCCGGCGACGGCTAAAGTACTGTTAGGTGTTGTAGTTCTAATACCAACTTGTGCGTTTGAAAAAACACTACATAGAAGAAAGATCGAAATAAAGTTCTTTATTTTCATATTGTTATATCTGGGGCGAAAATATGAAAATTATTGTAAAATATTCATTTACAATTGGTTATTTTTATTATCTGGCAATCAAATCACTTTATTGTGATTTTGAGTATTGTGTTTAAATTTTGGAGTGGTATTTAATATTTGAAAAAAAAAGATGCTCAGGGTCGTTAGGCTAAGTACTGGCTGGTAAAATGAACTTAGTGTTCAGTGAAATATGAAATGGCAGAACATAAAACATCCAATATTTTTCCTTAAATTCGCATAAAATTTTTAAAATAATGAACTACGATATCATTGTCATCGGAAGCGGTCCTGGCGGTTATGTTACTGCGATCAGAGCAGCACAATTAGGTTTCAAAACTGCAATTATCGAGAAAGAAAACTTAGGAGGTATCTGCCTGAACTGGGGATGTATTCCTACGAAAGCTTTACTGAAGTCTGCTCAGGTTTTTCATTATATCAACCATGCTGAAGACTATGGTCTGAATAAAGTGGAAGCCAGCTTTGAATTTCCAAACGTGATCCAGAGAAGCCGTGGCGTAGCCAGTAAAATGAGCAAAGGAATTGAATTCCTGATGAAGAAGAACAAGATCGACGTGATTCTTGGTACCGCTACAATTCAGAAAGGTAAAAAAGTTTCTGTTACAGATAAAGACGGTAAAGTAACTGAATATGCTGGAAGCAACATTATTATTGCAACAGGAGCACGTTCAAGAGAACTTCCTAACCTTCCTCAGGATGGTAAAAAAGTAATAGGATACAGACAGGCATTATCTCTTCCTGAACAACCAAAATCTATGATTGTTGTAGGTTCTGGTGCTATCGGAGTAGAATTTGCTGATTTCTATAATACAATGGGAACTAAAGTAACGGTTGTGGAATTTATGCCGAACATCGTCCCTGTAGAAGATGAGGAAATCTCTAAACACTTAGAGAAATCTCTTAAAAAGACAGGAATCGAGATCATGACCAATGCATCTGTAGAAAGCGTTGATACGAGCGGAGAAGGCGTGAAAGCTACTGTAAAAACAGCCAACGGAACCATTACCCTTGAAGCTGATATTTTACTTTCTGCGGTAGGTATCGCTGCCAATATCGAAAATATCGGATTGGAAGAAGTGGGAATCCAGACAGATAAAGGAAGAGTTTTAGTAAACGAATGGTACGAAACTTCGGTTCCTGGTTACTATGCAATCGGTGATATTATTCCTACTCAGGCTTTAGCACACGTTGCTTCTGCTGAAGGAATCACTTGTGTTGAGAAAATCAAAGGAATGCATGTTGAAAAAATCGACTACGGCAATATCCCTGGATGTACATACTGTCACCCCGAAGTAGCCTCTGTAGGTCTTACAGAAAAGCAGGCTAAAGAAAAAGGATACGAGATCAAAGTAGGTAAGTTCCCTCTTTCTGCAAGTGGTAAAGCTACTGCTAACGGAAATACAGACGGTTTCATCAAAGTTATTTTTGATGCTAAATATGGTGAATGGTTAGGATGTCACATGATTGGAGAAGGCGTTACAGATATGGTGGCGGAAGCAGTAGTGGCCAGAAAACTGGAAACTACAGGTCATGAGATCATTAAATCGATCCACCCGCACCCAACAGTATCTGAAGCGATCATGGAAGCAGCAGCAGCAGCTTACGGTGAAGTGATCCACATCTAAATCTAACTCATAACTATATATTCAAAGATGTTTAAAAAACTTGCTGCAGAAGCATTAGGTCTTGGTGATATCGGAAAAATTATTCCTTCTCAGGACTATGACAAAGTAGATTCAGATGACTATATTTTGTCAGAAGATAATGAGAGAATCTTCTTCCTGATTAAATCTAAAAGAGACGAATATTGCTTTACAAACAGAGCATTGATTCATATCGACGGAGCCAGTGCTCTGGATAAAAAAAGGATTTTGAGAAGATACGAATATTATCAGTTTCCGTTCTCAAATATAGCACTGCAAACGGCAGGAACTATTGACCTTGATGTGGAAATTTCATTCCATATCGGAAATGTTCCCTTGATGATCAGTGTGAGTAAAGGCCAGATTGATCAGTTAAAAGACCTTTACAAAGCTCTTTTGGCGATTCAGCAGGAAGTACACCATAATCAGTCTATTTTAGGTTTCTCAGTAGAAAGCCTTCAGAAAGCGATTACTACAGTCGCTGCCGGAAAGCAGGAGAATGTTTCCAAAAGTCAGGAATTGCAGCATGTGAATGAATATGTTTTCAACTGGTCAAAGAACAGCTACGAGAAATACAACCAGAAAGACTTTTCGGCCATCTTTGAAAAGTATATCAATAATTAAAAAGATCAGATATCTTTATATACCAACCACAGGCAATTTGTCTGTGGTTTTTTTGTAAATTCAGGCAAAAATTTAACAATGAAAAACAAATATATTGTTTTGGCTCTTTCGCTGGCCGGGCTTCTTTCTGCACAGACGAAAAATGAGTTTGTGAGTCCTAACGAGAATCTCATTGCCGAGAATATTCTGCCTATTCCCAAAACCATGAATCAGGCTATTAAGAAATATTCTGAAAGCAGGAATGCAGGGATTGCGAGCATTCATCCCAACGGGAAAGAAATCATTGCAGTGACCCGTTTTGCATCCACGAATCAGCTTCATAAAGTTTCTGTGCCGATGGGAGCGAGAAAACAACTTACATTCTTTGATGAACCGGTCAATACAGCCTCCTATGAGCCCGTAAAAGGGGAGTATCTGATCTATACCAAAGATACCGGAGGAAATGAATTCGGACAGCTTTTTAAGCTTGATCTGAAAACCATGGAATCCAAACTTCTTACCGATGGCGGAAGATCCCAGAACGGAGGAATGATCTGGAAAAAAGACGGCTCAGGATTTTATTTTTCATCGACCAAAAGAAACGGGGGCGACAGGGATATTTATTACATGAATCCTTTAAAACCGGAAGATACACAGTTGGTTCTGGAAGTAAAAGGAGGCGGCTGGGGAATCTCTGATCTGTCCGAAGACGGTAAAAAACTATTGATCACTGAATATGTGTCTGCCAACGATTCCTATCTGTATATCTATGATCTGGAATCCAAAAAGCTGGAACCAATTACCGATAGAAAAGAGAAAGGTGTGGTCCAGAGCGGTGCTTCGTTCAGTAAAAATCCGGACGAAATTTTTTATGTTACGGACCGTAACAATGAATTCAGCAGATTGGCCGTTTTAAATTTGAAAACCAAAAAGACAGAGTATCTTACCACTTCCATTCCCTGGAACGTAGAAGATTACGATCTTTCCCAAGATCAGTCTAAACTTGCTTTTATCACCAATGAAAGCGGAATCAATAAATTGTACATCCTTGATGCGGCTACCAAAAAATATGTGCCGGTAAGCCAGATTCCAACCGGATTGATTGGTGGTGTGAAATTTTCTAACGACGGAAGGTCTCTTTATTTCTCAAGATCCGCAGCAGATTCGGGGTCCGATATTTATAAAATGGATATGGCCACTCAGAATATAGAAAGATGGACAGAAAGTGAGCAGGGAGAAATGCAGCCTGCAGATATGTCCGTTCCTAAATTGATCGAATGGAAAGGTTTTGACAATATGAAGATCTCCGGGTTTTATTATCCGGCTTCATCGAAATTTACAGGAAAAAGACCGGTTATTATTAACATCCACGGAGGCCCGGAAGGGCAGTCTATGGCTTCTTCAATAGGTTCTTCCAACTACTTTACCAATGAAATGGGGGTAGCCATAATCTATCCTAACGTAAGAGGATCTTCCGGCTTCGGAAAGACATTCATCGCAGCAGATAACTGGGATCTGAGAATGAATTCCGTAAAAGATATCGGAAGTCTTCTGGATTGGATTGCCAAACAACCTGAACTGGATAAAGACAGGATTATGATCATGGGCGGAAGCTACGGTGGATTTATGACCTTAGCCACCGCTTATGAATATGCCGATAAGATCAGATGCTCTGTAGATATTGTTGGAATCTCTGATTTTAATACCTTCCTTAAAAATACGGAAGAATACAGAAGAGATTTAAGAAGGGTAGAGTACGGCGATGAAAGAATTCCTAAAATGGCCGAATTCTTCACTAAAATTGCCCCATTGAACAATATTGACAAAATTAAAAAGCCAATGTTTATCATTCAGGGGACCAATGATCCGAGAGTTCCTGTTACGGAAGCTGTTCAGATGAGAGATAAGCTGAAAGCTCAGGGAAAAACAGTATGGTATCTGGAGGCTAAAAACGAAGGCCACGGATTCAGAAAAAAAGAAAATGTAGATTTTCAGCGTCTTGCAGTGATCAGATTCATGCAGGAATATCTGCTGAAATAAGAATGGAACATAAAACGGTCTATATTCTGGATTGATCAGAAAAGTAAAACCACAAAAGTCACAAAAATTGATATACTTAAGTATTTTAAAATCTTGTAGACTTTTGTGGTTAAAAATATAGAGATTTTGCTTTGTTCAAAGGCAGACCATATTTTTCAACAGCTGCAATAAGAATAGTTTACAGCGAAGAAAATGCATCTTTATCAATTCATTTCTTCATTAAGGGCATAGCTGTCTTCTAAGAAATGATATTTGACAATTTTTCCATCGACAACTTTAAAAATAACTACAAATTCGGTACTGAATACTTTGTTATATTTCAGTATTTTGGAGGATAATTGTCCCACTACGGTTGCGTTTTCTCCTTTTACAGAAATAAAATCAATATTAAAACTTTCCGATGTCACATTATTGTGTAATTCCTGGAAAAACTGACCTATTTCCTGTTTAGTTTGTCTTTTCCCTGTCCATGGGAATTTCTCCTCATTACCAGGCAGGTCCCAATCTACATCATCAGCAAAAAGATTCATGATATTTCCTTCTTTTCTTCCGAACTGTATGTCATAGAATTCTTCAACCACGTCTTTGGTTTGAGGCACCGGATTTTCTATAACAGATTGGGATTCATTCCTGAAAATAGTAAGTCTTTCAGTATCCTCCGATGTAAAATCCGGATCTACATAAATATGCACCCTTTTGATCAGTTCACCGTCAAATTCAAAGACATTACAGAATTTACCAAAAGAGGTAGTATAGTCAGGCCATTCTTTACCGGACCTTGTGATTCCTTTTTCGTTACCTTCCACCACAATGATAGGGTCTGAAAAAATATATCTGAAATTTTGCATATCATGAGTAAGTTTCTCCAAGTGCTTTCCTATGACCTTTCCAAAATTTTTAATTCCCTGTTTTCCCTTTTCAAACCCGAATTTTGGATAATACATTTCTACATCTTCAGTATAAAGACCAAAGTATTCATCGTCAAATGTTCCCGAATCGATCTTGTTGAAATAGGTTTCAATTTTATTTTTTCTGATCTCATTTAAAGGCATTGTTTCCATTTTATTTTGCTTGTTAATTGATATTTTTTATTATTTAATTTTAAACCAATCGTTCCAATATTGGATAAAAAATTATTTCCTGATTTGCTCCATTAAAAAATCAACCATTTCCGTTACTTCTTTTTTATTTTGCGTTAAGATATAATGACTCCAAAAACTACTGAAAGAAGAAAGGATATAACGGGCAATAACAGATGAAGAACTTTCACTTTTGATATCTCCTTCCGAACGAGCCTGTGATATGGAATGTTCTAAAATAGTCTGAAGCACAGCAGCATTCTTTAAAATGAACTGTTTAACCTCGGGATCTGAAGGAGCCACTTCAAAAATAGTTTTTACAATAAGACAGGCTTTATTATCTGCCAGCGTTTGATGTACAACATCCCGGATAATATATTCTAGAGATTCAATTCCTTTATCCTTTACCAGTGACGCTTTTGAATATTGATTTTCTTTGAAGGCTGCATAATTTGACAGGCATTTTAAAAATAAATCATGCTTATTGCCATAGGTATCATAAATGCTACTCCTGTTCAGTTTCATGGAAGCAACGATATCATGTATAGAAGTTGCATGATATCCTTTTTCCCAGAAGAGGTTACGTACTACTTCCAGTTTCTCTGTATAGTCAAATTCTTTACTCCTTGGCATGAGACAAAGATACAATTTAAACTGATCGTTCCGAATTAAATTGTTTGCTTTTTTGAAAGGGGGCGAGAAAATTAGAATTATTTTTATTAAAATAATTTTAAAATCAGCATGTTTATTAAAATTAATCTGATTATCTCAAGCCGTTTTCTTACATTTATTCTATGAATTTTGAGAGAAAAGGGCTGGTTTTGTCAGGCGGCGGTACCAAAGGGATTGCCCATGCAGGAGTGTTAAAATTCTTGAACGAAAAAAACATTGATATAGATGTGCTTTCCTGCTGCAGCGCAGGATCTATTGTGGGATGTCTGTATGCGGTGGGAAAAACACCGGATGAGATCCTGGAGTTCTTCAATTCGATTTATTTCTTCAACTGGAAACATTTTGCTTTCAACCAGCCGGGACTGGTTTCTTCCATTATTTTCCGGAATTATCTTAAACCCATCTTCCATGATATGAAGTTAGGGGATCTGAATAAGGAGGTGAAAATCGTAGCGACGGAACTGGTTTCCGGAACCCAGAAGATATTTGATGAAGATTTTAAAGTGGTCGATGCCATTATTGCCTCATGTTCTATTCCGGGAGTTACAACGCCGTACATCATTGGTGAGGAAATGTACTGTGACGGTGGAGTATTGAATAATTTTCCCGCAGATATTATCAGAGAAGAATGCGATAAACTGATCGGTGTTTTTGTTTCTCCTCCCCACGATATTAATATCAAAGATTTAAAATCGATCAAAGCCATTGTTTCCCGTTCGTATGATCTGCTTTCCTATAGAATAGAAAAAGGGAAATTCGATTATTGTGACTGGTTTATTTCTTCCCAGAAACTGTCTTCATACGGAACTTTTGAACGGGGAAAAGACCGGTTGGAAGAGATTTTCAATATCGGGTATATGATGGCTGAAGAAAGCTTTCCGGGCAGCAAGTTTTCTGATCTGAAGATTGTTTGATAAGGTTTTTGACCCAATTAAGGTTGAAGAACTTTCTTTTTAATACGACAAAGGAAACTGACACTGGAAGAAAAAAAATTACCTGAATCAGAAATGACAACGAACAGTAACTTCCATCCTCCCTCTTCCAGCTTCCAATCCTTTAAATTTAAATAAATACATCCGTAAACTGAAATTCTTTTCCGTTAAATAAACCCTTATCACTGAGTTTCAGTTCGGGAATGACGAGCAATGCCATAAATGATAAACTCATATAAGGAGCTTTAAGTGTGCTTCCTAATTCTTTAGCGTATTGATCCAGTTTAATATATTGGGCAGCTACTTCCTCAGCATTAAGGTTCGTCATAATTCCGGCAATAGGCAATTCCAAAACCATTTCCTCATCCTTGGTGGCCAGTGAAATTCCACCCTGCGCTTTTATGATGGCGTTGACCGCTTTACACATATCATCATCATTGGTGCCTGCAACTACAATATTATGAGAGTCATGGGCTACACAGGATGCTATAGCACCAGATTTAAGTCCTATGTTTTTAATAAAAGCAACAGCTGGCTTTTCATCCCTGTACCGGTTGACTACCGCGATCTTTAAGATATCATTTTCAATGTCAGATTCGGCATAGCCATTGACAACTAAAGTGGGTAAATGGACTTCGTTGGTGATCAGCTGTCTGTCTAAAACCTCTATCACACGGATGTGGCTGCCTGAACTTTTTAATTGAAAATCAGCAGGCTCTTTGGGGCTGCAGTGAAAATTGTTAATCTCAGGTGCGCTAACCGATTGGATATATGACTGATTGTTTTCGGCTACCAGTTGTCCGCTGATGTATGTTTTTAAGATCTTAAAATTTTCCAAATTGTCAATCTGAATAAAATCTGCATTGTCACCCGGCTGCAATAATCCGACCGGGAGCTGATAGTGCTTGATGACATTGTATGAAGCAGCCCTCAAAACATCAAACAGATCATAGCCCAAATCAAGTGCACGTTTTACATGGTAATTAATATGGGATTCTATGAGATCATCAGGATGTTTGTCATCACAACAAAACATGATTTTTTCAGGATATTCTTTCAGGAGCGGGATAAGGGTGTCAAAATTTTTGGCAGCACTTCCTTCACGGATAAGCACGCTGACACCGAATTTCAGTTTTTCCAGGGCTTCCGGATAACTGAAACATTCATGGTCTGTCGTAATACCAGCGCTAAAATAAGCTTCCATGTTTTCACCCATAAGTCCCGGAGCATGTCCGTCTACGGGTTTTTTATATTTTTTTGCAATTTCTATTTTTTTCAGAACTTCCGGATCTTTGTAAATGACCCCCGGAAAATTCATCATTTCTGCTAAATAGATAATGTCCTCACGGGAGAGCAAATGGTCTATATCTCTGGAGTCAATAACAGCCCCGGCAGTTTCAAAGTTGGTAGCTGGAACACACGAGGGTGCCCCAAAATAAAAATGAAAGGGAACCTGTTTGGCATTGTCAATCATATATTCAACTCCGGGAACACCAAGGACATTGGCTATTTCATGCGGGTCCGAAATGGTTCCCACACTGCCATGTTTCACTGCAATCCTTGCAAATTCTGAAGGAAGGAGCATGCTGCTTTCTACATGAACATGAGCATCAATAAAGCCCGGTAAAATATAGGTTTCGGGAGTTTCGTCAATCCTCTTTATCGAAGTAATTTTGCCATGATTGATGGTGACTTCTGCCGGGTAGATTTCTCTGGCAACAAGATCTATCAGATTTGATTTTACTGAAAATAGCATTTCTGTCAATTTAGTATGATGCTTCAATATAAGGATTAATCACAAAACAATAGTCCAGCAATACAGAATTTTTTACTAAGAATAAATTTCATGACAAGAAATGGTACTGAACTCTATCTATTTAATGAAGCAGAAAAAAAATCCACTCTAAAGAATGGATTTCTGTATGTTAATTTTTTACTACTTGTGCGTCCTGGCGTACAATTTCACGATCGTTTTCATCATTTACAGTCAGGGTGTAAGGAGCTTTGGAAGCTGAGTCCGTAAGATAATTCCTCCAAACCTGATAATTGTAACCTTCATTCACAAAATTGAAATAGTAATTGCCTCCCGAACCGTCGGGGATCAATTCACCATCACTGATGATCATACTTGGTTTTGAAGTGATTTTAGCATTGGCAGCCCATGACTGGTAAAGATATTTTCCATTGGGTTGTTTGTCTATTCTGATCTTAAACTTTTTCGTTTTAATGATCACTGTTTTGGGTACCTTTTGAAAAGGCTGTACCTCATTAGATGCATGTTGAATATTGATTGTCGCAGATGGCTTTTCTGTTGCATAGGCTAAAGAAAACTGAGTCATGCAGAATGCGCCTAGTAAAATCTTTTTGATCATTATCATTGAGTTATTGGTTAGATGCAAACCCAATCAAATATGAAGCCATTTGATGCTTACCTCAAGACTGTCTCATTGATCCATGTGTTCAGTTCCATGGTATTTCTGAGCGTTTTCAGAAACCAGGTATTTGTTTTATAACCTTTAGCATATTGAGGAATATATACATTTAAGCCTTTTCTGAAATTAAAAAAGCTGAGATGAATGTTTTTTCTTAAAAATCCAAGACGCCTGTTCAGCCATTTTCTTTCATCCGAAGAACCGGATTGGTGATGCCTGATTAAAACTTCAATGATGGAGGTGTCGATTCTTTCTGAATCTCTAAGCATTTTATCCAGGGCATTCGTCAGCAATTCATCATTAAGAAAATTAATATGAGGCAGGTTATCGTCATTATTCTGAAAAAGGTGTTCAAATTCAATATCGTGAAGCAGGCTGTGCGCTCCATGCATGAGTTCTGAAGCTGAGTTGTAGCCATCATTGTCCTTCGCAATAAATACGGAAGGGATGTCCATTTCCAGACGTCTGTAAGCCTCGATTTTATGATGCCCGTCCAAAACAAAAGCACTGCTCATCAGCGGATCCTGATTATAGAGACTGTAAAAGATAACAGGCTTCGGACAGCTTCCTTTTTTAATAAGATCGGTATAATAGTCTACTCGTTTTGGATCAATGCTTTTACCCTCCAGCGTGTACAGGTAATTAAAATCTTCAAAAGGGTAGAACCAACCTGAAAATTTCTGACTGCCGTCAGGATTTTCATCAGCAGGTAAAGGTCTGCTCATATAAAAGTTGGAATGTTCAAATGGTATTTTACCAAGATTGACCTGATAGGTGCCGCTTTCAAAGAGATGAAGGAAATCCTCAATACCAGATAAGATGTCAGCTTCTGTTCCTTCGGTAAGCGCCCGGTTAAGACCATCAGACAATATGATTTTATCCTTCTCTGCAAGTTCTGATACCGCATAATATTCACCCACACTTCCCCGGGAGTCTGGCCAGTTAACGGCCACAGGACGCCTGATGATTAAGCAGCTGGCAAAACCATCGTACAGAGCTTTGATGATGGCCTGTCCGTGAGTGATGTGAATTTCCATTGAAAATAATTAAGAAACGGCGGTGTAGCTGGCAAAAGCTTCTTCCAAACTGTTAAACTTACCTTTAAATTCATCAATAGGGCAATCCTGAAGAATATGTCCTTTATGAATCAGAATAACCCGTGAGCACAAGGCTTCTACTTCCTGCATAATGTGTGTAGAAAGAAGTACCGTTTTTTGCTGTCCGATCTCTTTTACCACATTTCTGATCTCAATGATCTGGTTAGGATCCAGACCGTTCGTAGGTTCATCCAGGATCAACAGGTCCGGCTGGTGAATGATGGCCTGTGCGAGTCCCACTCTCTGTTTGTATCCTTTCGAAAGCTGTCCTATCTTTTTTGATTTTTCAGGGGTGATGCCTACCAGTTCAATCACTTCATCTACTCTTGCTGAAGAAATTTTATGGATATTGGCTACAAACTGAAGGTATTCTTTGACGTACATTTCCAGATACAGCGGATTGTTTTCAGGAAGAAAACCAATCTTTTTCTTGCTTTCAATCTCGTTTTCAGAAATATTCATTCCATTAAAGATGATTTCACCCTGATCAATTTTCAGGGCACCAACAATAGATTTCATCAGGGTAGATTTTCCGGCTCCGTTGGGACCCAGAAGGCCAATGATTTCATTTTTATCAATAGAAATATTGATGTTGTCCAGTGCAGTCTGTTCTCCAAACTTTTTCGTTAAATTGATGATCTGAAGTGGCATAATTCTTAATGTCTTTCTACAAAAGTAAAAATAAAAAACTCATTCGGATGAATGAGTTCAGTATTATTGAGAAATAATCCTGTTATTTCCTTGATTTCTTGTTTTTATTGCTGCTGTTTGAAGCGGGTAGAGCAGTAGATGCCTGAGGTGAACCGGGTTTTGTTCCATTGGTGCGATTGATGGTCGCAGACTTATCATACATCGCTGCTTTTCCGTTGGCCTTTCCAAAAACCTTTTCCACTTGTTTTTGATTTAAAAACTGTGATTTTCCAACATATTTACGGTTTTTATTGATATATTGAATAAACTGAACCGTTGGCTGGCCATAGTTTCTCTCATAGTGAAGCTCAATGATATCGTTGGGAAGTTCCAGGATAATATTTTCGTCCGGAGTGGATATAAAGCCGTCTATGATCAGTTTATACAAACCGGAAACGTCACCATCAAGGTTCTGAAATGAAAAAGATCTGATGGTATTCAGGTTACTGGTATTAAGATCCTGATAATTGATCGTAAACTTATCCGCTTTTT
Organism: Chryseobacterium antibioticum; assembly: GCF_012927325.1. Classification (GTDB taxonomy): domain Bacteria; phylum Bacteroidota; class Bacteroidia; order Flavobacteriales; family Weeksellaceae; genus Chryseobacterium; species Chryseobacterium antibioticum. Next base: position 74,527 of record NZ_JABBGI010000005.1, on the reverse strand, counting down.
TATATAAACCTACAGAATTATCTTTGCCAATTTCCACCAAACTTTCATTTTTCAGCACTTTAATCTGTGAGAAAACTGAAATGCCGAACATACATGTAATGAGTAGAATTATTTTTTTCATGTAGAGGGGATTTTAATGTTTTAATTAAATTTGTGTTTTTAAAATTACTAATAATAATGCTTCAAAACAATTTTATTAGTTTAAGCAAAAGTAATACTTTTTTTTAATATCCATAATGGCTGTTCTTCTGGTATTATGGATTTCACTGGCTGTGCAGTTTTTTGTAAATCATCTGTTTGTGGACTTATGATCAAGATTGCTAGTAAAAATGTGGAATATGTTACAGTGATTTCATTAAGCTTCTCATTTATTTAATGTATTGATTTACAGGTGTTAATTTTTTTGAAGTAAAGTATCTTTTTAATTTAAATTTAATGTCCATAGCTAACGACTCTTGAAATTTTCCAGCCATCAGAGGTCTTTTTCCAGACGTGAACAAACTTAAAGCTTCCACAGTTGATCAATGAACCATTGTCAAGGCGGCAAAACTGATGGATGCCTGTCTGTACAGCGCCATAATCTTTGATGGGATAAACTTCTACAGATCCTGGAACTAGAACCCTTCGGGTATAGCTGTAGTTTTTAGCAACTCTGCTGAAATTATCAACGGTTTCCTGATAATTGGCCAAACCTCCTACATCATGGAAGAATTCAAGATCTGGAGTAAAGAAAGTTTTCAATTGATCGATATTTCCGGAGTTGGCAGCACCAAAAAGCAGACTGTCTTTTTCCATGATCGTATCATAGAGTTCTTTTGAAATAGGAGTGTAAGATTTGGACTGGGCAAAAGCTTTTGCCCCTAATGAACAGCACAACAGGATTGAAAATAAGTGAATGATAAGTTTTTTTTTCATATTTCGAGGTTTTAACCATTAAACAAATTGTAAAAGACTGTTTTTTTTGTTGTTCAATTTATTCAAAGATAATTAATTATGGTTCTGATATTATTAAAGGATGAAAGTTTTTTTACTGATCAACAGAACGTTTAAAAACTATCACTCCGAAAGGGTCTGCTTACTTTAAACAGAGGAGATGAAAATCGCTTTATTACGGTTGATGGTGGTATATAATTTGTACTTTTACTTTTCTACTATTAGACTTTTTCAATATGAATATTCTCCATCAGGATCAGAACTTTATTATCCGTCAGTTTTTAGCTCAAGAGCAAGCCTTGTTTTGTGACCTTTTTGAAGACGGAGAGGTCACAAAATATCTTCCTTACCGTTCCCGTGAGCAGTATAAGGAAATGTTCGAAGTAGCTTTGGAGGATTATGCTAAAGGTCCGTTCGGTCGTTTTGGAATATTTGATGTTGAAAACAATGATTTTATAGGCATGTGTCTTGCCAGAAACTTTGCGGATGTATCCGGCCAGATTGAAATTGGATATACTTTGAGCAAAAAATATTGGGGTAAAGGAATTGCAACAGAAGTAAGCCGTGCTTTAGTGCAGTATTGTTTGGAAAATACAGAGGAAAATGAAATTGTAGCCGTAACTAACCTAGACAACATCGGCTCACAAAAAGTTTTGGAAAAAGCAGGCTTTAGCCGCATAGATAATCTGAAAAGGTCTGATGGTGAATTGGCTTATTACCTCGTAAAACGCAGTTAGGTGAGTGTTGTTTTATGGATTAAATGGAACCCTTTGAAACCTTGGTTACAAAAGCATCAAATTCACTTTTATAGATCCTGCCCACAGGAATATGATAGGACCCCAGCAGTACTTCATGATTGTTAAAAGCAGTAACGAATTGAGAATTTATTTTTGGAGCAGTCCTGTTGGGAATTTCGTTCTGGATTTGTAATGACCAGGTTTTAAAGGGAGCATCTGTTTTTGGATTTACTTGTGTTGCGTTAAGTTATGGGATTATTTTGATGTCAGCGGTTTCAGGATCTTGCTTTCTTTTTAAATCGAAATCATATATGACGACAGAGTTGGCGGGGCTTTCCTATGCCGTTTACCTTTCGCATAAAGGGATGATCCATATGATTCAATATGGTCTTGACAAGCTTGGAATGGAAACATCGAACCATATCTGCCTTTTCATATGTCTGGCAGGATGTATCTGTGGCGGATTGCTGTATCGGTTTATCATCGAAAAACCGTCTTCAAAACTTAAATACAAGATTTTAAGGAGAAGATCAAAATATGAAACACTATAATACAAAATCCCCGGAACAAGCTGTCCGGGGATATTAGAATTCATTTTTTGTTCTAATAATGGGTGCATTTGCTCATAGAGATGCTGGGATAGTCAATATAACCTTTGTCGCCGCCGTGATAAAAAGTTTCCTCATCCCAATTTGCCAATGGAAGATTATTTTTGATCCGTTCCACCAAATCCGGATTTGAAATATACAGCTGACCGAAAGCTACCAGATTCACAAGTCCGGTCTGCAGGATCTCTTCAGCTGTTTCTACGGTAAAGCCCCCTGCAATCATTATGATGTTTTTAAAACGCTTTCGGGCGTTTTGCAGAAAACTGATAGGAATTGAAGGATGTCCATTGGTCATGGCATTAGAAAAATGAACGTACAGAATATCCAGTTTCTGTAGCTCATCAAGGATATATTCATGGGTTGCCAATTCTTCAGGATAAGATTTCAAATCATAAATTTCCCGGAAAGGCGAAAGTCTGATACCTACCTTGTTCTTTCCCACTGCAGAGACAACTTCACGCATGACTTCGAGCAAAAATCTGGTTCTGTTTTCCATGCTTCCGCCATATTCATCTGTTCGGATATTGCTTAATGGGTTAATAAACTGGTCGATCAGAAAACCGTGGGCAGCATGAATTTCAACACCATCAAATCCTACTTCTACGGCATTGAGCGCAGCCTCTTTAAAAGTATTGACCCAGAATGGAATATCTTCTGTGCGGATAGAAACGGGTAAGGTCATGGGCTGATAGCTGTTATCCGGAATACGGATGGTTTCATTCACAGCTATGGCAGATGATGATAGTAAGGGTTCGTTATTTTGGATAGCCGGATGCCCCACACGGCCTGCCTGTACCAGTTGGGCAAATATTTTCCCGCCCTTTGCGTGAACGCCTTCAACCACTTTTTTCCAGGCCTGTTTTTGTTCTTCCGTGTATATTCCCGGCGTATTCATATAAGCACCACCATTGGAGGAAACAGCAATGTTGTCTGAAATTAATAACCCGGCACCTGCTCTTTGCTGATAGTAGGTAATCATGGATGATGACGGTATTCCTTTAGTTGCTCTTCGACGGTTCATAGGAGCCATTACAATCCTGCTGGAAAGCGAAATGTTTTCACTGATGAAGGGGACCGTTAATTTTTTGTGTAACATATTTTTTTAACAAATTTAGCTTAGGCCAACAGGCAAAAACAGGGATATCGAGCGGTTTTTTTTGTACATTTCGGGTAATGAAAGCTAAACATTTACATAAACCCTTAGATATATTGGTCTCAGATATGGAGCACTGGAATGAGCGTCCGCTGATTTACCAGTTCTTCGAAATCGTACAGATCATAGAAGGTGAAGGGACCAGGATTGTTAATGAAAACAAATTTTCATACACTAAAGGGAGTATTTTTTTATTCACTCCATTAGACTGTAGAGGTTTTGAGAGTCTTACCCATACACGGTACTGTTCCATCCGGTTTTCTGAAGTTTTTCTTGAACAGTACAAAAGCCAGCATGAAAAAGAGAAAGTCATAGAATGGCTGAAGCAACTGGAAGCTATTTTTACGCATCATAACCGTTTTGAAGAGGTTCTGATCAAAGAGCAGAGAGACTGTGAGATGATCACCTCATTAATTGAAAATATGGTCGTGGAATACAACGGAAAAGCTTCCTATTTCAATGAAAACTTACAGCATCTGGTGATTCTTGTTTTAAATATTATTTCCCGCAACGTCAATCCTCAGCAGGTAATATCAAACGCAACGATGGATGAACCTCTGATCAATAAAATACTGGTTTATCTGCATCAGCATATACATTGTCCTAAAAATTTAAGGATAAAACATCTGGCGGAGCAATTTAACCTGTCTGCCAATTATATCGGTGAGTATTTTAAAAATCTGACCGGAAACAGTTTACACTGTTATCTGACTCAATATAAGATGAATATGGTAGAACAGCGGCTGATGTACAGTGAGCATTCCATAGGACAAATTGCGGATGATTTAGGTTTCTCTGATGAGAGTCATTTAAGCAGACAATTCAAGAAACACAAGGGAATGACAGCGGTGGCTTTCCGAAAGCAGTTTAAAAGCTAAGTTTTAAAATTCACCTTTAATCATTTTTTTTAGACTAATCCCGTGTGGTGTATAAGTTGTACCTTAGCCATACAAATAGATGATCGGAGCCGTATTGAAATTTAGACAGATAAGAGAATTTTTATGGAGATAAGTCAGTTCAAATCAGAAGAAGTGCATCAGAAATTTCTTGCCTTGTACCATGATGCCATGAAGAAACTGCCCATACCGCAGGATACATTCGATATAAATACTGCTTATGGGACGGTAAGAGTCTATCGGTTTGGAAATCGGGGAGGGATTCCTATTCTTCTCTTTTCTGGCAGGGCAGCCTCAACTCCTATGTGGGAACCCAATATTACCGGGCTCCTAAAGACTCATGATGTGTATTCTATGGATCTTCTGGGAGAACCGGGTTTAAGTATTCAGACAAATCCCATCAAAGATCATAAACAACAGGCCGCTTGGGTAGAAGATGTCCTGATGCAACTAAACTTAACAAAAGTACATCTGCTGGGTGTTTCTTTCGGAGGATGGACTGTTGTCAATTACGCGGTCTATTACCCAAAATACATTGCATCAATCATTGTACTGGATCCGGCACTGGTTTTTGCGCCCTTTTCTCTAAAGATCATTCTTTTTTCTTTGATTGCCACTCTTCCTTTTGTACCCGAATACTGGCGTAAAAAATCAATGAGCTGGATTTCCGGTGGAGCAGAAGTTGATTCAAAAAACTCCACTTCTCGCCTTATTTCGATTGGATTAAAAGACTTTACGATCAAAACACCGGCACCTAAACAGTTTACCGTTGAACAGTTAAATTCTATTCATGCACCCATACTGGTCATTTTTGCGGGAAAAAGCATAGTGCATGATTCTGCTAAGGCTTTGGTTCGCGCAAAGAGTCTTTCAAATCATGTTGAGGCTGAAGTTTGGCCAGCGGCTTCCCATGCAATTAACGGAGAATTCCCAAATGAAATCAATGAAAGGGTTAATAAATTCCTTTCAGGTCTGACCTTGTAAATTTTCAGAGAAATAGTTTTGGATCATGAATTTTTTATACTTTAAAATTAAAATAATGCAGTACCCACAAAAAATATCTTTAATCTTCGTTTTATTTTCTTCGATCGTCTTTTCACAGGCCTATACAACTTCTTCAACCGCTTTATCCGGAAAGGAGTTTCCGAAAATAAATTCAGAGAGAAAAACAGAATTCCATGTCTATTTTCCGGATGCAAAATCGGTCACTTTAGATGGAGGTGACGGACTGAAAAATATACAATCATCTGTTTCAAAAGATAAAAATGGCTTTTGGAGTATTTCAACTTCGCCTATGGAAATAGGGTTTCATTACTACTGGTTGAATGTGGATGGGAAACGCACCAATGATCCCAATACCCAGCTGTATTTTGGATATGGCCAGCCCACCAGCGGAATTGAAGTTCCTTCGGGGGAAGATTTCTTTTTAAAGAAAAATGTAAAGCATGGCAAAATTGTTAATGACAGTTTAAATTCAAAAATAACAGAAGGCAAGCGAAATTTTAAAGTATACCTCCCACCAAATTACGGATCGAAAAAATTACCCGTTTTATATCTTTATCATGGAACCGGAGAAGATGTTACGGGATGGGAAAAACAAGGGTATATCCTGAATATTCTGGATCATCTTTTTGCGGAGAAAAAAGCTCAGGAAATGATTGTGGTGATGGATTATGGAGTTGCACTGAATCCGGAACAGGAAAAAATGCCGGACAATTATCCCAGAACTGTCCTTTCTTCCAAAAACCTTGACAATATTGTTACTCAGGAACTGATTCCTTACATAGAAAAGAAATATAAAACTTCCGATAAGAAAGCTATTGCAGGACTCTCCCGCGGAAGTTATCAGGCGATGCTTATCGGGGTCAACCATCCGGAACTCTTTTCGGCCATCGGAGTTTTTAGCCCAGTCATTTATGAAGGGACTAAAGCTGATCCTTTTAAAGAACTTCCTATCGGAAATTTATTAAAATCAAAGAAAAAACCTTACTTTTTTATCGGAATCGGAGAGAAAGAAAGTACAATGTTTCATGAATTTAATGATGTATTAACCTCTTTTTTAAACCAAAATAAATATCCGTATTTCTTGTACAAATCTCCGGATACTTACCACGAATGGCTTACCTGGAGAAGATCTTTGTATCAGTTTACACAGCAGATTTTTAAGTAAAAAAGAGATTGATAAGCAGATGGTTTGTGATCTGATCGGGTTGTTTCAACATTGAAATTTTCTGACGTTATGCTAAATAATAGTACTTACCTCTACTTTACTTTTCCCGCTTTGCTGTTTGCTTACCTTAATCTGTACGGGTATCCTTTCTGTCATTTCCTGTACATGAGAGATAACACCGACTTTGCGTCCCTGGTTATGAAGTCTTTCCAAAGCGTCCATAGCAACATTAAGGGTGGTGGGATCTAGCGAGCCAAAACCTTCATCAATAAACAGTGATTCAACTTTCATCCTGCTGGACGACAAAGAGGCTAGTCCCAGGGCTAATGCCAGCGAAACCAAAAATGATTCTCCACCCGAAAGCGAATAGACCGTACGTACCTCATCACCCATATCCAGGTCTACTACCTGCAGCCCGAGCGTAGCCGGAATTCGTTCAATTTTATATCTGCTTGTGAGTACTTTCAGATGAATGTTGGCATAACCCAGAAGGACATCGAGGGTATACTCCTGGGCAATCTGCCGGAATTTTTTACCATCTGCAGACCCTATAATTTCATTCAGTTTGCTCCAGTTTTCGGTAATGACAGCTTGTGCATCAATACTTTTCAAGAGGTCCCCGATCTTGTTTTTATTCTCCTTGTCCTGTTGCAGCTTAAAGTTGAGTTCTCCTTTTTTATGATTCCTCTGTTCCGCCTCTGATTGGGCAGCTGTGATCAAAGTACTGAGCTCATCGGGAGTACGTTTGGATACGAACTTTTCTTTATGGATGTCCAGCAATTGTTTCCTTTCGGTAATGACAGATAGAGCCTTGGTTACTTCCTCTTCAATAATGTGTAAAGCATTACGTTCAGTTTCTATCCAATCATTGCTTAATGCAAGTAATTCATGGAGTTCTTCTATAGTTAAGGATTGATTATTTCTTTCATTATACTGAGTAAGCCAGTTCTGGATTTTTTGAACAGCGGCTGTTGTTTCAGTTTCCAGCCGGGTTAATAAGCCGATTAATTCCTCTTTTTGGGTGTCGGCTTTAGCACTATTGATGCTAAGCTGTTGCTGTGTTTCTTTAAGTTGGTCAAACTGTTTCTGCGCATCGGTTATAGACTGTTTCAGGAATTTTTCTGCTTCTTCTGCAGGTTTTCCATCAAAAATTATATTGCGCTGCTGTTGAGTGTCGAGATAATTTTTGTTGAGTGCATTAAAAGCTTCTGTCTTTTTGGTAACGTCTGCTATCAAGTTTTTGGCTTGGTTTTCCAGCTCCTTTAATGTGGCTTCGAGCGCTCCTTTTGCCCGGATGTTTTGTTCCAGTTTTTCTGTATTTTCTTTCCATTTGTGGGCGAATGTCTCAATACGTTCCACAAATATTTCCGGAGCCGTTTTCCAGTTGTCTATCCAGTCAGAAGCACTGAAATAGGGAGTAAGGGTTTTCTCCACTTCGCTGAGGTCCAATGTGGCCTTATCCAGCTCTTTTATTTTCCCGGCTTCCTGCTCGTGAAATAAAGATAGGGCGCTTTTCAGGTCTTTGATCTGCCCGGCAACTTGATCAATAATCTCTTTGAGCTGATCGATTTTATTTTTGTTAGCATCCAGCTGTTGTTTTTGAGTGGAGTAGGCTTGTATCTGTGTCAGTAGACTTGCCTGTCTGGATTTAAGTGTTTGTAATTTTTCGCTGATCCAGCTTTCTTTATTTTTATCTTCGATAGAATCACATTCCTTGAGCAGACCAAACTGTTCCCAGGCCAGTTTTTTGCTGTCCAGGGCATCCTGTTTAGCAGCAATAGTTATTGCCTGGCTTTGGATGGTTTCCTGAAGTAAGGAACACGCCTGTTCCAGTGCAGTATGCTGGCGATAGCCCCTGAGATAAATACGATCCTTTTCCTCATAAGCCTTTTCGAGCTTTGCCAACACATTTTCCAATTGTGGATGATGTTCCTGGTAGGGGTGGCTGATGCTACCGCATACGGGGCAGGGTTCGTTTTTGGTAAGACCAGCTCTCAGGGTTTCTACATTTTCTGCTGATGCCAGGCGTGCATGCTGTAAAAACTGTTCAGCTGTTTCCTTTTGTGCTTTTTCGAGACTTAGCTGTTGGGTGATATTGTGTAAGGTCTCCTGCTTTGTTTTATAATCAGATTGATCTTTTAACTGTTTGTCCTTCAAAGTCTCAAGCTCAATAAAAGAATGATAAAACAGCTGCCAGCTGGCTTGTGCTTTTAGGGTATTCTCAACATCGTTATCTGCTTCGGCTTTATCCATATTTAACTTTTCGACCGGAACTAACAGGAGTTCTTTAGACTGGAGATCGTAAGTTTTCTTTAGATTTTCCCATTCAGGCACATGTTTGCTTAAATTGGCTTCTAATTCTAGTTTCTGTGCTTCATTCGTTTTAATTGAGTTCCGTATCTGATCCAGCCCGCTTACAGAAGTCTGCTGGATTTCCAAAAGTTTCCGGGCGTCCTGAAGTTTAGAGAGAATAATATCTCTGTTTTCAGCAATGGGACTGCGCTCTGTATTTTCTGCTTTCCAGTCCTCTATTGTTTTTACCTGACTAGAAAGGTTCTTGCATTCAGCTTGCTTTTCTGCCAGTAATTTTTGATGTTTGCTATTGTTTTCAGAAGTGTTTTCTGCTTCTTCTCTGGCTTTGGTTAGCTGCTCTTTTTTCTCTGAAAGGAGCGTGTCCAACTTCCTGGCTTGCTCTAGCATGGGTAGAGCATCGGTAAGGTTTTTGTTTTTCCCGGCAAGTTCATTTCCTGAGGTCACAAGCTGATCCTCGAGTTTCTGCTTTTGTGCATGAAGTGCTGTGATGGTTTCTTTTAATGCAGCAAGGGTTTCTGTTTTCTCCTTATGCTGCTGCCGTGCATGATTGAATGCATCTGCCCAGCTTCTGGTCTGCTGTACTTGCTCTGCAACAAGTAGTTTTTGCCTGCGTGGCAAGGCTTCTGTTTTAAGGTTAGTTGCATTCTGCAATGCCGTACCTGCCAGATCGTAGTTAGTTTGTAATCCAGTCAGCTGTTTGTGCCAATCAATTTCCTTTGCCAGATCTTCTATTTCCTTCCCTAAAATCTTAATGGTGGCCTCTGAGCTACTTTGTTCTTCCTGCAGCGTTTTTAATTCTTCATCAGTTAGGGTGACAATTCCTTCCTTTCTGAAATTAAGTTCGCGGAGCTGTTGTTCCTGGGATTTATAATTTTCATAAATCTTTTTAGAAATCTCTGAGTAAATATGAGTTCCTGTGAGCTTCTCCAGTAATGAAGATTTTTCGTCCTTATTCGCTTTCATAAAGGCCGTAAAATCACCTTGCGCTAGCAATACAGATCGGGTGAACTGTTCAAAATTTAATCCGATCAGCCGTTCGATCTCTTTTAAGGTTTCGGCTTTTTTTCCTGGAACATCTGTGTTGGCTGTAATATTTTTTAAAATTATTGAATCAGACTGCATGCTGCCTTCGGCTTTGTTTCGGGCGCGCCTTACCGTCCAGGTTGCCCTGTAGTTTTGCCCGTCAGTCCCTGTAAAATCCACTTCAGCAAACCCCTCCGCTGTTCCGTCCCGTAAAATACTGCGGACATCTCCCTGGCTGAGCGTGCTTCCCTGTACATCATAGATTTCTATTCCTGTTTCCTTCGCCTGCAGGTATCTCGGTGTTTTACCATACAAGGCAAGGCAGAGCGCATCTAACAAGGTTGATTTGCCGGCTCCTGTAGCTCCCGTAATTGCGAAAATTCCTGCCGAACGCAAAGGCTCGGTGGTAAAGTCAATTTCGGTGTTTCCTTCTAAAGAGGCCAGGTTTCTTATACGTATTGCGAGTATCTTCATTTTATTCTGCAGTTTGATTTACTTCCTCTGCGGCCTGCTTAAAAAGCTTCAACATTGCCTCGGGAACTTCTGTATTGTATCTGGATTGATATACCTTTCCAAATACATCTAACGGTTGTAGTTCACTAAGTTTTTCTTGGGTAATAAATTCAGGTTCTTCTTTTGTTGATGGAGGATATTTGGAGTCAATTTTAGCAAGTCTTACATTTTTACCCGTTATTGCAGCCTCAATTTTATATCGTAAAGCAGGTTCAGGACCTTCAAGCAGGACCTTTACTTCGAGATAGGGAATGGTTTCCCGTGTACCTTCGGTATTGGGTAGTTGTTCCAATAATGTAATGACTTCATGCAGTGGTTGGTGACTAGCTGGAATTCTCTGAAGCGGTACAAACAGAGGAATCTCTACTGATTTCAGATTGCTGATATCTTCATCAAGTTCAAAAACAATCACCTGATGCTTATAGTTAAGTTCTGAAAAAGACATAGGCAACGGACTGCCAGAATAACGGATATGTTCTTTTCCTCCAACTTTTTGTGCTTTATGAATGTGTCCAAGTGCCACATATTTGAGTTCCTGAGGAAATGCTGTCGCAGGAATACATTCGACACCTCCCATAATAGGTCTTTCTGTGTCATTCATCTTGCCTGGTTCTGCATGATGCGTATGAAGGTGTCCCATAGCAATCATCGTCTGTCCTTCCTTTTTTTTCTGGCTAGCATATTCAAAGGCTTCTTTGTATAATGCAGTTACGCCTTCTGTATAAGGATTTTCACTGCCCGGTATCGATGGGTAGTCGCCCATTCGTAAAAAAGGAACAGCAAGGCACCATATTTTGGCATTTCCTGAGGCATCCTTTATCGGGATAAGCAGCTTTTCATAGTCTATATTTCCTTCTGTATCTTTTTCAACCCATCCGACAATATGCACATTGGAAGATTCCAGCAAAGGCTTAGGGGCTTCCAAACGGGAGGCTGAATCGTGATTGCCGGCAGTGATGATGATCTGTAAATCCTTATTTCCCTTAGTCGCCTTGTTCAGGAATGTATAAAACATTTTTATTGAAGCGGCAGAAGGGTTGGAAATATCAAAAACATCCCCACTGATCAGTAAAATATCAATGCTTTCATGGCCTAAGGTCTGAAGCAGCCAATCCAGGAACTGCTGATGCTCATACGTACGGTCGTATTCGTGAAATAGCTGGCCTATATGCCAGTCGGCGGTATGGAGAACTTTCATAACAGATGAAAATAATTTGGGATGCGTTAATTATAGGCTTTAATATACTAAAAAGGGTCTACATAAGTATGAACTGATGTCACATTTTCCTTTGTCAAAAATATTAATATTAAAATGAAAAAATTTATGGAAAACCATATTTATCGGTCTATTTTAATCAGGTAGCCAAAATTTTTTGTTCTCTTCCAATAAAATAGTGCTGGAAAAATGAGATCAGAGATCTGAACAGGAAAACAACAACCATTTATTGACATGAAAAAGCACTCGTGCTATAGAGTGCTTTTTGTGAACAGGATGATGTAAATACTAAACAAAGATATTCAATATCTTTGTTTGACCAGGATAACATGTTAGTATTGGGGTATATTATTTCAAATGGAGGCACTTGGAAATACTTCTTTATTCGGTGGCAATGATTGGGCATTAGGGTTTTTCCTGATGGAGTATTGGCTTAATATGCATTGGACTTATTTAGCTTTTATAAATCTTCCTTTGTTTAGCAGTGATTTTATCTTCTTATTGATTGGAATGTGCGGTTCTTTTCTGTTTCCGTCGATTGGTTTTCTGATAGGAAAATTTGTCTACAAAAGACAAACAGCGGTATGAAATAAATAAAATAGGATAACAGGTCCTTTTAAGTATCCTTACCTTAATAATATTCAAATTCTCTTTCTATTTTTTGTTGTAAAATTCCATGATCATCAAACAATTCTTCATAAACGGAATTGGCATGTGAGTCAAGTTTTACGTTCTTATAAATGATTCTGGATTTTTTCTGAGTGATTAAATCCTCAAAAAGCATTTCATTTTTTACGGCATTGATATACGTATAAATAATGACATTCTTAATGGGGGTTCCATTAAAATTTCCGGTTTCTTCTGTTTTTATAAGGCGGTTATTTTTGTCAAAATAAAATAACTTGTTGAGCAACATAGAGGGAGTGTCAGAATTTGAAACTCTCTTATACAAAGAATCGGAAATTTTTTCAAAATAGCCTTTAGCTTGTATCTTCTTACTTCCGGGATTAACGGCTTCGAAACAGCGTTTGGCTTTATTCTTTGAATCATAGGTAATAAGGTCACTTATCAATCTTTTATCAGGAAATTCGCTTTGGGTTGCATTATAGCGCTCAGTTTTTGTCAGAAAACCATCTTTGTCAAAATAATAAATACTTTTGTCTATGTTCTGGGTTGAAAAAGTGATGATCTCCGTAATTTTTTTGGGATGCCCGGAATAGTTAGAAAATTTCAGATCATTAATGATTGATTTTTCCTGACCGCTTGCAAGGGTATATAGTACAATCAATAGATAGCTAAGTATTATTTTCATATTTAATTGTTATTGTGTTCTGAAATTTCTGCTAACGTTCAGTTACTTCCATGATCATGGTGTATTTATCAATTCCTTTACTAAATCCATCCGGCACGATCTCTACTGTTCTAAAACCATTCATTTTATAAAATTCCGCGGTATGCTGCGAGGTTTCAATTTTGTAGGGCAGGGAAGGGTAGCTCTTTTTTAACAAATCAAGCCTATATTGGGTAAATGCTTTTCCTATTCCTTTTCCATGATGGTCGGCATGAACCATTCCCCAGGATAATCCTGCCACATTATTCTTGGTATCTAAAAAAAATCCACCACATCCTACTACCTGACCATCGATTTTCACCACGAAGTAGTTCTCTTCGGTATCATCATTCAGAAAGCTTTCAAAAAGTTGCAATTCTTCGATAGCAAAAAATTTAGGTAAATTACTTCTGAAGATTTGGAGGCAATCTTCTCTGAAAATTTTTGTGTAATTGATGATTTTCATAAATAGGTGTTGGGTACTACCAAGATACAGCAAATTTTAGTAATTACGATTTTGCTGTACGATTGAGAACTTAATAAACTGGTGGATAGAATTCTGCAATTCAAAGACGAAGTCTCTGAGCCATAAAAAAGACCAACTAAGTGAAAGTCTCTAATAAAGGTTTTCAAAGAAATAGTGTAGATCATTAAATACAAATCTCTTCGTTAGCAACGCAGTAATAAAGCTGACGCGGAATACAGCATTTAAATAGGGACTAAAATATTTTTTATTTTGGGAACTAAAATTTCCGTTGCACAAAGTCTCCTGACTTTGGCCAATCAATTACTGGAAAAGTTTAAAAAATTAGCGCAGAAGTGACCAGATGCCAACAGCAATTCCGGCATAAACAGTAACCGTAATAATATCAGCTATGGGTTGTGAAAAGCGTTTTTCTGCAATTTTCTCGCCATTGATCTGGTTCTTATGGAATTTCAGAATTTTTTTAGGATTACTAATCGGGTGGGCAACCAGACTGTCTCTTTCCCACTTGTCAACTATTATTTTATAGCTCTTGCCATCAACGTCAATTTTAAATTTTTTATTAGGGGCAAGTGTCTCTTGAACATTGATAGGAACAGGCGTTTGTTGTGCGTTCAGGCTTTGGGATTCAGCGGTTGTGCTTTTCATTTGCGTGGAAGTATTATTAGCAAGAGCTGTATTCTTTTTAGAGCCTTCCTTATTGTCGGTCGCCGGATCCACTTGCTTTTTTACCTGATACGTATAGCAACTGGTAAGAGAAAATAATATAATGATGAGATAAAGATTCTTTTGCATGAGCCAAATTTAAGAATTAAACGGAATATTTAGGAATTTCTTGTAAAAGATCCTGTTTTAAAAAAAATCACGTTACGTAAAGTCTTCTGACTTTGAAGAAGTAAATAAAAACAATTCCTTAAAATAGGCTCCAAAGTCAGGAGACTTCGGAGTGTGGATGGATGTTCGATAATTTTACTTCATGGCTTTCAGTAAACTGTGAGGCTATTGAGAAGAGAAAAAGTAAACCTTATTTCTTAGAGGAAAATAAAAAGTATGTACAGTAAAAATCCCCGATATTATTCGAGGATTTGTTTTATAATCATGAATTTTTATTCTTCTTCATCTTCAACGTGAACGTAGGAACCTTAAGTTTGCATTCCCAGAACCATTCCCAACAGTTGCTGTCCTGATTTCATTCATCTTATCAACTTCCGGATAAAAATCTTCATTACACGCTACAAATGTAAATAACCCAATTTGGGCAGTAATGGAATTTTTTATTTTATTATAAATTTGAGTTTTTTTCAGGATAAATAGAAAAAAAAAGAGAGTATGATCTCTTTTTCTTATTGGTAAATATATTGTGCCATGAACCCTAGGTCTATAAATGTTAGACTTTGTAAACCTGGCATTGTTATTTTCCATCCGTTAGGTGTTGGAACCTGAGTAAAATATGTACAACTTGTTCCTGCCATCCCCGCGAAATTACTTATTGTAGTATAAAATCTCATGCCTCTAAATACTACATCCGCTGTAGTACTGCATACCGGCGTTGGAGATGCACCACATACATATGCATGTGTAAGTTGGTTAGCTGGAACTACAACACCAGTATTCATATTTGTAAGAACATTTGAACTTGACAGTTTTAACGGAATCATGTCTCCATCGTAACAACCCATTCCATTAGTTGGACTTGAATAATAAACAAATAAACCTCCTACGTCGTAACTTCCAAAATTATAATAAAAGGTTGGGACTGCCATTGCAAAATTAACTGCGCCAAATATAAGCGCAACTGATAAAAAGATCTTTTTCATAATTATTTTTTTAAGTTAAATGCTGTAAGTATAATAGTTTTGTAATCAAATTTATTAATGGCATCTTCCGTATATCCATTTTCCATAAGAAGTTGTTTGCATTTTGGCAGTAATTTCATTGCCATATCTTTTTGCACTTCCTCTTTAGTTAAGCCGGAAACAGAGGAATGATAATCCTTTGTTGTGAAATGTTTGAGAAGATTATCGATTTCTTGCTGAGTTTTGCTTACAGATTTCTTCGATGTTACCACCTGATTCTGGTCTTGAACTTCCTTTTCTTGATGAGAATCGTTTGAGCAACTAGTAAAAATTAGTATAGTTGCACAAATTAATGTAAAAAGTAATTTTTTCATAAAAATATATAATTTGGTGTTAATAAAGTGAAGATAATGTATATTATCGAAATATAAACATTGTTTATTAGCTTTATTATTAATATTTTACAAAATTAGTATTTTTTCATTTAAAATGTGTGGGAAAAAGCCCCGACCATAGCCGAGGATAAAACTAATAACCATGAAACTCAAATAAACATCACTAGTCTTTTCTGCTGAATAATTAATCTTTTGTATACTCGGAAACTAAAATTATAAAACCGATAACATGAACGAAATACAGATTGAAGGACATTTTGCAATTCCTGTAGGAGAAAAATTTAAACTTCTACCATGTAAAGGGATAGAACTTAACGAGGTTAAAATATATTTAGATTCAATTTATAATTTTTCAAAGAAATGAAAATCAGACACGTTTTAGACGGGCCAGAAGATTATTTGTCGATTGACAAAGCAAAGATTTTGAATGAGAATTTTTTCTACTGGCGATCAAATATTATGAGATAATGCAGGATCTCATAATGGAAGTTTTAGGAAGTATTTAGTAGCTTTTATAATTGTTTTTATTGTTGAATTTTGTTATATATAAGGAACCACTCAAATGTGGGAATTAATATGAAAATAAAAATCCTTAACGGAACTCAAGAATTCAATCTTTATTTCAATAATAAGGAAGATCTACAAAAAGTTCACGCTCAAATCGTAGAAGCAGTAACTGACCCAAACAATACAAAAGGAGCACACTATTTACGAGATGGTGACTCAAAACTATTTCCATCCTTATTTTTGAAAAAAGGCTCAGATTATAAATCCAAGCCTAACTTTTTAACTTACACACTTCGCGGGATAGTGTCTTAAGTGGCGCTGTTTTTTTTAAAATGAATCGCTTTTTTAAGACATCAAAAAAAATAAAAACAATAACCATTTAAAATTTTAAAATCATGAAAAAAATAGGAGTCATTGGTTTCCTTCTTTTCAGCCTTTCCCTGATAAGTGCACAAACGATAGAATTGGGAAGCCGCAGCACGACAGGCTACATCAAATCGGACGGAACGATTGAAAACAGCAGCCGTTCCACCGTCGGGTACATCAAGTCGGATGGAACCATCGAGAATAAAAGCCGCTCGACCATCGGTTATATCAAAAGTGACGGGACTATAGAAAACAAAAGCCGTTCTACCGTTGGTTATGTTAAAAAAGACGGCACCGTAGAAAACAGCAGCCGTTCAACCATTGGGTATATCAAAGACGATGGAACTGTTGAAAATAGCAGTCGCAGTACTATTGGCTATGCCAGAGGCATTAAAAAGGAGTGGGCAGCCGTAGTGTATTTCTTTTTTAAGTTAGATTAGTTATAGATTAAAGCATCGCTTTAAAACCTCTATTGAGATTATAAATACTAAGGTGAAGAGTGGTGTAGAGAATATGAATACCACTCAGGGCAGAACCAATCTTAATACGAAAGATGTATAATTACGACAGTCCAGATGAAGTTTATTATTGCGCCACCTATAGATAAAAATAACCCCTGTTAACGCAGGGGTTTTATGTTGGCAGCATAATCATACGCTGAAGAAATATGTTACGATCGTCGATTGACAGATTCAGGATCCTATCAACATCATCCCGCTTATTTCCGTTATGTCCTCCGGTTCGGATGTGTTTTTCTTTTACGACGTCTAATATCTTATTTTCGGGTTCTTCTATGTCCATGAGACAATATACTACTCTTTGAAGATATCAATTAAATCAATTTCGATTTACGATTCCTCAGTTTTTGGCTTAAAGTTTCTCCCGACACCTTGTCTCAGAAAGGTAATTTTCCCCTGTGTTTGCTTGGCTTTTTCAAGAACTTCCATCGCTCTTGTTCGTTCGTTCATTCTGCCTGCATGGGTTATACTCCCTTGATTTTCAATTTTTTTCATGTTACAAGATAGTGAAAATAATTGACAAAAGCAAATAGTAGACATTCCCCCAGATTCTGGGCAGTGATTTGTTGTGGGTCGCCGTAATTAATTTTAGTCAAGGTTATTGATGATCAATTTTACATTTATCCAATGGTTTGTATGGGTGTATCGTCATCTTGTCTATTTACTGTTTCTTGGAAAATTAACCTTTGAAATATTTAATTTTATAGTATCCATAATATTTTAGGTTTTTATTTTAAATCATTTATTCGAGAATTGTTCTTATCCTTCAAATCGAATTTAAAAGAATTACTATGAAAAAATTAACGAGAGAAAATTAAAATCAACTTTTGCAGCTGGAGGTATCGACGGTAGTACTGGTGTAGGTTTAGAGCCGACAGACCCAACAGGACCCGCTTGTGGAGGATCACATGGTCCTAATAACGATTACATTTGCTGTTATCATCAGACAGGAAGCTATTGTACGAGCAGATATTGTGACGCTAAGGTCCCAGCTACCGCACGATTGTATCGTGTGGCTTTGGCTTTTAGATTATATTATTATAATGTTTAATTTATAATACTAAAAACCAAAGCCACACGATACAATCGTGCGGTAGGGGGAGCATAACCTCCTCAGGGGAGTATGACAAGGGGCTGCACTCCCTTGGATAACGGTCTGAAGGCTGTTCGGAAGTCTCTTTAGCCTCTTACATAACCGGTTCTACCCCCTTGGGTAAGGGGGGTCGGCCCGTTCCTCAAGGGGGTAGAGGCCGTTGGAAAGACCCTCCAGAGGGTTGGTGAAATGCTTGTAGACTCTTCGGAAGTGCCTATAGGCTTTGTGTTGGGGTTTTGTTGATGTTTAGATTTTTTAGAATGTTTGATTTATAATGCTAAAAACCACACGAAATGATTCGTGCGGTGGCGGGGTGAGATTATTTTGAATCTCCAGGTTTGTGCTTGTGAGGTTTTAAATCCGGATGTTTTGGCTTTACTTCCGGTGTAACTCTTCTTCTTCTGTCAGGGGTTCCGTCAGGCTTATTGGGCTTTGGACCCGGCTTAATTGCTTTAATTTTTTCCATAATAAAATTTATTTAATATACTAAATTTAAGGTAATTTAAACTTCTTACCTTACGGAAAACCGTAAGTAATATATTGTAATCTCCTTTATTTTTATATAAATAACTTAATATGATACTAACCTTAATTAACATATCATTTGGTATTGGTGAATTTTTTTCAACAACATTCTTAATCTTAATTATTTTATCATTCTGTGTTTATCTGTACAGGATTTCTAAAAAGTATCAGAAATCTAAATATGCAATTTCATGTCTTTCAATCATATTAACTTTACATTTAGTAGTCTTTCCTTTTCTATATACCTTAATGCTCAAAAGTAATCCAGCTAGTTTTGAATTTAAAACTGCTATTCGTGATAGTCGAAAACAAGTGGTGTTTAATGAGTGGCTTGATGACTCTAAGAATATTCCTTATGAGATTAAATATCTCGAAAATATTAAATCCTCAAATTATACGATTTTAAATAAGTCATTAAAAGAATTAAAACAATTAACTTTTACAGACAGTAGTATAATACATTCAGATTTTAATTTTAGTATTCCTAGTAGAAATAATGATCTTACAGCAACTATTTACATATTTGATAAAAGAGGTCTTCTAAAAAAGAAATTATACAAAGGTGGAA
The DNA here is from genome assembly GCF_012927325.1 of Chryseobacterium antibioticum. Classification (GTDB taxonomy): domain Bacteria; phylum Bacteroidota; class Bacteroidia; order Flavobacteriales; family Weeksellaceae; genus Chryseobacterium; species Chryseobacterium antibioticum. The sequence goes on along the minus strand of NZ_JABBGI010000005.1, from coordinate 55,383 downwards.
GTCAGACTGGATTAGATTCCATGAAGTTTGGAAGTGTAATAAACGAAGATATTAACTACCTTAAAAATGAATTACACTATTATAAAGTTAAAAAAGCTGAATTAGATAGAAATAATTTTTGGACTTATGCAACATTACTTCCTTATAGTATATCTTCAATATTTACGGGGAACATGTCTCCATTAACACCAATGGCAAATATATTCTACACTTTTCATTACATCATAATATATTGTATTGGAATAGGAGTTTTCCTTCACTTTCTAATTATAAACTTGGAATTAATCATTAGAAATCGGAAATCTTAATTTCAATTCTTTTAGTTGAAATTCTGCTATAAAAAGTATAACTTTTTGTTATGTTTTTTTATAATCTGTAGAGTATAATATTGAATTTTTCATATAGTACCTTATAGACGATTTTGTAAATTAATTCTGTACTATCTTCTAAACTAATTACTTTTTTAGGAGGTTGTTGGCTCGTTCTTCCATGTCGTGCAAAATATCCTAAAACTTCATAATTGTTTGCGGTATGTGTGAATATTTTAATATCACTTTCAAATTCTTTTAATAAATCTAATGAATCTTCTTTTTTAAGAAAATACTTAATATCATCATAAATCATATATAATAACTTATAATCAGTATTTCTGGAAAGAAGAAAAAAGAGGTTAGTCAAATACTCACTTTTAATTACTTTAGAGAAGAGGTCGTAAGCTTGATTATTAGTAATGATTTTGGGTGAATTTTTTAATTTTGATATATCAAAGTCTATAAAAAATATTTCAGGTTCATTAATTGGGGCTGCAATAAGTTTTTTAGTTTGAAAATCATATAAGGCGTCAAGTTTAAAGTATTTTTTAGATCGTTTTTCACAAAGTTTAAAAATACCTTCAAAAATTAAAAGAATTTGATATGCCCTTTTAATAATTTCATCTTCATCTTCCAACTCATTGAGAGCTAAGGATGAAAAATAGAATGATTGGTGATGATTATCATCAAATAATTCAGACCAAAACATTGCGTCTTCAGTAGAATTATTTGTAGATAAAGTTTCTTCTACACGAATACTTGATGAAGCTAAAAAAAAAATATTTGTAATCCATAATTTAATGATTGTTAACCTAAAATAGAAATGGGACTTTACTATTTATCAAATTTACAAATGATAATTTATATTATTTTACGGCTTTCCGTAAACAACAAAAATAAAAAGTATCTCAAAATTCGGTATCCGTATTTTCACGGAAATTTAAAAAGATATTCTTAGAAGTTTCAAAAATTTGGACAAAAAAAAATCCCAACTCTCGTCAGGATTTATTAATTATAGTAGTTATATCATTTATATTCCAACCATTTTGAAGAAATTAGCAAGAGTGATATTCTTACCATGACAAATTCGCATGATGGTAAGAAGAGCAATTTGATAGGTTTCATCATCTCTTATTCTTCGCACTGTTTTTTCATCGATGTTATGATCCACTGCAAATTTGCTGTTATTGTTCAGAGGAACAACCCATTCATTCCTTATAAATTCAACAATTTTTCTATTTGCTTCTGTCATAGAAACAAATAAATTACTTATTCTTATAAAAATCTCGGACTCAAATCCGAATGATAGCAAATTTTTATTATATTTATAAAAATATTCCTAGACAATAAAAAATACACACCCATGAAAAAGAACAAAACAGATTTTGACACCCGATTTTGGGCAGTTCGCAGGAAGCACTCCGGACTCCAGCTGATGGAGACCTTTTTTCAATTCAATGACCTGGTTGCATCTAAAGAGAAACTCAACAATATTATCAATTGCGCTGTAAAAAGGAATAGCTGGATCAAAGAAGATCCGTCTGTTATCTTTCACTTTCGGCAGTCGATGCAGTCGTTTGTCCGTGCAGGTTATCTCATCACGCTGAAGGAAAAGAAATGGGTCGTTAATATTCAGCTGGAAAATACCTCTCCGCTGGCTCTTGGCTTGCTTTCGGAGAAGGAATATCGAAATCCTCTGTTGGTTTTTAAAAAAGCATTCAGAGAATACAGCGTACAGGAATTTGATTATTTTATGTCCGGAATGGTTTACTTTTCACTGGGTGTCTATGATAATCTGCCGGAAAGGAATATCATCAGTCCGTACATTCATCTGACTAAAATGCTGGATGCAGCACATCTTATTCTTGAAAGGAGAGGGAAGAAGTACAACTAACGAATAGAAATTTCATTAACGCAAAGGTTTACTATAATCATGCATAGAATAGGAGGCAAAGAAAGAATCAATCCCTGATTGATTTGAAGAAGCGTGCGTTTCAGTCGGCAGCTTCATCAGCGGAGAAACCGCCATCCTTTGCTTTCCTTACAATCATCAGGATCTTAAAAAAAACTTTGCGTTAAAATCTGAATAGAAGTTTCATTAACGCAAAGGTTTATTATAATCAAGCATAGAGTAGTAGGCAAAGAAGGAATCAATCCTTGATTGATTTGAAGAAGCGCGCGTTTCAGTCGGCAGCTTCATCAGCGGAGAAACCGCCATCCTTTGCTTTCCTTACAATCATCAGGATCTTAAAAAAACTTTGCGTTAAAATCTGAATAGAAGTTTCATTAACGCAAAGGTTTATTATAATCAAGCATAGAGTAGTAGGCAAAGAAGGAATCAATCCTTGATTGATTTGAAGAAGCGCGCGTTTCAGTCGGCAGCTTCATCAGCGGAGAAACCGCCATCCTTTGCTTTCCTTACAATCATCAGGATCTTAAAAAAACTTTGCGTTAAAATCTGAATAGAAATTTCATTAACGCAAAGGTTTACTATAATCATGCATAGAGTAGGAGGCAAAGAAGGAATCAATCAAGGATTGATTCGATGAAGCGAAAGTTTTAATCCTTGATTGATTTGATGAAGGGAACGTTTTATCAGGCCGCTTCATCAGCGGTGAAGCCGCCACCCTTTGCTTTCCTTAAAATCATAAGGGACTAAAAAAAACTTTGCGTTAAAAAAAGTGTGATCTTATCTCCGATGCAATTGAATAAAGTATTAAATAAGCGTTCTATCCGACAATTTAGACTTCGGAGAGTGGCGGAAATACGGTATTAGTTCATCCACATGCGTTAATGAAATTCCCTTTTTTCTAATACACCTTCCCGATACCTTTCCGTATAGATCAATGGTCCTTTCTTCCTTGTATTGAATAGGGGTTCTCCTGTTTCTTCATTATATTTTTGCAATAATTTGTAAAATTTCCATGTTCCAACGGGTAAACCATTTTTATATTCGGCTTCCAGATAAGTATACGGATCCGTAAATTCCGGATATTTTTGTAAATCCATAGATCCATTGGATTTGGATTCTATCCATTTTCCTTCTTTATGATGATTTTTCACGATGCCCTGTTCATCATCATTTTTATAAGGACCATCTTTATCAAAGTATCTGGCAAATTTTCCGGAGGGCAGAATCTGGTATTGATGTAAGGGTTTTAAGTGAAAAGGATTTTCAGTCAACTCATAATCTTGCACAGAAATAATATAATTTTTATCGATATCAAATAGGGTATAGTTGGCAAATCCCATTTCTCCCTGATGATTCAGATAGATTCTCTTCATATCGATAAGCTTGCCGTCTTTAGTTGACATTAAATACATTTTTTCAATAAACGGTTCGGCGTAACGAACGGTATTATAGACCGCCATAAAGTACAGTGAATAGTCTCCATAACACAGAAAATGAGAAGCTATTTTAATGTGGTCATATTTTTCATTGACAGTAGTGCCGAATGGCAAAAAAACATCGTATTCTTCAGGAAGCAATACAAGATCTTTTTTGATTATTTTTTCAAATTGTAATGCATTGATTTCCTTCAATTTATTTTCATCCTGTATGGCAGACACAATAGAATCAACGGTGATTCGTTTTGAAATATCTGAATACCCAAATGGCAGACTGATACAATCTGCTTTATTGGTGTTAAAGAGAATTGATCCTTTATCTGTTGAATGTGCTTCTGTGCTTGTTGCCTTATTTTCTGTTTGAGCCTTACTGTAGCAGGAAAAAAGGAAAAACAAAAGGATAAAGCAAGCGATATTAATTTTAGGCATAGATATCTAATATTGGGGTGAAACCGTGAACATGCAAATGATTGTTATGTCTTGGTGTAGCGGTATGGGTGGTATGAGGTAACCTTGTACTGGCATTGTCTGAAGTACTGGCATTTGAAGTGTTGGAAAAATCCTCTGACCGACCTGATCCAAATCCAAAATCAAAAAGAATATTCCGGAGAATGACCTGGTTATCATAATCAAAATTCGCTGCTGTAAGGATCGTATTGACTCCATTTTGCTGAGCCGTTAATAAATTCAAATCTCCCGCTTCTCCATTCACATGTTCTGCACTGGGATAACATGACGCATCAGAATAAGAAAATCCCTGAGACACGATATAATGAGTGTGTCCTTCCTGTCTGAATTGGGCCAATGACCCTAAGAAACCGGCAAATAAATCCGGCTGAATGCTTCTTCTTCTGGTATGCTGAAACCCATACCGGATGATAACGCCATTTTGATTATAATTGAATGCTTCAAAAATCTGTGGCCCTACACCCGCATTCTCTAAAATATCCATATTGACCAGCTCTACATTTCCCGGTTGATTAGCGTACCATTTGTCGGTTGCTCCATCACCAAGAGTTCCGTTAGCATACACCAATAACTGATGTGCATCTATCTGTTCTCCGGCAGCTCTGTTCGCTGTGAAATCTATTGTTTGTGAAAGAGCTCCTCTTTGAGCCAGCGGCGGAATGGTGTTGACTCTTCTTTTTCTGGTTACACTTTCTTTAATTCTGGAACATATCCTGTGTTCATTATCGTTTTGGTCGTAATAAAAATAAATAACTTCAGTAGAATGAGCATTCAGAACTTTTTGAATCCTTCTTCTTCTTGCCGGATTGGCACCAATCTCCTGTAAAGTATTGTACGTATTACTGCCATGATGAATGGTATATATATTTTTATTGACCACTCTGAATCTCCCTCGGTCATCATTTAAGAAAATACCGGCTCCGTTTACTTCTTCCTGTCCATCTCCATAGGCACAGGGATTATTGTCTGCCCTTTCTACCGCCACTTCCAAATTAATGCTGCCATCTGCCAATCTTCTGGTCCAGTCATCAAAAGTAGCTCGTCCGTCAGGCCTTAGTTGTAGCTTAATAATGGCTTTATTGATATGGTCAGCTCGTAAATTAGTGTAATGATCATGGTTACCTTCTCTGTTGTTAAGGGCATCAAAGTTTCCTACCTGTACGGTAAACAACCTCTGTGCTTCATATCGGTCAGGAGATACAAAACGCATTAACTGTAGGGTATCTGTATTTTCCGTCATGGTATTTTCCGAAGGTCTTATCACTGCATCTATACTCAAGTCGGTCATATTGCTGGTCTCTATGATCAGATACACCGTTTTTCCTAATATGGAATCGTATGGGATATTTTGATTCTGATCATCTTGCTGTACATGAGCAGAATCAATTTTTGTAAAATTGACTCTTGTTCCATTGTCTGTTGTGGTTTTCTTGGCAAAATAAACTTCAGTAACGCGCTGTAACGAGTCATCGGGAGTATCCGGAGCCAATGGACCATTTAAGGTTTGGGTTTGCCCTGAATCTGTTATTGTAATACGTGTCGCCATGTTAAGATTTTTCTTTTTTTAATACGCGAGTTTTTGCTATTTCCTGACGGGGATTATCCGAGATTTTATTTTCATGAGGTAAGGCTCAGACATCCAACTGGTCCTGCAGTTCTTCAATCCATCCTATTTTTTTATAGTTCTTCATAGCTTATTTCTTTTATATGATAGATGATTTTCTTTTGGTAGTTTTCTCCCAGGAAAAATTCTATGGTCAGTTTATGCTCCAAAACTTCTTTGGTTTTAAAATCTAACAAAATCTGCCCTTTATATTTGTCCAGTTTTGGAAAATCTGTTTCACTGTTATAAGCTATTTCCTTTCTTTTCATTTCTCCGTAAAACATTTCCCAATTTTTATCAGAAGGGATGTTCCCGGTATATTGTAATAGCAATAATTCATCATCACCACGCATGTCCTGCGGTTGTACACGCTCTTCTATATCTATGACGGTATTGGCCATAAAATTACGGTAGCGTACGCTATACTTTGCATTATTTTCCTGCTCATACCTTCCATAAAATTGATGGAGGATCATTCCAAAATGATTATTTTTTAAAAAATCCTGACCCACTAAATGTTCCTTTTGGTAAAATTCTTTTAAAAATTGGTAAGAATCTTCTGCCTGTTTGCCCACATAGGACTGGGAGAGCTTTTCTACTGTTTTTTCCACTTTATTCTGAAGAACTGACAATCCCTGTACATTTTTTAAGTTTCCATATTCGTCCGTTATAAGCACTACATCATCATTGATCTCTGCAATTCTGGCTAAAAAACCTTTTTCGGACAGTGAGAGTTCCTTATCTCTGTGAACTCTGTCAAAAATTTCGATATGGTATTCAAACCTTTCTTTTTCTAAAAGCTTCAGCGTAACATGAAAGTTTTTGTTGAGCTCGCTTCTATGCGTTTTTCCATTGATGGTGGTATATTCATTATAGGAATAGCGATAAAATTTCTTTCCTTCCAAAAGGTTTAATTTAATATCTATAGGAAATACGGGCTCCATAATTTTTCACTCATTTTACAACTTGTTGCTGCCAATTAAACTATTGTTTTTTACTTAAAAATTACTTTCCCACCAGAGGAAACCCATTGGTTTTTCTTGTTCCATGATCCATCACAATCCTGTTGAAGCTGTTTAATTATTTTTGCTTTTTTTAGGTCAATAATGGCACACGTGTAGTTTTCATGCAGGGTACTGTCTTTAGCACTTTCATGCACATATTCTTTGATGATGCCATCCACTACTACGTATTTTGCATTAGGGGATAGTCGAGAAAAGAGCTCACTTCCGGTACCATTAAATTCACTTCCTTTACCTACTTTTATTTTCTTCTTTTTATTAATGATATGGAGATTATACCATAGTTTCATATTGCTGTTATAGGAAGCATAATACAGTGATAAAGTATCATTTAAAACAATTATAGTGTCTTTCTTTACCGTTTTATTCTGCCCATCATGATGTTTTTGCGAAACCATGTTTCCACAAGTAATAAAAATGATTAGAATTATTAGAAAGGATGTCAATTTTTTCATGATGATAAGTTTGCGTTTTTTTCCATTTTTTCATAGCGTTTATCCATATCTGTACCTCTTCTTTTATTCCCGTAGTCATCAAGAATTTCCTGTTCGTATTTACCGTGCATATCCCCCCACTCACCAGGATTTCTTGATATTTTTTCTAGTTTTTCACCTTCTTTTTTGGCTTTATTTTCTTTGGCTGTGTTAGCATCTTTTTTGGCAAAAAACCGGTCTAATGCAGAGCCGAAATCGTCTTGTACATATCCTGGTCTGTTAATATGATGATCCAATGCGGTTGCCTTACCCAATTTTGATTTTAAATAATCTGACAACTTATATGAATAGCCTGTAGGAGTTAAAGGAAGTACTACCTCTTTTAATCTTTTGATAAAATCCAGCACCTGTTTTTCCTGAAATACTTTATCAATAACGGCATTCACGATCGGTTGCAGAGGCTTACATTCTACTGTTTTTCCAAATAAAGATTCTTTACAATTTTCTCTGATTTTGTTTGATAATGTATTTCCTGTGATTTTCTCCGATTTAGGATCTGCCGGATCTTTATAATAGAGAATCCCGGAGTCCACCGTCCATCCGCATGATACAAATAACTCGTCATATTTTTCAGGATGCTGAGCTTTAAATTCTTCAACTTGTGTGGTAAATTCACCTTTTCCGGTATGATCCACTGTTTTCTGCATGGCTCCAGCCGTTACTATCATTTGTTCACCTGAAAGGTCCCAGTCATAGGATTGAACAGAATCTAATTTGCCTTCATTTTCAGACATTCCCACCAAAATAGCCTTTTCTTCATCTGTAATTTTCTTGTCTTCAATCAATGTATCCCAATCGGAATAATTTTCAAGTTTTTTTGATCCCCAATAGGCGGGTCCATATCTTTTACTATATCGGGTACAGGTAATATCATAATTGTTTCCACAATTACAGTATCTGATCTCAAACCTTTCATTGTCTTTATTTAAAAACTCATGTGTCTCATCCGGAAATTTCACTTCATCCTCTGTTCCTGTTACTTCAGCTTTGAAATATAAGAAGGCATTCTTATCATCTCTTTTATTAAATTTATCGATCAGTTTCTTTAAATCTTCATCACTTTTGGGGCGCATTGTTATTTCTTTGGCGTATACCAATGTTCCATTGATTGTGAATTCAATTTTGTTTTTCTCCTCCTCTCCATCCAAAAACTTGACAGGGTTTTCATAGATGTTTTCAGCATTTTTCAATTTATTTTCATAGATCTCAACCGAAAGTTTGCCGCTTGCTCCTTCACAATTGGCTACCACCCATACTTTCTTTTTAATGGTAGTGCTATTTATTCTCTCGAAATCAAAATCCAGACTGCCATCAGCTTTTTTCGCCTGTACTTCTTCTTCCCAGGTCATTTTTACCGATTCTTTTGCCTTTAATTTTACAGAATCTGCCTGATCTGCCTGGATGTTCCTTCTTCCTTTTTTTTCATACTTCTTTTTGACGTCAGATACCAGACCTCCACCTTTGACCGTATAAGTTTCTTCCTTCGTTTCCCATACCATTTTAGGAACCTGTTTCGCAAAATATATTTTCACCACATTCACTTCATGATCTACCTGGTGCGGTATATCAAAAGTCTTTTGATTGGGATTTACAGAATAATCATCTTTTTCTTGTTCTTCACTCATAACGTTTTATTTTGAGCTGATTATTGAAAATTATTTGAACTATTATACTTTGTTTCCAGGTCATTAATAATTTTTACTTCTTCCAGATTACCTTCTTTTTATCTTTTACAGACTTTACTGTTTTTCCATTTACACTTGTGCTATATAAGGTAGGTTCCTTCTTATTTTTCTATTTCATTTATTATTATGCTCAACAAAGTAAATTTCAAAATTTAGATGCAAAGTGAAATGATTTTATAATGACTCATAAATATTTATTCTTTATCCATTGTCCAAATAGTTTTTTTATCTTCTTCCAATTTTTTTCTATCTTCTTCATATTTTTTTAAACTATAACTATTGTCAACTGGAAAATTATTTTTTTGCATTTCTATAGATTGAAATATTTTGGTAGGATGAATTGGCTTATATTTTTTTATTTCTCTACATCCATTTTTAGGAATACAAATACCAATGCTATCAATCAGATTGTTTTTTTTATTGACAAAATAATTTAATTGGACAAAAAAATTATTTTCATTTTTAATTAAATTTTCTCCTAAAAAATATTTAGAATAATAATTACCATTACTATATCCAAAAATGACCCAGATATGATTTATGTTATTCTTAGGAATATTATCTAAAATCATTTTATGATAATTTTTCAGCTTATCTGGACCTATCTTTGTTGAATCCAGAATATTAATTTTTGATGATTTTATAAATTCATTCTTACTAAAACTTTGAATGAAATCCTTAAAAGGAGTTTTTGTATCATAATGAAAATGTCCTTCCCCTAAAATATCAACATTATAATATCTTTGAGCATTATAACACATAGAGGAAATAATCAGTCCTAAAAAAAGTAGTTTTTTCATATTTTATCTTTTATATTCCTTTTCTCATTTCATCCCACTGCCATTTGTAGTATGCTAATCTTTTATTCCTATTTTTATCTGTTGAATCTTCTACATCTATTCTTACTCTTTCTGAATAATCCATAAAATTATCAGTGTGCCCTTTATAAAATCTATATGGACTGTTATCAAATAAATGCCATAATCCTAAATTATGTCCAAATTCGTGAGCAATTGTAGGATTGTCTAAGGTCTGCTCGGTAAAAAAAACAACAATATTTCCAACCGGTTGCGCTGTTTTAAAATAGGCAAAAGCATCCACATTTATTACTTTAATAGAAAAAGATTCATTTCCTGCCGGGTCCTTTGTAATAAAAAATCTTTCTTCTTTTTTCCCCATTTGAACAAAAATATTTGTAAAAAACATAAATTTATTTTTATCATTTTTGTTTCTTACAGGGTTTTTATTTGTTCCATTTTTTTCATATAAACTCATTAAATCATCTCTGAAAATTTCCAAATTTTCTATATCATTTCCTGCAACTCTTGTAGAAGCTTTTTTAGGAGAGATTTCTAATTCTTTCATTACTGAAGCCTTCTCCAAACTATATTTTTCTACTAGTGTTTTTCCATTTTCCTTATATAATCGTAAATCAAAATCTTCAGGCGCTTTTACTTTACATTGAATCAGAGCTTGATTTAAAACTTTTGAATTTAAATATACCTCCAAATCGCTTCCTCTTTTTCTTTTTAAAACTTTTGAACTATCATCATCGATTAAACAATCTACAATTGTTATATCTATATTTTTAATTTCATTGTTAGCATAGATGAATAATTTTCCTATTTGTTCATTCGTTTTTTGTTTATCTCCATCTTTTAAAACTGCTTTTACTATAATTGCTGTTTCTTGTGATAATGCTTTCTTACATTTTATAATTATCCCTTTTTTAGCTTCTTTTATACTTTTTGCAATTTTAGGAGTGATTTCTACATCAGCATTTTCGCATTCAAAGTGAATTTCTATTTCAGAAGGCTTTTTCACTTTTTCATTTTCTTTAAAATCTTCAAATACTTCGATATCCAATTTGACACCATTTATATGAGGAGAGTTCGGATAATCTATCGGAAATATAGATAACCAGGTACAGTAGTAATCTTTTTGGAATCTAGCAAAAGGTCTATATTGAGTTTTCAGCTCTTCAAAATTTTCACAAAGAGGTGTTTTTGTAGCTTCAGCCTTTCCGTTAGGTTTAGTTCTTATAGGAGTTGGAGGATTGCTATTATTATACAAAACTTTTTCCAATGGCTCAACATATTCTTTTCGTAACCAATCAAAACCATATTCTCCTTTGTAAGAATTTCCTCTCCTGAAATTGACCAAAAACTTATAATCAATTTCAGTTTTTGGTTCTTCTGGTGTTAAAATCCTCTCCACTTTCGGAATCGGTTTCGCCACTGCAACATTAGCCACAGGATCACAAGTGATAAAAGACTCTTTTACCAAAACGGTCTGTTCCTGTACAATAGAGGTTCCCAGATTTTGCCACGGACTTAATTTTATAACGTTCATACAAGGTGGGGGAGGCATGTTTTTGGCAGGCCATTTTGGGTGTCCGCAAGTTCCTTTAAACTGAAGGTTGACCATGTTGTTTCCATCGCCCTTTGTTGCAAATAGCTTATCCTGAAGATTTATTTCGTTGGAGGTAACTTTCAGTTTTCCGGGTGCCTGAGCATAGGGACACTTCAACTTGGCTCCATGCATGACCATTTCTCTTTTTTCTGAAGGAGAATCTTCGTTGGCTTTTTTTTGTTTTTCTGCCCGTTTTTCAGAAAGCTTTTGATCATGCGCTGAAGTATTTTGATCTTCCATGTGTTTATATTTTGGATTTGAGTCAATTGCTGAGGTCGGAACTACATTCGTCGGCAACAATTGAAAATTTACTTTCGTCACCCGTCATACTTTTAGCCTTTACTTACTTTAACGTCTTTTCCTCCTTGGAATACGGCCAATGATGATCCTCTCAGTTTTAAATCACCTTTAGAGGTCTGTATATCAGCTTCTCCGGAAGTGCTTCTAAATTTATTACCGGTGCTTTCTGTTTGGTCCTGTTTAACGGTAACACTTTTATTTTCAGAGGTCTGAGTGTATCTCTTTGTAATGGATTCAGTATGGTCATTTCCAATATGCATGGTGCTGTCTTGTCCAATCTTAGTGGTCATATTCCTTCCCACTGAAATCTGCATATCTTCCCCTGCAGTAAAAGTCATGTTCTTCGGCGCAGTAACATGAATATTGCCCTGACCATCCATAAAATAAGTATTTCCGCTTGGATCTTTTATGGTTACACTTTTTTCTGCATCATTCATTAAAACCTTAATTCCGCTTCTCGTCTGTATAGATTTCAAATGATTGTTCGGGCCTCCGCCTAAGCCTACCTGCCCATGAAACATTCCACCCATGGCAAATGGAAAATCGGGATTGTGGTATTCAAATCCCACCATAACCTGATCGCCAATCTCAGGAACAGCTACAAAACCTCTGTTTTGTGTTATGGCATCTGTTCCCCCTGCGTCAGGGCTCATCATTCTGATAAAGTGGGTCGTATCATTTACCTGCCAGTCAAACCTTACCTGTACTCTGCCCTGATTCAAGGGATCTACATTGGATATAACTGTGGCTACCTGCGGTTCAGCTTTGGGCATTTCAAAATCAGGTTTTGGCATAAAACCAGTGCCTTCAGCGATGGCTTCAAAGCTTCCTGTATAATATCCTCTTGCATCCACTTCGTGATTCACCTCTGTAATCATAAGCGTTGTAAAATGTGAGGTTTCATTGCTGCCGGTCTTTCTCATGGCTAGATCTGCAACACAGCCAATATATAGGAACGGAACTGTGGTTTGTCCTGAAACGGTAAAAACCTCTACTGCTTTACTTCCCCTTGCGCTCTTTTGGGAATCATCTACATCACGGAACATATTAGCATTGATGGGAGTAGGAGTCAGTGACCGGGTTGTAAAAATAGTGTCATTCAGTTCATAAGCCTTGGAAGATAATTCTCCTAAATGTTTTATAGGATCATCAACACCAACCATTTTGGTATGGCTGCTGCTGTTATAGCCAAAGTATTCCGGTTTGGTGTGAACGGCTTTCAGCTCAACATTCACATCATTTACATTGCTTCCATACACCAATAGGATAGGTTTTTCAGAAGAGGGGAGCTTCCCGAAATGAAGGACTTCGCCGTCATAATAGAACTGTTCTCCGTAGGCTTCTGCAATCCTTGTAAGGTAATTGTAGTGGGTTTCGTTGTATTGTGCGCTGTAATTAATATAACTTTTGTTTTGGGTATCTATCCTGAAATCAAATTTGTTTGAGCCTAAGGTCTCCTTGATAATCCGGTCTGCAATAATATTGGTATTCACCCGCTGGCTTCCTCCGAAACTTTGGGTATGTGGAGCAGAATCCATGAGAATAGTGGGACTTTTTCCTTTTAAGATAATATTTCCCAGACTCATTTTTTCCTGACTGAATGCTACTTTGGTAATGAGACCCACAAATGTTCTTTCGGGGCTTTCACTTTCAGCATCTTTATATTTAAAAACAATGGTAATTCTTTTTCCTAAAAACTTTTGAGCTTGTTCAAGATTGTGATTTTGCGCTTCGCCTAAAGAATCATGAGCCAATACCAGTTCAAAGTCATGGTGCTTTCTAGCACTTTGTTGTAAACGAAAGTGCTTAAAGTGATTGACAGCTTTGCCCTCAACCACAATTTCCAGTTTTACCACACGGTTGATCCCCGAAATATGGTTTTCTGAAACTTTATCAGAATTTGAGGTGTTTTTCATAATATATTGTGCGTTTTTTTTGCTATTATGTCACCTAAGTTAGATAAAAAATATACTACTCAATATTAAATTACATTAAATTTATAAAATTGTAGTAAAACTACGATTGACTAAAAATCCTGCTCAGAGTAGCTTTAGATTGATGATCTGAAAAAGTCTTGGAAATTGGGAGAGTTCCAGTCTGGTAATTACGTTTTTTGGAAATATTGTTTTTGCTTGCTTGAAATAAAACCTCCAAAGTTGTGAGAATTTTGGAAAGTGGTATTACGGGTTTCTGTAATTAATATGTTGTAATCACCTTTATTTTTGCGGTAAAAAATTATATGGCACTAACCTTAATTACTATCTCATTTGGTATTGGTGAATTTTTTTCAACAATATTCTTAGAGCCTGTTTAAAAATTAAATTAGAAAAATTTAGCGGATTGCTGAAAAAGTTTATTTTCCGAATTAAATTTTTGTTGCTATAAATCCACATTGAACTAGATTTTAATTATTTATTTAAAACTTTTGTAAACTATTTTATCTCATGTTATTCCTGATCATTTGAGTGAAAATTTAAGTGTGGTATGTATATTGCAATTTTGTAAAGGATTTGATAAAATATGGAAAAAGATTAAACCAACATTTATAAAAAAATTACAATGAAATTTAATATAAAAATTGACAGTGCTTCGACTCTAGACGAGATTGAAAACTACTGGAAAAACGAAGATTATACTAACCTTTTAGGACTATTTGACTTTCCGGATGCTAATACTATAAATGCTGAGAATTTAAAGGAAATGCTTTTTATGGCAATCACCGATTTTGAGCCTAATGAAGCAGCGAAAATTATATTGACTTATAAATTATCAGAAAATTTAAATGCAGGTCAAATCGATCAGATTTCAAATGATATGTTACTGGATAAGATCTGCGAAGAATATCCGGAAATAGATTTGCATTTCGACTTATTTAATATCAATCAGCTCTTATTTAAAGCCTACAACGGTAAATTCCCAAATGCGAAAGCTACACGGGTAAAATTTTCAATAATATCCGTAGATCAAAATTCGGAGGAACTATCGAAGGAAATCATTTTAAAATCTTTCAGCCGTGGACTTTCTGAAAGTAATATTATCAAAAGGCTATTTTCTGAACAAATGTCTACAGATTTGCGTTTTGAAGAAGCTGAAGATATCGTGTGGAAGTTAGATAAAGAGGAAAATAATAATTTTTCCCTGATCACTTCAGAATACTGGTTGAATAAGGATGAAATAATTGCATCAGAATTCGAGGGAGAATGTTTACTAGCAGAAAGTAAGGATCAATAATTTATAAAAACTGATACAAAAAAACTCCTCAATTTCTTGAGGAGTTTGTGGGCCCTGAGGGATTCTCCATAATCTTAATTTTCTCTTTATTCATAGTGTTTTCAAAGTTTTCTTAATTTTTGGTATGCCTAAAAGGGTGCCTTTATTATAAAAACTCCTAACATAATAGAGTATTATAAAACCTGTTGATAGTTTCTCCTTTTAACAATGCATAGTTTAGGCGGCAAAGAAGGAATCAATCAAGGATTGATTCGATGAAGCGAGCGTTTCAGTAGGCTGCTTAATCAGCGGTGAAGCCGCTATCCTTTGATTTCCTTAAAATCATAAAGACCTAAAAAAACTTTGCGTTAAAAAAAAAGAGAATGTAACTGAAATTCAAGTAATTAAAAACTGGCAAATATCTGGAATACTTGCCGAATTTTGATCCCGAAAGGAGGATTTTCGACTATCTTTTTTACAAAAATGAAGTACGTTTGAGCCCAATTAAAAGTGGATAATAAAGCTCATTCTAGCCTTTCTTATGATTGAATGATCAGGTTATACAGCTTGATCAAAATAACATTATTCTATCCACAGATGTCCCATAGAATAGGTTCTGGCTTTACCTGCCATAATCACTCTTTCGTTTTTGTTTTCACAGTAGAGCTGGCCGCCTCTTTGGGAGAACTGACGGGCAAAAAGCTTATCTTTTCCCAGTCGGGAGGACCAGAACGGAATAAGCGAGCAGTGTGCAGAGCCGGTAACGGGATCTTCAAGGATGGATGACTGTGGTGTAAAATATCTTGAGACAAAATCACTGTCAGTACCCGCTGCTGTAACGATAACGCCCCCTGGATCCAGATTGATAAGGTCAAAAACAGACCTTTCAATTTTGATATTTTTTATGTCTTCTTCAGAATCATAGACCAGAATGTAATCTCTTGACTTGAAGACTTCTTTAGGTTGTATATTGAGTGATTTGGAAATAACATCCGGAAGCGTAGAGATTTCAGGCATTCTTGATGGGAAATCCATATAATAAAATCCACCTTTAACATCAACGGTTAATTCACCGCTTTTAGTTTCAAAAACAATTCTGTTGTTCTCATAATTTAAGATTGAAACTAAGCAATGAGCTGTGGCAAGGGTGGCATGTCCACATAAGTCCATCTCTATTTCAGGAGTAAACCATCTCAGATGAATCGTATGGCCATTATCAATAAAGAAAGCAGTTTCTGCTACGGCATTTTCACTGGCTATCTTCAAAAGTGTTTCGTCCGGTAACCAGTTTTTTAAAGGAACAACACATGCAGGGTTTCCATGGAAAATTTCATCTGTAAAGGCATCTATTTGATATAATTCTAACTTCATGATTAATACAATTTCGGTCTGTAACAAAGATAGTTTATTTTTCATGTTACTCTTCCGGGAGCTGTCATTTTTTCACGAGCTGTTCATGATAATCCTGACTGATTTTGGGGTGTTGGAATGAAATTAAAAAAAGCCTTTCAAGAGAATTGAAAGGCTTTTTTTAATACAGAAAAATATATTATTTAAAGATTTCCTGATCATAAAGAAGATTGTCGTCTTCATCAAAACTTATGATCAGTACTTTATATTGTTTTGCACTGTCATTATTGAAAAATTTAATTCTTGGAGGAACATAATCGCTATCGAATAAATTGGGATTCCAGTAAAGTGTTTCCCGGGTATCATTTTCAATTTTCTTTGCAGGATCATCATTATCCAGCATTTCAATAGGAAATTCCGAAGGTTGATCATATCCTTTTATGACAGATGAGTTGTTCTTCGGTGCTTCTTTTTCATTGCTTTTAGATTTCATATTACCTTTCATGGTATAGACGAGTACCGCATCACCTATTAATCCTGCTCCTTTAATAATTTTTACCATAGCAATATTGCTTACAGGAAGGTTGGCAATCATTGAAGCATCAGTAAGGGTTTCATCTAAATACAGCTTAGCTTGGTGGCCGCGAATATAGGGTACGTTGACCCCTGAATTATCTCTTTGAAATGTTAAACCGGCAGCTCTTCCCTGTAGCCAGTCTAATATATTATTTGACCCGGCAATATGCTGGTCTTCATTGACGAAGTCAAATACAGTAGAATTCATGGAACTAAACATTCCGGTGGATAGTTGTTTGTCTAACTCTTCTTTTGGATCCTGCTTTTTTCCTACTAGTTTTACTTCTTCAATCTGTACATCAATATTGTTGGTTTTTTTACTGTTTTTCTGAGTATTGATGGCTCTGGATATGTTTCGAGAAACGGTTTTATTTTCACCGGATTTTACCAATGTATATTTTGTACCCGGGAAATTGCCTTTGAATGATGTGGGAGTGACTAGTGGTTCTATGGTGACAAATAAATTATCAGTACTTGATTCTTTATTATCTTGTGAATTGACGAATAATGAAACATCCAAAGGTTCATCATAGTTAAGATTATTTAAATAAATGAATCCGTTTTGATCCGTTTTAAATTGATTAATCACAGGTTCACCGTTACCTAATTTCAATAATAAACTTACGTTGGTATTGATCAGTTGGGAACCATTTTTAATAGGTTTTACCCTGTAAGAAAGAAATTTTTGAGAATTGGTTTTAAGGGTTGGTACAGATCCGCTAAGTACGGAATTCCAGTCAAATCTTTGCCAGCTTTCAGAAATAAGAAGAGCATCCAATGCTTCGGTATTGGCATTTTTAGAAAAATATTGCGCCGGGCTGTCTATTTTTGTGGTAAAATCTCCCGTCAACCAAAGTCCGCTCAGAATATTTTCTTCTTCCGGATTCTGGGTGCCATTATCCTCACTGACCAAAACAGTATAATTTTTAAAATAGGACTCCGGAGAAAGATCAATGCTATTGAAAGATCTTGGGGTTTGTTTTATGTTCTGACCTACAATTTCCGCTTTCTCAATCTTTAATTGACCGGGTTTTATAAAGCAAAGTCTTTGGGCAACCAGATTGTCTTGTTCATCAAAAATGGCTAATTGTAAAATACCATTAGCTCCATTGCTGATTTTTGTAGGAATAAGACTGGTAGCTTCATTGGTTACATTGTTAATATTGGCTTTGTAGGCAAGGTGGTTGTTGATCGTTCCTACAATTTTATAATTTTGAAACTGCTGTTTTAAGTTGACACCTTTTAAAGTATATTTAATCCCTTCTTTAGCGCTGTAAACTGCTAAATTGAGACCACTTTCTGCGACTTGTGGAAGATCTATTGTTTGACTTTTTCCTGTATTGTCCTGAATGATAGCCTGGTATTTTTTTTCTGAAGCTGGAGTTATTTTAAAAGAGGCGACATTTTTATCAAAAGATTTAAATGTAGTAATAGGGACATTGGGGTTTTGCGTATCTATTACTTTTCCGGTCCAGTTTTCCGGCAGGGAAGTATGGGTTGATAATCTTACAGCGAATTTCGTAGGCATACCATTAATGAAAGTTCCGCCTTCCGGAAATGCTTTGGTGGACCATTCATAACTTTTAGAAATCACTAATGATTCAGTGGAATCAGGATTGTAAACCGGAATAGTTTTAACAATCTGAAAATCTTCGTTAAAATTGTTCATGTAAGGCGTATAAGCTCTTACAAAATAAATTTGTTCAGGAAGGTTTTCTTTCAGCTGAAAATCTCCGCTGCCTTCACCATTGGTGAGAAGTATCGTTTTCCAGTCGATTAATTTTTTATCAGAATTATACAATTCAACAAATAGAGTAGTAGATAATGCAGAACGGTTATATCCATCAAATACAAAACTTTTAAACCAGATTTTGTCACCAGCCGCATATTGTGATTTGTCGGTAAGTAAGTATACTTTCTCTTGCTTGTAATGATCCTCAAGATTGGTCAGTGCTTTTTCTAATTTAGTTTGTGCCAGAACAGGTTGTATAATGGAAAGAAGTAATACATAGAATATATTTTTCATAGAAATCTTAGCGCATTTTAATTCGGTACTAATTTACTCATTTAAAGACTTCGGAAATTGATATTTAACTTCTTATTTCAGAAGAAACAGATAAGATTAATAATATCTTCAGAATATTACTGGTGCTTTTCTTAATCCTATACACCGCTAACATTTTGCACTGGAATTCAGCGAGGTATTAAATTGATGAAATCTGGGTTATGTATTTAAAAATTCATTAATATTGTTTAATACATATGCGTGTTCTTATACCAAATCAAAAAAGATGAAATCCATAATAATATCTGTATTTATTACTTTTTTTTCAATAACACTTGTTTTTTCGCAGACTTCTGAAAGAAAATTTGTATCCATTAACAATAAGCAAATGGCCTATAAAACTTTTGGACTTGATGAAAGAAAAGCTAATGAACCAATAGTAGTCTTTGAAAGTGGTCTCGGTTCGGGAGGCGGAGGCTATGGAAGTTTGTTTCCTTTCATTCAAAAAAGTTTTGCAGGGATAGTTTATGATAGGAATGGGATTGGAGAGTCAGAAATCGATACTTCCATAAAAACAGATGAAGATGTTATAAAAAGGCTTCACGATTTATTGGCAGCTTTAAAAATAAGCCCGCCTTATCTATTAGTAGGACACTCTATAGGCGGACCGTTTATACGTTTTTATGCCTCAATGTATCCAAATGAAATTTGCGGCTTGTTTTTCATAGATCCGACAGATTTTATGCTTACAAAAGACGAAGACAATAAAGTGAAAATAAACACATCAAGCTCTACAGGCTATAGGGGATTATTTGTGATAAACCTTAAAAACATCATAAATGATACCTCAGCATCAGATGGTTTTCGAAATGAAGCAAAGAGAGAGCTAAATGAAAGTTCACCGGAATTCTTTAAAAAATATAAGTCCTTACAACCCCTTAAGGACATTCCTGTAACCGTAATGATTTCATACAACAAGCATATTGAACATTATGAAACAGAAATGAACGAAAATCTGAAATTAGGGATCAACTTAATCCCGTGGTGGAAAGAGTTGGATCAATTAAGAATAAACCATTATGCAGAGATGATAAAAAATAACAGCAATAGCCGGCTTATCTTGTTGCCGCGTTATAGCCACGGAATACATCAGCAAGACCCCAAAATTGTAGCAGAAGCTTTGATTGATGCATACGGAAACTGTCTGACTTCCTCAAAAAACAAGTAAAAAAAACAGCGCCTACAAGAGTTTTAAGTTAGGGTCGCTATTTACAAAGCCAACGGCTATCACAATTAACGTTAATTCTATTGAACTTTTGACTTAAGACTTGGCTAAACTTTTTCTATGTATTGGTCAACATTTACAAAAACAAATCCCAACCCCACTCGTTGGGATTTTATTCCTTCTTCTGTTTTGTACTGTATCCACCGCAAACAAAAGCCTTGTTATGCTTTAGTTTTTAGATAGAGCTGATATTAAAATCGATAGCCAATACTCAATCCATACTTTGCAACCACGCCATGATCTGTTTTGTCTGCATTGAACAAAAGTTTTCCGTAGCCTGCGTTGGCTTCAAAAACCAATCCTTTTTTTGTGACTAGTTTATAGCCAAGGCCTGCACCCAGGGCAACATCATAAACATCTTTGTTTTCAGTGAATGTCAGGTGGTCTGGTGAATATACCTTTTTTCCATCAATGGACGTAAACGCTCCAAATCCTTCGACAAAAAAACCGGAAGCGTATTTTTTGCCAAAATAATATCTGTAATAAGGGGAGATGTAATAATTCGTATCCTCATCTTTTGTGTGATCATAAACAATAAATGCAGAGATCCCCAGTGATGAATTTTTGTTGAGGTGCCGTTCAAAACCTACTTCGAAAGCGCCGGATAACGGCGAGATAAGATTCAGTTTAATTTCTTTTTTTTTCTGATTAGGATTTGAATCATTTTCATTTTGAGCCTTGACAGTATAAAAAGCAAACAAAATGATGAGTAGCAAAAAGCTCTTTTTCATAAAAAATTTAATTTGAATTATTTAAGTGCAAAACTCAAATAATAAAAATTAAGACGGGTTTCAAAAGCTTAAAAATGGATAAAATGGTACTTATTTGCTGCTATTTTTGTATTCATTGGGTGTTTGGCCGGTCACTTTTTTAAAGGCATTGTAAAAAGTCGTTTTTGAGGTAAACCCAGATTCTAATCCCATTGTCAACAAAGTATAGTTTTCATATTCCGAATTTGATATCATTTCCTTGACAGCTTCCACTCGGTATTGATTGATATAATGGGCAAAGTTGTCTCCTGTTATCGTGTTTACAATTTGTGAAAGATATCCCGCGCTTATGCCTAGTTTTTCAGCTACTTTTTCCCTGTTTAATGTATTGTCGGTATAAATGTGATGATCTTTGCAAAGTATTTCCAATTTTTGAAAATAAATATTATCAGCCGTGATAGATTCCTTATATTCTTGTGGTGTACTATTGTGTACAACTGGCAGATTGGGATACGAAATAACCGAATCATTATTTAGAAAATGGTAGATAGCCTCTTTGTTTTTGGCAAGTTTATATTTGTAAATGCCTATATAAGCTGTCCAATGAATGATGAATGTTGCACATAAAGCCAGGGCACTCATAGTAGAAGAAATGTCATAGTCAAGAAGTAAGCCGGCTAGAGCGGTAACAAGCCAAACAAGTAGCACTGAAGAAACAATGGTTAGTAAGGTAAGTATCCATTTTTTTTCCTGTGAATCCTTTAAATGTCTTATCATAAAATAAGAGTAAAGCGGAAGGAGTGGGATGAATGTAACGGCTAAAAAAAGTTGAATCAGACCCAGTATTTGGATGATAAAGATGCCTGGCTCAGGAATAGTATAAATCCCTGCAACATGATCAAGATCGTTTATAATGTTAAGGACAGCGGAATAGGCAAATGGAATAAAACACAAATAATTTTTTTGTTTATATTTTCCAGGATGATCAATCCTGTTTATAATAAACAGGAATAGGAAAGCAGGCATTAAAAATACCCACTCGATGTTGTCTATAAAACGCAGAAGAGGATAGGAGGTAAATACCTGCTGAATCTCAAAAACCTGAGTCAGTAATTTAATTGAAAGTGTAAATATTAAGTAGGCTAAATATTTATTTGATTTACTGTTGAATAGGGAAGACTTTAAAATAACCAGGCCTAAGACTATTCCCTGGAAAATAGCAATATTTAAAAGTGTTGTATAAATCAATTTTTTATAAAGGTGGTGTTAAAGATTTGTTTTGGGATATTATGGTTTAAATATACCTCTTTCGTACGAATGGATAAAACGAATTCATATTAATACTGTTGACTTTTTTAGAGGATTGAGAAATGGATTATTAATTTGTATAAAAAATAAATGTAATAACAGATCTGGTGATTTAAAAAAACGGCGCCACTTGTTTTAAAGTGGCACCGTTTGGCAAGTATGATCATAACAGGATCATCCTTGAAGACTTTTGTAGATGATCTATTACAATTATATTGTTTAAGTAGTTGATTTTCAATGTAAATTTTATGTTCAGGTTTTGTGTGATTCCAAAGAATGTAAAATTTCTTATATTTTATTTGTACCAGTCAGTCTTTTACGGTCTCTTTTTAGCGTCAAATGGTGCTGTGAATTTTATTTTCTAGTCTAAAATTTATACACTACCGCATTGATATTCATACCCGCCCCAACCGAGGCAAATAGTATGATGTCATTTTCCTTTATAGTATGTGCTGGAAGTTCATTATTTATAATCATAGAAAGTAGCGACGGTATAGTTGCCACACTGCTGTTTCCTAATTTGCCAATCACCATAGGCATTATGTCTTTAGGAGTCGGCATATTATAGAGTTTGTAAAAGCGCTTTACGATCTCTTCATCCATTTTTTCATTCGCCTGATGGATGATAATTTTGCTTAATTGATCTATTTGATATCCACTTTCATCAAAGCACTTTTTCATAGCAGGGGGGACGTTTAAAAGAGCAAATTCATATATTTTTCGGCCATCCATTTTAATAAATCTTGTTCCGGAAGAACTCTCAGGATTGTACGACTCTCCAAAATAGAGATAGTCTTTCTCTTTGTAGGTATGAGAAGCTGACAGATGAGATTGTATGCCCGTGTCATTTTTTGTTGCTTCTAGTACTACCGCGCCTGCGCCATCTCCGTAAATCATGCTGTCTCTGTCATGAATGTCAACGACCCGGGATAAAGTTTCGGCTCCTATGATCAAGCATTTCTTTGCCATGCCAGATTTAATAAATGCATTAGCATGTATTAATGCCTCAAGCCAGCCAGGACAGCCAAATAGCAGGTCATAAGCCACGCAATAATTATTCTTAATGCCTAGTTGATACTTAACATGTGATGCTAAGCTAGGGACTGCATCAGATTGAATTTTTCCATGCGGAACGTCTCCAAAGTTATGGGCAAATATGATGTAGTCTAGTGTTTCCGGGTCAATCTGTGAATTTTCTATTGCTTTTTTAGCTGCCATAAGACCAAGATCTGAGGTGGTTAATTCTTTAGACGCATAACGCCTCTGCTCAATACCTGTGAGAGCGGTAAGTTTTTGAGCAATCGTTGTATTGTCTTGGCTTAATTTTACCCCATTTTCATCAAAAAAACAATGGTTTTGAAAGTCTGAGTTGTTAATTATTTCTGAAGGGATGCAATTTCCTACGCCAATAATTTTACTAGCCATTTGATTTAGTTTTATTTTATTAAAGTTATTTATTTCAAAAAAAGCACCAAATTTATAAAATTATTGCTACTAAATTAAATAGGTTCAATGAATATTAGTGAATTTTAGTGTGAAAACCCAATTGATTGAGCATCTCATTCTATTTTTATTAGCATAATAGTATTGAATGTATAGGATTCAGCAATAGGCTGCTAATTACTTTTTTAAGAGCTCATTTTTATAGGATTTGTCGTGCTTTGGTGTCGATTCATAGTGGAAAAACTGAAAATTATATTTTTGTTTATGGGGCGTTAATTTTACGAATAACAAAATAAATTATACTTTTATTTTGTTATTTAATATTTTATAACTACATTTGTAAAATAATCAGGCTCCTGCCGATGCTTCTTCTGAAACTTTTGAGTTTACTCTTTTCTCTCAGTCTTCGCTTTTTCAGCCGCTAATTTTTGTTATCAATATAACAGGTGAAGTACCTTTTTTGAACTGGAATCTTATTCAAATTCTTAAAAATACCAACATAATTTCTTGTTTACAAATCGATTTATTATTGTGTTGATGGTATCATCAATGTGATAATGGCACAATAGCCAAAAAATAGCAATAAATACAATAATTTAATAATACAATACAATGCAACAAGGAACAGTAAAATTCTTTAACGATGCCAAAGGTTTTGGCTTTATTTCACCTTCAAATGGAGGTCAGGATATTTTCGTACATTCATCAGGTTTAAAAGATGATATTCGTGAAAACGATACGGTAACATTCGATTTAGAGAATGGTAAAAAAGGAGTTAACGCAGTTAACGTGCGTGTGGCTTAATTTAAGAAGATAGGTTAACAATCTTTCTCCATATAAAGCAAAATCAGATAAACATTAATGTTTATCTGATTTTTTTTTGAAATATTTTGAGGTTGATCACTTCTTTGTAGATAGAGTTCAGATTTTAGTTTTGATAATTTTAGATTAGCCCATTTTTTATTTATATAAAATTGATAAGATGGTTTTATTAATCTCAAATAAATTTATCATGGTAATAGAATCTACTGAATACAAGACTATAGCATACTTATGTTGTAAAATAGGCGACAACATAATGTAAAGAAGGTTTTCGATGGAATAATTGTGCCTCTAATATGTCAATGTTTTTACGCAGTCTGAAAGTTTATATCAATAAAAAGAAGCCTACTAATATAGGCTTCTCCAATCTTTGTGTGCGTGTTTTTAGAATCGAATCTTATGGAGCAGTAATCTGATCTATTTTTATAAAGACCTTCATGGTAGCCGGATTAGTGCCTGTCTGTCCGCCAACTGCCCCTGCCATCATATAAGCTGTATAGGCCACCTTTGTCGTAGTAGATGTATCTATCCAGCTGTAATATCTATATTCAGGTCCACTATTAGAACCTTGGTAAATGCCCGCGTCACCCCAATATACTCTTGTAGCCGTTGTACTTGTAGTCCAGTTATTCCCAGAATCAACATCTCCTCCAAACAAATTTGGAACCGCTGTTAAAGTATTACCTGCCTGGCCGATATAGGCTCCGTATTCAGTTGAATTATTCCACATTAAAACCTTATTAGCCGCTGAATTATTCCTTATTTGTACATCCGCAAATTGTACCTGAGTAGTACTATTAATCGCTGTTGCTGCGGCCGTCTGAAGAGAATGTCTAAGAAAAACCCTGAAAGTATACAGCCCATCAGGAGTTGTAGCCTCTACAGAAAAGCCTTTAGTTCCGTTGGTATCGGTAATAAATTTTAGATAATCCATTACTGCCAGGCTTTTAATATCAGCATTTACT
This sequence comes from Chryseobacterium antibioticum, assembly GCF_012927325.1. Classification (GTDB taxonomy): domain Bacteria; phylum Bacteroidota; class Bacteroidia; order Flavobacteriales; family Weeksellaceae; genus Chryseobacterium; species Chryseobacterium antibioticum. Next base: position 30,066 of record NZ_JABBGI010000005.1, on the reverse strand, counting down.
TGTTTACCTACAGTTATACTGCTGCAGCCTGTAAATCCAGGGTTTAAGGTAATAAATGGAGTTAAATCAAAAGTGATCCCCGCAGGAGAAGTTTGTGATGCATTTGGCGTTCCGGAAATACTAAATGATAATGAACCGGAACCGGATTCTACTTTATTATCTGTAATAGTTGCAGTAACTGCCGGGTTACCTACAGAGCTCAGGGTGGTTCCTGTAAATTTACCGCCATTAGCTACAGTATAGGGGATTTTAAGTATTGTTCCTGTAACAAGAGGAGTGCCGCCTGTTACCGTCTGTTGAGGATCTAGTATAGCTCCACTACAATTTAATGTTGCAATCGCATTGACGGCCGAAGAGCTGTCCACAGATCTCCATTCTGTGCCATTCCAAAAATAATATCCCTTAGGTAATGCAGTACCGGTATTGTATACAAGTAATCCTGCTGCATTAGCGGCAGTACCTATCTGTACTGTTGTCGAGGTAAGATTGACCCTTGGAGGCAATAATCCTTTAGTGGTAGATACAATATCCAGTACTGAAGAGGGATCTGGTAAAGTCGTATTAATTCCTACTTGGGCATACGTCATTAAGGAAGCGAAAAATAAAACGAGGGTGTGTAATTTTTTTTTCATGGGTTTTAGTTTAGAAATTAATTAAATCATATCAATTTTAATTTTTCAATGAGAATTTAATATATATAAAAGTGTATTGATGAAATCTCTCTATTCAAAAGTAGTAAAATTAATTTACATTAAAATGAAATTTATGTTAAATATTCAATATTATTTTGCGGATAATTATATTTTTTATGTGTATTTAATAGTATGTATATTATGCTCGTTAAATTTTTTAAAATAAAAAAAACGTTTAACTCTAGGAAACAAGTTAAACGAAAATAAAATTATAGTCAGGGGTTTAAAAGTGGAGTGAGATCAATAACTGCATAGAAATCGGTAAGAAATTTAAGAATTTCATCATAAAACAGATCTACTCCAAACTATAAAGTATCTATCCATTTGTACAGATCTATATCAGCAGATATTCCGAATGATTTCCTCAGTCTGCTTTTCCTCGTCTGAACTGTCCGCACTGAAATATGATTATATTCCGCGATGTCTTTTGTGGTAAAACCAAGCTTGAGAAGGGCACATAATTTGAACTCATCAGATGTCATAGCACTGTTTATTTCCATGAGGTTATCATATAAGTTAGGAAATGAAGATTTTATTTTGGGAATGAAAGCGATATCGTCATTCATGGCCAGTTTTACCAGGTTCTCCAAATCCATATCGTCTTTACGGTTAAGCTTTTCACGCATATCGGCGATTATTTTTTCGCTACGAAGCCCCTTCTGGTATAGTTCCAAAACCGTAAAATGTTTTGACAGGATAAAATATCCAAGAACAGAAAATCCCGTAAATACGACTAAAAAGGTAACGAATCTCTGATTTTTTGAATATTCTAAATTGTACACCTCTCCAAATATCCTAAAATCATAATAATGACTTATAAGGAATAGAACAAATGCAGTAGCAAAAACAACTATGTTATACTTTGATGTTTTCCTTGTATTAAAAATAAACAGTGAAACAGTAAACAGCAAAAAATAATATAATGACACGCCATTTCCAAAACCTGTAGTGGAGGAAAAAAAGAAGACCAACAACATGGACAGTTCTATAGTGGCGAGAGATACCAGCACATTTTGGCGAGCCTTTGTAAAAAAGAAAAGAAGAAGGTAAATAACCCCCAATATAAACAAAACCCAAAAATAACTCTGGAACCCAAACAGTAAATCCCTGAAACTGCTCAAAAGCAAAATAATGCCTATAGAAAACGCGAATAAATTTAATCTTTGGGCATCAAGACGTTTAAATCTATCCTCATCGGTATCAATATGCAGATTCTCTATATAATTCCTTATTCGACGTAGCATTGTTTATAAATAATCGTAAAAAGATAGTACTTATTTACGAATTAACTTTATTTTTTTGAATTAATTTTCTATAAAGTTATTTTGAAAAATATTTAGGAAACAATTCTAGTAAATAAAATTATTCAATAAACGAACAGTTAAAAAACTTAGCTTAAAAAGCTGCATTTACTTAACTTAATACATATATCATGAAAGTGAGTTTTGACAAAAATGTCCTCCTTACTTTTTCATTCTCTGCCTAAGAATTACAAATCCAATTATAATAATAGTTATAGCGAACCCATTAATAATATAGTTTTCTGACATTTCTAAATAATTTAAAATCTAATATGTTTATAAAAATTGCGTCCCTCATCAAAATAATGGATTTTATTTTTAGTTTAAGATAAATGATTGACTCCCTACTATCAATAATATAAAGAAAAGCTAGAATTTATACACCAAAGCATTTGTATAACCGCAAAATATAATCGGGATTTTCTTGAAAAACTTCAAATCACACGCCCTGAATGCTTTACTTTAAAGAGAAAATCTGCTTGCGCTTTATATCACGAAGCTTTTTTTCCATCTGGTGACTGTGTTACGGCTTAATTTAAAATGAATGGCAAGTTGAGTATTGTTGAGTTGATTTTTTTTCTGGTAATCAAGCATTTTAAGAATATCTGTCTTTTTATATGAACGGTGCCTCTGATTGGCTGCAAAAGTACCTTTGTCTGGGATGCCGAAAATTTTTTCGTTCAGTTCTATAATATCCATAACAGATAAGCTTTCTTTCTGTAATAGTCGCATGCAACAATTTCTCTTATCCGGAAACTCTTTTACAATAATGTCGTTATAGATTCTTTTATAATCAGGGATTAATTTTTCCATAAGTAGTTTTTATTTTAATTTCACCTATCTTTTCTTCTTTGAAGTATAGCAATAATGACTTTATTCTTCCTAACCAACTCCATAAAACCAGAAATCGGCGGAATAGTAGTTAAGGTCCTGTCCAGGAAGTTCTGTTATTTCTTTCTTGGATTTTCCTGTCAGATCACTATATTTCTTTCTTTTCATCTTTATACTTGCTGATCCATTTATACAGAGTTGTTTTTGGGATTTTATACCTTTCCATTACTTCGGATTTTGACATTTCTCCTGACTCTATTTGTGCCAGAATGAAACCAATAACTTCTTTTGTATAAATGTTTTTTCGGAACTCAGGTAAGATTGTTTTTTTGTGCTTCTTTTTTTTTGTGCTTTTGTCTGTAGCCGCTGGAGCATACAAAAGCAAATGCTGTGAATACAGTCTGAAAAAATCATATTCTAATAGCTTGCTCCATTTCAACAGATTTTCTGCTTCTATACTTGTTACCTTGTACATTTCCTTTATTTCCTGTTCCGTACATTTCATAAAATTACAAATGCGGGGAAGTTCTATCCCGCGTGCTGCAACTTCTTTTTCAATCAATGGTCCTATTGGAATCTCTTTAAAATTCATTTGTTTGTGTTTTTAGAATCTCACAGATTTTTTAATCTGTGCCTATTTTATAGGTTTATATTTATACCGGCAGACGAATTCATCTGCCGGATAAAATAAATTTAAGGTGCTTTAATCTGTTCTATTTTTATGTGTATTTTCCTATCAGTAGGAATAACTAAATAGTAACAAGGGTTTTAATAAAGCTTGAAAATTATTACTAGTTAGACATTCTTTGTGCAGTCATAAAGACACGTCGGATGTTATTAGTCGCATTGGTATCATTGAGGTTATCTACAGAAACTTCAACAACTATTCTGTACCAAATTCCGTCTACAACTAAATCTACTGTTACTATCTCCTTGGAATTATCACTAGAGCTAGTAGCTGTTACAGGAGTTGAACCACTATTCATATTATCTCCCAAGGCAAGATACGTTCCTCCAGTTGTTTCTAAAAAACCTCCCGGAGCCAGTAAAACATTAGAACGCCGGTATTGGTCTTGGTTTGATAACGATGCATACCACACTTTAATGTTAGAACTAGAAGCATTCACCAAACGAGGAGTGTAGGTCTCTCCTGTAGCTGTATTTGAACTAGCGAAAAAATTAAGATCCAATCTTACCTTTTGTCCTAAAATAGCATCATAAGTACCGCCAATATAGGTACTCAATAATCCTACATACGTCGCTGGTAATGTAAAAGTAAAGAACTGATACTCTCCGGGAGCAAGTACTTTTCCAAGGCCAACTGTTGCACTACAGCTTTGTGCTGGTGTTCCGATTGAAAGGGGAAATGTTGTTGTAGTAGGGCTAGATGCTGTTGGTGTCCCAGAAATAGTATAGTATAAAGTACCCGATCCTTGTGCAAAATTACCTTGTGGAAGTGTTGCGGTAAGTCCGTTTGTACCTACTATAGTTTGTGCAGCGTATATTCCTCCATTTCCTCCGGTATAAGGAACCGACATTGTACCACTATAAGGAGTAGATGCAGTATAGGTAAGCGGAAACAGAGTAGCACTTGTACAAGCCAAACTGCTTATTGTGCCATTCTGTAATGATTTTCCGTCTACCTGTCTCCATTCGATTCCGTCCCAATAGACATATCCTATATAGGTAAGGGCAGCTGTTCCTAGGTTGTATACCAATAAGCCCGTTGCAGGACTTGGGATTGTAGCGACGTCATTATATGCTGTTAAAGCTACTTTTGGTCCTAAAAATCCTTTTTGACTTCCCGATGCAAGCTGGCTTACATTAAGTTCTAAAATTGCAGATGCGTCTGGAGATGCACCGATACCAGTAGGTCCTGATGCAGTTACAATAACGTCATCTTTTAGTTGTGCTGCAGTAGGAGTTCCTGTGGTCGCATTATTTTTGGCACCATCTATATTGAAAATCCCTTGTGGATTTTGGGTATTAATACCCACCTGCCCGAAAGCTAAAGAACCGATCGCTAATGCAAAGATTGTATAAAATTTATTTTTCATTTTTTTTTTAATTAGACATTCTTTGTGCAGTCATAAAGACACGTCGGATGTTATTAGCAACAACAGCGTCATTTAGGTTATCTACAGTAACAAAAACGGTTATTCTGTACCAAATCCCGTCTATAACTAAATCTACGGTTTCTATCTCCTGAGAATTATCAGATCCAGTTCTATCGCCAGACGTTGCAGTAATCGCTGTTGAAGTACTATTCATATTATCTCCATAGCCAAGATAAATTCCATTATCTGTTTCCAGATAACCTCCCGGAGCGAGTAAAACATTAGAACGACGTTGTTGGGTTACGCTCGATAATGCTGCATACCACACTTTAATGTTAGAACTAGAAACATTGACCAAACGAGGATTGTAACTAACTGGGCCTGCTGAATTAGAACTACTGGTAAAATCAAGGTCCAATCTTACCTTTTGTCCTAAAATAGCATCATAAGTACCACCAATATATGTACTCAATAATCCTACATACGTCGCTGGTAATGTAAAAGTAAAGAACTGATACTCTCCCGGAGCAAGTACTTTTCCAAGGCCAACTGTTGCACTACAGCTTTGGCCTCCGATTGAAAGGGGAAATGTTGTTGTATTCGGGCTGGATACCGTTGGTGTACCAGAAATAGTATAGTTTAAAGTACCGGATCCCTGTGCAAAATTACCTGCTGGAAGTGTTGCTGTAAGTCCGTTTACAGGTCCTATAGTTTGTGCAGCGTATATTCCTCCATTTCCTCCTGTATAAGGAACCGACATTGTACCCTGATAAGGAGTACCTGCGGTATAGGAGATCGGAAACAGAGAAGCACTTGTACAGTTCAAACTGCCTATCGTACCCGGCTGTAATGAACGTCCGTCCAAAGGTCTCCATTGGGTTCCGTCCCAATATACATATCCTTGAAAGGTAAGGGCAGCTGTTCCTAAGTTGTATACCAATAATCCAGTTGCAGGACTGGGGATTGTAGCCGCGTCGTTATATGCTGTTAAAGCTACTCTTGGACCTAAAAATCCTTTTTTGCTTCCTGATGCAAGCTGGCTTACATTAAGCTCCAGAATAGCAGATGCGTCGGGAGTTGCGCCGATACCTGTAGATCCTGATGCCGTTACAATAAAGTCATCTTGTAACTGTGCTGCAGTGGGAGTTCCTGTGGTCACATTATTTTTGGCACCATCTATATTGAAAATTCCTTGTGGATTTTGGGTGTTAATACCCACCTGCCCGAATGCTAACGAACCGATCGCTAATGCAAAGATTGTATAAAATTTATTTTTCATTTTGTGTAAAAATTTAATTGGTAAAAGAGAAAAGAGCTTTACCATTACTCTTTTCCCTGAGTTGTTGATATATTGAATTGTGTTTTTTTATTATATAGTGTATTTAAAAGAAGGAGGAGGACGGATCTTTATTCCCATTAGAAAAGTCCTTTCGAATAATCCGGCTTTGAGAGATTGTTTTGGAAAAACTTTATTTTCGCATACAGGAAACATCTTATATTTATTCTGTAATATTCCTTGTTTTTCCTTAAAAGTATTGGTTATGATAATACCAATATTTCCTGATTTCTCATTAAAAACTATAACAGAGTTTTCATTTTCAGATAGATAGACTTCCTGTTTGGAAACCAATTTTAAAACCTTCTTTTCTATTTTTAGGTTTTTAGGTTTTTTTATAGTTTTAGCAAAAGAGGTCTGTGATGATTTTTGTAGAATAGGAGAAGAAAGCACAACCACTTTAATATTGGAAATTTGTTCCAGATTATGTACTGTGGTGGTGTCTTTTACATATAATGGAACCGGATTATTTTTTCTCTCTGTTTGAAAAAGAATACTATCTTTTATATTTAGACTACCACCTGTTCCGATGTATAATTGTGCATTGGTGTTATAAAAAGAGCATAGCAAAAGAAGCATGCTGGATGCTTCTTTCATACCGTAACTTCTTTTCTTTAAATACATTTTCACCATCTGAGTAATTAAGATGCAAGATTAATATTATTTTAACCTGTAATAAAGAAATGAGATACGCTGCAGATGCTTTATTAGTATGCCTGAACATACTACATAGATACTCTGAAAAAGAATGTTTACATATTAAAATGCTTATTTTCAGTGTTTTAATTCGAAAAAGTGCATTTTAATTTTGACTTTATACTATTGTTTTCAAAACGCGGAGTTGAGCAAAGAACCATGTGAGTAGATTCTATTTTAAGATAACAAAGACTGAAATTTATGGTATATGGGAAAGCAAACTTTAGTAATATATGGGGTAAATGGAGTGTAAGTGAGCTGTCGTACTTTTGTACAAATAAAAAACGCATGGAATAAAGCTGATGAGCTTTTGGTTATAAATATCGGTTAACACGTTCTAACCCATGCGTTAACTCTTCTATAAATACGGTAGATCATTTCGTTTTGTGGGCGACAGGCTTTATCTACTTTGCAAGCAAGATATTTACTCCGTTGGAAGCAGGCAGCGCAAATACTGCCTGCTTTTATTTCAAAATCTACACCTGTCGATGCAGGAATGTTCTTATAGGATTTTTTCAACCCCTGTATAGAGATGGCAATTTTATTTTTTGTTTTATGGTGTTAACAATGTGATATCAGCCATATCTGCTTTCCCGTTTTTCAAAAAAGCATAGGTTATCTTATCCACTTTACAGCCAATGAATTGGATCCGTTTCAAACTATTATTTTTAAAGAAAGTGTTAATAAGAGTTGAATTCTGGAAGGTTACTCTTTTAAAGGTACAGTTTTCAAAAGAACAGTCCTCCAACGAACCTTCGAAAATGATATCCTCAAGCTGTATCCCAATAAAAGAAGTGCGGTTCCACCTTGCATCTTCAATGGTATTATCCACAAAGGATCCTGATTTAAACTTGGTTCCGGTAAACTCCGATCCGGAGAAATCACACCCTTTGATATGACTTTCCAGGAATTCAGCTTCTTCCAGGCAACAGTCATTAAATATATTGCTGGCCAGGCTTGAATTCTGAATATGTCCGCTGCTGATGTCGGAATTTGAAAATCCACTGCTTTCAACATGACTACTTTTTTGAAGCCTCACCCCTGTAAGATTAGCATCCGAGAAATCACAACCCTTTATATAGCTTTTTGAAAATTCAGCTGCTTTAAGTAAAGTGTCGTTAAATAGATTACCCACTAAATGGGAGTTCTGAAATTGACTGTTGCTGATATCAGAACTTGAAAAATCACAATTATCAACATGGTTATTTTTTAAAAGAAGACCGGATAAATTCGAACCTATAAATTTGCAGCGTTGCATATTGGAGGAACTGAATTTTTCATTCAGGTTTTTTAAGCCTGAAAAGTCAGCATCTACCCAGTTTCCGTCTGACATATCCCAGGTGAGTTTTTTCTCCTTCACTTCGGGAGACGATTGTACAATACTAGATGACTTCAATTCAGTCGGCTCTTTTTCTGAAAATTCAACGGATATTATTTCATCAGCCATAGGTTCTAAGCCTTCTGAAAAATAATTAAGATCAACGGTTAGAATTGCAGCGAGACGGTTTAAAGTAATGATGTCCGGCATTGACTCTCCGCGTTCCCACTTTCCGACCGCCTGAGGGCTAATGAACAGACGCTGAGCAAGCTGAGCTTGAGATACATTCATTTTTTTTCGTGCTAAGGTAATTTTATTACCAATTATTTTTGTATTTAACATAGATAATATATTTTTTTTGGTACTACAAAGGTATATGAGATGCCCTTACAGAATCGAAAAAAACAGAAAACTTATAGTTGTATTTACATTACTTATAGTTGTTATTGACAACTAAATGTGGTATTTGAAGATCTTTTAAGAAATGTTATCACTTTTTATTCTTGCACCGCGATGAATTATAAAATTTAGTTTGATGAATAAATAAGAAAATATTTGAGAAATGTACCAAAATATTCTTCAATATATCATACAATTTGAACTAATTAGTAAGATTATTTGAACTAAAAAGGATATTCTATTTTTTAGAGAACCCATAGATTTGTATATTCCAAATTGAACATAAGACCACTTTATATAATTCATTGTCTATGAATTAAAGCTTAATGCCTAAATTAGTATGGATCAAATTAACCAAATTGAGTGCTACAAAATGAAATTATAATGAAAAAAATGATAAAAGTTCCAACTTCGTTGATTGGTTGCGATGCTCCACAAAATGCCTTAATGTTAGATGGTTGCTCTATAATCGAGCAGTGCATACACAGTACGGAAGTTAAAGGAACAATGTACCTCGAACAGCATTTACTACTCATTGTATTGGAAGGATCTGTTGTTCTGACTTATGGTAAACAGGAATATACACTTGGCAAAAACGATATGATTTTGCTAAAAAAAGCTACCGCTGTAAAATATCATAAATTCGGCAATGCTGAAAACGACAATATCTACGACAGCTTTATGTTCAGCATCAAAGATGATCTTCTAAAGTCCTTTTTGTCCACCTCAGAAATTAAGGTGTCAAAACCTGAAGGAGAAATCAAAACAGGCGTTTACCCAATGAATGAATGTTTGGTTGCATTTGCTCATTCGATGAAGCCTTACTTTTTTGATCATTCTGTGGTTCATCCCGGACAACTTCGCCTAAAGATTATGGAATTACTATATGATGTGGCGGAATGTAACCGAAATATGTTTTTACAAATCCTCCAATTACACGAGCCTGTACGAACTGACATCCGTAATGTGGTGGAACATCATTATGCCTCACCAGTCTCTATATCCGAACTGGCTTATCTTTCCGGCAGAAGTTTGTCAAGCTTTAAGAGAGATTTCCAGAATATATATAATGTTGCACCGGCAACCTGGATAAGGGAAAAGAGATTGGAAAAAGCAAAAGATATGCTGGAAACTACAGCTTTGTCGGTTTCAGATGTCTGTTATTCCCTGGGATTTGAAAATGTCTCTCATTTTTCAAGAATATACAAAGAATTTCACGGGCAGGCACCAAGTGTGTCTCGTTAATAGGTAATTTAAATCTGACTTATGAAAGTATTAGTTATTGGAGCAAATGGTAGAGTAGGCTCCCTTTTAGTAGCTAGATTAGCTGCTCAACATCAGGTTTTAGCAGGTTCAAGAAATCCTAATTCAGAAAATAAGGTGGATAATTTCGAGCACCTCTTTATCGATTTGCTAAGTGATGTAGATGCGATTGCAGAAAGTATGAGTGGTATTGATGCTATTTACTTTGTTTCCGGATCACGTGGGAAAAATCTTCTGCAGGTAGATTTACACGGAGCGATAAAAACGATGCAAGCTGCAGAAAAAGTCGGAGTTAAGCGTTATATTATGTTGAGTTCTGTTTTCGCATTGCAACCGGAGCACTGGAAAGAATCTTTCCTAAAGGATTTAACGGATTATAATATTGCTAAGCACTATGCTGATCTGTATCTCACTACTCAAACCCAACTCGATTATACTATTTTACAACCCGGGGCGCTTAAAGAAGAACAAGGAACAGGAAGAATAGAGACTAATGTGATCAGCGCAGGATCCAATTCTATATCTAATGTTGTAGATACCCTTGTGGCGATATTAGAAAATGATTTAACAATTGGTAAGGTCATCTTAATACATGATGGCAATACTCCGATTGATGAAGCACTCAATCAACTTCGATAGATTTGGCATTCAATTATTTAAATCCCAGTCTTTAAGCATATTTCAATTTCATTAAAAAAGTTTTCATATCAAATCTGATTTAATATTGAAACTTCGACACTATATTCCCACTTTCAAAAAGGACTAATTAGTCAAAATCTTTGAGCTAATTAGAAAAGCCATCATGTCTTCGTCATTGTACCTTTGTTATAGAAAAAGAGCTTAATTATTCTGTCCGATAGAGCAGTACATTATACTCATAAAAATAACAATACTTAACTAAAATAAGACGATTTATGAAAAACATTTCCGAACAAAAAAACGCAGTTCCAAATTCTGCAGATTTTAATACTAATGGCTTGAGGCAATGTATTGGGGGAATTTCTAAGAAGATATTTTCCTCAATCCCGGCGGTAGCAATGATCTCAGCTTTTACAATTGGTGGGTTATTGATTTCCTGTCAAGATAAAAATAATCAAAGTAATCAAAACAATAAAACAGAAGTTATGAAAAACAATCAAGAACAAAAAGAAGGTATCCTGAAAGCAATAGATTTATATGTTGAATCAGGAAAAAAAGGGGATGGCAATATTGCAAAACCAGCATTCGCATCCACCGCAACAATGTCGTGGTCTGAAAACGGCGTATTGAAAAGTGTTCCAATCCAAGTATTATTCGATGGGTTTTCCGCAGCAGAGCCAATGGAAGCAAACTACAAACTGACGACATTAGATGTAGAAGGTGATGCAGCAATAGTAAGAATCGAATCTCAGTTTGGGCCGGACAAATATGCAGATATGTTCACCTTGGTAAAAGACGGCAGCGATTGGAAAATCATCAGTAAAGTTTATCAAGTTAAAAAATAAGAATAATGTCATTAAACAAAAATATCAACACTGTTCAGGATTATGAAGAGGTCTTAGCAGCAATGGAAGGCTATGTTCACGGATTAAAAACAGGAAACGTAGCAGAATTAAAAAAGACCTTTCACCAGGATGCAATCATGTACGGTCATTTAGGCAATGATCTTTCACAAGGTAGCATAGATAATCTGTATGCCTATGTTGAGAAATTTGGCGCAGCACCAAATATCAAAACCAATCTGACTGTTTTACACAAAACAACCACTACAGCAATTGTTCGTATTGAAATGGAGCATGACGCTGCAGATGAAGACTTCACAGATTACCATTCATTAATCAAAATTAATGGGGAGTGGAAAGTAGTTGCAAAGCTTTTCCATCTTTACGATAAATAATCAAAATAATCTTAACGATAAAGTTTTTACTGGGAGCATTCTATGGCTTCCAGAGGAACTTTACGTTTAAAAAAGAAAAAAATGTCAAAACTATTCAGTCCCTTGACCTTCAAATCAGTTACGGTTAGAAACAGAATCATCACTTCGCCAATGTGTATGTATATGGCTGAGGGTGAATTTGCAAGTTGTTGTAAATTATCTTGTTATGACTTATTGGCCTTTTAATATTTAATAAAAAAGTAATGAATAAATATAATAATCTATTTTCTCCTTTAACATTTAATAAAGGAATCAGTTTAAAAAACAGAATGGTGATGTCGCCAATGACTACTTGGGCATCGAATGAAGACTTCACTATATCTGACGATGAGGTCGAATATTACCATAAAAGAGTAAATGGAGTAGGATTGGTCATTACGGGATGTACTCACGTAACGGCCAATGGAATTGGTTTTACCCACGAATTTGCAGGATACGACGATACGTTTCTTCCAAGTCTGAAGAAGCTTGCGCATGCTGCAAAAAGGGGTGGAGCTCCGGCAATTTTACAGATGTTTCACGCAGGTAACAAAGCAATTCCGGGTCTTATTCCAAATGGTGAAGTAGTAAGTGCAAGCGCGGTCTCAAGTGGCCCGATACTGCTTTCTGATAAAGAAAATCTTCCGAAAGAATTGAGCGAAAATGAAATTCTGGAAATGATCAAGGCATTTGGCGATACCACCAGAAGAGCCATCGAAGCAGGTTTTGATGGTGTTGAAATTCACGGTGCACACGGATTTTTGCTTCAGAATTTTATATCACCTTTTTTCAATAAAAGAAATGATCAATGGGGAGGTTCTCTGGAAAATCGTCTACGACTTAGTATGGAAATTGTAAGAGAGGTAAAAGATGTAGTTTCAAAATATGCTGATCGTCCTTTTTTAATAGGGTATAGAATTTCACCTGAAGAAATGCCTCAACAGACCTATGGACTTCCAGACACTTTCATTTTAATGGATCAATTGATTGAAGAAAATATCGATTATTTACATTTCTCTCTGCTGAATGCTGTCAATCAAAAACCACTTGATTCAAAATATTCAGAAGAGCCAATATCAGTTGTACTAAACAATTATGTGAACAACAGAGTTCCTGTACTTGTAGCTGGAGGTATTACTACGCCTGCGATGGCTGATAAAGTTTTAGACTATGGTGTATCGATGGTAGCCATAGGCAGAACCTTGATCGTTAATCCTGATTGGGTAGAATTAGTAGAACGCGGAGAAGAAGAAAAAATAGCTTCAATTCTTAAACTTGATACAGTAGAGGATAAGAAAATACCAACAAAACTGATGACGGTTTTTGAAGCGTTAAAAGGTTGGGTTATTCTGGAGTCCTGAAAGTGAAAATTTTCTTATATCATCTCAAGTTAGAAGGAGAAGGATTATTCGTCTTTACGAATTTAAACTAGACAAGTATTTTGATTATGGAATTTTTATTTGTTTAAAATGGGGCACTTTATAAAAATAGTCATATAAAGAAATGGCGTCACCTCTATTAAAGTGATGCCATTTGTGTGTGAGCATAACAGGATTATCTTCAAACACTTTTATAGATGATTTATTGCATATTTATTATTTAATTAATTGATTTTCAGTATAAATAGGATGTCCTGATTTTATGTAATCTTCAAGGATTATAAATTGTGATGATAAGATACTTGAATGTACCAGTTCAAGTATCTTATCACCTGATTTTTTAGCTGGGATTTAGAACTCTTTAGCTTTCCAATCAATGATGCAGACTTTAGATAATTAATAAAAGTCTGCATCATTATTAAAAAATGAATAGAGAAAACCATATCTAATCTATCTTTCCTGCAAAATAGAAAATTGAGCATTGGAATTGGCTAATAGACTAATATTAGATAATACGACACCCCTCATTCCAAAAGTAATTTTATCTCCTTTATTGAGTTTTACAATGGTTTGTGTGGATCTGGTAGGTGGAGAAACCCCTATACCTAAAACGTTGATATTGGCAAAAGATTCTTCGCATAATAAGGTAATATTACCAGAAATACCAATTTTAAAAATCCCAATTCCTGTAGTTGATGCAGAAAGAAGAGATGCCATTTCTAAAAAAAAATAGACATTATAAATCCCGGTTTTTGGGGTAATAAATTCTTGTTGAGACAGGCTATAATTGTTCCCATCGTCAATTTCCAGAGTAGGAAAAGATACCTGAAGCCATCCATTCAATAAACTGATTGATAAGAGGGAGAATCCTGTACCGCCTAATCCTTTTACAATAATTTTTGGGGTTAATAAATGATCCGCATCTATTTGATTTATAGTATTATTATTGCTTAATACTAATATTCTGCTCCCATTTTCTGGAGTAGCTAAAGTATCTACTTTTCGTATCATAACATCCCCATTGACATCTAGAGTTGCTTGAGGATTTTTGGTATTGATACCTACCTGGCTCTTAAATGCAGAGGAAATTATCCCTAACATAAGAAATAAAATTTTTGCATTCATAATAAAAAATGTGTGTTTGGTGATTGTGTTGATATATTTATTCTATCATCATAAAAGTTATAATGGTTGTAAACAGAAATCAGATGATCAGTTTTATGCGACAAATATTTTTTTCCACTTACTGATGCTATTTCTGCTAAGTTTAAATTCTAGTGCTAGCTGAGTATTATTTAGCTTATTTGCTTTTTGATAATCCAAAATCTCCAATATGGCAGACTGATCATACGAGCGCAGCATTTGATTAAATATACCTGCTTCTTTGTGAGTGCTATCAAAAATAATATCGTTTAGCTTGATAACATCTAAAACAGATAGTTGCTCCTTATTCAATATAGTATGGCACTGAAGCTTTTTATGAGGATATTTTTTTTTAATAATATCTCCATAAATTAATTTGTAATTAGGCATCATTTTTTCCATAATTTTATTTTTTTAATAACAATTCCCATCCCCCCGTCCTTAACAAAAATTATCATTTGTGTAGTTAAAATCTAAATCGCCATATTAAGGGTTCAGGGGCGGAAATCGTTAAGCAAATTTGTTATATTATTGATGTTTATTTGACGTTGTATCCATAATACATAATATAAGAATAGGAGGTACTTTTACATGAGTGTTTATTTAGTTTCTTTTTTTCTGTATTTTGCGATCCATTTAAAGAGTGTGGTTTTGGGAATTCTATATTCGTCAATAACTTGTTGTTTTGTTTTTTCGCCTGAATTGATGAGTTCTAAAATAAAATCAATGACTTCTCCTGTATAAATGTTTTTTCTGAATTGTGGAAGTTCGGATATTTGTTCAGCTTTATAAGGATTGTTTCTTGCTGGAGGTGAAAAAAATATCAAATGTTGGGTATATAATCTAAAGAAATCATATTCTAATAGTTTACTCCACTTTAATAAAGAATCTGTAGAAATGTCCTTTTGCAAAAACATCTTCTCTACATCTT
Source organism: Chryseobacterium antibioticum (assembly GCF_012927325.1). Taxonomy (GTDB): domain Bacteria; phylum Bacteroidota; class Bacteroidia; order Flavobacteriales; family Weeksellaceae; genus Chryseobacterium; species Chryseobacterium antibioticum. The sequence continues at coordinate 14,826 of NZ_JABBGI010000005.1, read as the reverse complement.
GCTCATTGCATTTCATGAAATTACAAATGCGATCAATTTCCATATCAAGCTCTGTTGTCTTTTGCTTAATTAGGGATCCTACATGAATATTTTTAAAGTTACGATCCATATTTGATAAATTTATTGATGTTTATAATTGACTAAAATATTTAAAACTTCAACCATAGTAATTTTTGGATCAGAACTTATGAAAAACGGATACATTAACTACCTGGTTGAAGAATAGTGTATTTAGAGTAAGACTATGGTTTCCAGAAAGACCACACCGTCCCATTGTACACGGCCAACTGACGGGCTGTCGTATCATATACCATCATTCCTGCAGCAGGATTGATAACATTCAAATGCGGACTGGCTACTTTAGGAAGAATCATCGCTTTGTTATTGTCCTCCAAAACCAAAATGCCGTCTGTTGAAGTAGGTGTTCCAATACTTACCTTAGCTCCTGTTTTCTCAGCTTTGGTAGTTTGTATGGATAGATCTGCATTTCCTGTGGTATCTACACTTAAGTCAAACCAACTTCCACCCTTAAGGTATTTTACTTTCTTATCTGCTGTGTTGTAAATAAGAGTTCCATTTTCAGAAATCCCGCTGTTACTTTCTACATAAGGAAGAACCAGCCCTCTGTTTTCGGTATTTGCAAATTCTAATGAGACCGAAGGATTAGTAACACTAGCTTTTCCTATGGCTACCTGAGCCTTTATGCCCACAATGCAGACTAATGCAAAACTTACTATTATTTTATTCATTTTATAAATTTTAAGTTAAAAAGCTTGGGCAAAAGCAATAGAAAAAATATCTATTACTTTTGCTTTTAGCTTATGTTATTATTTAATCTAAAGAATTCCTCGAGGCTCTGCCTCGGGGTGAAAAGAGGAAAAGTTTGAAAAACGGATGGTTTTTCAAAAGAATAAAAAGATGTAGCTTTGATTTATGGACGATCATATTTTGAAAAGACATAATAAAACCTTACTTCTTTACCATATTGTTTTTCCTGTGAAATACAGGAATTCGGTTATAAGTGAAGAAGTTGGAACTGGCTTGAAAGAAATATGTATTGAATTGTCTCATCGCTATGAAATTCATTTTTTAGAAATTGGTTATGAAGATAACCATGTTCATTTTTTGATACAAAGTGTTCCAAATTTGTCAATTAGTGAAATTTGTATGAAAGTAAAAAGTATCACAGCTAAAGAGATTTTCAAACGTTTTCCTGAAGTTAAAGCTAAGCTTTGGGGTGGAAATTTTTGGACAAGTGGTTATTACGCAAACACAGTAGGTCAATATGGAAACAAAGATGTCATTAAAAAATATATAGAAAATCAAGGAAAAGAAAAAGAATATCAAAAAGTGCATGAGGCTCAACTTACACTTTTTGACTTTTAATACTTCGGGGCTCTGCCCCGGGGTAGTTTATTCAGGACAGGTCTGTGTATTTAAACACTGCCAGCTGAATGTACTTCCACCATCTGTTGATGTATACGTTTTCAGACAATTGTTTGTTGTATCATACACCATCATCCCTTCTACAAAATCAACTGCAGGAATTCCTACAGGATTACCTGTTCCATTAAAAGGAAGTCTGTTCACTACAAACCCTTTGGTCTTGGATTCAAGTACCATCCATGCTCCCTTACGGATCATTGGCCAGTTATCAGGATCTGTTGACCCTGCTCTGTTCAGAGAGGTAATTCCTGCTTTACTATCCAGTGCAGTACCGCTTGTTATTCCAGGTTTGTAGCAGAATGGCGTAAGCAGACAGACAGCATCTTGTAGTAAAGAATTTTCAGAATTCCCAATTCCCTGTCCCTGACTTCCATTGACATCTGCGGCCCCACCGCTGTTTACTACTGCGGGTACGCCTTGTGCATCTACACATACGCCGGAAGCACAAAGGTTTTTATTAGAAGCTGTAGAGCCGATACCTACCGTAAGTGTTCCGCCAGCATTAACTAGCTGATTTGCGGTTACATTTTCATCTCCCTCTAAGGCATCCAGACAGCCATCATTATCAGAATCGAGATCCAGATAATCCGGTATTCCGTCTCCATCGGTATCTTTGTAGCTGTTAGCAGAATTTGTCCCTGACACCACACTTATCCCACCTATAGATAAAGGTGTTGCAGCAGTGATATTAATTCCTGTTCCGTACCAGTCGGTCATAAATGGAACATCTCCGGTAGTAGAGCTTATATTAACTAAAGAACCGGCCGTGATCCCGTTGGCATTTGTTAATGTAACATACGAATAGGTAGAATCATAGCTGAAAGGCGCCCATCCGCTGATTGGGTTGCCATTATACAGCATTTTTCCTGTACTTCCTGTTTTAACAAAGATTGTCAAGCTGTTTGATGTTGTCATTGTCGTTGGAATCGACATTATAGCGGGCCCTAAGGTAGCCTTAGTTACATCCTGTATGGTTGTTAGTGAAGGATCATAGTTATAAGGTACTATTTTAGTAAACTGCACCGGAGCACTGGTTTCAATAATTTCAGAAGTATTGATACTCTGTGTATAAGTATAAGTATCCCCTGGATTACTTAATACGGTTACAATTGCTCCGTCTACTTTTACTGCGGTCCCGCTTTTGGTTGCAGTAATTGTCATTCTGCCTGTATTTGCAGCACTTCTTGTTAAAAACTTAGTCCCCAGTAATCGGTCCGGCAATAAGTATTCTACCAGATTATCACAGGCACCTGCAGTCCCGTTTGCACATCTGTTGTATGTCATTACACCTACAGATTTAGTAGAAGTCACGGTAAAACCTGTAGAATCTGGTGTGCCGTTGTCATAAACATAATTCTGGCCATTATTCAGGGTAAAAGATGCAACAGTTGCTCCAGCTTTGTTTTTAACAACCACCATATTGTTATCGCTGGCACTGAAAATCTGTATACCATTAGTAAAAGTAGATGGGTAGGAATTAACTGTATATTTTGTACCCCATACAGAAGGAGGATATACTACTGCAGCATCATCCGCCGCCGGAGCTCCTTGTATTTCCTGTAGAATTGAAACAGGAGAAGAAGAAGATACCTGCACATATTTTCCGCTGGTTACAGTATTTAAAGGCCAGTCTGGTATTTGTGCGGGTAGTAGATTAATCACCAGAATTCCAGAGGCTGGAATCACAGCTGGTGTGGCTGCTCCGCCATAAGGGGTATAGGTTACCGTAGTACCCGCTGTTCCTGTAACATATAAATTCCATTGATAAGCCGTAGTTCCCTGAAAATTTGGGGTATTGTAAAGCTTAAATGCAGAATCATTTAGTGAAACAGGACCTTCAGTAGCGTCCAGTATCCCGTCATTATCGTCATCAAGGTCCAGGATATCACGAACACCGTCTCCATCAGAATCTAAATTAGGATCAATAATAACAGGAGCAGGTAGCGGTACAGGATAATCTTCTATTTCTCCATTGGCATATGTTGTACCGTAAACTCCTATGTTAAGCCCGTCTCCTATAGAACGTTCGTCTATAAGGTCAGTCGTTGCATTGTCCGTGAGAGTTGCAGTAGTAAAACGCAGTCTCATATAGCTTGTTGCAGCACCTGTATCAAAATAGAACGGTGCAGACCAGGTAAGTACAGCAGTTTGTGCACCAGTAGTTCCTGTTACAGCTACAGAAGTATATTCAGATGCCGAAAAACGTCCGTCTCCGTCCATATCGATCCAGCCATGCAATGTAGCAGTTCCGGCAATGGTCTTATATACATTAACATTAACGCTGTAGCTTGTGGTAGTAGAATTAAGCTGTGGCAGTGTCCCGGATATTCCGTCTTCATCTGCTCCGTCCCCATTAATCCCACTGTTATTTGCCCCTGCAGCTACCGCATTATTAGAAGATTCCGTATCATATATACTTCCCAAATACAATGTGGAAGCAGGAATATGTCTCGCTGGTACTACGTCTATAGAATTATTAATCTCAAAGCTTTCAGGTGCATCACCAAAATCAAAAACTGCATTTACGGCAAGTCTGTAATCTTCTATTTCTCCGATACCCGGAGCTGTGCCGTAAACTCCTGTAATAAGTCCATCTGCAAAAGCTCTTTCATCATAACCGGTGGTAGCACCGCTGTCTGATAACCCTGCATTTGTAAATCTTAGACGTAAATACACGTATGAACTTGCGATTTTACCTGTGACCGCTGCGGTCCAAGCTAAATTTACTGTGGTAGCGTTATTAGCCACTAAAACTGTAGCCACTTCCCCGGCTTCAAAAATTCCATTGTTATTAATGTCCAGCCATCCGTATAATGTACGTCCAACTCCAGAAGTATTGGTGACATTCACAGGCAGTGTAAATACAGAAGTAGGTGTTACAGGATACAGAGCAGGATTGATACCATCTTCATCAAGTCCATCTCCATTAGTTCCGTTATTATCTGCATCAGTGGCAACGCTTTGTACATTGTATTCTACATCAGGGGTAGTAGCTCCAATTCGTAAAGTAATACCAGGAATCTGGCGTGCCGGAATTAAGACTCCTGCAGGCTGATCATAAGATACATGCACATCTCCAAAATCATACCCTGGATTTACTGAAATCCTGTAATCTTCTATTTCTCCAATACCTGGAGCGGTACCGTAAATTCCTGTATTAAGACCATCCGCAAATGCTCTTTCATCATAAGCAGCAGTAGCTGCATTATCTGCCAAAGCTGTACCTGCAAGTCTCAGACGTAAATAGACTTCCGTACCGGAAATATTCGCAGTCTGAGCAGATGTCCAACTTAAATTAACAGCAGTACCATTAGTTCCTGTACTAACAGCAGCTGTTGCAACTTCTCCTGCTTCAAGCACTCCATTCTTATTAATATCCAGCCAGCTATATAATGTGCTTGCTGCACCGGAAATATTCGTCACATTTACCGGGAGTGTAAAGAGGGTACTGGGGGTAATCGAAACCGCAGTAGGGTCTATGCCGTCTTCATCCAATCCATCTCCGTTTGTTCCATTGTTATTGGCTCCCGGCGACACGTTTTGGGCTGCTGACTCTATATCTGTTGTAGCACCAATCTTTAAAGAAGAACTCAACAGCTGACGTGCAGGTAAGGACGTTCCTCCTGGCTGTTCATAAGATACAGGCAGGTCTCCATATTCATATGTATCTACAACGGCTATTTGGTAGTCTTCCACCTCGCCATCAGGTACTGTAGGAGCATCAGCAGCATTAACAGTACTGACTGCTCCATTTCCAACGCTCCGTTCATCAATAAGAGCTCCTCCGGAGGCTGCAGTGGTAAAGTCAGCAAGTAACTGATCTGAAATCCTTAATCTTACATACAGGTTAGATGTTCCTGTAGCAATAGTTGCTGTCTGAACTGCAGTCCAGGTGAGTGTCTGAGTACTGCTTCCAGCTGCAGAAAAAGCGACAACTGGTGCTGCCTCTCCAACCTGGAATCTTCCATCATTATTAAAATCAATCCAACCGTATAAGTATTTAGTTGATACGGCATTATTTATAACAGGTACGCTTAAACTGTAAACGATTCCCTTTCTCATCTGATTCGATGCAGTATTAACAGCATCTTCATCTGTGCCGTCTCCATTGCTCCCATTATTATCTGCACCTCCAGCTACACTCAATGGTGAAAGTTCAAGATCGGAAATTATGCTTCCTAATCCAAATCCTGTCAACAGACCGTGTCCTGCAGGAGCATAAACTCCGTCTTTTGTAAGGTCGTAGGTTGTAGGTACATCTCCATAATCATAAACAGGAGAAGCTACACTTGCCCAGGTAGTGCCTACATTAATACCATCTGCCTCCAGCGTAGGAGCTGTCACGGCTGTTCCCTGCAGAAGAGCTATGGCAGAAAAAGCCCCTGCATCTGCACCAACAGCTGCTGTATATACTGCATCTGCTATTGCTGGTTCTGAAGATAATGCTGGATTTACATATAGTTTCACGGCATCATTCGTGGCTCCTGGTACCACTTCATATTTCAAGACCACCATTACATTGGTATTAAACGGTCTTACTGTAGTTTCATAAACGGGTGTTCCTCCGGTTCCTCTCAGGACCCCAAAACTGAAGCCTGATCCATTCGATTTAACAAACAATTTAGCGCCTACCGTTGTAGCCGGAGCTCCACTTGTACCTATTGAGTAAAAGAAATCTCCTACTACATTAGCCGCTGACACATTGACAACGAGTGAGGAGTATACAGGAGCTGCAGTACTGGTAAAAGTACGGTAGACATCCTGTCCGTTATTGGCTAAAGAGACTTTATTTCCCATTTCGTTACCAATAGAACCAGCATAAGCAAGATTACCATTGGAAACCGTTATATTATTAGTCCCGGTCCCTGCTAGCGCGGTCCAGTTGCTGCTCGTCAACAAAGCTCCGGGGGAATAGTTGAAGCTCTCCGAAAGGAGGCTCTGGGCTTGTAAGACAGATAGCATACTAAAGATCGAAAACAGTAGCATGCCGCTGACCTTTAAATAAACCTTATTTGTATTGTGTTTTTGTAGTTTCATATAAAATCAGTATATTTTAAATACCATAGATTTTGTTGTGTTATAAATTGACATATTCTAAATGAAAATCATAGAATACTTATTGACAGCATTATTAAATAAAATACTGTGTAGTTTTAGTTTTTATTGTCCGGGGGGGGGGGGCGAATAAAATAAGTGAACTTTAAAGTTTTGTTAGTGTAGCTTACATCACCTATTTCTATCACTGATCTGAGGGAAACATTAAAATAAAAGAAGTAATCTACATTTAAATATTTCCCTAATACTTTTGAATGAAAATTTGATTGTGCCACAGCCACAGTACAATCAGGATTATTATTAAAAAAATACGCAGACTTGGCCGGACAGGTTTGAATTTTATATTTTACCGGAACGGTCTTATACGTATTAGCCGTCTTAATTTTACTGTTCTTTCTATTTGTTTTCTTTTTAAACTTTGAGCTCTTATTTTTTTCTTTTAGAATAAAATTTTCAGAGGGATTGTATACGATAACATCCGAAGAATGGTCTTCGTTAATATATACAGACGTCCGAGCACCTATAAACATTTTTGCATTTCCCACTATGGTAATCTGTGCAAAAATCAGATGAAAGGGACATAGAAAAATATACAAACAAGCAAAAAAAGCAATTGCCTTGTTTTTGTTTTTCTTCATTTGTGTAGTTTCTTAATAATTATATTTAATAGTTTTTTAATCTTAAGAATAGTCATGGGAACATAACATCTTGCTTGAAATAATTAAATTATTACAGGTAGAGAACTATCAAAATTTTGAAAATTTGGAACAAAATTGAAATATCCCTAAACACTGTCCTTCAATTAAATTATGGACAAATGTAAAGGGATATTAAGGGTAAATGAAAGTGAATAGATATGGAAATTCAGGAAAAACGATAATGTTTAAACATTTGATATACAGTATTTTAATCGCTTTTATTGGTGTTTTTTTTCAAATGATTATCTATTACCGACTGATGTGATTTTATGATGTTTTTTTTCTTTTTTATCATAAAAATAAGATAATAGATAGCAAGAATATGTAAGATAAATATGATGGAAATTGTATAAAAAAAGCTTTGTGAGCTGGTCTCTATTTTCTCTGTGTATCTTTTATCGGATACACGGATTATATCATTCATGAAATCTTTTTCAAATTTCAGTATTTTATTATTGGTAACCCTGCCCATTTTTAAATATTCATAGTATCTGGCCCAATCATTTTTAGCAATGCTGTTAAGGATACCCACTTGTATAAATCTCTTTCTAAAAAGGGATCACGTAATTCTTTTGAAAGTAATAGAGCACTGTTAAGATTGTATTCAGCTTCTGTAGTTTTGGCTACAAGAATATTTGCTTGTGCTAATCCCAAATATGCATATCCTAATGCGTTATTATTGCTTATTTTTTTTCCTAATGTTATTGCTTCAGAAAATATGATCTGTGCAGAGTCTATTTTATTTTGATTTAAATAACAAGATCCAATATTTTGTATTGCAATACATTGATTTGCAATCATATATGGGTTGTTGGGGTCAGTTTGATATTCAGCTACTGATTTTTTAAGAAATTTTATGGCCAGTTCATTATTAAATTGATAATTATAAATCATCCCTCGTAAAGCATAATTGTTTCCTATTAATCCTCTTATGGAATCCTTATGCGGGTAGGATCGTACCAAACCATCAGCTATATCTAAATATGAAAGAGCCTTATCGTACATTTTTAACTGATAATATTGAAGAAGAATAACGTTTAGAGCTCCTATCTGATGATTTATATAATGATTTTCTTCTGCAATTTTTTTGCTCTGCAAACCATACTGCAACGCTTTTTTAAAATTTCTTTTCGCGGTATATGCATTGGCCAGGGAAAAAAGAGCATCAATTTTAGTTTTATTATTTATATTATCTAAATCCAGAACTTTTTCTGCCACTTCAATCACCTTATCCGGATTATTTGAAAGCTTTAATCGAACTGCACTCAAAAGACTATCTGGATTTTCCTGTCCAAATAAATTAATACTGAGAATACATAGCAATACGTAATATTTTCTATAGTCTGTGAGCATTATTCTTTTTATCTTCTTTAATAAAATCTATAAAAGATATCGGGGACATCCCAATATGTTTTTTAAAAGCAAAAGTAAAACTGTTATGTGAAGCAAATCCGCATTCTTCAGCTAAATAGCTTACCTTAAAATTAAGATATTGAGGATCTGTTTTCAATTTATTAATAATATAGTTGATTCTTAATTCGTTGACGTAGAAATTAAAATTTTTCTGCTTATGATCACTTAATATTTTCGAGAGGTACTTTGTATTGGTGTTTAGTTGGGATGCCAAAAGTGGAAGAGACATATTGTCATTCAGAAATTTATTGCTTTTTTCAAATTTGTCTAATCCGGTAAGTATGTTTTTTTCGGTTTCCAAAGAAACTGAGATAGGCTTTAAGGATTTGTTTTTTTGTTCCTGATGATTAGACTGATCCATTATTTCAAAAAAATGAATGAAGTCTTTTTTATTCTTTATTTTTAAATTATAGCTCCTTTGAAATACCACCACTACCACCACTATGATCAATAAAAAAGTAAGTGATATATATATAATATTTTTTTGTTTTCTTTCTTTAAGATGGACAATGTTATTTTTTTTGTTTTCATAATGAGTCACAACCCATTCATTGGCTAAACTAAGTTGGGATTCAGTATTTACTTCTGCAATATTCAGTTTTTGATAATATTCCTGAGATTTTTCACTGTCTTTTAGAGCGATAAAGCTTTTCATTAATTTTTCATTAATCTCTTTTTCGTAAAAGGGATTACTAATTTTTTTTTGCTTTTCAGCGGCTCTATACAGGACCTCAACTGCCGTTTCATATTGTTTATTATTGAAGAAGTAATCGCTATAATTAATGAAATTTAGCATTTCCCAGTAATCCATATTACTCTTTTTTTCAAGATTTTCCATACTTTTGGAGAAATATAAAAAAGCCATATCATAATCGGATCTTTCTAAATACCTTTTTGCTATTTGTGTAAATAATGTTCCCTTGGTGATTTTTGCATATGTCAAATCCATTTCAGGAGAAAGCTTTGCGTCTTTTTTTATGATCTCAGAAATCTCTATTTCTTTAAATTCTTTGTGAAGTTTAGAATTCCGTTTTATTATTTGCTTAGCCTCATCGTTATATTTTGTAGAAAGTTCAGTTAAGTTTAAAAAATTCATAATTTCTGACAGCAACGATAATGAACTTACATGTAAGCTATCGTCATTTGATTCTGCTGCCATACGTTTTGCATTTTCAGATGCTTCTATTGCTTGATCATATTTACCCTCAATAAGATAGCTCTTTGAGATAAGCAAATAGCTTTGTATAATTTCCTTTGACGATTTAGAATTTTTTGCAATATGTTGAGCAAACTTTAAGGATTGTTCAGGATTAGAATACAAGACTTGTTGCGCATTATATAATAGAACTTGCATTTCTTTTTTTTGCTGAGAAAATAAAGTTCCTGTTGAAATAAAATACAATACAATAAATAAAGCTGCAGGCAACTTATACTGGGGAGTTAAAGTTGTTTTCAGTATCTTCATATAGTTTGTTAAAAATAAAAAACATTTTTTTATCATTCCCGTTTATTTAGGACGTCATTTGAATTAATTCTAACATGAGATGTACAGACAGACATTATAATCTTTCGATTGTCGGCAACAGCTAAAGTAAAATTTTTTATAAATAAGCCTCTTATGATAATATATAACAATTTGAAGTAGAATAATTTGCATTTTTGGCTATTTTCAAAAAAAGAGGGCCTACAGCTAATGCTAGCCTTAAAAAATTAAACTCCAGTTTATTTCCAGAACCAACCTTTCAAGTTATTTACTGATAAATTCATGACCATTGTTCATTTTAATCTGCTTCCTGTCCAAAGGTAATATTTTTTACTATTTCTGCAACATTTTCTCTTTTTATGGGAATTTTCAACTATGAAATTGTCATTTTTCATCATTAATGGCTTGATTGGTCTTATCTTATTCGTTAAGTTCGGTTTCAGGGACATCATATACTATAATGGCTTCCATAAGCAACGACGTTTGTGTGATCTATATCAATGATAAAATAGCTTTCACCAATAGAATTTATAATATTGTTAATAAAAAATGGAGTATTTTTAGTTCTTCAGAGAATTCATAATATCAATATCAAAAATCCCAATTAATGTTTATCAATAAGAAAATTAATGTAATAAGTTTTGGAGAAGTACTTTTCGATGTTTTTGGAGAAGAGAAGAAAATTGGCGGAGCGCCTCTCAATCTGGCTCTCAGAACGGCTTCGTATGGCTTTCCCGTTACAATGATCAGTGCCGTAGGCAATGATGAAGACGGAAAGGTAATCCTGGATTACACCAAAGAAAATACTCTTGAAACTGCCGGAATCATTGTTTCTCCGGAATATGACACAGGAATTGTTCAGGTTTCTTTAAATGAGCGGGGCTCCGCAACGTACGAAATCAAGTTTCCTTCTGCGTGGGATTTTATCAGTGTTGATGAAAAAATAATAGATACCGTAAAAGAAGCTGATGTTTTTTTCTATGGAAGCCTTGCCTGCAGAAATGATGTTTCTCAAAAGACGCTTTTCTCCCTATTAGATTCCAACGATACAATGTTTAAAGTTTTTGATGTGAATTTAAGAAAGCCATTTTACAATATTCAGCTTCTGGAAAAGCTTATGAATAGTGCAGATTTTATCAAATTTAATGATGAGGAAATACTGGAAATTGCTGCCGGAATGGGATTTGAATCTGATGATCTTGAGTCAAATATAAAGTTCGTATCAGAAAAAACAAATACTAGGGTAATATGTGTAACTTTAGGAAAATACGGATCTATCCTGTTATGGAATAATCAATTGTATAGACACGAAGGTTATCCTGTGAAAGTGGCAGATACGGTAGGGGCAGGAGATTCTTTTTTGGCAAGCCTGATTGCGAAATTGCTGTCAGATCAAAATCCTGTTGATGCCCTAAATTTTGCAAGCGCTGTCGGTGCTTTGGTAGCGAGTTACTCCGGTGCAAATCCTAGGATAGAAAATTCTGAAATAGAGATATTTCTTAAGCAGAATGCTTATTTGAACATTTAAAAAGTATTAATCTGATTGAGTCTGGGATCAAAAAGAATAAAAACGGCGCCGCTTATCTTAAAGCGGCGCCGTTTAGCTGTGTATCAAAAAGGAAATATAAAGAGTAAATGTGTTTTGTCAAAAAACACTATTATTAAGTAATATTAAAAATTTAATTTAATTTTTGGCGGAAAAAATTTGATTGATTTTCAAAATCATTTCCTTCGCATTATTATTGGTTGGGTCTAATTCTAATGATTTCTGATAATCGCTTTTTGATAATGCATATTCTTTTTTATTAAAATAAGCTTCGCCCCGACTGTCATAGACATTTCCTGATTTTGGAAATTCATAGACATTTAAAGCAAAAATCTTAAGCGCTGCGTCTATAGATTCCTTTTGTGGTTCGATAGAGTAGTTTTTTAATTGTATTTTTGTTCGCCGAAAATACTCGTTTTCATTACTAGCAAACGTTTATAAGCAAGAGAACTTAATATCCTATTTTTTTAAATCAATCAAAAAAAATTATGACCAGAAAATTATCCTTATTACCACTTTTTATTTTTATTTGTAGCTCTGCTTTTTCACAGGAAAAATATGAAGACAGTATTAAAAACATCATTAAAAAGGACTTTGTAAACATTAAGGCAACAGACTTTAAAAATTTAGTTCCTTATGAAACTGAAAAAGGGATGGGTTATTTAAACGCAAAAAACAATAAAATAGTTGTTTTACCTAACTATTACCAATTAGATTTTGCCCAACCAAATTTAAGAGGGAATTATAATAATATTGCCTATTTTGAAATAAGCAATACCACAAAAGAAATGGAAGTATCTTTGCAAAACTGGCAAATTTTTGACGTTTCTCCAGCAGAAGGTCCTATAAAAAAAGGATATTCAAAAGGATTTTATGTTGTCAATAATTCAATTTTTTCTTTTTCAGATACTTATACTTACTGTCCGCAATTATTCAAATATAAGAATGAGGATTTCGCTATTGCTATTAAAGAAAATAAATATGCAGTTATAAAATCAAGTGGTGAAACTGTAAAAAATCTAGATTTTGATTATTCACATTTAGACCTTGTCTATGTAGGAAATGATAACATTTGGTTTAAGTACAAAACTACAGAAGGAGAACAGGGTTTCATAAATATGAATGGAGAAAAAAAACTCATAAATGATATAATCAGCAATAGCAGAAGTCAAACAGAGGGCTATTTCGCTTTTATCGATTCAGAGCATTCTATAAAAAGGAAATATTATGGCTATTCCATCGAATCAAATAATGAATTGTATGGGGTATTAGATTTGTTAACAATGAATTGGTTAATCAGACCACAAAAAATCTTTAAAATTGATGAAATTAACTACAGTACAGATAAGAATTTGGGTGATGGGTATAATTTAGAAGATAGAAAAAATTTAAAATTTTATTTTTTGGTTCGCGAAGGGGAAACAGAAAAAGCATATTACATTGACGACAAATTAAAAAAATATAAACCTAAAAAATAAGCCATATTAACAAACCTTGAGCCTTTCCTTCATCGTATACTTTTTTTGATATAGTCCTTAACAAGAATAATCTCAAATTTATTTTTCAGCTATTTATTGTGATTATATGTTCCCGTTTTTGGGCTTAACCATAAGATCATAAAAAACCGAGCCATAAGCTCGGTTTTTTATTGTTTTGTCTCGTCCTGAAAAAGGTTGATTAAAAAAACATAAAAACAGTCAGTCTTATGGATTTAATTTAATAGCCCTTATACTGTCGAGCTTCTGTTCGATCACCATATTATTGCCACCGCCGCAAGAAGAGTGCATAACCTTTCCATTAGTACCAATAAGAACCTTTGCAGGACTACAAACTAGATTGTAATTTAATCTAAAGAATTCCTCGAGGCTCTGCCTCGGGGTGAAAAGAGGAAAAGTTTGAAAAACGGATGGTTTTTCAAAAGAATAAAAAGATGTAGCTTTGATTTATGGACGATCATATTTTGAAAAGACATAATAAAACCTTACTTCTTTACCATATTGTTTTTCCTGTGAAATACAGGAATTCGGTTATAAGTGAAGAAGTTGGAACTGGCTTGAAAGAAATATGTATTGAATTGTCTCATCGCTATGAAATTCATTTTTTAGAAATTGGTTATGAAGATAACCATGTTCATTTTTTGATACAAAGTGTTCCAAATTTGTCAATTAGTGAAATTTGTATGAAAGTAAAAAGTATCACAGCTAAAGAGATTTTCAAACGTTTTCCTGAAGTTAAAGCTAAGCTTTGGGGTGGAAATTTTTGGACAAGTGGTTATTACGCAAACACAGTAGGTCAATATGGAAACAAAGATGTCATTAAAAAATATATAGAAAATCAAGGAAAAGAAAAAGAATATCAAAAAGTGCATGAGGCTCAACTTACACTTTTTGACTTTTAATACTTCGGGGCTCTGCCCCAATGTCATTAAGTTAGTAAAATTTCATAAGCTATCTTTTTGATTTTTAGAGACTATGGGCTTGGCTCTCGCTCTGTATTTACCTATGTTTCTTTTATTTGATCTTTGAGGTCTTACAGGAATTAGATGTGCTCTAAAAAGAGTTTTTAACTCTTCCATCGGCTCATTTATATTAGTGTTTGAAAAAAGTAAAGACAGTATTCTGTCTTTCAAAAAACCATAAGACAATGAGGTGTTTACTTTATAAATATATTTTTTGTTCTCTTTTTTCTCCTGAAGTTCTTCATTAATCTCTTCAACAATAAGGCTTTGAATATTACTTACCAGCAATGCAGCATAAAAATCCTGCAGTATGCTTTGATTGGAATAACCCGAAAACTCTTCTATTTTAAGCTTGTTTTTAAGCTCGTCATAATATGTTTCTATTTTCCATCTTTCAAAGTAGAGCTCTTTAAAGATTTCATTTTTGTATTGATTTTCATCCTCAAAAGATGTTGCCAAAATCTCGGTTTCGCCTCCCTTTAAAACAATCCGAAGCAGTCTGACTATCAGAAATGTGTCTTTATCATAAGGTTTTCCTGCTAAATTGGTGTTTTTCCCGGGATACATTTTTACTATTTGCGAATGTTTACCGCCTGCCATAAAATCTTTTATAACCAGATTAAAATCCAAACGCATCCGCATGACAAAGTCTAGATCTCTTTTTTTATGTTCATACATAAAATCGAAAGACGCAAACCCTCTGTCGTAGATAATCAAATCTCCTTTT
>NZ_JABBGI010000049.1 GCF_012927325.1 Chryseobacterium antibioticum | reverse complement strand
TGAGTTGATATATGAATTTGTGTATTTTATTATATAGTGTATTTAAAAGAAGGAGGTGGACGGATCTTTATTCCTAACAAAAAAGTCCTTTCGAATAATCCGGCTTTGAGAGATTGTTTTGGAAAAACCTTATTTTCACATACAGCAAACATCTTATACTTATTCTGTAATATTCCTTGCTTTTCCTTAAATATATTACTTATAATAATAGCAATATTTCTTGATTTCTCATTAGAAACTACAACAGAACTTTCATTTTCAGATATGTATACTTCCGGTTTGGAAATCAATTTTAAAGCCTTCTTTTCTGTTTTTCTATTTTTAGCAAAAGAAACATACCGGATGCTTTTTTTATACTATACCTTCTTTTCTTTAAATACATTTTACCTCTTAAAAATTAAGATGCAAGATTAGTTTTATTTTAACCTGTAATAAAGGAATGAGATACCCTGTACATACTTTATCAGTATACTTAAACATACCAAATAGATACGTTGTGAGACGAACTCTTCTTACTTATGTTATAATTTTGCTTTATTTCCAATAATTCCAAACGGTACCATCAAAAATAGCCAATGCTTTACCAAGTACGTCATAACACATCATTCCAGGATATGGACTTTTCACAAGCAAATGTGCGCTTTCAATTCGTGGAAGGATCAGTGCCTTGTTAGGAGATTCTAATACCAACACACCAGCAGGAATTGTTGCAATTTCTGTTGCTGATAATGATGTACCATTACTAGTTTTAATAATAGCTCCTTGTCTTTGGGTTGACTCTGCAGATGTATTAGGCGTAATTGCAGTAGTACTTCCTGTTGCAGCGTCACTTAGGCTTACCCAAACACCATTTTCAAGCATTTTTACTACTTTTTCTTGGGTATCAAAGTAAAATGTACCATTACTACTTCCTCCTGCTGTTGTTAAACCATCTGTTATGGCTTGTGCAAGCGAAAAGGCTGGTAAAATAATACCTTCAGTATTTTTATTATTTGGAGCAACAGCAGTTGTTACTACTTTAATTCCTTGAGTATCACTATTAAAGTCTAGAATACTGCTACTTCCTTCTACGGATGTTTTTCCGCCGATAGAAACTTGCGCACTTAGACCTGTTGCTAGCAAGCTGGCAAAAATAGCGCTGTATATATATTTTTTCATTGTTCAATTATTTTCATTATTAAAAAGAACGCCCATAATCCTATTTTCGACTATTGAAGATTTTTTATGGGCGTTTCTATTTTATTTAAATATTTAAAAGATTAGTCATTACAATCTCTTGCGATACATTTCCATGTAGTTCCATTGTATAGTTTTGTACAACCTGCACTTTCGTCGTATACCAACATTCCCTCTTTAGGTTCAGCGATTACTGCTAAGCTTGTGTTTGCTACACGTGTAATTACAAAACCTTTAGACTTAGACTCCAAAGCAATCATACCGTTTGGCACGTTTTCTGGCCAACCCTCTTTTTTGCTTTGAACCGTAATTCCTACTTTGGTTGGTGTTCCTGCACTGGTGAAATCTCCAGGTTTGGTACAATAACTACAAGCTTCAAGTTCAATGTCATCAAAAGTATTCAGTACCAAAGGCGTACACTCCCCATCAGCATTTGGCAATAAGTCAAATCCTACATTGAATTTTGGGTCCGTATCTGGTAAAGTTGGAGTAACAGCAGTATTATACTTCACTTTGAAACTGATAATACTTTCTCCTGCAGGAATGGTAAGTGCACCATTTCCATTTGCATCTTCAATGGTTTGTATCTCTCCATCAGTTGCTTCATTTTCAGCATTTGCCGGAGAATAATTTGCAATTATAGTACCATCTAGCTGTGTTACATTTATACCATAAGCCGGAACATAACTGAAATACTGTAGAGAAGATGAAACTGCACCAGCAGGCTCAAAACCGAAGTTTACTTGCGAATTAGGAATACTAGTAGTACCGGTATTGTTAATTTTTAAGAAAATGGTAACCTCTCCATTGCTAGAATAACAAGCCTTATCGGTATAAAAATCACTTATTTTTATCGGTGCTGGTTGTGCAACCGCTGTTGCAATTACGTGAGTTTCTGCACATCCATCGGTATAACGATCACAACTTGTAAGTGAGGTAGATGTACCTCCGGTGTATGTAATAAGCGATTGATTGGTATTGTAATCTCCACCCAATGCGCCTTGTGCAAAATATGCAGTTCCTGAAATAGTAATAAACCCTTGTGCAGGAATTTTAAGACCATTCAATATTAACGATTGTGCGTCTGCATAGTTTGTAGTACTTCCAGTTGCTTCAACCGCTGCTAATACTGCATCATTACTTGCATCTATAGTTGCATTTGAAGTAGATGAAGAGATAGAAATGGTTTGTCCCATCCAATACATATTACTTGGCGCAGATGGCAATACATCACTGAAATTTACAGTTTTTTCATCACATGCTGCTGTATTGTAAACTCTGTAGGTAAAATTCACAGGATCACACGTTTTCACTGGGCTATCTGCTTCTTTGGTATGGATAAACCCATCTTCATTAGGAGGAGGCAAAGGTTTTGGACAGCTAAAAGTAATCGGTCCAATACCAATAGTGGTTTTTCCTGTTTCGGTACCATAAGCTCTTGTTGGGAAGGTGTGTTCAACGATAATTTCTTCTACTGGTACATCGAATTCTACATGCATCATCCCTCTTTGGTTGGTATATGAAGAATATTTAGTGCCTTCAGCAGTTTGTTGGTCAATAATACTATATGTTGCTGCTTTTCTTACGTAGGTAAGTCTTCCAGGTACAGTACCAGCAGAACATACTCCATATACTTTTACTTTGTCTCGTCTTCCGTATCTTTTACTGATTTCATAAATATCAAACTTCGCTTTAGCGGCAATTTTGGTAGTACCATCTGCTTTAAAGAGTTGAATTTTGGTTGTCATAAGGTCAACACCAGTACCACCACCCATGGTTATAGATCTTCTGTATTCTCTTAAAGATCTAGCAGAACTCGCTCTAGGATATCCTGAAACAAATCTTGAAGGTGTAGCAATAGATGCTGTTACTTTTACTTTAAGATCAGTAAGGTCATAATCTTCTGTTGTAGCTCCGTTTGTCCATTGGTTTACACCAGTACCAGCTCTGAATTGTAGTTTTTTCTGCCCTGTAAATTCACAAGCAGCACAAGTAGGTAGAGATGCTTTTGCACCAAAAGTGATAAACGTGGTTTCTTTATTGAATTTATACTTAAACTCATAATGATCGGTTACCCAAACACCAGGGATAACATTAGTCCAACCTCCGTTTCCGGTAATATTATTGGTGATATCTCCGTTGTTATCTACCAACATATACACGGTAGCATTGTTTTGGTAAGGAAAGATATCTGCATCATAATACATGTTGATAAGCATCTCCTGAGAAGTTTGCGTACCACTAAGTAAATTAGGAGTGGTTCTTACCAACCAGTTTCTTGCTAATTTTTCTGTAATCTCCGTTGCACAGGCAGCAGCAGTAAAACCAGCGTCTAAACCTTTGTTTACATCATGTCCCCATGTTACAGCAGACAAATCTTTTGTAAGACCTGTTAATACTGGTGTGCAACCTAATTTAGTCCCGATACCCATGTGCATGACATCGGTTCTAATTTTATCCCCAGCAGCGGAATAATCTCCTGTGTCAGTAGATTTTGCTTGCTTGTTATTCAGTTCTTGTATATCGTCTCTTACAACAGAGGTAACGTTATAATGATATGATAACATTGGTGCTATACTTCCATTCCATACAGAGGTGTTATCAGACAAGATAAAATTAAAATTAGTTGCAGTAGACGTCTTGTTTAAGTCAATAGTGATTGCATATTTTAACCCCAGATAAGAATTAATTTTATCTCTTTCAGCTTGTGTAAGTATACTTTCATAAGCAATAACTTCAGGTATTATACCTATGGTATTTGCTCCCGAATAGTATGCAGCTCCCAAAACTCCTCTTCCATTCATTAAAGAAGAATTGGCAGTGTGATTTACCGTATTGAGGTGCCCATCAAAATCAAAAGTGATTGTACTACCTCTATTCCAGTGATATCCTGCAATAGTAGTTGCTCCTGCGTTAAATAAATTTACACTACTATTTGCAGATGCTGTCGATCTAAATCTTCCAAATGCGGTAGTAGCTGCGGCATTAGCTCTTTCAACTCCAAACAAAGGACTCCGGTTACTGGCCGATAAACTTGTACTAGTTCCAAAGCCAGCAAAATATGATCTATCACTTGTTGCAAAATTATGATTTAAAGCAAAGAAAAATGAAGAAGTAGCCGGTGCTGCTATTGACATCGGCCCCTTCAATGTAGACAGATATTCATTTTGCTTTCTAAAAAATACAGCAGGGTGATAATTGGATTTCGGATCACAATTTACATACAAAGGAGCTGTTGAAGCTGTATTAATTTTGCTATAGGTTGTCCCATAACCGGCATAATCTACCCAGTTGATTACTTCACCGGCACCATTAAGCGTAATGGTATTTTTAGCAGAGGCGTTCAGCCACATTCTCAGATTGCTCGCTACGCCTCCTGGTGCTTTTATAAATGAAGCAAAACCTACATAATCGCCATCATTCACCACTACATTACTGGCATTTCCTCCTACAATTTTGTAGATACGGGTATTTGCAGGTGCAAAGGTAGGGTCACTGCTTACAACAACCCACTGCCCTTGTCCTGGTTTCATACCTACCGTATATTGAGAAAGCGTACCTGTAGTTTTAGCTCTCAATTTATAATTGGAAATAACGGATAATCTTTCGTCTGTTACTACACCAGTTACAGGATCTGTAGTAGACACGAAGGTATAGTTTTGAAAGGCTGTCCCAACTGGATAAGAATAAGCAGAATATTCTGTACCACCATTGGCACCAAACATCAAAGCGTCTTTATCAACCAAAGTACCTGTGTTTTGCGCATTGGTCTCAGCAAGGGCACTGCCTAAATATACAGTAAGAACTGCATTATCGGTACTTGCAGATTGTTTTTGGTACAAACCACTCGCATCATCTCGGGCAATACCAAAAATATCTTTGGCATAACCAGTATATCCTGCGCTACCGCTATTATAAATAGAAGTACCGTTCGATAGAATATAATCCGTTTGCGTATTTAAAGTAATTCCATACTTTACCGCAAGTTGGGTATTGAGTTTTGCTAAATCTGAAGCATTTAGCGTTTGTCCAACTCCTGGTTTTGATAGGACAATGATTTCCATTACCTCACCGAAAAACCCTCTTGTAGTTCCTGTATCGGTTGAAGAACCTCCAATAGTACTTAAACTAGAATCGGTTCCTAATGTTCTTCCAGCCATTGCTGTTGTGCTTTTCAGGGCATTCAGGTATTGTTCTTGTGCTGTAGCACTATTATTGGGCAATACAGCAACTCCAATCCCATAATTTCTTTCAACAGTATTATGAGTATAGTCAGTACCTCTTGTTCCGTGATACAAATTACCAGCCTGCCTCCATCCGTATCTATTACCGTTCGTATTTCCTGTAGCAGAACCTGCATTTGAGCGGAAAACAGTTGGGTTAGCTTCTGTGGTAGTAGGGTCAAATTTAGATATCCAAACTACAAAATAAGATTTTGTAGGATCGGGAGCATAGTTGATATTAGAAACCAATTTTCTAGTCTCATTGTTGGTCTGAGATAAATTTTCATCTTCGTAGAACTCTACTGACGAATGAAAATTCATCGCAGATTTTACATATCTTGGTTTGTATAATGTCGCGTTAGAGAAACCCCTCGCCGCATTTGCATTATCTGTCCAAGAGGCAACATCTGCACCGTCTGCAACTGTTAAGTCATCTGCACGGAGCCAAAACTCAGTGGTAGCTCCACTAAGTCCTCCCGGAGTTTGCGCATATAGTGTGCTGCTAAAAAAACACACTATAGCGTACATCAATATTTTTGTTATTCTCATTTAAATTGTTTTAGTTGATATTGTATCGCTACATAGCAATATGTTTTGTGTTGCGCCAATAGTCTTTGACATTGATGCTTGTAATTTTTTTTCATTTTTTTTATTTTAATTTTGTAAAAGAGAAAAGAGCTTTACAATTACTCTTTTCCCTGAGTTGATATATGAATTTGTGTATTTTATTATATAGTGTATTTAAAAGAAGGAGGTGGATGGATCTTTATTCCTAACAGAAAAGTCCTTTCGAATAATCCGGCTTTGAGAGATTGTTTTGGAAAAACCTTATTTTCACATACAGCAAACATCTTATATTTTCAGATATGTATACTTCCGGTTTGGAAATCAATTTTAAAGCCTTCTTTTCTGTTTTTCTATTTTTAGGTTTTTTTCTATTTTTAGCAAAAGGGTTCTGTGATGATTTTTTTAGAGTAGGAGAAGAAAGCACAGCCACCTTAACATTGGAAATTTGTTCCAGATTATATACTTTGGTGTTGCCTTCTACATATAATGGAACCGGACTATTTTTTCTCTCTGTTTGAAAAAGAATACTGTCTTTTATATGTAGACTTCCACATGCTCCTATATATAATTGTGCATTGGTAATACAAAAAGAGCATAGCAAAAGAAGCATACCGGATGCTTTTTTTATACTATACCTGCTTTTCTTTAGATACATTTTTACCTCGTTAAAAACTAAGAAGCAAGATTAGTCTTATTTTAACCTGTAATAAAGGAATGTGATACCCTGCAGATACTTTATCAGTATACTTAAACATACCAAATAGATACTCTAAAAAACCAATAAAAACTTAAACTTATTCATTAATAGCAACTTACAATGAAAGAACGTATTTTTATTTTGGATCCTGATACTATTCTCAAAATGCGGAACTGAGCAAAGACCCTTATAGAGTATATCTCATATTAAGATAACAAAGACTAAAATTTATGGTCTATGAAAATCAAAATTTAGTAATATGAATCTTACATTTGATTATATTTTACTTTTGACAACAGGAGTTATTGAAAGCTTTTGATAATTCCTGTGAAAAGAATGAGTAGTAGAATTCGATTTTTGAATTATGGTCTTTAAAAACTTCTATGAGCATCACTTTTCTTTCCTCAATTCCCAAGTATCTATTCCGTAGATTCTTGCAACTTATAATAACCACTCACTGGGAAAAAACGTTGTAACAATTTAAATGACATAATCGAATTAAATCTGCCAAAAAATTGTTTGAAGATAAGCGCAGTGGGACTTTAGGAGACACTATTTAATGATTGTCTCTTTTTTTACACCATTAAAAACCAATCAAAAAAAAATTCTTTGCATGAAAAAGACACAATAATACAAATAAATGTAAATCAAATAGTTAAACTAGCAAATTGCATTAAATCAGTTATAAAAGTGTTCGAGGATAGTCCTGTCATGCACTTAAGGAGACATCATTTATAGGTTGTCTCCTTTTTTTATGCCATTAAAAATCTGTGACCCAAACTGTTACTATCAGGTCAATTATAGTTCGATTTTTAACCCTAGAATTTTTAGGATGTTTGTAGTAAACTGTCTTAACAGTGTTTCAGTAGGTCCTTAATTAGCCTTTATTAGATGTTCGATCTCTCTTTAAGGTTATGATGTCTTTTCCTCTTTTGGTTTATTGTAATTTTTTGACACGAGATACAAGAAATCTAATATAACTGTCATTTCGTCATAATCAACCTTAATGCCATTTTTTGCTAATATGGCAATTGCTCGTTCAACGGAAACCTTTTTATCAATGAAATTTATGTTTATTGCTTTTTCGGTTATTCTTTTTTGATAATATCTTTGATAACGCATCGTTTAAACCCAAAGAGAGGTTTCCTGACTGGTAGTAAACATTAGCAGGCGGGATTAGATTCACAAGATGTTTTTTATCTGCGGTGTCCAAATCTGAGAATCCCTGAAAAATGTCCACAAACGATCTGTCTTCTAACTGGTTTTGTTTCTCAATGTCTCTTAATTTAACATTGATATGAAGTAATTCCTTTTTTAAACATTTGGAATTAATTTGGTTCTCCCTTTTTAATTCACTGTAATCATCAAGTTTCAGTATTTCTGCCACAAATAACTTTCTGGCTCGGGAAAGAATCAATTCCTCTTCTTTTAGCTTTCTTTCCACCAAATTCCGTTCGTACAAATACCCTGTTTTTTGTGTTTTTATACTCCGATCTTCTAAAATACAACTGAATAGGTCAATTGCCTTATTTGAGAGTGTTAATTGTTGAAGTTTACTTTGGTAACTATCATTGAGAATAATCGCATTTATTCTTGTCTTGCATCCTCCATGACAGTGATAATAGGGGTATTTTTTTCTCGCGCCTTGAGAAAAACTTCCACTAAGTTTGTGACCGCAAAGAGGACATACCAAAAATCCTCTTAGGAAAAACATTGCTTTCAGATCTTCTGTTTTAGCGGTAACTTTTCTTTTTGTAGTAATGATACGCTGAACCTCGTAAAACAATGTTTCAGTGATCAATGGTTCGTGTGTTCCCTTTACAATTTGTGGTTCTTCAGAATTAAACTTTATTAATATAAGACCACAGTAAATTGGATTTCGTATAAGTCTGAAAAAATGTGATCGGGAACATATCAATCCTTTACCATTAGCCAGTTTCCGTATTTCTTCTATTCTGTGAATATTCTTGGAAAGCTGATGGAAGACCCATTTTATAATCCCTGCTTCCGGTTCCTTAGGGGCAATGATTTTTTTACCATCTACCAATGTCAGATTGATGAATCCTAAAGGGGCCTTATTGGGATACCTTCCCATTTGTTTTGCCCTCCGAATACCGTTTGCTGTATTCTGGGCTCTTCTACTATTTTCCGCCTCGGCACTGATAGGTATATAGCCAGCATGACCGCGCTTTCCGGCACGGAAAAATCTATGGGTTGATCAATTGCCATTGCCGTGGTTCTGTATTTTCGAAGCATACCTATCATTTCGTAAGCATATTCAACATTACGGCTAAATCGATTCCACTTAATAAATAGTATATTCTTATCTTCCTTTGATGATTTTTGTTTAATTATTAAAAATAGTTTTTTCCATTCTGGCCGATTGAAATTCTTGGCTGAAAAGTCTTCACGATAAATTCCTTTGACTTCTATATTGTTATATTTACAATATTTCAATAATCGATCCTCCTGTTCTGGTAAAGAGTATCCCCTTCTTTTTTGTTCGTCCGTACTTACACGGATGTATAAATAAGCTGTTTTCATATGAATATGTATTTAGCATTTCTAGTACATTTTCAAACATTTAAAAAGTGATTATAGAGTTAAAATCTCAATTTCATTTCCAAATTTAGTTCTTAATTCCTTTTCAGTTGTTTTAGAAGGAACCCCAATTGCTAAGAGCTGTTTTGGCCTCGAACATGCCACGTAAATCATTCGCTGCTTTTCGTTAGGAAATGATGTTGTGCTAACAAAACTATTAAGACCTACACTTTCACCAGCGCCAGTCTCGTCTAAAAAATAGAGTAGAGCATCTAGAGTAGCTCCTTTAATTTGGTGAATAGTACTTACTGGTATATTTTGACTATTTGTTGCAGCTTTGTTGAAGTAAGAATCAACCAATTCATTTTTCAAGTCAACCATCTTGAAACCTTTGATTAATTTCTTGAAAATAAAAAAATCGGTTACATCAATACCAAAATGATCATTCATGCTTTGAATACATGCAGTTGACCAGTTCAGCAGAGATTGGTTGGTTGGGGGAATTTTATAGAGATATTCGTATAACCTTGCATTAATTGCAACATCTTCCTTTACCTCTCTAATTAATATTTGCATTTCCGGGTACTTCATCCCTGGATGGAGCATATTCAAAAAAAGTTTACGTAGCTCATTTATTGCGTCCTTAACCGAATTAAGCTCAAATAAGTGTTTGACAGCTAATATTCGATAAGGAAAGGTATCTTTCCATGGAGCTATTTCCGATCCTTCTCCAATCATTTTGTGGAGTAACTTTTTCCCCCTAACAACGATGTGATTTTCTAAGAATTGGTGGTTGATACATCTCGTTTCAAAATCACCGACAATAAGCTTCATATTATGATCAGTATACCTATAGACTAAAATAGCGAGATTTCTATCCTCGACATTCATGGAACTTATTGGTACATCAGTAGCACAGCGAATAATGCTGAAAAAATTTATTATTCGCTGTACAGATCGGCGATTATCCGTTAAAAGAAGTCCGGTCCATGACGAACTTGTATACTTATTGGCAAACAATTGCGGCTTAGCATCTCGCCATTCATATAAACTCTGATAAGGATCGCCAATTAACTCCAAGTTCTTTAAACCGAGATCTAGTAATTTATCAAATATGGCATGCTGGATCTCAGAATTGTCCTGAGCCTCATCAATTATAATATAGGGAAACCTCGTCACCAACCAGATGCCAATTTGGGGATAGTTATTAAGAAGCTGTAAGGCTAAGTAAGCAGAGTCAAGGCTTGTAATGAAACCATTTTTTTTCTTCCATGCAAAAACAGCAGTTGCATATTTATTAAACTCAGCTAAATCAACGGTTTTAGGATCGGGTATTTTTCCATTAAACGAAAAATTTCCTTTTACATCAATGCAAATGGTGCTAGGCGCGTAAGAGCGATAAAGAGGTTTGCCTTGTTTATTTTTATACCGGTTTGCAGGACTGGCAATAGTCTCATAGACTTTACCTTCGGACTCAAATGTGGTGGCAATTAACCTGTCTATGATATTCGCTTGGTCAATAATATTTGGTCTTTCAAATTTGTTGTCAATCAGGTTATAATATGGCAAAGTGATATATTGATTGATAAAACTATCTATTGTTGATACATGGTTAGGGTATCTAAAATTATATCCATAAACCTTTCTGTATCTTTGAAGGATCTCGTTTTTAGCCACGTTTGTAAAAGATAGACATACAATCCCCGTATGCTCACCATATTTATTTTTACACTCAGCTTCTAAAAGCGATAATTTGCGGATGATACAAGTTGTCTTTCCACTGCCAGGACATGCATTCAGAACAACCTTGCCACGTGCATTTAAGTAAGCTGTGCTCTCCTCTGAATTATCAAAAATCATAATTTTAGGACTTTAAATGATTAAACGCAGCCTGAATGTATGTAGGTACAATAAAATTGACCTTAGCATCGTCCATATTTTCAAGGATGTGATAAGAAAAATCCTGTGCCAACAAAGCTTTTCCTGGAAGACATTTCCATAATAAAACAGCTATTTTCTCCTGATGTGTATCATTTAAGTCTTCTGGTAATGTCCTCATAAAAGCAGTAACTTCAGCCATTTCGCTTGGGTAATTTGCCATAACATATTTGTTTAGGAAATTCTGTGTGGTTGCAGTTTTGGTTCCCAAAATGTTGTTTCTACAAAGATCATACTCCATGGTCTGAATGGCAGTTGAAACTAAAATCGAAGACTGCCCGTTAGTGATAGAATTAAGATTTGCTATGCGATTACACGCTATTTCGGTAGTAATCTTATTGTGAAGGTCATTTAGCATCTGGTAATTATTTTCCACCAGTTTATCAAGGTTGTATTCCTTTTTTTTGGAAATCGGGTAACGGTCGTCGTCAGTCAGTATCGCGATTTTTTTTGGTAACCGCTTTTTAGCATCTGTACTATTAAACAGAAACATAAATGGATAAAAACTTATCCCATCAACATTCACTAATTCAATTCTGTAATCTTCAAGATTAAATCCACACACCTGGCAGAAGGCTGTAATGAGCAACTCTTCAGAAATACCTTCCACAAACAAACAGCTTTTGGCATAAAAAAGCTGAGATTTAGTGACATCAAGATATCGTTGTAATTGTTTTTTTTTCAAATCGATTTCAGCCTGTGTTAACACGATTGCTTTTGCTGTATCCTGAATAAGGTTCTCGGTAGCTCTAGAATCAAATATATGCCCTATCGAATAAGCATATTTATCTAATAGTATCAGGTTTTCAAAAGGAACCTTCGAAGTTAATGTTGGAGAATGTGTGGTGATAAACAACTGGCTTTGGGCTTGTGAATTTGCCTCTTTTAAAAAATTATAAAGGCTTAATTGGAGCTGGGGATGGATATGTGCTTCAGGCTCTTCAATTAATAAAGTATAATGCGGGATCTTGTCATCATAAACTCGTTCTTTAATATCACCCAAAACCGTAGCAATGTATATTAAGTTATTAAATCCAAGGCTATTTTGCCATAACTGAAACCCTTCTACTGAATTGTTTTCCCAATCGTGTGGCAAGTAGGGTTTAATGACATTAACAATGTATTCAATCTTTGACTGCTCAATATGTAAGCCGATTGCACTTTTATCTGCGTGCTTGTAAATATTATATAGATTGGTATTTATATTAGTTTTTGTATCAACAACCTCACTTTGTTGAAGCAACTGATCATTCGCTCCCTTGATTATATTTTTAATTTTGTCCTCACTTCCATTTCGGTCAACCAGCCTCTTAATAACTTTTCCTAGTATATTTCCTCTTACGGTTAATAGGTCTTTTGTACTGTCCCGAATTGCACTGAGATAATAGTGCTGAAAAAGACCGAAAGTATTAATATCAGCTTTTTGGCCATCAATATTTCCAGTCGCATAAGAAAATATTGGAAACCGTTTTTCATCATCCTTGTACTGGATCTCAATTCTAGCAAAATCATTCCCTTGATTTGCAGGATCTACGACCATGTATTCATAAAATGCTCCTTTTTGTTCAGAACTTAGTTCATGAAATTCGTAGACAATATGAATCAATTTACTTCTGTCTATACTCAGTCCACCTGCCTGAAGGGGTATAATTCTCTCGTGAAAATCTTCTTTTGACACCGTAATTTCTCTAGTAGGTTCTCCAATATTGTATAAAAGTCTGATCGCATCAATCAAAGCCGATTTACAACAGCCATTTTCTCCTATGATAATGTTAATTTTTGGAGAAAAACAAACGTCTAAATCCGCTATTCCTTTGTAGTTAGAAACATTAATTTTTGATAAATACATGATTGGTTTGGTTTCGCTGAAGTTAGTTAATTCTTCGTAAATTACCACAACTACAATAGTATTTTTGGTCAATATAAAGCTTAAAATATAAGTAGGCCTAATTTTGACACCAGAGGTGCAAATTTCGCTAATATTATTGAAATTTACCAGTTAATATCCTAGGCTGATTTGAAACTCATTAAGAAGTCGCTTTTTCAGTGCAAAAATATTTTTTTTGATTAAATTGTAGGCACACTAAAGTATAAACACAAAATATTAAAAAGCAATAAACTTATGAACAGCTTGTTTCCTGAGGATAAAGTAAAAATATCCTTTAATTGTTCTTTTATCGAAACTATAAAAGGTAATAAAAAAGAGTATTATATTGGGTCAGAAGAAGGGATTTTGAGAAAATACAGTATTGGATCTTATTCCGGATATGAATTTATAACAGAAAATGGGGCGAAATATTTTATATCGATTATTAAAAGTCAAGTTCCACAAACCTATGATGCTGCATTTACCCTCGAAGACGAGGGTGAGAAATTAACAATTTCAACATTATCAAAATGTAAAAAGAAAGCTGAATATATTAGAATGCCAACCTCTGAAAATATAGTTGAAACCTGGAAGAATGCATTTAAATATAAGAAAGAAGTTAAAAATGAGCAAGGGAGCATAATACAGTTTGGTTTAAGACCACCTCAAATTGGAGCTATACATTCAATTCAAGCTCATTGGAGTATTTCAACAAAACCTGCAGTTGTAGTAATGCCAACTGGAACAGGGAAAACAGAAACAATGTTATGTTTAAGTGTGGTAGAAAAATGCCAAGGCCTTTTGGTAATAGTTCCTTCCTCCTCTTTGAGAACACAAATATTTAATAAGTTTAAAACTCTTGGTGTTTTAAAAGATAGTCGTTTTGATATTGTTGCATCCCATGCGAAAAATCCGATTGTAGGTTTTCTTAGAACAGGAATAAATACAATAGAAGAGGCAGAATCTCTCTTTCAATCAAATATCATTATTTCTACTCCTCAGATTATAACTGGCATATTAAATGGAAAACCAGAAATTAAATTGGCTTTTATGAATTGGTGTAAATATCTTATTATGGATGAGGCCCATCATAGTCAGGCTAAGCAATGGAATAATATAAAAACGGAAATAGAATCTTCAAACAAACCAATATTGCTATTTACTGCTACACCTTTCAGGAATGACAAAAAACGTTTACAAGGGAAGGTTATCTATGATTATCCATTATCATTAGCACAAAAAGATAACTACTTCAAACATATCGTCTTTCATCCTATTCTTGAATTTAACCCATTAAAGTCGGATGAAATGATTGCACAAAAATCGATTGAAATTTTAAAGAAAGATATTGAAGAAAAATTTGATCATATTCTAATGGCAAGGGTTGATACAATGGATAAAGCCGAAGACATTTTTGAAAAAATTTATAAACCCTATCAAGAATATAATCCAGTTTTTATTCACAGCCGCATCAAACTTTCAGAAAGAAAAAAGATATTAGAAGGAATTATAGCAGGAAAGCATAAAATTATAGTATGTGTAGATATGCTTGGCGAGGGATTTGATCTTCCAGAATTAAAAATTTGTGCTTTGCATGATTTACACAAAAATATCACCACCTCTTTTCAGTTTTTTGGTAGGTTTACTAGAGAATCAACTTTGAAGTTAGGTAATACTTCTATAGTAGCTAATATAGCCGATCCTAAGTTAAAAGGAACACTTAAACAGCTATATCAAAAAGATTCAGACTGGGATAAGATCATTAGTATGGCAAATGAGGATATAATTGGCTCAGTAAAAAAAGAACAAGATTTTTTTCAAAACTTTTCTGATATTGAAATCCCTGACAAAATTCCATTGAGAAATATAACACCAGCAATGAGTACTGTTATATTTAAACTGTTTGACGATGAAATAAAATGGAACCCCAAAGAATATTTATCTTGTTTTAATGAAGATAAGTATGAAACGGTATCGGTAGAGCATGAAGAAGAGAATTTACTTGTTATAATAGCTAAAAAAGTAGATACTGTAAAATGGGGGAAAATAGATGATTTACTTAATTGTGAATATGATCTATACATAATCTACCTAAATGAAGAGCAAAAATTACTCTATATAAATAGTACTAACAATGGAACTACTCACGACAAACTTGCAGAAGCTGTTGTGGGATCTAATAAAAGTCTTTTCAATGAGGCGGATATTTACAAGTGCTTAGATGGTGTCTTTCAACTAGAACTATTTAACCTTGGATTAAAATCTACATTAAATGGTCCTATTAGTTTCACAATGTATGCTGGTAATTCAATTGTAAGTGGTTTAGATGAGCTAGATAAAGATACTAAATCTAGTTCTAACCTATTTGGTGTGGGTTATGAACATGGAGAAAAAACTACAATTGGCTGTTCTTCCAAAGGACGTGTATGGACTAAACTTGTAAAAAGTATTCCAGAATTTTGTGTTTGGTGTGACAAACTTGGAGAGAAATTGTTGGATGATTCAATTGATACAAAAGATATTTTTAAATTTATTCAGAAACCAGAGTTAGTTACCCAATTACCGCACGGTAAAATACCAATTGCTATTAAATGGAACGAAGAATTATATGTTTACTCATCAATTGTAATACATAGAGGAATTCCTATAGTAGACTATAATATCAAGCTTGTAAGCTATAGTGATGATTGTGTTACTTTTTCAATCGAATCAGGTCAAATATCGATTAAATACAGCCTATTACTAAATTCTAATAATGGCAGAGGCTACGACTATAAATTAGAAGGAAATATACCTTTTATTGTTACTTATAAAGGTGATGACATTGATATTGCAGAATTATTCTATGAATTCCCTCCGTTAATATGGTTTCAAGATAATTCTAAACTATATAACAATATTTTTTTCTCTTTCAAAGGAAAGATTGACTTGTTTGATAGATCAAAATTTCTTCCACTAAAATGGTCCGGTGTTAATATCAAGAAAGAATCTCAAAAATCAGAAAAAAGACCGGATTCAATTCAATTTCACATTATTGAAAAATTGAAAAACAATCCAGACTACAAAATAATTTTTGATGATGATGATGCAAATGAAGCAAGTGATATTATTGCAATTAAATTTTGGGGTAACGGAGATAGTAGAATTAAAATAGAATTATATCATTGTAAATTTTCTTCTAAACCTCAAAGCGGTGGAAGATTAAAAGATTTATATGAAGTATGTGGACAGGCTCAGAGAAGTTTTCACTGGAGGCATAATACTTTTGAATTGTTACAGCACATGATTCGTAGACAAAATTCGCGCACTAACCAAGGAAAGGGAAGTCGGTATGAAATTGGCGGTGATGAAGAAATGAATACAGTCCTTAACATGGTAACATCAGGATATTGTGATTTGGAATATAGTATCTATGTTGCGCAGCCGGGTATATCGAAAAAAGCAATTGAGGTAGATTCTGAACATTTGAAATTATTAGGAGCTACGGATCTCTTGTTGAAAAAAACAGGAAATAATTTTTTTGTGATGACCAGTGAGTAAATTAGGAGCAACATGTTTAAATCCTTTTGCATTTATATATGGCAAAAACACCCCTTCAATGGATATATGTAATTGCAATTAAATCAACTTGTTAAATAAACTAACTGCATCAAATCAGTTACAAAAGTGTTCGAGGATAATCCTGTTATGCTTACAAAAAAGCTCACAATTTTTATTGTGAGCCTTTTTGTTTTTATACCTTTTCATTTCTTACAAAACCTCATCTCCTCTAAAATCAAAATATCTACAAAGGAAATTTACGATTTACCTCTCTTCCACTTTTATATTGACGCTACTTTCTACTTTAACCTGAGTTCGGGATAAGCAACTGATAAAAATTTGTAAGAAAAAGTAATAATTCGTATATTTAAGTTTCTGACATTCAAATATTTAAACGAATTATTACTATGAATTTGAAAGACCAAATTACAAATATTTTTGTACAAATTGATGATTTTTGTAAAGAGTTTGACGCTCAAATTAAAAAAATGAAGTTTGAAGCACTGGGTGATAGCAAGAAAAG
>NZ_JABBGI010000048.1 GCF_012927325.1 Chryseobacterium antibioticum | reverse complement strand
GCATTTTCATAAATAGTATCGCTTATCTAAAAGCTCTTCTGTGCTACCAAAGAACTTCCGTTTTTCAGTGGGGCAAAGATAACAACTTATTAATACGCAAAACAAACTTATTTAACATAAAGTTCATAGCAAATTTATAATGGGGATAAGTATCTACATAAACTTTTAATTTATAAGACGTTAGAAAGAATCTGTAGTTATCCACAAGGGACCAATGCGAAATAGTAAGAGTTATGAGTTAGAAAAAACGCTTGATTAACGCCTTATATATATAGTATCCGATTAAACATCCTATAGTATCTGCTACGATATCTAGAGATTCCATGGATCTGCCTAAGCCCATCTCCTCCTGAAGGATTTCGGTAAGGAAAGCATATATAAGAATAATCTGAAAGAAATAAGAAAATTTTATTCTAGGGAAAGTGGCAATGAAGCAGAAACCCAACATTGCAAATATGCTCAGATGTAAAACCTTGTCAATACCATTGAACATAAACCAATACTCTTGGTTCTCTTCACCGGGCTTGAGGAGCATATAAGTAAGAAATGCCCAATAGATGGGCAAAATCTTACTAAATATTTTTGAAATCTTATCCAATGATTGCCTGGTATTCTTCTGCCGTAAGCAGTTCTGAATGATCTGCACCATCAGCAAGTTCTAATTTAATGATCCATCCGTTTCCATAAGGGTCTGTATTTAACAGCTCAGGCTGATCTTCCAATTGTGAATTAAATTCAATAACTTTTCCAGCAATAGGCAAGAATAAATCTGAAACAGTTTTCACCGCTTCTACACTTCCAAAAACAGCTGCGCCTTCAAGATCATCATCTACCGTATCTACATCTACGTATACAATATCGCCAAGTTCTCCCTGTGCGAAGTCTGTAATACCGATTGTAGCAACATTACCTTCAATCTTGATCCATTCGTGATCTTTCGTGTACTTTAATTCTGATGGTGTATTCATTTTAATTTTTATTTTGTACAAATGTATTCAAAATAATAAAAGGTTCAAAGAGGTAATGAATATCTTGAACGAATTTTAGAGTCAAAATAAAAAATCGCTGCCGAAGCAGCGATTCCCTATGTCTTAAATTATTATTTCTTTATGACTTTGTTAGGAAAAGATTTTCCATTTGAATCAATTAAAGTAACCATGTAAATACCTGCCGGATACTGTGACACGTTAATTTCAATCATAGTCTTTGATGATATATCAAGAGTTATAATTTTTTTTGCCTCAATTGAATAAACTTCCAATGTTTTAAAATGTTTACCATTGAGATCAATATTAAGGATGTCTTTGGTAGGATTTGGATAGATTTTATAGTTTATATTTTGTAGTGATACTTCATCTTTTGCTATATATACTATTTCTCCAAAATGAGCAGAGCTTGGATTTCTTATTCCCTGTCTTAAATAAAGTTGTTGAAAATATTGTCCCAACTTAGGGTCAAGCATATCATCAAATGTAAATGAACATAGAGGAATATTTGCATTTGTAATATTCATTTGAGGTACAGCATGAAACTCCGCTCCCGTAGAAGATGAAACAGAAAATCCAGGTTTCATAAAAATAGCATATTTTGCAACTGCTTCTACCCTCTTATAACCTTCTATTTGCTTTGTAAAATCAGATAAAATAATGGTTTTATTATCTAATGAATTAATATTTACATTCATATGCTTAGCTTTAAAGATATTATTATTACCAAGTATTCTATTGGTATAATCTTCCTTTCCAAAGCTCATTCCATACCAATAGGCATCATTCGTCAGGTCTTTAATCATATTATATCCTGCAGTATTTATAGTATTGTTATCATAAATTGTTTCAGGATGAAATAAATATTCTAATTCTCGTACATTTAAAATATTCATTCCTGATTTTACGGTATATTGTAATAGATATTTATCATTAATAGCATAATCATAATCTTGAAAGAAAGTTTGAGCTTTTTCTAAAGCCCAAACTCCAGCTGGATTTTTTGCAAAAACAGCTATCCGTATTGGGTAATTTGGTGATTGATATGACGGTTGACTTTTATATCTTAATTGAATTATCTTACCATTAATAATATGTGAGGAATATAGTGTCCAGCCATACACATCAAAATCTAAATTATAATCTCCGCCCAAATTAAGATGATTGGTTGAACTATTACTTAAATCTATTTCTACAATACGATTAAATGGGTCTCCCTGGCTCTTATGTATGTAATTAATATAAAAACCATTAGAATTACTATTGCTTTTAGAAATATTTAACACCTTCCATGCAGATGAATACATATTAAATGGTGTGTTATTACTGTTGTATAAATTAGTAAAGGTCTTGAGTAAACTGTAATTGGGTGAATTAGCTTGAAACTGATAGACTCTTATTTTATTGCTACCACCTGTAGAGTAGTAATCCATGTCTGAAAGGAAAAATTTATCATCTAACATTTTAATATCAATAAAGGGAGTAATTGTTTGAGAATTTCCTGAAATCCAATTTCCATTATTATTATACCAAGAATACAAAACTCCTTGATAATGGTCAATGACCACCAGTCGATTATTCTCGTAATAAAACTTTAGATCAGAATGGTCAATAAAATTTTGAAATAATGTTTTCCAGCCTTCAAAAACCAATTCCTTGTTTACAATTTTATATGATTGTACTTCTTCATTATAATTATTCCCCACAGCATTATATAGACGTACTATAACTCTATTGTCACCAACTCCAATAACTGAAGCATTTTGATTAGTCCCAAGACTAAGCGGATTCTTCATTTGAATCTCAATATCTTTTATATATTGTAGTTTGTTACAATCTACAACTTTATATATTCCTGAAAGTATCAGCTTTCCACTTATAGGATCCAATAAATTAAGTCTAGTTGCAATAACATTGTCATTTGATAATTTTAATAGTGGATTATTATTGTTTTGATCAATCGGGACATAAATTTTTTTACCAAATGTCTGTGATGGGTGAACACTCGCTCGATTAATATCAACCGCCTGATCAAATGTTAATGTCGTAGATCCGCTTGGATTGACTATTATAGGAGCTCCAATAGAAATATCATTAGAAGGACAATATGGCCCAATGGATTGTATTAAACTATTATTTGGATCTAGCCAAGCCGACATTTGTGGATAGTTACTTGAAAAACGAGAATATCCTGCAGGAGCACAATCCCAAACAGACTCTCCGCACATCCAATAAAAATTATTTGAACCACAATACAAGTCATTATCAGAAGTAGATAAAGAACCAATTAATCTATGCTGGCTGTTAAAGAGTGGACCACCAGATGAGCCTCCTTCTACGACTCCAGTTTTAAAAATAACACTTAAAAAATCGCCTACAGATAAGGGAGTATAATTAGCTGTTGTAGGATAAACATGCCTTGCTAAAGAAATCTTTTTTGCATCTCCACTTGGGTGATGGATACTATACCTATCAGTAGCAGTATTTATGTAAGAACTAATATTATTATCCCATCCGGCATAACATACTTTATACCTTGTCAATACCTCTTTTGTAGTATTTAATTTTAGTAATGCAAAATCTCTCCAAGTTTTAGGGCTGTCAGCCAATAATTCACATCCTAAGACAGAATTATTTGAAACATTCGACGGAGCATTCGAACCATTACTGTCACAATTAGGAGTTTCATAATTAAATAGTACTAGCAGTTCATTTTTCCAATTAGCATTCATTGTATTTGATGCTCCAACACAATGCTCTGCGGTTAAAAAATACGGAGTTCCATCTTGTTTACCATTATTTACTAATGTTCCTGAGCAACTAAAAGTATACCCCCCAGATAACTTCTTGTAATTAGCTAAAACTAAACCTACAGATTTAATATTCCTTGCAAGATCATTATTGCCATTACCAAAATTACAAACAGCATTTCTATTACAATCTCCAGAACTTCCAAATGCTCCTCCCTTATTAAAAAAATTTTTGAATCCGTGTACTACACTCTTTAGTGTAAGACTGGGTACCTGTGGAGAATCTATAGGATAAGATAATTCCAGATAAATTTTACTCCCAATTACCGGCTGTGTCATAAAGCTGTAACCTTCTTTGACCATTTCTTTAGGATTGTTATTAGAAGTAAAGGCTCCTAAAATCATTTCTCCTTCACTATCATAAAGAAAAAGAGTCGCTCCCTTAGGTAAATTATAGTTTTTAAAATATGCCTGCAGTGATTGAGCATTATCTGAAGAAATTTCTACAATATTATAATATCGGTCTTGATATTTAAATCTCTTATTAATATCTGCAATATTTGCATCACTATCTACAATTTTACCATAAATATCAATGCCTTTATTCTCCTTTAGTTCAATTTCGGAAGCCTCTTTTTTTATATCATCATTATTTAAATCAGGTAGCTTTATTTTATCAATAACAGTAAATAGACTCGTAATACTTATCGTTTTCTGATCCGCACTCTGTATATAAAGATTATCAAAAATAGCCTTTTCTTGCCATCCTACCTTATTAGTGAAAAACAGATTAAAAGTAGGTTCACCGGCTTCACTTTCCTGAGAAAACAATAAGGTACTTAAGAATAAGCAAAAAAGGAATATGTTTCTTTTCATCATTACTTTTTAGTGTTTATCTGTTTTTTCAATACTTCAATTTCACCTGCTTGTTGCTTAAGTTGTCTATTCTGCTCAATAATATACAATGTAAGTTCTTCAATCTTCTGAAGAAGTTTGATCTGAAACTCTCCAATATTAACCCCTTCTTTTTCCATCTGTGCTGCCGATGCAATCTCGGGAAGATGCTTTTTCTCTTTAATATGCTTTTCTATCTCTTCCAGTTTTGGTAAGTTATAGTTTTCATCAAAGACAAAATCAGCTGTAGGAGTAAGTGTTACCTTTATTTCTTTTGCTTCGAATTTTCCTTGTAGAAAAGCATTTCCATTTGCAGCAATTTTCATTATTTCATTCATAGCTACAGGCAAATTCAATGCGATGAGTTGTTGCGGGGAACTTAGAAATTTAATCCCATCATCGTTCAGTATCATAGCTACTTTAGAGAAGTTCAAAGTTTCATTACTGGATAGCCATCCATTGGCTATATTGTTATCCGCCTTTACCCCAAAACTCATGTAACTAGCAGCTGAACTTCTCAGAGATCCCCAATTATTTAGTGATCCGTTTTCATACCGAATTGAAAGTGCATTAACACCTTCCGTAGCGTGTGTAGAACCAGTTATGATATTACCTAAAACATCTAATTTTTGACTTGGAGAGGAAGTTCCTATTCCGACATTCCCATTATTTAATAATTGTATACCTATCCCTGCAGAAGTCTGCAGTTTTATTCCTCCATACCAGTTGATATCCAAACCATCAGAGTTTGATACAGGATAGTGACCCAGATAATAATGAACAGGATCAGAATTTCCGTAAAGCTTATCAAATGGTATATCTTGGGAGAACATTGCCTCAAAAGTAAACAGACTAAAACTTAATAATACTTTTTTCATCGTTTTTTTAATTTTCAGCAAATATACCACACAAAATATGAAAATTATAAAATCGGAAATTAAAACTAAAATCCCCTTCTTGTTCAGAAAGGGATTTTAGTTTTAGCAATTATATGTTAATTTCTTTCTTAGAAACCACCACCTGAGTCTCCAAATGTAAATGTTGCGGACAGACCTGCTCTAATAGTAGACAGCGGGAACGCCGTTGAAATTTTATACTTGGAAGTCATTTGCTCGTAGAATACTCTCAGGTTCAGATTTTCAGAAACGTTGTAATCTGCGGAAATCTTTATATTCATGAGTTTCTGTCCTCCTGTGATTTGTGAATCATTTAACAGGATATTCATGATAGAGGTTTTGCTATCTCTCAGTGAGATATCTCCCCTGATGTTAAGGTCGCTGCCTTTTCCTCTGGATCCTCTTGTATTGGCCATTCCTAATCTGAAGTTTTTCACAATATATCCAAGCCTTACTACATATTCTGAATTGGAATCTTCGGTAAGGGTATGGTTAACCAATCCTAACAACATCATTCTATTTCTGTTATACTGAAGTCCGAACTGCATATTGTTTCTCATAGTAACATCTATCCCGATAAGTGGTGAGAATGATTCTACATAACCTACCTGTGAGAATGTAAACGGATTGATATAATCATTATTCACATCAAATGCATTTCCTCCTGAAAGTCTGTTAAAATAATCAATACTTGACTGGATTCCGGTGGCTGTATACGTTGCCGTATATCCATGCAGTAAATCAAATTTCGAGAACTGACCATTAATAATCGGAATATTTCTTAAACCAGAGTAGGTGATCTTCCAGTTTGGAATCGGAATTCCTGCTTTCTTCGCATTTCCAATCTGCTTAACGGATTTCCCTTCTACGGCAGCTCTGAATGCTGGGATCAGTACATAGGCGTTGGCAATACTATAATGTTCAGCAAAGCCATCAGCTGTCAATATTTCCCCAATACCCAATTGCTGTGAAAGTATCATTGCATTTTGTCTGATCGCCTGATAAACGGCTTGGGGTTCTTTGAATGATGTTTTAAGAAGCATCACAGAGTTGGAATATGTCACCTGATCATTGGCGAATGCATAATCGTGATTCGCGGTTCCAAGATTATTACGGTTATTAAATCCAGACTGTGAAAAGTTTCTATTGTAGTTATGGAGTGCAATAAGGTCAATCCTGAAATCATTCATTGGAACGATCTGTAAATTGGCCCTTAATTCCCTGGTCGACATCTTCACATAAGGATCGGTCATATAAGGTGAGTCACTTACCCATCCATTTTCCAATACTGTTCTTCTGATATCAGCCTGAGATCCAAAAAGGAATCCCATGGTAGGACCTCCCAGCGTCTGGCCATACCCATACATATTCGGTGCTGAAAGCAATCCAGGAATTACTGTTCCGTTATTTTCAGTGTAGTTAATGTCTAACTGTTTGAATGACGTCAATAAAAACGCTGCGCTCTGAAGTATTGTGAGTTTATTCTTGAATTTATAGCTCTTATATTTATATCTTTTTTTCTCCCACTGCTGCGTATACGCATTGTTCAGTGAATCAATTTCCTGCTTACGTTTCTGCAGTTTTGCTGAAATATTCTTGAAGTATTTAAACTGTCCGAAGAATTTCGGAATATCTGCAGTAGCTGTAGCCTGAATCACATTTGTATTCTGTCCTACGGAACCTAAGCTACCTTCCGGACTTGAAAGAAGTGCGGTAGATCTGGCATTCCAGTTGTACGTAAGTCCATAGCCTACTTCTGCATCAATGAAATCTAAGTATGGAAGGTACTGGAATGGCAGTTTGTAGTTCAGCTGTACTCTGTGGTTGTACAATACCGGTCTACCTGCTCTGAATACATTTCCAAAAATGGATTTATCATTCATTCCATTCACATCTACATTATCGTTAAGCGTTCTTGTCGCAGAATTGATTTCAAGTTTTAATGATTTGGTGAAGTTGAATCCTAAACCGTACTGCCATCCGAAGAAGAAGTTTCTGTTCCTGATTGCAGCAAAACTGTCCCCTGTATTTCCACTTAAGATCGCTTCAACATTTCTAAATTCGAGCTCGTTGTAATTTCTGTCTACTTCAGTTCTGAAAGATAGTCTTGTAGGAACCGGATTGAAATTAAATTCTTTAACCCATTTCAGATATTTTGTAGATTTTGCCGTATCACTGATCATTTTGTTGAAAGGCTTAATTACCCACGGCTTGAAGGTATAGTTGTAATCAACATAACCTCTCAGATACTGTCTGTAGTTTCTTGAAGTGTAGATGTCTCTGAAATAATCATCGTTATACACCGCAGTTACAGAAACGTTTTCAATATCGTAGAACTTGGGTTTTTTATTTGGATTTACCCTTTCTTTATGCATATTGACAACGCCAATACTTCTTTGCTGTGTATAAGTTCTTGCTACCTTTTTCAGCTGTTCTTTATTGGCAGCCTTACTGAATTCCACATCAGTATCAAGCGGATTGTATTTCGGATCCTCGATTGTCTGTGAATAGGAATAGTTTAGTGGAATTTTAACCCCACTTTTTTCAGGAAGGAATTTATCTACATTAATAGCGGTATTGATACTGAAGGCTGATTGTGTAGACTGATTTCTCTCTGCCGGTTTTGAATCTATATTACCAAAACCTACTGAGGTATAAGAAGCACTTGCATTTACGGTTGCAAAATCTCCAAGGTTAAAGTTTAAGCTTGCATTACCTGCATACCCGCCATCATTTTCAATTTCAGAAAGACGGATCTCATTCACCCAAAGAATTCTGGTTATGGAGTTGGAACGGTTTGTATTTCTTACCCCAATCATAATAGTCGTGATATTTCCTAAACTCGGGCGTCCTTTGATATAAATTCTTTTGGAATTATCTCCGAAAACATTATCCATTATTCTATCAACAATATTCGAGGAGCTTTTATCTCTTCTGATCTTCGCATCTACAAAATTCTGGATTTCAAAATCAACGTTGTTTTCAACAGGCCATATTTCTAAGGGAGTGGTTGCTGTGCTCTGAGTCAGCATCATTTCAGATTCATACTCATAATAGTTATCTGTAGCATCACTTCCGAAACGAATAAAGAATTTAGATTCCTTATCAATACCCTGATCTCTGCTGATTGGATCCTGAGCATGTACAAAAAGTTTAAGCTTTTTATATCTTCTCATGTCCAGTGTTGTATTTTTGAACACCCCTCTTGCTTCTCCGGCAAGTCCTTCTACTTTCATATAAAGTGAAGCTTCATTCTGTCTCTGTGCACCAGCATTTCCACTCAACACCTGTCTGTCGATTCCCGGAGGCAATACATACGGAGGTTGATTTAATG
Source organism: Chryseobacterium antibioticum (assembly GCF_012927325.1). Classification (GTDB taxonomy): domain Bacteria; phylum Bacteroidota; class Bacteroidia; order Flavobacteriales; family Weeksellaceae; genus Chryseobacterium; species Chryseobacterium antibioticum. The sequence goes on along the minus strand of NZ_JABBGI010000048.1, from coordinate 8,259 downwards.
CATTCTCTTCAATGTTTACACTTCCTACTTCGAAGTTATTATTTTGAGCTAATCCTGCACCTTCCTGTTGTGAACTCACTGATGGACTGGCAATCTGATTTGGATATCTTCGCCAGTCAGATCTTACAAGATCCATCGTACCGAATCTTAACGTGGAAGTATTCTCAAAGCCTGCAAGCATTAATCTGGCAAATCTTACATTGTTCAGTACAGATGCGCTTCTCTCTCCTTCCGCATCAGTTTCCGCATATTTTGAAACCGGGATTCTGAACAGGTACCATTTCACATCTGAGCTCTGTCCGTTCTGGAAAGTAGCTTTTACCGTTTTCACATCTACGATATTATTCTGTCCTAATGCAAGGCTTGGTTTATCTAACTTTACAACATATTCATTATAACTTTCTGTCTGGTCCAGGTTGTAATCTTTGTTGATATCTTCTGCATCCGGAGTCTGTGAAGCCACCTCTAAAGAGTTGGCCTGAGAGTTTCCTTCCGGGTTTCTGAAGTATTTATATCTCTGAACAAGAGATGCCGCCTGGTTACCTGTGAATTTATCGGACATAAAAAACACAAAATCATCTACCGCAGGGTCAACGAAGTTGGTTACCGGGTTAACGAATGTATTTCCGAATCTCATAGATTCCTGATCGGAGTTTAAACCGTCATATCCTAAATCCTGGGATCTTCTGTCGTCGCCTTCGCTTGAGAATGCATAAAGGATAGGTGGTTGCTTCGGCTGTACTCCCCAATTAGAGGTAGAGGTAGTAGAAGGTGCTCCAGGTGTAGGAAGACCATTTTCATACTGCATCTTGCCATCTTTCAGGATATCTTCGGAAACGTTTCCTAACTGAAGTAAAAGTCTAGCTCTGCCTCCCAGGGTCGTTCCATCCGCATACGGATCCATCATCCAGAATTCAACATATTCAATATTTGAATTAACGAAGTTGGAAACACTGATAGGCCTCATAATTCCCGCCCATCTTGCTGCTGCTGTTTCGGATCCCGGGTTGACGTTGTAAGGTCCTTTTTCCTGAGGATAGTAAGATATATCTAGGGTATTTGTGAAGGTTTGTTCACCTGCCACAAAATCTCTGTTATTATAAATTTCGGAATACTGAACTCTTCTGGATGCGTGGTTGGAAACTGACTGTGCCGTAATTCCTGCAGGTGCTCTTCCTCCTACTCCCCAAAATCTCGGATCAATATTATACCAGGATAAGAGTCCTCTTCCGTAACCACTTGTCAGGGCGTCATCAGCCGGTACTCCGTTAAATGGAGCTGCAAGATTTTTTTCAGGTCTTGAGGCAAGACTCCATGCTGTAGGCTCTTTTAAGGAGATTTTAGAAGTCGTCTGTTCGAAGTCATCTACATAAGACTGGTCATTTGTTCCTTTATTAAGTCCCGGAAGCAAATAAGCGGCTTCCATTTTGAAGTTCAGGTTTGACGGAGCTTCTGTATTGACAAATGGGATCTTATCTGTCAGTCTGGTCAGGAAAGGAACCTGATTGTTGTACATCATATTGATCCCGGCCATTGTATTATTAACAGCCTCCTGCCCATAGTTTACTTTCTGGGTAAGCGGAGATTCTGAATAGTTTACAACGGTTCCACCTAATATAAAGTTTTCGTTGAATCTTCTTTCTAAGTTTAGACCCAAGAATCTTTTTCTCTGTGTATTAAATGTAAGCTGATTTTCCAATGAGATGTTGATAGCCTGTCCTGACTGTTTCACATTCTCGTTGATCACCGTTACTGTACCGAGCATGTAGTCTACGGTATAGTCTACTCCTTCTGTCAGCTGAACACCGTTTGCAGAAACTTTTACAGATCCCTGCGGAACGTTTACGGCTCCAAGAGAAATCCCTTGTCCCTGTGTTCCTTTGTAACGACCTTCTATCGTGTATCGTTGTGGTATATTTGAAGGGGTTATTTTTTGTTTATCATAAAGATCATGAAGTACATATTGAGGGTCGTTTCCAACCAAACTTTGCATATAATCTCCAAACGGTTGAACTTTAGTGAAAATTATTTTTCCTGTCTCAGCTCTAATCGTAATCCCGTTGACAAAATCAAAAATACCATCTCCCAACACACCACCATTGGCTTGAATATCACCATTCATGTTAAGTCGGTCCCAGTTAAATAATTTCAATAAATTTTTATCTTGGACGCTGGTCCCTGGAAGATAATTTACCTTGCCCCCTGTTTTTTGGTCTCTGTAGAAAATGTTAAGAATAAAGCCATCCTGTGCTACCTGTCCTGCATCCAGAGAATAGATGTTCTTCATCATCAGGTCCCACATTGGAGACGCTGTATTCACCTTATTGTTTACTCTAAGAACTTTGGTTACCAACACCGGGCTTTCTTCGGAGAATTCCCCTACTTTATACACCTTATTGGTACCGTCCGTATAGGAATATGAAACGGCTAAAAGCTGGTTATCGTTCAGCTTCTGGTTTAATGAAATATATCCTAACTGAGGCTGTAATGTATATTCATTAGAATTCAGTCTTCTTGCTTTTGTATTGAAAATAAACTGCTCTCCGTTATCATAGGGCTGTAAGCTTCCCGGAAAACTTTGCCCCTGAAAAGTTGTTGCATAGTTTTTACCAGCTTCTCTTGGTCCTATCGCTGCATTAATAGATGGGTATAATCCATTCTGGGAATTGTCCGGCAATCCTGAAACTCCTTCTCCCAAATCTCTAATACCAATAATACTTTTCTGGTAAGCCAGATTACTGTTCCCCTGATCGAGTACCCAGACTTCCAATCTGGTAATGTTTACTCTAGAATTGATCTGTGGATAATTAGCCAATGACTGGTCATAATTATTCAGGAAGTAATGCCCCAGGAAGAAGTGTTGATTGTCTTCATAATCAATCGCGTTGACTTTAAAGTTATTCATGACACCACCACCCTGTACTACAATATTTCGGGCTTCTCCCTGCTGCTGGGAGAGAACTACGGTTCCGTAAGTTTTTCCAAGCTGGAATTCTGTCTTAACCCCGAATAATGACTGCGAACCACGGATAAGACTGGTAGAAAGCGGCATATTAACGTTACCGAATTCTACTCTTTTTATGATTTTATCTTCTCCTCCGGCACTGGGTTTATCCAGATCTCCAAGACCTTTGGACTGAAGATCTTTCCAGTTTCCTTTTGCCTGCCACACGAGGTTCATTCTATTTTCAAATGCGAAACCACTCTGGGTATCGTAATTGGCTTTCAACTGTAAGTTTTCTCCTACCTTACCTAATAATCCCAACTGTATCCTCTGATCAATATCAAAAGTAAAACTGGTCCTGTTTTGAGGCAGAATCAGTGGGTTATCAATTTTTTGGTAGAGTCCTGCAAAGTCTAAAGAGGCATATCCGGAAGGAATGATCTCAATTTTATTGCTTCCGAAAATAGTTTCAAACAGCTTGTTGTTGATCATCAGAGACGGGATAAGCCCTTGTTTCCGGGCATCAGTTCTGTCTCTTCTGAAAAGAAGGCTGTATTTATCAGATTTCTCTTTGTAGTAAGCTTTTGTCTGGGTAGCGAGCATAAATTCTTTATACTCTTCGGGAGACATGGCTGTGGGAGGGCCGGTATAGGTATTTCCAATTTTAGGATATACATAATACATTCCGGTTTTTATGTCGTAAAAGGCCTCGTACCTTGTGGGGTCGGCCAGTTGATAATCTTTCTTTATGATCGCAGTATCCCGTACCTGTTGTGCAAAAGCACTTACAGACATACACAGGAACGACAGGAACAAAAATATGTTGAGATGCTTATTATTCGCCACCAAATGTTAAATGTTTTTTAAAATTTGTTTTATCAATTCTTCTACTGAGATTTCCGGATTCTGCTTCATCATTCGGTCTGCTATCTTCTCGCTCATACGTTTCGGGATCCCTAAAACTTCTAATGCAGATAACGATTCTTCTTTGACTTTATTATCTACGAACGCAGAAATATTTTCCGCGTCAATGCCGAATTTCTGGACTTTATCCTTCAAATCTACAATGATTCTTTCTGCGGTTTTGGCCCCTATCCCTTTAGCTTTTTGGATCAGTGCACTGTTCTTGGAAAGGATGGCTGTAGCAATCTCTTCCAGGGTTAAAGTGGAAAGAAGTATAAGAGCAGAAACAGCCCCTACTCCGTTAACGCTTATTAACAGATTGAACATTTCTTTTTCTGAACGAGTGTTAAATCCAAAGAGAAGATGAGCATCTTCCCGTATGATCTGCTGAATATATAAAAATGCAGGCTTATTCAGGGCCAGTGCCTGGGAGGTCATCAAACTAATGCCTACATAGTAACCAACTCCTTGTACGTTGATCACTGCGTAAGTGGGTGTAAGTTCTTGAACGCTGCCTTGTAAGGAAAATATCATTATTAATTTTTAAAACTCCCAAATATAGTAATTTAAACTAATTAATATTTTCATTTCAGGCACGAATGGCTTTTAACTTAAATTTTGACTGGAAATTCAATGAATTCAAATAAATAGAGTAAATACAAAAAACCTATCTGAACAGATAGGTTTCATCATTAAATGAGCTTAATAAATATTCTAAGGATTTATATCCAAACACATACTTATATTACATGCACCATTCACGCAAGTTGGTGTGCAGCCTACTAAGCACAGTTGCCCCTGAGATGGAAGACAATAATAGCCTCCTTCCGGAGATTGGATAGGTTGACTTCTTGGTCCTCCTCCATTGATTTGTTTCAAATTTTCTCTTGAAAGTCGTGTGATGTTTTTCATAGTAAATATTTTTTTGATTCGTATAAATATATTTATTTTTCTATAAAATCATTATACTTATTTAAAATTTACTATAAAATAATAATAAAAAAGCAGTACACAAGGTTTAGTGTACTGCTTTTTATTCACAAAAGATAGATTCTTTATTATTTTTTGTTTTCTCTTCTTTGGGCATCAAGAACTGCTACCGTAGCCAGGTTTACGATTTCATCAACGCTTGAACGCATCTGTAAAACGTGTACCGGTTGTTTCAGACCCATTAAGATTGGTCCGATCACCTGTGCTACTTTCATTCCTCTGATAATCTTGTAAGAAAGGTTTGCACTTTCAAGATTTGGGAAAACGAAGGTATTGGCAGGGGTTGTTCCCAGTTTTGAGAATGGATAATCACTTAAATGATCTGCATTCATTGCAAAATCCGGCTGAATTTCACCATCAACCACCATTTTAGGGTATTTCTCATGAAGGATGCTTACCGCTTTCGCTACTTTTTTGGAAGTCTCCGAGATTGCTGCAAAGTTTTCGAAACCAAGCATGGCGATTCTAGGTTCTATCGCAAAAGATTTCACTGTAATTTCTGCCATTTTAGCAATATTTACAAGATCTTCTGCCGTAGGATTCTGGTTGATGGACGTATCCGCAAAGAAAATAGGTTTCTTTTCTGAAAGGATCATCATCATAGCCGCTACTTTATCTACTCCTTTATCTTTCTCGATCACTTCTAAAACAGGACGAAGCACCGAGGTATAGTTTTTAGAGAAACCAACGATAAGACCGTCTGTATCTCCATGTCTCAGCATTAAAGGACCGAAATAATCTCTCTGACGTACATATCTTTTCGCCTTGTACTCGTTCATTCCTTTTCTCTGACGAAGTTTCCAAAGTGTTTCTCTGTATCTTTTTCTGTTTTCCTTCTGATCATCGTCGCTTGGATCAATAATCGGGATATCCAGATTGATACCGAAACGTTCCATCTGTTCTTTGATGTATTTTTTATCTCCTAAAAGACTTGGGAAAGCAATTCCTTCTTCGTAAAGAATCTGTGCTGCTTTCAGTACGTTGTATTCTTCAGCATTTCCTAAAGTGATTCTCTTAGGATTCGATTTTGCACGGCTCTGCATCATTCTTACCAGCTTCTCGTCTCTACCCATTCTGTCCAGCAGCTGGTTTTCGTATTCTTCGAAGTCTTCAATGGTTTTTCTGGCAATACCGCTTTCGATAGCTGCTTTTGCTACCGCGCTGGATACTTTGGTGATCAATCTGTTATCAAACGGTTTTGGAATAAAATATTCTCTTCCAAACTGTAAATTCTGAACATTATAAGCCAGGATTACCGCTTCAGGTACCGGTTCTTTTGCAAGATCTGCGATAGCGTGTACGGCAGCCAGTTTCATTTCTTCATTGATTCCTTTTGCCTGAACGTCTAATGCACCACGGAAGATGTAAGGGAATCCTAATACATTGTTCACCTGGTTAGGATAATCACTTCTTCCTGTTGCCATAATCACATCTTTACGTGTTGTAAGGGCAAGGTCGTAAGCAATCTCAGGATCCGGGTTTGCCAAAGCAAAAACGATAGGATTCTCCTTCATGCTGGAAAGCATTTCCGGAGTCATTACATTTCCTTTTGACAGACCGATGAAAACATCTGAACCTTTTACGGCATCTTCCAGTGTTTCAATATCTGTATGGGCAATAAAGTCTATTTTTTCAGACGTAAGGTTTTCTCTTTTGTGATTGATCACTCCTTTACTGTCGCACATCAAAACATTTTCTCTTTTCAGACCTAAAGAAATATATAAATTGGTACAGGCAATAGCAGCTGCTCCAGCTCCATTGACTACCATTCTTACTTCTTCGATCTTTTTATTAGCGATCTGAAGTGAGTTGATCAATGCAGCAGCCGAAATAATGGCCGTTCCGTGCTGATCATCATGCATTAAAGGAATATCAAGTTCTTCTTTTAGTTTCTGCTCAATATAGAAAGCTTCAGGCGCTTTAATATCTTCAAGGTTGATTCCTCCGAATGTAGGAGCAATCCCTTTTACAATCTGAATAAATTTATCCGGATCTTTTTCATCAATTTCGATATCAAAAACATTGATATCTGCAAAGATCTTGAATAAAAGACCTTTCCCTTCCATTACCGGTTTTGAAGCTTCTGCTCCGATATCACCAAGTCCAAGCACTGCGGTTCCGTTAGAAATTACAGCTACCAGGTTTCCTTTCCCGGTGTAGTCGTAAACAGTTTCCGGCTTATCGTGGATCTCCATACAAGGAACTGCCACCCCTGGTGAGTATGCCAATGATAAATCTCTTTGAGAAGAGTGAGGCTTCGAAGGGATAACTTCGATCTTTCCTTTAGGTTCGGCTTTATGATAATCTAACGCGGCCTGATTAAAGTTCTTTTCGTCGCGGTGGGTTTTACTTGACATAGAATTTTGGTTTTTATTAAAGTATATACTTAATATGGTAGTCTACTAAACTTTCGATTGGTTTCTGGACCACATGTCCAACATTTAAATGAAATTCTTCCGCAACAGAGCGTAGAATATCTTCATAATAATAAGCGATAGAGCCGATGAAATTGATCTCGGCATCTTTTGATTCTTCGTAGGGAATCACCTGGTATTCAAAGAAATCTTTCATCTCTTTGTATACCATATCTTTAAAGTAAGGATGCTCCTTTCTTTCGATGACAAATTTGTTGAAATCAGCCAGGTAAGCGTTTGGTCTCGGGCTGTGATACATGTTTTGCAATGCGTCTTCCACAGTCAGTGTATAATTCTGCTCAAATTCTGCAAGAAGATCTGCCGGCAGTTTTTGCATAAAATATCTGCGCACCAGCTGTTTTCCAATAGCACTTCCGCTTCCCTCATCTCCTATGAGAAAGCCAAGGGAAGGCAGTTTTATTTTAAGGTTTTCACCGTCGAAATAGCATGAATTTGAACCTGTTCCTAAAATGCATACCACAGCAGGTTTCCCGCCATATGCGGCATATGCTGCGGCCATAAGATCTTCTTTCACAACTATTTCAGCTTTTGTGAATATCTTCTTCAATTCTTCTTCAATGGTTTCGCAGTTTTTTTTCACACCACATCCTGAACCATAGAAGAAAATCTTCGTTATGGAATTTTTGACCAGTATAAGGCTGCTGTTCTTTTCTATTTCAGAAACAATAAGTTCCCTGTTGATAAAGTTTGGATTAAAGCCGATAGTTTCTGTTTTTAAAAACACTTTTTTGAAGTCATCAAGTATCACCCAATCTGATTTGGTAGAACCACTATCAACAATAGCAACCATATTTTACATTTTAGTTTAAGGATGCTAAATTATGAATTTATCTTTACATAGCGTTTAAAAACAGACTGGAACAGGGCAAACGCATGATAGAAGTCACATAAGATAGTATATAATTGTTTGATAATAAATAATTTATCATTAGTTTGTTGAGATAAAATATTGTATATTCATCTGATAATCAATAAATTAATTCATTA
>NZ_JABBGI010000047.1 GCF_012927325.1 Chryseobacterium antibioticum | reverse complement strand
GCTTCTATGCTGCTCCTGATCTATAAAAAAGCAAATGATTTGGGCTACAAAACCGCTAAAAGACGCATCAAAATGGAACTTCGGGATATGATTACTGCAATTTTAATCGTATTTGCGGGAGGGGATCTAGGAAAGGTTTTCAAAACATAAGAATGCAAAAAAAAATGACCGGAATTTCTTCCGACCATGACTATCCTTAGGGGCGGCTTTTATCGTAAAAATTCAATCCAGAACCGGATGGGAATACGTTTTTAAATGATGAATGTCATTCACCTTTGCTATTCATTATAAATCCACATCAGAACAGGCTTCCCTGTCTTTTGAATGAGAGGATCAATTTCTTTCATAGCGTTATTGGAAACCGTGGGACAACCCCAGCCTTCCGGAGAACCTTTTGGAAAAACTTCATCGTCACTCATTTGGTCCCATGAATGAAAAACAATATATCTTTTCAACGCATTGCTGTTTGTTTCCTCCAGACCATGCATTAAATATTTTATATTAATTCCCCATTCACTATGCCCTCTTCCCTGCAGTTTATATTTCCCTAAGGACGAAAGATGGCTTCCGTCTTCATTGCTGAACTTTGGATGGTCTTTGGAGTCGTCACGACTCCATGAATTTACACCACAGCCATGCCCTACAAGATATTTCCTGATCACCGACTTCGTTTTAAAATCCCAAACAAAAAACCTCTTGATTCCTGAATGCAGGCTCATATCGATCAGAATACAGAAATCTGTACTGAGTTTTTTTGAAACACAGAATTTTAAAGCTTCTTCCGCTTTATCCGCAACTTCAGAAATATTCACTTCGGGCCTTTTTTCTACTTTTTCTGCGGAAATTTCCGGAACCCGATTGCTTTCGTTACGTTCTTTAGTGCACGAAAACACAAGGTGAATAACCAAAATTAAGGTGACTAGCTTCATTGAAAGTTATTTATAGTGTCTGAAAATACCAAAATCAGAAGGTGTCCACAAGGCAGCTTTCTGCCCCGCTGCCTTCAGAGCATCGTTTGCCCAGGTGTTGCAAGTATAAAGGAAGCTGTATGTGCCCTTAGCATCATAAAATGCATCGTTCACATCATAAACAGCATTAGTAGGAATCACGATAAAATTTCCGTTCTGATCTCTATCAAATTTACCTTCAACAAATTTGACCAGATTTTTATATTGGTCTCTGCTGATCATAATCATTTTGCAGTCCTCACCTTCTTTCATCGTTTTGTAATAAGAGCAGTGCATCGCAGAATCGCTGAGCCAGAATGCAGCTTTAAGAGCGGTAGAAGCCTTTAAATCTGCCCACGTTGGGGTATCAAGATAAAAACCTTTATCACCCCAGCCTATTCCTATATAATTATAATCAGTACTCTTTGATTTGGTATTGGAAAACGGAACTTTTGCTCCCCAATCCTGAAGATCATTTTTCACGGGCATTACGATGTCGGTATGCACACCGTTTGTATAAATATAGATCGGGATATCTTTTGGCTGTCCGTCGTCATCTGAAGAAACTTCTATGAGTGGCAGCACAAGCCCCAAAATAACATAGAGCACGACAATTCCCAAAATAATTCCTATGATTTTCAGGATATATACCAATACAATTTTCGCAGTCATATTTTAATACAATTTAATCTTCAATTTTCCGTAAAAGTATTTGTTTTAATCCAAAAAATGATTAAATTTAGTTACGAAATATTCACAAATATGCGTAAAAATGTAAAATCACAAAAAAGATTTAAAGTAAGAGTGAAAATTGCTCCAAAAAGAGTACAAAAAAAACGTTGATTTTCTGTGGGATTTCTCATCTCATGAAAGTCAATTTTTCTTTTTAGGAAAAGTTTTCAAAAAGTTCTTACTGAATTAGATCTTATCCTCCTTAAGACGTACAGCTTAAGGGATGGACAGTTACCCACCAAGTTTTGGAACTAAAAAATTCCAAATAAGGATTTGTCACCAAAAATTTATCCTAAAGCTTATCTGAAGAACGTTCCAAAAATTCGATATTCCGCTTCAGACCTGCAAATTTCGTTCTCTTCACAGGGGACTTCCTGAAGATCTCAGAGAATATTTCCTGAGTAATTTCTTTCCATTCCTCTTTTTTGAAATTTTTCAACGATTCATTCGGGACAAATCTGTTTTGTCTATTTGGAGCAGAAAACCGGTTCCACGGACATACATCCTGACAAATATCGCAGCCGAACATCCAGTCTTCCATTCTGTCTTTGAAGTAATCCGGTATTTCATTTTTGAGCTCTATGGTTGCGTAAGAGATACAGCGGCTTCCATCAATAATCTTTTCTGAAACAATAGCATCTGTAGGGCATGCATCGATACACTTTCTGCAGGTTCCGCAGTGGTCTGTCGTCGCATGGTCGGGAACGAGCTCCAGATCGCAGATGATTTCAGCCAAAAAATAGAAAGAACCGTTCTGTTTGGTGATGAGATTGGCATTTTTCCCTACCCATCCTATTCCTGATTTTCTGGCCCAGCTTCTTTCCAAAACCGGTGCAGAATCCACGAATACCCGGAATCCAAACGCTCCTATTTCTTCCTGAAGTTCTGAAACCATTTCACGGAGAATTTCTTTCACCACTTCATGATAGTCTTCTGCGTAGGCATATTTAGAGATTTTGTAGTTCTCTAAGGCTGAGATTTTTTCTTCTGGAAAGTAGTTGTAGGAAAGTGATATAACAGATTTTGAACCTTCTACGAGCAACCTTGGATCTAGTCTTTTATCAAAATGGTTTTCCATATATTTCATTTCGCCATGAAAATTATTTTTAAGCCATTTTTCAAGATTCGGTGCATCTTCTTCTAAAAATTCTGCTTTCGAGATCCCACAACTCTGAAACCCAAAACGATCTGCTTTGGACTTAATGAGTTGGGAATATTTTTCGGCACTGGAATTCAGAATTTTCACCTTGCAAAATTAAGATTAATTTATCAATCTTCTGCTTTTCAATTCAAGTGCTCATCAGCTCAAAATTTTAAGGCTTTTTTGTGAAAATTTAAGTTTTGATAAAGAGTTTTTTCAGGAAAAAATTGCGTATTTTCGTTCTTATTTTTTAATCTAAAATTAAACAGTTATGTCTTTAATAGAAGTTATACAGTCAGGAAATTATGAATTGATAGATGTCCGTGAGCCAATGGAGCTTGAAATGGACGGAAATATAGATGGCGCTAAAAATATTCCTCTGGGTGAAGTAGAAGACAGAAAAGAAGAAATCTTATCTGTTGAAAAGCCTGTGATCTTATTCTGCAGAAGTGGAAACAGAAGCGGAAAAGCATTGGAATATCTTAACGGACAAGGCTTGAAAGAAGGTCATAACGGCGGAGGCTGGGCTGACCTGAAAGCAGTACTAGAAGCAAATCAAGGAACTTTTTAAAGTTCCTTTTTTTATTTTCACCCACTATGAATCTAAAGGAAAGATTTACAGATCTCTGTCTTCCATTTTCGAAAGACCAGGATCTTATCAGCAGCTTTTGGCAGGAAATTGAAACAAAGTACTCTGAAAAAGGCCGGCATTATCATGATCTTTTCCATCTCGAAAATATGTTCCGTGAACTGGGAACTGTAAAAAGCAGTATTGAAGATTTTGCTGCTGTTTCATTTTCTGTTTTTTATCACGACATTATTTATAATGCTTCGTCTAAATCCAATGAAGAAAAAAGTGCATTATATGCTGAAGACAGGCTTCAACAGCTGGGTTTAGATAAAGATGCGGTTTCAAAAATCACCAAACAGATTTTAGCTACAAAAGCACACGGAAAATCTGACCATAGAGATACCAATTATCTTTTGGATGCTGATCTCTCCATTCTTGGAAAAGATGTAGCTATTTATCTGGATTATACCCGGAAAATCAGAAAGGAATATTCCATTTATCCTGATCTTCTTTATAAGCCCGGAAGGAAAAAGGTACTCAGCCATTTTCTGGAACTTGAAAGTATTTTTAAAACCCATGAGTTTCAGGACAAGTATGAGCTTCAGGCAAAGGAAAATATAGCCACCGAGCTTAAGCTTTTGTGAATATCAATAACAAAAAGAGATGCAGCAAAAGCCGCACCTCCTTCCAAAGCATCCATTTCAAACACAACTATTTTATATTTCGTCAATAAAGATTAATCGAAATCTTTCTTAATTTTTTATGGACATTTTTTTTCAAAATTTTATTTTTAAAATCTCCTGCATCACCTTTTTACATTTCAAAAATACAAATACCCATGTCACTTTACGTGATTTCCATTGTATGTTTTGTGTAATTTTCATCCTGATAAATACTGGAAAAATCAAACCGTCTTACTAACCTTTTATCAATTTAAAAGCAGTTAAATATTTTAAAAATTTCGGAGGAATGGATTTATAATTTATTAAGAATATAAATTATTTATTTTTTGATTTTCGCTAAAAACTATACAAATAGGAATACACAGGTCGTGTAAATCCGTATTAAATAACCCCGAAAAAAGGATTTGACCGTTTTAATAATGTGTATATTCCATACAAACAGTTAAATTCATCTCAAATCTGTACACATAAAATTCAGTCAGGGCTATACATGTTGGAAAACAAAAAAACACCTTGTTTTAAGGTGCTTTTATCATATGATTATTCAGTAATCAGCTGTATTGTTTAATAAAGTCTGTTGTCTTTTTGAGAACCAGTTCAGGAACTTCTTTATGAGGGGTATGCCCTGTTTCGGGAATGATATATTTTTCGGAAGGTCCGTTTACCTGAGAAATTGTTTTTTCAACCTGATCAAAGGTTCCATATTCATCAGCTTCCCCCTGAATGAACAGTAAGGGGCATTGTATATTTTTTAAAAGGGATTCGATATTCCAGCTTCTATAGTCATCGCGGGTCCAGGTTTCTGTCCAGGCTTTGAAAAGCATTTCTACTTTATCGCCGTGGTATTTCTGCAGACGTTCAGCCAGATTGGTCGTTCTGTAGGCATCCCAGGCATCATAAACTCCTTTTAATGTAACCTCTTCTACAAAAATATGTCCAGCTTCACAGATGACGGTTTTTACTCTTTCCGGATACTTTGCTGCTGTTATCAACGCAATGGTTCCACCATCACTGTGTCCGAACAGAATGGCATTGTTGATATTAAGTTGCGCTAACAGATCATTCAACAGATCTGCTTCCAGTTCCATATAATTAACTGATCTTTCGTGAGTAAGCATTGGATCGGATTTTCCATAACCCAGTCTGTCATAAACTAAGACATTAGAACCTGTAGCTTCCGACAATTTCACCGGAAAATCTCTCCAAAGCTGCGTACAGCCTAAGGAATCATGCAGAAAAACGATAACAGGTTTTCCTTCTAATGAGTTGTTGTATGCTGTATAAAGTTTTTGGCCTCTTACTTCAATTATTCTCTCTTCCATTGATTCAAACCTCTATTACAGTGCAGGTACTTTCGCTTCTTCAAATTCCTTCAGTAAATTATTGAAAACAGTTTCTACCGGCAGTATATCATTGATTAAAGCAGAAACCTGCCCTATTTCGAGCTCACCATCCTCCATATCACCTTCAAACATTCCGCGTTTTGCTCTTGCCCGGCCTAATGAAGCTATCAAAGCCTCTTTATCTCTTCCGGACTGGTATATGTCTTCCAGTTCGCCAAAGAATTTGTTTTTAACCATCCTTACAGGGGCCAGTTCTTTTAGGGTAAGATGGGTATCGCCTTCATTTAGTTCTGTAATTTTCTTTTTCCAGTTTTCATGAGCACTTGCTTCTACGGTGGCAGCAAAACGTGAACCGATCTGTACCCCATCTGCGCCTAAGATCATGGCTGCTTTCATTTGTGAGCCGAGTGCAATTCCTCCGGCAGCGATTAAGGGTTTGGAAATATGGTTTTTCACATTCGGAATCAGACAAAAAGTAGTGGTTTCATCTCTTCCGTTGTGTCCGCCTGCTTCAAAACCTTCTGCTACGACAGCATCTACTCCGGCCTCTTCGCATTTCACCGCAAATTTTGTGGATGAAACTACGTGGGCCACTTTTATGCCTTCTTTCTGAAGGGTTTCTGTATAAGTTTTTGGATTTCCTGCGGACGTAAAAACGATCTTTACGCCTTCTTCCAGAATAATCTGGATGATCTCCTCAAGATTGGGATACAACATGGGTACATTAACCCCAAAAGGCTTATCTGTAGCCATTTTACATTTCTGAATATTTTCTCTCAGGATATCAGGATACATGCTTCCTGCCCCTATGATTCCCAATCCTCCGCAGTTAGAAACCGCCGAAGCTAATTTCCAACCTGAATGCCAGATCATTCCAGCCTGAATAATAGGATATTGTATATTAAAAAGCTCTGTAATTCTATTTTGACCTGTCTTCATGTCGTGAAGTTTTTTTGCTGAATTGAAATCTATAAAATTGCTCATGCGTAAAAATACTAAAAACAACGGTTTTCAGTCATTAAAAGTTGAGTAAAATTATTGATATCTACGATGGTTTTAAACGATAATTATTCAGTACTTCATCTATCATCGGGCTTACTGTTAAAAAACGATGAGCCAATTTGTGCAGGTCATCCTGGATGTGATCGGGTTTTAATTCAACCCAGCCTTCCATTAAAGTCAGGGGACCATATTGTACATTCACATTCTCCCAATTGGTCCGGTCGTTTTCAAAACGTATTCTAAATTTTTCGGCAAAATCTCTGGCCGGTATTGTATACCCTTTCAGATTCCTCAGTTTCAATGCATGGATATTGTAATATAATCTACCTTCCCTGATTGTTTTTTCATTAACCCAAACCGAAAAAAAGATTCTGCATTACTGGACCATTCAGGCTTATATATTTTTAAAGCAACGGATTCCAGTATAGCATGTACGAATAGTCGAAGTCCTGCATCATCAAATTCTTTATCAGAAATTGTGTCAACAGCTTCCTGAAATTTCTGCTTATAAAAAAGTTCATCCATTGATTTACATTTATGATCTAAATATAATTTTTTTAGAAAGATGATATGTGCATTTAAACAAAAAAACCTTCAGAAATTCTGAAGGTTCACTATTTATTTTTTGATTGATTCTTTTTTCCAGTTCGCTTTGAACTTACAGTTATCATAACGTCCGTCAATCGATATAAAGGTTGTCGGTAGTTTAGAGTTGACAAACTTCTCAATCATTTCATTACGCTTTTTATTAAGCGCCATCTGCTTGATTCTGTTATAATCTGTTTCCATTGTGATCTGGTGGGCAGGAATCACATCTTCCTGCTTGATGATCTTAACGACTTTTCTCTTATTGTCTTCATCTTCGAAAGCAGAAGTAATATCTCCTTTGTTCAGACCAGCCAGTTCATAACTGATAGATCCCGGGATACTTTCTCTTTCAATTTTATCAGAACCGTCTGCTCCTGCAATCACTCCTGCATTGAACTTCGTTTTCTTATCATCTGAAAATTTAAAAGCAGCATCTTTAAATGTAATCTTACCGGCTACGATAAGACCTTTGATACTGTCTAATTTTACTTTTGCTGTTTTAATTTCGTCATCAGTAGGAGTCGCTTTCAGTAAAATATGTCTTGCGTCATATACTTTCCCTGATTTTTTGATCAGCTGTATGATATGATACCCGAATTCAGATTCAATAGGATCTGAGATTTCATTTTCCTGAAGGTTTAATGCCGCCGCTTCAAATGGCTTCACCATTTGTCCTTTGTAGATGTTTTTATACAATCCTCCGTTTGCAGCAGATCCCTCATCTTCAGAATAAATCCTTGCCTGGCTTTCGAAAGTTTCTCCACCTGCAATATCCTGCTTAATCTTCTTTAATCTTTTGATAAGATCTTCCTTATGAGCTTCTGTCAATTTAGGATACATCATGATCTGAGCTAAAGAAATTTCATCCTTTACTTGCGGAAGCTGCATTTTGTAGAGGTTATAGAAGTCTGTCACCTCATTTGGCGTTACATCTGCCTTTTCAGTGATACGCTGATATTTTGCCTGTCCGTAATACTGGTCGATATCGATCTTTTCGATAGCATTTTTCATTTCAAAGCCGTTTCTGAATTTATATGCTGTAAGCATTGTCTTTTCGTCCGGGAATTGAGAAAGCAATTGACGGTATTTTGCATTCGCCTGCTCTTTAATGGCAGCAGAGCGGTTTTCAATCAATGTATCTTTTTTTGCTTCGTATACAAGAAGTTTGTTGCTGATCAGGTTTTCAAGGAACTCACATTTGTCAGTCTCAGAGGCTCCCTGCTGTTTGGCATAATTCATCTGCTCATTCACATCTGATTCCAAAACAATTTCATCACCGATAACAGCAGCAATACCATCCACTAACTCTCCTGGTTTTAGCTGAGCATTCATGTTTGAAGAGAATATCATCATGAAAATCCCAAGAAGAAAAGTGATTTTTAGTTTATTTGTCATTTTACTATTTTAAACAAGTTGCAAATTTAGAATTCTTAACGAATTAGTCTAAATTTTTTATTATAAATATTTCTTAAAAAGACTTATTTATTGCAGTTCGATATCGAATGTCGTTAATTCTTTGAATTGTCTTAATCTGTCGAACATATCAGATTCTTTTACTTCTTCCAGTCTTTCTGTTCCGAATTTTTCAACGGTGAAAGAAGCCATCGCAGAACCTACGATCAAAGCAGACTTCATAGTTTCGAAATCAACCTTTCCTTTTTTAGCAAGATACGCTGCAAAACCTCCTGCAAAAGTATCTCCTGCTCCGGTAGGATCGAAAACTTCTTCCAATGGAAGCGCAGGGATAGCAAATACTTTACTGTCGTGGAAAAGCAAAGCTCCATGCTCTCCTTTTTTGATGATCACATAATCAGGACCCATTGTGTGGATCTTTTTAGCTGCTTTTACTAAAGAATATTCTCCGGAAAGCTGTCTTGCCTCTTCATCATTGATCGTAATAACGTCTGTTTTAGCAATCATATCCATTAAAATATCCCAGGCTGAATCCATCCAGAAGTTCATGGTATCAAGGATAACCAATTTAGGACGGTTGTTCATTTTTTCCAATACGGATAACTGAACACCCGGGTGTAGGTTTCCAAGCAAAAGGATTTCTGCATCCTGCATAGAATCTGGAATTTTCGGATCAAAATTCTCTAAAACATTCACTTCTGTAGCCAAAGTATCTCTGGTATTCAGATCATTATGGTATTTTCCTGACCAGAAGAATGTTTTTCCTTCTTTTACGATCTCAATGCCTTCAATATTTACACCTCTGTCTGTGAACATATCAAGGTGCTCCTGTGGGAAATCTCCTCCAACAACAGAAACAATACCGGATTTAACACCTAAAATAGATGAAGTGATGCCGATATAAGTGGCTGCACCTCCTAAAATTTTATCCGTTTTACCAAATGGTGTTTCGATCGCATCAAATGCAACGCTTCCTACAACTAAAAGTTTCATATATTTTTCAATGTATTTTAAAGTCAATTATTTTTTCCATTCAAAAGTGTCCAGCAGATGTTTCATATCATTTTTGATATAGTTTACTGCCGGGGCCAAAGAATCTGGTTTCGGTCTTGTATTAAAGTATAAATAAGCAGTCACGAAGTGTTTCGTACTGTCTGTAATGTAAAATTGAAGATTGGAAGCAGTCTGCCCCTTCAGTTCATAGAAATTCCCGTAAACACTTTTATCAGGATATTCAAATGACTTGGTATCTATGGAGCTTGCTTTTACGGTATGCTCATAGACCATTTTCTCAGTTTCTTTGATATGGTCTGCAAAGTCATTCTGTATCGGATAATATGTTACAAAAAGTTTTGCTTTCATTTTTGGGTAGTTGATGTAGTACCAGCACGGCTTTTTAGCATCGGTAATGGATGCAAAATCTGAATATTCGAAGGTATAGGCACAGTTATTTTCAAACTTATGATATTTCGGTTCCGGATATTCCAGACGCAGTTCCCCATAAGGTTTTGGAACATGATCTTTTCCGCACGAAATTAAAAGCAGTGACACAAAAATAAAAATGACGTTTTTTATCATTTTGCAAAAGTACAAATTAGATTTTAGATTTTGGGAGACAAATTTCAGTCTTTCAGTGAGTTTTGGATGTAGTTTTCCAAAGGCTTGGGAAAAGATTTATCATGAGAGCCTTCAAAGTCTGTAATGATATACTTATTTTGTGCGATAAAACGGTCCCAGACCTCTTCTGAATGAACCTCAACGTTTGAAATTTCAATAGTCAGATTCTTATGGGTAAGTTTATGGGTAATTGTTTTTACATTTCTTATAAATGGTTCCAGCTCCGCAGAAATGGTTGGCGGAAACTCAAATAATTTCTTCCAGATGAAGTCATCTTTCCTTTGCTGAATCAAAAACTGCCCGTGTCTGTGGACAAAATAATAGGTCAAAGCCAGATCTTCTGTTTTTACTTTTTTTGTTTTGACAGGATAATCTGAGGTTTTTTCAAGAGAGAATGCAAGGCAGTCATCATTCACGGGACATTCACCACACAGAGGATTTTTAGGCTTACAGATCTCTGAGCCAAGATCCATCATAGCCTGATTAAAATCTCCTACATTTTCAGGCATCACCAATGCCGCAAGCTGAGAGAAATAGGAAAAAGCTCTGGAGTTGGAAATATCGAAATCATCAGCAAAAATGCGGCTTAAAACCCTGTAAAAATTGCCATCAACAGCTGGCATTCTGCCTCCAAAGCAGATGCTTGAAACGGCAGCTGCAGTATATTTTCCTACGCCTTTTAATTTTAAAATTTCATCATAATCCGCAGGGAACGTACCATGATAGTCATTCATGATCTGTTGTGAAGCTTTATGGATATTAATAGCCCGTGAATAGTATCCAAGTCCTTTCCAATAAAGCAGCACTTCATTTTCTTCGGCATCGGCCAGAGTTTTGACGTCCGGAAATCTTTTAATGAAGTTATTGTAATGATTCAGTCCCTGACTGATCCTGGTCTGCTGAAATACAATTTCACAGATCCATATTTTGTAAGGGTCTTTTGTCTGTCTGAAAGGCAGATCTCTTGCATTTTTTTCGTACCAGCCCAGCAGTTTGTTTCCAATATGAAGAAAATCTGAACTTTTATTATCTTTTTCCAAAAATCTTTGTCTGTTTTAATAATTCCGGGAATTCTTAACTGCCTTGCAGCAGGATGACTGTAGATTGTCATGCTGAGCGGAGTCGAAGTATATTTTTATCATATCATTCAAAAATTTGATACAACTTCACTTCCCGTGCTGCAAAGATAAAATTATTTATCCTTTTTAACAGAATATACCGGAGCTGCTTTCAGCCACTGATATCTAAGATTTCTTTCCGCGGCAATAAAACGGTAGCCTTCAAGTTTTTTCAGGTAAAGATAGATGGAGTCATTTTTAAGTTTAAGTCTTTGATCAGACAGGAACGTGAATGGATAATCTACCACTGAGTCCCTTATTGTTTTCAACATTTTTCCGTCTCTTACTTTGTAAAGAAAGAACGTTTTTCCTCTTCCTTTTGAGCTATCTGTCAGTTTTACACTTGAACTTGCAATAACCAGCTCGCTGTCGTCAAAACATTCTTCTTCGTTCATGATATACGCTTTTCCCTCCTGACGTTCGTCTTTAAAAAGATCCACTGCATAATGATCCGGTTCCTTGTATTTTTTTTCACATCCCGATAATACAATCAGCAGGAGTACAGGCAGGCAGAAGCTTAAACTTTTTTTGATTACATTAATTTTCATATGAATTGGCAGTAAAAAACCGATGAAAAAATGCATCGGTTTTATTATTTAAAATTAGGTTCTTATTATTCCTGAGTGTATTGTGCATCCCATTCGTTACCATCATCTCCTTTGTGTCCGTCTAATTTAATAACAAAACTTTTTGTAGGAAAATAAGGGGTCATACGGATATCAAGCCATACTCTGTCTTTATTTGTTTTGTCCTGCTCGAAACGAACGATTTTAAACTTTTCAATCAATTTATCCGGACCTTTGATATTATCAAGGAATGTTACAATCTGTCTTCTCAGATCATCTTCATTCTTGGCATTCCAGTTTTCAAAAGCTCTTCTGTTCAGGAAGTCCAGTAAAACTTTAGTTACATAATCAAATACACGTACTACCGAATAAGTCTGAAGACCTATATTATCCCCTGTAAACAATGTTTTAGCAGAAAATGCCATGATCTTTCCATATTCGTTAACCATCGGAACAAGACCCATTTTTTCTAACTGAGAAATTTCACTTTTCTTCAATTCGAATTTTACAGCGTCTACTTCGTTGATGTTACCGTGTTTTTTACCTGCTGCTACCTGAGACATCAGTGTTTTGTGGATCTTTCCAGCTAATGAAGTGGATGGTGGAAGCTCTACGTTGTCTTCTTCTCCTACTTCTTCAGCTCTTCCTCTCCCTACAAGCCAGTTACACGTCATAATTACGTTACTTCTGTGTAGTTCGCCTCCGGTAAGGTTTGCTGAGTGGAATAAGTCTACAACGTCATCCGGCTTATCAAGGTTGGCGAAATCGGTGACCATCATCACTTTATTCTCGTTACAGATCTTTGCCCATTTTTCAATGACTTTGTTTGACCCTAAATATCCAGGGATTGCCAGGATAGAATAGTTGTCTCTAAGATCCAAACGGTCGTAATAATTCTTGAATTCTTCGGAAATAGCATCGATGAATAAAGGATTATCCAGATCGGAAACCTGTTCAAGGCTTGCATTAACGATGCTTACGTTATCCACTTTATCCAATTCTGTATTTTTATAGAATTGGGCTACAGTTCTGTAGTTGGTTTCCAACAAACGTACTGAGTCAAGTGTATTTTTCAGATTGGTTTTTAAATTCTGATCGGCTGCCTGCGCTTTAGTTTTGCAGGTATCCGCCATTTTATCTGCAGATTCATTCCCTTCCAAAAGGCTTACCCAAAGGTTTATTTTTTGAAGAAGTTCTTTTCTTTCGTCTGTTTTATTGCTATCTGTCAGGAAAATTTCTTTCCTGGCTTTTCTAGTAGGGTTCATATTGGCGATACCGTCTACAACGGATTCAACAAAGCCAAAACCTCCCATTTTATTAAGCTCTGCAAGCGGGTTGCCTTTCGGCTGCCCTGAGTGTTGCTGCTGACCCTGCTGTTGGCTTTCTTGTGCCTGTAATTTGCTATCCATGATTTGATTTAGTGTAAATGGTTATTTTTCAAGTTCTTGTGCCACATCTTTCAATACTTCGATGAATGCAGCTCTGGTCTGGTCGTTCTCAAGCATATTACGCAGAATTTTGTTGGTCTTCAGTTGACGTACGATTTTATTGTACTGCTCCTGCTCCATGCTAAGCTGCTGCAAATAGTCTGATTTCTGAGTAAGATTTTTAGGGGTGAAGTCTGAAAGATTCTGAAAACGGAATTCTTCTTCTACTACACCTCCATCTTCTGTTTCGTGCTGTACAGCGACAGAAGGCTGAAAATGTCTGAAGACATCGTCTACGGACTTTAATCCTGTGATGATTTCAGGGGTATAAGATTCTTCTGTAGTAAGCTGGCTCACTATCAGCGATTTGTTCTCCTGTATTTCCTGAATAGCTTCATTAGCGTCTACTTTTACCTCGTTGCCGCCAACACCATAATTAAACATTGCCATATTATTGTTATTTTGAGATTGTTGATTTTGGTTTGGATCTGTCTTTGAGTAATTTACCGATGAATCAAATAAATTACCAATCCAATGTTTAAATTTAAAAAAAAACTGTAACATACAAAATTTTGTCAAGATTTTTCTTGAAATATTTAATTTAACCCATTATATATATGCCGTAAAATCATGACTTTACGATATCACTAAACTATGAAAAAATAAATAAAAATAAACCATAAGGAGATAAAATAAAATCCTGGTGCATTTTGCGTTTATAAAAAAACATCAAACACATGTTAAAATAGGAATTCCTCCGACGTGAGGAAAAAATATTCTTTATATTTAAATAAAGTAAACAGAGCCATGAAAGATGTAAAGATCGCGTTTAGAAAACCAATATATCCTGTTTCAGAAGCATTAGAGCTGTATTTGGAAAAACATAACAGAACCACCAAGATTCAGTTTCTATATGAAGACCTGCTAAGATTCAGTGACAGTGTGAATATTCTGGATAAGGAGGGCAAAGATACTTTGTGGCTCGGGGTATTGTATTCTGAATATGAGTTTAAAGAAATAGAGGCTAATTTAAATAAGATTTATACTCTTCTTCATTCCGACGGGGATGAGGCTACTTTACCTTATCTGAAAGTAGATACGATTGACTTTTGTACCTTTGGAAACTCTAAGCCTTTTCGAATTCGGGTTAGAAATATTCTGAACGACAATTATACCAATTTCTATATTAAACAGGCTGATGCTTCACGGATATACGGACTGGAAATAGAAGACCTTCTTTCTCCCAACCGGATCAATTTTCTGATTTACAAAAAC
Organism: Chryseobacterium antibioticum; assembly: GCF_012927325.1. Taxonomy (GTDB): domain Bacteria; phylum Bacteroidota; class Bacteroidia; order Flavobacteriales; family Weeksellaceae; genus Chryseobacterium; species Chryseobacterium antibioticum. Next base: position 3,098 of record NZ_JABBGI010000047.1, on the reverse strand, counting down.
ACCCTGATAGAAGAACATATTTTAGGAATTCCCGGAGATGTTTTCATTCAGAAACATTTACACAACTGTACAGAATCGGAAAAGGCACAAATTTCCAAGGAATTTGTAAAATTCAATGAACGTTGCCTCATTGGGCTGCTTGGTGACATGCGCTCTTATAATTATGTTATTATTCCGATACACGATTTTGATCAGGTTATTTACAGAATCCGCCCTATCGATTTTGATCAGCAGAGTTATGAAGGGAATTTGAAAGTTTATCTTCCCCAATATTTCAAAGAAAACAGCCAAATGGTTAGTATGGTACTAGAAAAACTGAAGCCTAATTCTATAGAACAGTATCGTAAAGAAGTACGTTCACAAATTGTAAAAAGAGTGACCAGTAGCCAAAACAGATTCGATGAGCTTATTTCTATTATGAAAAAAGAAAATATTGCACCGGAAGCCAATGTTACAGAGCTAAAAACAGCTTTACAAAGACTTACCTACGATGTCAATTTCAAATATTGTAAAACCATGGGAGACATTATAGAAACCGGAATAAGGTTTGTCCTGCGGAATTATAGGAAAGCCTATTAAAAAGAGAATCCATCTCACATGAAGTTGAGACGGATTCTTTCTTTTCTAACAATTTTTGGTTATTCTACCAAATTTTTATTCTGTCCTGAGGCGCTTTATACATTTTGTCACCAGGCTTTATATCGAATGCTTTGTTGAATGCATCCTGATTAACCAGCGGACCGAATGCCCTGAACACTCCCGGAGAGTGCGGATCTGTCTTCACCTGGTTGATCATATACTGGTCGGTAGCTTTTGTTCTCCACACGGTTGCCCAGCTCATAAAGAATCTCTGATCCTGAGTAAATCCGCTGATATTCCCCGGATTTCCTTTATCTTTTAAGTACATCTGAAGGGCGTCATAAGCCACAGCTACTCCACCAAGGTCACCGATATTTTCTCCGCTTGTAAATTTACCGTTTACAAAACTTCCTTTTACCGGTTCGTAAGCACTGTACTGAGCAGCCAGCTGTCCTACTTTTGCGTCAAAGTTCTTACGGTCTTCATCTGTCCACCAGTTGTTAAGGTTTCCATCACCGTCAAAACGTGAACCACTGTCATCAAATCCGTGAGAGATCTCATGTCCGATAACCGCACCAATACCTCCGAAGTTGACAGCTGCATCAGCTTTAGGATTATAGAAAGGAGGCTGAAGAATAGCCGCCGGGAAAACAATCTCGTTGTTGGATCCGCTGTAATAAGCGTTTACAGTTTGTGGAGACATTCCCCATTCTGTTTTGTCTACCGGGTTTCCTACTTTATCAAGGCTTTTCTGGTACTGCCACGCAGATACATTCTGAAGATTGGAATATAATGTGGCTCCTTGTTTTGGAGATTCCACTTTTAATTGGGTATAATCTTTCCATTTGTCCGGATAAGCGATCTTTACTGTAAATTTAGAAAGCTTTTCCTGAGCTTTAACTTTGGTAGTTGGAGACATCCAGTCCATATCATTGATATGTGTTTTGAATGATTTTAAAATATAATCAATATAAGTCTCCATCTGAGCTTTTGCCTCAGGTGTGAAATATTTTTCAACATATAATTTACCGAAAGCCTCACCAAGAACACCATTTACAAGAGTAAGTCCTCTTTTGTCCATCGGACGCTGTTCTTTCTGGCCCTGAAGATATTTTGAATAGAAGTCAAATCTGATCTGTTCTAAACTGTCATCCAAGTTACTTGCATTACCGTTAATTAAATGATATTTCAAATAATCTTTCAGAAGAGGAAGGTTCTTTTCAGTGACGAACTGATCCATATTCTGATAATATTTCAGTTCACCGATGATCAGTTTATCAGTATTTACCCCTGCATCCTTCAGATATTTAGCCAGATTAACATTTTTAACCAATCCTGAAAGCTCAGTTACATTTTTAGGATTGTATCTCAAATTGGCATCTCTGTTCTGCTCAAGCGTCAACAGGTAGTTGGCAAGCTGTTTTTCAAATGTTACAACATTTTGGGCAGCCTGTGATGCATCTTTATGTCCTAAAACGCCAAATAACTTTCCTACATAGGTCTGATATTCCGCTAAGGTTTTAGTATTGGCTTCATTTACTTTCTGATAGTAATCTCTTCCTAAACCAAGATCAGGACCGCCAAGATATACCGCATTCATTTTAGAATTCTTCATATCTGCGCTCACTCTCCATCCGTAGAAAGAATTGTCGCCTAATTTTGTTGCTTCAAGAAGGTATTTCTGCAGATCATTAAGGTTTTTGATCGCCTCAATTTTTGCCAGATCTCCTTTAATAGGAGCCAATCCATCTGCATTTCTTTTATTGACATCCATGAAAGATGCATACAGATTCTGGATCTTCTGTCCTTCCGATCCTTCGGCATAACTTTCGGATAAAATTTTGTTCAAAATATCCAGAGAAGCATCATCCACATTCTCTCTCAAAGCATTGAAAGAACCCCAGCTAGCTTTATCTGAAGGGATCTGAGTAGTTTTCACCCAATTTCCGTTCACATAGCTAAAAAAGTCATCCTGCGGGCGAACGCTTTTATCCATATAAGATAAATTGATCCCCTCCTCTTTTACTTCTTCTTTCACAGGTTCTGCAACGACAGCCGTGGTTTCAGTTTTTGTTTCTGTACCTACAGTTTTAGCCGTTCCGCATGAGTTTAAAAATACAATGCCGGAAAAGGCAAGTATTCCAATATTTAGCTTTTTCATTAAAAAAATTTTGATTGTATACAAACTAACCAAATATACGAACTTTAATAATAAGTGATAAATGATAATTGATAAACGATGATGAATTATCGGTTCGGGGTTATCAAATTTGAGAATTTGAGTATAATAGAGTTTGGGAATGCTAAAATTAATTATTAAGATCAGAATTGTTTGTCCAGCTCTCCCAATTCCTTCAACCAGTCATTTACAATCTGCTACTAAAAAAACAATGAGTCCGTCTCACAACCAGTGAGGCGGATTTTTTTTGTATTTATTCGTTTTTCTTTTGAAGTTTTTTCCAGTTTGAAAAGTGTCTCTTATGCCACTTTCTTTCTTAGGTTGTGAGCTAAAGCATGTA
>NZ_JABBGI010000046.1 GCF_012927325.1 Chryseobacterium antibioticum | reverse complement strand
ATTCCTGTAAGACCTCAAAGATCAAATAAAAGAAACATAGGTAAATACAGAGCGAGAGCCAAGCCCATAGTCTCTAAAAATCAAAAAGATAGCTTATGAAATTTTACTAACTTAATGACATTGGGCTTTAGCCCGTTCCTATTGAATTGATATACGACCTTAAACTTCTCCTTTGAAAAGATCATCCAGATAATGCTGTTGGTGAATTTCCGAACGGTCTGTCCCCAGGAATTTTTTCCATGATTGGGATTCGTGGTATACAATTCCCATTTCCCAGACGCAATACGTAGGCATATGAATTGTATTTCTGTCCCAGACTTCAAATGTTCCGGAACCGTCATAATAAACACTTTCCCAGAGCTCATTTTCGCTTCTCCAGGTACAGACCAGCAAGAGGTAGTTTTTGCCACACCTGTGCATAATGACAAATCCAAGATCTTCTTTATTCTGGAATTTTTCGTCAGCATTTTCAATGCAAATTTTAGCATTACTCATATCTTGTGAAGAGATGTCAGCAGGATTTTCTGCGAGATCGTACCATTTGAATCTGGTTTTTCCCAGCGTGAAAATACCTTTGGGAGATGCATATTTAGAGGGATAGATAGTAGAATTCATAGGTCATATGTATAATGGTGGAACTGTGTTTTAAAGATGGTGATAAGAATATAGAGAAATTCTGTTTTGTCATGTTATTTATCACATTGGGTTATAGATTTTATTGATTCTAAATTATCAAAAAAAACCGTAAATTTGTGAACAATTTATATTTAGTATGTTGACGAAAGAAAAGGTTCAAGATTTCCTTAAAGAGATAGAGGTACATGATTTGGTGAATAACTTTCAGATCATGGGTAATGATGTTTATATTGACATGACTGCCCATTCTCCCGCCATGCACGAAAAGAAAAAGCTGGAGGCAGCGATGAAGCAGGCTTTTGCCAGTGAGTTTGGAGAAGATATTCATCTGAAACTTAAAATTGTTTCTCCGGAACCAAGTGAGATTCAGCAAAGCCAGATCAAAGGTAAACAGATCCCGGGAATTCAAAATATTATTGCTATTGCTTCCGGAAAGGGAGGTGTAGGAAAATCTACAGTTGCTGCAAATATGGCAGTTACTTTAGCTAAAATGGGTTTCAAAGTAGGATTGCTGGATGCTGATATTTACGGTCCATCTGTTCCTACGATGTTCGATACTGAAGGTGAAAAACCAATCTCTGTAGAGGTGAACGGAAAAAGCATGATGAAGCCTGTTGAAAATTACGGCGTAAAAATGCTTTCTATAGGATATTTTTCAGGTGCTAATCAGGCAGTTGTATGGAGAGGCCCAATGGCTTCAAAAGCTCTGAACCAGATGATCAGAGATGCAGCCTGGGGTGAACTAGACTTTTTATTGATCGACCTTCCTCCGGGAACAGGAGATATTCACTTATCCATCATTCAGGAAGTACCTGTAACAGGGGCTGTGATCGTAAGTACCCCTCAGCACGTAGCATTAGCAGACGTTAGAAAAGGGATTGCGATGTTCCAGATGGAAAGTATTAACATTCCGGTTCTTGGATTAATCGAAAATATGGCGTATTTTACGCCGGAAGAATTACCAGATAACAAGTACTATATCTTTGGACAGCAGGGAGCTCAGTATCTTGCTGAAGATCTGGGAATTCCTGTATTGGGAGAGATCCCGTTGATTCAAAGCATCAGAGAGGCTGGAGACGTCGGAAGACCTGCAGCCCTTCAGGAAGGCTCTAAAATTGCAGAAATCTACACCGACACAGCAAGGAAAATGGTAGAAAGCCTTCTGGAAAGAAATAAAAACCTTCCGCCTACCGAAGCTGTAAAGATTTCGACCATGGCAGGATGCTCGCCGAAATCTAAAAAATAATGATTTTCAATTAAGTTTGAAAAAAAACCGAATTGAACTAAAGAAATATGGAAACAAATATAGCACACGAAGATACAGTAACGAGAGTAATGGAAGCTCTGGAAAGCATCAGACCGTTCCTGAATAAGGATGGAGGTGATATCGAGCTTATTGACGTGAAGGATAACCAGGTTTTTGTGAAACTTTTGGGTAACTGTTCCGGGTGTTCGCTGAATTTTTCAACCCTGAAACTGGGGGTGGAAAATACCATTAAGCAACACGCTCCGGAGATTCAAAAAGTAATCAATGTAGAGTAAAAAATTACACGAAATATTTTTTAAAGACAGGTTTTTTCAGCCTGTCTTTTTTTGTTTATGTATAATAAAAATACCTGATTAACCCATTCAACCTTTGATTCATTTCTTCTGAGCTTAAACTATTTTAATGTTTTGTATTACAAAAACAGATACGTGTTTTTTAGATTAAAATTTACATGAGTTAAGTGGTGATAATGTAATTATTGGTGAATTTATTTGTAAATTTAATAAATACTAACACTATTGATAATGAATGTAAAGATGCCTTCCATTTGTATTTTCAAAATATTAATGATGATATTTTGTTACAGTTCGTCCTTATATTTAGGTCAGAATATTGATCATAAAAAGATAGATTCTTTGCTACGTATTGCAGAAAATAAATCCAAAAATTTTCAGTATAACGAAAGTGTGAATTTGGGAAAAGAGGCAATAAAATTATCCGAAAATACATTGCACCATGAAGGTATCATAAAGGGGAACTTTTGGGTTGCATCGGGGTTATGTAATTTGGGAGATTATAAAGAAAGCTTTATTTATATTGAACGGTTAGAGAAAAGTAAAGGTTATCAGGAGTATATAGATAGAAACCCTGATTTTAATTTTAAACTCACTGATTTAATAGGCAGAAATTATCTCGCTCTGGGATTTAAAAAACAAGCGATACAACAGTTCAGAAAAGAATTGGTTTTAGCAGATCTTTACCCTAGTTCAAAAGAAAAGATCTCCCAAAAAATTTTTGCATTTATTCAACTTTCAGCCAGTTATGAGGATGTTGATGGGGATAGTACCTATTATTATTTAAATAAAATGTCATCTGTTTTGAAAGTCAACCCGATGCCGGAACATAACCTTTTCCTGTATTTGAATCTGTCCGATTATCATAAGAATTTTACGAAGAATGTAGATTCAGTCTATTACTATAATGCGGATGCTATAAAACTGGCCGAAAAGTTACAGTCTCCCTATTTATATCTTGCCCTTTCCCAAAAAGCTAAAATTTTACACTGGCAGAAAAAATGTAATGAGTCTTTGACTTCTTGTTTTGAAGCCCTGGAAATAGTGACACGAAAAAAAAGAATTGAAGATAGGATTTCGTTATATAAATTGATTGCAGATAATTACAGGTGTCTCGGAGACCGGGAGAAAGAACTTTTATATATTGATAAGCATATTACGACTAAAGACAGCATCGCAGAAACAAGAAAGGAAGGTGTACAGATTTCTGCTGACAGGCTTTCCGCCGAAACAACCAAAACAGAGAATAAGGTTAATGACGTAAAAAGATCGGTGTGGTTTATAATTATGATCTCTGTTACCCTTTTACTTATAGCCGGGATAAGTATTGCGAGGATCAAAAAAAAGAAAAGTAAGTTTATTGAACAGAAAGAACAGGAAATACGATTGCAGGAACAGCAAATAAATGCCCTTCATGATACGAGGCTGGACAAGATTCAGGAAGAAGTTATGCTGTTGGCAAAAGAAAATTCTCCGGACTTTTTAAGTAAATTCAAAGAAGCATATCCCAATTTTTATCAAAATATACTCCATATTGAGCCTAATCTTAAAAACTCGGAGCTCATTTTCTGTGCTTATTTAAAACTAAATTTTGGCACTAAAGAAATCGCTACTTATACTTTTGTTACCCCCCGGGCTATACAAATACGCAAAAACAGACTTAGAAAAAAATTGAATATACCTTCAGATGATGATATTTATCAATGGATGGATAAATGGAGTTAACTTTTGTTTTCATTTGATTTTTAGTGTGTTATGAAAATGAGATATCTATGTGATAGCTCATTTTTTTGTTTTTCCACAAGACTTTATTTGTTTTGTTACAGAATTATACGATTCTTAAAACACTAAAAAATGGAAAAAAAAATATTATCTATACTCGGACTGAGTATTTTAAGTGTGATGTATTCCCAAGTAGGTATTAATACTTCCACTCCCCAAAAAAATCTGCATGTTAACGGAGCACTACAGGTCACAAATGAATTTAGCGTTGGTGGAAGTAGCTCCACACCGGGTAGTGCCGGGCTCAGTGGCCAGGTTCTTAAATCCAATGGACCCGGGCAGGCTCCTGTATGGGAAACTATTGCGGGGGTTCCTACTTCTACAGGAACGGTAATTGCAGTTGCCGGTCAGTTTCTGGTAGCCCAGGAAATTACGGTACAGATGACATCGGATTTTACCACAACAACTTCTGGAGTACCATTGACTATTGGAAATTTAAATAGTGAGATTATCGATAACGAGAACCTTTTTATAGGAAGTGCAAGTACCAATTCTTTTAAAGTTTCTTCTAACGGAGTTTATCAGGTTATGATGAATGGCCAGCTTTCTTCTACAATAAGCCCTACTAATCCTGTTATCGGTATTTGGGATGATACGGCAAATCGCTGGGTTGCCCGGGTAAATGACGATTACACTGCTTCAGTAGGAGGTGTGCAGACGTATACTCTGATTACTTCCATTCCTATGCTGGCAGCCAATACCTATTCTTTTAGAATGGCTAGTTCTGCCGGTAATTTGACGATGAGGGCTTTAAGTAGTGGTAGTAGCGGTTCTGGACCTGTAACCCAGGTTTCTGTAAGAAGACTAAAATAAGCTTACAATAAACACAAAATTCCATAAATAATATAATCTCTTATAAATTTTTGATGAAAAAACACAAGCTAATATTATTACAACTCATCTGTGCAGCATGTTTTTATAGTGCTCAGCAGGGTGGTGTGGGAATAGGTACTAGCAACCCGGATCCCTCAGCAATTTTGGAAATTAAAGCATCCAACAAGGGGCTTCAACTGCCGATAGTATCTCTTACTTCTACCGCTGATATTCTTACGGTTCCCAATCCTAAAACCGGTTTTATAGTGTATAATAAAGCAGTCGCAGGTTCAGGAAATTCAGCAGTAGATAAAGGCCTTTACGCATATAATGGCACTGCCTGGGAGAAAATGTGGACCAAGACCAACGTAAAAACGGAAGTCAATAAAATTCCTTTTATAACTCCCGTGTTTGCAGCAAGTAATATGGCGATATCCTCAAGTATTGCTGCAGATACTATTTCTAATATCACCTTCAATACACTATATCAAAATTTACCAGCAGGAGTTCAGGGGAGTTCAGGAGCCTACACTGGATACACAATTCAGCAAGCGGGGGGATATGTGATCTCATTTAATGTGGATATTCGGAATGTGTCCGGAGATACGCAAGGTCACGCAGCCGTGTACGTAAGGAAGAACGGAAGTACCATCTGTACCTATGGTGCGGCCAAGGTTCATCAGTTTGGAGGCGTTTCCAGCAGTTGCAATGTAAAACTCGTTGTTGGAGATGTTATTTCTTTTGCTGCACAATCTTCCAATGCTGATTTTCAGATAACTAATCCTAATGTTTCAATTTCAAGAACATCTAACTAATTGAATTATGAATACAAGACTATTAAGTGCGTTTTTGGGATTAATGATGATCATGAGTAATGCTCAGGTCGTAATAGGATCCAGTAATGTGTCTCTTGCCGCAATTCTTAAACTTGATGCTAATAATAAAGCACTAAGGATTCCAAATCTTTCAATAACATCCAGAACGAGTACGACAATCCCTATTGTATCTCCTGTATCAGGACTCACGATCTATAATACCAACACAGATATTGTCAATAATATAGCAAAAGGAATTACGTATTGGGGCAGTGACAATCAATATCATTCTCAGGCAACACCTACAGCAACCGAAGCAGCTATTTCATCTTCACAGATTCCTTTACTTATTTTTAGTGCAGCTATTGGACAGAAACCAATTACGCCATTAGGTAGCGCATTTGGGGGCTCTCGTGTAGCTCTTACTTTGACTACTCCTGAAATTATAATGGATAAATACTCAGGATGGAATGTGTCGACTAGTGAATATAAAATTCCTGCTACAGGAATTTATATGATAGAATTTGTTGCCAATATGTCCAATACGGGCAATGTAGGCGGAACAACAATACTAGAGCTATATAAAGCCGGTATTACAACATTAATAGCTACCTCTTATGGGGGATTTAATCCTCTTACGAACAGAATGTATACCACTTTAACTACTACTCAGAATTTAACGGTGAATGAGCTTCTTAATTTTAAATATTGGTTTACTGCTAATAATTACAGAATGGAATCCGGAACACTCAATATTTATAAATATCAATAACTAAGCAATGAAATTACCATTTAAAAATATATGTACAACACTGATTTTCATTAGTGTTATGGCAAGGGCGCAGGTGGGAATTGGTTTGGCGAATCCTGATCCATCCACTGTATTAGATTTGTATAGTACTTCCAAAGGTTTATTAATGCCGCGGGTACAGCTTTTAGGAATTAATGATACCACTACTATTCCGGTAACATCTTCTGCCTCTTCACCGGATGAAGGAATGCTGGTGTATAATATATCAGACGCTGGTGTTTCACCATCGAATGTTATTAAAGATACTTTTTATATATGGACAGGAACCCAATGGGAAAGTATCGGAGAAGTTTCTGATGTCCGTGCAGAAATTAATAATAAAAATATTACCCAAATCGTGTTTTCAGGAATACCGGCAGTAGTATCATCAGCCTATACGGCATCTGCATATTCAGCTTGGACACCAATGAATTTTTCTACGGAAAAAATAGATACCAATAATACTCATAACGCGGGTACTTTTACGATACCGGCAACGGGACTGTATTCTTTTTCCGGAAGTGCAGAATTAAATTTATCTTCTAATAGTGGTACTTTAAAATCTTTTGGAGCCCGCATTATAAATGTTACCACCTCTACAGTGTTGGCAGCATCTTATTTTGGGACCAGTGCAGGTGGTTTTCAGGGGAGTATGCCGTTATATTGGATGGGCACACTGCCTGTAGGGACTCAGATACAAGTACAGTATAGAGTGAGAGATAATGTATCAAGTACTTTGTCGACCAACACAAATTCTAATATCACCCTACGAAAACATTTCTGATGATTTCATGTAGTCTCTTTATCTTTTATTTATTTATCCCTTAAATAGTATAAAGGAGGGGCTACTTTCGATTATATTTTAAAAAAAACATAAGAATTAATAAGGGAAATTCATAGTCAATACTTCATATAGATGCTGGAAGAGATAATCAATAGGTTTTTAGCTCGACTTCATCTTAAATGGTTACAGTATGGAAGCCATTTCAAATGATTATCTATCAATTCCGTCAGGATTATAAACAGATTATAAGATGTCAGATAAATTAAAAAATATCCATGTAGGGGCGCTGGTTCAGCAGCGTGTAAATGTGTGTGAAATGGAAATGTCTCGTATTTGTGCCTTTTTCAAATGTTCAGAGATAGAAATTAATCTTATGCTTCAGTCTGAAAGTATGGATTCTTATCTGTTATTAAGATGGAGCAAATTATTAGGGTATGATTTCTTTAGAATCTATTCTCAACATTTGATACTGTATTCGCCACCTTTTGCAGCAGAGAAAAAAAATAATGACAAAAAACTACCCGAGCTTCCACAGTTTCGTAAGCATATTTATACAAAAGAAGTAATAGATTTTATACTTGAACTTGTAGAATCCGGAAAGAAAACAAAAAATCAAATCATGGAGGAATATAGAATACCTAGAACCACTTTATATAGGTGGATCAGTAAGTATAATAATCAGAATGATCATTGAATGTATTAAAGAGAACGAGAGGAATTTATGGAGTTTTCAATAAATTGATTATGAAAAATTTAGGTCCGGATTATAAAAAAATTTATACTGATATTTTACATTTGAAATATCCTCATAAATGGGAGATGTGTCAGCTATTATTGAATAAAAAACAACTTTCATTTTTTGACATCATAAAAATTAATGCCCTTATCTTTGGCTCTGTCAGTAAAGAAGCATCAGTTTTTAATCAAAAACACCGTTCATACAGTAAGGAAGCTATTATTAAAATATTAGAGTATCAGGAAAAAAATCAGTTAAACAATACGCAGGTAGCTTTGCATTTTAAACTAAGCAGAAATTCGATAGCGAAATGGAAGAAGAACTTTAAAGATATAAATATGTAATATAATGATGATCTTAATTCTTTCAAACTTTAGCTGTAAAAATTTTATTCGCAGTTATATTTAAAGCCGTAAAGATGTTAAAAACTTATCTATCTTGACTTTAGAGCGTTTTCCGATAAATAAATTAGCTTTGATTGAAACTATACAAATCGATATTTTATAGGTGTGTTTTATGCTGGTTTTTATTGGTTTTATTGAGCTTTTTTAATTATATTTGTTAAAAACGCACCCTATGTTTGAATTTCTGCAAAACTTAGAACCTCTTCATCAGGGGTTTTGGTATACGGCCATCGCAGCCAGCTTTATCTTTCTGATTCAAACGGTTCTTACTTTTGTCGGAGGAAGTCATGGAGACGTGATGCATTCCGATTTTAGTGGCGATAGCCATGCTGACAGTCCTTTTCAGTTATTTTCTTTCAGAAACCTCATTAATTTTCTTTTAGGGTTCGGATGGAGTGGTGTAGCATTCTATAGTTCAATAGGAAGCAAGTCGCTGCTTATCTTTGTTGCCGTGTTGGTCGGGGCAGGGTTTATATTTTTATTCTTTATCCTTATCCTTCAGATTATGAAACTTACGGAAGATAACACCTTTAAGATGGAAAACCTCATCGGGAGGGCAGGAGAAGTATATCTTACCATTCCTGCAGATATGAGCGGTAAAGGAAAAATCACCATTTCTGTAAACGGGACCAGCCACGAACTTCCGGCAATGACGGAAGAAAAAGAAAAAATCCCGTCCGGTGATTCGGTTAGGGTTACCTACATTTATGACAAGATCCTTGTCGTTTCAAAAATTTAATTCATTATCAACCATTTTATAAAAACTATTTATGGCAATACCAGGAAGTCTTATTTTAACATTAGTTATTGTACTTGTACTATTCGTCACATTTTTGGCCCTTATTTCTAGGTATAAAAGATGTCCGTCGGATAAAATTTTAGTTATTTACGGTAGAACAGGAGGCAGCTCTGCAAAATGTATCCATGGAGGTGGTGCTTTCGTATGGCCTGTTATTCAGGATTTTGCTTATCTTGACTTAAAACCGATTTCTATTGAGGCTAACCTTACCAATGCCTTATCCAGACAGAATATCCGTGTGGATGTACCATGTCGATTCACCATTGCCATCTCTACAGAACCGGATTCTATGGGAAATGCAGCGGAAAGATTATTAGGGCTGGCTCAGGAGCAAATTCAGGAACTTTCCAAAGATATCCTGTTCGGTCAGCTTCGTTTGGTTATTGCAACGATGACAATTGAAGAGATCAACTCAGACAGAGATAAATTCTTAGACAATATTTCTAAAAACGTAGATACGGAATTAAAGAAAATTGGTTTAAAGCTGATCAACGTAAACGTTACGGATATTAGAGACGAATCAGGATATATTGAAGCTTTAGGTAAAGAAGCGGCGGCAAAAGCAATTAACGAAGCCATCATCAGCGTTGCTGAACAAACCAAGATCGGGGAAACCGGAAAAGCAATTGCTGACAGGGAAAAAGATACTCAGATCGCCGAAACACAAAGAGACAGAGACGTAAAAATTGCGATTACGCAAAAAGATAGAGAAGTAAGTATTGCTTCAGCTATAAAGGATGAGTCTATTGGTAAAGCAGAAGCGGCAAAGGAGTCGAGAATTGCTACTTCATTAGCGAACTCTATCGCTGTAAAAGGGGAAAACGAAGCAAAGATCACCATCGCGAACTCTGATGCTGAAAGAAGAGAAAAAGAAGCAGAAGCCTTAAGAATTGCAACGGCTGCCGAAAAAGTACAGGCTGCAAGATCTTTGGAAGAATCTTACCTTGCAGAACAGAAAGCAGAGGTCGCCAGAGGAGAAAGAGAACGTTCTACCCAACAGGCGAATATTGTAGTACACGCAGAAATTGCAAAGCAGAAAGCCATCATTGATGCAGAGGCTGAAGCTGAGAAAATAAGATTACAGGCAAAAGGAGAAGCAGATGCTATTTTTGCTAAAATGGAGGCCGAAGCAAAAGGTCTTTATGAAATCCTGACCAAACAGGCTCAAGGTTATGATAAAATAGTTCAGGCTGCAGGAGGAGATACCAACAGCGCCTTCCAGTTGCTCTTAATTGAAAAACTTCCTGAATTGGTTAAAACGCAGGTGGAAGCTGTTAAAAATATTAAGATCGATAAAATCACGGTTTGGGACAGCGGAAACGGACAAGACGGAAATGGCTCTACGGCTAATTTCGTTTCAGGAATGATGAAATCTGTACCCCCATTGAACGATCTGTTTAATATGGCCGGACTTAATTTGCCGGATTATTTAAAAGGAAAGCAGGATGAGGTTAAAACAGAAATTGTAACTGTTCCGGAAAAGAAAGAGAAAAAGAATTTTGATGATATGAATCCGGAAACTGAAACTCCGAAAGCGTAATGTTAAAATATAGAGATAAGACTCGGGCGGAAAGCGAAGCTTTCCGCCCGAGTCTTTTATTCTAAAACAACCTGTACACGGTGATCTGCAAAAATCTGAAGTATCTCATTAAATTTAGTCTTAAATAATTTTTTACTTCTTTAATGATTAATGCAAATTTTGAATAATATCTTTAATGGTTTTTAAAACATCAGTAGATCTTTCTCTAATGATCACTGCATTTTTTTTATCTCTGATCAGGTCCGTAAAATTATTGTCTTCCGTATTAATATCCACAATAAAAGCGCCATATTTTAGGGCTGTTTCGGCAATAGCAATCGGAAGGCTGGTCGCTCCGGATGTTCCTACAATAAAAAGAACGCCGCTGTTTTTGGCAACTTTCAGTGATCCAAATCTCTTATTCGTTTTTTCATCATAATATTCATCAAACCATAAAATATTGGGGCGCATCCAGTGGCCACAGGTTGGGCAGGTCAGAAGAGTAACATCTCTTTCAGTAAGATCTTCTTCGAGATCCTTTCCTTTTATTTCTTCAGGAAGCACCAAAATTTCTTTGCATCCGTTTGAACATTTGATCTCCCTGTTATTTCCATGAATTTCATATATCCGTTGATTTCCTGCACGACGGTGGAGATTATCAATGTTTTGAGTAATCAGATGAAAACGATCCTGCAGCATATTTTCAATTTCAGATAATTCAAAGTGGCTTTCATTGGGAACCGCATTTTCAAACATTTTCTTTCGGAAAAGAGCGTATTGAAGAACCTCTTCAGGATGTTCTTTAAAATATCTTAGTGTTCCGAATTCTTCAGGCTTATGAAACTGGGTGTCCTTCACCCAGATTCCGTCAATTCCACGATAAGTGGGAATACCGCTGTCGGATGAAATTCCGGCACCGGTAAGAAAAGTGAAAAGATTTCTTCTTTCTTTTTGATAAACCTGTCCAATAATATCTTCTAGCTGTTCTTTCATTACAATGATTAAAGACCTAAATCTACTGAATTTACAGAGCAAAAAAAGCCCCGGAAAATCCGGGACCCCATCAACTGAATTATATTTATATGCTATTTTACAATAACCCTTTTAATTGGCCCTTCTAATGTTTTCAAAAGGTAAACGCCTGCAGATAGTTTTGAAGTGTCTATGATCAATGCATTTTTATCTTTTCCAAGCATTTTTCCTGACATATCATACAGCTCATAATCCTGAGCTCTGTTAAAATACAGCATATTTCCTTTCGTTACAGGATTAGGGAAGACATTGAAAGTGGCTTTCTCTGTTTTTGTTTCACCCGTTCCTAATGTAACCGGAGAAGCAACCTCATACATCGATAGTGTTCCGCTGATTTCATTCGCAATGACCACATAACCTTTTCCGGTTGTGGTATTGCCCGGAGCGATGTAAGTAATGCCTTCAGGGCCATTATCACCGCCGTAAGCTGAGGTAGAACGGGAATGCTTATAGTCTGTGAATGTAGGATTATTGGGATCAGTAATATTATAAACCATGACACCTCCGGTTCTTTCTAAAGTAATGAAAGCGTAGGTCTGCCCATTGATGGTCGCTAAAGCAACTCCTTCCGGTTCAGGACCTTTGGCCCGGCTTCGGTTTTTGGCACCATTGCCTTCATTATCGGCATTAAAGATCAGTGGATGATAGGCTGCGATATATCTTTCAAACCGATCACCACTGTCATAAACCAATTGTTTGGTGTCTGCATTAAAAATCGAAAATGAACGGGCGCCCAAAGCTGAAATTTCTTCAAAATCTGAATCTGCATCCGTATTTCCCGTTGCACTGGAAACCCTGAATCTTCCTAAATTATGGGATGCTTTTAAGACCGATGCCTGAGGAAAAAGGACCGGATCTAATGCATAGGTCCCAGCTCCTACAGTTGTTCTTTCGCTGTATCCTGAAAGATCTTTTTCATCACCTTCATTAGCTGTTACAATATAGTGGGTATTTCCTATTTTGTAATTCTGAACCGCATCCGGAGTGTAATAGGCTTTTACCGGCCAGTTCGCGATCAATACTTCACCATTATTGTCTGAAGCATCAAAACCGTTACCCGGAAGATTCATGTCTTTTTTGCCTAATCCCCAGATTCCGGTAATTGTTTTTGTTGCTAAATTGATCTCCGTTACTGCATTATTTTCCTGAAGCGTTACCCAGGCTTTCTGGCTGGCTGCGCTTACCGTAACATATTCAGGTTCCAGATCCTGAGAAAGCGTATTATTGGTTCTTACTTTTCTTAACCCTGTTGCTGTTAAAGCCGCTGTTTGAGAATCAAAACTGTTAAAATCTAAAGTAGTCACGTTAGTTTGTGTAAGATTTCCGATACCGCCTGAAATATCAATAATGCTGATTGTTCCTTCAGGGTCTACCGTATACGCATCATTAGGCTCACCTTCATTAGCGGTGATTACTTTTGTTCCGTCCGGAGTGAAAGCGACCATGTCTGGAAGAGCGCCTACTGTTGCCTGTTTCAGGAAATTTCCGTTAATATCGAAGAAAACTACGGAACCGTTCTGCTGTGGATCTGCATTCGGAGAAGCGGTGGCGATAATACCGTTTTTAACAGCGATACTTGTGATTCCTCCATATGGAGCCATATTCACGGTTTTCACCACTGACAGAGCTGGAGGGTTACTGAAATCAATAATATCAAAAACATCCGTGATCGAGCTGATGGTGAATAGTTTCTGTGTAGCAGCATCATGAACTACAATTTCTGTGGAGCTGTTGTTATTTCCGGAAGGATCAAAGCTTCCGATGTAGTTGAGCTGGATCTGTCCGGAAGGAACGGGGGCAGGTTTATCATTATCCACAATATAAACCGTTGCCGTATTATCTCCGGAAATAGTAGTTCCCGCTGGATTTTCTAAACTTAGAACAAAATATTCTGCCTGTTGTTCTTCCAGTGTATCATCAATGATTGGAATATTGACAGTATAGCTGGTCGTAGAAGGGGTAATATTGATCGTTTGGTTCGCCAATGTAAAGTCGCTGCTGTTAGCAGTACTAAATGGTGATGGCTTTACCACAAGGTTCACCGAGGCTGCAGAAGGATTGATAACATTGATCTTCAATGCCAGAGTTCCTGCATTCTCATTCACCTTAATGAAATTCTTATCTAAAGAAACTGTTGTCCCAGCAGTTGTAAAAGTGCTTGAGGTTAATGCTGTAATCCCATTATCACTTACATCTTCAACAGTATTCGGCTTAAGGGACAAATAATAGGTCTGTCCGGGAGTAAGAAGTGCTGTTGGAATTACTGTGATCTTGTTATTATTAAAAGTGGTAGTGAAGGGAACTGGAGTACCTGAAGCATTTCCAATACGGAATTCTACAAGGTTTTGTGCATTAGAATCGGTGATCGCGGAATTGTCTGTAAGTCTTACATTTTCATTAAAAGAAATAGAGGGATTTACAGAAGTGGAAGCATTATTTGTGTTGTGAGCGGGAAGATAAGTCGTCGTGGGAGGGGTAGTGTCGGTTCCGCCGGCAGCGGTAGCATCTACGGTAAAATTATCGAAACGGTTATTGCCTCCCGTTCCACCTCCTGTTGCAGAAAATTCTACTTTTAATTTAAAATTCGGGTTATTGGAAACTCCGGAGACTGCAGAAAAGTCGAAAGTGATCAGCTGAGGCTTGGCATCCTGTGGATTGACTGTCTGATACGGAACAAAGGTAATTCCATCAGTTGAATAAGACCAGACCTGAGTTCCTGCACCCTGCCCGGATCTTCTTGTTGTAAATTTCACAACGGCATTTTGATAGCCTGTCGTAGGAAGGTTAAACTGCAATGCACCCCCAATCGGATTGTTGAATCTTAAATGGGTTCCGGACGGATCACCATTTCTTGTATTGAGATTATCAATATTGAAATTCTGTCCGGTACCTCCCGCAAAATCTATTTCACTGGTTCCTCCGGCTATGGCAGCAAGAGATCCGCTGACTAGAGTGGAAGAAGGAGTTGTAATGGATGTGGAAGAAGCATTATTGTTAAAATTCCAGTAATGGATAAGGGTCTGTCCGAAAAGTCCGCCCTGAAGGAAGAATGCGGCAATGACAGATCCTTTTAAAAGATAGTTGTTGGTCATTTTTTACTTGCATTAGATGTATGCAAAAATGAACTTTATACTTCGCAAGTATTTTAATGGAATTTTAATAAATGTTTAATAAAAAGGTAACAAAGACTATGGAAGGTGAAAATGTAGAACTTTAAAAAGATAAAAATGAATAGTAACGGCAATTTGCAAATAAGCAAACTCGCTTATTTGCGCTCCCCACTTATTTTTTCATCTATTTTGAGTGATTTCCTGAGAGATTCAATGTTTTTTTTACAGAAGATTTTCCTTCAAGAGGGTTTTTCTGCATATAGAAAAATCCTGAAATTGCAGTCAGAACCAAAAGTACAAAGATAACCAGAACAATTCTTTTTACCATTTCTCTCATATAGTTAAGTTTTTAATGTCCCTAATTTCCAAAGCAGACGTAGGATAGCCCTTATATACGGCATTGATCATTGCTCTGCCCACTTCGTGTAAAGTTAATGATTTTGAAGGTAAGAAAACAGGAAAAAGCCAAATAAAAGGTTTGAAGAACCATTTTACATTGATTTGACCTTCAACGGGTTTCATGAATCCCGGGCGGAAATTGAACGCGTTTCTAAAACCCAGTTTCTTCAAAGCATTTTCTGTTCTGCCTTTTACTCTGGCCCACATTAGCTTTCCGCTTTCCGTACTGTCTGTATGAGCTCCGGAAACATAATTGAATACCATATCCGGATTTTGATTCAGAACTGCCTGAGCAAAGTGAAGGGTAGTGTCATAAGTGATCTTCGTATAGTCTTCCTCGCTCATGCCTACGCTACTGATCCCGGCACAGAAAAAGCAGGCATCATATCCCTTCAGGTTTTCATCGTGAAGATCTATCGCCATAAAATCCGGAACTAAATATTCTTTGAGTTTAGCGTGTGCTTTTCCGGAAGGCTTTCTGCTTATGCTTAATATTTCAGAAACGGCAGGATTTTCAAGGCATTCCATTAAAACACCTTCACCTACCATACCGGTTGCTCCCGTGAGAATTATTTTGATTGGATTCATTTTTTTTCTGTTGATATTATGTATAACGTATTAACATTTGGTATTACTTTAAATTTACAGTAAAAATTTCACATTTTTAAAGATAATATTGAGGTACAGTTTTACATAAAACAAAAACCAGTCAAAAGATGACTGGTTTTAAATATATGGGGTAAGAAATTTATTTTTTTTCGTGCAGCTGGCTAAAAATATTGTGAATCAATCCGTCTGCTACGGAAATCTTAGGAACAAAGATCCTGCTGATATCCGACCATGACATGACATTATTAAAGATTCTTAAAGCGTGGACAAGAACATCGGCTCTGTCTTCTCTCAGAGTATGTTTGGTCATCCTTTCCTCTACAGAAAGTTCATTAAATTCTTTATATACTTTTTTTAGATGGGCGAGGGTCATCGGTTTTCCGTCTTTGGTCTTACTCATGGAGAAAACTTTATTGATATTTCCTCCGGAACCGATAGCTACGATAGGTCTTTTACTGACAATATTCTGCTTGATCTCATCCTTCATTTCCTCCCAGTTTTCCGGAGTTACAAGGTTGTTCAGAAGTCGAATGGTTCCTATATTGAAGGATTTTTCATAGACCATTTTCCCATTTTCGTAAAAGGTAAGCTCTGTGGAACCTCCTCCCACGTCAATGTAAAGATAGGCGAATTCTTTGTCCAGGCCTTCTGCAACATGGTTTTCATAAATAAGTGTGGCTTCCTCATCACCAGAGATAATCTCTATATTGATGCCTGAAGTTTCCTTTACCCGGCTGATGATCTCATTTCCATTCGAGGCATCACGCATGGCACTGGTGGCGCAAGCCCGGTAATGTTCTACTTTATAGATCTTCATAAGGTCGCTGAAAATTTTCATCGAATCAATGACCATTTTTTCCCTTTCCTCACCGATCATCCCCATGGTGAAAACATCCATGCCCAGCCTTAAAGGGATTCTTAAAAGATTAAGTTTTATAAATTCAGGTTTTCTGTTGCTGATCTTTACTTCATTGATCAGAAGTCTGGCGGCGTTGCTTCCTATATCTATCGCTGCAATCTTCATTTCTTGCTTGTTTTAGCTTTTAAATACTTGTAGGTTTCTATTTGAGAACGGCATTCCTTTTTATCATTCCTGACATACTCGTTGCCCAATTTTTTGTCTAAAATACGAGCTTTTACGTTATCTCTCAACTGAATGTCGAGAATATCTTTCAATTCTTTCTTAAGATTCTTGTCTGTGATCTTCGCGGCAGCCTCAATTCTGTAGTCCAGATTTCGGGTCATCCAGTCGGCAGATGAGATGTATAGGTCTTCTGCACCTTTGTTGTAGAAGTACATTACCCTGGCGTGTTCCAGGTATTCGTCAACAATACTTATCGCTTTTATTTTTTCTTTAAATTCTTTTTGATTGACAGGGCAGTAGATCCCTCTTACAATCGTTCTTGTGATCACACCTGCCTGTGCCGCTTCATAGAGTTTTTCAATCAAAGCTCTGTCACTCATAGAGTTTACTTTGACAATGATTTCGGCTCTTCTTCCGGCTTTAGCTTCTTCTATTTCCTTATCGATATGATGTACAATTTTTTCACGCATGAACTGCGGGCAGATCAATAAATTTTTACAGGTCTTCAATACCGGCAGAAAATCATCTTTTGGTTTTTTCAATACATTAAATACCTTATTAATATCTGCCATGATACCACGGTCTGATGTCATCAATAAATGATCACCGTAAATCTTTGCCGTTTTTTCGTTGAAGTTCCCGGTACTTACAAAACCGTACTGGAGGGTCTTGTTGTGGGATCTTTTTTTGATTACACATAGTTTGGCGTGTACTTTTTTATTGGGAATACCTACAAGTACAGTGATTCCTTCAGGCTCCAGCATTTCTTTCCACTTAAGATTGGATTCTTCATCAAACCTTGCCTGAAGTTCCAGCATTACCGTTACTTCTTTGCCGTTTCTCGCAGCATAAATCAGAGCATTACTGATCTTGGAACTGCTGGCAAGACGGTACGCTGTAATTTGAATAGATTTTACGTCAGGATCCATGGCCGCTTCACGCAGAAGATCAATCACAGGATTGTATTTGTGGTAGGGGAAAGAAAGAAGAACGTCATCCTTTAAAATAACATCGGTCACTCTTTCACCATTTTCAAAAGCCTGATGGGTGAAAGAAGATCTTTCCACCGGTCTTTCATACGTTTCAAAAACGTCCGGAAAATCCATAAAATGTTTGAAATTATGAATTTTTCCTCCCGGAATGATGCTGTCTTTTTTCGTTAAATTTAATTTTCGGATAAGAAGCTCCAATAGCGCCTTGTCCATATCTTTATCGAAAACAAAACGGGTAGGCTTTCCTTTTCTCCTGTTTTTAAGTCCTTTTTCTATTTTTTCTGCGAAGTTGGTACGGATGTCATTATCCAGGTCCAGCTCGGCATCTTTAGTTACTTTAAAAGCATTGGCAGCAAATTCGTCATACCCGAAGTAAGAGAAAATATGTGGAAGATTGAATGTGATGACATCTTCAAGCAACATGACATTTTTTTCTTCCGGATCTTCCGTTGGCAATAAGACAAATCTTCCTACAAAACGTGACGGAATTTCAATAATTGCATAATTGCTGGAATACTGCCAGTCTTTCTTTCTCATCGCAACACCCAGATAGAGACTTTTATCCCTCATATAGGGCATCGGGGTATTTTCGTGAAGTAAGATAGGGATCACATTAGATTCCACCACTTCATCAAAATATTGCCTTACAAATTCCTTCTGCTTGGCGGTGAGGTTTTTAGAAGTTTTAATAGAAACTTTAAGGTTAGCCATTTCAACCTGAATATGTTTCCAGGTTTTGTCGAAATTCTGCTGCTGCCTCATCACAATTTCATTGATTCGCTGAAGAATCTTTGAAGGCGGCTGGTAAAAAGATTCAGCAATCACTTTCTCTTTAAAATCCATTGCACGCTTTAATCCGGCTACCCGTACCCTGAAAAATTCATCTAAGTTGTTGGAGAAGATTCCCAGGAAACGTATTCTTAAATGTAAAGGGACATTTTCGTCCATGGCTTCCTGTAAAACCCTTTCGTTGAAGGCAAGCCATGTAATATCTCGCGGATTAAAGTGTACTGACATTCTAAAGTATATATTTTATCAAAAATAGCAATTCGTGAAGTTTCACTCTCTATTTTCAAGGTTAAACTTTGATTAATTTTTAACTGAATAATCATAAAATGTATTTTAATGTCTACTCTGTTATTTTTAAACAGTCTAAATTTTTATCGATATCAATTCATAATTTGTTTTTTATTTGGCTATCAATAAATATATGTGTAATTATTTACTTTTCCTTTGTTTTATCTATACTTAGTATGGAAGTTGTTTAAAGTAAAAAGAAAGAAAGAATAACTTCAAAAAAGTTGTATCATTCTCAGGGCAAACGCATGATAGAAGTCACATAAGATAGTATATAATTGTTTGATAATAAATAATTTATCATTAGTTTGTTGAGATAAAATATTGTATATTCATCTGATAATCAATAAATTAATTCATTAT
>NZ_JABBGI010000045.1 GCF_012927325.1 Chryseobacterium antibioticum | reverse complement strand
CTCAGAGATCAAACAAAAGAAATATAGGTAAATATAGAGCAAGAGCTAAACCCATAGTCTCTAAAAATCAAAAGGATAGCTTGTGATATTTTACTAACTTAATGACATTGGGCTTTAGCCCGTTTAAAAAAAATCACCATCAATCGGGCTTTAGCCAAAACCTAAATCCTTACATCCAAACATTTACATCTGTGCAATCCGTGGTGAAAATATCCTTCGTGAACTGCATTCGTAAACCTTTAGTTTATACCCGGAATGACAAGATGTAATAAAAGCAGATAGTATTAGCTATGTGTCATCCTGAGCGCAGTCGAAGGATGCTCTCATTCGATCAATAATAGAGCTATAACTGTACAGAGATAAAACTATGAATCATTCACATTTTACTTTTTACATTGTACAAAATAAAGTAATTTAGTAGTATGAAAATTTATACTAAAACAGGAGATAAAGGACAGACCGCTTTATACGGCGGTACAAGAGTTTCCAAAGCCAGTGCCAGAGTAGACAGCTACGGAAATATAGACGAGCTTAATTCATTCATTGGGATTTCTAAAAGTCATATTGAGGATGAAGAGGTTTTGAAGCAGTTGAAGAAAATTCAGTTTGATCTGTTTACAGTAGGTTCAGAAGCAGCAACACCAGTTGATAAATTGATGTTGGCCAACGGGAAATCACGTCTGCCATTAATTATTTCAGATACGGAGATCGAAGAACTTGAGAAATGGATGGACGCTTTTGAAGATAAATTAGAGCCTCTTCAGTATTTTATCCTGCCTGGCGGAGGGAAATCTGCAACATTTTTACATGCAGCAAGAACGATTTGCAGAAGAGCAGAACGTTCCCTTGTTTTCTTAAATGAATCTGAAGAAGTACGTCCTGAACTGATCAAATACCTGAACAGGCTTTCTGATTACCTTTTTGTTTTGGCAAGATATATTTCAAAAATCAATAACGAACCTGAAGAATACTGGAATCCGAATGAGAGATAAAGTATTGCTTTTCATCAACGGAGATCATCCGAAAACTCTTCCAGATCCGGATCAATATAGTTTAATAGCCTGTACCGACGGTGCTTTTCATTATTTGAAACAGCTGGGTTTTCCTTTAGACAGACTAGACTTTATTTCCGGTGATTTTGATTCTCATTCAGGATCGGATGAAAGTGTTTATCAGGATAAATTTATTTTAACCCTGGATCAGGATAAAACAGACTTTCACAAAGCATTGGAAATTATTCTGGAAAAAGATTTTACAGAAATTGATGTTTTCGGAGGAAGTGGGGGTGAACAGGATCATTTTTTAGGAAATCTGACGGTTGCTTATGCTTTTAAAGACAAAATGAATCTGAAATTCTACGATGAATTTTCAGAATATTATTTTATTCCGAACAATTTTAAGCTGAAAGGGGTTAAAAATAAAATGATTTCATTGTATCCTTTCCCTTCTGTGGAAAATATTACCACAACAGGATTGAACTGGCCTTTAACTAATGGAAGTTTGAGCATCACATCAAGAATCGGAACAAGGAATTTCGCTGTGGAAGATGAGGTTTCCATTCAATACGAATCCGGTGATCTGTTGTTTTTTGTAGGAACTAATGAAATAGAATATCCCTCAATATATTGAAACAGCTTATAAAAATATCGGTTCTGCTAACAGTAGTATTTTGTG
The DNA here is from genome assembly GCF_012927325.1 of Chryseobacterium antibioticum. GTDB lineage: Bacteria > Bacteroidota > Bacteroidia > Flavobacteriales > Weeksellaceae > Chryseobacterium > Chryseobacterium antibioticum. Next base: position 19,544 of record NZ_JABBGI010000045.1, on the reverse strand, counting down.
TTTTTTCCTGTAAAACACAGGATTTTACACCGCCTGAATATGGAAAAAGTGGAACCGGGAACTCTATTGAAATCAAAAAAGCAAACAATTTTCGAACGGTAGGTCATATTAAAAATTCTGAGGGACGAACTTTAAAAGAAGGGAAGTTCTACAGAAGCGGACATCTTCATCAACTGAAGAAAAATTCGTTCAAAGAACTGGAAATTCTGGGAATAAAAGAGGTGATAGATCTTAGAAATTCAAAAGAAATATCAGATAAACCGGACCAGCTTCCCGATGATATTGTTTATAAAAAATATTCAGCTTTTAAAGATGAAGGAGATCAGCTTACCCAAGCAAAAAAGCTTGTTTTGAAAGGAAAGGTAAATGGCTCCGATGCAAATAAAAGAATGATTGATTTCTACCGGGAATACGTAACTGAGAATCCTGAAGTGATCAGAAAAATCATCACAGAAATTCTGGAATCTGATCAGCCGGTTCTTTACCATTGTACAGCAGGGAAAGACAGAACAGGCATAACAACGGCTTTAATTTTAACGATTTTGAAATTTGATAAAGCAACCATCTACAATGATTATCTTTTATCCAATAATTACAGAAAAAGATTAGTCCTCAAAAGGCTAAAACTGGCTGATAATCTACATTTCCTCTATCCCAAAATGGATGTGAAAGTTCTTGAAAAACTGAGCTGGGTTGAAACAGCTTATCTCGATGCGGCGTTTGATGAAATCAATAATAAATATGGCTCAATGGATGCTTATATTCAACAGGTTCTGGGTATTTCGGAAAATAAGAGAGAGGAATATGTTAAGAAGTTCACGAATCAATAATGTGTAGCGTTTTTTACATGATGTCATTTTTAAATTTATAATAAATTTAACGCTTAAAAATCAAACTTTTTTAGCAATTTTGCATTTCGTAATTCACTTGTCAAGAAATGAAAATAAAGTACTCGGAACTTATTGATCAGACATTGTATTTTCCTACAGAGGAATTTAATGTTTCTGAGAACAATTTGTTATTTCACGATGTTCCTTTAATGGAAGTCGTTGAAAAATTTGGCACCCCGCTAAAAATTAGCTACCTGCCGAGAATTTCTCAAAATATCCAGAAGGCCAAGAGCTGGTTTAGGGAAGCTTTTGAGAAAGCCGAATATAAAAAGAATTATACCTACTGCTACTGTACAAAATCCAGTCATTTCAATTTTGTGCTTGAAGAAGCTCTTAAGAATGATATTTCTATAGAAACTTCTTCAGCCTATGATATGGATATTGTAAAATCTCTTTATGGGAAGGGTAAAGTAGATAAAAATATTGAGGTCATCTGTAATGGATTCAAGACTGATGATTATCTGGCGAAAATTTCCGAGATGATCAACAGCGGTTTTGAAAACATTACCCCGATCCTGGATAACTACCGTGAGCTGGATAAGCTTACAGAAAGTATTGATACCACGTTCGATATCGGGATCAGAATAGCTTCAGAGGAAGAGCCTAAATTCGAATTCTATACCTCGAGATTAGGGATCGGATATAGAGACATTATTCCTTATTATAGCCAGAAAATCGCTGAACACCCGAATGCAAGACTGAAAATGCTTCACTTCTTCATTAATACCGGGATCAAAGACACCGCTTATTACTGGAATGAGTTGTACAAATGTCTTCGTGTATACGCACGTTTGAAGAAAATTGCTCCGGAAGTGGATTCACTGAACATCGGTGGTGGCTTCCCAATCAAAACTTCTTTAAACTTTGAATACGATTATCAGTATATGGTGGAAGAAATCGTTTCTCAGATCAAAAAATTCTGTGAAGAGGAAGGAGTGGAAGAACCTAATATTTATACGGAATTCGGAAGCTTTACAGTTGGAGAAAGTGGGGCTAATCTTTATAAAATCATTTCTCAGAAACGTCAGAATGACAGAGAGAAGTGGAATATGATTGATTCTTCATTCATGACCACACTTCCTGATACCTGGGCGATCTCCAGACACTTCATCATGCTTCCGCTGAACAGATGGGAAGATACTTACGAGAGAGTGTTCCTGGGTGGACTGACCTGTGATTCTGATGATTATTATAATTCTGAACAGCATACGAATGCCATTTATCTGCCTGTTTTCAGTGATACAAAACCTCTGTATATCGGATTTTTCCATACAGGAGCGTATCAGGAAACGATTGGAGGGTACGGCGGTGTTCACCACTGTCTGATGCCTCAGCCGAGACACGTCCTGATCCAGAAAGATGAAAATGGTGAGCTTCAGTATGAAGTTTTTCGTGAGAAACAGGAACCTGAAGATATTTTGAAAATCCTGGGTTACAAATAATAACACCGTCATTGCGAGGAGCGAAGTGACGAAGCAATCTCAACTTAATGATCTTAACAACTCAATTATTTCTTAATGTTTTAAATTTAACCATTAAGGTTTTTGTTAAGAATTAAGAATAGTTAAGAATCTTCTCTTCGTTTCAGATGATAAGGAAAACATAAAAAATAAAGCTCTCAAAATTTTGAGAGCTTTTTTCATTTAAAAATATTTTGAAAGCTTATCCAGCTGCAGTTCTTCATAATCTGAAACCACGATATCAGCTAAAGTATAATCCTGATTTTTAGAATGCGGACTTCTGTACGCAGCACAGAAAATTTCTGCTCTGCTTGCTGCAAGAATTCCGTTCGTAGAATCTTCAATCACCATGCAGTTGGCTACAGGTTCTTCCGCCATTTCTGCTGCCAAAAGAAATACTTCAGGGTGAGGCTTGGATTCCTTCAAGGCTGCACCGCTTATTTTTCCACTGAAATACTGTTCAAGACCGAACTTTTCAAAAACCATGTTGATGGTCACCATCGTTGCAGAAGAAGCGAGAATAAGCTTAATGCCGTTTTCATGGTAATGCTTGATCAATTCTCTTACTCCGGGAATCAGGTCAAATTCCTCATCATTATCGAAATAATCTTTGAAATGAGCTCTTTTGATGGCAGAAAGATCTTCATGGGTATGAGACAAACTGTATTTCCCGATGAGTGTTTCAAAGACTCTTTTAGTGGAAGCTCCGGTGAAAGAGGTGTATAATTCTTCGGAAACAGCAATTTCCAGTTCGTCAAACGTTTTAAAATAAGCTTTTCTGTGAAGTGGTTCCGTATCTACAATAACCCCGTCCATATCGAAAAGAACAGCTTTTAAAGGCATATTTTGTTTTTTACAAAAGTAGGGAATTGGTTTGAAAGGGGGAAGCCAGATATCAGATTTCAGACCAGAGACATGAGATTTTTTGATTAAGGTTGAGAAAAGGTCAATGGTGAATTTTGCTTCGCAAGTGAATGGAGAAGGATAGATTCAAGAATCAAGAATCAAGAATCAAGAGCCAAGATTTCAGACATGAGACAATAGTCCAATTAACTTAATTGTGATGAACCAGCAACCAGCAACATTATTTCAACCAGCAGCTGACAACCAACTTCTAAACTCCTTTACCCTCTTATTCTCAAACGAACGAACCCTCAAACTCTGCCACCCTTAAACTCAGGTACGCTCAAACTCACAAACTCTTCGTATCTTTGCCAAGAATATTTCAATCTTTAAATCATTTAAATTTTTAAATAAAACATGAGAACATACGCAGGAATTCCTGAAGAAAACGCAACGTTAGAGAACTCTAAAGTAATGCTGGTAACCGTTCCTTACGATGGAACGTCAACATGGGGTAAAGGAGCTGATAAAGGCCCTGAATTATTCCTGGATGCTTCCGAAAACATGGAGCTTTATGATATTGAAACAGGAACTGAACCTTTCCTTGACGGAGTATACCTGGCAGGAGAAATTTCTGAGAATTCAAGTCCTGAAGCGATGACGGAAGCTGTTTACCAAAAAACGAAAGAGCTTTTGAATAATGAAGGAAAAGTATTTACCCTTTTCGGAGGTGAGCACTCTGTTTCTATTGGTTCTATCCGTGCAGTAGGAGAGAAGTTTGAAAACCTTACCGTTCTTCAGCTGGATGCCCATACAGACTTACGTCCTGAATTCCATGGCTCTACTTCTAACCATGCATGTGCAGTTTTTGAAGCGAATCAAAAGCATAACTTAGTTCAGGTGGGAATCCGTTCTATGGATGCTGAAGAAGCTGAATATCTGCCGGAAGGAAGAGTATTCTTTGCGCATGAGATCGCAAACAATGACAACTGGGTGAATGATGTTTTGGAAAAAGTTTCAGGAAACGTTTATATCACGATTGATCTTGATGCTTTCGATCCTTCTATTGCTCCATCTACAGGGACTCCTGAGCCAGGTGGTCTTCAGTGGTATCCAACGCTGGAATTATTGAGAAAAGTATTTGAAAAATGTAACGTAGTAGCCTTTGATATTGTAGAATTAATGGATTCTCCGATGGCTAAACCAACAGCTTTCTTAGCCGCTAAGTTATATTACAAAATGCTTGCTTACAACCATATTTATAACAACAACTAAAATTCCGCAAGAATCAGATTTTTTCTGCCCTGTATTCTTCGGAAATTTGTGAGGTAAAACAGAAATATTATGTCCGCACAAAGTCAGATCGATTACAACAGAATTGCCAAAGCGATATCATATATCCAGAGCAATTTCAGGCTTCAGCCAAGTTTGGAGGAAGTGGCAGAGAATATTCACTTAAGTCCGGCTCATTTTCAGAAGATATTTACGGAATGGGCAGGAACGAGTCCGAAGAAATTTTTACAGTTCATCAGTCTTGAACATGCTAAAAATTTATTGAAGGAAGAAAAAGCGACTTTATTTGATACCGCTTACGAAACGGGACTTTCCAGCACAAGCAGGCTTCATGACCTTTTTGTGAACATAGAAGGAATGTCTCCGGCGGAATATAAAAACGGCGGAAAAAGCCTGAACATCAATTACAGTTTTCCCAAAAGTCCTTTTGGATCTGTAATGGTAGCATCCACTGAAAAAGGAATTTGCTACATGGCTTTTGAAGACGATAAAGAAACAGCATTGGGAAATTTGAAACAGACGTTTCCCAATGCTTCTTTTTTTGAAAGACAGGATACTCTTCAGAGCAATGCACTGTCCATATTCGATCAGGACTGGACGAAACTCAACACGATTAAACTCCATCTAAAAGGCACAGATTTTCAGCTTAAAGTCTGGGAAAGCCTACTTTCTATCCCAATGGGAAAACTGTCTACCTACGGCAATCTGGCCGAAAAAATTGGGAATCCAAAGGCATCCAGAGCGGTTGGAACGGCAATTGGCAGTAATCCAGTAGCCTTTCTTATTCCATGTCACCGGGTGATTCGATCTACGGGTAATATGGGGGGGTACCGATGGGGAAGTGAAAGAAAACAGCTGATGGTAGGCTGGGAAAGCTCACATATCTATTCTGAAAATTCTATTTTACTTTAATTATAATTTAAACCACAAAAGTCACAAAAACGCTACGTTTTATTTTAAAGTTGAATATTTTTAAGTGAAAAAGTTCACAAAATATAATCTGAAGTTTTTTAGCTTTCGTTGATATGAATACCAGATTTAAGTTTTGGCTAAAGCCAGATTGGATGTTTTTTATGTGTAAAACAAAACGGACTAAAGTCCGTTCCTATTGATGTAAACATAACAAATACTTATATTTACATTAGTGCCAAATAAATCTTTGATCTTCAAAAAAAAACTTAAGTGCACTTTATTCAACGTTTTAGTAATAACTTAAAAAACTTAAAGTGTTAAAAACTTTTGCGACTTTTGTGGTTAAAATAAAACCCTAGTTATAAAATTTAATTACTCATTCATACTTTTTACAAACTCAAAATCATGAACAGCCTGTTTGAAGAAATATCCGAATATCCTTTGAATATTCTTCCGAATGATGGAACAGTCCATTATTACGGAACAGTATTTAACAAAGAAAGATCAGATTTCTTTTATGATTATCTACTCAATCAGATCCCCTGGGAAAATGATGAAGCAGTCATTTTTGGAAAATTAATTTTAACGAAGAGAAAAGTAGCCTGGTTCGGAGAAAAAGCCTTTGAATATACCTACTCAAAACGGACAAAATATGCGAAATTCTGGACACAGGAATTACTCGAACTTAAGAAAAAATGCGAGGAAGTTTCAGGAGAAACATACAATTCCTGCCTTCTCAATTTATACCATGATGGAAGCGAAGGAATGGCTTACCACAGCGACGGAGAAAAGGATCTTAAAAAACATGGAGCCATTGCATCCCTGACTTTCGGTGCCGAAAGAAAGTTTTTATTTAAACATAAAACCACCAAAGAGAAAGTGGAAATATTCCTGGAAAATGGAAGCCTGCTCATAATGAAAGGAACAACGCAGGAAAACTGGCTGCACAGACTTCCGCCAACAACCAAAGTGAAATCGCCACGGGTAAATCTTACTTTCAGAACGATTGAAGAGTAAAAATTCGTCGTGGCTGAGGTTCTTGAAGCCATCAATAATATTATATAAAAAAATCCGGTCGCTCAATTTCTCGTAGCGACCGGATTTTACGTTTTATAAACAGATATCTATTACCATAGGTGGCTTTAGACACCTTATTTTTATTTCAATACTTCAGCTTCAATAGAGCTGTCATTATATACTTTAATAAAAGCTTTTGTATAATCTGCTTTCGTCGCAAAGTTTGGATTCTCCATAAATTTCTGAGGGTTTATCGCGAAAAGCGGCCACCATGTACTGCTGATCTGGATCTGGATTTTGTGTCCTTTTTTGAACGTATGCATCACATCCTGCAATTTGAAATTGACAGCCGTTTTCTGATTAGGAACCAAAGCTTCGCCTTTTTCTCTTGAATTTCTGAATCTTGCCGGCATGATCTCACTTCTTACCATCTGGTGGTAATTAGGATAAATAACTCCGTCTTTCTTTTCCTTAGGTTTAAAATCTTCAGGATAAACATCAATCAGTTTTACTGCAAAATCTGCGTCGGTAGAAGAGGAAGCGATATTCAGTTTAGCCATGATCTCTCCCGCGAAACTCATATCTTCCATTAAAACATCTGTCGTAAACGTCAAAACGTCAGGTCTTCCAACAGCAAATCTCTGGTCTTCCGACATATAATTTTTAGGGGTGAATCCGTTGAAATCTTTCAGATTATCAGAACTTAAAACAGGGTTGTTCGGATCACTGTAGTATTCTGAAGAGCCTTGGCCTGCAGCGTTCTTCAATGTTCCGTCAGATAAGTAGAAATTGATCTTCTGGGCATTTTTTGGAGGATAAGAGGCAAATTCTCTCCATTCTTTAGATCCCGTATCATACATCAAAGCTTCCGGAAGCCCGGCATCTTCTTTGGTGTTTCCTTTTAAATAATGATTAAAAAATTTAGTTTCAATATTTTTCTGGTAATACGTCGCAATGCTGTCCCCGAAATAAATCTGGTTATGGAAATGTTTTCCTTGCTCCTGTGCCCATGCTCCATGAGAGAAAGGTCCCATCACAATGGTATTTTTAGCTTTTGGACTCGTTTTTTCTATCGTTTTGTAAATGTTAAGCGGTCCTGAAAGGTCTTCCGCATCAAACCAGCCTCCAACGGTCATTACCGCATGGTTGACATTCTTTAAATGGGGAAGAAGGTTTCTTTTCTGCCAGAACTCATCATAGTTAGGATGATTCATGATCTCCGTCATGAAGAAATTGTTTTTGTAGTATTTTTCGTAGCCATCCTTTAAAGTGCCCATATCTCTGTAAAACTTAAGACCATCTTCCGAAGTCTGCTTCACAAAAGTATCCATATACCAAGCCTTGTTTTCCGGTTTTGTCTTCTGAATCCCAAAAACAGGGAATGTTCTGAAATAGCCCAGCATGAATCTTCCGTTATGAAGAAAGTCATCATTCCAGAAATCAGAAATAGGAGCCTGGGGAGATGAAGCGACAAGAGCAGGGTGCTGCGCCAGTATTCCTACCGCAGTGTAAAATCCTGGGTACGAAGTTCCATATTGTCCAGCCTTACCATTGTTGTCTTTAACATTCTTTAAAAGCCATTCTATCGTATCATAAGTATCCGTGCTTTCATCTATGTCTTTTTTTGTTTTGCGGTCTACCTGAGGCGTCATATTGGTAAAAGCTCCCTCACTCATATATCTTCCGCGTACATCCTGGAAGACAAAAATATACTTATCCTTCATTAGGTACTGGTTAGGTCCCAATTTGGATCTGTATTCATTTTCTCCGTAAGGCGCGATGCTGTAGCAGGTTCTCTGCATCAGGAAAGGATATTTGTTTTTGTTTGAAATATCTTTCGGGACGTATATCGCTGTGAAAAGCTTTACTCCGTCACGCATCGGAATATAAAATTCCTTTTTGGTAAAATTATCTTTTACGAACGTATCCTTCTGATCTGTACTCTGTGCACGCCCAAGGATAAAAAAGAAAATAAATAAAATTGAAATATGGATCTTCATAAATAAAATTTGACGCTAATTTATAAATAAAATGAGTCCAATACACATCATGCTCTCAATCTTTTGGCAGAAAATAGGTGAGAATGAAAAAATGACCGGAATCTTCCGGCCATAGTATGAGTTTTAAAAAATATAAAAACTGTTTTTTCTACATCTTTTTTCCTGCAAATCTGTTGAGTTTCATACTCAGAGAGAACATGATATAGCGTTTCAGGATAAGATCTTCACGGTCTTCAATATATGAATTGGAGATCGTTCTTCTGACACTTTGGTTTTGGTTCAGAACATCATAGATCTTCATCTTGGCCGTGAATTGTTTGTTGAAGAAAGAATACCCTAGACTTGTATTCCAGAAGAAAAAATCTTTTTTGAAACCAGGGGCAATATTAGAATTCGTATTGTATTCAAAGTCATTTCCGAAAACCAATCTGCTTTTAAAAAGATAATTGGTGAGTTCCAACTTCAGGGTTTGGTTGGCAGTATGCACATTATCAATGCTGTAATTGGTGTATTTTGAAAAGTTATATCCAAGTCTGTAGGAAGGTTTTATGCTGAATTTATCCTTAAGCTCGTAGGTCACATTCAGGCCGGGATTCAGGCCGTACGACTCATTGGTGAAAAATTGACCGTTAATAAATCCCTTATTATAATTGTACTGCATACTAAACCTTGGATTCACAGACAGTTTACTGTCTTTCCACTTAAACGTTTTGTTGAAGCCTGCTCCCAGATTCATGTTCTTATTACCGCTCACGTTGTCATAGGTCACAAGCTGCTTTCCTGAATCGTCATATCGGGAAAAATTAACAACATCATTATTTCTGTACATAAAATTAAGACTTACGTAATAGTTTATGTTTTTTACAAGATTGTAATTATTAAAAAATAAAGAGCTGCTATTGGTCCACGTGTTTTTTAAATTGGGATTTCCGGTAGAGGTAACCAGGGGATTTGAAGTGTCTTCATAAGGAGTAAGCTGTTCTGCCCCCGGAATGGTAAAACCTGAATAATTGTAGAGATTCAGCATTTTATTTTCTGAGAACTGGTACCTGGCATTAAAGTTATAGCCGGGAAGAGCAAAGCTTTTTTGCAAACCATATTGCTGGCCGTTATAGACAGAATTAACCTTCATATCCGAAATATCAACAGTCACAGATCCCCAGATACTGAATTTCTTTTTATTGAGGTCAAAAGAAAGTTCAGGAGTAAGCTGGTTGATTTTCTGTTTCAGACTGTTAGATAAAGGTGAATTGTAATCCGAATACTGCCCTGAGGTAGCGTTGAAATCATTAACATCCCTCGAGTCTCTTGAAATTTTTGAACTGTAGGATACTTCAAAACTTACCGTTGCAGAATCTGAGACAGGTTCAGTATATCCGGCACTGAAATTATACATACTGTTCTGGTTTTTGGTTTTGGACAGTTGGTTTCTGTTGTCATTCTCTTCAGCTCCCTGATAAAATACAGTTTGTGATCTGTTGAGGTTATCTTTGTTGGATTCAGAAATTGTACTGTTCATTTTAGCATTCAGGGAACGTCTTTCCTTTCTGAATTGTTTTGAATAATAAATATAGGGAGTAAATGAATTGCTTTCAGATTCAGTGCTTGTAGAAGATTCACTTCCGTTGAGTAGCACATTATCTCGTAACGTAGATGATTGTGAACTGTTAAAACTGGAGCTTCGGCTATTGTTAAACTTTGGTGAAATGTAGACAGTACTCAAAGAATCCAGTGTAATTTCTGCTGAGGCATCTATATTGTTCTGCTGGGTTTCACTCTCACCTTTATTCTCAGAATGCGTGGTAAGCGTGTATTCCGGAAGAAGGGTAGTTCTGGATGATTTGGATGCTGTTTCCGTCTCAGAATTGGAATGGTTGAAGCTGAAATTATCCAGATCCATCTCTTTTCCGAATTTATCGTTATAATTGATTCCGACGGTTGTGGATTTCTGAATTCCTTTTCCCCTGCCTGATGATGATATTCCGCCCTGCATTCCTGATGAATTCCGTCCTTCTCCCATGCTGTCAAATACATCATCATTAGAGAAACCCTGGGAATTGATATTGTTCGATGAAGCGATAAGGCTTATTTTAGTGTCATTTTTAAAGTAACTCACCAATGCACTGCCTTCATAACGTTTGTCTGAACCGTAGCCCAGCATCAATCTCGACAGTAATCCCTTATTCTTTTTTTCGTCAATATTAAAATTGATCGTTGTGTTATTAGATTTGGGTTTTTTCCCGCTTAATTCCTCCTCCTTCGTCTTGGTAGTGGTAAACTGAATATTTTTAATGATATCTGCCGGAAGATTCTGAAGAGCAATTTTACCATCCTTGTCAAAAAATGGCTTCCCGTTGATCATGATCTGGTCTACCTCCTTTCCGTTGACGGTGATCTTTTTGTCGTTATCGATCTCTACACCCGGAATTTTTTTCAGGAGTTCTTCAATTTTACTGTCCGGACGGACTTTGATGGACGAAGCATTAAATTCTATCGTGTCTTTCTTTATCTTGACTGGTGATACCGTGATCTTTATTTCCTCTATACTTTTGACAATATTTTTTTCAAGCTCTATATCTCCCAAAGCTATAGACTGGCTGATCTTTTCCACCTTTTTAGAGTAGGGAGAAAGCTTTTCAACATTGATCTTTAAAATGGCAGGTTCATTCAGGGCATCTGTTTTCAGAGAAAACTTACCTTCCTTATTGGTGGCGGTATAGTTGATGATAGATGAATCTTTTTCTTTAAGGAGATAAATGGTGGCATTTTCCACAGGCTTTTTATCAAAATCAGACACCTTTCCGTTAATGGATAAATTTTGTCCATACAGGACCATACTATTGAATGCTAATAACAGCAGCCATAAGATTTTCTTCATTCAGTGCTTTCTTTTAGAAGCGTAAAAATATAAAAAAACATCCCCGATCGGGGATGTCTGTATTGATTTTTTCAAAAGTTTGGTATTTCGAAAAATTAAGCTTTCAAATATCTTGAATAAGCATAACCTTCCTGACCGTCGTCAGTTTTCACTTTCCACCAGTCATCAGAAGTTTGCTCGATCAAAGTTACAGATGAACCTTTAGCAGCTTTTCCTACTACAGCAGCCTCAGTAGAAGGCTCTTGTCTGATGTTTAGGTTAGAATCTTCTGTAGCTACTGTTAAAGCAGCACCTGAAGTTAATCCAGCAACCTGTACATCAATATTGATGTCTGAAGCTGAATAGGTAGAGTCGATAGTTCCTAAAGCATTCCATACTGCATCTTTTGCTGCTGTATTGGAAGCATTTCCTGAAACATACAGAATACCATCCTGCTCCTGAATCTGAAGGTTAGAAATTCCTGCAGACTGTGCCGCTGAAACTACGCTTGAATATTTATCTTGTAATGTGCTCATCTTAAATTATTTTACCACTAGGTTATTGTTATACTTTCCGATTTTCAAAGCATCTACAGATTCTTTGATCTTTCTTGCCTGAAGGCCTGAAACATTTCCTGTAAGTGTAAGCTGTCCGTTTACAACTTCTACTTTTACAGAAGGGAAATCTTTAACAGCATCCTGAACTTTTTTCTGAACTGCAGGATCTACAGCTGTTGTCGTTTCAACTGGCGCTGGTGTAGCTACAGCTACAGTAGACATGTCCATTACTTCTTTTACTCCGCTGATCGCTTTCAATTTTGTGATCATAGCATCCTTAGATTGCTGGTCAGCGAAAGTTCCGCTTAAATGAGCCACTCCTTCTTTTACTTCTACAGAAGCATTGGGATTAGAAGTTACGATTGTTGTAGCCTGAGTTTGAAGATCGGCATCCGAAATTTTCTTTTTGCAAGAAACCGCTCCAAAAGATATAGCTAGAGCCAAGGCAGCCATTGCGATAGTTTTTTTCATAGTTGTATATTTATTAATGTTGTTAATACAATCAAATGTAATAATAAAATTTGTACCAAAAGAATAAAAAATTAATAAATGTTTCTTAATTTTTTTACAATATTTTATAAATCAGGGATTTAATTTTAATGTATTATAATCTTAACCTAAACTTAACCTGATTCGGACAAAATCTTGTACCAATTGAAAAACTGTTATATTTGTGGGAATTGAACAATATATATGAAAGGACAAAATAAACTTTTTATAGCCATTATCGTTGCGCTTATCCTGGGAGTAGTCATTGGAGGTATCGTACATGTACAGTATCCCGAAAGTGCGGAACCCTTTTCCAAGAATATCAAACTGCTGGGAACTGTTTTTATCAGACTGGTACAGATGATCATCGCACCGCTGGTTTTTACCACGCTTGTCGTGGGAATTGCCAAAATGAGCGATATTAAAATGATCGGAAGAGTAGGGACAAAAGCCATGTTGTGGTTTATCTCCGCTTCACTGGTTTCCCTCTTTATCGGACTGGTGCTTGTGAACTGGCTTGAGCCCGGGCATGTGACCAAACTGCCAATCCAGGATGCCGCTGCTGCAGAAGATCTTCTGAAAAGCAGTAAAGGTTTTTCTCTGGAAGACTTTGTAAAACACATGATCCCCAAAAGTTTATTTGAAGCTTTTGCGACCAACGAGGTGCTTCAGATTGTGGTTTTCTCTATTATGTTTGGGGTAGCACTTGCTAATTTGGGAGAAGAATATTCAAAACCGGTGGTTAAACTTTTTGATATTATTGCCCATGCTATCCTTAAAATGGTAGCCTATATCATGTGGTTTGCTCCATTTGGAGTTTTGGGAGCTATTGCTGCTGTAGTAGCGATGAACGGATTCCAGATATTTATCGTCTATGCGGTGTATCTGCGAGACTTTTTCTTCGCCCTGGCCGTTCTTTGGCTCGTCCTGCTATTGGTGGGTTACCTGATCTTAGGAAAGCGTCTTTTCGAATTGCTTAAAAGAATCAAGGCACCGTTACTGATCGCTTTCTCTACAACGAGTTCAGAAGCTGTTTTCCCTAAATTGGTAGAAGAGCTTGAAAAATTCGGATGTAATAACAGAGTCGTATCCTTTATTCTGCCTTTAGGATATTCATTTAATCTGGACGGAAGTATGATGTATATGACATTTGCTTCCATCTTTATTGCTCAGATCTATGGTATTGAAATGTCATTGGGTCAGCAGATCACAATGCTTTTAGTATTAATGCTTACCTCCAAAGGTATTGCCGGAGTTCCAAGAGCTTCACTGGTCATCATCGTCGCTACCTGTTCCATGTTTGGTATTCCACCGGAAGGTATCGCTTTGATCCTGCCTATTGATCACTTCTGTGATATGGGAAGAAGTATGACCAATGTATTAGGAAACGCATTGGCCACATCCGCTGTTTCCAAATGGGAAGGACAGCTAGAAAATACACCTCAGGAAGTTTAAAACGCACATGACAAAACAATATTTAGAGAATCATAAACAATATTTCCTTGAAAAAGGTCTTACCGTAATCAATTCAATCTTTTCTGATGATGAGATTGAAAAGATAACAAAGAGTATCGGAAAGGCCGATACCTCAAGAGAAAATTTCAGAAAATCCGATGATCTGTTTGCTGTAAGACAGTTCCTGAAAGAAATTCCGGAAATTAAAGATCTGATATTTAATGATAACCTTAAAACCATTATCAGAAAACTCTTCGGAGAAAAGTATTTTGTCGTAAAAAGCATTTATTTTGACAAACCGGAAACCTCAAACTGGTATGTAGCCTATCATCAGGATCTTACGATTTCAGTAGATAAAAAGCTGGAAATAGCAGGTTTCGGACCCTGGACAACCAAACAAGATCAGTTTGCTGTACAGCCGCCACTACCATTTCTTGAAAATATCTGTACCCTCAGGATACATCTGGATGATACGGATGAATATAACGGAGCATTGAAAGTCATTCCAGGATCTCATACCAAAGGAATTTGCAGACCAGAAACCATAGACTGGAGTAAAGAACCGGAAAAATTCTGCGATGTACAGAAGGGTGGGATCATGATTATGAAGCCGCTTACACTTCATGGTTCCAACAGAACTACTGATGGCAGGAAAAGAAGAATGATCCATATAGAATTTTCTGATATGGAGCTGCCGGAAGAACTGCAATGGTCCGAGAGAATGAGTTAATTAAGGAAAAATTAATGAAAAATATTTTAAAATCATGGAAGCCATTTGAAATCATTTGGCTTTTATCATTTTCATTACTTGGAGCTATTATTGCAATTGTAAGTAAAGATAACTGGTTGAATTTTTTGGTTCTTGTTTCTGGAATTTTATGTGTTGTATTGGCTGCAAAAGGAAGTATCTGGAACTATGTTATAGGAACTTTAAACACCGTTGCATATGCTTATGTTGCTTATACTAATGGTTTATTTGGAGAGCTTGGACTTTATATTTTATTTTTTTTTCCGATGAATATTATTGGATATTTTATGTGGAAAAACCATGTGAAAAATGATATAGTAGATATGAAAACACTCAATATAAGATCTATCTTAATCGTGTTTTTAATAACTGTCTTAGGATGTATTTTTTTAGGATATTTTTTATCAACAATTCATAATCAGAATAACCCTTATCTAGACGGAATGTCCACTGTTATTTCAATTATTGCGACGATTTTAATGATTCTTCGTTATAAAGAACAATGGTTATTATACATTATTTTAAATATTATCACGGTTATTATTTGGATAATCAGAACTTTAGACGGAAGCGAAAGCGGAATAATGATGATCGCAATGTGGTCAGCTTTTCTAATTAACGCTGTATATGGATATTATAATTGGAATAAGGGGAGTAAAGAATTAAAATAATGAAGAAAACGGGACTTACCTTAGGAAAATATGCGCCATTTCATAAAGGACATCAATTTGTCTTTGATACAGCTTTGAGTGAAGTTGATGAGTTGGTTGTACTTATATATGAAACAGAGGTTACCGGAATTCCTCTACATATTCGTGCAAATTGGATAAGAAACTTATATCCGAAAGTTGAGGTTATAGAATGTTGGGATGGTCCGGATGGTTATTCCAATGAAAGATGGTTTGAGATTATTCAGGAAGAATATATTTTGAAGATGCTTAATGGAAAAAAAATTACCCATTTTTATTCAAGCGAATTTTATGGCGATCATGTAAGTAAGGCTTTAAATGCTGTTGACAGAAGAATTGATGAAGCCAGGAATATGGTTCCGATCTCTGCCACGAAAATCAGGGGAAATTCTTTTGAGACTAAAGAATATGTAAGTGATATTGTTTACAGAGATCTTATAACGAAAATCGTTTTTCTTGGTGCCATGTCTTCTGGAAAATCTACGCTTGTAGAAGCTTTAGCAAAGAAATTCAATACGACTTTTGCTCCTGAATACGGAAGGGAATATTGGACTCAGCATCAGGTAGACAGAAGAATAGGTTTTGAGGCCTTTAATGAAATAGCGAAAGGACATATCGAAATTGAAGATAGGGAGATTTTAAATGCTAATCAACATTTTTTTGTTGATACTAATGCCATTACTACCTATATGTTTGCAATGGATTATCATAGAAAAGCTCCCGATTTTTTAACGAAAACGGCCCATTTAAATTACAAACGATATGATTTGTTCTTTCTTTGCGATATTGATATTCCTTATGATGATACTTGGGACAGAAGCGGAAATCAAAAGAGAGAAGTCTTTCAAAAACAAATTATTGCTGATTTAAAGGAACGAAATATACCTTATATTCTGCTTTCAGGAAATCTGGAAAAAAGAATTCAGAAGGTAGAAAATGTACTTTCAGAATTCAAAAAGTATTCAAATTATTTTGGTTCTAAAATTTGATGTAATTAAAGGTAAAAAGATACTGTTAGAGATATCATCCTGAGCTTAATCGAAGAATTCTAACATTAAAATCCCTCTTTGAAACCTTTCAAAGGGGGATTTTAATTCTATTTAGGTTGACCTTTATTTCACAGAAATCTCATCAATAAAAATATACGCCTCACCTCCGGCTCCCTGATGCCATTCCGGAAGTTTTCCGAAATAATACGCTTTTACCTTGATATAGCGGGCTTCAGTCGGAAGGATCTCTGCTCCGAAATCTTTGATCTGTACCTTTTCATCTTTTGGATCGATGGTATTGTATATCGTTTTTAGAAGAACAAAGTCTTTACCGTTCATGGAAGCATAATATTCTACTTTCTTAGGCATTAAGATCCATGCTCTGCTGTCCTGAAGATAGTTAGAGGATAGTTTAGTAATCTGCTGAGGCGATTTTAAATCAATTACGGCTTCAAAATCCTGTCCCTGATAGCCATGCCATTCGCCTTTTCGCCAGTTTACATCCCCGTTGATCCCGTCAATCAGTGCCAGTTTTCCATTAGCTGTGTACTGTGGAGTTGCTTTTGAATGGATGTTGATATCCCAATAATTGGGTCTTCTGTTGAAATTAGCTACTGTAATAGAACTCTTTTCACCATTTTTTTCTGAATAGGCCAGAACCTGAGTTGTTTTACTGATGGTGAAAGGCCCTTTATAAGGTATGAAAGTCTTTCTTACATTGGCATCGCTTTCACTTAATGTCATATAATAGACTTTATCGGCCGGATTCAGTGGGGTGATCTGTACTTTTGAAGAGAAATCGAAGATCCTGTCGGAGGCGATAACTGGCGAAGCAGTAAGCTGTGTATATTTGAAATCCTTTGCTGGTTTGCTGTTTTCAAAACCCAGTTTTTGAAGTTCAGATTTGCTGGTATTCCTGGTGATTACTTTTGTGGTACCCTCTTCCAAATGAATTTTAATCTCATCAAAATAAGGGGTTGTCGTTTGCCATTCGGGTAGTCCGGGAGTAACGGCATAGATTCCAAGCGAACTCAGGATATACCAGGCACTCATCTGGCCACAGTCTTCATTTCCGATGAGTCCGTCTGGAGTGTTTTTATAGAAATTATCAAGAATATATTTGATCTTGGCATCTGTTTTCTTCGATTTGTCGACATAGTTATACAGATAAGCGATATGATGGCTAGGCTCATTGCCCTGAGCATATTGCCCCATCAGGCCTGTGATGTCTACCTGTTCTCGTCCTGTCGTTTTATCCGGGGCTGCAAAAATAGCATCAATGAACTGTTCAAATTTTTGTTCTCCGCCGTGAGCAGCGATCAATCCGGGAATATCCTGCTGTACAGAGTATGAATAATGCCATGAATTTCCTTCCGTATAATTATTGTTCACCTCCCTTGCATCAAAAGGCTCATACCAGTTTCCATTCTTTCTGGGTTGCATAAAGCCGCTGTTTGGATTGTAGAGATTTTTCCAGTTCTGGGAACGTTTCATGAAATACTGATAATCTTCTTTTTTGCCTAAAATCTTAGCCATTTGCGCGATACACCAGTCGTCATAGGCATATTCCACCGTTTTGGAAACGCTTTCATGCTCATCATCGATGCTGATATAATTGTTCTGTTTGTAAGCATTTAACCCAAAAATATCCAGCATGGCAGAATTTTTAGAAGCCTGGAATGCTTTTTCATAATCAAAACCTTTAATTCCTTTAGCCATGGCATCTGCAATCACAGAAACAGAATGATAGCCGATCATACATTCCGTTTCATTGGAAGCCAGCTCCCAAACGGGAAGTTTTCCACTCTGTTCATACTGTTTGATAAATGTATTGATGAAATCGGCCGTTCTCTTTCTGTCGATCAGGGTCATCAGCGGATGGGCAGCTCTGAAGGTGTCCCAGAGTGAAAAGACAGAGTAATAATCAAACCCAGCGGTGGTGTATAGTTTGTTGTCGCGGCCTCTGTATTTTCCATCCACATCCATATTGATGTTCGGTTGGGTAAGAACATGATAAAGGGCTGTATAAAAGACAGAAAGTTTATCCTTATCGTCGGACTTAACTTCAATTTTTGAAAGCTCTTTGTTCCAGTCAGTTTCTGCCTGCTTTTTTACCATTTCAAAATCATTGGATGGGCCTTCTGCCAGCATGTTTTTTTCCGTTCCTTCATAGCCTGTTGGGGAAATGGCAACTTTTACACTGATCTTTTCTCCTTTTTTGACATCGGATGAAAAAGCAAGAGCAAGTTTGGTTCCGGTGAAAATTTTATTTTCTTGCTTTCCGTTAACCTCTTTTTTTGAGATTTTCATCGGCTTTGAAAATTCAATTCTGGCGTAGATGTATTGGTTGGTAGCCCAGGCTTCGCTTCTTCTGAAAACTTCGACAGTTTTATCATCAATGATCTTCACTTCACCTTCCAGCAATTTGTCCCTGTGGTTGAGATCCAGAATGATATTGGCTACTCCAGGTTTATTAAAAGTATATTCATGGTAACCGACTCTTTTGGTAGTGGTCAGGCGGACATCAATATTGTTTTTGTCTAATTTGACAGCATAAAATCCAGCTGAAGCCTTTTCATTTTTATGCGAAAACTTGGAAGAATAATCTTTGTAATCCAGGTTTGCATTCCCCATCGTAGGCATCAGCATGATATCACCATAATCTGAAACTCCGGTTCCATTGAGATGTGTATGCGAAAATCCATAGATCACAGAATCTGAATAATGATAACCGCTGCATCCGTCCCAGCTTCCGTCTATTCTGGTATCAGGTGAAAGCTGCACCATTCCGAAAGGAACAATGGCTCCCGGAAAGGTATGGCCGTGGCCTCCGGTTCCTATAAAAGGGTTGACATATTGAGAATAATTCTGGGAATATATGATCTGGGCAATACATAAGGAGAAAATCGCCAGTCTTTTTTTCATATCATAATTTTATGTCAACGAATATATTGAAAAAACGGCAGAACAGAATGTAATAATGATATGACAATACCTATCTTATCATTATCACATAATCGTTATAATTCCTGAAGACTTAATTTATCAGCGACTTATACGTTTGGAAATAAAAAGATAAATGGGGCGGATTGTAATGTGAGATTGGATGAAAAAACGGAGAGAATTAAAAGAAGCTTGTGTGGTAGAAGATTTATTGTTTTTATCCGTTGGATATAGTTTTGGCTAAAGCCGGATGAACGTTGATATATTTGTTAAACGGGCTAAAGCCCAATGTCATTAAGATATGGATTTAATACGTTGATTATCAGTTATTTTAATTGTTTTTTTGGTTTGTTTTTTGTATATTTAACAGTGAATCAAGCAGTTAAATCGAGAAGAAAAAAA
>NZ_JABBGI010000044.1 GCF_012927325.1 Chryseobacterium antibioticum | reverse complement strand
TCTCGATTTAACTGCTTGATTCACTGTTAAATATACAAAAAACAAACCAAAAAAAACAATTAAAACAACTGATAATCAACGTATTAAATCCATAACTTAATGACATTGGGCTAAAGCCCGTTCCTATTGAATTTTAAAATGTCTTCGTCATATCAGCCGGAATGATCAGGTTGAAATCTGTCGGAATATAGTCTTTTGCGGGTACTTTCAGTTCCGGATCTTCAGACTCAAAAACAGAAATCACTGCCATTTTAAGGTTAGGATTTTTCTGCTTGATATACCAATAAATTCCTCCAAATTCTTTGCTGTGATAGTTTCCGTTGTAATGGATAAACGTTTTCCCGGCCTGCATACTTTTTAGGATAGATTCAGCCATGGTAGCATCTTTTGTAGCCTGTGCTAAAATGAAATTCATCACTTTCGTTCCTTCTGCATGATCCCCCATCATCGCTTTCATTTCCTGATAACCCGGAGTGTCCAACGTTACCTTAATGGGAAGCTGAGCGATATAGGCTTTCTCTTTGTCACTTAGTTTATTCAGAGATTCCAGTCCTTCTTTTGCAGTCTGAGAAGCATATCTTCTCGGGATATTTGTCGCGATGAAGTTTACCTTTTTATTTTTAGCGAAATCAACCAACGGTTTATAGTCGGTGGCATAATTATTCCATAAACGGGCTGAATCTTTGAATGTTTTAGCATCAAATTTCCCTTCTAAATATTGAGTCAGCTGAGCCTGATTGTCTCTTTCAAACATCTCAGCTCCCAGAATGATCTGTCCGTTTTTCTTTTGAAACAAACCTTCTGTCACTTTCAGCTGAAGCCAGTGGTTGATCGAACTGTTATGATTTTCTCCAAAGAAAACGACATCGTATTCCGCCAGTTCTTTCATCAGCTTGTCTGTTTTTACTTCTTTTCCTTTTTTATCATAAAACTGGTAAGCTTTAAAATCCTGTCCGCTTAGAGAACAGAAACCGGCCAGTAAAATGGCTATGAAAATATTTTTCATTTTTATTTTATTTAAACACAAATTATACAAATGATTGTTTACAAATATCACAAATTTTTATGTTGATTCTAAACCACAAAAGTCACAAAAGACTTTTAACTGATTTAAACACTTTAGTTTCAAAAGCTTTAATATTTTGAAAACATTAAGAACACAAGCAGAAAATCGATGATTTTCGCAAAACTTAAATGTACTTTATATGCACAATATATTAACTTTAAAAATAACTAAAGTGTACAATTAGCTTTTGTGACTTTTGTGGTTTAAAAAAATTGCAGTCTATTTATTCTTCAGCAAATCCAGCGATCTGCTTCAAAACAAAAGGCCGCCTTGAATTAAAAAAACAAAACGGCCCATTCAAAATCATCTAATTATTATTTTTCTAATTCTTCCACAAGATCTTTCCACTCCTGCAGTTCAGGGATTCCAGGTTTTCTTTTTCCAAAGAACTGAACGATGAAGTCTCCTTCTTTATTGAATACTTCAATAGCCGTTACTTCTCCGTCTTCAGTAGGTTTCTTGACGATCCATGCTTCAGCAATTTTTGTAACATCTAAATGTAAATTGAAGTCAGGATCCATTACATTGAACCATTGCTGGTGCCAAAGTGTTTTCTTCACGTTTCCTGTGTGGATCTGTATAATTCCTCTGTTTCCAACGAATACCATGATCGGAATATTCTTTTCTGAAGCATCTTCAATAACATTCACCACTTTAGCATTGTCGATCTTTTTAGCAAATCCTTCCGGTGCCAATCTTAATGCCTGAGTTCTGCTTACCCCGAATTTTCTTGTCATCATAAAGAAATCGTGGGTGTCTTTTAATTCTGTCCATGCTTTTTTAAATCCTTCAGCATCGATTTCAGCATCTGCTTTTTCCGGAGCTTTTGGCGCGACTGCCTCAACCGTTAAGGCTTGACTTTGATCTTCTGCTTTGAATTGTTCTACAATAGTATCAAAAGCTGCTTCCTCACTGTTTTTCGTCAGATAAATCTTATGAAGGGCAAGACCGTCTTTTCCGAAAAACTGAAGGCTTTTTTTGTCTCCTTCCACTACTGCGAATGCAGATTTCCAATGGTTCAGAAATATTCTAAGGTCGATATCTTCTCCTACAAAAAGCTGTGCATGTGGGCTGCTGAAGTCTCCATTCTGATACACTCCTTTTCTTTCGTGCACACATTCGTCATTGCGGGTAAGTGCCATCACTTTTCCAAGCTTCTCTGCTTCTGTAAGGATAGCCGGAAATTCAGGGTTTAAAACGGTTACGCCTTCTCCTATGCTTGTTGCCAATAATTCAGCTTCGCTTACGCCTAACTGTACCGCAGCATTTCTTATTCTGATATGTGGGTTTTCTGCTTTCAGAGCCTCCCATTTTTCCTTTAGATCATTAACTAACGTGCTCATTATTTTATTTTTTTATGGTTAAAACTGTATAAATTCTATGGATGGTTTCGTTTCCTGACTTGCTTTGTATATCTTCTTCTTTTTCGGAAATTTTCATTCTTTTAAAGTGACTTTCAGCAACAAGCTCTTCCATTTCGGAGTTGCTGTACATGGTAAAATTATATTCCGTAAACGGGAGTGTTTCCATGAATTTTTTCTGTCCGAAAGTAAGAACGAAGGTTCCATCGTTCTTTAAAACTCTATAGATTTCATTGAGAAACTCAACCGGATTTTCCCAGAAATAGACTGTGTTAACAGTAAATATTTTGTCAAAGGTTTTCTCTTCAAAGGGAAGTTTTTTTCCTTCATACAGTACAAAACCGGCCTGGCTTTCAAAGTCTTTGTTCAGCCTTTTGGCTTCATTGTACATGGTTTCAGAAATATCGGCTCCTGTATATTTCAGATTGTGGGCTCTGTTTAAAATATGTTTAAGATGTCCCGCATTTCCGTGTCCTATTTCAAGGATGTGTTCATCGTCTTCTATTAAAAGTGTTTTGATACTTTCTAATGTCATGCTGATGTTGGTAGCATTCATCATCTCACCGATCTCTATCCCTTTTTCTCCCTGTGGATTGGCGAGATTCTGCGCGAGGATTTTTAATTCATCTTTTTCCATGGTTATCCAAAAATGATCATTGGGTTATTGGTAATAGGATGTCCGCAGATGGTGCAAGGAAAATTGTACGCCTCACTGATTGTTTCAGCGGTAAATACTTCCTTCGGCGTTCCGTATGCGGATACCTTTCCTGATTTCATCAATAAAATTTTATCTGCAAACTGTGCTGCAAGATTAAGATCATGAAGCACAACGATGGCACTGTTGGCTTTTTTCGTGAAGTTTTTAATAATTTCTAAAGCCTTGTACTGATGTTTTACATCTAAATTATTCAGAGGCTCATCCAGAAATACCAGTTTATGGGCAATCTCATTTTCCAGCTGGGCCATTACTCTTGAAAGATGGACCCGCTGTTTTTCACCTCCGGACAGGGTGTTGTATTCTCTGTCTTTCAAATGATAGACATCTGTTTCGTACATCATTTTATTCATCGCCTCAAAATCTTCTTTGTGTGGCTGCGAATCAAAGTATGGATAGCGCCCCATCATGACCACGTCTTTTACGTCGAGAGGAATCTCGTTGGAATTATGCTGGGAAAATTTAGACTTATGCTGAGACAACTCCTTCACTTCCCAGTCCGCAATGGATTTATCTTTAAATAAAATTTCCTGTTTCCTCTGCTTTATTTCATTGGCCAAAACACTGAGAAGACTTGACTTCCCTGCTCCGTTGGGTCCTACAATCGCTAAAAATTCTCCATATCCTAAAGAGACATCAACGCCTTCAAGAATATGAAAATCCTTGTGAAGATAATTGATCTGATGCGCTTTTATCATTAGAGTGATTTTTTAAATTTAATTAAAATGGCGATAAAAATAGGTCCTCCAATCAATGAAGTCAAAATACCAATCGGCAATTCTGATGGTGCTACAATACTTCGGCTGAATGTATCGGCTATCAACAGTAAAATACTTCCCAAAACCGCTGACAGGGGTAAAATGAAAACATAATTTGATTTAAATAAAAGTCTTAAAATATAAGGTACAATAAGACCTACAAAACCAATCGTTCCTGAAAATGCCACACAGGTTCCCACCATTAAGGAGGTGATGATCACAATTTGCCTTTTCAGTTTCTCAACATTGATTCCCAAATGCTGAGCATCTCTTTCTCCTAACATCATTGCATTCAGTGCTTTTCCTTTTGGAAGTAAAATCGTATAAGAAATCACAATCACGACTGCTAAAATGATATTTTTTGTCCAGGTGGCAGCGGCCAGACTTCCCATATTCCAGAATGTAAGATCTCTTAACTGTTCATCTTTCGAAATATAAATAAGAAATCCTGTAATCGAAAAGCCGATGGATGTGATGGCCACACCGCTTAACAGCATCATGACAACATTGGTTTTCCCTGCGCTTGTAGAGATTCTGTACACCAGCATCATGGCTAATAAAGCGCCTAAAAAAGCGGAAATACCTACGAGGGAAAACTGTACTACCTCAGGAAGATATTGTTTGAAATATCCTCCTAAAACAATAGCAATTGCCGCAAGTAGTGTCGCTCCGGAAGTTAAACCTATCGCTTCACCGGTCGCTAAAGGATTTTTGAATAATCCCTGAAGGCTTGTCCCTGAAACAGCAAGCATACTTCCTATTAAAATGGCCATGACAATTCTGGATGCTCTTACCTCCCAAATCACATATTTGTCGCTTAAAGATAAACCCGGGTCACCTTTTATATATTGCCACAAAACTTTGAAGGGTGATGTTCCTCCAAAATCGTAGACTCCTGTATTAAGCGCCAGTACTGCTATGATCGCAAGCAGTACGGCACCTATAGTTAGATAAAAGTATAATTTACTTTGTGTTCTCAATTAAAAGTTTGTTTAATCCTACTGCTGCTTCTCCTAGTCTAGGTCCGAAACCTGAAACCAATCCTCCGTCCATTGCGATGATCTTCTTATTTTTACCTGCGTTGGTCTGAGCTACGCCCGGCATTTTAAGAGCTCCTTCGTTTCCACCGGCACCCTGAAGTCCTGTTGAGAAGAAGAATAAAACGTCCGGATTAGCTTTTACTACTGCTTCCGGTGTCAAAGGTTTGAAATCTTCGAAATCGGTTACAGCATTTTGTCCACCTGCAAGGGTGATCAGCGCATCCATTGGAGTTTTTGTCCCTGAAACCATCAGCATGTTTCCTCTTGCGTAGATGAATAATACTTTTGGTTTTTTAGCAATGGGCTGAACCTGTTTCAAATCAGCATCGATTTTATCGTTCAATTTTTGATAATCTGTATTTCCTACTGCTTTTGCTACATCAGCAATCAGCTTTTTAGTTCCTTCTACAGTGTATTCCTGCTTGAACACCTCAACTTTTATCCCTGAAGACTTGATCTTAGTCATTAATTCAGGATTGATATCTTTTTCTGAAGCTAAAATCAGGGTCGGGCTTACCGCCATGATTGGCTCGATCGTCATAGATCTTACGTGACCCAGATCTTTGGTTGTAGCTTTTAATGTTTCAGGGTATGTACTGGTTACGTCTGTTCCAACGATTTCTTTTTCGTGGCCCAGTGCACTTACAATCTCTGTAACTCCACCGCTTAATGTAACAATTTTGTTGTTGCTTTTCGGAGCTTCAGCAGATGTTTCTGTTGTATTTTCTTTTTTAGTACCTTCTTCTTTTTTGCATGAATAGACTGCCATCAAAATGGAAGCTGCAAGGATTAATTTTTTCATGATATACTATTGTTTGATTTATTATAAAGGTTTGTATTCGAATTGAGGAAACCCTCTTTCTCCCTGTACGCCTGTATTATCTGTTTGGCTTTTTGTAAGCCTAGTAAACTTCAGTTTGAAATAAAATCCGTCAGCATCTTTTAATACATAAAAACGGTCTCCATACACTTCCAAACCATTGGTTCCTACCGGATTTCTCCAGTTGCTTCCAATGACCCGGTGATCATTGTAAACAAATTTAGAATGATTGACGTCTGCCATTTTAAAGTTATTGTAAGCATCGATTCCGGAACCTGAAGTAACTATAACCTCATAGGCACCTACCCCTCCAACACTATTATTATTCACAAAATCGGCATAAATGTAACTTCCTGCTCCTGTAATAGTATTGGTAAACACGGTAAAGCACAGATCCCATTTATTTTTTTCAGGTTGAATGAATACCGGTTTTTTATTTTTTAAGCTAACGAAACTATAATTGTAAGCCGTATTTTTTGCGACTGTTACTTCGTAATAATTACTTCCGTCAAGATCTGCTGATTTCACTTTGTACCCGTCTCCAGCTCTTGTAATCTGAACTTTTTTCCAACCTCTCTCGTCACCACCTGTCATTACAGATCCTACAGCTATTGAACCTGAATAGATCTCTTTACCCATATTCACCAGATAGACCGCATTTTCCGAATCTACCACTTTAATCTCTTCAATGGCTGTGGTTCCTATCGGAAAATCACCTTTCACATCATCAATATAAGCGACATTCGCAGGGTTAAAATTAGCCACCTGTACCTCATCTTTCAAAGCAGCCACACTCGCATTGGTCACTTGCTCTAAACTCGAAACATTAGGAATTTTTGCTGCAGCCATCATGATTGATGAATTTAGAACTACTTTAAAATTTGCACCGGAATAGAACGCCAGATCCCAATCCGTTCTTCTGGTAAGGGTCTGTACGGGTCCTTTTGTACCCGGATCTATTTCACTCAGATCAATCCAAACCTGATTAGGCTGCGCAGCACCTCCTACGGCAGGGTCTCCAATTGCCCCCTGAACCGGAGCTACTGCTACAGGATCTTCATTATCGTTGATACAAGATTGAAAAACAAATGAAGCACCGAATAAAAGGCAAAATATTACTTTTTTCATTCTAATTCTTTTTAAAAATTATAGTTTAAACGGGCAAAATAACTTCTGCCATAGAAAAGATTCTGATTCCCGGAACCTGCATTATGACTGTCACCCGCTACCGTTGTATTTCTGATACTGGATACATCAAAAATATTTTTTATTCCTAAGGCTAATTCAAAATGATCATTAAAGAATGGCTGAGAAACGGTGAAATTCATCATATTAAAGTCTCCGATTTCTCCTAAAACATATTGTCCCGGATCCAGCGGATCCTGAGCATTCGCTTTATGAACATATTGCTTGCTCACTCCTGAATATTTGTAATAAAGAGCAAAAAGTGTTTTGGTTTTTGGCAGGGTGTAATTGGCTGCTACATTAGCTTCCACATAAAAATTGAAATCTTCGGGAGAATTAAGTTTTCCGGTATTTAAAGCCTGTGAAATTCCCAGTACGGAAACTCCCGCATTAAAGCTCAGGTTGTCTTTTCTTATATTTACACTTTCACCAAACAACAGTGATTTATAGCTGTCAATATTTAAGTAAGTATATTTAAGCGGACTGTTGCTGACAATCACACTTTCAATTCTGTTTTTCACATCAAGATACATTCCTGAAGCACTGATGT
Source organism: Chryseobacterium antibioticum (assembly GCF_012927325.1). Lineage (GTDB taxonomy): Bacteria > Bacteroidota > Bacteroidia > Flavobacteriales > Weeksellaceae > Chryseobacterium > Chryseobacterium antibioticum. The sequence goes on along the minus strand of NZ_JABBGI010000044.1, from coordinate 15,392 downwards.
TGAATTTCCAGTCGTTGGCACTTTTAATATTGTAATCCCAGAACAAACCAATGGAATATCCTGTTTCAGGCTTAAGGTTCTCGTTTCCTCTGATGTCATGGTTATTGTCTACCATATAGGTATACAGCTCGTCGTAAGTCGGGAATCTGTTTGCAGATCCGAAAACGCCACGGATGTCAGACTTTTCAGAAAAATTATACCGTGCCGTCATTGAATAGTTAAATTGAGAATCAAATGTATCACTCACTGCCAGTCTTGCTCCCGGACGTACCGAAAACCGATCAGTCAGCTTCCATTCTGCTGACAGGAAATTAGCATAATTGAAAATTGTTCTGTTGATATCTTCTTTTCCTGACGTTCCAAAAGTTCCTGTAGTACTGCTCGCAAAACCTTTTTTTCGGTCTAATTCGTAGCCCAACTGGAAATTGATTTTTTCACTATCCAGGAAATTACTGAACATTCCTCTTGAATACAACACTTCTGATTTGTAGTAAGTCTCTTTCCCATTTCTGGATTTTTCAGTCCTGCTTGGAACATTGTACTGATAATCTTGGTATTTCCTTTCCTGACTTTGATAAGAAAAGTCTCCTGTATAGTTTATTCTTGAACCCAGTTTGGTTTGAATATTAAACTGGTGAATCCATCTTTTTGTGAAATAATCTTTATCATTGGCTATATAGGTTCTGTTTCCTTCACCCAGAATATCCACCGTCACAAGAGGATTATAAAAGTTCACTGTTTCTGTTAGGAAATTAACTTTATAGAATAAAGAGGTATTGCTTTTTGCATACCGAACTGCTGCGTTGGTTATCAATTGATCTTTGGGCTGCCATTCGTAACCTCTAAGTGCTTTATCCTGATCAAAGAATTTATAGCCCTGATATTTCCCTTTGTACCCCTGAAAGTCGTTATGATTAATATCGGCCGTAACTGACCAGTTTTCTGATAATTTATACCCTATATTTAATGACTGAACGTGGCGCCCGTTTCCTTTCTTAAACCAGTCATAATCTTTCCCAACCGTTTCCTCCTGTAAACTAGCGGAAAGATTAAACTTTTTAGAATAATTCTTCTTGGTAATGATATTGATAACACCGGCTACCGCATTATTCCCATATTCCACGCCCATTGAACCTTTAACAATCTCGATACGCTCGATATTATTTACATTAAGTTTTGTAAGGTCAACAAGGTTTCCCATACCCTGATCGCTCACCACAGGAATATTGTCAATAAGAACTTTGGTGTATTCCCCGCTTAGTCCCATGATATTCGCGTTGGAATCTCCACTGCTTCTGTCGGGTTGTATTAAGATATTAAGATTTTGATTAAGAACTTCTGCTACATTCGTAACCGCCATATTCTTGATCTGTTCTGCATTAATAACTTCTACTTTATATATAGATTTATTGATAGACTGCTGAGTATATTGTCCTGTAACGACAACTTCTTCTATTTTCTTCTGATTAAGAGAATCTTTTTCTTGTGCATTCATCCATAAGGCTATGGATAATGATAGAACGGAAAGCACCTTCTTCTTCATAGAGTAAAAATTTTGGCAAATATAATGCTTTATTTAGAATAGTTAAAAATAAATACTTATTTTTGTATAATAATTCTAAATAAAAATAACGTTATGAAATTAAAACTACTTTTAGGAACATTGATGTTTACGGCTTTTACAGTGAATGCACAAGTAGCGACGCTTAATGAAAATTTTGATGGATTTACAGCTGGAAGTACAACTTTTCCACAAAATGGATGGACTATAAAGATGGCTGCAAACCCATTACCTTTTCCTCCGGCGCCATTAATGATTGTAACAACCGGGGCTAACAAAGCTGTCCAAGCCTATTCCGGAAACAATACCAGTGAGCCTTCATATTTAATCACACCTCAAATTATAGCACCAACAGGGGATAAAACTTTAACTTTTACCGCTACATTGGTATCTCCTTCACCTGGCCCTGGAACGGTTCAGATAGGATTGGCTATTAACCCTACGGATATGTCAACTTTTGTCCCAGTAGGAAGTGCAACGAGTATAACAACTATTGGTGCAATTCAAAATTTCAGCATTCCAATTCCTGCATCAGCAGCGTCTTACATTGTATTTAAATTTACTCCAACCTCTAACCACGTCGCTATTCAAATTGATGATGTAGCTTACAAAGCTCCTAGTTCTTTAGGCGTTAACGATACTGCTAAGGCAAAAGAGAGCTTTAAATTTGCTGTAAGTTCAGACAATAATACTTTGGAATTTATCACAAGAACAGAACCTAAAAATATTGAGGTTTACTCTGCAGCAGGACAAAAAGTGGCTGAAGGGAAATTAAAAGGACAGAAATTTGATATCAGTACTCTTCAGACAGGCGTTTATTATATGCTTGTTGAAACCACTGAAGGATCAGGAGTAAAATCTAAGTTTATCAAGAAATAAGGTTTATAAGAACATAAATACCTTTATAAAGCCGGCCGGAAGATTTCCAGCCGGCCTTTTTTTGGTCTTAAATCCTATTATTCAGTAGTATCAATTATAATGAAACAAGATAAATATCATGTTTTTATTTAGACTGATTAAAAATAATTATTTACTTTTGTAGAATCATTCTAAATAATAATTTAAAAAATCAGTTATGAAAACAAAACTATTTTTGGCTTCCGTATTCGCTCTTACAGTTCAACAGACTGTATTGGCACAAACAGATGCATGGGGATACACACAGGTCGATATGACGATGGGAGCGCAGTATCAAAATCGTGTCTTTTTTGGTTTATCCGGAAACACTACTGTTTCTCAGCCAGCCAATACATGGGATATTGCTTTTTATAGAAATTCAATGACCAGTTTTGGGTCAAGAATTAATGATGCAAAAGACATTGAAGTATATGAAGCATCCAACAATCTTGCTGACTGGGATAATATCAATATTTCTAACATTTCAAACTGGGGAGAGCCTATTTACAATCCTGACCAGACTACCTCTATCCAGGAAGGCGCTTTTGAACAAGGGTCTGCTCCATATGGATGGGGCCAGTACAATGGAGGAACGCATCATGTGGATGGAAAAATTATTTTTGTATTGAAATACCTAGACGGTACTTACATTAAAGTGGCTCTTCTTGATTATTTCGGAGGCTATACTTTCAAATATTCCAAGTGGAACGGAACATCATGGGACGCTACAGAAACAAGAACTATAGCAAACGGCTCGGATGATGCTTATTTCAACTATTTCTCTTTCACTACAGGTGCAAAGGTTGCGAATTTAGAACCTCCTAGAAATTCATGGGATTTCATGTTCACAAAGTATTACACATTCTATAATAACATCATGATGTACCCACTTTCGGGAGTCATTCAGAATCCCAACATCAAGGTGGCAAAAGTGAGACCGGAGACTCAGGAAACTTCTACATTCACCATGCCTGCTGATACTAATTTCGCTTCTAATATCACTACAATTGGCCATTCATGGAAAGGGATAGGTACAGCCTACAACGATCTGGTCTATTATATCAAAAAAGGAAATGATTATTACAGAATGTATTTTATCACCAATGGAGGTGCATCAACAGGAAATATGTACTTCAAATACAAAAAAATAACGGGAAGCCTAGGGATAACTGAGGTCAGCAAAAAAGCTTCTTTCGGGATCTATCCTAACCCTACAACGGCTGACAAAAAGGTAACCGTTCTTTTCGATGTTAAAGAAAAAGCCAACAACAAAGGAAGCATAGAAGTCTATGATCTTACCGGGAAAAAAGTATATACTGCAGAACTGACCAACCAGGCTGGTTTCTACAAACAGGATCTGGACTTATCTCACCTTACTGCCGGAAACTATCTGGTAAAAATCACTTTCGGAGGCAGTACGGAAACAAAAAAACTTATCATAAAATAAACTCAAAATTTAATACTTTCTATTTTTTCTAATCAAAAGGCGGTTTCAGTATTCTGAGACCGCCTTTTATATGGTATTTTTAATTCAAAGATTGAAAGATTAAAAGACTACAATTTCCGTAACCACTGAGTCTTTCAATTTTTAAATGCTTGAATCTTTAAATTTTTAAAATCAATAAATTTTAAACCCTTTATATACCTCTACAGAGCTTTCCATGATTTTTGAAGCATCTTTACGGAAATCCAGAAGATGATCCTGTCCGTTATGCCTGTTGTGGTGGTCAACGCTTTCCCAAAGTTCAACCATAAAAAAAGTTCCTTTATTATCTTTGTCCTCCACAAGATCATACTGAAGGCATCCTTCTTCTTTTCTGGTCTCTTTCACAAGATTCTGAAAAAGTTCTACAGCGTCCATCAGATAGTTTTCATTAAACTTAAAAAGCGCTATTACATGTAAATTCATTGTCTATTATTTAATGATGTAAATGTAAAATATTTTCAAAGCCAAAAACGTTTTTGAAGCTTTTATTTTTCCACAAATACCATCTATTTTTAATTAAAAACTGATTTATAAATAGTTATACAACTCATGACAATAACGAGGATCCCAATGACCAGAAACATTTTCTTCACGGGAAGCTTTGCCGTAAGCATGGCGGAAAACGGAGCGGTAATGATCCCTCCTATCAGAAGACCGAGAATGATATTCCAGTGCTGAATTCCAAGAGTAAGAAAGAAAGTAACAGCCGCTGTAATGGTGAGTATGAATTTAGCTACGGTAGAACTCCCCACTGCAAACCTTGGGGTAAATGTATTTTTAATAAGAGTTCCTGTAACCAGCGGGCCCCAGCCTCCTCCGGCAAATGAATCTATAAATCCACCAATTAAACCAAGCCTTGTAAGATTGGTTTTCCTTTTCATCGCCCGGTTTTGTTTCTCCTTAAACGCATTGGACAGAATTTGAATTCCCAGATAAAGTGTGTAGAAAGCAATAAGTGTTTTTGTAATCTTAGAATAATACTCTCCCAGATAGGTAAGGCTTAATGCTCCTATAATTGCTCCGATTACCGCAGGAACAGCCAGTTTTTTAACCAGGCTTTTACTTACGTTTTTCAGTTTGATATGACTTAAACTTCCGGCAGCTGTCGTAAAACTTTCCGCAGAATGGATACTGGCACTTACGATATGAGGCGGAATATTCAGAAACAAAAGGGTTGTTGTACAGATCACGCCATATCCCATTCCCATGGATCCGGCTACAATTTCAGCAAATACACCTACCAGCAGCATCCAGTAAAAAATGTAATGATCTTTAGCCAAAACATTCAGCAGCTCGTCCATATAGCCTAATTCGTACATGGATAAAGCGGTAATCAGCAGTATTACAGCCGTAACAAAGAATATATTAAGTCTTATCTGAATTTTTCTTGAAATTATCATATTACAATATCATTACAGCCCGTGCGCTACAATTCCGGCTTCATAGATCAGACATTTTCATTTATCTGGCTGTTAGAAACGGTTAAAAACCTTCAGCAGAACAGTTCTTAATATGATTGAGTCATTCGGTGCACTGCAAATATCTAATAAAAATATTATCCTACCAAACAAGTAGACTAATTATTCAAAAAAAAGGATCAGGTCAGTCGACCAGATCCATTAAAGTTTTTCTCTCCAGAATATTCAACGATGCGTCCCGTACTTCTATCAGAACATCATGCAGTCCGCAATGGTCTTCATTGCAGTCAGCACATTTTTCATAGAAGTTTAAACTGACGCATGGAAGCATGGCAATAGGCCCGTTCACCAAACGGATAATCTTTGCAAGTTTCACATTTTCAGGATTTTCCTTCAGGAAGTATCCTCCTCCCTTTCCTTTTTTACTGTCAAGGATATCCGCTTTTTTCAATTCGAGCAGAATATTTTCTAAAAACTTTAAAGGGATCTTCTTATGTTCCGCAATTTCGGAAATAAGGACCGGGCCATCATTCCTTTTTTCTACAAGGTACGAAAGCGCTTTAAAAGCATATTGAGATTTTTTTGAAAGCATTACAGCAAAAATAAGAAAATAGTTTGAATTAGATAAATCGAGAAATCATGATGAAAAAATGAACATAATCTTCTTTAATAATCGACCTCATCCTTTTCACTTTTTTGCCCTTTTCCCATTAAATCCTTAAGTTTGTTCATATGTTCAGTAAACAAGAAGCACAGCAGCTAAAAAAGGAGTTTTGGACGGCATTTGGAAAGTCTTTTCCAAGAAAATGGCTCCTGTATGATACCAAGATCAAGGATTTGTCATTTAAATTTAATGCCGATAATAAAAAGGCAGAAGTCTCATTGGATATAGAAATGAAAGATGAGATTTTCCGGAATGCTTACTATGAAAAAATATGGTCTCTGGAAGATATTCTGAAAGATTTCATCGGAGAATTTCACAAAGAAGAATATTTTACCCTTGACAATGGAAAGGTAATCAGTAAGATCTGGATTGAGAAACATCAGGTTTCAATATTCAATAAAAATTCATGGCAGGAAATTTTCGAGTTTTTCTGGGAGAAAATGGACGGTTTTGAAAGATTTTATTATGAATATGAGGATTTTATCAAGGACGTTTAATTCTTTTTATATCTTTAAATAGAAAATATTTTCAAATGTTTTTAATTTATGGCTATTAAAGATCTGAATGTTTTAGACCAATATAAGCGCTTCTTCGTAGACCGCCCGTTCACTTTCCCTGGTGATGAAACGGTCAATTGGAAAACAGCCTTACACCGTGTTGACAATGATTTCCCTGGATATTTTTCTGCTATTGAAAATCACAATCCGGAGATTCCGTACATTTATGCTTCTGAGATGGATTTGATTTACCCCGGTTTCTTAGCAAAAAATCATTATGATAAAAACTCAGATATGATTCCTTAATTCTCTGATTTTAAATATATTTGAACTCACAAAAAAACTACCCATGAAAACCGAGTACAGAGATAAGAATTTTAAACTCATGGACAGCACCCATGCCTATGGGAAAAAATACAAATGGTATGTTATCCAAACAACCAGAATAAAAGCTGAGTAACTCTGCAGCGGATGAAGATTCCGCTCAAGATATATGCAGACCTACTATTAACAAATTTCTACCCCCACTGTAAATATAAACGGCTTTAATTAAACTTCAGGAATAATAATCCTGAAAAAAGACGGCATGAAATTGCACAAAATTCCTAAAACCAACTTAACCAAAGCCGGATAATTTAATCTAAAGGCTGTGGGTTTCAGGATGTGTAAGATGTTTCCTATTTACGATGACACAATGATAACACAACATATTAAACGACTAACATGAAAAAAGTATACAAAAACATTTTTGGAGAAGTGATTTCAAAAGCGAAAGCTGAGAAATTGGACGACTATCATTTATATTATTACAAAAAAGATTCTGAGGTACTTAAAGAGATTGAATTTCTTACCGAAGATGAAATATACAGCACTAATTATTTTATGGATCAGGATGAAGATGAAGAGCAGATCGTCAATTATCTAAGGGAAAAATCCGATCTTTTTGATATTGAGAAAAGGGAATATGCGGGAGACTTCATCATTGCCACCAATAAGATGTACTCTTTATCTGTGGATGAACAGCCTTTGATCTCAAAAACAGTTTTTCACCACGATGATCCTGAAAATTTCATATGCTCCCAAATCCTTGATAATAAAACCCTGGAACCTATACCGGAAAGAACAACAAAATGCTGGTATGCTTATGATGAAAAAGGTGAAAAATATGCAGCTATAGAATTCAGCTACCAGGAAGACGGAAAACTGGAGCTTGCCATAGACAAAACTCCTAACCCTGATAATGATTTGGACTGGGAACATTATGAATATGCTACTTTTAAAAATCTTCAGGGCCGGATTGAGGCAGATATAAGTTATTATAAAACCGCAGCACTGCTTCCAAAAATTGCAGTTAAAGAATAGAAAGACATTAAAAAAATTTCGAAAACATCAAACATCCGTTTATGTTTTTTCGTATTTTAGTCAAAATGAAAAATGCCGGGTTTAAGAGCGTTACAGAACACTTTTGAACCCGGCATTATGATCAACATCAAATTTTAACTTTATCAATCCCCAATCACAATGGAAGAGAATTCGTTTATATTTACAGATGGGAAAGACCCTAAAATGATCGAAGCGTATGAAAAAGCAAGAGAAACTTTTAAATATTTCTGGCGGGAGCAATCCTGGGAAAACAGAAGGATTATACCCGGTCTTGATCTCGCCTGTGTAAAAGCCTCCTTCAGCCAGGAAGATCCTGAAACAGGAGAAAATACAGTGGAACACATGTGGATCAATGAAATTGATTTTGACGGCGATACGGTAAGCGGATTCCTGATGAATGAACCGAACAACCTCACCAATATACAGTCCGGGGATTATTTTGAAATTCCCCTGAACGAAATCAGTGACTGGCTTTTTGCCATTACACCTGCTGTAAAGAAACCGAAAGGATTATCTCAATTGTTTTCATCCCCTGAACAGGTAATACCGAGAGCTTACGGTGGATTTACTATTCACAAAATGCGTGCAGATATGCCTGAGGATGAAAGAAAAGAGCATGATGATGCATGGCAGCTTGATTTCGGAGATTTCAATGAGATACTCGTGGTGAATGAGCAGAAAGAGAAACCTGAAAACCTTCTGGAACATCCCATGAGTAAAAATATGGAAGGGGAATTCATTAAATTTATCCGGGAATATCCGGATGAGCTAACCCATGCAGACGAAAAAGGTCTTACCCTTCTGCATAAGGAAACCATCGCCGGGAATTTAACCTCCGTGAAAATTATTCTGGAGGCAGGGGCAGACAAAAACTTGAGATCAGAGAAAGGAAAAACAGCACTGGATTATGCAAAACAACTGAATTGGGAGCATATTGTTCCTGTTTTGGAAAGCTAGTTATTGCTTTAATTGAGAACGTGATATGATATACAAGAGAAGCTTTCTAGCTTCTCTTTTTGTTTAACAGCTAAAATTCCAATTTTAATTGGAAAATTAATATCCCAATCACCACAAAAACTTGCAACAAATTCAGCTACCAATTTTATTTTTTTCACCCCCTCTTTACATACCGGAAAACACCATCAATATATTAAAACACTACACATCAATAATTTAAAAGTTGATTTATTTGATAATTTTTCCCTGAAAAATAAAAAGGAACTCATAAATTCACTACCTTAGGATTTAGATAAGCGGAATCCGAAAAGCTTTAAAAGAGTAGGAAAACCAAAAACTAATTACTATGAAAAACTTAAAAAAACTTTCAAGAAACCAAATGAGAGGACTTACCGGTGCTGTAGCAGCAGTTGCCGCTCCTTGTGATGGATGGAAATTATGCCATTCTAATGATGACGGAAGTTATGGTTGGGGAATGTGTCCGGCTTCAACAGGAGGGACAAGCTGCCATAATTACGCCTGCGGTGGTGGATTTTGGTGCTAATTAAACAATGAGAATGAATAGTTTTTCAAAAGGCTATTCATTCTTTACTTCCTATTTTTAAATGATAGAATTGAGTTCTGTCATTGTCCATAACAATCAATTATTATGAAAAAAATAATCTTACTCATCCTGATGATGCTCTTCGGACTTGGGTTTGCACAAAAGGTAAAAAAAGAAGAAAAAGTAAAAGATAAATTTGAATCGCGGCAGCCTCAGGACATGTCCGTTCCTCCGCCTCCAATGGTCGCTTTTCCGGCTCAATATCCTAACGGAAACAAAGCATTTATCGAAAATGTTAAAAAGAACTTAAATGCAGATGCTCTTAAACCTCTCGGTAAGGATTTAAAAACAAAGATTATCCTGAAAGTGAACTCAGAAGGCAATGTCATTAATGTTTCCACTTACGGAAGCAATGAAACCTTTAATACCGAAGTTAAAAAAGCAGCCGAAAAAGCAACTTACAAAATTAAATGGGAAGCCGGAAAAAACAACCGCGGCGAAAAAGTAATTGATATCGTCAATCTTCCGTTTAAATATTCAAATACTTAAAACATCAGTATTCAAATACAGTCATGATTTGAATACGACCTAATAAACAAAAAAGAGAAACCTCACGGTTTCTCTTTTTATATGCTATCCAAATTTTCTCTTTCTCATCCAGAAGAACAATCCTCCCAGCAGGCCAATCACCACTAAAGGCAGCAGTAAATTCAGCCATTGCCAGTTTGCTTTTTCTTTTGTGATACGGTTTCTGTCCAGAAGTCTTTCTTCGATGTTTCTATTTCGGAGCGCCATCAGGTTGCTGTCGTCCAGAAGGTAATCCAAAGCATTTCTCAGGAACTGTTCATTTCCGAACTCCTGATTCGTCAGGCGGTCAATTCCCATTGGAAGAGGCTCACCTTTGTGCATTTTACTTCTTCCGACATCTCCGTCTGCAATAACGATCATTTTATTTTCAGGACTCTGACTTCTGAAACCCGGATATCCTTTTCTTTCAATCCTTGATGCATAGGCAGAGTTAAATTTCCCTTCCAGTGCAACAGCAAAGATTTTAGGTGTGCTTGGTTTCTCCATCTGTCCAAGACTGTCTACACTTGCGATTTCTTTAAGATCCACATAATTCGGAACCTGTTTAAGAAGCGTTCGCTCGCTGGATTCAAAAAGAACCTTTGTTTTAATATTTTTTCTCCCTCCCAATGTATCAATAGAAGTTGGAAATTCAAATTTTACGGGGTTGATATTTTTGGTGATCGGATTGTCATTTTCAGCGATTCCAAGTGGAAAATATGGCCACGGAAGGCTTGTATACTGAGGATTCCCTCCTACTTCACCGGTCACCAGTTTCAGCAATGCAAATTTCTTTACATCTTTCACCAAGGCCGGATTGATCCTGATTCCGTAATTGAAAAAGAAATCCGTCATATTGATATCCACAGGGAAAGGCATTACCTTTTGGGACCTTGTCAGCGTATCCATTTCAGCGTTCACCGCATCGATCATCCAAAGCGTTTTCCCACCGTTCATAATAAACTGGTCAAGAATTACCTTTTCATTATCTGTAAATGCTTTTCTAGGCTTCGCAATGACCAAAGCGCTCATCTGTTTTAGTAAAGGAAGATCCTCCAGCGTAAGTTCTTTTTGGTTTCTTGGGATCACGGGACCTGCATCATAGTTTTCCATAGCCAGCTGTACAAAACCGTGAAATTCTTCAGGGCTCAGCTCGTCATGATTCACAAGGATTCCTACCTTCTTTCTTTTGTCCGCTGCAATATTCTTGATATTGGAAACCAGGCTGTATTCCAGACCTTCTATAGATCTTGTCAGCTGCTGGTCTGCATCTATTCCTGCCTGCTGTACCACCAACGGAATAGAAACGCCTCTTTTATTATATTTTATAACAGCATAAGGAAAAAGAGTGATCTGCGAGATCTTACCGTCTTTCACATCCGGAAGAACGGAAGGCTGCATCCCCATTGCCATCAGCGTATCCTGAGACATTTTTGTTTTAATAGGATCGATGAATTTGAAATCGATCTTTGGATTGATCTTCCTGAACTCTTCCAGCATAAATCTGGTTTCGCTCTGAAGCTGCTTAAAGCTTGCCGGAAAGTCACCTTCAAGATAAACATCTACCGTAAGAGGCTTTTTCACCAATTCCAGTACTTTGACTGTACTCTCAGAAAGTGTATATCTTTTTTCTTTTGTTAAGTCTAATCTGATCCCGGAATACGCAAGCAGAATAACCAAAGGTACCACTGCAATTAAGAAAATTCCTAATGGAGATTTAATGTTGAACTTCTTCATAATGCTACTTCTTTTTAGTGATAAAATGGTTGGACAATAATAACGTAGCACCGATGATCAGAATAAAATAAGCCACATCCTTAAGATCAATAAGACCTCTGGTAAAGCCTAGGAAATGCTGATAAAATCCTACATTCTGAAGGATAAAATCTACACCGCCCAACAGCTTATAGCTTGCCAGCTGCTCTATTCCGAAGTACATGATAAAACACATGAATACCCCTAACAGATAAGCCATAATCTGGTTCTGAGAAAGAGAGGAAGCCAAAATCCCAACACCTGAGAAAGCCGCAATTAAAACAATCAGCCCAATATAGCTCCCAAAAGTCATTCCAAGGTCAATATTTCCTGCCGGAACGCCCAGAACGTATACGGTATAAAGATAAATCAGTGACGGAATAAGGCATAAAACCCCAACAATCCATACGGAAAAAAATTTCCCTGCTACCAGATCTGAAACTTTTAAAGGTTGTGAAAACAGCCAGTTCAGTGTTCCTGTCTGCTGCTCTTCTGCAAAGGTTTTCATAGAAAGTGCAGGAATAATAAACATTAACAACCATGGAACCAGTACGAAATAGCTCTGCAAAGAGGCCATTCCGATGTCGAAAATATTAGAATCATTCTCGAAAAAAAACAGGAAAAGAGCGGTTATCAAACTGAATGCGCCGATAATCACCCACGCGCTCCAGTTTCCAAAGTAACTCCAAAGTTCCTTCTTTAAAATTGCAATCATAGTTTTTTTGTACAATGTAAAAGGTAAAATGTATTCATGTATACATTCTGCTTAAACAATTATTTGTTTTTTTTATTTTTATTAACGAGTTTCACCGTCATCATGATCAGAAATACAAGAACGAAAAATCCGGTGATTAATTGCCACCAATATTCAATAACTGAAGATTTCAGGATCACGGTGAACACCACCAGAAACAGAAGGAATGTAGCGATCTCATTGGCCTGTCTCAGTTTGATGTTTGGCGTTTCGATCGTTGCTCCGTTCAGTTCTTTCAGTTTCAGCACTTTTTTCCAGCACCAGTAATGATAGATCGCAAGACCGATCAGGAAAGTCAGTTTTAAATGAAACCACGGCATTTTCATCAGCCCTGTATTCAAAAAGATCATGACAATTCCACAAACCGCCATAATAACACCTGCCGGAACGGTAATGATATTCCACAGCCTTCTGGCCATGAACGTGTACTGTTCTCTGAGGATTTTCTTTTTTTCGTCAGCAAATTCGTCTGTATCCTTATAGTAAACGAAAATTCTTACGAGATAGAAGATTCCCGCAAAATAGCTTACCATAAAAATGATATGCAGTGCTTTGATTATTGTATAAAGCATCAGTAGATATAAAAATTATTGATCGGTAGCGTCAACAGGCGGCATTTCCTGTAGCTTTACTCTTTTGGCACCCAGATTAACGTAATATTTTTCAAGCTTATTCAAATGGTCTTCACGGGTCTCCTTTCCTTTTACCTGCAAACCGTAATCGCTCCAGATGTTGATGCAAAACAGACCTTTCACTAAAATTCTGCCGTTGGACTGTTCAAAATTTTTGGCAAGAAAGACATCCAGATCGGTTTTTGTTTTAAACTCATACACCATCACTCCACCGTCATTTCCTTTCGGATTATTATACGTAAAAGTGTAGAAATTTTTGATGGTAGCCGCTGTTTCCGGGCCTTCTATTTTTGAAATGATATCGGGATTATCCGTCACAAAAGGGATCTTTGTAATCCCGATATCTTTCATTTCTTTATTTATTGTCGCAGGTTTCATTCCCTGCAGTTCTACATTTTTAAGATCGAAATCCTTAATGCTCTGCGCAGAGAAACTTTGAAAACATACAAAGCCGATAATCAGAAGTATTTTTTTCATAAACCTGTTTTAAATAATATACTATTTTAATTAAGAAATAACGCCAAGCTCTTTTCCTACTTTTTCAAAAGCAACGATCGCTTTGTCAAGGTGGGCTCTTGTGTGGGCAGCAGAAAGTTGTACTCTGATTCTTGCTTTTCCTTTCGGTACTACAGGATAGAAGAACCCGATCACGTAAATTCCTTCATCCATAAGCTTTTCAGCCATTTTCTGAGCAAGGGGAGCGTCATACAGCATCACCGGAACAATCGCAGCATCACCCTCCGGAATGTCAAATCCTTTAGCAACCATCTCCGTTCTGAAATACTCAGCGTTTTCCATGACCTGATCACGAAGTGAAGTATCATCAGAGATCATATCCAAAACCTTCAATGCAGCTCCAACGATACCTGGTGCTAATGAATTGGAGAATAAATAAGGACGGGAACGCTGTCTCAGCATATCGATGATCTCCTTTTTACCGGAAGTAAATCCTCCCAAAGCACCTCCTAAAGCCTTACCTAATGTAGAAGTGATAATATCTACTCTACCCATTACTTCATTGGCTTCATGGGTTCCACGGCCTGTTTTTCCGATGAAACCAGTAGCATGAGAGTCATCCACCATTACTAAAGCATTGTATTTATCTGCAAGGCCACAAACACCCTTCAGGTCAGCTACAATACCGTCCATAGAAAAAACTCCGTCTGTAACGATGATTTTAAAGCGGTGATCTTTTTCAGAGGCAGCGATTAGCTGAGCTTCCAGATCCGCCATATTATTGTTTTTATAACGGTATCTCGCCGATTTACAAAGACGTACTCCGTCAATGATTGAAGCGTGATTCAGTTCGTCTGAAATAATAGCATCTTCTTCCGTAAACAGGGGTTCAAAAACACCCCCGTTCGCATCAAAACAAGCTGCATATAAAATGGTGTCTTCAAGACCTAAGAAATCGGCAATCTTTTTCTCCAGTTGCTTGTGGATATCCTGTGTTCCGCAGATGAAACGTACAGATGACATTCCGTAACCGTGGGATTCTATCATGTCCTGAGAAGCTTTCATAACCTCCGGATTGTTGGACAAGCCCAGATAATTATTGGCACAAAAATTCAAAAGCTTTTTTCCGTTAGCTTCTATTTCTGCGCTTTGCTGGGAAGTGATGATTCTTTCTCTTTTATAAAGACCGTCATTTTCAATGTTTTGCAGTTCGTTCTGTAAATGTTGAAGATATTTTTCAGAGATCATTTTTTAGTAATTTTTTAGATGCGCTAATTTAATAAAAAGGTGTTAAAATATCAGCTTTTAAAAGTTTTATTCTAAAAATAGGGTTCAAATTAAGTTTTAACACCATTAGTCTACTAATTTAGTGGGATAATATTTATCTTTGTTCTTTAAATTCAGGAATATGATACTGACTCCTATAGAAAAAGTAAATAAAATAAGTTCGAAAAACTTTATAAACAATCATATGAAGCCCCGATTTCCTGTAATTATGGAAGATTTTGTTGATCCTGAAAGTCCGGCTTTCAAAAAATGGAATTATGAGTACTTCAAGGAAATAGCTGGTGATCAAAAGGTCAATATCTACGGAAGCGAACTGGAATCTTTGGACAGAGTGGCAAGCAGCCCTATCGGACAGACTACTTTTTCAGAATATTTGGATCTGATTAGTACCAAACCCACTGAACACATAGTCATGGTCGGAAGAATTTTTCTTCCGACTTTTTTGTTTTTTGGCGTACGGAAAAGCATACTTATATTGCTGGTTATCAAACAATTAATTTGTTTTTCTGTTTTTTATTTTGTATATTAGCAGTT
>NZ_JABBGI010000043.1 GCF_012927325.1 Chryseobacterium antibioticum | reverse complement strand
TCAAAATGGAACTTCGGGATATGATTACTGCAATTTTAATCGTATTTGCGGGAGGGGATCCACGAAAGGTTTTCAAAACATAAGAATGCAAAAAAAAATGACCGGAATTTCTTCCGACCATGACTACAGTTTTTACTGCTCTTTTTTTGTGTCCATAAACCATTAACCCAACCCTACCTGATATCTTAAGCAATAAAATATTATATTGCAAACAACCTATAATTTATAACAGATGAGCAACCCCTTAAGAAAGATCATTGAAGCGTATAAAAATCATGCGGACCACACTCTTTTAAAAGGCTTCCAGTTTCTTCACAATGGAAAAACAGGTTATTATGATTCTTTTGATGTGAACTACTGGCAGAGAAAAGAATTAATATTCGAACTGTACAATGATTACGGTCTGGAGCACAAACCTCTTATTCAATGGTTACTCAAAGAAGAGCAGAAAGGGTTTCAGATTGATCTTCCCATCTACACTTTGGATGTCTGTGCCTTTATGCTATACAAATATATGAGTAATGAAGATGTCTATGCCCTTTATCAGACAAAATTCGGGGCGGGCACTGATGCACAGGTGTATGCAGACATTGAACTGATATTTGGATATGACAAAGAGCAAATGAAGCAATACCTTACATCAGATACAAAAAATACAGAACTGAATAAGAAAATCCTCGCTACCATTGAATATTATGAATCTGATCCGGATATCATATTCAAAACGAGGGACGAGTATATTAATCATTTTGAAAACCAGAAAATAAAGGGTATCAAAGGTGACCTAGAGGACTTTGAAGAAAGTCTCTGACAGTTCCTGGAACTTTAATTTTTATTTCCACAAAGTAATAAACACTTCCCTTTAGTTGTTATTATTATATGAAAACCATCTACTTACTTTTGTTTCTTTTTCTTTCTACGACTGCTATTCCAGCTCAGAAAAGCAGTTTTGAAGACGTTTTTGAAACTTCCGATCACGTTAAAATAAAATATAAGGTTTCTGGAAAAGGAGAAGTGTGCCTGTATGTTCCGGGAGGTCCGGGACAGGGGTATCCATCATTTGAACTTATGGGTGGAAACCATCTTGAAAAAAAAATGAAGATGATTTATATGGATCAGCGGGGATCCGGTCAATCAGGAACATCAGAAAATTATCATCTGGAGGCTATGGTTCAGGATATTGAAGAACTAAGGCAACATCTGAAACTTGATAAAATTTTTCTGCTGGCGCATTCTTTTGGAGGAATTATTGCAGTCAATTATGCTAAAAAATATCCTCAACATACAAAAGGTTTGATTTTATCCAATATCACACTCCATTTTCTGAATAACGAATCAGTGAAGGAACAGATTGAATATGGAAACAGTCTTCTTCTACAAAAAAATAAAGTCGTTCCTGAAGATAGTCTTTCTACTGAACTTTCAAAAATAAGCGCTGCGCTAAGAAAGAAAAGAATGGGCTATAAATTTCTCACTGAGGATATCGAAACCATCAAACAGATGGACAAAATAGACTCGCTTCATCCCAGAATTATCGACTTTGGAATGGCCGTGATCTCAAAACCTAAAGAATTTCCTGAATATTATGCTGATTATGCACCAGCTACAAAGGCCATTCATGTTCCTGCATTAATTATCACCGGAAAAAAAGATAAAGCCGTAGGAACACAGCACTATAAAACGTTTCAGTTTCCTGATCAGAAAGTTGTTTCTATTGACGGAGGGCATCTTTTATACTATGAGAAAAATAGAAAATTCATTAATTCTGTTTGGAATTTCGTCAGCAGACATCATTAAACTTAAGTACTTTCATTAAATTTGCCCCCTTAATAATCCTTATGAGTACAAATAAAAACACCCTGGAAAAGATGTCAACCCAGGAACTTGAACAATATGTAAAGCCAGGGAGCCGCTTTGTCCCTGAAGCTATTCAATGTGCCTATGAAATACTTCAGTCAAGAGGAAAAACATTCAGCCCGGAGGAAGAGACCAGAATCAATTCCATGGTTTTAAAAATACAAAAGAAAAAGGAGATTACGATACATCCCAATCACACCAAAGCTGCCAATATCATGTATCTTTCGGGTGTACTGAGCATTGCAAGTATGATCTGGACTTATGAGGATTTTAAAACCGGGCTCTCCATATGTATCGCCGTTGCCATTTTGGCTTTTATTTTCGGAATGGGCTATCTAGCCGGAAAAGGAACCGAATGGGTAAAACTTGTTCTGTTGATCACTTTCCTCATTGGATTGATTGGACTTCCTTCTATTTACCTTAACTTTTTATCTAATCCTGTATTAGGATTATTAAACATAATGCAAACCATTCTTCAGGTATGGGCTATTATTTTGCTGTTTAAAGTGCCGAAGCAGGAAACTTTATAAAAAAATACCCTGAAAAGAATCCGTCTCACAACTGTGGACTGCCCCCAAAATGTTAGACACATTTTAGGAGCAGTCCAAGATTCAGGTTCCCAGTGATGATTTTAGTAAACTAAAATTTCAGGATCTTGATTTTGTTTACTCAGAATTGTCGAAATAAAATTACATCCTGAATAAAATTCATTTTTATATTATAAAAGTAACTAAAAAAACCGCGCCCTCCGGGCGCGGTTCCTATATATAAAGCTTAAATCAATTAAAACTTAAGATCTCCATTCACCTCTCTTACAGCGTTAGCCGCTTCAGAAAACTTCAACTGCTCATCAGCAGTAAGTGTTACATTAACGATTTTTTCTACTCCGTTTGCTCCGATAATAGCAGGAACACCCAGGCAGATATCATTTTGTCCGTATTCACCTTCAAGCATTAAAGAACAAGGGATCATTTTTTTCTGGTCGCAAGCGATTGCCTGAACCATTACAGAAACTGCTGCACCTGGTGCATACCAAGCTGAGGTTCCTAATAATTTAGTTAATGTAGCTCCTCCTACTTTAGTTTCTTCGATCACGTATTTCTGTTGCTCCTCATCTAAGAATTCAGTTACAGGAACACCGTTTCTTGTTGCTTTGCTCAATAACGGAAGCATTCCTGTATCACTGTGTGCAGCGATTACCATACCGTCTACATCAGAGATAGGACTTTCCAGAGCTTCAGCCAATCTGTATTTGAATCTTGCGGAGTCTAATGCACCACCCATTCCGATGATTTTGTGCTTAGGAAGACCTGAAGTTTTGTGTACTAAATAAGCCATCGTATCCATTGGGTTAGAAACTACGATGATGATTACTTCCGGAGAATTTTTTACTAAGTTTTGAGTAACTTCTTTCACGATACCAGCATTGATACCGATCAACTCTTCTCTGGTCATTCCTGGTTTTCTTGGAATACCTGAAGTAATCACTGCTACATGAGAACCTGCAGTTTTGCTGTAATCTCCTGTTGTTCCGGTAATTTTTGTATCGAATCCGTTCAGCGATGCCGTCTGCATCAAATCCATTGCCTTACCTTCAGCAAATCCTTCTTTAATATCTACTAAAACTACTTCTGAACAGAAGTTTTTCATTGCGATGTATTCTGCACAGCTTGCACCTACAGCGCCTGCACCTACTACAGTTACTTTCATATTGTATACTTTTTTTAAATTATTTTTTAGTTTAGTCTAAAAATTGAAACGCCCAAATTTAACAATTCCTGAAAATGTGGGCAATTTTTCAGGAATTTAATTAGGGTTCAATGAAATTAATTGACGTTCAGTAAAAACGTATATAGTTTTTTTGCTCCTGAAAGAACTTCATTATAGTTTTCTTCAGTGACTTCAGTGTCCAGAACCTCCTTGAAGTTTTTCCACATCGGTCCCGTATTTTCCTGGTAGCATCCAAAGAAATTGAAAGTCACATTGTCAAAACCTTCTGTTTTAGAAAGCTGCTTGGCAATTACATTCCCTCCTAAGGTAGAACCTTCGATCACATACATTGCTCCTAAAGCTTCATGTTCGTTATCAAACTGAAGATTGTGTGAAACGGTCTGGTTTTCCAAAGAAAGACTTTTAAGATCCTTTTCGATAAGAGGAAGTTTGATTCTGTTGTTGAGCTGAAGCTTTTCCGAATATTTATCAGAAAGGCTTCCGAATATTTTATCCTCACTGTGAAGAAGCATCAGATAATTCGTATTGATGATCTTTTTATAGTCCTCCAAAGTGAAAGTTTTGTTAAAAATTTTTTCAGAATTGAAAAGTTTCTCCGCAGCATCGTGATATTCCGCTGTATTTTGCTTAAGATACTCTGATACCATAAATAAGGTTTTTAAAGTTTCCCAAATTTACGGTTTTTTGAACGTTAAAATGAAACAAGTACCCTCTTTATTGCTATCATAATCCACATTTCCACCAATCCTTTTCATAATTCTGTGGACAATGGACAGCCCTACTCCATTTCCTTTAAACTTTTTGGCATTATCCATTCTGTTGAAGATCTTAAACATTTTATGCTTTTCCTCCTGTGGAATCCCAATTCCATTATCAGAGATCCTGTACACAATATTTTCACCTTCTTCCGCTCCCCAGATTTCCACCTTCGGCTCGTCTCTATGGGAAGAATATTTTACAGCATTGTTGATCACATTCAGAAACACCTGATGAAGCATCGTTTTATCAGCAAGTACATCAGGACATTCTTTAATAACGACCTCGCTTTTCGGACTTTCAAAAGTGATTTTTGCGTTTTCGGAGATCTTCAGGATCGTATTTAAAGGCTGAAGCCGTTCCAACTCTATCTCACTGTGCTTCGCACGGCTGAGCTGCAATACGTCATGCATCATTTCCGCCATATTGTCGATTTCTTCAACAATAGAGGTCAGTTTATTTTTATTTTTTTCTGTTTTTTCAAAATTCGAAAGCAACATCTGGGCATTCAGTTTCATCACCGTCAAAGGCGTCCCAAGGTCATGCGAAATGGTATAGGAGAAACTGTCAAGTTCCTCGTTCACCTTCCTCAGCTCATTGTTCAGGGCTTTGATGGCATTGTACTGTTTGTGCGAAGTCTCAAGAATCACATCACGAATGGCCTGTACCGAACTGATGTCTCGGGAATTCCATCTTTTCGAATTTCCTTTAATATTTTCAGTAAAAATATGAAAAGATGTCCTTGGTGAAATAATATGCTTTTCTTCGCCATTCTGCAGAAGCACTCCCATTTTTTTCTCTGGATTTCCGCCCCAGTTGATATGTTCGCTGAACTCTTTACGGAACCAGATCAGCATTTCCTTTTTGCTTCTTTCAATAAAATAAATAATAATTCCGGCAGCATTCTCACTCAGCCCCAATTCTTTTCCGAAATCCTTAAGAAAAGTTCTGCTGACGTACATACTTTCTTCCGTATTCTCAAGGGCCCAGTGCGCAATTCTATCAATCGTTTCACGCTCAGGAACCGTTCCTACAGTGACCGTTTCACTCTCTGAAATAATGACAAAACCATCCGCTTCAGGCAGTTTCCTGATCTTTCCTTTATTATCCGCAAGAGAGTCAAACAGATTGTTATGTTTTAAAAACTCCGCTTTCAGCTGGGACGATTTTTCGTTCAGCGCCAGACGGTAGTTCAGTTCATTTTTAGATTTAAATGAAGAGTAGGCATTAGAAGCCAGAGCTGTAAAGATTCCCGCCTGCACCCGGTCTTCAAGATCAATATGCTTAGCCTCCGAGTTTTGGCAGGTAACCAATCCCCAAAGATAATCATCAATAATAATGGATACACTGAAACTGGAAGAAGCTCCGGAGTTTTTGATATACCGCCCATGAACAGGTGACATTCCCCGCGAAGCCACGAAAGTAAGGTCAATACTTTCATCCGTCCTGCTGATAAGCGGAACGGTCTCTGCATATACATTACTGAATATTCTTTTTCGTTTCTTTAAATAGAGTTCTCTGGCCTGTCTCGGAATATCAGATTCAGGGTAATGAAGACCGAGATAACTTTCCATATTCTCATCTCTTCTTTCAGCAATCACTTTTCCCGAACCGTCCATCATAAACTTATAAACCATCATACGGTCATAATTGACAATCTTGGAAAGGGTGCTCAACAGTTGCTCCCAAAGCTCCTTCTCATTGTCTATGACATAAAAATTGTCATATTTATTAGAGATTCTTTTATTCGGATTTTCCCGCACAGCTTCGAATTCCAGGAATATATGTTTACCACTTCTGAAAATTGAAAAATGATATTCCTTTCCACTGGTAAACACCTTATCAAAATGCGTTTCGTTTTCTCTTTTTGTAAAGTCCTGAATGGAGGCATAAAGATCCGAATCGATAACAGAACGGAAAATCTCAGGAAAATCCATAAGTTTCCTGTCAAAAAGCTGTTCTGCATTTTCAACCCTAAATATATCCGCAATATTCCTGCTGAAGAAAGTGATGGAGTGAGATTCTGCGTCAATACCAATCAGATATCCAAAACTTTGTATATACCCAGGAATATGGATAGGCTCCTCATGACACTCTACAAAATTCATATTTTTCTTTGATCAATCAAATATAACGATTTTTTTAACGACATATTACTTTGTGTTATTAAATCACGGAAGTCCTAAAACACCATAATCCCTATAATCCGTGAGCCGGATCTATCTGAATTTCAATACAAATCCACTTGCTTTTTCCATATTTATAATGGCTTTTAATTTATAATATACTAAAAATTTCAGGGCCAGTCAAGTTTAATTTTCCCTTCATGATTCATCACATGAATTTTACATTAACACCTCAAATTATTATGTTAATTAAACAAAATTTATTAAATTTATATCACCAAATAATGAATACAATTAGAAATTTCTGAATTTTTCTGCATTATTTTCAATAAAATCATCATTTAAATTCAAATAATAACACTATGAAAAAGTTCCCTTTAATTATTCCCATATTTATCCTTACTACAGGGGTTGGTAATGGGTATGAAGCCTCTACAAGGATGATCTATCAAAACCTCAATAATATGATGAACACCCTATCTATGGATTCGCACCATGAGATATCAGTTGATTTATGGAGGTTTCCGGGAAATGTTCAGCAGAACGATCAAGTAGAACTGCCTCAAAAACTTTTACATTCTTGATCCTTTAAATAATACATTCATTAAACACCATTACTATGACCCTTTTTTCACCCAAAAAAAGAAGCCTCATCTTTTGTGCCTTGCTGGCTAGTTTTTCAGTCAGTGCACAGATCCAGGATTCATTGCAGCAGAATAAACAGGAGGAAGACAACGTGAAATATCCGGTGCTTCAGGTTAAAGGTCTTTTTCAGGCGCGTTATCTCGTTGGAATGGCCAAAGATGTCGACGTGAACGGTTTGCATCATGCGGACGGATCAGGAACCAGTAATAATTTCATGCTTAAATACATGAGGGTTCAGGTACGTGCACAGATCAGCAAAAGAACAGAAGTCGTGGCCCTTGCTAACCTCGCTGATTTTAAAAATGATCCTAAAAGCAGGGTGCTTGAAAATGCATATCTGAAATATACCTTCAACCCCAAATTGGCCTTTACCGTTGGGCAGTTCAGACCCTGGTTCGGTATTGAGGAGACGTATCCTATTGACATCATCAAGTCTCTGGATTGGTCCAATCAATATACGGAATTTGGAAAACTGGGCTGGACAAGTTTCCAGATCGGACTTTCCGCTACCGGACAGCTTCAACTGGGACAAATACCTTTCCAGTATGCTGTATCAGTCGTTAACGGAAATGGCAAAAATCAAGTGAATGATAATGACAACGGAAAACAATATTCTACAAGACTGGTTTTCGGACTGTCAAAAAAATATAATTTCAATATCGGTCTGAATGGTGGCGTCGGCGAAGTTTTAAGTAAAAAAGTATATGCCGTGGGAATTGATCTCAGTTCACTGATCCGGTTTGACCCGAAATGGAGCCTGGACATGCAGCTGGAAGCTAAACAGGCAACCAATCATGTCCTGTACAACACCATCGATCCGGAACTAAGACCTTCGAATCCTGACCAGTATCTGATTCGTGGAGCTTATTTCCTTCCGAATGTAAGATACGAGATCAATCACAAAAACCTCAGCGCTTTCGAACTGTCTTGCCGTTACGAATATCTGGACACCAATTTCAGATTGAGCTCCAACCCAAGACAGACGATTACCCCAATGTTCGGACTGGAATTCCTGAAAAACTATGGCGCAAGAATTCAGCTGGGCGTACAGTTTGACCGTTACAAGCATCAGGTAGAAAACACATCACAATACAACAACAATCTATTCATTGTTCAGGTCCAAAGTAGATTTTAACCGCTTAAATATTTATAGATCATGAAAGAAATTAATATCAGAAATATCGCGATAACGTTTGCCGTTGCGTTGATCATATGGTTTATCCCGGCCCCTGAAGGTGTCGCTGAAAATGCCTGGCATCTGTTTGCTATTTTTGCGGCAACCATCTTAGGAATTATCCTTAAAGCAGCACCTATGGGCACCATGTGTATGATGGCTATTGCATTTACAGCGCTTACCCAAGTGGTAGCTCCCGGAGATGCTGGAAAATCAATCACTAAAGCACTTTCCGGATTCGGGGATAAAGTGATCTGGCTGATCGGGATCTCATTCTTTATCGCCAGAGGATTTATCAAAACGGGATTGGGAAACCGGATTGCCTTTTTATTCATCAGGATTTTCGGTAAAAGCTCATTGGGACTTGCCTACGGTCTTGGACTTGCCGATGTATGCTTAGCTCCCGCTATTCCGAGTAACACGGCAAGAGGCGGTGGGATCATTTATCCTATTATGAAATCTATGGCCATAAGTTTTGACTCTGTTCCGGAAAAACCTGAAACCCATAGAAAACTGGGTTCTTTTCTTACTTTGAACAGTTATTATATGAACCTCATCGCTTCATCCATGTTCCTGACGGGAACAGCGAGTAACCCGATGTGTCAGAAATTTGCAGCCAATTTAGGAATCAATATTACATGGATGTCATGGGCTGCTGCCGGATTCGTTCCAGGATTGGTGGCATTCTTTGTCGTTCCTTTGGTTTTATACAAATTATACCCACCTGAATTGAAAAAGACAGGAGATGCCCCAAAAATGGCGGCTCAGAAATTAAAAGAAATGGGACCTATTTCCCGTAATGAATGGCTGATGCTCTTAGCTTTCTTTATTCTCTTAGCGCTTTGGATATTTGGAGGAGCACTGTCTATAGATGCTACAACAACAGCTTTCATTGGACTTACCATGTTACTTCTCACTTCCGTACTGACCTGGGAAGATATCAAAGGAGAGAAAGGAGCCTGGGACACGATTGTCTGGTTTGCTGTTCTGGTGATGATGGCAAGTTCTTTAAATGAACTTGGTTTCATTGGCTGGTTCAGTGATCTGATTAAAGTAAAAATAGGCGGATTAAGCTGGCAGGTTGCCTTTCCGGTAATTATTGTTGTTTATTTCTTCAGTCACTATATTTTCGCGAGTGCAACAGCCCATGTGGCAGCGATGTATGCGGCCTTATTAGGAGTTGGTGTTTCTTTGGGAATTCCACCGATGCTGTTGGCCATGATGCTTGGTTTCTTAGGCTCAATTTACGGGGTACTTACCCATTACGGCCACGGCCCTGCTCCTGTATTTTACGGAAGCGGTTATGTTGAGCTGAAGGCCTGGTGGCTGCGAGGTTTTGAAATCGGGATCGTGCTACTGATCATCTATATGGTAGTCGGAGGACTGTGGATGAAAGTTTTAGGATATTATTAATCATTAAATAAAAAATTATGCTGTCAACTTTGTCAAGAAAAATGCTGATGTGCCTTACAGGATTATTCCTGAGCTTCTTCCTGTTGATCCATTTCTTGGGAAATCTCCAGCTGTTTCTTCCACCGGAGCAGGCGCACCTGCAATTTAATGCATATTCGCATTTTCTGGACGGAAATATTCTGATCAAGATGGTTTCGTATGTGCTGTATGCAAGTATTATTCTGCATGCCCTGGACGGATTGGTTATTACTTTAAAAAACAAAAAATCGGGAGGCGATTATCACTCAGAAAGACGTGGGCGAGCCAGTAAATGGTGTTCCAGGAATATGGGAATTTTGGGTACATTAATTCTGATCTTTCTGGTGATCCATTGTCAAAATTTCTGGTATGTCTACAAATTTGGAAGCCCACCGCTGGACGACAACGGAAATAAGGATTTGTATATTCTTGTCGTAACGGTATTCAAAGAATGGTGGTATGTCATCATTTACGTCTTATCGATGGGCGCTTTATGCTATCACCTAATCCACGGGATTCACAGTGCGGCCAGAACGCTCGGATTGTATCATCCTAAGTTTGTAAAATGGTTCAAAACCGCCGGAATTGTCTATTCTATCATTATCAGTATAGGTTTTGCGCTAATGCCCGTTTACATATTCTTTACTGCCCATTAAACAGAAAAGTCATGATCTTAAATTCAAAAATACCACAAGGCCCATTAGAACAAAAATGGGACAACTATAAAAAGAAAGCTAAACTCGTTAATCCTGCTAACCGTAAAAAGCTGGACGTTATTGTTGTAGGAACCGGTCTCGCGGGAAGCTCTATTGCTGCTTCTCTGGGTGAGATGGGCTACAATGTTAAATCATTCTGTTTCCAGGACAGCCCGAGGAGAGCGCATTCCGTAGCCGCGCAGGGTGGTGTGAATGCGGCTAAAAATTATAAAAATGACGGCGACAGCGTTTACAGAATGTTTGTAGATACGTTAAAAGGCGGAGACTTCAGAGCCCGTGAAGCGAATGTTTACCGTATGGCAGAATGTTCTTTAAACCTCATTGATCAAGCGGTAGCACAGGGCGTTCCGTTCGGACGTGAATATGGTGGATATCTTAACAACCGTTCCTTCGGTGGGGTTCAGGTGAGCCGTACGTTTTATGCAAGAGGACAAACCGGACAACAACTTCTTCTGGGCGCCTATCAGGCTCTGATGAGACAGGTTGGAAAAGGCACAGTGCAACTGTATTCCAGACATGAAATGCTTGATCTGGTCATGATCAATGGCAAAGCAAGAGGAATTATCGTGAGAAATTTAGATACCGGAGCAATCGAAAGACATGCCGCTCATGCGGTTATTCTCGCAACTGGTGGTTATGGAAAAATCTATTATCTCTCAACCCTGGCAATGGGATGCAATGGTTCTGCGATCTGGAGAGCTCATAAAAAAGGGGCTTTAATGGCTTCCCCAAGCTGGATTCAGGTACATCCTACTTCATTGCCGCAATCCGGAGATTATCAATCCAAATTAACCCTGATGTCAGAATCATTGCGTAATGACGGAAGGATCTGGGTTCCTTCAAAGGCTGATGAAAGCAGACTCCCTAATGATATTCCGGAAAACGAAAGAGATTATTACCTGGAACGCAGGTATCCTGCTTTTGGAAACCTTGCTCCGAGAGATATTTCATCCCGTGCGGCCAAAGAAAGAATTGATGCCGGTTTTGGAATCGGACCTTTGAAAAATGCAGTTTATCTTGATTTTTCCAAAGCGATAAGAGAACAGGGAAAGGAAAAGATTCAGGAGAAATATGGAAATTTATTTGACATGTATCTTAAGATCACAGGGTACAATGCTTATAATGAACCGATGATGATCTCCCCTTCTGCTCACTTTTCAATGGGTGGACTTTGGGTAGATTATGAACTGATGACCACTATTCCGGGATTGTTTGCGTTGGGAGAAGCTAATTTTGCAGATCACGGAGCCAATAGATTGGGAGCCAATTCGCTTCTTCAGGCTTCTGTAGACGGCTATTTTATTGCTCCATACACCATTGCCAATTATTTAGCTGATGAAATTCATACCGGAAAAATTTCTCCGGATAGTCCTGAGTTTGAAGCGGCAGAAAATGCTGTAAAAAAACAGATTCAGGATTTTATGGGTATCAGAGGGACTAAAACGGTTGACTACTTCCATAAAACGCTTGGAAAACTTTTATACGATTACTGCGGACTGGCCAGAAACGAAGAAGGTCTGAAATATGCCATTGAAGAAATCAGGAAATTAAAGCAGGAATTTTACAGAGATGTACGGGTTTCCGGACAAGGGGATAAAATGAATACGGAACTTGAAAAAGCTGGCCGCGTCGCCGATTATTTCGAGATTGGGGAGCTGATGTGCTATGATGCTTTAACCCGGAATGAATCCTGCGGTGCTCACTTTAGAGAAGAATTTCAAACTCCGGACGGAGAAGCTTTAAGAAATGATGCTGAGTATCAGTTTATCTCCGCATGGGCATGGACAGGCGAAAACAGTGAGCCGGAACTGATCAGAGAACCGCTAATATTTGAAGAAATACAGCCTACGGTAAGAAGCTACAAATAAAAAACAAAAATTATGGATTTACATCTTAAGATATGGAGACAGAAAGACAAACAAAGTGAAGGAAAACTGGTCAGTTATGATCTGAAAGAACTGAATCCCCACATGTCTTTCCTGGAAATGCTGGATACTTTAAATGAAAAACTCATTACGGAAGGTGACGAACCTGTAGAATTTGATCACGACTGCCGCGAAGGAATCTGCGGACAGTGCGGTATGATGATCAACGGAATTGCCCACGGACCTTTAAAAAATACAACAACCTGCCAGCTTCATTTAAGGTCTTTCAAAAATGGCGAAACGATTTTAATAGAGCCTTTCCGGGCAGAGGCTTTTCCTGTAAAGAAAGACCTGAAAGTCGATCGGTCGGCTTTTGACAGAATTATTTCTTCAGGCGGATTTGTTTCTGTGAATACGGGTCAGGCTCCTGATGCCACGGCAATTGCTGTGACTCATCAAACTGCTGAGGAAGCTTTTGATTCTGCCGCCTGCATCGGATGTGGTGCGTGTGTGGCTACGTGTAAAAATGGAAGTGCCGCTTTATTCACGTCTGCAAAAATCACTCATATGGTCCTTCTTCCTCAAGGTAAGGAGGAAAGAAGCAGCCGTGTCCTGAATATGGTCACCCAGATGGATCATGAACTTTTTGGACACTGCTCCAATACCGAGGCCTGTGAAGTAGAATGCCCTCAGGGAATTTCTGTGCTGAATATTGCAAGAATGAATTATGAATATGGGAGAGCCTTATTCTTTAGGAAAAAATAGTTTTGAAAAGTATTCTTGAATATCCTTGGCAAGGTTTAGAACCTTGCCAAGGATCACTTCCTGCCTCCCTCTTCCAGCTTCTAACCACCTACTATTAATTTCTAAGGGTTCATAATGGCTACCACTCTGGCTGGAGCTGCAGAACCACCCACAATTTTTAGTGGAAATACACTAACTTTAAAACCTGAAGGAGGCAATGCACTGAGATTGGTAAGCTGTTCGATATGTAAGTATTCTTTTTCAATGCCTACACGATGCCCTTCCCAGAAATATTCGGGGTCATTGAGTTCCCTTGCTTTTTTAGCCATATATTTTAGCGGAAGATCCCATCCCCACTGATCGATTCCCATTACTTTTACTCCCTGATCAATCAACCATTCTGTGGCTTCTTTACTCATTCCGGTTCCTTTTTCTACAAAATCTGCGGTTCCCATCATTTTATCACGGTCTGTTCTGATGAGGACAATATTTCCTTCCTGAATGGAAATTCCGTTTTTATCGAGATCTTTTTTCAAGTCATCAATAGTGATTGCTACAAAATCTTCTTTATGGGTACAGTCGATGACAATACCATCGCCATAGCACCACTCCAAAGGGATTTGATCAATCGTTTTGGCAGGTTTCCCTTCTACAACAGGCCCATAATGCCAGGGAGCATCAATGTGTGTCGTCGCATGCAGACCCATATTTTTGATCGAATCATCTGCCCATCCTTTCCAGTTTTTAGGAAAAGCCTGAATGGAAGATTTAATGCCAGACGGATCAGCCAGTGCGATTTTTTATGCGATTTATGCTTGATCTTAACCCTCATGAACCAGGGATCTCCGGCATTGTACTGAATGGGTTTCGACAGATCGATAATGGTTGTTTTCATATAGCAAAGGAAGGAAAAAGGGGTGAATTCCCAATACGAAAAGAGGACCAATTAAACAATTAGCCCTCTTTGATTCTTTATATTTAGAATGTCAATGGTGAATTTTGCTTCGTAAGTGAATGGTGAATTTTTAAGAGACAAGATTTCAGACAATCATCTTATTAACTTCATCACTACGAACTAGCAACCAGCAACTGATAACCAGTTCAAAACTCTAAAACCCTATCACTCTATAACTCTCCGACTCTCTCACTCTCAAACCCTAACTCAGGTTATTTTTGTTTGATTACACTTCTTTTTCGAAGTAAAGTCTGTAGTATTTTCCTTTGTCATCCTCGCCCATTTCCAGCTTCTGCCTGTCGCCATGGATGTAAATATGGAAGTTTTTATCCAGTTTAATGATGCTTTTGAAATGACGTTGTGTTTTCTTTACAGCCGCTTCACTGATTGGGAATTCTTCAGCAATATTCACCTGCATATCCTGCTCGTAATCGGTTTTGAAATTCACAAAACTTTCAATCACATGTTCGTCTCCCAATACTTCTGTGGCAAACTCATCCATTTTGAATTCTTCTTTTTCCTTGAAGAAATTGATGGATTTATTTAAGAAATCTGCCTGGTCTGCTTTTGACACTTCAAATTCCTGCGGAAGTTGTTTAGTGATATAATCTTTGTACACCATCAAGGCTTCCTGCGTGTGGAAATATTCGTCATCACGCTGTTTTACTTTCAGGAAATCTTCGAACCAATAGTACATATCTCCGTTTTTGTTGTTGTCAACCACAGAAAGTACATATCCGGTCTCTTTGTTATTGTTATAGATCAAAGCAGCCTTATCTATTTTAGACAAACCGATTCCCTGGTCTTTTTCAATATCAAAAGTTTCTTCATTAGGCGAAATTTTAAGGAAAGATTCTCTCTTTTCGGTTTTAAAGATCCCGATTTTATCTACTTTATCCGGACGGTCGCTTTCTTCTTCAAAAAGCACGATAAACAATTCTCCGCCCTGAACTCTAGGGTTTTCAGCCGCTTCAAAAAGGTGTTTTGCAATATTTTCAGATTCCCAAAGGAATTTCGATTTGTCTTCAAAGATCTCGGATACGGAACTGTATACCGGGTTATTGACCAAATACGTGTCACTGTAAAAATTGAAGGTCTCTTCTGATTTAAAAGAACCTAAAAAATAATCTTCCAGCAGCTCTGCCATTCCTTCTTCCAGCTTCAACTCTTCCTGAGACAGCGTTAAAGATTCTCCGTTGATTTTATTTCCTACTCTGTGTACTATAATTTTTGAAAACATGTCCTGAATAATTTGGAGTGCAAAGATATTCATTCTATTCTTTCCATCATACAAATAAAATATACACAAAAATGCGTCAAAAAAATGGTTTTAGAAATAAATTTAAAACCATAAACATTTAAAAACCAATAATTTATACAATATCATAATTCCCATCCAAATTAACCAACAACATTAACGTACTACAAATCAATCACTTAAAAATCTAAAATATTGTCCTTTATAAAACTTTAATCGAAAAATATTTTGCATGAAAATTTTATAATGAAAAATTTCAGCAAATTAATTTTAAGACCTATCGTAGCAGAAGTAATCAAGAGTTTATTAATTCACTATTTTGACTTTGATTATCACCTTATAGAGGAAACTCTAATTATTTTAAACTTTGTCAAAAAGAAAATCTACCTCAACTAAATTGAGCCTATATCAATTCATTTTGAAATATTTTAAACCATTAAGATTAATGAAGGAGGTAAGGAAAATTAAGAAAAAATTAAACAATTTTTTTCAGCTACATTCTAATGAAAAGCTATAATTAATATTCTTAAAAACTTATTCTTCCTTAATAGTTTAAAAAAAAACGTGACCTCTTCATTTCATTCTGATAAAAACCTTATCATTTTGACAGGATTTTTTTAATCTTGGCACATCCCATAAAAAACATAAGATATTGATTTTAAAATAATTAAATAAAATTCATATTCAAAGGAACACCATTCGCTTCATCATCTTCAAAACATACAATATGGACCTGAAGACCTTAAACCGCATTGACAAGTTAAGAAGATTAAAGAGCAGAGGACCGGCCACTCCAAAATGGCTGAAACCCTACCATGTTATTCTAATGGCTTTTCTGACTGTTTTCGTCTTTGGAACCCTCATTAAACTTTTAGAACAAAATCATTAATCATATGAACTATTCAGAAGCCATCCGGGAAATTACAGAAGTGATTCCTGACTTTGAAAATGAACTTACCCCAACTACACCTCAGAACTCTTACAGTGTGATCAGAAGTTTCACGGAGCGCATTAAAAGTATGGTCCGACAGAATGACAGAAATATTTTATTTAAAAGTCTTCAAAAAATGGACAAAATTTACATACACGGCGATACTGCTTTAAAAAATGCTATAGAAGGAATTTTCATCTATTCACTGGACAATTTTACTGCTTTTTGCAGCGGAGAATACAGAAAAGTAATCTTTAGTCACATCTCCAGGGAGTTACAACAGACGTATTCGAGACAGATTTACACCCATGGCATTTAAAATTTTATTACATTTTTCATCTGTTTCATTACAAAAGCTCATTTTACATAAAATTGAAAACCACTCAAATTCAACAGGTTATGAAATCAAAAATCAGAAAAATATCCGACTGGAAAACGTGGAAAACCACGACCACTAGGCACAATACAGAGGTATTGCTTACTCACATCGCTGTGATTATAGGCGTTTTTATTTTTGCTGCCATGCTATAAATTTTGGTACACATTTGGCTGCAATATAAATACTGAAAAATATTAGTTATGATGAAAGTACAAATGCAAGCTATTAATAAAAAGATAGCCGTTGAATACTTAAAATTTTTCTATCCACCACTCCGAAAGGAAATCACACAGTTATCTGTGCAAGAAAACTTTGCCGGCGTTATCCAGGCTACCATTAATTATTTAAAGGATATGCTGCAGGAATCGAAAATCTACATCGTAGCCCATCATATCAAACTGATGGACTGGATCTATAGAAACGGTGATTCTTATGTAAGAACCGTGATCGAAAACCTGTTCGTAAGATCTTTGGAGAGCTTTAAAAAGCATTCCAAAACCCAGCAATGGCAACTCCTTTATCAGAACATGCCAGATAATTTTCAGCTTATTTATAATGAGCAACAGAAACAGGACGAGATCTTTTTCGGTAAGTAAGAAATAATTTAATTTGTAAATAGGCTCTTCAGACATTTTTGTCTGGGGAGTTTTTTTGAGTTTTAAAAATTGAGGAATTGGTGAGGATATTTTATTTTTTAAACTTTTTATAAATTCTTTAACGCAAAGTCTAAAGATAATTTGCTTTAGTTTTAAGCTGAGCAAAGAGGTGTGACTTCGCCACTGCCTAAGCTAATCGATATTACATGCGCTTAATCGAATCAATCTTTGATTGATTTCTTCTTAGTATTTCTTAAAATATGCGGTGTTAAAATTAAACTTTGCGTTAAAAAAGTTGTTCAGTGCAAAGTATGCGATGAGATATCTTTTTCGGATGAATTAAAAATTCTGTATCTGTTCTTCAGGTTTATTATGCTTAGCAGATATTTTATTGAATTATATTTCACCACATGGTGTAAAATGTATACTTTTGCAAAAATTATTCAATGAAATACCTGTCGTTATTTATTCTTGCAACCCTCCCCATGATCTCATGCCGTGGAAATGAAGATCCAGTGGCTGAAAATATCCAGCCTGTGGAAAAGCAAGTCTATACCTTTGAATATAAAACGTATAGTGTACAGAATATTTCAGTTTACAAAGGTCCTTCAGGCCAAAAGACTGATACTTCAGAATCTTACCTGAGCACCTACTGGAGTACTTACCAGGAGCCGGCGTGGAAGAAAATAAGTTTAGATCTGAAAAACAATTCTTTGCAGTTGATCTCCGGAACATCAGCGGATATGACCTACGTCGTGAAGATTGAAAAAGACTCTGTATTTATCACTGAAAATAATGAGCAGAATTTGGTTGGGATTTTTAACAGAAGTGAATCTTCTTTTACCCTTAAAAGATCGTTCCGCTACGTTAAAAAGATGCCAAGAGAAAATAACAATGCTCTGACCATTTCCCAGAAAGCTGTTTTCGGGATTACCGTCTATCAGGATATTTTTGGAAAGACTGTTTTCAACAATCCATCAGAAATGACTGCAATCGGAGATGATATTGTGTGGACTAATATCGATTATCACTATAAAAACTTATAATAAATTTTGACGATGTATACTCAGATCCTAGAAATATCCTTTCATACATTTATTTGATCTGAGAACAGCCTCCCCCAACTTATCGTTAGGGGAGTTTTTATATGATTTCATCACTATTTATAAAAGTATATTGAAGACTATCAATACTTTACAGATGCACAATCAGATTATAGAATTTTTTTGGTTTAATCTGACTAAAAACTCCCCGGATAGTGTCCGGGGAGTTTCTTTTTATTTATCCTTTTTTACAAAGACTTTCTGAATGGTCAGAAGTTCTTCTCTATTCATTTTTGAACTCTTTTCCAGCTTGTCCAAAAATGTGGACACTTCGTCAGGGGTTGCGGGCGATCCTAAATTCTCACCTTTACTATTGAAAGAATCGGCAAGCACCTCTCCTTTTGGATTTAATACCAGCCAGAAAGGAAGTCCGGCATTTTCGCCTTTGTATTTATTCATCAGTTCCTGTCCGCCGGGATTTTCAAGTTTTTTCTTTTCTCCTCTTTCCTGAACATCGATGTAGGTGGTTACAAATTTCTTGTCAAAAATGGGTTTGGTTTCAGGGAGGTTCATATTTTTTTCCATCAGCTTGCACCATCCGCACCATGAAGCATGGAATACCAG
This sequence comes from Chryseobacterium antibioticum, assembly GCF_012927325.1. Taxonomy (GTDB): domain Bacteria; phylum Bacteroidota; class Bacteroidia; order Flavobacteriales; family Weeksellaceae; genus Chryseobacterium; species Chryseobacterium antibioticum. Next base: position 7,497 of record NZ_JABBGI010000043.1, on the reverse strand, counting down.
CAGAACATTTTTCTTCTGGGCTTTAGCTTCTGTGAGGGCTTTATTCAATTCTACATCTGCTTTTTCCTGTGCAGCATTCAGCTGAAACACAAATAAGGAGGCTATAAGGATGGCTTTAAAAAATTTCATTTAAATTTTGTTTTGGGTTTACTAATACGAATTTAGCTATTTTTCTTGTGATCTCTTTTACTTATCCTGCAATGTCTTACTCCCTAGAGTCTATACAAGATATAAATCTCATGGCATTCTATTCTTAATTTATGAAGAAAAATGTATATTTGAATAATAACTCATCATTTGTTGAATAAAAATAAATTCAATGGCATATTGTTATCATTGTGGTCGTTCGGGGGCTTACCATCGCAGGAATGTTGTCACGGGCCACTCATCATCCAGACATACAGACGTAACTTATACAGGTCCAAGATTCCTTTGCAATGACTGCGTATTGGACATGGAAAAGGAAGCACTGAAAAGCAGGATTGTAAGCAAATATATGATCATCCTCTTTTTAGTTGGATTAATTTATTTTTTTGTAAGATAAAATGGCAGATTGGGAAAGTTTAAAATCACTCAGGACTCATTTAAAAATATTGAACTGGATTATCACGGGTCTTATCCTTGTTCTGCTTATAGTGGCAGTTCGTTTTTTGGGCAGTTATCCGTTGAAGGATAACCTATCTGTTTCGGCAAAAATAATAGCTAAAAGTGGGGCTTCAATTAGAGATATGCCTTCCAAAAATGGGAAGGTCCTAGTTATTGCACCTCTATATTCAAAAGTAGAGATCATTCAGCGAAAAGCACAAAATGATACGATTGATAATAGAAAAGGCAGTTGGGTAAAAGTTCGGTACCAAAAGAAAACAGGATATGTTTGGGAATATCTGATTGATTAAATTGCAATTACTGTTTGCTTTTATTGCCCTTGCATTATTTTTTTCTAAATACACAAGGGGTTAGCAACATTCTATCTTTATAACCTCACTATTTTGCACAAGAAGTCGAATTAATCAAGAAAAAATATTATAACATAAAAAACGACTCCTATTGTAGAAGTCGTTTTTTATATTTTTCCAGAAAAATTATTTTTTTAGATCTGCTTTTACATCTTTATAACCGTCTGCAACTGCATCTGCACCTTTTACAGCGGTCTTTTTAACACTTTTCGCACCTTTGGTTGCTGTTTTACCAACCCATTTTGTGCCTTTTTTAACCCCTTTTTTTGTAGCTTTTGTTCCTTTTTGAGCTTTGTCTCCAACCCATTCTGCACCATTTTTAACTCCTTTTTCTGTTGCTTTTGCCCCTTTTTCAATGGCAGTGCCTACATTTTTTGCTTCTTGTTTTACCGTTTCCTGGGCATTAACAGCTGTTGCAAATAAACCGAACGCTAATAAGGTCAATACATTCTTTTTCATATTGTCGTTTTTTTTTAAATTAATTTTATAGATATAACATAAAACAAGCCAAACCTGTATGACCAAAAAAAGATTAATGAAAATAATTGAATCCAATTGAAAAATATGTTCAAGATTATCACTTCAGGACAGTTTCATTAGTTGAGATACTTTGAGGGAGAGATAGTGACTTTTTCTTCATTAAGATATCTAATGAGATCTGAACTAGAAACGTTAGAATCATGTAAAGTACTATAAGCATTAATACAAATGCAATTCCATGCTGTCTGTACCCAAAGATGCCCTTTCCCCATGAAATCAAGATCCAGTGGATCATATACATCGACGTTAGATTTCTGCTGCAATATTTTAAAAGTCTGATCAATCCATTTTCTTTAATGTTTGAGGTGAGTCTGAAAATCACCCACAGAAAAATCAACGTCCATCCTGCAAAATAAATAACCCCTCCCGGTCCCATATGGTAAAAACCATTGTAATGATAGTCGCTATATAGAAAGACCAAGGGAGCACCAAGAGCTACAAACAAAACTCCCACATATAACATATTCCTAAATAACTGTTTGCTGTTATAATTAAGTTCCAGATACCATTTCCCGAAAAACATCCCGATGATAATAAAAGACATCCATGGAAACACTGGAAAATAAATATAAGCAGGATAATCATTACTGAAAAAAAGATCCGAGATATAATTAACGACAGGATAATCTATATTAATTCCACTAACTTCTCTGGAAACCAGCGCGACCAGTAATCCTATAGCCAGAATACCATATTTATTTTTTACATATTCCCGGATAAAACCGACCAATAGTAAGGAAATCCCTGCCAACTGTAAGATATCGCCCAGCATGACCAGATACATATACTGCTGCTCTATCGGACCATGCCATCCATATTTTTGAATAAAATGATCCGGAGCAAAACCCAACACTGCAGGAACAATAAACTTCATGAAATTCATAAAAAAGGCTGCTAATAAAAGTAAAGTACCCCGTTTAATGGAACTTTTAAGACTTTGATGGGTGGAAGTCATAAATGTGAGTCCCATACAGATCATAAAAATAGCAGTTCCTCTGCCCAAAAAGACAATAAAGCTACCAATAACTGATTCTGATTGTGACTTTACGTTCGCATAAATGAGTAAGGTGTGTATAATAATCATTCCGATGACACTCATTCCTTTGATTAAATCCAGTGCTGCGATTCTTTTACTTTTCTGTTCCATAGTTTTTTTTAGTTTTAGTAAGGACTGCAAAACAGATCGTGAATAATTGATTGAGATCATCCGATTACCATTGCAGAAGTACATAAATTGATGTTTTCTACATCAATATTTATTTATTCTAAATAAAAACAAATATACGGATTAAAAGTAAATAATAAATTATTCATTTATAAATTATCATGTATAAAGATTAGTAATTCCTGAACAATCAATATATTATATGATGTATCGGCTATAGAACCCCGTAGTTATCACTTATACTTCAAAAGAGCAAGACATTGCCATTAATAAAAAAACCGCAGCAAACAAAGTTTACTGCGGTCCTATATTCAAATGTAAGTATTCTGTTACTTACAATTTTTATTTTTTGTTAATACTTTATGGTTTCCAGAAGGTCCAGGCGTTGCCATTAAAAACAGCTAACTGTTTATTAAAAGTATCATACACCATCATTCCCGGAGCAGGGTTGATGATATTAAGATGCGGACTGGCAACTTTCGGCAGTATCATTGCTTTATTGGTATCTTCTAAAACCAAAATACCTGGAGTAGCGGTTGGCGTCCCTATGGATGTTTTAGCAGCAGTATTTTCTGTTGCCGTATTTTGGATAGTCACACCATCCACACTCGTCAACGGGTCAACAGTAGTTCCTGAAGTGTCCACTGAGAGGTCTTTCCAGCCTGCAGTATACTTAATCTTAACTTTCTTATCAGTAAGATCATAAACCATGGTTCCATTCACAACTGCTGTTACAGCTGCTGTTGAAGTTACCCAAGGTAGTACTATTCCCCGGTTGGCAGTTCCAAAATCCAGAGAAGCGGACGGAGACGAAACGGATGTCTTTCCTATTGCAACCTGTGAAAAAAGAATTCCACAGAACAAAGTCAATATGATTACGAAAATATTTTTCATCTTGAATATATTAAAAGTAAGTTAATTAATTAGTCGGGCAAGTTTGGGTATTAAAGCAGGTCCATCCGGCAGCAGTTCCATTGGTGTTAATCTGTAAACAATCCAGAGTAATATTATAAACCATCATTCCTTCTATCAGATCAGCAGCCGGAATGGCAGCAATCTGTGCAGAGGTCAGTCTGTTAGGCACAAAGCCTTTCGTTTTAGCTTCTAGAACAGTCCATGCCCCTTTTCTTGCCATCGGCCAGTTATTACCAGCTATACCGGCTCTTCCTAGAGAAGTAATGCCCTGAGGAGTATCCAAAACAGTTCCCGCGGTTACTGCAGGCTTGTAGCACACTGCCTGAGTATCGGTATCTGTTGCTGTATTATTGGTATTATTGACTTCAGTTATATTAGAAGGAGGAGTAATGGTTACTGTATTAACAAGGTTCCCTGAATAAGCAAAAGGTATATTCACCACAACTGTGTACGTTACAGTTCCTCCAACAGGGAGACTTACCAGATCATTAATTGCTCCGGATTGCGTTCCGGATACGGATGTGGTAGCTCCACCAGCCACAACTGCAGTATAACTCACATTTGCAGGTGGAATTCCTACAGGAACAGGATCTGAAACAGTAGCTCCTAAAACTCCAAACGGACCACTGTTACTCACCGTTACTGTATACGTAGTGGTGGTACCAGGAGCATAGGCTGAAACTCCGTCTGTTTTAGTTACAGCAAGATCAGCACTAAAAGCGATAGGTGTATTAACACAATGTGCACCATCATTTCCTGAACTTGGAGGTGCGTTTGAGATCAGAACTCTCTGTCCTGTAGTAAGGTTAAACTGATAAAAACCTCCTACATTATCAACGCCATACATTTCACCTGTGCTGGATGCGAACATGGCTCCAATATTTGCTGCTCCCGGTGTAATTCCTATTGGAGTCACAACTCCTGTAGTCGTATTAACGGATACCAGCTGTCCGTTTGTTGAGTTAACACCATATAACAGTCCCGTAGTTATGCTATAAGCCATATCCGGTAAATTAACACTTGCTGAAAGTGTAATTAATGTAGCGGTTAATGTTGACAGGTCTATTCTATAAATCTGATTGTTATTGGTGTTCAATTTCACATAGTAGTTCCCCAGATTATCTATTTCACCGGAGTTGTATATAACTGCTCCAGGTAAACCTGTTACTGCTCCAAGTGTATTATAGGTACCGTTGGCATTGATACGGATAATCGTATTAGAGGTGGTAAGCATTCCGTACATGAAACCATCAAGAGGATTAATCCCTATCGCATTATAATTGGTAGCGGCAGGTGTCCCGATTTGTGTGTACGTAAAAGGATTAGTAGAAGTATCTACATTATATAAAGTATTTAATTGAGAAAGGTACATATTACTAGTACATCCGAACCCCGTTAAACACTGAGTATCCTGAATCGCGGAATTAGCTGAAGTTCCTACTCCCTGTCCCTGATCCGCTCCTACATCTGCAGCTCCACCAGAGTTTACGATTACCGGAACCCCTTGGGCATCCACAGCTCCTGCAATACTTCCATTTGGATTTAACTGTGCAACCAGTACATTCTCATCTCCTTCAAGGGCATCATAACAGCCATCTCCGTCAGAATCCAGATCCAGATAATCTGGTGTTCCGTCTCCGTCGGTATCTCTATGGTTACAGAAAGTAACCGTATTCTGTGAAATAGTGATCAATCCTCTGTTTCCTGCATTTCCCGCACCTGAACCAGCGGTACTGGTAAATGCCGTATAGTTCCAGGTATAGGCATTACCATAATTTACCCCAAAAGACAATGTTCCAGCTGCAGCTCCTGGATTAGTAGTATTCTGAAACTGCAGCCTTGAATGATATCCACTTCCCAAGACTGCTCCTGAATTAGCGGCATTAAAAACTGAAAATAAATTAAGTGCAGTATTGCTGCTATAAGAAGAAGTTCCCGTTACTGTTGGTAAACTTCCTATGGTAGTGGTGAAATTTCCTAACTGGGTTATCCTATTGGTACTTAACAGATATCTAAACCAGGAATCTGGTGTATTGGGTGATGCACCAGTCTGATCTTCAGTGGTTGTATTATTAGTTGGTAAACCTGTATACAGAGAAGTCGTGTTAGGAAGTATCCTGAATTCAGTAGCAGAAGTGTTGAATATGCTCCAAGTATGGTTTTGTGCATTGATCGTATTATTAAAATCCGAATAGGAGAAAGGCACGTTAAAACTGGCTCCCAATGATGGGACCGCAGTACCTGATGTTAATGTATATACCAGATTAAAGCTTCCGCCGTTAATCCCTATAGTAGCTCCTGCCAGAGTGCTGGCCATATTTAAAGTATATACACTTTGAGAGATACAAAAGCCTTCCACTGTATCTAAAATACCATCATTATCATCGTCCAGATCGAGGGTATTATCGATTCCATCACCATCTGTATCAGTAATCACCGGTGTTGGTGTTACACTGACAGTATTATTGGTGGCATCAGGATCCGGGAGGTCTCCTGAAATAGTAGCCGTGTTCACATAGCTACCTGTGCTTTTTACAGTCGCATTAACTTCTAAAGTAGCACTTGCACCGGCACTTAAATTGCCTATAGTCCAGACTCCCGTTCCACTATTATAAGTACCTGTGGAAGGTGTAGAACTTACATAAGTATATCCGGAGGGAAGGAGATCATTTACGATCACATTGGTGTCATTGGAGGCTCCTAAGTTACTTGCAGTAACAGTAAAACTTACATTGCTTCCCGCAGCAGGAGTTGCGTTATTGACTATTTTTGTAATTCCTAAGTTCGATTCCAAAGCAGTTACTCCTAACATATAGCCCTCTCCTGCTGTATTTGTTGTCCCGTGCCAGTTAGTACCCGTATTGGCAGCTGAACCGCGTGTAAATACTCTCAGGGTTATTGAAGTTATACCTGTACCTGATACCAGTACGGTTCCCCTTGAAGCATTTGCCGCTGCACCATCAGGAGTTGTGGCCGAATTTAAAATCTGAGTAGAATTCACATTCAAAAGTGCCGTACCCGAAACTTTAGAAAAAGATACCGGCACATTGGAAGATACATAATCAAATTCTGCAGTATAAGACTGCCCGTTGGATGTTCCTCCTAATGCATTAAGCTGTAAATACGGATTATTAACAGGTCTACTGAAGGTTAGGGTTAAATCTGCCATTTGCCATCGTTGGTTCGTAGCTCTTCCAGCAGCTGTTAATGGCTGAACGTTAGTGGAAAAATTGATAGCTCTGTTTGTTGTAATATCAATCCCAGTCCCTACTGGTGCACTACTGCTTGTAAAAGGAGTATTGACGGTGGTACTTCCGAAAGCATTCATTAAGGTCAGAATAGGTTCTCCCGGGTACCCTATAAACACAACGCCATTATAGCCCGTAAAATTGGCTTGCGTATACTGTTGATTACTTAAAGTATAGGTTACATTCAGGGCAGTAGGGTTTGCATAAGTAGCATAAGTACTACCTGTAGGGTTATCCGTGTTGTTCCGGAGCCTAATAACAGTAGTACCTACAACGTTTGTTACATTGGCAGTAGGATTACCATCACCAGCAGTCATCTCTAGGGAAGGAGATTGGGCTTTTGACCAAACTGTGGACAATAAAGCCACCAATAAAAAAAGTTTGATCTTAACACCTTCCTTATCATAGTTTAATTTAGATAATAAGTTTTTAGTCATTTTCATATTTTATAGTCCTAAAATTAACAATTATTTATCTATCACCGTATAAAATATTTTATATATTTTAATTTAACTTATTATGTAATAACCAATAAATAAAAATATTTAATGAAGTCATTTAAACTTTTCCTATAAAAAAGGCTTGCTTATTTTTGTGTTGCGAAACATAAAAAAAGAAAGCAAGCCAATGATGTACCAAGTACTAGACAAAGATATAATAGAAACTGAGATCG
>NZ_JABBGI010000042.1 GCF_012927325.1 Chryseobacterium antibioticum | reverse complement strand
CTGGGAATGAGTAATCCTTTATTATTACTGTTTATATCCAAAGCAGCATCTGCATTTGGTGTCGTCGTATTTATACCTACTTGGGAATATGTAAATAGGTATAATAAAATAAATAAGATTTGATAAATTTTTTTCATTTAAGTATTTTAAATTGTTAATATGCTTTTTATTTGAGAAGAAAAGTATGGACAGAAACCATTTTGATTGAGACTTACTATTGCTTATAGTGTGATACACAAAAGAGATCCAGAGAGAACTCAATCACCAGCCCTAAGGTAATAAAACGTTGACTTAAATAACTATATCTATATTCAGATTGACAGCTATACCTCATATATGACCACGGTAGTGGGTTTTAGAATTAATGGGGTTTCAATTCCATAATTTTGTTGGAGAGCAGAATTTTCATAGATTATAATTTGATGGTTAATGTTTTTACAGTATTTAGTTTCTTGTACTAAAAATAAAAAATTATTTAATACCACATAATTTTATTTCACCTAAATTTGATATTTAATGCGGATATTCTGATATGTCAGCATTCATAAGAGATTTGAAAGTAAAAACATACCCGATCGTAGTCTGAAATTCTAATATTATTGTTTTTTTTTATTACTTTTTTTATCTTTTTCGTCTCCCGTTTTTAATAGATGTATGCAAAATAACAGGCAATATGATAAATAAATTTATTTATGATTGAATATTTAACAATAATTTTCATTCTAATATACTTAACTGTATGATGCTATATCTTTAGATTAGATATTACAACCCACGGTTTATAAACGGTGGGCAAAATTATAAATCAAGAACTTAAAAGCATTAAAATCAATAATCGTTACTTGTCTCTTTTAGTTTTTGAATATGAACTCATCTTGACTTTCTTTTTATGAATTTTTTACAAGCAATAACAATAAAAGCTAAATAATTGAATCCGATCCAGCTTGTTACTGTTGTATCAAATCTATTAAGTATAGACCTGAAGCTGTCAAGCCAAGCATTGGTTCTTTCTATGGTATAGCGCTTCTTATAAAGTTCTTCATCAAAATAATGGTCATTATCCGTACCTGAATTTCTTTTATTGTGGGCAATATTAGCAATTATTCCCAATTGTGAAGCTTTTGAGCGCAAATTATCAGCATCAAATCCCGCATCAAAATCCAAAAAAAGTCCATCTAATGAAATACCTGACCTACGTAAAAAATCCGTGAGCTCCTCAAAATGTTCTTCAATATTAAACAGGTCGTTGTGATTCCCGCAAACCGGCATCGACATGGCTAAAGGCAATCCGCTTCTGTCTGTTAAATAGAGGGCCTTGGTTGTTTTGCGTTTTTTCATGCCCTGATAACTAACCGCTTCACCGCCTCTTAAAGCCGTTGTGTGGCTGCCGTCTACATCTGCGCTGGACAAATCAATTTTAGATTTGTTCTTTTCTAAAATGCCGCTCCAGCAGTCTTTCCATATCCCGGCTTTACACCATTGGCGATAGTAGCCAAAAACGGTTTTGTAGTGAAGAACTTCTTGGCTGAACAATTGTAATACAGGTAAAAGATACCACTGAACCCCTGTCTTAAGCTTATATAAAATACAGTTAATAATCTCACAGATAGGAACTTTTGATTTAAAACCTCTTTTCCCTATTGGGATATAAGGGACTATTTCTAACTCTATTGTATCTTTGCTAAGTACTTTGTACAAGGGGAACTGTTTTTTTTGTTTTGCAACTCAAATTTCGGAATCCCTTTTTTATGGCAAAAAGTCAAGATCAATTTTATATGTAAATTACGGAACTTTGCTTGAGAAGTTAGGTTTATATGAGGAAGCATTAGAACAGCTTAATAAATCTTTAAACACAAAAGGGTTCAAATTTTCCGGAGCATACTTTCATAAAACTGAAGTATTTGAAAAATTAGGTAAAAAAGACTCGGCCATCAATTCTTACAAAGAAGCTTTACATCAATATGATAAAAGCTCCAAGCTTAAGGATGTTTATAATGAATTCTTCAATGAACTATACAGGCAGGATATAACGATTAAGATAAACAAAAATTAAAATTCCCCTAATGAGAGCTTCAGTTACTGTTTTAATAATCCTCTGTTTGGAATTCCACTCTTCAACTTATCATTTAAGAAAGAAAAATAGATAGCAAATGAATGTTTTGATAGTATTTAATTTTAATCAAAATTAGTGTGTAGAAACTTGTTCATAAATCAAAAAGTTATTACATTTGTTATAGAATTTGAGAGTATTTGTTAAAAATTCCTAGGTGGAATATTAGGTTACCTAATAAAATTAATTTTCTTAAAACCTTTACTAAAAGGCGATAAGAAAGAAAACATATATTCCTGGAGAAACCACAAACCGCCTTTATTAAGGCGGTTTTTTTATTTTATATATAGATCATTTCACAAGCTTATTTTTTCATCACTTTTCTCTATTTATTCTATTCTTATTGTCATCAGTTTTTAATAATTTAGTCTTTGATATGCCTTTACAATTAAAACGCTAAGCATATCCGTAAGATTATTTAATATCTAATTATGAAAACATTCTTGATGAATATTCTAAATATGGCCTTTGTTTCTGGTCGACGAAGAACACTATGAAAAATTCTGTAACCTCCTCCATGAAACGATTTACAAAAAATCTGATTTTTTCCTGAAAGAACGTGAAGAATGCCAATATTTAGGTTTTCTTAAAACAGGATTCATGAGAACATTCTATATTAATAAAGGCGGAGAGGATGTCAACTTTCACTTCGATAATTATTTTTTCACCGACTATGAAAGTATTCTCTGTCACACGAAATCAAAAATGAATATTAAAGCCGTTAAAGATTCTGAAGTTCTTCTCCTTCACAAGGATGATCTTCAGAAACTTTATAAAAAAGATGCTTACTGGCAGGAATTCGGAAGAAAAATGACGGAAGTAATTTATCTGAATGTAAAGAAAAGAATCGAAGAATTATTATATTATTCCCCTGAAAGACGGTATAACAACCTTTTGACGGAAAACCCCAAGATCTTTCAGATGGTCGCCCAGAAACATATCGCAAGCTATCTTGGCGTAAAACCTCAGTCATTAAGCAGAATCCTGAACAGAACTTTAAAACGTTAACTAAAGTGAACATTTTTCAACCAACATCCTCCTACATTTGTGATACAAAATGTAAAGAATAAAAATATGGAAAACAAAAACGTAACAATTACTTTAGTTCACTGAGCTTGGGGAGACGGATCTCACTGGAGACATGTTATTGAAAATCTTCACAGCGAAGGCTACACAGTACGCAGTGTTCAAAATCCTTTGACTTCTATGGACGAGGATATTCAAAAAACAAAAGATCTGATCGACTTACAGGAAGGAAAAGTTCTGTTGGTAGGACATTCTTACGGAGGTGCTGTTATTTCAGGAGCCGGAAATCATGATAAAGTAGTAGGGCTAGTGTATATTGTCGCTTTTGCACCGGATAAAGGAGAAAGTTTAGGAAGCATCTTTGGACGCAGGGAACAATCTGCTGGTGGCGCCAATATTGTTCCTGATTCAAAAGGATTTTTATGGATAAAGTATGACAAATTCCATGAAAGTTTTGCCCAGGATCTGAATCCGGAAGATTCAGTGGTGATGTCTTTATCTCAAAAACCAATTCACGGAAATATTTTTGCAGCTGAGGCTGGAGAACCTGCATGGAAAACAAAACCAAGTTGGTATCAGGTTTCGGATAATGACAGAATGATCCCTCCGGCAACGGAAAAAGAAATGGCAGAAAGAATGAATCCTAAGAAAATTATCCATTTGGACGCAAGTCATGCTTCATTAGCCACACATCCGAAGGAAATCACAGAACTGATCAAAGAAGCTGTGGAAAATGTTTCTTAAGAAACAATCAATTTTTAAAGCAATAAAAAACAGTAAACAGGTTTCGGCCTGTTTATTTTATTTATAGCGGGATGGGGTAATCTTAAAATTCGTTAATATAGAGCCTCTCCGCATAAATTCGTCGTCTGTTTTTTGGAAAATAACTATCTTCGCCTACAAATCTAATTTGAAAATGAAGAAGATCATCTCCGGGGTATTTGTTTTCTGCTCTGTTGTTATACTGGCTCAGGAAGCCATACAATTTCAGGAACTGCCATTCAAAGACGTTATAGCGAAGGCCAAGAAAGAAAAGAAACTTGTTTTCGTCGATGCTTATACAACATGGTGTGGACCGTGCAAGATGATGGAAAAGAATGTATTTACTAAAAAATCTGTCGGAGATTATTTCAATGCCAATTTCGTGAATGCCAGATTCGATATGGAAAAAGGGGAAGGAAGAGAAATTGCAGCCAAATATGGGGTCCGCTCCTATCCTACTTACCTGTTTCTGAATGGTGACGGTGAGCTTGTTTCTCAAAACACCGGCTATATGGAGGAAAGTATGTTTGTAACCATGGCTCAGGATATTAATTCACCTGGAAATAAAAAAGGTTCTTTAAAAGAGCGTTTTGCAAAAGGAGATAAAGATCCGGAATTCCTGATCAATATTATGAAACTGAACTCTTCATCAGATTATGATTTTGCTAAAAAAGCCTCTGAAAGATATTTTGAGAATAAAAAAAAGACTGAAGAAATTTCGAAAGAAGAAATAGGCCTTCTTTTATTCTTTGTAAAATCTACAGAAGATATCAATTACAAAACATTCACTTCAAGAAAAACCGATATCATCAAATATTTACCGGAAGAAACTTATAACGAATTTGACAGCCAGCTAAAGCTTTCAAAGGTTGTGGAACAGTCTATTGATGATAAAAATAAGAGAATTAACGAGGAGTATTTCATGAAGACGGCAGAGCCGTTAGTAGGAAAACAACTCGCTCAATCTAAACTAAACCAAACGAAACTCAGTTACTACGAGCAGAATGCCAATTTCCCTGAATTTGAAAAAGCGGCATTAGAGTATTACAAGAATTCCGATGCATTTGAACCCACTGAATTGCTTAGAGCAGCATGGGTTTTTGGTGATCACATCAAAAATCCTTTATCATTGAAGAAAGCAGCAGAATGGGCCGAAAAATCCGTTATGCGTGGAGAAACACCGGAAAACACTTATATTCTTGCAAAGCTTTATTTCCTGACAGGAAACAAGGAAATGGCCCAAAACTATGCTGAAATGTCTAAAAATATGGCAGTTCAGACAGGTAAAGACTCCAAACTCGCAGAAGAATTACTGAAACAAATAAAATAATGCTAAAACACAAATTTATTACCGCATCTATTGCACTCCTTTCTATAGGAACACTTACAGCTCAGGAACAAGAACAGGAAAAAAGTCTGTACATTAAAGGAAACGCACTTCTTGCCCCAATTGGAATCATCAATATTGGCATGGAAAAACAACTGAGCAAGAAGATTACTATGCAAGGCGACGTTCTGATATCTCCATGGAAATCTTTTTCCGGACATGAACTGCAGTACTACTCTCTTTCCCTTGAAGGCAGATATTACTTTAATGAAGCATTCAGTCATTGGTATGTAGGAGCAAACGTTGGTGTCTCATCATTTGTCCTGCAGAAATGGAATTATTGGAAGGAAGTACCTTATATAAATGACCGAAACGAGGTCTTCCTTAAATCTAATTTATACCAAAAAGGGTATTCTTTTATGATTGGTATTACAGGAGGATATCAGTTCAAAGTATCCGATCGTTGGAATGTTGATGTGTACGCAACAGTTGGTTCATCTTCAGATTTTTACAAAGGATACGACAGAACTACAGGCCAGCGATATGATGTAGCTCAGAAATTTAATAAAAGTGGAGAAATTCTTCCTTATAGAGGAGGTGTCATGATCTCTTATAAACTAAAATAACTCTATGAAACTGTTCGGAAGAAACCATATTATCATTTCAGTGATTACATTTGTGATCCTTTTTTTAATGAATTATATAGGAAATGATCTGCCTGATAAACTGGAGAGAGCATTAATGACGGCTTTCGCCGGAGTTATAGGATTATCCCTCGGACTTTTCATTCTTAATAAAGGCAAAAACGATAAGAATCCTCCGCAAAATTTTGATTGATAAAAAAGTAAAAAATCAATTGTGAATTTGACTTCGTCAGTGAATTTTATGACAGATAGATTCACTCACGATTGACTGGCGAAGCCAAATCGATCATTGACTTAAAAATCAGTTTTCGTAAATAACATATTTACTGCGGATCTTTTCAAATTTCTCCAGATCATTTTTCCATGAAGCTTTGATTTCCTGAATTGATTTTCCGGCAATGATTTGTTTTCTGAATTCATCAGTTCCGGCCAGTTTATCAAAAAATAAATTCTCCAGGAAGAAATTCTGTTGTGGGTTCTTATAGCTTTTATAAGACTTTATCAGCCATTCCAGATTGAGTTCTCTTAAATCTTTTGAATAAGCAGAAAGATCTTCACCATAACATAGTTTTCCATTCAAAAATGGATCTTTTGCCCCAAAATTGGGTTTGGGTGTAAATTGATACGGAAGTTTTTCTGTCCATGGAGAACCATAGATCTGAAAAGGAAGACCGGTCCCTCTTCCCACTGAAACCTGCGTTCCTTCAAAAAAACATAAACTTGGATATAGATTGATCGATTTATCGTTGGGCAGATTCGGGGAAGGTTTATCTAAAATCGGATAACGCTGCTTTTTGTGGTAATTTTTCATAGGGATCAGGGTATATTTTGCCTGAACTCCATTTTTAAGCCACTTTTCACCGTTAACCATTTTACCGTACTCTCCTATCGTTAAACCATAGACTACGGGAACTTCATGCATTCCCACAAAACTTGACCATTTCTTTTTTAAAACCGGTCCGTCTGTGTAACCGTCATGTGGATTCGGGCGATCCAGCACCATTATTTCTACATTATTTTCCGCTCCGGCCTCCATTAAATAAGCTAAAGTTGAAATATAAGTATAGAACCTTACGCCTACATCCTGGATATCAAAAACAACGATATCAATTCCTTTTAACTGTTCAGGTTTTGGCTTTTTATTGTTTCCATATAAAGATATAATCGGGATACCTGTTTTTGTATCTACTCCGTTTTTCACTTTTTCACCAGCATCAGCATCTCCCCTGAAACCATGTTCAGGAGCAAAGATCGCCTTGATCTTAATGTTGTTTTTTACTAAAAAATCTACCACATAACTTTTATCACTCATCAGCCCGGTTTGGTTCGTTACCACACCGATTGTTTTATTTTTCAGCAAAGGCAGATAAAGTTCAGACTGGTCCGCACCGGTTTTGAAATCCTGTTGAATATGGCCCTGAGAATAATATTGATTGAATACACCTAAAAAAATTAGGCAAATAAGAAGTAAATTTTTAATTTTGAAATCTAAATTCATAAGCTTGAAATTTCCTTTATATTTCTCTAGAAAAATAGCGTTTTCCAAAGATAACAAAAATAACCTTTCAAGAGTTATCATCTTCATCGGCAGGCTTTCTGTTGCTTTGGGGATCATTGTTTCTTTGATTACAGTATCTACGGGCTTCGGTTCAAAGAAAGCCATCAAGGAGAGACTGGCAGATTTCAGCGGACACATTACCCTACGGTCTACAAGATCCAATTCCTCTTACAATACTTCCGTTCTTGACAATCAGGGCCTAAACATTCAAAAGATCAGGGAACTTCCGGATGTAGAAAGTGTACAGAAATATGCGACGGTAACCGGAATTATGCGTAATGAGCATAATTTTTCGGGAATTATATTTAAAGGAATCGGAAAAGATTTTGACAGTCTGAGATTCAAAAAATTCCTTGTTGCAGGAACCACTCCAAAAGTAACAGAGAAAGGTTTTAACAATGACGTGACTGTTTCTCAAAAAATAGCTAATGATCTCCATCTTAAAGTCAACGACAGCATCGTCACTATATTTTCCAAAGCAGACCAGAAACCGATATACCGTAAATTCAGAATCATAGGAATTTATAAAACTGATATTAAAATGATTGATGAACAGTTCGTGATCGGCGGAATCAATCATGTAAGAAAAATTCAGGAAATGAAACCGGACGAAATAGGTGGCATCGATATTTTTTTTAAAAATGTCAATGACATCGACAAAGATTTTCCGGAAATTGAAAAACTGATCGGCTACAAAAATTATGCTGAAAAAGCAACGGAAAAATTCCCGCAAATCAATGACTGGATCAGTATTTTTGACACAAATATTGCGCTGATCATCATTATCATGCTGATTGTTGTTGTCATCAATATTATTATGGTTCTTCTTATTCTGATCATTGAAAGAACTAATTCTATCGGACTTCTAAAAACGCTGGGAGCAAGTAACTCTCAAATAAGAGCTACTTTCATCAATTATACTTTGATCATCATGATTCCAGGACTACTGTATGGAAATGCAATTGGTCTTGGCCTGATTTTGCTGCAAAAATTATTTGGTATTATCAAGCTTAATCCGGAAAACTATTATGTAAGTACGGTTCCTGTGGATCTTAATCCAATAGCTATCATATCCATTTCAGTAGGAATTCTTATTATTTCCGGACTAGCCCTGATCATTCCGAGCTACCTGATCAGTAAGATCTCTCCGGTGAAGGCGATTAAGTATAACTAGGATTTAATGTGAAGGGTGAAGGGTCAATGATGGAAGACATTCATCAATTTTATTTAAGTTGAAAAAATTCACAATTCACTTTAGAAAATCAATAACGAACCGGGGCTACTAAATCCAATTCAATGGTTGTAATTAAAAATTCATCATTGGCGATTTACCATTCACATTTATAAATCATAATCTTTAAATTACGCAGCTAATTTTTAAAGCATTATCTTTGCACCGCTTATAAACCATTTATGAAATACGCAAAAAATATTCTTGAAACGATAGGGAATACGCCTCTTGTAAAACTTAACAAAGTATTGGGAGAAGACTTTCCTGCATTAGTTTTAGCAAAAGTAGAGACATTCAATCCTGGAAATTCTGTAAAGGACAGAATGGCTCTTAAAATGATAGAAGATGCCGAAAAAAACGGCAGATTAAAACCTGGAGGAACCATC
This sequence comes from Chryseobacterium antibioticum, assembly GCF_012927325.1. Lineage (GTDB taxonomy): Bacteria > Bacteroidota > Bacteroidia > Flavobacteriales > Weeksellaceae > Chryseobacterium > Chryseobacterium antibioticum. The sequence continues at coordinate 20,079 of NZ_JABBGI010000042.1, read as the reverse complement.
ATCGAAGGAACTTCCGGAAATACAGGGATGGGGCTGGCTCTTGCGGCCATCATCAAAGGCTACAAATGTATTTTTGTGACCAATTCCAAACAATCTAAGGAAAAATGTGACATTCTTCGTGCTGTAGGAGCAGAAGTTATTGTGTGTCCTACTGACGTGAAGCCTACGGATCCGCGTTCTTATTATTCAGTTTCTAAAAGACTGGCTAAGGAAACAGAAAACGGATGGTATGTGAACCAATATGACAACTTATCCAACAGAACGGCTCATTACGAGTCTACAGCGCCTGAAATCTGGGAACAGACAGACGGAAAGCTGACGCATTTTGTGGCTGGTGCCGGAACAGGAGGTACTGTTACAGGTTGTGGAACATTCTTCAAGGAAAAAAATCCAAATATCAAAGTAATCGGTGTGGATACCTACGGTTCTATTTTGAAGGAATTCCATGAGACAGGTGAACTTCATTACGATCATGCATATACGTACATTACAGAAGGAATCGGGGAAGATATTATTCCTGAGAACTACGATATGTCAGTAATCGATCATTTTGAAAAGGTAACCGATAAAGACGGTGCTATCTACGCCAGAAAACTGGCTAAAGAAGAAGGAATTTTCTGTGGATATTCTGCAGGAAGTGCCATTGCTTCTCTGATCCAGATGAAAGACCAGTTCACAAAAGATGATGTGATTGTGGTACTTCTTCATGACCATGGTTCAAGATATGTAGGAAAGATCTACAACGACGAGTGGATGAAGGAAATGGGTTGGTTAGATTAACCAAAAACTGAGAAGGTCAAATAACCTTTTATATAAATGAAAAATCAGAGCCGTTTTGCTCTGATTTTTTTATTGCTTGATATTTTTCTTTAATGCCTGCTTGAGAATTTCGTAGTCTGCTTTACTCATGGATTTTTTCGGGAACATATAGTTGAATTTCCCCTCTAAAGAAATAAATTTATCATTGACATCAAAATCTTTAAAATCTTCCCACTTACTCAATTCTTCCTGATGATTAAGATTAACATTAAAAATGTCACTGTTAAACCTGATCTCATAGATCTCAGAGTCTTCCAATGATTTCAAATACCTGTTAACCTCTTTTTTCCATCGGGAAACTTTGTTGATGCTTAAAGAAAGATAGACTGTACAAAGCAGAAACAAAAAGCTCACGAAATATAGAATCCCAAACTTTTCTTTGCTCAAATCATCTTTGAAAAAAAATAAAATCAACAGAATTAGCCCTACCACAGCAGTAGTCACGGTCTTGCCTTTGGTAGTCTGTGAAAAAAACAGACTCCCCTGGTTGCCACTGAAATAAATTTCTTCAAAATATTTTCTGTTTACATTTAATTTGATGACCTTATCTCCATTCATTTTCTATGAAATATTTAGTTTGTTTTTAAAGGTTACAAAACTAAATCAAATATCTTCATATTGATCACTTATTGCTGAAAGTTTATTCATCAGATCACGATTTTTCTGTTTTAGATCCTCCATTTTCCTAAGCATATCATTGATCACTTCCAAGCCGGGAAGATTGATTTCCAGATCGTAATGCCAATTGGTAAACCTTTCAAAAACAGACAGGTCGTCATACAATAAATAGCGAATTTCATTCTCAGTTTCTACAGTCAGTAAACCACCATCCACCAATTCATCAAAAAAAGTGATCTCTATATTGTAAATTTTTACGAGTTCTTCTCGCGATATTCTTTCACTCATGGCTTAGGCATTTTTAAGTTGTTCAAAAAGTTCTTTCTGCTTGTCTGTAAGATCTGTAGGCAATTTCACCTCATAAGTCACAAAAAGATCGCCAGACTGTCCTTCTTTTTTATACACTGGAAAGCCTTTTCCTTTCAGTCTTACCGTAGTTCCGTTCTGAGTTTCGGGTTTTACTTTAAGGTTGACACTTCCGTCGAGTGTATTTACTTTTACATCACCTCCCAAAAGAGCTATATAGAGGTCGATCGAAACTTTGGTTTTAAGATCATCCCCAACTCTTTCAAAATCGGGATCAACCGGAATATTGAATGTGATGTACAGATCTCCGTTTGGACCTCCGTTGAACCCGGGACTTCCGTGTCCTTTCAGTTTGATCTGCTGCCCGTCGTACACACCGGCAGGAATGGTAATTCTCACTTTCTTACCATTGATTTCGAAAGTTTGCGGATGGGTTTGTGCAGCGTCTTTTAAGTTTAAATTCAATTCAGCATGGACATCCTGGCCTTTGAACTTTCCCGAAGAACTTCCTCTTGAGTTTTTTTCAAAGCCGCCTCCGCCGCCTGCACCACCAAACATACTCTGGAAAAAATCTGAAAAATCTTCACCTTCTCCGAAGTCGGCACCGGAAAATCCGCCGCCACCATAGTTCTGTTGCTGGTATTGCCTTTGCTGTTGCTGCGCTTTTTCATACTCTTCACCATGTTTCCAGTTTTCCCCGTATTTGTCATACTTAGAACGATTTTCGGGATTACTGAGCACTTCATTGGCTTCATTTAGCTCTTTGAATTTTCTCTCCGCTTCTTTGTCATCGGGATTAAGATCAGGATGCAGTTTTCTGGCCTGTTTCCGGTAGGCCTTTTTGATGTCATCCTGTGTTGCGCTTTTATCTACGCCTAAAATTTTATAGTAATCTATATAAGCCATAGAATCGATATTTACTCAAATTTATGAAATTTGCACCTGTAAATTATATAAGAGAATGTTAAAAATAAACCTATCTTTGATAAAAAGCGTTGAATGAAAGAGGTACTGAAAAACTACTCGGGAATTATACTTTTACTATTAGGAATTGCTGTAGGAAGCATTATAGGAGTTACTGCTCCCGGTATTGTAGACTATATTAAACCATTAGGAGATATTTTCTTAAACCTTCTTTTTGTGAGTGTAGTCCCATTGGTATTTTTTGCTGTTTCCAACTCTATTGCTTCTCTGGAACAAGAGTCTAAGTTTGGGAAAATCATTTTAGTGATGTCTTTTACTTTTCTGTTCTTCATTTTAACGGCAGCGGTTTTTACGATTTGTGCCGTCTATGTATTTCCAGTTTCGGGAGTTTCCGGCAGTTCTGAAATGATTTCGGAAGCAGCCAGCGAAGACAGCTGGGGAAACAGAATTGTAAGTTTTTTTACGGTTGGAGAATTTACCCAACTTTTTTCTAGACAGAATATGCTGGCCCTTCTTATTTTCGCCTTTATGACTGGATTTGCAGCGCGTAAAGCCAGGGAAAAAGGACAGCCGTTCAGGGTTTTCATTGCTTCAGGATATGAGGTGATGAAAGAACTCCTTTTATTAATCATGAAACTTGCGCCTATTGGTCTTGGAGCCTATTTTGCCTATCAGGTGGCTACCTTAGGGCCGCAACTCTTTGGTTTCTATGCTAAACCTTTAGGACTTTATTATATTGCAGGAATTGTATATTTCTTCGTATTCTTTTCACTCTATGCTTTTATGGCAGACGGGCAAAATGGGATCAGAAGTTTCTGGAAAAATGCAGTTTACCCTACCCTAACTGCCTTGAGTACCTGCAGCAGCTTTGCAACAATGCCCGCTAATCTTCAGGCTGCTTCCAAGATTGGTATTCCGAATTCAATTGCCAACCTGGTTATTCCCATCGGAACCACATTGCATAAGAATGGATCTTCAATGTCTTCCATTATTAAAATATATGTCGCTTTTCTGATCATTGGAAAAGATTTTTTTGATCCGGCCAATTTACTACTGGCTTTAGGGATCACTGTTTTTGTGAGTATTGTCGCTGGCGGAATTCCAAATGGCGGATATATTGGTGAAATGCTGATGATTTCAGTCTATAAACTACCACAGGAAGCTATTCCAGCGGTCATGATCATCGGAACACTTGTGGATCCGTTGGCGACTGTTCTGAATGCTGTGGGAGATATTGTGGCGGCGATGTTTGTGAATCGGTTTGTGAAGGTCTGACTTTATTACTTCCCACAGATAACTCGGATTAAACAGATTTTATATTTATAATCTGAATTACTTACTCGCTGCGCTTTACCGGTTCCAGGTTTTCATATTCTTCTTTGGTGAAGAGTCTGTAATGGATTTTGAATGTTTTACCTAATGGAGTTTCCAGAGAAAAACCACCCGGGCCGAAACCATCTGTAATATCCAGTGTAAAATGAGAGTATTTCCAGTATTCGAATAAATCTCGGTCTATCCAGAATTCATGGCCATTAATGGTTCCAATCATGGCATCATTCATCCTGGGAAAGAATCCTCCTTTTTCAAAACATTGCGGCTGGGTACCTTCACAGCATCCTCCAGCCTGATAAAACATCAGGGCGCCATATTTATCCTCCAATTGATAAATAACGTCTAGTGCTTTTTCTGTTACTGATAATCTGGATATTGTGGCTTCCATTTTTTATGCTTTGATTAAAACTCAGAGGTACTAAGTTTGTTTCTATTAAGATACGAAGATTTAATTGATGAAACTTTTACTATCTGTTATTTTGTGTATTTTTTTATCGCAAGAGCGCAAAAGTTTTTTTAGCCGATTGTAAATTTTACTTAACCTACTAATTATAGATTTCCTTCTCACCTGAAACAGTTCAGATAAGGGAATTGTTTTCTCGCGTGAGGGATGGGAAGGGCGGCGAGGAACGAGCCGGTGCAGAATGAAATGGAGCACCGAAACGAAGTGAAGCCCTGGAACAGCCCGACCGTTTTGCCCCGGCAGAGCCGGGGCAAACGGGCACGCCCTAATATTAAAAATTAAAAGAAACCTAATTTGTTTTTGTTGTAGGAGATCAGCATATTTTTGGTCTGACGGTAATGGTCTAGCATCATTTTATGATTTTCTCTACCGATTCCAGACTGCTTATATCCTCCGAAAGGTGCTCCTGCCGGATAGGAATGGTACTGATTTACCCAAACTCTTCCTGCCTGAATCTGGCGTGGAACGTTATACAATTGGTGTGCATCTCTTGTCCAAACACCTGCACCAAGCCCATAGATCGTGTCATTGGCAATTTTTATCCCTTCTTCTTCGTCTTTGAAAGTCGTAAACGCCAGTACAGGCCCGAAGATCTCTTCCTGGAAAATTCTCATTCTGTTATTTCCTTTGAAAATAGTCGGCTGGATGTAGAACCCGTCCTCCAGGTTTTCTCCCACATTGTTTACCTCTCCGCCTACCAGAACCTCAGCGCCTTCTTCTTTCCCTAACTGAATGTAAGAAAGAATTTTATCTTTCTGGATCTGGGAAGCCTGAGCACCCATCATGACTGTTTTATCCAGCGGATTTCCTACTTTAATGGCTTTTACTCTTTCGATCACTTTTGCAATGAACGCATCTGCAATATCTTCCTGAACCAACAGTCTTGAAGGACATGTACAGATTTCTCCCTGATTAAGGGCGAAAAGGACCGCTCCTTCAATAGCTTTATCCAGAAACTCATCATCTGCATCCATTACCGAGCTGAAGAAAACGTTTGGAGATTTACCACCTAATTCCAGGGTTACAGGAATAATATTTTCTGTAGCATATTGCATCACAAGACGTCCTGTGGCCGTAGAACCTGTGAAGGCTGCCTTTGCTACTTTTGGATTGGTCACCAAAGCTCTTCCTAATTCTGCTCCGAAACCGTTCACAATATTAATCACGCCTGCAGGTAACAGATCCCCGATGATTTCCATTAAAACCAGGATGGAAACCGGAGTACTTTCTGCAGGTTTCAACACCACACAGTTTCCTGCTGCTAAGGCTGGAGCCAGCTTCCATACAGCCATCAATATTGGAAAATTCCAAGGGATGATTTGTGCGATTACGCCCAGCGGCTCGTGAACGATCAGGGATACCGTATCTTTATCCAGTTCATTGTGAGAACCTTCGTCTGCACGGATCACGGAAGCAAAATATCTGAAATGGTCTATCGCCAGTGGTAAATCGGCAGCTAAAGTTTCTCTAACCGCTTTTCCGTTGTCGATGGTTTCAACAATAGCCAAGTATTCAAGGTTCTGCTCTATTCTGTCTGCGATCTTGTTCAGGATAATGCTTCTTTCTGTAGATGACGTATTTTTCCAGGTTTGAAATGCTTTTTCTGCAGCATTCACAGCCAATTCCAGATCTTCTTTGGATGAATGGGCTACCTGGGTGAAATTTTTACCGTTAACAGGTGAAACTACATTGAAATACTGTCCGTTAACCGGAGGAGTAAACTTCCCGCCAATATAATTATCATATTTGTTTTTGAATTCAGGCCACTGAAAAGCAGTGTCTGATTTCGGTTCTGTAATAGTGCTCATATTAATGTAATTTTATTTTTTTCGTAAAGCCAAGTTACATTTACAAATGAACAAGCAATAGCACAATCGTACAAAAAAACATGAAAATAGTATAGATGTTCAATTTTATACTTTTATTAACAACAGCATAGGTCTAAAATTTATATATTTGAGTTATTGGGTTTTACAAAATGTTTAGAAATGAATAACAATAATAAATTTTTAATAAACTACCCCGGGGCAGAGCCCCGAAGTATTAAAAGTCAAAAAGTGTAAGTTGAGCCTCATGCACTTTTTGATATTCTTTTTCTTTTCCTTGATTTTCTATATATTTTTTAATGACATCTTTGTTTCCATATTGACCTACTGTGTTTGCGTAATAACCACTTGTCCAAAAATTTCCACCCCAAAGCTTAGCTTTAACTTCAGGAAAACGTTTGAAAATCTCTTTAGCTGTGATACTTTTTACTTTCATACAAATTTCACTAATTGACAAATTTGGAACACTTTGTATCAAAAAATGAACATGGTTATCTTCATAACCAATTTCTAAAAAATGAATTTCATAGCGATGAGACAATTCAATACATATTTCTTTCAAGCCAGTTCCAACTTCTTCACTTATAACCGAATTCCTGTATTTCACAGGAAAAACAATATGGTAAAGAAGTAAGGTTTTATTATGTCTTTTCAAAATATGATCGTCCATAAATCAAAGCTACATCTTTTTATTCTTTTGAAAAACCATCCGTTTTTCAAACTTTTCCTCTTTTCACCCCGAGGCAGAGCCTCGAGGAATTCTTTAGATTAAATACTCCTGAATTAAAGAAGGAGAGCCAGTTATTGAAACTTGTTGAGAACCAGACAAAATTCAGTCTAAACAACTGTGAATTTAATATTTATGAAACCCACAAAACTGCTTTCGGTGTCAGACTTCACTTTGAAAATATTGCTTTTACATCAATGCTGAGAGGCAAAAAGCATATGAAACTGGATAATAAAACGAATTATTTTGATTATTTTCCAGGGGAAAGTATTTTGGTTGCACCCGGTGAAACAATGGTAATCGACTTTCCTGAGGCAGATGAAGCTCCCACCCAATGTATTTCTTTAAGCCTTAATCCTGATTTCATAGAGGATTCCCTTAATTATCTAAACTACAATCTTCCCAAAGTGGACGAAACTTCACAGTGGAATATCCAGCTGGATGAGTTTTTCCTTTTTAACAACAAGTCTCTTGCCTCCGCTACCAACAACATCATGAGAATTGCCATGGATGATAATTCCCAAAAGGATATCATGGCAGATTTTGCCCTGAAAGAGCTGTTGATCAGACTTATGCAGACCCAAGCCAGAAGCATGGTGGAAAAGAATATTGCTAAAAATAAGTCAAGAATAGGATTCGCAGTAGATTATATCAGAAAAAACCTTCACCAAAAGCTGTCGATTGAAAGTATCGCCAAACTGGCTTATGTAAGCAAGTCGAATTTCTTTAAAATGTTTAAAGATGAGCTGGGAACTTCTCCCAATGATTTTATTCTGCAAGAAAGAATTAACAGAGCCAAGGAATTATTGGCGGGCCAGAACAGCATTAAGGAAACGGCCTATCAGACCGGTTTTTCGGATACGAATTATTTTACAAGAGTATTTAAGCAGCTGGTGGGCGTTACACCCAAAAGTTACCAGAACAAATCGCTTTTCTTAGAATAATTTAATTTAATACCTGGTGTAATGAGCGAATTGCTTTAATTTCATTTTAAAAATACCTATGAGACTGCTTGTTACCCTTATCATCATACTTTTTACGGCCAGTCAATATGAAGCTCAAACTCAGGAAAAGAAGTTTCAGATTTCATCAGCTTTAGAGCAAATCCCTTTGTGGGCTCATACAATGCCTGACGGAAATGGTCCTCAAGAAGCCGAAACAATAACGGCTAAAGGGTCTGTTACCCATGTTTCAAAACCACGACTGATCGTTCATCAACCTTCCCATCCAAACGGAACCGCTATTTTAGTGATTAGCGGTGGTGGCTATGCTCATATTGAACTGGGTAAAGAAAGTACACCTGCTGCCAATTGGCTTCAATCGAAAGGCGTGACGGCTTTTGAACTTATTTACAGGCTTTCTTCAGAAAACTGGACAAGTACCCATGTTCCTTTTGAAGATGCCCAGAGAGCCATGCGCATCATCCGGAGTCTTGCAAAGAAATACAGTATTGATGTTAACAAAACAGGAATCCTCGGATTTTCTGCCGGAGGACATTTGGCAGGCTATACAGCTGCACAACCTAATAAAAAATTCTACCAACCTGTTGACGCGATCGATTCTTTATCCGCCAGACCGGATTTTGCCGGATTAATCTATCCTGTTATTTCGATGCTTCCCCCGAATAACGATACGCATTCAAGAAAAAGTATCCTTGGAGAGCATCCCTCTCTTTCGGAGGAAACTGCATTTTCAGTAGAAAAACAGGTGAATTCAAATATGCCCGTCACTTTTTTAGCGCAGGCAATGGATGATCCTATTTCTTCTGTTGATAATAGTATCCTGCTGTATTCGGCTTTAAAACAAGTCAACGTCCGTGCGGAAATGCATCTTTTTCAAACTGGCGGACATGGATGGGGATTAGGAAAGAAGGACAGCCCTACAGCTGCCTGGCCAGAACTTTTTAAAACGTGGGTGAAGGATAATGGTTTCTGGAAATAAAAAACAGGATAAATATCTTTTTTGAGACGTTTATCCTGCTGATGTTTTTAATCCTGGTAATGATAATATCTGGCTCCTTTTAGAACAGGATTCTCCAATTCTATAGACTTCAATCCAAAGCCTTTGTAGTTTATATTGACTGAACTTTCGAGTTGCTTTCTATGCAGCTTTTCATAAGTTTCAAAATCAATGGCTGTTCTGTTTTTTAAATGGTCAAACAAATTCCATTTTGCAACAGCTGTTTTCCAGTTTTTGGATATTTTTCCGGCAAAAACTTTAGATTTTGAACCGCTTCCATATCCTAAAAAGCCGATTTCTCTGCCTTCCAGCTCTTCCCCTTCGTTAAAAGAAACCTGAATGGCAGACAATAGGTTTAAGGACGGCACATAATAGCCCGCAACCTCAATTTCAAAAGTCATACACTAAAATTATAAAATACGAATTTTAAAAATTATCAGCCACGAGCCTTCATTTTTCGATTAGTATTATTAAATTGCAAACACTCATGTATTCTACAGCTAAAAATATCATCAGAAAAATTCTTCCGCAAAAGTTTCTTTTTGAAAACGAACTGTTTTTCAGAAAAGCTCTTTATCCGTTTTACAAAGGAATTGATCACGAATGTACGATCTGCCATTCCAGGCTTAAACATTTTATAAAGCTGGAAAACGGAAATTTACTTTGTCCTGTTTGCGGCAGCTTACCCAGATCCCGGAGACTGTATACCATTCTGAATGAAAAATATTTGAAAGCCGGCATTTCGGTTTTGGATTTCTCCCCTTCCAGAGCTATTTTCAGAGCATTGAAAAACAGGAAGGATATCCATTATTTTCCAACGGATTATGAAGATGAGTTTTTAGCGGATTATCATTTTGACATCACAAAAATAGATTTGGAATCCGAGAGGTTTGATCTTATTCTGTGCTATCATATTCTTGAACATATTGAAAATGACACAACGGCAATGAATGAATTATACAGGGTCTTGAAAACAGGTGGAACTGCTTTAATTCAAACCCCTTTTAAAACCGGAGGTATCTATGAAAACTTTGAAATCAGGACTTCTGCAGAACGTCTGAAACATTTTGGTCAGGAAGATCATGTACGGATCTATTCTGTAGAGGGATTGGCAGAGCGACTGAAAAACGCTGGATTCCAAACGGAAATCAAAGTTTGTGAGAAAGACCATTACCCTGGTTTTTCCGATCAGGAAACCATCATTATCTGTAAGAAATAATTTAAAAATAAAAAAACGCACTTTAAAAAGTGCGTTTTTCGTATATAGTATAAAAATAGTTTATTTAAAATCTTCAATGGCTTTATTGATGGCAACAATCTGTTTGTTGATACTTTCCGCATTCTGAGGATTTTGTCTCAGTAGTTCCATTTTCTTACTTAAACCGTCTTTCAGCATCTGGGAAATCATCATTTTTACCTGAGGATTATCTCCCATCTGTCCTTTTGCATTACTGATTATTTTTGTAATGTTTTCCGTCGCTTTCAGATTATCAGAGCTCATGATCCAGTTATAACCCTCCTCTGCAGACTTTCCTAATTCTGGATTCTGGAATTTAATGAAGGGATAAAATGCAACAAGTGGGGTGATATTAGACATCTGTGAAGTCACTTTATTCTTTACAATGACTGGAAGAAGCTGGCTCAGCAATTCCTCTGAAGCACCTTCAAGATTGATCTTATCAGCCAGTGTATTGGCCTTTGTTGGATCTATTATTAAGACAGCATTTAATGAAGTCCCTTTTACAGCATTGGAAACAGCATTCACTCCTTTTTCAAACATAGGAAGATATTTCTTGTCCTTAGTTTTAGCCAATGCGGTAATGGCAGCAGCTTGAACCAATGTTTTCGGATCGTTAGATGCCAGCTTTTCAACATCAGCGCCTAAAGTTTTCATTTGTTCAGGATTTGAAAGGTCCATTAACTGAAGAGCCTTGATTCGTGTTCTGAAGTACGGATCTTTTAGGGCTGCAGCTAATAATTTTGTAGCAGCTGGATTTTTTCCTACCTGATCTTTTATCGCTGTTAAAGCTTTGTATCTGCTTTTAAATTCTTTGGAATTGGTAAACTGCATCAGGTTTTGCTCGGGAGTTTTTGTATCGGTAATATCCGCCAGTAAAATTCCGTCTGCATTGATATTGATCAAATCAGGGTTTTTAGAAACATCAAAATTGAATGTATTCTTAGCCTCTGCATTCACCCACACATTGTATCTTTTCGGCTTTCCGTTGTCGTATACATCAATTGCTAAAGGAAATTCGAACGGCTGCTCCTGAGTTTGATTGATGGTTAAAGCCACCTGCTTTTTCACGGGTTCAAAAGTAAATGAATAATTCAGCTTTGGATTTCCGCTTCCGAAATACCATTGGTTGAAGAACCAGTTCAGGTCTTTTCCAGAAACTTTTTCAAAAGATAATCTCAACTGATGAGCTTCTGCATTCTGGTATTCATTGGTTTTCAGGTAATCATTCATTCCGGCAAAGAAAGCATCATCTCCCAGATAGTTTCTCAGCATGTGAAGGATACCTCCCCCTTTCTGATAGGTCACAAGGTCAAAAACATCTTCGCGGGAGTCGTAATTGAATCTCACGAGATTTTTCTTGAAATCTGAAGGGTTGTGGATGTACATATTCACATCAGACATCTGGTGGTAGTCTGCCTGGTCTTTTCCATATTTATATTCGTTCCAAAGGTATTCGGAATAATTGGCAAAAGATTCATTCACGGTAAGATTGCTCCAGCTTTCCGCCGTTACAAGGTCTCCAAACCAGTGGTGGAATAATTCATGGGCAATGGTATCTTCCCATTTGTTCTCATCGATAAGCTGTCCCGGTTTTTGAAGAATGTCGCTTCCATGAAGAGTGGCCGTGGTATTTTCCATGGCACCACTCACATAATCTCTTCCTGAGATCTGTGCGTATTTTGCCCACGGATAATCATAGCCCATTTTCTTTGAGAAAAACTCGATCATTTCCGGTGTATTTCCGTAGATCTGTTTTGCGTAAGGTTCATATTCTTTCTCGATATAATAATCTACCGGAATATTTTTCCATTTGTCTTTCACAATAGCATATTCTCCCACGCCCATAAAGAACAGATAAGTCGCATGTCTTTTATCCATTACCCAGTGGTCGGTTCTTAAGCTTCCTTCCTTCTGGGAATCTTTTAAAATCCCGTTGGAAAGGGTTACATATTTATCAGGAACGGTCATATAGATTTCCTGGGTAGTCTTTTGATTGGGTTTATCGATGGTTGGGAACCACGCAGAAGAAGATTCTGTCTCGCCCTGTGTCCAGATCTGTGTTGGCATATCCGGATCCTGTCCCTGTGCATTGACGAAATAAAGTCCTTTGGCATCATTGATGGCCATGCTTCCTTTCTGTTTTACCTCATTAGGACGTGCGGTATACTTGATGTATACGGTGTATTCCTGATTTTTCTGATAGGTTTTATCCAGAGTGATCTTTAGGATTTCATCTTTATATTCATATTTCAGAGGTGATCTTTTTCCGTTGTTATCAAGAGCAACTTCGTGAATGAGCATTCCTTTTGCATCAAGCGTCAACTCATTGGTTGGATAGAAATAGGGAGAGGCCGTAAGCCATTCTTCTCCGCCCATCTGTTCTTTCTGATAATCGAAATTGACTTTAAGCTTGGTGTGCTTAAGTTCCGTTACTTTGGTATGTGTGGCTCTGTAAGCTTTTTCTCTTCCTGAAGTTTCGGTCTGTGCTGATACGTTTGCGGAAAAGAAAATCCCCAGTATAGCAATCGATAAAATCGCCTTTTTCATCTGTTACTTTATTATTTTTTAGAATTATTTTTTGTTATTATATCAAAGATATCGTTCACCAAAGTTTCGTAGTCACCCTTCTTGAGCTGTTCTTTGGTTTTGGCAAAAGCTTTTTTAAGTTCGCTTTCTGGGTTTTCATCATCAACGATTTCAACTGAGGCAACTCCTTTTAACTGAAGAACTGCATTTTGAAGTGCTTCAAGGTCTGCGTTTTGCTCTGTATTGATTTTTAAATATTTCATTTTATTGTTTCTTAAAGGTAAAATTATTGGCACCCTGCGAGAAATCCATTGTTCCTTTTTCAGTATTGAATTTCATTGTGATGCCTGCGGTTTCAAACTTAAATTCGCTTTCGGAGACTGCTTCCAGAGGAAATGCGCTCTGTCCTGTAGCCTGTCCCATCAGTTTTTTGTCCTCCGAAAATATTTTTACATCCAAAGGAAAGCCTTCTGCTTTATACAATCCTTCATATTTCCTCAGGAGTTCTTCTGAAACAGAATTTTCCTTAAAATTAGGCATTTTAAAGTCTTTACCAAGGGCTGTCTGGATCATTTTGACGGAAATATCATTATTATCGTAATCCGACTGGTTGGTCACAGCGCTAACTGCTATTTTCAGTTCCGGAAAATAATACAGTACTGATCGGAACTGATCAATTCCTCCGTTATGTTCATATCCGGAATATTTCTCAAAGGGTATCTTTGCAATTCCGTAGCCATAGTTATCTTTAAAACCTTTCATCTGTGCAAGGCTGTTTTTATTGACTAATTTTCCATTTTCGAGAGCAATGATCAACTTCAAAAGTTCGGTAGGAGTAGAAATAATATCCCCTGCACCAATCGGAATACTCATATCCGTTTCCTGTGAAAGTTGATAATTTCCGTTGGAATATTGATAGGAAAGCGCCTGATTTTTGGAAGGATCAATTTTTCCACCCACTTCGGTCAGCGTTAATTTTAAAGGTCCCGCAATTTTTTCCTTAATCAGCTGTGCGTAGCTTTTTTTGTAGATCTTTTCTAAAATAAAGCCAAGCAGAATATAGTTTGAATTGCTGTATTCATATTTTATTTCCGGAGAAAAGTCACTTTTATATTTTTTGATGATCGACAGCAAAGATTGTTCTGTCTGTGGTTTTGTATGATAGGTCCAGTATTCTGCTTCATTGGTCAGATTATGAATTCCGCTTCTATGTTGTAAAAGATTTCCGATGGTTATCTTATTTGCATTTTCTATTTCGGGATAGAATACGGAAAGCTTTGTATCAAGGGAAAGTTTTTTTTCTTCAACAGCCTTCATCACAAGTACTGCAGTAAATGTTTTGGAAATAGAGCCTATACGGTACTGGGTATTCATATTAGCTTTCTGCAGTTTTGCAACATCGGAAAACCCTGTTACCTTCAGGAAACTGGGCTGATCCTTTGCAGCGAAAGCAAAGCTTCCCATTACTTTATGGTGAACAGAGAGCGAATCCAGATAATCCATTAATTGCTGTCTGTTTCCATTTTGAGAAAATACCATACAGGAAACACTTGTGGCTGCAACGAAAAACAGTTTTTTCAGAATCATACTATTCATTTTACAATCAGTAGTAAAATAAGGGATTCTGTTACATAAAGTCTTATGGGAATATTAGTTGTAATCTTCGGAAGTGATTCCGTTATTTTCCAGCTGTGACCTGATTTGACCATCCTCTTTCCACAGACTGTCTTTTTTGATATAATTCAGAACCGCTTTTTTATTTTCTATATTATTAAAGGAAAGAAGCATTGATAAGTACTTTCTTTTATGACCACCATCAATAGAATCGTTTTTAATAAGCTTAAAAAGTTCCTCCTGTATAGGATCAGAATATTCCTTTTTGTGCCATGAATTAAGATAAAGTAATGCCGGAGTTCTGTGATTCTCAAAGGCCTGTTTTGCGATCTGCTTTTTCAGTCCATCGGAATAGGTTCTGTTTCTTAATGCTGTGGTAAGGATCAGTTCTGAAGAAGCTGGCATGAAAAGAAGCAGACTGTCAAGCTGTTTTAAATCTGAATCTGACTTAAGCTCTTCCCGCTTTAATTGGCAATAATAATTCAAGTAAACGGGTTCTGCAGGATGGTCATGGCTAAGAATACAGCCATTCTGAATATGCATCTTCCCTTTTTTGTTAAGAATCTTTTGAAAAACCGGAACGATAAACTGATTATTTTTCTCTGCAAGTCCAATAGCGGCATACACTGCCACTACATGATTCTTATTACTGATAAGCTCCAGGAGCTCCTGTTCCTAAGCTTTGTTATATAGTTTTTTGAAATTCCTGAAATTGGCCGGAGTTTCTACAGCTCCTTTTCCTCCCTGTCCTGTCTCATAGACATTTAAAAAGGAAATATCTTTAACTATTTTTCTTAAATGCTGAGGCACATTTAAGGTATCAAAAACGGCATCTTTCGTAAAGTCAAAATCATCAATCAACAGGTCTGACATGACCGGGGTCTTCTCTTCCTTTTTATTACAGCTGGAAAGAGAAATGATAAAAATGGCACAAAGAATTCCCAAAACTTTCATTAAATCGCTACAGGAGCCTTAATTCCCGGATGCGGATCATAATTTTCAAGGGTAAAATCTTCAAAGGTAAAATCGAAAATATCTTTGATCTCAGGATTCAGTTTCATCACCGGAAGCGGTCTTGGCTCTCTGGAAAGCTGTCTGTTCACCTGCTCAAAATGGTTGTTGTAAATATGAACATCCCCGAAACTGTGGACATAATCTCCAACGTCCAGATCACTTACCTGTGCTACCATCATGAGTAATAACGCATAACTTGCAATATTGAAGGGTACTCCCAGAAATACATCAGCGCTTCTTTGGTACAATTGCAGTGACAATTTTCCATCCGCTACATAAAACTGGAATAGTGCGTGACAAGGCGCAAGCGCCATATTAGGAATTTCGGCAGCATTCCAAGCAGACACGATCAACCTTCTGGAATCAGGATTTTTCTTGATCTGATCGATCACTTCCGTGATCTGATCTACAATTTTCCCATCAGCTCCCTGCCAGCTCCTCCACTGCGCTCCGTAAACGGGACCTAAATCGCCGTTTTCGTCCGCCCATTCATCCCAGATACTTACTCCATTGTCATTCAAATATTTAACATTGGTATCGCCTTTCAAAAACCAAAGCAGTTCATAGATAATAGATTTCAAATGTACTTTTTTGGTTGTCACCATAGGAAAACCTTTTGACAGATCATACCTCAGCTGGTACCCGAAAACACTTCTGGTTCCCGTTCCCGTTCTGTCGGTTTTATCTGTTCCATTGTCAAGAATATGCTGTAAAAGGTCTAAGTAGTTCTGCATTTTTAAAAGCGGGTTTTTATGGTTCAAATTTAGAAAAAACTAACCGATTTTGAGTTATCATAGATCATAAAAAAACAGTTGTGAAAATTATTTCCACAACTGTTTAAGGGTAGTATTCATTTGTTAAATCCCGCAGGATCCATTAAAAATCAGTGACTAATTTTTAATAATTTTCTGGGTAATTTTCTCTTTGCCGTTATCCAGTGAAAGGATATACACTCCCTGAAGCAATGATTCAACATTGATAGACTGGGATTTTGTTTCTCCGGACTGAACGACACTTCCACGGGCATCAACCACCTGATATCTGAATTCTGAACCAGATTGAGATTTAATTTTAATCACATCTTTTACCGGATTCGGATAAATGCTGATGGCTGCATGGCCTGCTGAAGATTCGGCAATCAATGAAGAAATAGAACCTGCAGAAGTTATTTGTAATGTGTAATCTTCAATCTGTCCGTAGTTGATTGTTCCACATGATGAAGAAGGTACTGCGTTGTATTTCATTATTACCCTCATTCTTGTATTCCCTGTAATCGCTGCAGACGGAATGGTAATACTTCCAGATACAGGAGAGGTTGTACCTGCTGTTTTTGTCCAAGCTAATTCTCCGCTATCAGTAAAGTCTCCGTCCCCATTAAAATCAACATAAACCGCATATCCCTCACTGTATTTTGTGGATGTCCAGAACGGTGTTATTGTAAGAGTATAGGAGTTTCCTTTGACAACGTTTCCAATAACGGAAGTAAAGTTTTCATATCCTGCTGTACCGGTTGATGTATTATTAATATCGGCAAATTTCACATTGCTGATGCGCTCATCAGCCGTGGAGCTTGACGAAGACGCGCAATAGGTAACTGTAGTTCCACCTGACTGTGTAGTAACACTCACAGCATTACTTGCTGCAGAAATATTTCCTGCTGCATCTTTTGCTTTAACCGTGAAGGTATAAGTGGTAGCCGGTGTCAATCCTGTTGCCGCATAAGTGGTAGAAGAAGTAGATCCCAGAAGGCTTGTTCCTCTGTAAACATCGTACCCTGTCACGGCTACGTTATCTGTAGATCCGCTCCATGAAAGGGTCGTTGAATTCTGTGTTGCAGCTGACGCAGATAACTGAGGTGCAGTAGGTGCCTGAGTATCTGTTGTAGGAGTTCCGGAATAGGCTGTTCCCAGACCTACCGCATAAAATGCATTCTGTGTTGCCTTATGTTCCGCTGAATCAGCACCGAAAAGATCTTTTGCGGATTGAATTCCATAGGTTAAGGCATTGTTATAATTAGAATTGGCCGTCAGATAAGAGGTCTCTAATCTGTAGACGATTTTAGCTGCTTTTTCAAATCCGATTCCTGCAACATTGAAGCTGTTTCCAATATCATTAGTTCCGGAACCTCCCGTTACCAGAAGATAGAACCAATAATTCAGCACACCGCTATTATAGTGAACGCCGCAATTATCATTAGTGTCCGGATTTGGAATACAGGTATTACTGGCATCTTTCCAATAGGTTCCTTTGTAGGTATCAGGTTGTTTGGACAGCCCTGTGTTAGGATTGCTCATAGATCTTAAATAATTAGGAGCTACCTTGGTAATATCCTCGCCAATTAAGAAGTTCTGCTTCTCTGGTGCGTAGGCATTTTCAACCACCGCTCCCCAAATGTCAGAAAGCCCCTCATTCAACGCTCCTGATTCTCTTTGGTAAACCAGATCGGCTGTTTCCTGACATATCGCATGTCCTAATTCGTGAGCGGTTACGTCAAATGCTCCAAGAGGCCTAAATGTGCTGGCCCCATCACCATACACCATGGCACTTCCTATCCAGGCTGCATTTTCCCATGAGCTTCGTACATGAACATAACTGTCGAGTACTGCCCCCTGATTGTCATAACTATTTCTATTGAATGTATCTTTGAAATAATCGTATGTTTTCTCTACTCCCCAATGAACATCCAGCGCTACATCATTCCCTGTTGATGAATGTTCTGCTGTTGTCCAGTTGTTGTCAGTATCGGTAATATTGTTTTTTGTAAGACTGGTATAGTTCGCATTATTGTTATTGTAAGTATTGACTCCTCCTCCTCTCGTATTGTCTTTTAATGCATATTTTCCACTAACAAGAGTAGTTTCAATTGATTTTGTTCCGCTGTATTTTGTTTGGGCGCTTCCGGCAACAAAAATTGAGGCGAAATCCTGTTTTAGCTGGTTTTCCGGTCCGGCAGGAGAAATACCACTCATTCCTTTTCCGTGAGAATGTTCTCCCGCATGCTTCATAATCTGGTCATTAAGCAATACAGCTCCGGATTTGGCATCTACATACACATGGGATCTCAGGAAAGGTTCAGCAGAAAAGATATCAAATTTGTAGGACAGTAAAAGTCTGTATTTACCATTTGCAGCCTCAACCGGTAATAGAACAAGCTCTCCTTTAGGCTGATAATTAATCTCTCTACCGTATTCTGTATTTGTCATTAAAACTTTGGCTCCGGTGTATTTCATGGCAGTGCTAAGTGCAGCAGATTCAGATACATCGGCCTGGGTATTCAGATCGTTGGTATCATAGGATTCCCCATTCATGCTTACCAGATTGCCTTTTACATAGTGTAGCATATAATTGGCAAATTCAACCTTAATCCCATTGTGATAAAGTTGATATTTTTCATCAGAAAAATCACTGAAGAGTTTTGCAGATTTAATCTTAACCATTGTAGATCCTGCAGGAAGGTTTAAAATCTCAGAAAAGAATTTTCCGTTGTCAGACAATGCAATGTCCCTCGCATTGGTTCCCGGTTTGAATGTAATCATTGATGAATGCCCCTCATCAATTCTTTGCTCAACATATCTTTGAGCGTGTAAGGCAATTCCGCTTACCAAAAGCGGAACAAAAACCATAAGTGTTAATTTGTTTTTCATAGACAATAATTATTTGGTGTGTATCCATCCAAATATAACAATTGAACCAATACAATTAACAGTTAAAATGAAAAATAATTACGAAATTCGTAGTTTTAAACACATATCATTAAAATATAATTAATTAAAAAACATAATTATAATAAAAAAAATTAACTAAAAAATTCCAAATACGGAATGAATAATCCCTCAAAACTTTGACATCAATTTAAATTTTTAACATCAGAATTTATTAACAATCAATCTTTAATTTCCTTTATTTCATTAAATTAACACGACTTTTTCACACCATTATCTCAAAAATTTTTCTAAATTCTTAACAATAATTGATTATCACATGAACAAAAATCAAAATATTCCGGCCAACATGAGATACTTTTAGTTCAATTTATTATTTGAACCTGATTCTTTACCAAATATTTATAATCTTTTGGTGAATATTATTTATAGTAAATTCTTCTTCAGATTTTTTACCTAACATTGCTTTTGCCAGCGGAGATTCTGCAGAAATAGCCATGACCTTCTGATTTCCGGACATAATTTCTCCTACAGATGCCGCAATATAAAAAGTGCCTTTATCGGTTTTAACGAGAGCTCCGTTCTGTACTTTATCCGAAGGTTCAGTTGATATTTTTTGAATCACTGAGAGCTGGTTTAAAGATTCATTAAGTTGTCGCTGGAGATTGTTAATTTCCTGCTGTAGCATTTCACGCCCGGTTTCATATTTATCTCCCATCGAACTTTTGGTATCGTTACTGGAGGCGCGGGTTTCTGCAATCAGGTGTTCAAAATTCCGGATTTTGTCCGTGATCTTTGTTTTTATGATATTTAATAATTCCTGTTTGTTCATGTCATGAAGTTTTCGTATAGATTTTTTTGATCAATCTAAGAGATGGTAAATATAATTCCGGCTAAGGCCGATTGCCAATATGCATAAAATAAGCGGGCTAAAGCCCAATGTCATTAAGTTATGGATTTAATACGTTGATTATCAGTTATTTTAATTGTTTTTTTGGTTTGTTTTTTGTATATTTAACAGTGAATCAAGCAGTTAAATCGAGAAGAAA